>NZ_FZNQ01000001.1 GCF_900188065.1 Halorubrum vacuolatum
TCCCGCCGTGCAGTCATCGGTGGTTTGCGTCATCTAGTGACGGCGCGTATCCCCGCCGTAAACGGCGAGGTTTTGCGCCTGCTCATCCGATAAACACCGTCGGTCCATCGTCGACACCGTTCACGATCGTCACCGGGATCTCGATCGCGTCCCCGAGGTAGGTCTCTGAGACCTCATACCGGAGGTGTCGCTTCTTCCCGGGTGCGACCTCGCTCTCGAACCGGAACGGATCGGTCCGGCCAGGCGTCCGCGTTCCTGTGTCGTTTTCGGCCATACAACCCACGGGCGGGCAGTCCTCTTGAAGCCTCTCGTGGGCGGTCGTTGCGATCCCGTGGCGTTCCTCCGCGTTCAGGCGGAGACGGAGTCAATCTCGGGCAGCACGTCGGTCCGCGTCGAGTGCATCACGCAGGAGCGTGGCGACGGCCTCGACGGCAACGACGAGAACCAGAATGATCAGGATCGCCGCCATGACGCGCGTGTAGTTCCTGGCGTTGAACGCCATGATCAGCGGGTAGCCGATCCCGCCGGCGCCGACGATGCCGAGCACCGAACTCTTCCGGGCGTTAAGCTCGAGATAAAACAGCGTCCAGGCGACGTACGCGGTCGTCACCTGTGGACGTCGGGCCGCCCACGTCGTCGCGAGGAGGCCCGCTCCGGTCGACATCACGGCTTCGACGGGCCGAGGGTCGATCTCCTCCATCTCGTCGGCGAACAGCCGACCGAGGTCACCGATCGTCCCCATGGCGATCGCGAGGACGCCGGCGACAGGTCCCAATCCGGCGAGGATCACGAACAACAAGGCGTAGACCATACTCGGGACCGCCCGGATCGTCCCCAGGAGGAGGCGAAGGGGGCCGTGAACCGGTCTCGGTGTCACGTTGCCTGCCGCGAGGACGCCGAGACAGAACGCCAGTGGCAGTCCGATCGCCGTTCCGACGGCCGCAATGGCGAGCGTTTCGATCGCCGCCCAGCCGAGCGCTGGCCCGTCCCCTTGGAACTCGGCGAGCAGTTCCGACGGGACGAGCATCTCCTCAAGCAGGACGGATTGCAAGTTTCCACGGTGCTCCCAGAGGTATCCGAGGTCGAACCCGAGCCAGGTGGCCGTGTAGACGACCGTTGCGAGGAGGCCGACGACGACGACGAGTCGCCGAAGCTGTCTTCGACGCCACGTGCGCTGGACCTGCTTGAGTTCGTGTTCGACGTCCGGAGGGTCCTCGGAACGTGTGTGGGTCCCTTCGGATGGTGTATCGCCCCTGTCGGCCGCCTGTTCGTGATCAGCCACCGTCGTACACCTCGAGAATGCGCTCTTGGCCGACGTCGGCAGCCGATGCATCGAGAACGAGACGGCCGTCGTCGAGGCCGAGGTACCGATCGGCGACCGCTCGGGCGAGTGCAGGCTGGTGGAGGCTGACCAGACCGACCAGCGACTCCTCCCTGACGACTTCGGCGAGCAACTCGAGGACCGTGCGACCGGTCTCGGGGTCAAGCGAGGCGACGGGTTCGTCCGCGAGCAGAACCCGTGGCTCCTGCTGGAGGGCCCGAGCGATCCCCACGCGTTGCTTTTCGCCACCGGAGAGATCCCCAACCCGGCGGTCGGCGTACCCGCCGAGCCCGACCGCGTGGAGGCGTTCGATGGCCTGCCGTTTGGCGGTCGGTGCGTGCCACCCGACCAGTTCCCGCCAAGCCGGCTCTCGGCCGAGCCCGCCGTCGAGGACGTTCTCGAGGACGGACTTGCGCTCAAGGAGCGCCCCTTCCTGAAAGACCAAGGCGACGTCCGTCGGACCGAGTGGTCGCTCGTTGAGCGTGATAGTCCCTCGATCCGGTCGCTCGAGACCATCGAGACAGCGGAGTAACGTGGTCTTACCGGCCCCGGATCGACCGACGAGAACCGCCAACTCGCCGGGCTGGAGCGTCACGGAGACGGAACTGACCGCCCGGGCATCGTCGTATCGTTTCTTGAGGTCGGTGACGGTGAGCATCGTTCGTGTCGCCTCCCTGTGGTCGGGTGCCGTTTCGAGGTCGCCGGGTTCCGTTTCGAGGTCCCCGGGTGCCGTTTCGAGGTCGCCGGCTACCGTATCGAACGAGACGCGGCGGTGGGGATCAGTCGGATTCGGCCTCGTCGAGCGTGTCGATATCGACGCCCATCTCGATCGCGATTTCGCGCGTCTGGTCGTAAAGGTCCGCGTCGAACTCCCCGTACTCGTCGACGCGGTGGTCCTCGAGGTGCTCCTCGGGGGTGTCATGGAGTCGGTCGGCCACTGCCTCGCGGACCTCATCCGGTGTGTCGGGTGTCGCGACGACGACGTCGAACGGGATCGGGTCACTCTCCCCGATGACCTCGAGATCGGCGTCGGTCTCGTCCGGCTCGGGATGCTCGAAGTCGCCGTAGGCGGCGGCAGCCACGTGGCCCTGTTCGAGTGCGGTCAGTGCGCTCCCGTGACCGCCGGCCCACTCGACCTCGACGTCCTCGGCTTCCGTGTTGACGTCGCCGGCGTCGATCCCTGCTTCACGAAGCGTGTACTGCGGGAAGATACCGCCGCTAGCCGAGAGCGGATCGACGAGGGCGAGCGTCTCACCGTCGAGGTCCTCGAGTGATTCGATTCCGGTCTCAGCGCGGGTAACGATGTAGGTCCGGTAGGAGTCGCTCCCGTGCGACCAGTTGACCGCGAGCGGGTGGACGCCGTCCTCCTGCGCGAGGGCGAAGATCATCGGCGAGAGGTTCCCGATTTCGCTATGCCCCTGAACGACGCTCTCGACGGCAGCCGCGTAACTGGTCGTCTCCTGACCCGCCACGGCGTCGACACCGTCGAACCCATCCTCAAGCCATTCGAACGTGCCGGCGTATTGCGTCTCGAGGTCCTCGAGGTCCTGAAACGGCGGCAACGCGAACCCGATCTCGCCGCCGGACCACTCGCCGACCGGATCGTCCGTGTCAAGGCCGGTGTCGTCGCCATTCGTCCCGTCATCGTTCCCACCGAGACAGCCAGCGACGCCCGTGAGAAGTGCGCCTCCGGCAACCCCAAGATAGCTTCGTCTGTTCACGCAGATGCCTCGGAACCACCCACAGATAACACCCACGAATATCATCCGTGAAGAAGCGTCTGTGATCGCATGCGGTCTGGACAGCGGAACGTCGACGGATCGAATCGACTGAAGCCCCCCGGACGCTGACCGTTGCTACCGTGGCCCCGTCGGTCCCTCCCCCGTTGGTCAACGGGGAACGGGCGTTCACCGACGATCCCCCGAGGGTTCTTATCGGAAAGCGCCGCCAGTCGGCCCATGTCATCCATACGCCCGACCGGTGCCGGCTTCGATACGTCCCACGAGGATCGCCGAGGGGAGACGGACTCACCCCGCCTGAACGGCGAGGAGCAGTACCCGTCCCGTGCAGATCCGACGACGCAGTCGGCAAGGATCGCCGAGTCCAACGTCCGCGAGCGGTTCAGCGGGAGACGGATCGCCGGCGGACGAGGCGGGGGATACCGATCCGCGGGAGCTTGGCGGCCGAACGCCGTCGCCCTCCTCGGGCTCGTGCTGGTCGTCGTCGGCTTCGTGGCCGTTCCGACGGTAGTCCTCATCGAGCGGCTGTCCACGGCGGTCAGCACGGGAGCGCTCGGGAACGGTGTCGGCCCGATGGGCGGTGTCACGACTGGGATCACATCGGCCGGGCAAATGCCGATCATTCACGGGCCGCTCAGGCTGCTGCGAAACGTCGCGCTCCTTGTCGCCGGACTCATCGCTGGCATCGGGGTCTCCGTGCTCGGACTCGTCACCCTTCGAGCGCTCATCCGGCGGTGACCGACGGCGCGTTCCGATCGATCGCTCGGAACGCCTTTCCGCACGGGGCCGGAAGGGGTGATATGGCGCTTATGGAATCCGACTCGGAACTCGAACGCGGCGATATCGCTCCGTCCTTCGAGCTACCCGGCACGGACGGTGAGACGTACACGCTGGAGAACTTTACCGGGAAGGCTCTCCTCGTCGTCTTCACCTGTAACCACTGTCCGTACGCGGTGGCGAAGTTCGACGTCCTCAACCGGCTTGCCGCCGAGTACGACGACCTCGACGTCGTCGGCATAAACCCGAACGACGCCGACGAAAAGGCGGACGATTCCTTCGAACGGATGCGTGAGTACGTCGCTGACGGTCGGATCGCCTACGACGCGTACCTTCGGGACGAAGACGGCGCGGTCGCCGCCGCCTACGGCGCGGTCTGTACGCCCGACCCGTTCCTCTTCGGTCGCGACGACGGGGGGACATGGCGGCTCCGATATCACGGTCGACTCGACGACGCGTTGAATCCGGAGGAGGAGCCGACGGAGTCCTATATTCGGCCGGCGGTCGAGTCGGTCCGTGCCGGCGAGGAGGTCTCGATCCCGGACCGGCCCTCGCGGGGCTGTTCGATCAAGTGGCCGCCGGAAGCACCGACCGACAGCTGAAGGGCCCCGCGGACCGTTCCGGTTGGCGCCGAAAACGATCAGTCGCCGCTTCCGTCGGCCCCGGCTCTTTTATCGCTGCCGTCCGCCTCGTTCCCATCCTCCAGCCGTTCGAGCGTCTCGTGGGCGTTCTCGACGGCGGCGTCCTTCTTCGCGGGATACGCCTCGACCTTCGCGCGGACGGTGATGCCGTCACCGAGCCGGATATCGCCCCCGAAGGCGGCCTGTTTGTCCAGCCGGAGAAAGAGCGCGCACTTCTCGTCGATGCGCTCGTCGAGTTCCGCGAGCACGCGGTCGAGGCCTTCGAGGTCGGCGAGTCGGTCGAGGACGTGACGCATCCCGTCCGCGGTCTCGATCCTCGTGGAGAGGATGACGATCCGGTCGCCATGGTGGCCAACGTTCTCGACGCGATCGATGTCGGCGTCCTCCGGGAGCAACTCGCGAAGCGCCTGCTCGACACGCTTCTCGTCCTCCGTCGCGTACGCGAACGTGCGGAGGTCGACGTAGTGAAAGGGGATTCTGGGCATGATTGGTGAGTCCGGCCGTCCACGGTGCGTCGGCGGTAGGGTGCCGATCGATGGACGATCGATGGGGGGTCCGAGCGGTTATTCCTCGTCGTCGACGGCTTCAAGCGCGTCCTCGGGGATGCCGGTTTCCTGGCCGTCCTCAAAGCTCACGGTGTAAGTCGACTCGCCGAACATGGTCTCCATGACCTGCGTGATCGTCCCGGCATCACCGTCGTACTCGCTGTGTTTGTCGTGCAGGACGACCTCATCATCCTTCTCAAAGCTCATAGAATCCCGTTTCCGTGGAACGGTTAAAAGCGCGCGGATCCGGTCCCGAAAGCGCGCACGGGTTCAGCCATGGGGTGGCGCAGCCACGGTTATAAAATCGAACGGGATCGGCCGCAGAGGGGTTGGACGGACACGACCGTCGACGAAACGAGGACGGGGCGTCGCATGCATCGCGCCGGGCAGCGGTACTGAACTCACCACACGAGCAAGAAGACGAGCGCGGCGAGTGCGATACCGAGCACGACGCCGACGGCGACGAGGACGAGGACGCTTTCGACGGTGACCGCGACGAGGATCGCGACGAGGATCGCGAGGAACGCGACCACGGCGGCGGGGATCCCGCCGTTCTCCACCAACCGGTCCATCGCAACGGCAAGACGCTGGCTCAGCGGCGGTTCGGCGGGGCTCCGTTCGGGCGGCTTCGCGAACGTCTCGTCGACGACGACCTCCTCCGGGCCGCGTTCCGGCGGCGGCTCGATGGCGACGTCGACGTACGCGACGCCGGAGCCGTAGCCGGTTACCACCTTCAGCTTGCCACGAACGGGCTCCTCCACCTCGTCGGTGGCGATGTGGACCCGGCGGATCCCCTCGTCCTCGACGAAATGGTTCACCGCGGCGAGCGACGCGACCCGATCGAGATCGTCATCGAGGTGGAGATGCACGTGTGTCGAGCGGCCGAGGTTCTGCAGCTCGACGGAGAACGGCCTGCTCGTCGTGAACCGGTCCGGTGCCTGAATGGAATGGACGCCGTCCCCATTCAACTCGACGGATAGGGTCGCCACAGGTGTCAGGTCGGACCCACGGTAGAAAAAGATTCAGTTCGATCCGGAAGACGGAGGGCTCCGAACGGCCGGAACGGTCTGGCGATTCGGGTCACCCGTCTCCGCTCAAGTCGGGTGACCGTTCAGGCGGTCGCCTCCTCCCGCATATCCGGTGGAAGGAGGTTCGGGATACCGTCTTCGATCGGGTAGGTCTCCCCGCACTCGGTGCAGGTGAGCGTTCCCTCGAGGATCTCCTCGTCATCTCGCTCGTCGACGTCGAGATCGAGGTCGTGTTTGTCGAGCGGGCAACAGATGATGTCCATCAGCGACTCCTTCATGTCGCGGGATTGGCCGGGGGCCATCAAAAGCCTGCGGGTTGCCGGAGCGGGAAAGGCGACGGCGACCAGCTCAGACCAGCTCCGCGTCCGTGACCTCGAGGTGACCGCGGTCGCCCTCCCATACCCGTTCGTACGTCAGGTCGATCCGTCGAGCCATATGTGGCCCATCGACGACGTACGTCTCGAACTCGCCGCCCTCCCCGAGCGGATGAACCCCGTACTCCTCGCGAAGCGCGAGCAGTTTCGCAAGCGTCTCGTGGTCGTATCGTCGCCCGAGCCAGGACTCGTCCAGTCCGTATGCGGCCACCTGCACGATCCGGATGTCGAACCCGGCGTCGATCATCGATTCGGCAAGTTCGACGGGGTTTTCACCCCAAAGCGGGGCGAACAGGTCGATCCCCAGTCGGTCACACATCCCGCGGATACGGCTCGTCTGAAACTCGCTCTCGACGGCGCCCGCGGTCACGCCCGCGAGGTCGATCCCCTCCGCCGCGGCGATCTCCGTCAACGCCGCCTCCATCGGGACGAGCTCCGCGTCCCCCTGTGCGCCGGCGTCCTCGACGTCGGCGGCGCCGAAGTCTGCCGGCTCCACCTCGACGAGGTCGATCCCGATGCTTTCGGCGGCGAGCGGAGCGAGTCGGGTCGCCGGCGTGTGATACATATAGGAGTCGCCGGCGGGATGAACGGTCAACAGTCGAGTGACCGAAAGCCCCTCCTCCAGCGCCCGATACACCGCCCACGAGGAGTCCTTCCCGCCCGAAAAGAGTCCGACCCAGTCTGCGGTCATACACGATTTGAGCGGCCCGATGGGTAAAGCATCCACGATCGTCGGATCATCCCTCCGAGTTATACCGAGAACGGCCAGTTATTACTCTAAAATGATAAATTATTACAGCCACGGCCGCGATCGGTCGACATGGACCGAAACGAAGTGGGGAGATCACCGTCCGAGAATCCGGAGTCGGAGGCCGAACACGGAAGCGAACTCGGCCGGAGGTCGGACGGCGAGCGGGGCTTGAACACGGTCGCCGTTTCGGCGGGCGAGGAGCCGTTCACCGTCGGGACCGAGGCCGGCGACGTCGTCTCGCCGATCCATCTCTCCTCGACGTTCGCGCTGCCGGGGCTCGACACGGGAATGAGCCTCGAAGACGTCGACCCCGACGCCGGCGAGTTCGTCTACTCGCGGCTCTCGAACCCGACCCGCCACCGATTGGAGACACGCCTCGCGGCGTTGGAGGGTGGCGAGCACGGACTGGCGTTCGCGTCGGGAACCGCCGCCATCTTCACCACGTTGCTCGCGTCGCTCGAACCCGGCGACCACGTCGTCGCCTTCGAGGACCTCTATGCCGGCACCCGACGCATGCTCGATCGGGTCTTTTCGGAGCGATTGGGCGTGGCGATCTCCTACGTCGATGCGACCGAGACCGCGAACGTCGCCGACGCGGCCGACGAGGACACCGCTGTGATCTGGATGGAGTCGCCGACGAACCCGCGGCTCGCGCTGTGTGACATCGCGGCGATCGCCGAGGTGGCCGACGAGGTCGGGGCGACCTTCGGCGTGGACAACACCTTCGCGAGCCCGGTCTTCCAGCAGCCGCTCGCGCTGGGAGCTGACGTCGTCGTTCACAGCACGACGAAGTACCTGAACGGACACTCCGACGCCGTCGCGGGGGCAGTCGTCACGAACGACGACGCGCTCGCCGAGGAGCTGACCTTCCTCCAGCAGGTCGGCGTCGGCGCGGCGAGCCCGCCGTTCGATAGCTATCTCGTCGGCCGTGGGATCAAGACGCTCGGGGCGCGGATGAGCCACCACGAGGCCAACGCGATGGCCGTCGCCGAGTACCTGGACTCCCGTCCGGAGGTGACGGCGGTGTACTATCCCGGGCTCGAAAGTCACCCGGACCACGATCTCGCCCGCGAGCAGATGTCGGGGTTCGGCGGCGTGCTCTCGTTCGAGATCGACGGCGAGATCGACGACGCGAAACGGTTCCTCGAGGCGTTAGAGGAGTTCACGCTTGCCGTCTCGCTCGGCGGCGTCGAGAGCCTGATCGAACTCCCGGCCGGAATGACACACGAGCCGATCCCCCGCGAGGAGCGTGAAGCGATCGGTATCACGGACACCCTGATGCGCGTCTCCGTCGGCATCGAGGACATCGACGACCTGATCGCCGACCTTGACCGCGGCTTCGAGGCGATCGGTCGGACGGCGACGAAGGCTCACGGCGACGATTGAGCCGACCGAACTGGATCGTCCATCAGTGGAGTTCCGCACGAAGCGCGTCGTTCATCGCCCCGACCGGTGCCGTCTCTCCGGTCCAGATCTCGAAGGCCTCGACGCCCTGGTAGAGGAGCATCCACGCGCCGTCGACCGTCGTCGCGCCGGCCGCAGCCGCCTCGCGGAGGAGCCGCGTCTCGATCGGGGTATAAACGGCGTCGAGGACGGCGAGGTCCGCATGGAGGTGGTCGGCGGGAACCGGCGTCTCCGTGGGGGCCTCCATGCCGACGCTCGTCGCGTTAACGAGGACGTCGGCCGACGCGACGTGCTCACCGAGGTCCGAGAGTCCGCCACCGGTCGCGCCCGGGACGTCACGTGCCAGATCCTCGGCCCGTTCGGCGGTTCGGTTCGCGATGTGAACCGTCGCGCCAGCGTCCGCGAGCGCGAACGCGGCCGCCCGCCCCGCCCCGCCCGCGCCGACAACGACGGCATCGGTTCCCGAGAGCGCGACACCGTGGTGTTCGAAGGCCCGCGTGACGCCGGCGGCATCCGTGTTGTGGCCCCGCGGGCGGTCGCCCGCCCCGTCGCGAATCGGGCCGAAGTCGATCGTGTTGACGGCGCCGATCCGCTCGGCGAGCGGGTCGACGGCGACGGACTCCAGCACGTCCTGTTTAAAAGGGATCGTCACATTCAATCCGGCGACGCCGAGCGTCGCAGCGCTCTCGACAGCCTCCCTAGCGGCGTCGGGGGCGGGCTCGAACGTGACGTAGCGGGCGTCGAGGCCGAGCGCGTCATAACCCGCCTCGTGCATCGGCGGCGACAACGAATGGCCGACCGGGTGGCCGATCAGTCCGTAGACGTCCATATCGAAGCGACCGTTGCGGGCCTCTTAAATGACGGCATCGTGCCGCTCATCGGCGACGTGTCATCGCGACCATTTATACCTCCGGACGAGAACGGTTCGGCGTGCCGCTCGGCTCGCCCGCAACCGAACTCCTCTTGCTTGCCGCGGGAGTCATCCTCTTGTATTTGGGCGCGGAGTCGCTTATAAAGGGCGCGGCGGATCTCGCGCTCGCCGTCGGGCTCAAAGCGTCGACCGTCGGCGTGACCGTCGTCGCGTTCGCCACGACCGCACCCGAGCTGTTCGTCGCCATCGTGGGTGCGGCCACCGTCTCGACCGATATCGGGCTCGGTGCGATCGTCGGCTCCAACATCGCCAACATCGGGCTGGTCCTCGGGATCGCCGCGCTCATCCGCCCGCTCGACGTCTCGGAGACGGTCCTCCGGAATCAGGTGCCGTTCATGGTGGTTGCCGCGCTGTTGCTCGTCGCGTTGGGCTGGAACGGTCGAATCGGTCGGCCGGAGGGGGTGGTGCTGCTCGTCGCGCTGGCGGGGTTCACCCTCGTCGTGATCCGCCGGATACAGCGAACCCAGTCCGGGATCACGGCCGCCGAACGGGACGCGATGCCGGACGCCAGACCCCGTGACGTCGGGCTCGTCGTCGTCGGGCTCGTCGCCCTCGTCGCCGGGTCGCAGTGGCTGATCTCGGGCGGCCGAGGGCTCCTCTCGGCGGCTGGGTTTTCGGACCTCTTCATCGGATTGACCGTCCTCGCCATCGGCACGTCGCTGCCGGAGCTCGCCGCCAGCGTCGTCGCCGCCGTCCGCGACGAGACGAGCTTCAGCATCGGCAACGTCGTCGGGTCGAACATCTACAACGTCCTCGCGGTGATCGGCATCCTGGCGATACTCACACCGATCCAGGTGAGCGCCGGCGTCCGTGCCTTCGAGTTCCCGGTGCTGGTCGCGATCACCGTTCTCGTCGTCGGCTTGATGATCCGCGGCGCGCGGCTCTCACGCCTCGACGGGTTCGTACTCATCGTCGCCTACGGCGTGTTCGTCTATCTGCTGTTTCCGTGACGCCGCGGTGGGTTCCTCCTTTCACCCCGCTCATGTGGCCTGTTCGGAGTCAACCGCGAGCACTCGCCCCGGACCGATGCCTATTCGGCGGCCCGCGTGGACGGATCGACCGTGATCGCGATCGTCGTCAGTCGGGCGGACGAGGCCTCCGAACACATCGGGGAGCGGCTGCTTGAAGCGGGGAGTTGGACGGAACACGAGGACCTCGACCGCCCGGAGGAGGTGGGCGGGGGGACCTACTATCGCACGCGGGGGTTCGAGCTTCGGACGTTCGAGGAGCTACACATCTATCTCGACGATCCGAGCGTCGCCTTCGATGACCCGGCGTTACTCGTCTTCGTCTCCAGACATCGCGGGGAGACGGGGCCGCTTCTGACCGCACACGTCACCGGAAACTTCGGACCCGCCGAGTACGGCGGCGATCCCGGGGCGCTGGCGCACGCACCGCCGGGCGCGGAGAAACGCGTCGTCGAGGCGCTCGCCGAGCACGCCCCGGATGGCTACGATGTCGGCATCGAATGCACCCATCACGGTCCGACAGACGTGACGGTTCCGTCGATGTTCGTCGAGCTGGGGTCCGGCGAGTCGGAGTGGGCGGATCCGGCGGGCGCGCGGGCGGTCGCCCGGGCGGTGCTCGAGTTGGGTGGCGATCGAGAGGTGCAGGATGGAAACAAACACGGAGCCCGCGAAAACCCGTATGAACACGTACCGGCGGATCTCCGTGGCGAAGACGACGTTCCAAGGCACATCGTGGGCTTCGGGGGCGGTCATTACGCCCCACGGTTCACGCGGATCGTGCGGGAGACGGAGTGGGCCGTCGGCCACGTCGCCGCGGACTGGGCGCTCGCGGAGATGGGGCCGCCGGGGGAAAACGCGGCGTTGGTCGCGCGGGCGTTCGAACGGAGCAACGCCGAGTTGGCGGTGATCGAGGGCGACCGTCCCGCGCTCGCCGCGACGGTCGAGGACCTCGGGTATCGAGTCGTGAGCGAGACGTGGATCCGGGAGGTCGAGGATCGACCGCAGCGGCTCATCGCGACCCTTGAAGCCGAGCTGACTGCCGTGGATGAGGGATTGCGGTTCGGGGACGTCGTTCCCCCGGCCCACGGCACCGACCCGATCGAGGGCCTCCGTGTCCGAACCCTCCCCGGCGACCTCCTCGCACGGGCACAGGGGATCGATGCGACGGCAACCCGCGCGGCCGTCGAGCGACACACGGTCGCCTTCGAGACGGAACAGGCGGGGACACGGGCGGCGGGCCGTGCGGTATTCCTCGCGACGGAAGCGGGAGGTGGTGAGGACGGCTGGTCGGACCCGATGCGTGCGCTTATCGTCGATCTCGCGACCGTCCTCGAAGACCGGTATGAGCGCGTCGAGGTCGACTTCGAGGGCGGCGTCGTCGTCGCCCGCGAGTCGGCGTTCGACCCCACGCTGGCTGCGGAGCGAGGGGTTCCGGAAGGGCCGGCGTTCGGTCGACTGTCGGCGGGCGAGTCGGTGGTCGTCGACGGGGAGCCGATCGAACCGGACGCGGTGACACGCGAGTCCGTCGATCGATTCCCGATCGGCTGATCGAGTGAACCGTCGAAAACGCCCCTGTCGGCCCGTGAAACGCCGTCAGCCCCACGTCTGACGATGGGCAAAGATAAATAGGCGTGGGTCGCAACGATGCCACATAATGGACTCCATCCTAGAGGATGCGATAGACGAGGCCGAGGAGGGAGCTGACGGATTCGGCGGACCGGACGGCGACGCCGGCGGTCCCCCGCAAACGGGTATGATGACCGACGAGGAGCTACAGGACGTTTTAAAGGACCTCCAAACGAACATCACGGTGATCGGTTGCGGCGGGGCCGGCGGCAACACGGTCAACCGAATGGTCGAGGAGGGGATCCACGGCGCAAAGCTCGTCGCCGCGAACACCGACGTCCAGCACCTCGTCAACATCGAGGCGGACACGAAGATCCTGATGGGCCAGCAGAAGACCCAAGGTCGAGGGGCCGGCTCGCTCCCGCAGGTCGGCGAGGAGGCCGCCATCGAATCCCAAGAGGAGATCCAGGACGCCATCGACGGCTCGGACATGGTGTTCGTCACGGCCGGACTGGGCGGCGGCACGGGGACCGGCTCCGCGCCCGTCGTCGCGAAGGCCGCCCGCGACTCCGGCGCGCTGACCATCGCCATCGTCACCACGCCCTTTACCGCCGAGGGCGAGGTGCGCCGGACGAACGCCGAGGCCGGCCTCGAACGGCTCCGTGACGTGAGCGACACCGTCATCGTCGTGCCGAACGACCGCCTACTCGATGCCGTCGGCAAGCTCCCCGTTCGACAGGCGTTCAAGGTCTCCGATGAGGTGCTCATGCGCTCGGTGAAGGGGATCACCGAGCTGATCACCAAACCCGGCCTCGTCAATCTCGACTTCGCCGACGTGCGCACCGTGATGGAGAAGGGCGGCGTCGCGATGATCGGGCTCGGCGAGTCCGACTCCGACTCGAAGGCACAGGACTCCGTCAAGAGCGCGCTCCGATCGCCGCTTCTGGACGTCGACATTTCCGGGGCGAACTCCGCGCTCGTCAACGTCACCGGGGGGACCGACATGTCGATCGAGGAGGCCGAAGGGGTCGTCGAGGAGATCTACGACCGGATCGACCCCGACGCGCGGATCATCTGGGGCACCTCCGTCGACGAGGAGCTGGAGGGCGAGATGCGGACGATGATCGTCGTCACCGGCGTCGACTCCCCGCAGATCTACGGCCGTAACGAGGCCGCGGAGGCGCAGGCCGCCGCTCAGATGGAAGATATCGACTACGTCGAGTAGACGAGTCCTCGGGACGGGACGAGCCGCACACGCTCCCCGCCACACCGACGCTCCCACCACACCGCGCCGCTCCCGCCACACCACTGCACCCGCCACACCGCCGCTCCCCTCCAATGGTTCAACTGCCTTTCACGACCGACGCCGACCGCGACGCAGTGCCGACGATCGACCGACCGACACCGGATACCGATCGTGGCATTCCGGGGCGGGCGGAGGCCCCGCTCACCGCGTCCGTCACGCTCGTGGTCGCCGTCGCCATGGGGGCGGCCCTCGGCGACCCGCTCACGTGGAGTGATGCGGGGACGGCGCTCACGGCCGTCGCCGCAGGGCTGACGCTCACCTCCCTGCTCGGACGTGGGTAGCCGTCGGGCGGGCGGCATCAAAAAGGTCAAACGGCTCCGCGTCAAAAACCCCGACAACATGAAAGTTCCCTACGACCTCAACAGCTACATTCGCGTGTTGAAACTGGCCAGCACGCCGAGCATGGACGAGTTTATGCAGGTCTCGAAGATCGCCGGCGCCGGCATCATCCTCGTCGGGGTTATCGGCTTCCTCATCTTCGCGATCATGAGCCTCCTCCCGGGGGTCGGCGCCTGATGGGGATCTTCTCGGTGAAGACGACCGCGAGCCAGGAGCGGACGGTCGCCGACATGATCGCCGAAAAGGAGATGCCGGAGATACACGCCGTCATCGCCCCCGACCAACTCACGAGTTACGTGATGGTCGAGGCGTCGAACGGCAACGTCTTCGCGCGGATCCTCGATGAGATCCCCCACGCCCGCGGCGTCATCGAGGGGGCGAACGGCCCCGCCGAGAGCCCGTTCTCGGAGGTCGAACACTTCCTTTCGCCGACCCCCGACGTCGAGGGGATCGCCGAGGGCGACATCGTCGAGCTCATCGCCGGTCCATTTAAAGGCGAGAAGGCGCGCGTCCAGCGTATCGACGAGGGCAAAGATCAGGTGACCGTCGAGCTGTACGAGGCGACCGTCCCGATCCCGGTGACGGTCCGCGGCGATCAGATCCGCGTGCTCGACTCCGACGAGCGGTGAGGACGGGCGGAAACACCACCCCGGCTTTTTATTCGCTCCCGCGTTCCACCCAGTATGCACGCCGTCGTGATCGGAGGGGGGATCGTGGGGGTGGCGACCGCACATGCCCTCGCGGAGCGCGAGGTTGCGGTCACGCTGCTCGAACGCGACGCGCTCGGAACCGGCAGCACGGCACGTTCTGCGGGCGGGATCCGGACGCAGTTCTCGACGCCGGTGAACGTTCGCCTCTCGCTCGCCAGCCTCCCGGTCTGGGAGACGTTCGAGGAACGGTTCGACGTCGATATCGGCTTTCATCAGCACGGCTACCTCTTTTTGGCCCGGACGGACGCGACGGCCGCGCGGTTCGAGGAGGCGGTCGGCATGCAGCGAGGGCTCGGTGTCGACGTCGAGCTGCTTTCGCCGGCAGAGGCGGCAGCGATCTGTCCGGGCCTGCGGGCCGATCGCTTCGTGGCGGCGACATACAACCCCCGCGACGGCTACGCGGATCCCAATCTCGCGGTACAGGGGTTTGCGGCCGCCGCCCGCGAGCGGGGGGCCGAGTTGCGGACCGGCGTGGCGGTTCGGGACCTCCACCTCGAGGGTGGGCGGATCGTCGGCGTCGAGACCACGGAAGGACGGATCGACGCCGACATGGTGATCAACGCGGCGGGTGCGTGGGCGGGACACGTCGTCGACCCGGCCGGCCGATCGCTTCCGATCGCGCCGCGTCGACGCCAGATCGCGGTCGTCAAGCCGGGGAGGGGGATACCGGCTGACCTCCCCCTCACCATCGACATGGACGCGGGCTCGTATTTCCGGCCCGAGGGGGAGGACACCGCGCTGGTCGGCGGTCACGCCGCGTCCGAGGACCCGGACGTCGATCCCGACGCGTATCCCACGTCGATGAACTTCGAGGAGGCGGTCGGCGCGCTCGAACGCGCCGCCGACTACACGACCTACTTCGACGGGGACACCCGGCTCGTGCGGGGATGGGCCGGTCTCTATGCAGTCACGCCGGATCGGCACCCGATCATCGAGGAGACCGCCCCGGGATTATACACCGTCGCCGGCTTCTCCGGGCACGGGTTCCAGCACGCGCCCGCAGCCGCCCGGTGCATCGCGGAGATCGCCCTCGACGGCGAGGCCGCGATCGAGGGTGTCGAGTCGCTATCGAGCGACCGTTTCGAGGACGAGGACGGACCCGTCGAGCAGAACGTCGCCTGATCGGGCGGCGTCGATCCCGCCGCATTCGATGACACGACGTATCGACCCCGCCGTCTTTATTCGGATCCGTGTCCTCGGTCGGAGCAACGATGGCGACCCGCGAGGCCCTCTGGAACTATCGCAACGAGTTCGGTGACGCGTTCGGGCGCACGTACTTCCGACGGTTCGGGCCCGGAGTGATAGCGAGCATCGGGCTCGGGACGTATCGTGGCGAGCCGACGGATGCGGTCGATGGCGGCCTTCGGAAAGCAGTCGGGCTCGCGATACGCTCCGGCGTCAACGTTCTCGATACCGCAAGCAACTACCGTCATGGGCGCTCCGAACGGGTCATCGGCGAGGTGTTGAGGAACTCGTCGATCGAACGCGACGCGGTCATCGTCTCGACGAAGGGTGGGTTCGTCCCCTTCGAGGGGGGCGAACCGATCGACCGCACCGCATTCCTTCGCGATCGGTTTCTGAACCCGGGGATCCTCGAGGTCGATGACCTCGCGGGCGGGTCACACGCGCTAGCGCCGACCTTTCTGGAGTGGTCGCTCGACCGATCGCTTGAACGACTGGGCGTCGCGACGGTCGACTGTTATTATCTGCACAATCCGGAGACACAGCTCGCGGTACGTTCACGCTCGGCCGTCTACGACGCGATCGAGGACGGCTTGGAGCTGTTGGAACGACGGCGACTCGCGGGCGACGTGGGGTGTTATGGCATCGCGACGTGGGAGGCGTTCCGGGTGCCCGAAACCCACGACTCGTATCTCTCGTTGACCGAGATACTCGCCCGTGCCGAGGCCGTCGGCGAACGGATCGGACCGACCGACGATCACGGGTTCGAAGCGCTACAGCTGCCGTTCAACGTCCACATGGCGGACGCGTTCACCCGGGCGAATCAGCGACCACCGAAGAAGGCTGCGCGCCCGTCCGATGGATCCGATCGAAGGACAAAAGGGACCGATGATGAGCGCCTGTCAACGCTCGAGTTGGCCCACGAGGCGGACCTCTCGGTGTTCACCAGCGCGAGCCTCGCAGGGGGCGATCTCGCGCGGATCGATGCGATCCCGCCGGCGGTCGATCGGGAACTCGCCGGCGACACGCCGGCTCAGCGGGCGATCAACTTCGCACGAAGCGCTCCCGGCGTCACGTGTGCACTCGTCGGCACAGCGGACCGCGATCATCTCAGCGAGAACGTCGCGGGCGGAACATTCGATCCGATGGGCGCGAAGGCGTTCGACTCGGTGTTTGTGTGACCGACACGAAGCGTCCCTCGTCCATGAGCACGCCACCGGGATCGGTTAAAAGAGGAGTAAACCCGATCTATCGGAGTTCTTTGAACCGGAGCCCGCAGTCCGGACAGATCCGCACCGAAAAGACCTCATCGGGGTCGTTCTCCTTTTTCAGTCCGCGTTCACACGCGGCGCAGGTGAGCCGCTCGTAGTTGTCTTTATAGAGGTCGCCGTCGCGAAGCGCCTTCCGCGTTGATTTCATATGCGCGGATTGAACATCGGACGGTATAAAAACCCCGACCCTCGTCGGACGACCGTCCGACAGCGATGTGGTCGGGTACCCGAAAAGCGAGGCGGACCGAAACGACAAGGACGGTTCGGATAGAACGGCACGTATGGCCACCCTCCTCGTCGTCGGCGGTAGCGGGTTTATCGGACGTGAGGTCTGTCGGCTTGCGGTCCGGGACGGACACGAGGTCCGGAGCATCTCACGTCGGGGCCCGCCAGCGGTCGATGCCCCGTGGACCGAGCAAGTCGCGTGGACGAGCGCGGACCTGTTCAGACCCGACGCGTGGCGAAGCCGTCTCGACGGCGTCGATATCGTGGTACACGCCGTCGGGACCATCACCGAAGCGCCGACGGACGGCGTCACGTTCGAGCGGATAAACGGCGATTCGGCGATCCTCACCGCGCTGGAAGCGGAACGGGCGGGTGTAGAGACGTTCGTCTTTCTCTCCTCGGCGGTGAAACCCCCCGGCGTCAGGCATGCGTATCTCTCCGCAAAACGACGCGCCGAGGCGGCTATTGCCGGGCTCTCCTTCGAGCACGTGACGCTTCGTCCCGGGCCGGTGTACGGCTCCGAACAACCGCACTTCCCGACATCCGTGAACACGATCCTCCGATTGGTCGGTTCGCTCACACCGCTTGCAGAGCGGCTCGGCGAGGCGCGGCCCCTCCCCGTCGAAACCGTCGCGCGGGCGGCCTATCGGAGCGCGCTCAATCCCGAGGAGACGCTTTTTGACGTCGAAGACATCCGACGGATCGGACAATGACAGCGGTGCCGAGTTCCGAACAGTTAGGCTTCCGGGCCCGCTGGTTCCGATACTGACTCCCCGTGGGTAACGACGACGCCCGGATCGATATGACGTCGGGGGCGATCCCCCCGAAGCTCTTCCACCTCGCGTGGCCGTTAGTGCTCGGCAACCTCTTACAGACACTATATAATCTTGCCGACATGTTTTGGGTCGGGAGGGTGAGCACGGACGCGGTCGCGGCCGTCTCGCTTATGTTCCCGCTCTCGTGGATGTTCGTCTCCACGGCGATGGGGCTCACGGCCGCGACCATCGCGCTCGTGAGCCAGCATATCGGCGCGGACAACGATCGTCGCGCGGACGCCATCGTCGCCCAGACGTGTCTGCTCGCGACTATCGTCTCCGTCGCGCTGGCGATCCTCGGATTCGCGACCCGCCATTGGCTGCTCTTTTGGATCGGCGCCCGCGACGCCGTCTACGTCGAGGCGCTCGCGTACATCGAGGTGATCTTCTTGACGCTCCCGCTCACGTTCCTCTTTTTCGCCTTCCGATCCTCGTTGCAGGGCGCGGGCGACACGAAGACCGCGATGTGGCTCGTGGCGGTCTCCGCGGGACTCAATATCGTCATTGACCCGTTTTTCATCCTCGGTTGGGGACCGTTCCCGGCGCTCGGTACGCAGGGTGCGGCGATCGCCACGTTCATCGCTCGACTGGTCGCCACCGCGATCGGTATCTGGATCCTGATCCGTGGCGACTGGGGCGTCAAACTCCACGTGAGCGACCTCAAACCGGACCCGGCGATCCTCCGCAGGCTGATCTCGATCGGCTACCCTGCGACGCTCGACGGCTGGGCGCGGTCGTTCGCGGCGGTCGCGATGGCGGCGCTGGTCGCCCGGTTCGGCCCGGCGGCGACGGCGGCGTACGGGATCGGCGTTCGATTGATGTCCGTCTCCTGGACGGTCGCCGGCGCGGTCGGACAGGCGACGGCGACCGGGGTCGGCCAGAACCTCGGGGCGAACACGCCGGCCCGTGCGGCGTCGATCACCCGCACCGCGACGCTTGCGACGATGCTCCTCCTCGGCGCAGCCGGCGGGCTCGTCTGGCTGTTTCCGGCGACCGCAATGAGGATCTTCATCGACGATCCGGCGACGATCGCGGAGGGTGTCATCTTCCTCCGGATCGTCGCGCTCTCGTGGGCGTTCTTCGGCGGGTTGATGGTGATACAAGGTGCATTTCGTGGAGCGGGCCACACCAAAGCCGCGATGGCGCTCTCGATGCTCTCCCGGTGGATCTTCCGGATTCCGCTGGCCGCCGGGCTCGCGTTCGGGGCCGTCTCCATCACCGTGGGTGGCGTCTCGTTCGGTCCCTTTACCGTTCCGGAAGTCGATCTCGGCTACGTCGGATTCGGTTGGGGTCCGGAGGGCCTCTGGTGGGCGTACGCGACCGCCGCAGTCGCTTCGTTCGTTATCGGCGTACTGTGGTTCCTTCGTGGGACGTGGACTGAAGGGGTCGTCGATGGGAAGCATTCGGATGAGGGAGTGCCACACGCCGTCGACGATCTCTCCGAGGACGACGATTGAGCGATCAGCCGGTGCGTGAGTGACTCGAGGTGACCGATCACAGGGATGGCGCTACCGCGGATCCTCCTCGGGAAGCGTCAGGACGTTCTCGCGTCCGAGACGGAAGCCGACGAGGTCACCCTCCTCGCGTAACCGCTTCGTGACCTGGCTGGTCTTCGCCGCCGTCCAGTCCAACTCCGCTGCGACCTGTTTCTGTTTCATCCGGCCCCCATGCGCCTCGATGAGCCGCATCACCTGCTCCTCGTTGCTCAACAGCTCCCGATCAACACCGGCGAACGGATCCGACTCGGTCGGCTCGGACGAGCCGTCCGCATTCGAGGGTTCCTTGGATTCGGGAGGGTCCTCGGATCCCTCGGTATCGGTTGTATCGGTGGTGTCTGTTATCTCTGTGGAGTTGGTTGTATTTTCGGTGTGCGTCGAACCCGCGGATTCGGTCGACCTGCCGGCCGCATCCGTAGCCGTCCCATCGGCGTCGATTTCTACCGCCGTACCGTCCTCCTCGGGCGATACACCGACGGGGTCGTCCCCCCGGTCGGTCGTTTCCCGACCGGGGACGGTGAGTCGCCCGCTCGCGAGTCCGTAACCGAGTGCGACGGCGAGCAGGATCACGCCGAGGAAGGCGAGCGTCGTCGCCGAGAGTATATGGTCGCTCGCGATGGGACCGGGATCGGCGGGGTCCGTCCCGTCGTCCACCGCAGCGGGATCGAGCGTCACACGGGGTTCACCCTCCGAGAACGTCGTCGGGCCACGCCAGCTCACGGACGTCTCGCCGGTCTCCGTGGGCTCCGGGGTCGCCTCAATGAGGCCATACTCCCCGTCCCACGCGATCCGAAGCTCGGAAGCATCATCAAGGAACAACCCGTCGATCGCGTCCCCGATGACCAACCGATCGCCGTCGACGGCCGCGAAGTTCGACCAGCGGAACGTGTACCGCACGATCCCGTACTCACGCGGCAACTCGACCCGTTCGGCGTCGATCCCAAATTCGGAAACCACCATTTCACGGTCGGTGAACTCGCTGGCATCCGCCGCAGTCGCATCCATCCGGTCGCCGAAGGGGTCGAGATAGGCGTCCGGATCCTCCTCGACATCCGCCCGCAAGTCGTCGAACGCCGCCTCTTCGTCCTCGGAATCGAGCCGAGTTCGGTACTCGATGGTCCATACGGCGTCGCCGCCGGACTCGACTTCGATCGAAAGGATAACGTCGTCGAGATCGACTTCGTCTTCGACCTCTGCGGGCCCGAACACGCTCGCGTGATCGGCAGTTGCGGGGACGGCCGACACGGCAGTGCCCCCCATCAGAAGCGCGAGGAGGAGACAAACACAGAGGGCGGCCGACGAACCTTTCACGTTCGACGGGCAGGGGAAGAACTAATAAAAGGCTTCGTACAGCGCCTGACGGGCGAGAGGACGAACCGATGATCGAGTCCGGTGGTCATTCGACGCCACCCCGATCACAGCCGTGAAAGATGGACGGCGGACGCCCCTCAGATCGGACCACTGCTCACCCCGCTTTCGCTGACCCCATTACCGGTAGGGCCGCCGCCGATGTCATCCGGTGGACCACCGCCCCGATCATCGTCTGAGCTTCCACCGCCCCGATCATCGTCTGAGCTTCCACCGCCCCGATCATCGTCGGACCCGCTGGCGTTTTCAGGTGGCCCTTGGCTCACATTGTGCGCGCCGCGATCGTCGTCCGCGTCGGGGGATCCTGCACGATCGCTCGCGTTTTCAGGTGGTCCCTCTCCGCGTGTCTCGTTCGCCGTGGGCGGTCCCTCTCCGCGTGTCTCGTTCGCCGTGGGCGGTCCAGCGTGCTCCGGACGATCCGGCGGGCCGCCGACATTCGGACCGGCGATATCACGGGCGATCTCGGCGACTTCGGGCCCGGAAAGCTCGTTCGCCTGATTTCGGAGGGTGTCGATCCGCTCGGCATCTATCCCACGGGCCTCCAACCGTTCTTGTGGAACGTTCTCGGCGGCGCTCACGCTGCGGTTCGTCGTGCGCTCTATTGTCGTCGTCTCGGCTGCCAGTCTAGCCATTCGGGAGCGATACTCGCCTTCACTGATCTCGCCGGCCTCCCGCAACTCTCGGAGCTCCTCCTGTCGGGCCTCGATCTCGTCCAAGCGCTCCGCGTTTCGGTCCAGGCGTTCCGCGATAGCGTCCGCGCGCTCCTCCTCGCTTCGGTTTTCCCCGAGACTGTACTCGTAGGATCGTGACGCCACGTCGCCGTCGAGTTCTGCGGCTCCGACCCCGACGACACCGGAGAGCCGCTCACCGGGACTCGTGCGGGTGTCGTTCCCCTCGCGATGTTGTCCCCCGTCGTCGTTCTGTGCGGCGTTGTCGTCGGTCGCGGCCACGTCTGCGGACGGGACGTCCGTCTCGAACACGTCCGCGGCCGTGACGCCTCCGATAGCGGCCCCCCCGATGCCAAGGATCAACAGTCCGGCGAGGGCGACCGTCATCGTCGGCGTCAGTCGTCTCATACACCCACATTGGCTTCCCGTTCACATATAAACTGATCACCTTCAATTCGGATTTATTCGGATCAACGCCGTCGGTCAGAACCTGCTCAGTCTATCGATCCTGCTGCTTTCTGCACATGTTGCAGCACGTAGATTGATTCGTTTCCGAGTCCAGTGACGGGTATGGAGCGGACACCGGATGGAACCCCGGTCGGGGTCGATGACCCGTACGAGGTCGCGGGCGTCTGTGACCACCTCACCGACGACGGCCGCTGCCGCTACGCGCTTGCATACGGCGGGAACGATCCCACGTTCACTGCGGCGCGGCGGCGGGACGACTATGCCTGTCACGTCGGCGAGGCGGGCCGCTGGCGTGCCTGTCCACACTACCGATTCACGAGCGACGAAGCCGCCTGTTACCGCTGTGGGATCGAGGAGATGCGGATGGCACACGACGAGTCGCGTCCGCTGTTGGAGGAACACCATCTTCAGTACGGAGGTGCCTCATCGTCGACCGAACAGGATGCAAACGAAGCGTCCACGAGCGGCGCGGACAAAACCGACGACCTGGAGGACGATGCCGGCCCGCATGAGATCACGGTGACGCTCTGTCGTTGGTGTCACGCGAAGGTGCACAAATCCATCGCCCGGATCGACGACGACGCGAGCCCGACCCCGGAGGCGATAGCGGAACACGAACGACGGCGATCACGGGAACGTTCGGAGGCGTCGTTCACGAGCGCGAGCGAGCGATACGACCCGGATCGATAGGCGGGTCCGCGTGAAATCGGCGTGCCGGTGCGTGACCGTCTACGCGACGCGTGGCAGCCTACGCCGTCGCCATCGGCTCGACGGCCTCCGTTATCCGGGCGAGCGCCTCGTCGATATCGGCGGCGTCGACATCCAAGTGGGTCGTGAAGCGGGTCGTATAGGTGTCGAACTCGCTGGCCCCGACGCCGACGGCATCGCACGCCTCCACGAGTTCCGTGGCGGTGATATCCGCATCCTCCGTGTGTGCGAGCACGATGTTGGTGTCCGGCGACGGCACCGAAAACCCGTCCAACTCGTCGAGTCCGGCGGCGAGCAGTGCCGCGTTCTCGTGATCCTCGGCGAGCCGATCGATGTTCTCCAACGAGAGCAGCCCGGGGGCGGCGATGATCCCCGCCTGCCGCATCCCGCCGCCGAGGAGCTTGCGGATCCGACGGGCCTCCTCGATGAACGCCTCCTCGCCCGCGAGGATCGATCCGACCGGCGCGCCGAGGCCCTTCGAGAGACAGAAGTTGACGGAATCCACCCGTTCAAGCAGATCGGTGATAGGAACCTCAAGCGCGACCGCGGCGTTGAACACGCGGGCGCCATCGAGGTGGACCGGGACCCCGGCGTCGTGGGCGGGAGCGGCCGCTTCGTCGAGATGCGCCTTCGGAACGGCCACGCCCCCGCGATAGTTGTGTGTGTTTTCGAGCGTCAACAGACCGGTTCCGGGTCGATGAAGGTCCTCCTCGACGATCCCCTCCTCGACGGCGTCGCCGGTCGGAACACAACGATCGCCGGCGTCGAGCGTACGGGGTTGGAGTCCCGAGATCCAGGATGCACCCGCGACCTCCCACCGGTAGATGTGTGATTCTCGCTCAAGTAAGACTTCCTGACCCGGTTCCGTGTGAACGTTCACCGCGATCTGGTTGCCCATCGTCCCGGACGGGACGTAGAGTGCGGCCTCCATGCCGACCAACTCGGCCGCACGGCGCTCCAGTTCGTTGACGGTCGGGTCACCACGATGGACGTCATCACCGACGTCGGCATTGCGGGCCGCCTCGCGCATCGCGTCGGAGGGTTTCGTGACGGTGTCGGAACGAAGATCGATGAACTCCTCGGTAGTCATTCGTGAGACGATACACGTGCCCGCGGGAAATAGACTCGCTTCGGATCGCCACCACACTCCCGTCGGCCGTCGCCGCGCTCACGTCGACCGTCGCCGCGCTCACGTCGACCATCACCGCCCTCACGTCAGCCGTCGCCGAAACATCATGAGGGCATCGCCGGAACGTCCCGAGAGCCCCGTCGTCTCCGCGCCCTTCATAAGGACGTGGGGATCAGATCCGATATGGCAACGGAAGCCACGGCTGACGACGCGACGGACGCTCCCGAAGCGTACGAGGCCCTCCTCGACCGTGCACGACGATGGAACGCGATCGGAAGCGCCGCGGGCGTCCTCGGCTGGGACCAACAGGTGATGATGCCGGAAGGTGGCACGCCTGCCCGATCGAAACAGCTCTCGGCGCTCTCGTCGGTCAAACACGACATGCTCACCGCCGAGGAGACCGCCGACCTCCTCGAGGCGTTGGCCGACACCGATCTGAACGACGAGCGGGCGGCGGTCGTCCGCGAGATCCGACGGAAACACGAGCGGGCTGCGGCGGTCCCGGTCGAGTTGGTCGAGGAGATCTCCGAGGCGAGTTCCGAGGCGCTTCCCGCCTGGGAGGAGGCGAAGGCGACGGACGATTTCGACCACTTCGCCCCCCATCTCGAAAGACACGTCGAACTCAAACGCGAGTACGCCGAGGCGATCGATCCCGACAGCGACCCGTATGCGGTGTTGTTTGCGGATTATGAACCCTGTCTGTCGATCGATCGGGCGGAGGCGATCCTCACGGAGCTTCGCGAGACGCTCGTCCCGATGATCGATGCGATCCGTGACTCCGACGCCGATCTCGCCGTCGACACCTTCGAGGGGACGTTCCCGGTCGATGAACAGGAGGCGCTCTCGCGGGACGCGCTCGAACTGGTCGGCTATGATTTCTCTCGCGGTCGGCTCGATGTCTCCTCACACCCGTTCACCTCGGGGAACCAGTTCGATTGCCGCGTGACGACCCGCTTCGATGAATCGGATCCGCTCGGAGCGATCGGCTCGACGATCCACGAGTTCGGTCACGCCCAGTACAACCTCGGGCTGCCGAAGGACCACTGGGGAACGCCGCTCGGGGAATCCCGTGACCTCTCCGTTCACGAGTCGCAGTCGCGGCTCTGGGAGAATCACGTCGGACGGAGCAAGCCGTTCTGGGAGCTGTTCCTCCCGACGGTGAAGGATCGATTCCCCCAAGTCGCCGATGCGACCGTACAGGACGCCTACGAGGCGGCGAATCAGGTGTACGAGGACAACCTTATTCGGGTCGAGGCGGACGAACTCACCTATCACCTTCACATCATCGTGCGGTTCGAGATCGAACGCGACCTCGTCCGTGGGGACCTCGCCGTCGAGGACGTCCCGGAGGTCTGGAACGACAAGTACGAGGAGTACCTCGGCATTCGCCCGGAGACCGACGCGGAAGGCTGTCTACAGGACATCCACTGGAGCCACGGGAATTTCGGCTACTTCCCGACGTACTCGCTCGGCTCCGTGATGGCCGCACAGCTGTACGCCGCCGCCGAGGAGGCGATCGACGACCTCGAAGGCGCCATCGCCGAGGGCGACTTCGATCCGCTTCACGAGTGGCTCGCGGAGAACGTTCACCGGCACGGCTCCCGATATGAGACGAACGAACTCGTCGAGGAGGCGACCGGCAAGCCGTACACCGCGGACGCGTTCGTCGAGTACGTCGAGCGCAAGTACGGCGAGTTGTACGCCCTCTGAAACCACCGACCGCTGCGGACACGGATCGTATATAAGCGCCGACCGCTGCGGACACGGATCGTATATAAGCGGTATCCAAATCGTTTTGACTGCGGGTTGTTCTGTATATGCATGGATCGCTCCCCGTGTATTCTCTATGTCTCCGGATCAGCGTCCAATGACGGGCTTTCGGATCACCTACGGGAGCGACTTGGAGGGACCACGACTGGGGGAGACACCGAAGCGGCGACGATACACACCGTTACCACGGGCTCGGACGCCGCCGAACGGCTCCAAAACGACGCGTTCGACGCGATCGTCATCGAACACGACCCGCCGACGATGGACGGACTCGCCGTGCAGCAGTCCATTCGGGACGAGCCAGGAGAACTCCCGACAGTACTCGTTCCGAAGCGGGGTTCCGAGAAGCTCGCTGTAACGGCCTTTCGGCAAGGGATCACGGATTATGTTCCACGGGAGAACGGCGATCGGCCGTTTGGAGACCGGCTCGCCGACCGGATCGGGGAGCTGGTCTCGAACGATCGGTCGACACCGTTCGAGCGACTCCCCGTCGGGGCCGCGATCTGGGACGACCAGTTGACGCTTCGTCGGACGAATTCGGAAGGGGAGACGCTGCTCGGACGGGATCGGCGCGCGCTTCGGGGCGAGTCGCTGTCGACGTTTTTGCTCGACACCGAGACCGGGGATAACCCGGAACAGCAGGTCGAGGGGGGTACACAGCAGGTCCTCCCGGACCGTGATGCGGTGTCCCGGGCCGACGGCGACCCGCTTGAGACGGTCGTCCCGACGCGAACGGCCGATGGACGCATACGCACCTACGAGTGGGTCCATCGGGGGCTGCTCGATGCGGAGGGGGATCTCGAGGCAGTGATCTCGACGTTCCGCGACGTGACGGCCCGAACCGAACGGGAGCGTCGCGTCAACGAGCTCCGAGATCGCCTCCGGAAGCTCTCATACACGACGACGGTCACGGAGACGGTTGATGTCGCGGTCGATGCCGCCGCGGACGTCATGGAGGCGTCGTTGAGTGGGATCCACCTGGTGGATGCGGACGGGGAGCGCCTCTCGCTTGCGAGCGGTGTGGAGGAACTCACGGAGGTGTTCGAGACGACGCCGTCGTACGAGCGCGACAGCGCGCCGGGGACACGGGCGAGATTCGTCTGGGACGTCTTCGAGAGCGGGTCTCCGGCCCGGATGGACGACGTGGAGCACGATGAACGGATTCGAGAGGAGACGCCGGCACGAAGCGTACTCATTCATCCCCTCGGCGAGCACGGCGTGTTCGTGATCTCCGCGCGGGAACCGAACGCGTTCGACGACACCGACGAGGCGCTCGCGGGGATCCTCTCACGAACGTTGACGACGGCGATGAATCGCGTGAAACGCGAGGAACAACGCCGGACACGTGAACGCCGATTGAGCCGGTTACACGAGGCGACCCGCGACCTCATTGAGTCGGAGACGGAACGCGAGGTCGCCGCACAGACTGTGACGGCCGCCGAAGAGGTTCTCGGATTTCCGATCACGGTGGTGCGACTGTTTGATCCCGATGTGGGTGGATTGATCCCCGTCGCCGAGAGCGACGCCGTGGAGGACGTGCTTCCGAAACGCGGGACGTTTAAACCGGACGACGGCAGCCTCAATTGGCGGGCATACGAGCGCGGTGAGGTGACGATACACGACGACATCGAGGAGACGTCAGCACTCGATACCGGAACGGGTCTTCGAAGCTTGTTGGTGCTTCCGCTTGGCTCGTACGGGACCATGTCGATCGGCGAGCTTGAGCCACGCGCCTTCGAGGAATCCGATATCTCGCTGGCACGGATCCTCGCGACGACCGTGGAGACCGTTCTCGAAGCCCACGAACGGAGAGCGGAACTCCTTCGTCAGCGCGACGAACTCGAAGCACAGAACGACCGGCTCGAACGCTTCGCGGACGTGTTGAGCCACGACCTCCGCAATCCACTCAACGTCGCACGCGGGCGCTTACAACTCGCACGAGAGGGCTGCACGTGTGGGTTAGCCGATCAGTTCGAAGCGATCGACGACGCCCACGACCGAATGGAAACGCTGATCGAGCGGCTGTTGACGGTGGCGCGAGAGGGGGAAACGATCCTCGATACCGATCCGATCGAGCTCCGTGAGTTCGTTGCACGATGCTGGCGGACGGTCGACGCCGCCGATGCCGAGTTGGAGGTACAGACCGATCGGACCATCCACGCCGATCGCGTTCGACTCGGCCGGCTCTTCGAGAACTGCTTTCGAAATGCGATCGAACACGGGGTGCGTGAGGACGGAACCGTGAGGATCACCGTCGGTGATCTCCCGAACGACAACGGCTTCTACATCGAGGATGACGGTCCCGGAATTCCGGCGGACCGACGCGAGGAGGCGTTCGAGTTCGGCTACACGACGACCGGTGGTGGCACGGGGTTCGGGCTCGCGATCGTCGGCCAGATCGTCGCCGCACACGGCTGGGAGGTAACGCTCGTCGAGGGCACCGAGGGGGGCGCACGGTTCGAGTTCCGAACGGACCCGGGGTCGTGAGCATCCACGCGGTATCGCAGGTTTCGGGTGGCTCTCGAACGGCTATTCGTCCGAAGTTTATAAATGACTCAATTATTTAGTCAGACGGCCGGCGGATTTCAGCCGCATTGGAACGCGATGGGGTTTATACGTGCCTGCAGGCCGTTCGTTCAACCAGAGGGAGAAGACCCATGTCAACGCAAGCGCGCAACGAGTTCGGCGGGGAGTTCGGTGGCATAGAGCTGTTCGGCAAGGCGCACTCGCTGTCGGCGCTGTTCATCGTGGCGCTGCGGGCCGTCATCGGCGGGATGATGCTGTTCGCGGGGCTCGGCAAGTACGCCTTCATAAGCGGGGAGGCGTTCGACGCCAGTGGCTACCTCGCGAACGTGGATCCGGCGAGTCCGGTGAGCGGGATCTACGCGTCGATGGCGGCGACCCCGTGGTTCGTCGAGATGGCGAACGTACTCGTGCCGTTGACGCAGGTGCTGATCGGCCTCGCGCTCATCGCGGGCGTGTTCGTCCGGCTCGCCGCCTTCGGCGGGGCCCTCCAGATGTTCATGTTCTACCTGGGCAACTGGGAGGGACAGTGGCTCGCCGCGTTCGACTCGACGCTCATCTACGCGGTCGTCTTCCTGACGGTCGCGGCCTTCGGCGCTGGGCGCATCCTCGGGCTGGATGCCTACATCGAGCAGATCGAGATCGGCGGACGGCCGCTCGTCGAGCGGTTCCCCGTCGCCCGCTACCTCCTCGGGTGATTCCGGGCGACGCTCGCCGTTCCACGCCCGCGCGTGAAAAATAACCCGCACTGGCCGGTCAGAGTGCATTCGCACTGGCCGGTCAGAGTGCATTCGCACTGGCCGGTCAAAGTGCATTTTCCGACGGCCGCTCGGCCGAGTTACTCGATGACGATCACGTCGCTGACCTCGAAGCGGGCACCGCCGTCCCTCGCGTCGGTGACGGTGATCCGCCAGCCGTGTGCTTCGACGATGCCCTTCACGATCGAGAGGCCGAGACCGGCACCGGCCGTGCCGGTGGAAAAGCCGCTCTCGAAGATACGATCCCGGTCGTCCTCGGGGATGCCGGGACCGTCGTCCTCGATATAAAACCCATTGTCGGCTCTCAGGGCTCCGATCCGAATGGTCACGTCCGACCCGCCGTGTTCGACGGCGTTCCGAAAGCAGTTCTCGACGAGACGGGCGAGCCGGGAGGGATCCGCACGGAACCGAACGTCGTCACCGACCGTCACCGTCGCCGAACCCGTTTCGACGGCACGCCAACAGTCATCGACGACGCTCGACAGTTGGACGGTTCGAAGGTCCTTCTCCTCGACGGTATCGCCCTCGCGAGCCATCGTAAGAACGTCCTCGATAAGCCCCTCCATTCGATCGATCGCCCGGGCTGCCGCCTCGAGGTTCCCGGAGTCGGTCCGCTCGCGTTCCAAAGCGATCCGACCCTGTGCGACGTTAAGCGGGTTCCGGAGGTCGTGTGAGACGACGCTCGCGAAGTCATCGAGTCGGGCGACCTGCGCTGCGGTGCGTTCCCTGAGCAGTTCGGCTTCCAGCATCCTCGCGATCAGCTCCGCGAACATCGTCTCCGCGTCGGTGAACGCCTCCTCACGCGGATCGAATGAGACGAAACAGAGCGTTCCGTAGGGACGGTCATCGACGTACAGCGGCGTTCCGTGATAGCAACTGATCCCGTGATCCTGATAGACCGGATCGTCGCGAAGCCCCTGGGAGACAGCGTCGTGGATCGCGAGCGACGCCGTGCCGTCGATAACCCGGCGACAGTACGTTCCCGCGAGCGAAGAGGTCACTCCCGCTGGGAATTGGCCATCGTCCGGATCGGTGCTTGCGATCGACCGCCAGTAATCGCCGTCCGGGTCGATCCGTGCCAGATAGCCGTTCTCGACCCCAAGGTACGCCCGACCGATCGCCATGGCCCGTTCGGCTTTGGTCTCGAAGGAGTCGTCTCCACGCATCACGGCGTACAGCCGCTCCCGGGCCTCCGCGGCGTTCGGCCGCTCGTCACCCTCACGGGGGTCGCCTCGTTCCTCGATGTCGAGAAGATGAGCGCCATCCCCCTGCTCGTCGGCCCCGGAACCACCATCGGTCCCACCGACGGTAGTGGTATCAGCGGGGTCAGATCGATCGGCGGCACCGTTGGGTTGGTCATCGCACATTACTGTAAGGTAATGAACTCGCCGCACAAGCCTATCTCTGCCGATTCGTGCCACACCGGCAGCCCAGCCGATCCGTGCCCCGTGAACGGTCGAGAAACACGGGCGCCCCGAGGGAACGAAGTCGGTACGGAGCCGATCAGCGGCCTATTCGCCGCCACTCACGCAGGGTGAACCGGTCATGGACCGTTTCGGTATCGATCGTCCACTCGGCGTCGTCGAAGCGAGGATAGAACGTGTCGCCCTCGTACTCGCCGTGGACGTGGCTCAACACCATCCGATCGACGTGCGGCTGAAAGAGTTCGTAGATCGCCGCCCCGCCGAGAACGTATGCGACGTCTTCGCGTCCCTCCGCCCCGGCGGCGACGAACTCACGGGCCCGACCGATCGCCGTCTCGACGTCCGGAACGACGACCGCGTTCGGGTCGTCGACCGCACCGAGACTGCGACTGAGGACGATCCGTTTCTCGCCGGGTGGATCCGCACGCATCGACTCGAAGGTTCGCCGGCCGAGTATCACCGGGGCATCCGCGACGCGAGCACGGTACTGTCGTTTATCGGCCGGAATGGAGGGCCACGGGAGTTCACCATCCAGACCGATGGCGTGGTTCTCCGCGAGCGCCGCGACGCTGACGAGTTGCACAGCGTATCCACGTGACCAAGGAATATAAGCGCGGACCAAAAGCCGCTCTCGATCCGGAGCAGGGACAAAATCGAGAGGGGGCGGATTTATGTCGGACCGCGTCGGACATGACAGTATGGAAGAATCACGGCTCGGAACGATTCAAGAGACGGTACGGGGACGAACGACGAGAGCCCTCGGACGGGCGCGGTACGCCGCCATCGGCGGGGCGATCGGTGGCGGGGTCGGCGGCCTCATCAGCCGCAACGCCGCGAGCACCGGAGCCGGCATCGGCGCGCTGATCGGGGCCATCGTCGGCGAGACACGGACCGACGTGGATTCGCTGTTCGACGAGTTGGCCGAGACGGTCGGCGCGGCCAGATCCGGTGAGACGGACGAGCAGGACGAGGACGCCGTCTGATCGGCCCATCGCTGTCTGATCGGCCGATCGACGTCGACGACCGCACACAACGGAGCATCGGTGTACACCCGTTACTGTACGTCTTTTATACGAACAGCGATGGTGATCAAAAGGCGTCGTCTATCGTCCGATGAAATCGACGGGTGGCGAGAGGTTTCGCTTCCCGCCGAAGGTGAGGACAAAGAGGATCCCGAGGCCGACGCCATACGCCGCCATGATGGGAACCGTCATCAGGAACATGGTGACCACGTCCGCGGGCGTAAAGATCGCCGAGAACAGCAGGATTCCGACGGTCACCTCACGCCATCGCCCGCGGAAGGCCTGATACGGCATCCCGGCGTTGTTTAAAAGCACCATCAACACCGGGATGTCGGCGAGGAAGCCGATCCCGATGGTGGTGAAGATGACGAGCCAGAGGAAATCGCTCACCTGATAGGTGATGATCATGTCCGCGTTCGCGGCGTCCGTGACGAGCCAGCCGATGATCGCGGGGGCGATATAGCCGTAGCCGAGCGCGAAGCCGCCGACCAATCCCGCAAAGAGGGCTCCGGTCCAGAGGTAGACTTGTCGGATACGTCCGGCAACGAAGCCGCGTTCGCGGAGCGCGGGCCACGCATAATATAAAAGCACCGGGAAGACCGCGATCAGCCCCAGTAGCACGGAGAATTTCACCATGAAGATAAGCGCCTCCACCGGATGAAGCGTGATGAGGCTGATCCCGCCGTCGACCTCCGCCGGGACACGAGCCTCGAGGTCGGACCGAACCGCAGCGAGCCCGCCGAGATACAGCCACGTGAACGCGAGCGCCATCACGCCGCCGAAGACCACGAGGATCCGGAACGAGCGGGAGCGAAGCGAATCGAAGATGAACCGCAGGTCCTTGTAGTAGCCGCCGATGTCGTCCTCGGCGTCATCGTCATCCGTCAGCTCCGAGAGGAACGAGGAGGACGCGCGGGACGCCCGATCGCCCATGTCGCCGCCGAGGAGCCCGGAATCACCGTCGGAGGCGGCCGCTCCCGAGCCGGCCGCTTCGTCGGCCGCGACCGTCTCATCGTTGCTGCCGGCCGCCGGCACCCCGTCGTCGCCGTCCTCGCTTGCGCCGTCCTCGGCGATCGCATCGTAGCGGTCGAGGATCGCCTGCGCCTTCTCGGGGTCGTCCTCCTCCAGTGCCGCCCCCGCGAGCGCGACGGACTCGTCCTCGGTTAGCTCCGCGAACGCCGCTTCCGGCGCCGAGCGGATCCCCGCGGCGTCGAGTTCGCCGAGATCGATCGCGGTCGGATCGCCGTACTGGGAGCCGGCACTTGTCGTATCGAGGTCGGTGTAGACCGCCCATAGAGTCGCCAACAGGCCGAACGCGGCGGCCCACGCGACCCCGTAGAGCCCGACCGCGACGAGCGGGTCGAGCCCCAATCCCTCCCCGGCGGGAACGATCCGCCAGTCGCTGCCGGCCCACGCGAGGAGGTCGTTCGCGCCCGTCCGCCCACCGTACTCGTAGAACCCGTAGACGAGCGCGCCACCGAGCGCGGCGAGGCCGGCGACGATGTTCCAGTGGTTCCGAACCGCGGCCGCGACGTCGATCCGATCGGAGCTCCGTTTCGCCGTCACGACGACCTTCGCGAGGTAGAGGCTGAACCCGTAGAGGGCGATGAGCGGGAACGCCCACATCAGCTGGGTGAACGGGTCCGGCGGCGAAAAGAGCGCGCCGAAGACGAAGATGCCGACGACCGCGTATCGCCACTTGTCCCGGAACGTCTCGTACTGGACGATCTCGGCGTACGACAGGCCGGTGACGAGCAGCGGCATCTGCCCGGCCAGCCCGAACGACAGCGAGAGGAAGACGATGAACTCCGTCCACATCACGATCGAGTAGGTGGGTTGGAGTCCCGCCTCGAGGCCGAACCCGGCCAAAAACGAGAACATGATGGGGAAGAACGCATAGACACCGTAAGCGACCCCGACGCCGAAGAGGCCGGTCGCGAGCAGGCCAATGAGCGCGAGTTTCCACCGCGGAACCGGGGACTGCGGCCACATCCCGCGGCCGCGAAGCTCGTCGCGTGCGAAGTAGATGAGCGGCGGAATCGCCACGATGGCACCGATGATGAGCCCGATCTTCGCCTGAAGGAGGATCACCTCGAAGGGGGTCTGTGCGATGACCTCCGTCTGCTCGGCGATCTCCGGGGTCATGTTGGCCTCGGTGACCCCCTTTAGGAAGTCCCAGACGTAGATCCGGAGCGCCCAGAACGTCCCCAAAAAGCCCAGGAGGAAGACGATAAAGACCTTCTGGAGGTCCTTTTGGATCGACCGCAGAAACGCCTTCGCGGTCTCTCGACCGTCGGCGATGGTCCGTTGGGTATCCTCGTCGAGGGCGCTCGCCATGCCCGATCCGAGGTCCGTCGGTGTTATCAACCTTTTCGACCGCGGCCGACCCGTCCGACGGGCCATCCGCCGCGATGAACTGCGAACGGGGAGCCATGGGTGACGGTCGAATTCTTCGAACGCATCCAAAAAGGCCTATAATGGCCGGGTGGCGAGTGAAAGACGAATGGACGACTCCGACCGGTCGCGTGATGAGCCGTCGGAACCCGAAACGCCGGATGCCGGAGGTGTGGAGGTCAGCGACGGCGCCGACGCGGAGGCCACCGAAGACGACGTAGCCGACGACGGTGCGGAACGCGAGTCGGCGACCGATGCGGACGACGGGGGCGGCGAGCGACCGATCTCGGGAGACGCCGAAGAGGCGGACGGCGAAGCTGTCGGAGTGGACGAGGACGACGAAGACGACAACGTAGACGACGAGGGCGACGAAGAAGCCGGAGACGGAGGCGACGAAGAAGAAACCGAAGACGACCAAGAAGCCGAAGACGACCAAGAAGCCGGAGACGACGACGAAGAAACCGAAGACGACCAAGAAGCCGAAGACGACCAAGAAGCCGGAGACGACGACGAAGAAACCGAAGACGACCAAGAAGCCGACGACGACGAGGACGACGTGTTCACCGGCATCGAGGGTCCCGAGGAGGACGAGGAGATGCCGCTCGCTCAGCACATCGAGGAGATGATGCGACGGCTCGGGATCGTCTTCCTCTTCGGCGGGCTTGCGACGCTCGTGGCGGTGACGGAATCGACCGCGTTGATCAACTACTTTTGGAACTATCACATTCCGGCGCCCACGGAAAATCGCCCGCGGCTGTACGGCCCGCTGGAACTGCCGCTCACCCGGTTAAAAGTGGCCGGGATCGCCGGCGTCGTCGTCGGGCTCCCGGCGTTCGTCTACCAGACATACCTGTTCATGAAACCAGGGCTCTACGAGAACGAGCGACGCTACTACCTCGCGGCCGTCCCAACGAGTCTCGTCCTCGGGAGCGTCGGCGTCGCGTTCGCCCACTTCCTCGTGTTGCCCGCGATCTTCTCGTATTTCACCACCTACACCGAGGACGCGGCGGTGGTCGCCTTCGGGCTCGCGGAGACGTTCAACCTCATCGTCGTCATGCTCGCGTTCATGGCCATCGTCTTTCAGATCCCGCTTTTCATCATGCTCGCCATCATGATGAACCTCGTGACCCGGCAGTGGCTGGAGGACAAACGGCTCATCTTCTGGGGGGCGTTCCTCGGCATCGCGTTCATCTTCAGCCCCGACCCGACCGGGATGGCCCCGATCATCGTCACGCTCACGATGATCGTTTTATATGAAGGGACCCTCGCCGTCCTCCGATGGACGGGGAACTGAGCTGCCGCGGCCCGTCTCGTCCAATACCGCCGGTCGGCTCCCAACGCGACCGACCGGCCCCCGACGCGACTATTTAACCCCCGTCGCCGTCCCGCTTCAGCGAGAGCGCCGTCCGGTCGAACGAGCAGACGAGTTCGTCCTCGCCGTCGACGATTTTGAAGGCCTCGACGCGCATCGTGACGACGCCGCGCTCGCCGTCGCTCGTCTCCCGTTTCTCCGTCACCGTCGACTGCGCGCGGATCGTATCGCCGTGAAAGACCGGGTTCGGATGTTCGACATCGTCATACGAGAGGTTGGCGACGATCGTTCCGTCGGTCGTTTCCGGGATCGACAGCCCCACCGCGAGCGCCATCGTATATAAGCCGTTGACGAGTCGCTCGCCGAACTGTGTCCGGCCCGCGAAATCCGCATCGAGGTGTAACGGCTGCTGGTTCATGCTCAGATCACAGAAGCGCTGGTTGTCGGACTCGCTTATCGTCCGCCGCCGTTCGTGTTCGATCGTCTCACCGACCGTGAACTCCTCGTAGTAGAGACCAGTCACGTCTGCGTCTCCCGCAGCGATTTAAAAAGTCTGTCGCCGACCACGATCACCGACGACGCGGGCGGGTCGCCGTCGCTTTTATATTCCGTCCGGCGAGCGAGTCGATATGACGCGACGAAGCCTCCTCTTTACCCCCGGCGACAGACCGAAACTCCTGTGGAAGGCGGCCGACGCGGGCGCGGACGTGGTCTGTTTCGACCTCGAGGACGCGGTCGCACCGGGACGGAAGGCCGAGGCCCGCGAGACGGTCCGTGAGGTCCTCGCCGATCCAGGCTTCACGACGGACGCCGAAGTCTGCGTTCGGCTCACGGCGGAGCCGGCGGACGACCTCGACGCGCTCGTCGGGGGATCACCCGGGGCGGGCGAGGACGCAGGATCATCCGGGGCGGGCGAGGACGCAGGATCATCCGGGGCGGGCGAAGACGGGGGGATCCGACTGGACGCCGTGATGCTCCCGAAAGTCGAGACGGCGAAGCGGATCGAAACGGTCGCAGCGATGTGTGCTGAGCGTGGGCTGGACGTCGTCGTCCTCGCGTTGATCGAGACGGCCGCGGGCGTCCTGTCGGCCCCCGACATCGCTGACGCGGGGCCAACCGACGCGCTCCTGTTCGGCGCCGAGGACCTCGCCGCCGACCTCGGGGCGACCCGAACCGCCGAGGGGACCGAGGTACTGTACGCCCGCGAGCGCGTCGTCGTCGCCGCCAGCGCCGCCGGGATCGACGCCATCGACACCGTCTACACCGACTTCGAGGACACCGATGGGCTCCGTGAGGAGACCGCCTTCGCGGCGACGCTCGGGTACGACGGGAAGCTGGCGATCCACCCGGCGCAGGTCCCGGTTATCAACGACGCATACACGCCGACGGCGGAACGGGTCGCGTGGGCCGAGGCGGTGATCGAGGCGCGTGACGATGCAGCCGACGATGACCGGGCCGTCTTCGAGGTCGACGGCGAGATGATCGACGCCCCGTTGATCGCCCAAGCCGAACGGATACTCGATCGGGCGCAGGCCGCCGGGATTCGGTGATCGGGTGCGGGTTCACCAAGGCGTCAGGCGGCCTCATCGACACAATTAACCCGACAGGTCGGGCTGGTTTCGGTATGTCGGAACCGCAGAATCCGTTCGAGAGCCTCCGGGAGCAGGTCGCCGACGCCGCGACGTATCTCGACGTCGATCCGGGCGTCGTTCGGCGGCTCTCCACGCCCGAGCGGATCCTCGAGACCAACCTGACCATCGAACGCGACGATGGCTCGTTGGAGACCGTTCGTGCGTACCGCTCACAGTTCAACGGCGACCGCGGCCCATATAAGGGCGGTATCAGGTATCACCCGAAGGTCACTCGTGAGGAGGTGAAGGCGCTGTCCGGCTGGATGGTATATAAATGCGCCGTGGTCGACATTCCGTACGGCGGTGGGAAAGGCGGAATCGCGATCGACCCGGCCGACTACTCGGAAGCCGAACTGGAGCGGCTCACGCGCGCCTACGCGAAGGAACTCCGCCCTCTCATCGGTGAGGACACTGACATCCCCGCGCCGGACGTAAACACCGGCCAGCGCGAGATGAACTGGATCAAAGACACGTACGAGGCGCTGGAGAACACGACCGCACCCGGCGTGATCACCGGAAAGGCGCTCGATTCCGGCGGCAGCGCGGGACGCGTCGAGGCCACCGGCCGGTCGGTCATGCTCACCGCCCGCGAGGTGTTCGACTGGCTCGGCGAGGACGTCTCGGACGCGACCGTCGCCGTGCAGGGCTACGGCAACGCCGGTTCCGTCGCCGCCACGCTGCTCGATGAACTCGGCGCGACGATCGTCGCCGTCTCCGACTCATCAGGCGGCGTGTACGATCAGGCCGGGATCGATCCACAGGCGGTGAAACGGCACAAGGCCGAAACCGGCTCGGTGACTGGATTTGGGGACAACGAATCGCTGACGAACGAGGAGGTCCTGCTGCTCGACGTCGACCTCCTCATCCCGGCCGCGTTGGAGAACGCCATCGACCGTGAACTCGCAGGCGACGTTCGTGCGGACGTGATCGTCGAGGCGGCCAACGGCCCGCTTACGCCCGGTGCCGACGACGTCCTCGCCGACCGTGACGTGACGGTGGTGCCGGACATCATCGCGAACGCCGGCGGCGTGACGGTCTCGTACTTCGAGTGGGTGCAGAACCGCCAGCGGTTCAATTGGACCGAAGCGCGCGTAAACGACGAGCTCGAACGGGCCATTACGGAGGCGTTCTCGGGACTCGTCGACTGCTATGAGGAACACGACGTCCCGAACCTCCGGATCGCGGCGTACGTCGTCGCCCTGCAGCGGGTGATCCGTGCGTACGAACAGGGCGGGACGTGGCCGTAGACGGGGTGAAAGCCGCGGACCGATACGCCTATTTTGCTCGTCGTGTATCGTGTTAACATGAATGAGCGTCTGCTCGGCTGGTTCGGGGAAGCCGACGAGCGGACGCTCGATGCCGTCAGGGACGCTGAAACCATGCGGAACGCGGTCGACCGCGACGAACTCGCTCGGAAGATTCCATCGGGCTGGACCGTCCGATCCGACATCGTGCTGTATGGAAACGACACGCTCACCGACGTCCTCGTGTTCAGACACGATCGGACGCGTCAGGAGCTGATCGTCCTTCCGGAATCGAACACCGACCCCAATGGGCCGGTGCGATTTTACCACCACGACCGGAACGCGGGCTACCGACGCGAGCTCCCCGTCAGGAAGCGCTCGCTCTCGTCCGGGCTGTCGTACGCGCTCGACCGGATCGAACGGTTCGAGCGGGTTTTCGACGGTCGAAGCGCAGCGCTTCCGGGTAACGGAATATAAATACGACTTAAAAGAGACGAACCGACGTCGCCGCTCAGGCGACCGTCTCGATCTCGGCTAACCGATCGGCGAGGAAGGTCGCGATCGGGACGTCTTCACTCTCGACGAACCGTACGATCTCTTCGCCGTCGGGGGATTCGACGACCACGGTCGGGATGAACTCGATGTCGTATTCCTCGACACCGGGGCCCTCCTTTCGTCCGTCGACTTTGCTCACCGCATAGCGTTCGATCCGGTCGGCAGGGACGCCGGCGGCTGCAAGCGCGGCGCCGAACGCCGGGAGCTGTTCTTGACAGTCGATACACCAATCGCCGCCCCAGACGTGAAAGACGTACGCCTCGGCATCGAGCGCGGCGAGCACGTCGTCATCGAAAGCGTCCGTATCGAGGTTCGGGTCCGGATCAAGCGTTTCGAGGGTCATACCGACGGTAGGACGCCGGTGCTGTTAAAAGGCGCGTCGGGGGCAACGGTCGCATATGGCGGTGGCGTCCGGACGATACGAGCGTTACTCCCGACGACGACGCCGCACTCGACGTCGATACTCGCCGTATCGGTCCGTGGGATCGAAGGGGGCGGGGGCGCTGTTTTCGGTCGCTGAACCGCATTCGGGACACTCCGCACGAAGCGTGTAGACGGGTCGGTCGTGGGCTGCGTTTGGGTCGGCACAGACGCGAATGTGTGAGCGCATGGGTCAAACGAGGAGTACGGGGAAAAGCGGGGTTACTCGTCGTCCTCGCGACGCTCACGGTGGAACTCGCCGGTCCCGCCCGCGGCCTCGATCGCCTTGCGGGCGCGGTCGGCGGCGGCTTCGAGTTCGGCCTCGGCGGTCTTGTAATCGGGCGCACGGACCTTGATCCGGTACTCGGGCGAGCCGACGTAGCCGACCTCCAACTCGACCTCCTCGGGGACTTCCCCGTTGCCCTCGGCGGCCGACAGCGCGGCCTTGATGTCGTCGACGCCGTCCGACGCTGCGGACGTGAGGTCGACGTAGCCGGTCACGTCGACGTAGGGGACGGAGACGTTCTCGCGGGCGGCGGCGACGATGGCCTCGACGGCCTCCTCGTCGATGTCGACGTCGGCGAGCGCCTCCTCGCCGTGGATCGCCGCCGTCTCGAATGCGTCGTACAGCGAGTCGTACTCGACGAGCATGGCGTTCGCGACGCTCGTGTAGCGCTCGTCCTCGACGTCCTCGCCGAGCGCGATGAGCATCCAGTTGTCGGCCTTCCGCTCGTTCTTCCACGCCTGAATGGTCTCTTTTCGCTGGTGTTCGTTGACGTCCTTGATCGAGAGGTCGATCTGTTCGGAGGACTCCTGTACCTCCAGAACCTTCGCGACGACCGTCTGTCCCTCACGGACGTGGTCGCGCACGTTCTTGATCCAGCCGGACGCGACCTCGCTGATGTGACAGAGACCGCGCTTGTTCTCGTACTGGTCGAGGTCGACGAAGACGCCGAAGTCGGCGATCTCATCGACCTCGCCAACGACCAGTTCGCCGGGTTCGGGCCATCCGCTGTACTGCATGACAGGGGGTGAGGCGGTTACCGTGCCTCGACGGTTTCGACGATCTCGCCGTGCAGCTCGGCCTCCCCGCCGGTCGGGGTCGCGAGCGTCGTGCCACAGACCGCACACGACACGACCGATGAGGCCTTGCCGAAGACGACCTGTTCGTTCTCACAGTCGCCACACGCGAGACGATAGAAGTTTCCGGCCATGATCACTCCTGGAAGGTGAGTCGGCCGGCGCGCCAGCCTTCGCGCATGTGGGCCTTCCCGCAGTCCGAGCAGCGGTACTTCAGGTGCGTCTTCTTCGTGGGTTTGTCCCCACCGGGCACCTTCGAGTACCCGCCCGCGTTGCCGATCGTCGCGAGCGCACGGCGTCGCTGTCGGGCGTCGCGCTTCAGGCCGGTCGCGCGGCCGGATCGGACCTTCTCGACCTCGTGTTCGTGGTGACCGTCACAGTTCGGACAGTAGGTGTTAAACCGACGTGGCATTTCCATGGATATCTACCTTGGCCGGGATTTGACGCCGACGCTTAAAACGGGTTTGGTCTGGCGCGGGTCGGTGAACCGGTCACACCGGAGCGCGAGGGTGTAGAAACCACCCGACGACGGTCGACGGTGGAACGGTGACAAGCAGCCTAGAGTGTGTAGTCGTGCTCGCCGGTTTCGCTTTCCAAAAAGGCCGTCAAGAGGTCGATAGTCCCGGCGATGTCGTCGGCGTTCGCCGTTTCAGTGACCGTGTGGAGGTACCGCGTCGGGATCGAGATCGCCCCGACCGGCTTCGCGCCGTTCGACCGCTGGAAACCGGCGGTGTCGGTGCCGCCAGCGGGAAGCACCTCGTGTTGATGCTCGATTCCTTCAGTCTCCGCGACGCTGGTGAGTCGGCTGTGGACCTTCGGACTCGTGATCACGGAGGAGTCCTTCAGCTTGATCGCCGTCCCCGCGCCGAGCTCGGTCACGGCGTCGGCCTCCTTGCCGATCTGTGGCACATCGTTCGCGACGGTGACGTCCAGAGCGATCGCGAGGTCGGGATCGATGTCGACGCCGAGCGCATGCGCGCCGCGAAGCCCCACTTCCTCCTGGACCGTCGCGGCGAAGTGGATCGTCACGTCCGGCTCCTCGATCCGGCGTGCCGCCTCGATCATCGCGAAGACGCAGACGCGGTCGTCGAGCGCCTTCCCGGTAATACAGTCGCCAAGGATAGTTGTCGTCTGATCGAGCGTGACGAGATCGCCGACGCTCACGAGTTCGGATACCTCCTCGCCCCCGCGCCCGAGGTCGATGAACAGGTCGGAGACCTCGTCGTTCCGCTCCCGCTGCTCGTCGGTGAGCGTGTGTGGGGGGACCGAGCCGATGACGCCCGTCAGATCCTCTTCGCCGTGAACCGTGACGCGCTGGGCCCGGAGCACCCGGGCATCGAATCCACCGAGTGGGTCGACCTGAACGAAGCCATCCTCGGTGACGTGGCGAACCATGAACCCGATCTCGTCCATGTGGGCGGCGACGGCGACCGAGTAATCCGCGTCGCCTTCGATGGTGGCGACGACGTTGCCCATCGCGTCGGTCTCGACGTGATCGGTCGTCTCCGAGAGTTCACGGCGAACGAGCCCGCGTACACGGTCCTCATAGCCGGAGACCCCGCGGGCCTCGGTCAGTTCACGGAGCAGATCGTAATCGAACGCAAACGACATTACCGGGGGCTTCGTTCGCGACCGTGAAGTAGCGACCGATCGGCCCTGCACCGACCGATCGGTGCTTCAACGCCTCGTTTCCCGCGAGGGGGTTCGAGGCGGATGAAACAAAGAACTCGATCGTTATTTATTGCCGTTTCGCAACGCTTTTGCGGGCGCTCGCTGCACGTGAGGGCATGACCGATGTCGAAGCCGAACTCCGCGAGCAGTTCATCGATGCCTTCGAGGGTGCCGACTATCCCGTGAACAACCAGATGGACCTCGTTCCCGCGCTCCCGAACGGTCCGGCCACGAAGTTCGAAGCCGGCGACGTGAGCCTGACTGCGATGGAGATGGCCGCCAAACTCGGCAGCGAACAGGAGTTCCCCTACGACACCGTCGAGGAGCTGGTCGATGACATCATCGCGGGGCTCAAAGCAAAGGATATCATCTAACACCCCGACCATCACGGTCCCACGACGCGACCCTCCTCTGATCCGATCCAAACGACAGCGACGACCACGGGCCGACACGTCGGGACTTTCATGTACGTTCACCCCCTACGACGCGTGTGCTTGGCGAACTACTCGGTATCGTCCCCCCGTGGTTGCTGGTCGGGACGGTGATCGGGCTCGGTGCCTCCGTGGTGGTGGCCCTGCTTTTCGTGGTCGGCAACTGGATCTCACCGACACCGGCGGTCGGCGGGGCACACCGAGCGGATCGGTCCGGGACCCACGTCCCCGGGGATGTCAGACGCATCCGCGAGATACGGGCCTACCTGACCGCGATCGACGAGCGGTTTCACGAGGACCACGAGGTCTCCGGGGTGCAGGTTCCGTTTTATCTCCCGGAACGGGGCGTCGCGATCACGTTCAATGCGCGGGAGTACTTCCGGTTGGAGCGTGATGGCGTGTTCGCGATCCTGTGTGAACACGAGATGCCCGGGCGCGGCCTCGGTCGACGGCTGCCGTTCGAGGTCAACGAGCCGGAGTGGCACGAACGGGAGACGACTGGTCGACGGACGAGTCGGTGGACGGACGACCGCCTCGGCGGCAACGCACAGTCGCGGCGGGCGATCGAGGATGCGTTCGATGTGCTCGGGTTGTCCTCGAACGCGACCGCCGCCGACGTCAGGAGGGCGTACCGCGAGCGCGTCAAGCGTGTCCACCCGGATCAAGGTGGGAACGAGGAGGAATTTAGGGAGCTTCAGGACGCCTACGCCACCGCGCGAAACTACGCTGAGGGCGGTACCCGCGCCGCGGAACCGACGGCGGGCTTCGGGCGGTGACCGGGGACGATTCCGGCAGGACTCCCTCGCTCCCGGATGGAATCCGATTCCATGACCGCGCGGTCTTCATCGAGCACGCCGAAACGCTCGTCATCGCCGACACACACGTCGGACGGGATGCCGGTTCGGGCGTGACGCTGCCGCTCGGTGAACGGAGCGACCTCCGCGAGCGACTCGGGCGACACCTCTCGCGGTTCCAGCCGACACGGGTGGTCATCGCGGGCGACGTGGTGCATCCGTTCGACGGCGGCTCCGAGGGGATCCAAGAGACGGTGGAGGCACTGATAAACGACTGTCGGGAAGCCGGCGCTCGTCCGATCCTCGTCGCCGGCAACCACGACGTCGCGCTCGCCTCCGTGTGGGATGGCCCTATCCACGACGAGTACGTGATCGGGGCGGCTGACGACGGTGAGAAGGGGCGTGACGGGGACAACGAGGAGCGTGACGGGAACGGTGAAGGGCGTGACGGGGACAACGAGGAGCGTGACGGGAACGGTGAAGGGCGTGACGGGTACGACGAGAAGCGACATGGCGGCAACGACGTGAGAAGCCGTGAAGACACCGTGACCGTGATCTGCCATGGTCACGAGAAACCCTCGAGGGAGGGCGATCTATATCTGTGTGGGCATCTCCATCCCGCCATCGAGATCGAAGGTCACCGTCGGCCGTGTTTCCTTTATCAATCGGGGAGTAAACCGAAGGGATCCGTCCTCGTCGTACCCGCGTTCAACCGCCTCGCGCCGGGGATCCGGCTCGATGGACGAGCCGATCCGGGCGTTTCCCTCCCGCTTTTAAATAACCTTGATCGGACGCGACCGATCGTATTCGATCCGGGACGGAGTGAACCGCTCGTCTTCCCGCCGCTCGGTAAACTCCGAACGTTTCTGTGAGGAGCCGCCATCGCGGCGGCCGAACCGAGCGACACTCGACCGCCACCCACGATTGTTAACATTACTCAATTTCTTCACAGCGACATCTATTGTCATCGATGATCATGTCGCTCACGCATGCAAGCAGCGAGACTTCACGAGTACACACACGAGATGAGCGAGGCGTTGCGCATCGAGGAGATCGACCGACCGAGCGCGACGGGAAATGAGGTCGTCGTCGAGGTAGAGGGCGCCGGCTGGTGTCAGACCGACAACCACGTGATCGAGGGGATGTGGGAACAGTACGTCCCACAGGAGCTCCCGATGACGCTCGGCCACGAGAACGCCGGAACGGTCGTCGAGACGGGAGATGCCGTCTCCGTCGTCGAGGAGGGCGAGCGGGTCATCTGCCATCCCGTCATGACCTGTGGGACCTGTCGACCATGTCGGCTCGGCGAGGACATGTACTGCGAGAACGTCGCGTTCCCCGGACTGACCCACGACGGGGGCTTCGCGGAGTATCTCCTCACGAACGAGCGGGCGGTGATCCCGCTCCCGGGCGAGGTTGACCCCGCGACTATCGCACCACATGCGGACGCCGGGATCACGGCCTATCACGCCGCGAAGAAGGCCTCGAAGGAGCTCAATCCGGGCGATGTCGCCGTCGTCATCGGCGTCGGCGGGCTCGGCCACATCGGCGTCCAGTGTCTCGACGCGCTCACAGCGGCGGACATCGTCGCGCTCGACCTCAAGGAGTCCGCCCGCGACCTCGCGAGCGACCTCGGCGCACGGTACACGTTGAACCCGGCGGAGGCGGACGTCGAATCGGAGATCGACGCGATCTCGAACGGGGCCGGTGCCCAGCAGATCATCGACTTCGTCGGGCGGGATGAGACCACGGCGCTCGGACCGAAGATCGCCTCGCCCGGCGGCGACCATCACGTCGTCGGCTACGGCGGTCACGTCCACGAACCCGCACAGGCGTTCGTCAACGGCGAGTTCGCCTACCGCGGGACGCTGGTCGGCAAGTACACCGAGTTACAGGAGTTGGTCGCGCTCGTCGACCGAGGGGACGTCGACCTTCACACCAGCCAGTACGGCCTCGACGACGTGAACTCGGTGGCGGAGAAGCTGGAGCACGGCGAGATCGACGGCCGCGCCGTGATCGTCCCGTAAGGGAGTCGAAACCTGCTCCGGCTCCAATCCCGGCCCCGTCCTCTCGGCGGATGGCCGACTCCGGCACCTCCTTGTGAATGGACCACACAAGGAAACATATGAGCGAAGACGAGGGTTCCGCGGCGATCACGGACCCGCTCACGGACGCCGACGTACGACGGGTCTTGGGGCCGAACGGCGAGATCCGTGCGGACGCGACCGTTCCCGATCTGGATGACGAGACGCTCGTCGGGATCTACCGGGACATGGTGATCACCCGGCGATTCGACGAGCGCGCAGTCAGCCTTCAGCGACAGGGCCGGATCGGGACCTACGCGCCGTGTGCGGGCCAGGAGGGGTCGGCGGTCGGGACGACCTACGCGCTCGCCGACCGCGACCTCATCAGCTACCAGTACCGGGAGCACGGCGCGGTCGTCGTCCGCGACCTTCTCGCGGAGTACCTCCCGTACTGGATGGGCCACGAGGCCGGCACCGAAGCGATCGCGGACGGGAACATCTTTCCGCTCAACATCGGCATCGCCGCCCACCTCCCCCACGCGGTCGGTGCCGCGTGGGCGTTCGACTACCGCGATGAGGATCGGGTGGTCGCCTGTCACTTCGGCGACGGCGCGACGAGCGAGGGCGACTTCCACGAGGCGTTGAACTTCGCCGGCGTCTTCGACACCCCGGTGGTCTTCTGCTGTCACAACAACGGCTGGGCCATCTCGATCCCGGAGTCACGCCAGACCGCGAGCGAGACGTTCGCGGGAAAAGCGACCGCCTATGGGTTCGAGGGGATCCGCGTCGACGGGATGGACCCGCTCGCGAGCTACGCTGCGATGACGGAGGCGGTCGAGCGCGCCCGGAAAACGAGCGAGCGGAGCGGGGACGGCGGAACGGGTGAGGCGGACGGCCCCGACGAACCGCCACGCCCCACGTTGATCGAATTCGTCGAGTATCGATTCGGCGCGCACACGACCGCCGACGACCCGACCGCCTACCGCGACGCCGATGAGGTCGAACGGTGGCGCGCGATCGATCCGATCGATCGGATGGAGGCGTTCCTCCGCCGAACCGGCCGGATCGACGACGGGGAGATCGAGGCAATCCGTGAGACCGCGGACGACATCGTCGCCGACGCCATCGATGCGGCCGAGGACGTCCGTGCCGACCCGGCGACCCTGTTCGATCACGCATACGAGGACCTCCCGCCGGAGCTACGTCGCCAGCGCGACGACCTGCTCGCGGCGATCGATGAACACGGACACGAGGCGTTCCTGCGGGAGGAGTGAAAAGCGAGCAGCCAACGCCCGCGACGGCGACTTATTTATAAATACTCGCCGGCCGCGTCGGCCGCCCGCCGACCGCTTTTCAGCGCGCCCTGGATGGCGGACCACTCGGTGTACTCGCCCGCGAGGACGACCGGGCCGTCCGGGGCGTCGGGGTCGGGCAGCGTGTCGTGGATCCCCGGTGGTTGTGCGAACTGTGCAAACGGGATACGGTCGGTGTCGACGACCTCAAGCCCTTCGAAGCCGCGCTCGGGATACCACCCCGAGAGGGCCGCGCGTGTGTCCTCACGCAGGTCCTCGTCATCCCGGTCAAGCGCCGCCTCCCCGAGGAACGTCGCCGCCAGCAGTGCTCGGTCGGCGGGCGCGTACTCCGGGGCGACCTCCGACATCGGCACGACGATGTTCGGGGACTCCTCGGCGGCGTTTAACAGGATTCGCTTACCCGTCTCGAACGCCGTCCCCTCCGGAAGCGTATACCACTGGGTGACGGTTCCGACCCCGGCCTCGGGCACCCGGTCGACCCCGGTCAGGCGACGTGCCTCGGGTGGGGTCGCCGCGACGACGACCGCGTCGCTGTCGGCGGTCGAACCGTCCGCGAGCGCGATCCGGACGCCGTCGGCCGGGCCGCCGGATCCGAGGCGGAAGCGACCGCGGATCCCCCCGCCCGCCCGGCCGCTCATCGGCCCGTCGCCGTCCCCCGCGTCGCCGATGTCTATCGCCTCCACGTCCTCGCCCGTTCGGATCTCGACGCCAGCGTCGCGAGCGCGCGCCTCAAGTTGTGCCGCGATGGCGGCCATCCCCTCGCGAGGGACCGCGATCGACCCGCGGCCCATCGCGCGGAAGGTGTACTCGAAGACGTGTTTCGAGGTCGAAAGCGATCGGTCGAGGGTGATCCCCCCGTAGAACGGCTCGACGAAATGTTCGATGTAGGAGTCGGCAAAGCCCCAGTCGCGGAGGTACTCGCGTATCGAGGTGTCGCGTCCGGTGAAAAAGTCGTCCTCCTCCCGTTTCGAGAGGTCGTATCGGAGCGCGAGGGTGCGCAGTTTGTCCGAGAACGACACCTCGTGGTTGAGCGCCGACTCGACGGCCCGACGCGGATCGCGGAGCGGGTCGGAGAGGACCGCCCGCGAGCCGGGTCGACAGATCGTCGCCCCCGGCGAGAAGCGTCGGAGGTCGAGTCCGTCGATGTCCAACTCGTCGGCGACCGCGGGGTAGCTCGTAAACAGCACCTGAAAGCCGCGATCGAGGGTGAACCCGTCGACCTCCCGGCTTCGAACCCGCCCACCGACGGTCGGTCGACGCTCGAAGAGGGTCACGCTCGCGCCCGCCTCCGCGAGGTGTGTCGCTGCCACGAGTCCCGCGAGGCCGCCGCCGACGACGTTGACGTCTCCGTTCATACGTCCACCTTCGGCCGGGGAGCTTATAAGCGACGGCGGAACAGCTTCCGTGCGCTCAGCGAACCCGGGAAGCGAAGCGATTAGTCGCCGCCGATATAAGCACCGACATGGAGACGACGGAGACCTTTCGCGGGCTGGAGAGCCGGTCGTCGGGACGGGTTCACGGGACTGCGGACCACCTCGAAACCCCGGACACGGATGCCCAGCTGGATCCAATTTATCACTACGACGGGATCGACCCGGAGACGCTCTTCGGGACCGAGAGCGTCCCGGTCGGGGTCGGTCAGTGGCGCTTCGAGCCGCTGTTACCGTTCCCGGCCGAGGTCGCGAACACCGCTGGGGAGGGGGCGACGCCGCTTGTACGGACGGATCGGCTGGCCGAGGAGTTGGACGTCGAGGCCGTCTACGTGAAAGACGAGGGACGCAACCCGACCGGGAGCGTCCTCGACCGCGGGCTCTCGCTCGCGGTGACGGCAGTTACACGGCGGATCGCGACGGCCGGACGTGACGGCGGAGACGACGGCGACAACGAGGGCGACGGCGACACGGACGCCGCCGATGTCGAGCCGCTGGTCTGTGCGAGCCCGGGCAACGCGGGGACGTCGATGGCCGCCTACGCCGGCCGTGCGGACCTCCGATCCTATTCGTTCGTCCCCTCACGCTCGGGGTTCGCGAACAAGTCGATGACGAACGTCCACGGCGGGAAGATGCGTGTCGTCGGTGGTCGGTACCCCGAGGCTGCCGCGGCCGTCGACGAGCAGCTCGCCACGGATTACACCGACCTGAACGAGTTCGCCACGCCGTACCGGCACGAGGGTATCAAGACGCTCGCGTTCGAGTTGGTCGCGGACCTCGGTGGGGCGCCCGATGTCGTCGTCGTGCCGACGGCCACCGGCGAGGTGCTCGCGGGAGTTTATAAAGGGTTCGTCGAACTCGACCGGATCGACGCCATCGACGACGTGCCGCGGCTGATCGCCGCCCAGCCGGAGGGATGTGCGCCGATCGCGACCGCGCTCGAACGGGGGCTCACGGAGCCGGAGCCGTGGGCGACGCCCGACACGATCTGCGGCGAACTCGAGGTTCCGAACCCGGCCGGCGGCGCGCGAGCGGTGGCGGCGATCGAGGAAAGCGACGGGGTCGCCGTCGCCGTTCCCGACGACGACATCCTCGCGAGCGCCGTCGCGGTCGCACAGAACGAGGTGCTGGAGATGGGGGCCGCAGGGGGGGCCGCGCCGGCAGGCGCGTGGGCGGCCGCCGAGGACGACTTCTTCGCGGGCGACGAGACGGTCGTGCTCGTGAACGTCGAGAGCGGCCTCAAGACCCCCGACGTGCTCAGGAGCCACCTGATGGCACAAGGGATATAAAAGTCGTCCGTAGCCCAGCCTATCGCGCGTACAACTTCGTCCCCATCAGCGCCGCAAGCGACGTCCCGTCGTTGGGCGTGACGGCGACGTATGGCTGCTCGACGGGTCCGAAGACGTCGACGACGCGACCGACCGACGAGAGCGACTCGTCGACGACGCCACGGCCGATCGGTGGGGGGTCCTCGTCGCGGCCGATCCGCGCGATGGCGAGTCCCTGTGCCGTCCGAACGACGGTTCCGACCCGTTGCATCGTCACGCCCGGAGGACGCCGAGATAGGCGGCGATCGCCTGCACGAGGTCGTTTTTCGCCGTGTCCTCGGTGCCCTGCACGATGACCGCTCCACGGGGTTCAAACTCGCGGGAGTAGGTCTTCTCGCGTTCGATCACCGCATCGTAACCGACCTGCTGGACCGCCTTCGCGATCTCGTCGACGGTCGGGTCGGAGACGGCCAGATCCGCGGGGACGCGGCGGCCGTCCGACCGTGAGAGGTCCGCATCGAAGTACGCGGGATAGACGACGTTCTCGACCATACCGGAGGAGCGAGCGCGCGGCCTAAGGCCGTTTCGACTGCGGACGCCCCGCGCGACGGACCGCGTCGCCCACGGGAGCTACGAGAGATGGGCGGTGACGTCCGTCGAGGAAACCATGCCGACGTAGTCGTCCTCGACGACCGGCAGGTGTTTGACGCCATACATCGTCATCATCGCGGCGACCTCCTCCATGAGCAGGTCGGGCGTGACGGTTTCGACGTTCTCCGTCATGACGTCCGAGACGGCCGTCGTGGCGACGTCCTCGCCGTTTGCGACCGCGTCGATGATGTCCGTCTGGGTGATGATCGATCGCGATCCGGCCGTCACCACCAGCGCGCTGATGTTCTTTTCGCGCATCTTCCGCGCGGCGTCCTGGACGGACGCGTTCGGTTCGACCGTTTCGAGCGGCGTCGACATCACTTCGGCGACGCGGGTCCGCTTATCAGGATCCATAGCTCTTCGTTGCCACTGACGTACATGGTCCTTTCGGCGGGCCGAAGCGTTGCCGCGGAACACCGAACGCGAAAACGGCTCGCAAGGATGACGGAACGGGTTACAGCCCCGCCAGGTGGGCGGTGAGGTCCGTCGTCGAGAGCATCCCGATCACCTCGTCATCCGTCGTCGTAACCGGATAGTGGGAGTATCCCGCGGTCGTGAGCAGGTCGGCGACGTCCGAGAGGGTGTCCTGCGGGCCAACCGTCACGACATCGGTGGTCATGGCGTCGCCGACGGGAGTTTCGTCCTCCGGATCGTTTTCACGCACCAATCGAACGAAGTCCGTTGCGGTGAGGAGGCCGCGGAGCCGGTCGGCCGCGTCGACGACGAGGACTGATCCCACACCCGCCTCAAGCATGCGCCCCGCGGCGGTGGAGACGGTCGCGTCGTCATCGACGGTGTGCAACTCGTTCGACATCACCCGTGCGACGAAGACGTCGTCCATGTTGTTTGGTAACGTAGCGCAGTATATTAAGTTGGACGGCGATCGCCGTCGGGCCCCGCCGGTCACTCCCGGGTCAGGTCGGAAGGAGATACTCGGGGGCGCCGGCGAGTCCCGCGAGCGCCTCCGCTTCGACGTGATGGAGATCGCCAGGGATGACGAGGAGGTGCAGGGGATCGCCGAACGACCGGGTCGCGAGCGCGGAGAGCGTGTCGGCAGCCACGAGCGGCTCCGGCGATCCGGCGCGAGCGACGACGACGGCGAGGACGTCCTCCCAGCCGGCCGCGAGCAGCTCGGCCGCATTGTCGGCGGGCATATACTCCTCGTGCTCGGGGTCCGGCCCCTTCGGGCCCATACCGACCTTGATATCGAGGTAGACGAGGGTGTGAAGTCCGCGCTCGCGGTTCGCCTCGATGGCATCGATCACGCTCGCCGGCACGCCGTCGCCGCCGTGGGCGTACGGGAACGGGAGCGTCACCGCCTTTCCGAACCGATAGTTCTGCAGACCCGTCAGCCCGGCCGCGGCCGTCTGGGCGGTGACGCCATGGATCACCCGTGTCTCGATCCCGCGTGCCTCCGCGCGCATCCGAAGGTCCGTGTGGGTCGTCGAGATCATGGTATCACCCGCGGTGAGAAACGCCGCATCGCCGGTTTCTGCGGCCGAGAGGATCGCCTCCGGGTCGCGCTCGACGCCCTCGCGCGAACGGACCTCGATCCGGACGTCGTGATGCCGCTCCAAGTCCGTGACGTCGGCGCCGACCAATCGGCTGGTGTAGAACTCCGCGAAGACCGAATCCGCCGCCCGGAGCGCCTCACGGCCCTCTACGGTGATCGAACGTTCATCATAGAGGCCGAGTCCGATGAAGGTGAGCATACCACCGATGGGATCCGCGGAAAAATAAAACACGTCGGGATCGTCGCGACCGGCTTGCAGTCGGCGGATCATTCACGATCGTTCCTTGTGAATCCATAGCAAGCCCTAAGAGGTGACCAACGTAACATCGATCCACTAGGCCTGCCCAGGGCCCAGACCCATAATATGACTGACGAAGAACTCATCTGGCGGATCTCGGGAGGATCCGGGGACGGGATCGCTTCCACGAGCCAGAACTTCGCGAAGGCCCTGATGCGATCGGGGCTCAACGTATTCACGCATCGGCACTATCCGTCGCGGATCCGTGGCGGCCACACCTACACGGAGATCCGTGCGGCCGCGGAACCGGTGAAATCACGGGGCGACGGCTACAACTTCCTGCTCGCGCTCGGCGACTCCTTCGCGCGGAACCCACAGGAGGAGGCGCTGTACGGGAACGAGGAGATCAAGCCGCTCTCGGAGAACCTCGATGAGCTCCGTGAGGGCGGCGTCATCGTCTACGACGCCGGGCTGCTCGACACCTCGGAGATCCCTGACTTCGACGAGCGCGCCGAGGAGAACGGATGGCACGTCTATCCGCTCGACCTCCGTGGACTCGCCCGCGAGCAGGGCCGCGAAGTCATGCGAAACACCGCGGGTGTCGGCGCGACCTGTGCGCTCATCGGCATGGAACTCTCCTACGTCGAAGAGCTCATGCGCGATGCGATGCCCGAGAAGATCCTGGATCCGAACCTCGAGATCCTCAACATCGCCTACGAACAGGTGATCGACGAACACGATGTCGACGCCCACGACGTACAGATCCCCACGGGCGAACACGAGTCGGACCAGCTGCTCATGTCCGGCTCCGACGCCATCGCCTACGGCGCCATCGACGAAGGCTGTCGGTTCATCGCCGGCTACCCGATGACGCCGTGGACAGAGGTGTTCACGATCATGAGCCAGAACCTGCCCAAGCTGGGTGGGATCTCCGAACAGGTCGAAGACGAGATCGCCGCCGCAGCGCTCGCCGTCGGCGCATCGCACGCCGGCGTCAAGGCGATGTCCGGCTCCTCCGGGGGCGGCTTCGCGCTCATGTCCGAGCCGCTCGGGCTCGCCGAGATGACCGAGACGCCCGTCGTGCTGTTGGAAGCCATGCGCGCGGGTCCCTCGACCGGGATGCCGACGAAACCGGAGCAGTCGGACCTCGAACACGTCCTCTACACCTCCCAAGGGGACTCCCAGCGCGTCGTCCTCGCGCCGGGGACCGTCGAGGAGGCCTACGAGCAGTCGCGGCTCGCGTTCCGGATCGCCTACGAGTACCAGATCCCGGTCGTCCTGCTGTACGACCAGAAGCTCGGCGGCGAGCTGATGAACGTGCCGCGTGACGCCTTCGATCGGGAGCCGAACCCCGAACTCTACCACACCCTCACCGAGGAGGAGCTGCCGGAGCAGCCTCACTCCGCCGACGGGAAGTTCCACCGGTACCAACACGACGTCGAAAACGGCGTCTCGCCCCGGTCGCTTCCCGGCCAGCAGGGCGGTCGCTACCTCGCGTCGGGTAACGAACACGACCCGACGGGCCACATCAGCGAGTCGCCCGACAACCGGGTCGCCCAGATCGACCGCCGGGCCGAGAAGCTGGCGGCGATCCGCGCCGACCTCGACACCGAGTCGACACAGTCACACCACGGCCCGGAGGAGGCCGACTACGGGATCATGACGTTCGGCAGCCAGCAGGGAACCGTCGAGGAGGCGGTCGACGTGCTCAACGCGGCCGGCCACTCGGTGAAGTCGCTCGGCGTTTCGGACATGTTGCCGTTCCCGAGCGAGGAGGTCGAGGCGTTCATCGAGAGCGTCGATGAGGTGCTCGTGGTCGAGATGACCGCGTCCGGACAGTTCCGTGGCCTCGTCCAGAAGAACCTTGGCCGACACGGCGAGAAGCTGTCGAGCCTATTGAAATACAACGGAAACCCGTTCGAACCGGCCGAGATCGTCGACGGCTTCGAGGCCGTCATCATCGAGGACGGGACGGACGACCCCGCACATCAGACCACTTTCGTCCCAGCGGCAGGTGACTAACAATGAGCGCATTCTCAGCAATCAACGAGGAACGCGAGATCGACCGAGACGAGTACACCCCGAGCGTCGAACCACAGCCCACGTGGTGTCCCGGCTGCGGTGACTTCAGCGTCCTGAAGGCGCTGAAGCAGGCGCTTCCGGAGGTCGGACGCACCCCGGAGGAAACGCTTCTGTGTACGGGGATCGGCTGTTCCGGAAAACTGAACAGCTACCTCGACACCTACGGGTTCCACACCCTTCACGGACGCTCGCTACCCGTCGCCCGTGCGGCGAAGCTGGCGAACCCCGGTCTCGAGGTCATCGCCGCCGGCGGTGACGGTGACGGCTATGGGATCGGTGCCGGCCACTTCATCCACAGCGCCCGGGAGAACCACGATATGACCTACATCGTCTTCAACAACGAGATCTTCGGACTGACGAAGGGGCAGACCTCGCCCACCAGCCCGAAGGGGCACAAATCGAAGACGCAGCCGTCCGGCAGCGCCAAGCAGCCGCTCAAGCCGCTTTCGCTGGCGCTGAAAGCCGGGGCGTCCTACGTCGCTCGAACCGCGGCGGTCAACCCCAACCAGGCGAAGGAGATCCTCATCGAGGCCATCGAACACGACGGCTTCGCCCACGTCGACTTCCTGACGCAGTGCCCGACGTGGAACAAGGACGCACGCCAGTACGTCCCCTACATCGACGTCAACGACTCCGACGAGTACGACTTCGATAGGACCGACAGCGTCGAGGCCGCACAGATGATGCACGAGACCGAACAGGCGCTCCACGAGGGGAAGGTGCTCACCGGACGCTACTACGTCGATGAGGACCGCCCGTCCTACGGGCAGGAGAAGCGTGCGCTCGGCGAGATGCCCGAGGAGCCGCTGGCGGAACGCTACTGGGACGACGACTACGAGTGGGAGCGGTCGTACGACCTGTTCCTCGACAAGCACGCCTGATCGGGAGGTCGATCGGACAGCGAACGGTCGCGGGTCGCGACCGTGTTTACGGATTCGCAAGGTATTTTTTCTGCCCCGACAAGGAGTCTATATGAGTACCGTATCGACGGAGGAACGAATCCTCTCGGTGTTAGAGGAGGACGCACAGGCCTCCTGTGGTGAGATCGCCGAACGGGCCGATGTCTCGAAGCCCACGGTCAGAAAGTACGTGAGCAAACTGGAGGAGGAGGGCGTCATCGTCGGCTACTCGGCGGATATCGATCCGAAGAAGCTCTCCTCACAGACGATCGCCATGGTCGGGATGGACGTCGACTCCGGACGCTACGTGGAGGCGACCCGTGCCATCAAAGCGCTCCCGGAGGTCGAGACCCTCTACACCTCCTCCGGGGATCATATGCTGATGGCCGAGGTGCGCGCGGCCGACGGCGACGAACTCGGCGACGTCATCTCCGAGAAGCTCCTCGCGATCGACGGCGTCACCGCCGCACATCCCTCCTTCCTGCAGGAACGGCTGAAGTGAGGCGGATCGTTGCTCACTCCTCAAACCGTGAGAGCGACGTCTGTGTCGCATCCGGCCCCGGCTCCTGAATGTCCGCCGACGAGTGACCTCGACCACGGCCCCGACGCGAGAGCGACGCGCGCCGCCGAACCTCCGGGTCGGCGAGCGCGCGTTTCGCGGCCGGTTCGATCGCATCGAACGCCTCCATTGCCCGCGTGCGAGCGGTCTCGTACGCGACGACCGGATACGGATAGTCCTCGCCGATTTCGATGCCACACGACTCCTGGACATGGATCGGCGTCCGCTCGGGTCGTTCGAGGTACCGGGTCGGAAGCGGAGTCAGCTCGGGGACCCACGTACGAACGAACGATCCGTCCGGGTCGTTCTCACGGACCTGTTTTCGGGGATTGTAGATCCGCCGCATATTGACGCCGACCATGCCCACCTGCGTCTGAAACTGGCTGTAGTTGATCGCCGGATCCGCATCGATGAGGTGATAATAGAACCAGTCGGCGCCGATCCGCCACGGCTGTCCGAGCAGGTCACAGAGGAACGAGGCACACATCGCCCGCATGCGGAAATTGAGCCAGCCGGTCTCGGCGAGACAGCGCATCGAGGCGTCGACCATCGGGTAGCCGGTCTCCCCACGCTTCCATGCCTCGATCAACGCGGCGTCCCGCTCCTCCTCCCGGAATCCCTCCATCGCTGGGTTGACCGCAGTGTCCATCCAGCCCGACCAGTCGGCGAGTTTCTGTGTGTAATGCCGGTTCCAGTAGAGCCGCGAGATGAACGCCTCCCGACCGCGACACGAGGGGGCATCCTCACGGACGGTCTGATATACCTCGCGGATGGAGAGGCAACCGAAGCGGAGGTATGGGGAGAGCCGGCTCGTCCCCTCCCACGCGTCCGTCGGCGAGGAGACGTTGCCGAGATACTCGGGAAGCCGATCGATGAACGCGTGGAGGCGTTCGAGGCCGGCCCGCCGCCCGCCGGCCGGAACCGACCGTTTCGTCGGGGTGAGGTCGTACCGGCCCTCCACCACCGCGATCGAGACGCCGGTGTCGATGTCGGTGACGTCGAAACCGTCCGGATCCACCCGTCGCACGTCGCGCTCGAACCACCGTTCGACCGTCTCGCTCCAGCCGTCCCGCGTGTCCGCAGCGTCACGGACGAGGCCATCGTCGGCGATGAACCGCACGTCAAGCCGATCGGCGGCCGCGTCGTCGCGACGGAGTCCGTAGCGGCCCGTGGGTTCCGCGCCGGCGACGATATCCCAGCCGAGTCCGCTGAACTGCGAGAGCAGGTCGATCGGGGACCCCGACAGAAACGTCAACGACCCATCATACGCGGTATATGCGCGATCGAGGTCCGCAAGCGATTCGTGGAGGAACCGACAGCGGGCATCACACGCCAGTCCATCGGTCCCGTAAAACCGGGGATCGAAGACGAACACCGGGCAGACGACATCGTACCGATCGGCGGCGAACGCCAGCGCGGGCGAATCGACCGTCCTGAGGTCGCGACGATGCCAGACGACACAGCCGTCATCGACCGTGGCGATCCGCTCCACCCACGACCCCGTGTCGTCGGTCACGTACGGATCTAGCGGCTGTGGCTCTTGAAGCCGTCGCCGGTGGCGAGACGGTGCGTATCGACCTGTCGTGTTTATCCCCTCAGCGCGCATCTATCCCTCATGACCGAGGAGATCAAGCTCTCGCGATTGGAAACGGAGTTGGAAACGCCGTCGTACCCGGCGGACCGCGAGGACCTCTCGAGGACCTACGCGGGGACGACGGTCTTGTATGCCGACGGCGAGGAGGACTTGGGCGAGTTGATCGATCGGGTCCCACAGTCGACGTTCGAGGACCCGGAGGATCTCTTTCTCGCCGTACAGAACGCGCTCCCGATCGAGGCGGTCGGTGAGCCGGGGCAGTCCGACGGCGACGCGTAACTCGATTGGAGGGGGCGTCGACCCGACGAACAGGATCCAGCCGTTTATATGTGATCCGCCGCTGGATTCGCCATGAAGTTCTGCGATGAGTGCGGCTCGATGATGAAGTCCGGCGAGGGTGCGGACCATTGGGTCTGTGGCTCCTGCGGCTATGAGGTCGGGAGGGAGGCCGATGAGACCGAGGACGCGTGGATCACCGACGCCCAGGAGGAGTCGGAGGTCATCGACGTCAGCGACGTGGAGGATACCGGCCTCCCAACGACGGACGCGCACTGCCCGAGCTGTGAGAACGATCGGGCCTACTGGTACATGCAACAGATCCGGTCGGCCGACGAGTCCGAGACCAGGTTCTTCGTCTGCACCGCGTGCGAACACAAGTGGCGCGAGGACGACCACTGAGGGAACCGGCTACGAGGAGAAGCGACCGTTTTTAAATACGAACCGTGAGAACGCGTGACTATGGAGCCCTCTCCACCTCGGGTACCGACGGACCGTCTACAGGGGTGGAAGATCGTCTCCGAGGCTGTCGAACGGCCGTTTTCGGCCGGGCCCGTCTCCGTGATCGCCGGGACGGTCAGATATGAACCGACGGACACCGCGGAGCCGAGGCCGTTCTTTTTCGCGAGCCGGCTGTACATCCGTCCCGAGACCGGTCCGAACCCGATGCTGACGCGGCTCGTCGAGCGGGGCGCACGCGACGGTTTTCGGGAGCGGCTGGCCGAAAACGACATCGACGGCGTCGATCACCGACACACCCGCGAGCTCCCGATCGACGAACCGCCGGACACGATGGCGACCGCCGACACGTTTCGGGGACGCTGCCTCGTCGATGGTGAGCCGGTTCCCGTGGAGGCGATGCTCGCTGTCTGGGAGGCCGAGGGGTACCTCCTTGCCGGCGGGGCCTATCCCCTCGTCGACGACGTGGACGGCGCACGCCGCAGGCTCCGGCGGATCGTTCGGGGTGTGCGATCCGAGTAGCGCGTCATCCATCCCTCCTCGGTCCGACGCGTGTCGGCACACTTCGCCGCCGTGCCCGCGTTTAAGAGGATGACCGTCATTGCAGCGATGTCATGCATCCACGCGCGGCGGAGTTCGCGGAACGGGTCGAAGAACGGTACGGGATCACGATCGACGTCTCGGAGTTCGACGAGGGGACGAAGACGGCCGCGGCGGCGGCGGAAGCCGTCGGCTGTGAGACGGCCGCAATCGCCTCAACGATCGTGGTTGCGCTCGCCGGCGGCGAGCGGGACGGCGAGTTAGTCGCCGGGATCACGAGCGGCGCGAACCGGCTCGATCTCGACGCGATCGCGACACACTTCGATGCCGACGCGGCCGAGATGGGTTCCCCGGAACGGATCCGTGAGACGGTCGGCTGGAGCATCGGCGGCGTTCCGCCCCTCTGTCATGAAACCACGATCCCGACCGTCTTCGACCCGACGCTTCTGGAATACGACGTGGTCTACGGCGCGGCGGGCACCCCGAGCGCGCTCTTTGCGATCGATCCGGAGACACTCGTCGACCTCGCGGACGCGAGCGTCGTCGACGTAACCGAGTCTTAACAACTCCATCAGTGAGATAATACACAAAATAATAAAATAGACTAAAGAGATAATAACATATATGTGGGTGGCGCTTTTACATGGGATAGATGCCACGGAACACCTCAGCACACGCCTCCCGCCGACGCGTGCTCTTCGGAACCGCCGGGCTCGCAACCGTCGCGCTCGCTGGCTGTGCCGACGAAGAGGACCCCGACCCGGAAGCGGATGACGATGGAGCCGAGGCCGATGATTCGGACGACGACGGCGCGTCGCCCACCGCGGCGAGCGTGACCCTGCTCGTTGAAGGAGTCGGCGGTCACGACCACGACGACGACCATCATGATGATCACGACCACGACGATCACAGCGACGACTATCATGATGATTATGGCGACGACCACCACGACGACTATCATGATGATCATGGCGACGACCACCACGACGACGACCACCATGATGATCATGGCGGCGACCACCACGACGACGACCACCATGATGATCATGGCGACGACCACCACGACGACCACGACGGGGAACTCTCGGAGGACGAGATCGACCACGCCTGTGGCCACCTTGAGTTCGACGACCCGGAGCCGTTAGCGGGCGGTTCCTCCGTGGACGATGCGCCGGTTATCTCCTCGACACACGAGCCGTATGACGTGAGCATCGAAGGCGACTCGACATTCGTCGTGTTCGAAGCCGATGACGACGACGGTGATGATCATCACGACGACCATAGCGATGATCACCATGACGACCACGGCGACGAACATCACGACGACCACGGCGACGAACATCACGACGACCACGGCGACGAACATCACGACGACCACGGCGACGAACATCACGACGACCACGATGATCACGACCACGATCATGGCGACGGGGACATCTTCGGCTTTTTCACGACCAACGGGACTGCCTCGATTCACGAGGGGCACGTCCTGCACGAGGAGGATGCCGTCGAAACCTGCGCCGAGATCGACCGCTATGTCGTCGCCGAAGCGGACCACGGTCGCGTCGTCGTCGAGTTGATCCCTGACGAGTAAATCGTCACGCCAGTCGCCGATCGCGTCGACTCAGGCGAACGGATCGGTTCCCTGATCCGCGATCCAGCCGGTGATCGCGTCGTTGACCGCCGCGGACGCCTCCACACCGACGAGATGGCCGGCGCCGTCGATCGGATGGAACTCGCCACGGGGGAGTCCGGAGGCGAGCCACTCGCCCGCCCTGATCGGGCAGACCGCGTCCTCGCTGCCGTGGATCACGAGCGTCGGCGTCGTAATCCCGAAGAGGTGATTCGAACGATCGAACCGCCGGACCGCATCCCGCTGTGCAACGAAGGCCGCTCCTCTGGCATCCTCAGCGAGACGCCACTCGACGATCTGATCGAGCACGCCCTGCCGCTCGGTATAAAACGACGACGAGAGGAGCCGTTTCGTCGACCCCCGGACAGCCCGGTCGGTCGGCGGATCGGTTCGGAACGGCTCGGGAGCGAACGTCTCGCCGGTGGCGGCGCTTCCGATCACCGTCAGGGTGTTCGCCCGCGAAAATCGCTCCGCGTACGCGAGCGCCACCATACCACCCAGACCGTATCCGATAAGATGGGCGCCTCGAACGTCGGCATCCGAGAGGACGGCATCGAGATCGGCGGCGAACGTCTCAACGGTGTAGGGTCCGGGCGGCGTATCCGACCGACCGATGCCACGGGATTCAGGCGTCACAACCGTGTACGGTCCCGCAAGCGCGCCGTGTTGCCAGCTGAACGACCAGGGCCCGAAGCCGACATCGCCACAGAAAACCACCGCCTCATCACGCCCGACCGTCCCGTGGGCGACCTCATAACGGATCGACACCCCGTTGTTGTCCGCGACTGGCACGGGAACGGATCAGGCCTCCAGCATTCGTCGAAGGACGTCCGGCGCCGCCGCAAGCGCCTCATCGAGTCGCTCGACGTCCGGGCCACCACCCTGTGCGAAATCCGGTGGGCCACCGCCACCGCCGCCGACCCGGCCGGCGAGGTCGGAGACGACCGCACCGGCGTTGATCGACACGTCCGCCGGAACGCCGACGACGAAGCTGGCCGAGCCGTTCGCACCGCTTCCGACGACCGCCACCGAACCGTCATCGACGTGGGCGTTCGCGGTCGCCCGTAGCTCGTCCGCGTCGCCGTCAAGCCGCTGGATCACGGCCGTCACATCCCCGAGAGCGACCTCGTCGACGTCCGCACCACCGGACGCTCTCGCCTCCGCGAGCTGTTCTTTCAACGAATCGATCTCCTTCCCGCGCGCCTTCCACTCCTCGAAGAACCGTTCGGCCGCCTCCGGCACATCGAGCGGGTCGACATCGAGTTCCGTCGCCGCATCGAAGAGTGCGTCCTCCGTGCGTTGGGTCGCCTCGATCGCGGCGTCGCCCGCAGCGAAGACGATCCGCTCGACGCCGTCCTGAACGGGCTCCGTCTTCAGGAGCTTGATCGATCCGATGTCGCCGGTCCGATCGACGTGCGTGCCGGCACACGCCTGCACGTCGACATCGCCGACGTGGATCAATCTGACGTTCGTTCCCGGCGGGACGCCACCCTGATACAGGTCGAAGCCGTGTTCGGCCTCCGCCTCGTGTCGATGTGGCCACTCCTGTGTGACCGCCACGTTGCGGCGAACCAGTTCGTTTGCGACCCGCTCGATCTCGCGAACGTCCTCCCTTGCGATCCGCTCGTAGTGTCTGACGTCGAGCCGGGAGGAGTTGAGCCCCTTCTGTGCGCCCGCCTGCCGGACGTGCCCGCCCAGCACCTCCCGTGCCGCGTGACCGATCAGGTGCGTGGCAGTGTGGTGGACGCGAAGCCGTTCACGACGACCGCCGTCGACCCGGCCACGGACGAACTCGCCCTTCCCGGGGTCGGCATCGGTGTGATGGAGCACGACGCCATCGACCTCCTCGACGTCGACGACCTCGACGGCCGTTTCGCCGGCGGAGAGCTGCCCCCGATCCGCGGGCTGACCGCCACCCTCGGGGTAGAACATCGTCTGATCGAGCACGACGTCGTAGCCCTCATCGCGCTCGAAGACGTCAAGGACGACCGCCTCGAACTCCGTTCTGCCCTGATCGTCGTAGTAGAGTTTCTCCGTCTCGGGGAGATCCGCGAGTCGCTCATCGCGATCCGGTTCGGCGTCGGTCCCGTCGGTGACCCGTTCGTGACGATCGGCGACGAGCGCGTAGAAATCGTCCGGCACGTCGACGACGGCCCCGCGCTCGGCGGCGATCTCGGCGACCATGTCCGGTTGGATCCCGTGGGAATCGTACAGCTCCAACAGCTCCTCGGTTGGGATCGGATCGTCGGTGGCGGCATACTCGTCGGCGAGCTGTTCCACCTTTCTGGAGCCGCGTTCGAGCGTCTTACGATACTTCCGCTCCTCGGTTCGAACGATCTCGCGGATCGTATCGCGGTTCCCGTAGCCGAGCCGTTCCGCCTGCATGTCGACGAGCTCATCGAGCGGTGCGTCGACGCCCACGTCGTCGACGAGCCGTTTGGTCCGTCGGAGGACCATCCGGGCGAGATAGCCGGTCGCGACGTTCGAGGGGACGATCCCGTCGCCGAACATGTACGCGAGGGTACGCGAGTGGTCGGCGATAGCGTAGATGGTCTCAAGCGGCTCGATCAGTTCACGGAGACGATCGACATCGACGCCGAGTTTTTCGGCGACCTCGCCGCGTGCGTCCTCCACGTCATCGACGTCGTCGATATCGAGCCGCCCGGAGAGCTTCGCGGCCCGGTGGATCAGCTCACGCTCCTCGTCGGTGTGTTCGATCCCGGCGTTCTCCTTTAAAAAGTCGATCGCGTCGGGATAGATGGCCTCGTACACGGTCGCGGTCCCCTGACTCATCCACGTCCATCGCTCCAAGCCGTAGCCGGTGTCGACGATGTAGGTGTCCATAAACGAGTACGTGTTGCCGTCTTTCATCTCGTACTCGCCGTCGGGGTCCTGTTCCATACACATGAAAACGAGCGTGGCGAGCTCGGCCCCTTTATAGATGACCTCGATCGCGGGGCCGGCGTTGCCGCCGCCGACCCACGGATCCTCGAGGTAGGTGATCTCCTCGATGTTCGCGCCCATCGACTCGAAAAAGGCATCGCAGTACGCGACGGTCTCGTCCTTCCAGTAGACCTCCCCTTCGTAGGCGTAGTCGGCCTCGGCGTCCTCACGCGTATTAAACGCGTGATGCGCCATCATCTCGAAGGCCATCGTGTGCCTCCCGGTCTTGCCGACGTTGTCGATATCCTGCATCCGGATACAGGGTTGAGAGATGGTGAGCGGGTTCGCCGGCGGCGGGGTCTCACCGGAGGTGACGAGCGGCTGGAAGTCGTAGATCGACGCCTGCGTCAACAGGACGTCATCACGCCAGCGGTTCGCGGCCACCGGATACGGTTCGATCCGCTCGTGACCGTTCTCCTCGAAGAACGAGAGAAACGCCTCCCGCATCTCGGTGAGGCTGTATGCCTCCGGAAAGCCCGGGTCGTCGATGAAGCTGTAATCCTCACACGGCGGCTCACCACACAGTTCACGGTCGGCATCCCGCGTCCAGAAATACACCCCACAGGAGGGACACTCCCGTCGAGTGAACCCTTCCTCCTCGAAGTAGTCGAGGCGGTACTCCGCTTCGAGATCGCTCATTACCGAGTACTGGCCCGTGTTCATCCAAAAGGGTTCCGGGGTCAACCGTCATCGTTCGGGGCCCGGGATCGTCCGAGTCGTCCGGATTCCTCCGCTATCGGATCCGCCCCACGGCAGCTCGGACACGGGAGGAGGGATCCGTCGGGTCCGTCCGTGGATCGGCTGGAGGGATCGATCACGTTTATCTGTCTGACAAGCGATAGGAACGGCGATGAGAGTCCGTCAAGAAAAGGCGAACAGAGTATGATAGCTCATCAACATTCGATGGACAGAAATATATTCGAGACGGCCCTCATGATGGCCATACGTGGATCGGGAGCAGTCGGACGACCGTGACATGGTCGTTCTCGCGGCCGAGTCCGAGGCGGCGGTGGGCGGGGAGCTTGAGTCGGACGTTCGGCACGCGGATCCCCGATCGATCGAAGAAGGGTCGCTTCCGGACGCGGACGTGCTGATCGTCCTCGATCGAACGGGGCTCGACCGGATCAAGGGCTCACATGCGGCGACGCCGATCGTGGCGTTCGTGGACGACCCGACCGATCCGATCGCGACCGATCCGATCGTCGACGCGGTGGCGACGAGCGCGCCCGAGCTGGCGGAGAGAACACGCTGGCTGGTTGCGAGATCGAATCGGGAGCAGCTGGTAAGCGATCCGGACACCGAGCCGTCGCGGATGGAGCGTCTCCAGGCCGGGGCCGCCAGGCTCGCGACGGCTCGGTCGCCGGAGGACGCCTACCGGATCGCCGTCGCCATCGCCGACGAGATCCTGTCGACACGCCACAGCATCGCCGGCGTCGTTACCGACGGATGGATAGAGCCCGTCGCGGTCTCGACCGATGAGGACCCGGCAGACCGGAACCGCGTTCGGGTCGGCGAGGGTCTCGCCGGGGCGGTGATCGAGCGGAACGAGGCGATCGTGGCCGGCTCGGTCGATCACGAGGCGTACGGGTCGGCGCTCACCGTGCCGGTCGGTGAGGAGGGCATCTTACAGGTGGTCGCGGCGATGCCCGACGCCTTCGATGCACAGGACCTCGAACTCGCCGAACTTCTCGCATCCCATCTCGAGGAGACGTTGAGCCGTCTCCGGGTCGACGAGCGGCTCCGGGCCGAACGCGACCGACTCCGCGCGCTCTTCGAGAACATTCCCGACGCGGCGGTCGAGTACGGCTATGAGGACGGCGTTCCGTTCGTCGTCCGGGTGAACTCGGCGTTCGAGGAGACGTTCGGTTATCCCGCCGAGGAGATCGTTGGCGAACCGATCGACGACTACATCCTCCCGTCGAATACCGAAGGCGTCCGTGAGGAGGCATACGAATTGAACGCACGGCTCCAACGCGGGGAGAACCTGCGTCGGGAGGTGACCCGCCGGACGGCATACGGGATCGGCCATTTTCTCCTTCAGATCGTGCCGATCCACCTCGGGACGGAGAACGCCTCGGGGTATGCCATCTACACCGACGTCACCGAGCGCCGCGAGCGTGAACAGATGTTACAACGCCAAAACGATCGCCTCGATCGGTTCACCTCCATCGTCACCCACGACCTCCGAAATCCGCTTTCGATCGCGAAGGGACACCTGGATCTGGCGCGTACGACCGGCGAAGAGGAACGGCTCGAGCGCGTCGAGGATGCGCTCGACCGGATGGACGAACTCATCACGGAGCTGCTGTCGCTGTCCAGAGACGGGCACGTCGTCGGGACGATCGACGACGTGCGTCTCTCGGAGGTGACACGCGAGGCGTGGGCACACGTCGACACCGGCGATGCCGAGCTCGTCATCGACGCCGACGCCACCTTTCAGGCCGACCCGACCCGGATCCGGGAGCTGTTCGAGAACCTCTTCGGAAACAGCATCGAACACGGGATGGGCGGGCAGGGATCCGGCCATGACGACGGGACGGATCCGCTCACCGTGAGCGTCGGACCGATCGACGCCCCGACCGAGGAGGAAGCCGATCGGGAAACGCGGGCGGAGTCGACCCGACCGATCGGCGTGTACGTACAGGACGACGGCGTCGGTTTCGATGAGGATCCAGACGGCATCTTCGAGAGCGGGTACACGACCGACGACGACGGAACGGGCCTGGGGCTGGCGATCAGCGAACACATCGCCGAGGCACACGGATGGGAGATCGTCGCGATTCCCGCGGAGCCCGAAGGGGCGCGGTTCGAACTCCGCTTCGACGGTGCCGATTCGACGAAGCCGTAGCGGGGGGTCGGTTACCGGCGACGCCTCTCAGATCAGGCTCGCCCCGTCGAAGGTTGTGCGGCCGTATTCGACGTCGAGAAGCGTCAAGAGCGTCGGGACGACGTCGAGGAGGTCGGCGTCCTCGACGATCGCGTCGGGATGGTCGATCAGGAGGGCCGCATCGTCGAAGGTGTGCATACCCGTCCGTGGCCCGCTCGCGTCGAACACGTGCTCGTGCGGCCTGAAGCCGGCCTTGAGGTCGAAGCCGTCGTTCGGGATCATCACGAGGTCCGGCGCGATGGCGTCGTGATCACCGCGGAAGGCGGTCTCCTGTTCTACCACCCGTTTCGCGACCGGGGTACCGTCCGGGCCGGTCATCGCTTCCAGTTCCGTTTTGAGCTCGGCGCGCACCGCGTCGTACTCGTCGGCGGGCACCGATCCACGCGGTTCACGTTCGTCGAGGTTGAGGTAAAATCGCCCGGAGACGAGCGAGTACGCCCGCGTCTCGTCGTCGATGTCGGCGAGCGAGCCGTGGTCGTCGCCGTCGTAGCTGAGCCATCCCTCCCGTTCGAGCCACTCGTTACAGTAGACGTCGTATGCGAGCGTCGTGAATCCGTGTGCGGAGCCGACAACGAGCGTGACGTCGTCGGGAAGCGCCTCGCGGATCTCCCCGACGTATCGATCGAGCGTCCGATAGAACTCCAGAAAGGCCTCACGGTCGGACCCACCCGTGGCGTACGCCTCCCAGAGGAAGTGGTTCACCCGATCGGGCGTCATGAACACGCCCATAAAGAGGTCCCAATCGTCGTGCGTCACGTAACGTTTGAACGCCTCCGCGCGTTTTTCGAGCGTCTCGTGGGCGTGTTCGAGGAAGGCCGTCTTATCCTGTTTGTGTCCGAGTTTCGCGTTGACACTGAGCATGTATCCCGACTCCGAGAGGTAGGTCCGAAGCTCGTCGGGATGTGCCGCCTTGTCGATGTCGGGAGAGAGAAATCCGGAGACCATCCGCTGGACGTTCCGCTGGGGTGGGAAGGTGACGGGGACGTTCATCACCGTCGCCTGTCGACCCGCGGTAGTCACACGGTCCCACACGCGATCCACCTGTACGTCCCGCCCCATCGGCACGTACGTGTCATAGCTCCCGATCTCGCGGTCCTGAAACCCGTATACGCCAGTCTCACCCGGGTTCATCCCGCTCGTGAGCGCCGGCCAGCAGGCGCTCGTTTCGGGCGGGAGGGTGCTGTCGATCGGCCCGCTGGAGCCCTCCTCGGCGAGCGCCGTCAGCGACGGGAAAACCTCCGGTTCGTCCTCGATGAGCCCGTGAGGCACGCCCTCAAGGCCGAGAAACGCGACGCGGGGCGAGTGTGTCCCCCGTAACCGATCGAATAGTCCCATGTATCCTCTATCCGTGGACATCCTCAAAAGGATTGACATCGATACGACCGGGGACGACGCCCCGCGTCGGTCGACGGCGGGTCACGGGAACCGCAAGGCGGCGGTACCTCCAAGTGTAGTCCACAAGTAGAACGGCTCATGAGTCACTATCGGCCGACCGTGCTCCATGCGGACCCCGATGATGGGGCCGCAGCGGACGTTGAAGACGCCCTGAACGGGACGGCGGATCGGGTCAAGGTGGTCCGCGCACGACGCTACGGGGAGGGAGTCGAACACGTCGAGGACGGTGGGATCGACTGCGTGATCGCGGAGCTGTCGTTCCCGGACGGTTCCGGGATGGAGTTGCTTGCGACCCTCCGAGCCCGGGAGCCGGATCTCCCGTTCATAATCTACACCGACGTCGGCGACGAGGCGACCGCGTCCGCGGCGATCGGCGCCGGCGTGAGCGACTACGTACGAAAGGACGACCCGGACGGGGGCGAGCGGCTCGCTCGTGGGGTAGAACGGGCCATCGCGGGCGCCGCGAACCCCGACCGATATACGGAGACGATACGCCGCCTCCATGACGTGATCGCCGACAGGGAGGCGACGTTCGAGGAGAAGGTGACTTCGTTGCTCAGGCTCGGAAAGGGGCTGCTCGACGTCGAAACCGCACTCTACACCCGCATCAAGGGCGACGCCCAACACGTGGAAGTCGCCGTGGACGACCGTGGATCGCTCGAGAAAGGCGATATCGTGCCCGCCGGGACGACGATCTGTGAGCACATTCTGGACGCGGAGCGGACGGTTCAGCTGCCGGATTCGACCGCCGTCGCGGATCACGACGAGGACGGCGAACTCGAGGAAACGGGGATCGGCTGTTACGTCGGGGCGCCGCTCCTCATCGAGGATCGGATCGACGGTGCGCTCTGTTTGTATGATCGTCGGCCGCGGGAGAAACCGTTCCGTGAGTGGGACACGATGCTCGTCGACCTCATGGCACAGTGGATTGGCTACGAGCTGGAGCGGCACCGCGCGGATGCCGAGGTGGCCCGCGAACGCGATCGGTTGGAGACGTTCGCCAGCATGGTCTCACACGACCTCAGAAACCCCCTCAACATCGCCTCGGGCCACATCGCGCTCGTGCAGGAGCGCTACGAGGACGATTCGCTCCATCGCGCCGCACGGGCCCTCGATCGAATGAACGAACTGATCGAGGACGCGCTCTCGTTCGCCCGCCTCGGGTCGGCCGTGGTCGATCGCGAATCGGTCGATCTCGCGGCGATCGCCCGGGAGGCTTGGAGTACCGTCGAGACCGCGGACGCGACGCTCGTGATCGAGGATCCCGGGGTCGTCGCGGCCGATAGCTCCCGCGTGCGAACGCTGCTTGAGAACCTCTTCCGCAACGCGGTCGAACACGGCGGTCCCGCGGTGACCGTCACGGTCGAGCGGACCGATCACGGCTTCGCCGTCGCCGACGACGGTCCCGGGATCGACGAAGGGCAGCGCGAGCGGGTCTTCGATCTCGGCTACTCGACGAGCGAGGCCGGAACGGGCTTCGGCTTGGGGATCGTCGCACAGGTAGCCGAGGCACACGGCTGGGAGGTCGGCGTGAACGAGTCGGTCGACGGCGGTGCTCGATTCGAGTTCGACGGCGTCTCACACGTGCTTGGGACTTCCACCCGGGCCTGAAGGGTGGCTTCTCGTGGCCGGGTGTTCGCTTTCACCTCCATGCGTTTTTATGTAGGCGTGCTGAGGGCGGGATATGGAGACGCGAACCACCCTGCTCGTCGACGCGTTCACCCGCGAGCCGCTGTCCGGCAACGTCGCCGGCGTCGTCCCCGACGCGACGGGGTTGAGCGAGGATCGGATGGCCCGTATCGCCGCCGAGCTTGGCGCGTCCGAGACGGCGTTTCTCACCGATCTCGACGATGACGCGGCCGCCGACAGGCGGGTTCGGTATTTCACCCCGACGACGGAGGTCGACCTCTGTGGCCACGCGACGATCGCGAGCTACGCCGCGCTCTCGGCCGACGGCGCGATCGAAGCGGGCGAGGAGGTCCTCCGGACGAACGTCGGCGATCTGGCCATCGAGGTAACCGACACGGGGCGTGTGTGGATGACACAGGACGCCCCGACCGTCGACCCGGTCACGATCGAGTACGATCGCCTCGGGAACGCGTTGGGGATCGATCCGGCGGCCCTTCGCGACGTCGGTGCCGACCTCCCGGTCGCGGTCGCCTCGACCGGGTTGCCGTTTCTCATCGTGCCGGTCAACTTCCTTGAGCGCCTCGGCGAGGCACGGCCGGACGAGCAAGCCGTCGAGGCGATCTCGGCGGAACACGACGTCGCCGGCGTCTACGCGTTCACCTTCGACGCCATCGATGCGGCGTCGACGCTGCACGGTCGGGCGTTCGCGCCCGCCGCCGGGATCCCGGAGGACCCGGTGACCGGGACCGCGAGCGGGGCGTGTGCGGCGTACCTCCGGGCCGTTGACGCCTTCGAGGGATCGTTGCCGTCGACGCTTCGGTTCGAACAGGGTCACTTCATCGACCGACCGGGGGTCGTCCACGTGCGGATCGAAGACGGGACGGTTCAAGTCGGCGGCGACGCGGTCGTCTCGCTCAGCGGGGAGCTATCGATACCCCCGGCGGCCGCGGACGACATCATCGAGGCGTGACGGACCGGGGTCGAACGATCGGAACCGAACCCTTAGGAACGTCGACCGCCTACCGGGAGCCGTATGCAGCTAGATCTGCCAAAAGCCGTCGGCCTGTTGCTGTTGGTGATCGCCGTCGGCGTCGCCGGGCTGGTCGGGAGCGGCATGATGATACTGGAGACGACCCTCATGATGGTCGCTCCATCGATGATCCTCTTCGGGGCGATCGCGTTCCTCATCGGCATGAAACACGGCGAGTTCCGCGCCACCCACGGATAACCGAAGGCGGGTCAGTTCCGGTCGACTTCGCTCTCGCCGCGTCGGTTCGGGTCACGCTCGTTGTCGGCGTCGATGACCTCCTCAAGCGCTTCCGAGCCGATGTCGCTCGTGAGTTTCACCCCAAGGACGGAGACGACGATCCCCGCGATAATAAACAACGCGAGCCGCTGCCCCGGCGAGACGGCGACGTCGCCGACGACGAGTGCGGCCAACACCGACTCCTGTTCGAGAAAGTAGCCCGCGAAGCCGCGAACGACGAGCCCGACCGCCAGGATCACGAAGGGGAGATTTAAATATGGCGTCCGGATCCCCTCATCGCGGATCAGTTCATCGAGCAGTCGGCCCGTCGCGGCGGTCAACCCCGCGACGGTGAGCCACGGGACCGCCGCGTGAACGAACTGCATCGACTCGACGAGGACGGGGACCCCCGCGTCGAGGTCGGCGGCGGCGAGCGCGCCGAAAAAGAGGCCGACGAGCGTGAGCCCGCCGGCGACGACGTAGGTGACGATGGATACCTGTCCCGCATACAGCGCCTCGCGGACGCGCTCGGGGACCCCCGCGACGAGGCGATCGATCGCGAGTCCTTTATATAACAGCGCCGCGCCGAGCAGGCCCGCCACGGCGGCGACGGCGGCTGCTGGCGAGAGCCAGTAGAAAAGCGGCGGCAACAACAGCAGGGCCACCCCGAACGGGACGAGCACGGTCGAGCGGAGCTGTTCGTCCGCGAGGAACTGTTTGAGCAGGTAGTACGTCGACTCGATGTCGTGTGCCTGTCGGACGACGACGCGGTCGACGGAGTCCACCGGCACGCGCGACTCGATGATGGGGAGAACGCGCTCGTCCTCGGCGGAGTCGACGACGACGATGGCGGCGGTCGGGTCATAGCGGGCCACGAGGTCATCGAGCTGGGAGGCGAGCGAGCGGTCGGCGCCGATCGGCGAATCGCTCTCGCCGGAGATGACCGCGACGACCGCGTCCTCACGGCCGTCACGGAGGTCGCGGGCGATCCGAAGCGCCTCCAGCAGACAGTTGACGCTGGCGTCCTCGGGATCGCCGAGGCCGACGTCCGTGACGAGCGACCTGACGGCCTCCCATCCGGCGACCGGCATCGGAACGTTCGTGGTCCGCCCGACGGTCCCCGAGCGGTCCACACAGATGACCAGCGTCGTCACGTCTCACCCCACACCGCCCGCGAGTAAAAACCCTCCCGGTCGTCAGGGCGGAAACGGTCGAACCAACCGATCATCACGGTGCGGTCACGACGTCACCGGAGCTCGATCTCGACGTCACCGCCGGACCCCGAAAAGACGCTCGCGACCCCGTTGCCGGCGGCGAATGCGAGCCGCTCCGCGCCGATCCCGAGACGCTCGGCGAACCCTCGCTGGGGTTGCAGCTCGCGGACCTCGACGTCGGCATCCAGCAGCGCCGAGAGCCGATCCTCGACGTCCTCGCGAGTACCGAGCGAGTCGACGAGACCGACCTCGGCGGCGTCGCTTCCGAGATAGATTCGCGCCTCCGTGTCCCTGACGTCCTCGGGGTCCATGTCACGCCCCTCGCTCACCGTCTCGACGAACCGTTCGTAGTAGCCGTCGATGATCCCCTGGAGATACTCGCGTTCGTCGTCTTCGATCTCCCGAAGCGGCACCCCCGCGTCCTTGTACTCCCCGGCGGTGAACTGTTCATAAGAGATCCCGAGCCTGTCGGCGAGCTCCGCGGCGTTCGGCCGCGAGCCGATGACGCCGATCGAGCCGACCAGGCTCGCATCGTGTGCCCACAGCTCGTCACAGCCGCTGGCGATCCAGTAACCGCCGGACGCACAGAGGTCGGTGGCGTAGGCGACGGTCGGGCCGTCGAAGTCGGCAGCTGCACGGCGAATGTCGTCGCTCGGAAGCACCTGCCCGCCGGGGGTGTTGATCCGGAGCAAAAGCGCGTCGACGGCCTCGTCCTCGTCGGCCTCCTCGATCAGTTCGACGACCTCGTCGGCCGTCGTCGCCGTGCCACCCGAAAGCGGCGACGGACGGCCTCGATCCCGGACGATCGGACCCGACACCGGCACTTCCGCGACGTTGTACTCATCCGCCCCTCCGAGACGGCCGCGGGTAAATCGAGCGACGATCCGACGACAGGCGAGCGCCGCCGCCGTCACCGCGACGGCCGTCGCGACGATCGGTACACGTCCCTTCGAGCGGGGAATTTCATCCATGCTGCCGGTTGGGCGCGCGCCGATTTAAGAGACAGGGACGGCTTAAGAAGAGACAGGGACGGCTTAAGAAGAGACAGGGACGGCTTGGGTGGAGTCGGATACGCGGTCGTTTGAGGCGGCCCGGATCGGTTCGCACGCAGTAGAACAGACATCCTTTTAAGAGCCCATAACAGCGGGAGAGACATAATGGCACGCGAAACCTGGGCGACACGGTTCGGGTTCATCCTCGCGGCGGTCGGCAGCGCGGTCGGACTCGGAAACATCTGGCGGTTTCCGTTCATCACCGGGCAGGAGGGTGGATCGGCGTTCCTGCTCGTTTACCTCCTGTTTATCGCGCTGATCGGCTTCCCGGCGATCCTCGTCGAGTTCGTGATCGGGAGACGAACGGAGCGCAACCCCGTCGGCGCGTTACGTGATCTCGGCAGCGGGATCTGGCAATACGTCGGTTGGCTCTTCGTGATCACGGGATTCGTGATCCTCGCGTACTACAGCGTCGTCGCCGGCTGGTTCCTCAGATACATGCTCATCGGTATCACCGACGGCTATGCCGCCGGTGCAGCCGATCCGGAGGCCGCGGAGTTGCTCTTCGGAAGCGTCTCGACAGGCCTCGACTCGCTGCTGTTCCACGCGATCTTCATGGCGTTCGTGATCGCCATCGTCGCCGCCGGGATCCGCAGCGGGATCGAGGTCGCGGTGAAGGTGATGGTGCCGGCGATCATCGTCCTGTTGCTCGGACTCGCCGCCTACGGGTTCACGCTTGACGCCTCCACGGAGGCATACGCGTACTACCTCTCGCCGGACTTCGGCGTCATCGCCGAGAACTGGACGAGCATCCTGCCCGCGGCGGCCGGACAGGCCTTCTTCACGCTCTCGCTCGGGATGGGCGTGATGATCACCTACGCCTCCTACCTCGGCGAGGACCGCAACCTCGCGGAGGACGCGGGGATCATCGCCGGGCTCGACACCCTCATCGCGGTGATCGTCGGCTTCGTCGTCTTCCCGTTCCTCTTCGCCGCGGGACTCTCGCCCGGCGACGGCGGCGCCGGAGAGATCTTCGTCAGCCTGACCGCCGCGTTCACCGAGATCCCGGCGGGACGGGTGATCGGGATCGTCTTCTTCGCGATGGTCGGCATCGCGGCGCTCTCGTCCGCGATCAGTATCCTCGAGGTCGTCACCTCCTATCTGGTGGACGAGTGGAACCTCAAACGGGTGCCCGCCGCGGCCGGCCTCGGCGTGGCGATCTTCCTGCTTGGCGTCCCGGTCACCGTCGACCTGATCTTCCTCGACCTGCTTGACCTGTTCGCCGACGGCGTGCTCCTCGTGCTCGGCGCGCTGTTGTTGGCGATCTTCGTCGGCTGGGTCATCCCCGAGGTCGCACGGGACGAACTCGAACAAGGGATCGGTGACCTCGGTGGCCTCGGAACCGCGTGGATCTGGGCCGTTCGGGTGCCGATCGTCGTCGTCGTGTTCGTCTCGCTGTACCTCGGGGTGCTCGATTACATCGGGTTCCTCACCGAGGACTTCGCCGGCTGGCTCGCCGAGCAGTAGCGCCGGAGCGTCCGCGTTTTTTGACGCTGTGACCCGTCGCTGACCGACCAATACGGGCGGTCGATCGATGGGTCGACGAAAAGACACAAGTTCTCGGGGTCGCTACCTCGTGACATGCAACCCTCCAAGGAGCGTGAGGCGGCCGACGGCGATCCGTTGGACGACCTCGATGACCTGCTCGACGACGATCTGTCGAGCGATGGAGGCTCCGTGAGCGGTCCCGACCGCGACGATGACACCCGCAAGGACACCCGCGATGACACACGTCGGGGCGCGGGTATCCGGGACCGCATCGGGCTGAATGGACGCTGGTTCTCCTTGAGGGGCTTCGCGATCGCGCTGGTCGCCATTGGACTCGGGGTCTTCCTCGGCGGGATGCTTCCGCTCATCGGCGGAACGATCGGCCACGCCGCCGGCGTCCTCCTCGGGGCGTTCCTCGTCGGACTCGTCTTTTCGAAGCGGCGCTACGTCGAGACGGGTATCGCCGGCGCCGGCGTCGGGGCCGGCAGCGCGCTCTTAAACGTCCTCGGGATCGGCTTTCTGCCGATCGGCCTGCGATACATTCAGGAGTGGGGGCTCGCGCTGCTCGCCGTCGGCGGCGGAATCGGACTCGTGCTGGCGCTTGTCGGCCATTATTTCGGACGCGACCTCCGTGCGGGCGTCACCGAACGCGTGGAGTGAACCGCTCCGTCGGTACGCTTTCTCACACATCGAACTCGTACACGACCGTCGAACAGTCCGCACAGGCCAACACCGGTCGGTGTGGCTTTCGATGGCTCGTACCCGGTCCGCCACAGCAGTTCCGCAGGGTGGTCTCGACGACGGGGCCGGCACAGACCGGGCAGGTCCCCACGAGGGTTCGAAGCGGTTCGGCCGCCGGCGCGCGGAGGTCCGTCGGCACGTCGAAGTCAGCGAGCGTCTCGGCGGCGGCGGTCTCCGCGATGGCGACCGCGCGCGAGAGCCAGATGTCTCTGCCGCCGGCGAGCAGGATGCGGTTGGCGTGGACCTCGGCGTCGGGGTCGCCGGCGGCGACGGCGGCCGCCCGCTCGGCGAGCGCCTGCTCCGAAAGCGTGCGGAGGTCGGCCATCCGATCCTCGAAGGTGACACGAAAGTCCTCCGTCAGGCGGAGTTCATCGCCGTCGTCGACGACCACGTCGGCATCGATGAGCGTCCCCAACAGCTCCTCGGGATCGACCGACCCGGCGATGGAGTCGCTCTCGACGTGTTTTTGTGGGCCGAATTCGACGGGAAGCAGATCGACGATCCGCGGCGCAAACCGTGGCGTTCCGGGGACGACGTACCCACGGAGGTAGATCAACCCGCCGCCACCGAGCAGGACGAGCGCGGCGAGCGGCGCGAAGAGCAGTCCAACGACCCCCGCAAGCAGCACGACGACGACGAGGTTGACCGCGGTACAGGGCCAACACCGGTTTTCACCCGTGTACTCGGGACGGCGGAGCCGATCGATGAGGGACACGTCCTCGCGTGGGCGGCCCGCTCTTAAGGACGTTGCGGGGTCGGATGGCCAGGAGACGTGCGTTCGCTCGAACCGCCAACCGCGCTCAGCTTCCGAACCCGTACCGCGTCGTCACGTACGCAGCGATCTCCCGCCGTTCAAGCGCGGCGAAGCCGGCGAGGATGGCGGCGAAGCCGAGGATCGCCTCCCCCTCGATGAGGTGCCCGAGGAGAACCCAACTCCCGATCGCGGCGATGATCGGCTCGACGTAGCCGACGAGGTGGAGCTGGGTCGGCCCGACCGCATCGAGCAGCGCGAAGTAGATCAGGAACGCGACGACCCCGGAAAGCACCGTGAGATAGGTGAGCGAGACGATCGACGTCGCGTTCCAGACGATGTCCCCCGGCGACTCCCGGAACGCCCCGGCCCCGACGAGAAGCATCGCGGCACCGATCAGCATCGCCCAGCCCTGCAACGCGGCGATCGGGAGGTCGGTCCGGAGCGGACGCAACAACACCGCGCCGATGGAGAACGCGACGGCGGCGAAGAAGGTCAAAATGACGCCGAGCAGTGCCGGTGGGAGGCCACCGATGGCCGCATCGTCGCCGCCGAGTGTGAGCCCGCCGGGGTCGGCGATGACGATCACGCCGAGAAGCCCGAGCGCGAACCCGGCGATCTCGAACGGTCCAAGCCGTTCGTTTGGGAGCAGGACCGCGGCGAAGGTGGCCGTCAGAACCGGTGCGAGGCTGACGACGACCGCGGCAACCGCCCCGGGAATGTAGAGCTCGCCGACGTAGAGGAACCCGTGATAGATCGCGATGACGAACGCGCCCGCGATGGCGACACCGAGCCACTCCTCGCGGCCGTTTGGGACCCAGCGATCGGCGACGAACACCGCATATCCGAGGACGACGATACCGGCGATCAGGTACCGAATACCCGCGAACAGCAGGGGCGGAAAGTACGCGAGACCGGCTTCGATGGCGACGAACGAGGTCCCCCACAGCGCCGCGAGCAGCAGGAACGCCCCAGCGACGCCGACGGGAGATGAGAGCAAACTTCGAGGATACATTTGGTACTCGTTCGGAATTCCCTAATCTACTTAAACTAATCTTTCAATATACGCGAGATCGTAGATGATGAATCACACATATGAATCCCATTCGATCTGGCTCTCGGAATCGATTAGCCGATTGGATATTTCTCCGACCATGTCGGGGGACATATATACGAGTCGTACACGAGTACGGATGAGATGGACGAGCGCGACGTGCGGCTGTTGAAGGCGATCTCGGATCTCGGCACCGGCAGCCCGGAGAAGCTCCACGACGAGACGGGGATCCCCGTCTCGACGATCCACTACCGGCTCAACAACCTGCGGGAGGCGGGCGTCATCGAAAACGACCTCTACGACTTCGACCACGAAGCCCTCGGACTCGGCGTCACGATCATCGTCGAGGTACACGCGGACTACGAGGGCCCATACGACGAGTTCGCCGACGAACTCCTCGCCGTCGAGGGCGTCACGGAAGCGTACTTCACGATGGGTGAGACCGACTTCGTCGTCCTCGCTCGGCTCTCCTCATCTGACACCGTCGAACGGCTGATAAGCGAGTTCGAAGGGATCGAAGGCGTCGAGCGGACCAACTCGACGTTCACCATCGCGACGTTACGGGACGAGTCGCGCGCGCCGGCGACGTACGACCTCGAGACGTTGATCGAGGAGCTGACGGACTGACTGAACTCCCTTAGGCCCGCTTGCCGATCTCCTCGCGCAGCACCTCGGAGACGACCTCGCCGTCGGCTTTCCCGCGAAGCGCCCCCATCGCTTCGCCCATGAGCCCGGAGAAGGCGGCCATCCCCTCCTCGGCGACCTGATCGGCGTTCCGCTCGACGACCTCGAGTACCGCCTCCCGGACCGCCTCCTCGCTCACCCCCGATAGCCCCGCCACCTCGACGGCCTCGGCGGGTGTCAACTCGGGGTTCTCCGCGAGCGTCGTCAACACCTCCGGGACGCCCTCCTTCGCGAGGTCGCCGTCCTCGACGAGCGAAAAGAGCCCGAGGAAATGCTCATCAGTGAGCGCCTCGACCGGCGCGCCCTCGCGTCGGATCTCCGTCGTCGTCGACTCCAGCGTGGTGGCCGCAAAGGTCGGATCGATCCCCCGCTCGACGGCCGCCTCGAACGTCGGGAAGCGTCGGCCGAACGCGACCTGTTCGGCGAGGCCGGGGTCGAGCCCGAACGACTCGGCGTAGCGCTCGGCCTTTTCATCGAGGAGTTCGGGAACGTCGACGTCGCTCGGGTCGGGCTCGACGGGCGGGACGTCGGTTTCGGGATACATCCGTGCAGCACCCGGGAGCGGACGGAGATACCGTGTCGTCCCGTCGTCGTTCGCGCCTCGCGTCTCCTCGGGGACGCCGTCGATAGCGGCCTCGGCCCGCTCTGCGACCGCCTCGATCGCGAGGGGGGCCGTCTCCGTCCCCGCCGCGACGATCGCGACCGCGTCGTCCCCACCGGCATCGACCGTCTCACGAAGCGTCGCGACCTCCGCCGGCGTCACGCCGTAGGCCGGCAGCTCGTCGGTGTGGAAGATCCCGCCCGCACCGTGACGTTTGGCGTGATCGGAGAACTCCGTCCCCAGCCGGCGATCCGGTTGGATCTCGTGGCCGACGAGCCCGTCGAAGCCGAAAAGCGGCACCGCCCACACCGCGCCGTCGTCGTCGAGCGCGCCGCGGATAACCCCGGACTCGGTGTCGGCGAACACGTCCGTGACGTCCCGTGGCTCCCCGACCCGCGCATTCCGCTCGCGGAGTCGATCGCGAACCGTGAGCAGTTCCGCCTGTCGACCGACCTCGCCGCGGACGATCGCTTCGATCCCTTCGAGGTCCTGTACCCCCTTCACCTCGACGCGGGCACCGTCAGCGATGGAGACGTTGACGTCCTGGCGGATCGTGCCGAGCCCGCGTTTTACTTTCCCGGTCGACCGCAGGAGGGTACCGATCCGCGCTGCGGCCTCGCGGGCCTGCTCCGGGCTCGAGATGTCCGGGCCCGTGCCGATCTCGACGAGCGGCACGCCCAATCGGTCGAGCGAGTAGACGACCCCCCCGTCGTGTTCCTCGACGCGCTTTGCGGACTCCTCTTCCAACATGAGGTCCTCGATGGAGACGGGACCCTCGCTCGTCTCGATCGACCCGCCCTGTGCGAGCAGCAGCGAACGCTGGAAGCCGGAGGTGTTCGAGCCGTCGATGACGAGTTTCCGCATGACGTGTGCCTGATCGACGACCGTCGCGTCGAGCATGGTCGCGATCTGTAACGCGACGTCGAGCGCCTCCGGATCGACCCGTCGCGGCGGCTCGTCGTCCTCCTCGACGAGGCAGGTCGTGTCGTAGGCGAGGTAGGTGAACTCGCGGTCGACACGGCTCTCCTCGACGGCGGCGGCATCGAGCTCGCCGAGTTCGCTTTTCGTCGGGTGGAGGTGCCGGACCAGCTTTCGTTCGGCCTCCTCGGGGTCGCGTTCGACGGTCGGGGAGTCACAGAAGAGCTTCGTCGCCGTATCGAGCTGTTGGTGGATCTCCAGCCCGGCGACGAGGCCCAACTCCTCGGAGTCGTACTCGGTCATTACGACTCACTCCGGCCGCCCGCGACTAAAAGGGTAGTCGTTCGCGCTTGCACTGTTCACATGGTGGGCGCGGGACGAACGCTCTCGTGGGCGCGGGACGAACGCTCTCGTGGGCGCGGGACGAACGCTCTCGTGGGCGCTGAGCGGCCGCTCGAAGCGTTGTGGTTTCGAAGGATTGTGCGTGGGTGCTGTCGTAGAGACAACACCGTGCATCGGTTGTGGGCTCCGTGGAGAGCCGTTGCGATGCGTGGGACCGGATTTGAACCGGCGGACCTCTACAGGACAGCGCCCTCAACGCTGCGCCGTTGGCCTGGCTTGGCTACCCACGCTCGCGGTGGTTTTGTCGCACTTTCGTGTATCCAGTGCCTAATTAAAAGCCCTTCCATTCTCACGTGACGTGCCGGTCGATGTCACCGCGCGGTCAACCGCTCTTCGGGGACCGCGACGGAGTCGATCGGGACGCCACGTACATTCACACGTATTTGAGGCGGAAGCCCACGACTGCAGTCGTGGCTCGATGACCTGCCGAAATCGACACCTGTTTTCCCCCCGCGACCGAGGACCCGGTTATGAGCAATTGGGCTCGCGACAACGTCCCGCTTTTGACCGCCGCCCTCTCGGTCGTCTCGCTCGGGCTCGTCTTCGGCGCCGTCGGCGGCGTCATTCCCGAGACCGTCCTTCCACGCGCAAGCGACGCCGTCCTCGACGCCATCCCCCACCTAAACGCCGTCATTTCGGCGACGGCCATCGCGACGATCATCCTCGGCTGGCGGGCGATCTCCCGTGGCGACGTCGAGCGCCATCGCGCGTTCATGCTCGCGTCGTTCGGACTCTTCACCGTCTTCCTCGTCGGCTACCTCTACCGGCTCATCGTGGTCGGCACGGCGACGTTTCCCGGCCCGGAGACGGTCTATACGTTCGTCTATCTCCCGTTCCTCGCGATCCATATCCTGCTCGCGATCGTCTGTATTCCGTTCGTGTTCTATGCGCTCCTGCTCGCATTGACCCGTCCGTATCCCGAACTCTACGACACGGCACACGCACGCGCCGGGTTCGTCGCGGCGATCCTCTGGTTGATCTCCTTTGCGATGGGGATCGGCGTCTACCTGTTGTTGCACCACATCTACTGAGTCGACTTCGGTGAGAGAGGCGGGACCGGGGTGTTCTGTACGCAGCGAGATTGCCACAATAGTTATCGTCTTGGATTGTGTAATTTAGCTCCATGAGTATTCAACCCGGCGGGGATGCGACCTTTCGTGTCCCCAGGGAGGGCCCGACCGCCGAGGAGTGTACGACGCTCTCCTGTGAGCTGTCGGGTGTCGTTACCGACCCCGGGTTCCTCACGCTCATCGTCGTCGTCGGGCTCCTCGCGTTCGTCGCCTTCGCCTATCTCAAGGACGCAGCGGAGTGTTGCCGTGAGGAACGACGCCGCGTGGTCGATGAACGGGACGCCTTCGAGGAGTTCTCGGAACGGGTCGAGTCGCTCGACCCCGTTCCGGCGAACACGACGTTCGCCTCCGATGGGCCGGTCGTGGGGGTCCACTCGGGTACCGGCTTTCACACGCCGAACGACGAGCACAGACGAGGTGTGTTTGACTCCTATGAATCCACCGTGATGGCGCTCCCGCACTATCAACAGGAGTACGATGAAACCGTTACCGAGAGCCTCGCGGCCGAACTCGGGGTCGACATGGTCACCGGCCTCTCAGACGGTGGGACGTTCTCGCCGGCGCTACAGTCCGCGATCGTCACGCGCAGCCGTCACGCGGCCGCATCGCGTGCGGAACTCGCCGACGCCATCGACGTCGAACTGGAGGAGCTCTCGGACACCGAGGCGGAGCTCGCCCGGATCGACCGAACGCGACGCCGACTACACGAACACCTCGAAGGGATCCCCGAACGAAGCCGGACCGATGCCCTGATCGACGTCTATGAGCGATTCGAGGGGCTCGAATCCGAGTGTAATGACCTCGCGAAGGCTCGCCAGCGCTCGCTTCGTGACCCGCCGATGACCGTCGATTTCGGCGGCGAGGACGCGCCCACGTTCTATCGATACCTCTACGGTCCGCTTGAGCGGACGAGCCATCCGGTTCTCTCGGAGCTTACGGCCCTCGCCGATCGGCTTCAGCGCGATCGCGATCGGATCGTGAAACGGATCGCCGACGCCCGGTAGCCGCCGGGACTCGATGACCCGTCTCGAGCGTGCGGGGAACAACATATATGTACCCAACACGGAATAAGGGGGTATGTCACGCGCCGTAGACGGCACCCGACGCCTCCGAGTCGATCTCGATATCGAACCCGGGAAGGAGTGGGACTGTCCCATTGTCGCGGAAGCGGACAGCGTCGAGGCGGTGAACGTCAATGCGGTCGGCGAGAAGTGCAACGTGGACCTACAGCCCGCTGGCGATGGAGGGATGATCCGTGCGACCGGCGAAGTCACTGACGACTGCCTCTGTTATGCGTTCCAACAGCACGATTGTGTCCCCCACATTCAGCGCGTCGAACAGGGAACCATGCTCGTCACCACCTATGTCGACGACCGGGCGGTCATTCGCGAGCTGATCGAAGACCTCCAGTCCATCCTCGGGCACGTCAGACTCGTCAGGCTCGCCGTCGTCGAGGGTCCCGATGCCGCGGAGCAGGTCACCTTCGACCTCTCCTCGCTCACCCCGAAACAGCGACAGGGACTCGAACTCGCCGTCGTCCGTGGATACTTCGACGGCGACAAACAGGTCGAACTCGGCGAGCTCGCCGAGGAGCTCGATATCAGCAAGTCCGCGCTCTCACAGCGTCTTCGGACGGCGCAGGCGAAGCTGATCAAGGACGTCTTCGACGAGTCTGATGCCTGAGTCCGTCCGATCGGGTCCGTATGCGGGACCCCACTAGTCGGTCCGGCTATCGATCCCGGAGGTCCTGGCGGACGGTCCCGCGGAGGGAGTCCCACCGCCCCCGTGTTCGTGCGTCCACTCGTCCGCTGTCTCCCGGGTCTCTGAGGGCTGGTCCTCACGGAGGCAGGCAGCCGCATGTGCATCATCGGTGAGTTCGGGATTCACCGCCTCACATACGGAGGCAAACCGTTCCGTCAGGATCCGTTCGGCCGTCTCGACGTCGCCGTCGGCGAGCGCCTCGAACGACTCATCCAAGACCACCCGATCCTCGCCCGCGAACTCGACGGTGAAAAGCTCCTCACGGATCGAGTCGGTGAACAGGGTGACGTCGTTTCCGTCGGGATCGTCGAGCTGCTCCCAGCGGGCATCGGGATCGAGCCGCCCGTTCGCAAGCAGCGTTCGGTAGCGAACGATCTCGAGATACGCGTCCCGTGAGATGTCGAGATCCGGTGGGCGGATCACGACCGGACACCGGGTCCGGAACGAACATCCCGAAGGCGGGTTTCGGGGAGACGGGACGTCACCGGAGATGGTCCGGCGCTCGCGTTCAGCCTCGTCCGTCGTCGCCCGCGGGACGCTCGCCAACAACGCCTTTGTGTACGGGTGTTTCGGATCGGCGAACAGCTCCGCTGCCGGCCCGATCTCGACCAATTCACCGAGATACATCACCGCGACCCGATCACAGACGTGGTTGATGACCGAGAGGTCGTGGCTGATGAGCAGATAGGTGAGATCGAACTCCTCTTGGAGGTCCTCGAGGAGGTTCAACACCTGCGCCTGTACGCTCACGTCGAGCGCACTCGTCGGCTCATCGAGCACGATGAACTCCGGCTCCAACGCCAGCGCGCGGGCGATACCGATCCGCTGTCGCTGCCCTCCCGAGAACTCGTGTGGATAGCGGTCGAGTTGATCCGCCGACAGTCCGACGCGCTCCAAGAGGTCACGAGCCCGCGCGACGCGTTCGGCGCGGGTGCCGACGTCGTGTATCTCGAGCGGTTGGATGATCACCTCCCCGATGGTCATCCGCGGGTCCAGACTGGAGAAGGGGTCCTGAAAGACGACCTGCGCCTCACGACGGAACGCGAGCAGGTCGTCGCCCGCCAGATCGTAGATGTTCCGCCCCTCGAACTCGACGCTGCCGTCCGTCGGTTCCTGTAACCGAAGCATCGTCTCGCCGGTCGTCGACTTCCCACACCCCGATTCGCCGACGAGTCCAAGCGTTTCACCGCGGTGGATATCGAAATCGATCCCATCGACCGCTTTCACCGCGGTTCGCCCATCGCCGAGGAACCGATCGAAAATCGTGTCGTTCTCGAAAAAGTGCTTTTCGAGCCCACGGACCCGAACCAGTGGCTCATCCGTCGGCCGTCTACTGCGTTCTGCTCGTCCCGTGTTCGTGCCATCGGCCATGTCGGTATCACGCGTCTCAGTCATTCAGCTCACCCCCGTCACCCGCGGGGACTCCGTCCTCGGAGACTCCCGTCGCCCTCGCAGCCGTTCCCGGGTCGTCGAAGTAGTCCGCCGGGAGCGCCGTCGCCTCGTCGAACGGCTCGGTGGCGAGATAACATGCGGCGGAGTGGCCGGGTTGATCGGGAACGTCCAACTCCGCCGGCTTCGTCAGACAGGCCTCCATCGCCTTCGGGCATCGCTCCGCGAAATAACACCGATCGGGCATTTCGTGATCGAGGAGGCTCGGGACGTTACCGGCGATCGGTTGGAGTCGGCCGCTTGCGCCCTCGATCTCGGGGACGCTTCCGAGCAACCCCTGCGTGTAGGGGTGGACCGGCGAGTCGAAGACGTCCGCGAGCGTCCCACGTTCGACGACCTCACCGGCGTACATGACCCCGACACGGTCACACATGCGGGCCACGACGCCGAGGTTGTGGGTGATGAGGAGGATCGTCATTCCCGTCTCCGATTGAATGCGTGAGAGGAGGTCGAGCACCTGTGCCTGAATGGTCACGTCGAGGGCGGTCGTCGGCTCATCCGCGATCAGGACGTCCGGTTCGCCCGCGAGCGCCTGTGCGACCATCGCCCGCTGGAGCATCCCGCCGGAGTACTCGTGGGGATGTTCTTCCGCCCGGAGGACCGGGTCGGGAATGCCGACCATCTCGAGGAGTTCGACCGCCCGCTCCCGGCTCTCCTGAGTCACGTACTTCCGCGACGACGAAACGAAGCTCATGAGGTACTTCCCGAGGCCGTACCCCTGCGTTCGTGACGCGACCGAGCGTGGGTTCGCCCGGGCACGCTGTTGTGCCTCGACCGCCTCCGCGATCTGCTCACCGACGGTCAGGCTCGGGTTGAAGCTGCTCATCGGGTCCTGAAACACCATGCTGAAGTGTGTCCCACGAAGGGTCCGTCGAACGCGGTCTGGCAGTTTCTGAAGGTTCACGTAGTCGCCATCGACGGCGTCGGGGACATCCCCGGCAATCCCGGCCGCGAGGTCGGCGTTCCGATACCAGATCTCCCCGGCCGTCACCCGACCCGGCGATTCGACCATCCCGAGCAACGAGAGCGCGGTGACGCTCTTTCCGGATCCCGACTCGCCGACGATGCCGAACACCTCGCCGTCCGCGATCTCGAGGTCGACCGATTCGACGGCGTTGACCTGTCCCTCTTCGGTGAAGAATCGCGTTTCGAGCCCCGAAATCTTGAGCAGCGGCTCGTCGGTCATCACATCCCACCTCCGTGTTCACCCTCGATACCCGGATCGAGTGCGTCCCGCAGCCAGTCGCCGAGGAGGTTGATCCCGATCACGGCAAGCACGATGGCGAGCCCGGGAATGCTCGAGATCCACCACGACGTGCCGAGGTAATCACGCCCCTGTGCGATGTCGAAGCCCCACGAGAGCGTCGTGCCGGAGAACCCGAGGAACGACAACGAGCTCTCGAGTAAGATGATCGCCGCCACTTGGATGGTCGCGAGGACGATGATCGGCGTCAGACTGTTCGGCAACACGTGTTGTCTGAGGATACGTCGATCGCTCGCGCCGAGGCTGCGCGCCGCCTTCACGTACTCCTGTTGGCGGATCGAGAGGGCCTCCCCGCGGGCGATCCGGGCGAACCACACCCAGTTGACCACCCCGACGACGATCGTCAGGGTGACCGGGAAGACGAACGAGTCGGGCATCCCCTCGACGAGTCCGAGCGCGACGAAGGGATCCGGTATGCGTATCGTTAACGGTCCTAACAGCCCGACCAACGCGATCGCGAGCACCAACGCGGGAAACGCGAGCATGATGTCCGCAAACCGCATCAAGCCGTCATCGATGCGGCCGCCGTAGTAGCCGGCGACGAGCCCGACGCTCACCCCCGTCCCGACCGCAAAGAGCGTCCCGAAGAGCCCGACCATGAGCGAGGTGCGGGCCCCGAAGAGCACCCGCGAGAACAGGTCACGGCCCAGCGAGTCGGTCCCCATCGGGTGATCCAACGTTCCCGTCGTGGTCGTCTCGACGGTCTGTCGCTCGCCGTCGACGAACTGAATATCAGAGGACGTCTGGGTGACGCCGGCTGGCGGCAGGTTGGACTCCTCAAGCCCCTGCTGGGTTGGGTTGTGTGGGGCGATGAACGGCGCGAAAAGCGCCATCGTCACCATCAACACCACCAACGCGAGCCCGATCTTCGCCATGAGGCTCTGACTGAACTCACGTGTTAAGCTCCGCCGGACGCGCTCCGAAAGGATGCTCATTCGAGACTCACCCGCGGGTTGAGTCGCGCATACAGCGCATCGACCACGATGTTGATCACGACGAAGCCGACGCCGATCACGATGAGCGCCCCCTGGATGATCGGCCAGTCGCGTACGTTGATCGCATCGATGATGAGCGTGCCGAGCCCCGGCCAGTTGAAGACGAACTCGGTGATGACCGCGCCCCCGATGAGCGTGCCCAGCTGTAACCCGAGCACGGTGATGATCGGGATCATCGTGTTCCGCAACGCGTGTTTATACGTGACCAGCGTCTCGGGCAGCCCCTTCGCGCGGGCGGCTTTCACGTACGGTTGGCCGAGCTGATCGAGCATGCCGCTCCGTGTGAGCCGGACGATCATCGCCGTGAAATACGTCCCGAGGGTGATCGCCGGGAGGATCATGTGTCTGATCCATGTCTGAATCCCGACCGTCTCGAATTGGAAGATCAACATCTCCATCGCCGGGACGAGCCCGATCGGTCGTCTACTGGTCGGGAGGATCCCGAGGCCGACGGAGACGAGGAGGATCAACATGATACCGAGCCAGAAGTTCGGCGTACTGATGCCGACGAGCGAGAAGCCCGTCGCGGCGTAGTCGGCGGGTTCGTGCCGACGAGTGGCGCTGATGACGCCCAACGGGATCGAGAAGATGATGGCGACGACGGTGGCGGCGACCGCCAACTCGATGGTCGCGGGCAGCCGCAGGAAGATGATCCCGCTTGCGGGTCGCCCCCGAATGTATGAAAAGCCCATATCTCCCTGTAGGAGGCTACCGAGGTACTGTGCGTACTGGACGTATATCGGCTGATCGAGACCGAGGTTGCGGGCGATCTGTGCCCGAAGCTCCGGGCTCGCATCGAGCGGTGCGACGAAGTCGACTGGACTGCCCGGTGTCATGAATCGAAGGAGAAACACCACCGTGATGACCCCCCAGATGACGAGGAGGCCCTGCAGGCCGCGACGGATAAGGAACTGATACGTTGACATGTGATAGCGTCGTGTGCGGGACGGCGTGAGATCGGTCGGACAAGCGGTTCAACGGCCGCCGGCCGCCGGCAGCGTGCCGACGGCGACGCGGGGTGATGTGTCGGCCCCTAAAGGAACGATCCGTGACCTATCGAAGCGACATCTCGTAGGCGCGGGTGTACTCGTCAGGCGTCGCATCCCAGTCGACCCGCTGATTCATGCCGTAGATCAGGTACTCACGGTTGAGGAACACGAACACTGCAAGCTCGTTGGCGCGTGCACACGCATCCATGAGGAGCTGCTCGCGTTCGTCCTCGTCGACCTCGGTCCGGGCGGAGAGGATGAGATCCTCGAGCTCCTCGTCGACGAAGGTGTACTGGGAGGTTCCCTCGGTGAGCCACGGGAGCAGGTTGTTCTCCGCGTCGAAGGTGGTGTTCCCCCAGCCGATGAGGAAAAACGGCGGCGTCGTCTCGATGTCGCCGTCGAGCAGAATGCCGGTCAGCTCGCCGAAGTCGGTAAGGTCGATGTCACAGCTGACGTTGTCCAGGTCGTCGATGTAGCCGACACACGCTTGGGCGATCTCGTCGCTCTGGAGGTAGCGGCCGGCCGGGACCACGAGTTCGATCTCCGCGCCAGCGAAGCCGCTTTCTTCAACCAGTTCCTCAGCGCGTTCGGGGTCATAGGGATAGGGGTCGAGATCGGGGTTGTGCCCGAAGTAGCCCTCAAGCGTCGGCTGCGCGGTCGCGTCACCGAATCCGGAGAGGACGTTCTCGATGATCGAATCGAAGTCGATCGCGTAGTTCATCGCCTGTCTGAACTCCTGGCTCGTGAACGGCTCCACGTCGTACCGCATCGGGAGCATCAAGATTCGGGTGCTCGGTGCGTCCGCGATGTAGGTGTCGTCGTCGCTCTCGATCGCACCGGCGTCGCTCGGCGGCACCGCGGTCGCAACGTCGATCTCACCCGCCCGGAGGCTGTTGATCCGCGTGCTCGACTCCGAGGAAGCGTCGATCCGAAGGCTCGCGATCTCCGCTTCGCCGTCCCAGTAATCGGGGAAACTGGTGAAGTCGGTATACTCACCGTCGACGAACTCCTCGAGCTGGTAGGGACCGGTTCCGTTCATGTCCTCGGCGATCGCTTCGGGATCGCGGTCCATGATCCAGTCCTCCTCGACGACCGGGCAGTACGAGCCGAGGTTCGCGAACGTCATCGGATTCGGGCCGTCCGTGTGAATGAGCACGTGCCCATCGTCGTCGACTTCGGCGGATTCAACACCGGCGAGCTGGTCACGCTGTGGGCTCTCCAAGTTCCCGACGTCGGCGTCGACGACCCGGTTGATGCTGAACGCGGAGTCCTCCGGCGTTAGCTCATCACCATTATGGAAGCTCACACCCTCGCGGATCTCGATCTGGTATCGATCGTCATCGACGATCTCCCAGTCGGTGACGAGCCCATCGACGAGGTTGCCGTCGAGGTCGCGTTTAAAATGGAACTCGTACGCCTGCAGGATGATGTTGTCAGTCGTCGTCTCCCTGTGGTCATGCGGGTCAAGCGTCGTTGGGTTTTGTGTCTGGGTGATGTGGAGGTGGTTCTCCTCGTCATCGATCCCATCGTCGTCCCCGGGATCGACGTCATCCCCATCTTCGAGGTCGTCGACGTCCTCGCCCGCACAGCCCGCGAGTCCAACGGCAGCGGCGGCGCCGGCGAACTGGAGGTAGTTCCGTCTGCTGATCCGATCTTCGGTAGCCTCTGGCATACACGGCAAGTGGAAACGGTTGCATATATACTCTCCGGAGATACTGACCGCGATCACTTCTTTTCAAATAATGTTTGATGGAATGGCAGAACGGACTCCTTCCACCACACCGAGCCGCGTCTTTCCCTCTCATCGAGCCGCGTCTTTCCCTCTCATCGAGCCGCGTCTTTCCCTCTCATCGAGCCGCGTCTTTCCCTCTCATCGAGCCGCGTCAGCAGATCACTCTGCCTGTGCGTCGACGACCGCGACACCAGCGAGGTTGACGATGTCTTTTACCTCATCGCCACGCTGGAGCACGTGTACCGGCTTGTTCATTCCGACGAGCATCGGTCCGATCGCCTCCGCACCGCCGAGCCGCTGGAGCAGCTTGTAACCGATGTTGCCCGATTCGAGGTTCGGGAAGATGAGGACGTTCGCCGCCTCGTCGAGTTCGGAGAACGCGTAGGTGCCGTTCATGATCTCCTCGACGACGGCCGTGTCCGCCTGCATCTCCCCGTCGACCGGGAAGTCGATCTCGGGATCCTCATGGAGCAGCTTCACGGCATCACGGGACTGGCGCGTACGCTCGTTGTCGACGCTTCCGAAGTTGGAGTACGACAGCATGGCGGCCCGTGGTTCGACGTTGAACCGACGGGCGAGCTCGGCGGTGTGGCGAGTGATCTCCGCGAGCGTCTCGGCGTCGGGAGCCTGATTGACCGTCGCGTCCGCACAGAAGATCACCCGGTTTTTGAACGTCAACATGTACACCCCAGCGACAGTATCCGTGTCGGCGGCGGAGCCGATCACCTGTAACGGCGGCCGCAACGCTGATGGATAGTGGTGGGTCAGCCCGGTCAACATCGCGTCCGCATCGCCGGTTTCGACCATCACGCTGCCGAGGTAGTTCGTGTCCCGGTGGACGAGATCGTCGGCCTCCCGTCGGGTGATCCCCTTGCGTTTTCGGAGCTCATGGAGTCGATCGCCGTAGGCGGAGACGTCGCGTTGATCCGGATCGATGACTTCCGGGGAAAACCGAAGCCCGAGCCGCTCGGCGGTGCGACGGATCGAGTCGGCGTCGCCGAGCAACACGGGTTCGGCGATCCCCTGTTCGGCGATCTGATAGGCCGCGCGGATCATCTTCTCGTCGGTCCCCTCCGCGAGCGCGATGCGTTTGGGGTCGCTTTTCGCCTTGTTCAACACGACGCGCATCATCTCACGCGACTTGCCGAGGCGTGCTTCCAGCCGTTCGCGGTAGCGTTCGATGTCGATCTCGGTGCGGGCGACACCGGAGTCCATCGCCGCTTCGGCGACCTTCGGGGCGATCTCGAAGAGCACTCGCGGATCGAGCGGTTTCGGGATCACGTAGTCCGGACCGAACTGGAGCGGGTCATCGCCGTAGGCTTTCACGACCGCGTCCGGAACGTCCTTGCGGGCGAGTTCGGCGAGCGCCGCGGCGGCAGCCGCCTTCATCTCCTCGTTGATCTCGCGGGCACGAACGTCGAGTGCGCCCCGGAAGAGGAACGGGAATCCGAGGACGTTGTTCACCATGTTCGGGTAATCCGACCGGCCCGTCGCCATGATCACCGTGTCGTCGCGGGCGGCCTTCGCGTCCGGATAGGTGATCTCGGGGTCGGGGTTCGCCATCGCGAAGATGATCGGGTTCTCGGCCATCGAGCGAACCATCTCCTGGGAGACGATGCCGCCGATGGAGAGCCCGACGAAGACGTCCGCCCCCTCCAAGGCGTCCGCGAGGTCCCCGCCGTCCACGTCACGGGCGAATTCGCGTTTGTACTCGTTTATCCCGTCGGTTTCGGCGCGCTTCTCGGTGATGATCCCCGAGGAGTCACACATCGTGATGTTGTCGCGTTTCGCGCCGAGCGAAACGTAAAATCGGGCGGTCGCGATCGCGGATGCGCCCGCGCCGGAAAAGACGATCTGCAGGTCGGAAAGCTCCTTGTCGACGATGTCAGCGGCGTTGATGAGCGCCGCGCCGGAGATGATCGCCGTCCCGTGCTGGTCGTCGTGGAAGACGGGAATGTCCATGCGCTCGCGCAGCTGTTCCTCGATCTCGAAACACGCCGGCGCGCTGATGTCCTCCAAGTTGATCCCGCCGAAGGTCGGCTCCATCGCGGCGACCGCATCACAGAACGGGTCGACCGCCTCGATGTCGAGTTCGATGTCGAAGACGTCGATGTCGGCGAACCGTTTAAAAAGGACGCCCTTCCCCTCCATGACTGGTTTGGAGGCCTGTGCGCCGATGTCGCCGAGTCCGAGCACCGCGGAGCCGTTTGAGACGACGGCGACGAGGTTTCCCTTCGCCGTGTACTCGAAGGCGGCCCCGGCGTCCTCGGCGATATCGCGACACGGCGCGGCGACGCCCGGCGAGTACGCGAGCGAGAGGTCCCGCTGGGTGTTCGTCGGCTTCGTGGTCTCGATCTCGATCTTCCCGGGAGGGTCAGCCCGGTGGTACTCCCTGGCGTCGTCGTCTAGTCCCATATACTCCGTCTTTTCGGAAGGGGATAAAAAATTACGTAAATGCGTCGATCCAAGCGATCGACGATCGTCGATCCTCCCACGACCGTCCCGTGGTCACACATCGACCACACCGAGCAACCGCTCGTGAGTTATCCCCCGAAGTCGTCCCCCGAGAACCGTCGACGCCGGCGAATCGTCAACCCCACCGGACCATCACGTCCTCGGAGAGTCGTGGAAACGCGAGAAATCCGAGAAGCGGCACGAGCGCGGCAACCGAAAGCCCCGCGAGTGGACCGATCGCGGACGACGATACCGCCCCCTGGAGCAGCCCGCCAACCCACAGGCCGCCGAAGATGGCGACACCGAAGACGGCGTTGAAATACGGCACCCGAAACATGAGAAGCACCGGCGAGAGCGACACCCAGCCACGGGTCTCAGTCCCCGCTGGGCGGACCCAGCCGCCGCGTATCAGCGTGCCGGCGAGGATCGCGACCGTCCACGCGAGCAGACCCGTCGCCTTCGCGTCGAACCAGCCGCCCGCGGGATAATCCATCACGAACAGCAAGACGGGGAGCGAAAACACCGTCACCTCACTGAAGATCCGGGTGGCGTCGTGTAAGAAGATCCCGACACCGCTCTTTTCGGTTCGCGTGAGATGGCCGTAGCCGTACCACGATCGACGCTCGTTCGACTCCGCGGCGGCGGTCTCACGCCCCGGCGGACCACGGCGACGACTCACGCGTCCTCACCGTCCCGTGCCGGCTCCGTGGGCGGCAACGCGTCATCCCCGTCGATCGACCCTTCGATCCGTACCGGGTCGCCGACCGCGATCGACCGCCCCCACGATTCCCGTGGGACGACGGTGTTCACCATCAGTCGAAAGTCGTGGTCGAACCGATCGCTTTCGAGCCACGCCGGTCGCGTCTCCCGGCGGCGGCGGATAAACGTTTCACGGAAGCCCGACACCTCCGTCCCGGTGTCTGGATCACGGGCGGGGACGACACAGCGCTGGCAGGGATTGACGCCGAGGAGGCTCACGGCCGAGCGTGTATCACCGGCGGCCGCGGCTTCCTCAGCCGTGTCCTCACCCTGGACCGCTTTAGCGACCGTGTCCTCGCCCTGCGCGCCGACGGTGAACCGTACCCCCGATCCGTGGTCGGCGACGAGGTGATCCTCCCAGAAGGCGGGGACGTCCGTGACGACGAGGTTCGGGCGAAGCCGGCGTCTCGCCTCCGTCGCGTCGGCCACCTCGTCGAACCACGAAGCGAACGTCTCCAACGTTGCCCGCGAGACGACCGTCGGCCCGGGGAGCGCCCGGTCGTCGGGCAATCCGCCAGCCGGCTCACGGACGAGGTCGACGTCGTAGCCGAGATACGCACCGACCCACGCCGCTGTCGCGTCCCGATCCGCCGGCAGCCGGAAGGTGCGCTCGTCCGCGGGGACCCCGTCCCGTTCGGGCCGTCGGAGAGTGATCGCCGTCGGCGTTGCGTCGGTCGGTCCCGCGAGTTCGTAGCTCGCTCGAAGGCGGTGAAGCGCCGGCTCGCTCTTTCCGTTGACGTACCCGCCGCCGCCGCTGACCGACGCCTCGTGCGGGTCGACCCCAGCCCGGACGAACGCGTATGTCCGGTCGCCGCGGAGGGCGCCGTTCGTGCCGACAGTCGCACGCTTGAGGGTGGTGCCGTCAAGCGATTTTACGGGGTAGGCGACCAGACTGCCGATACATGGCATATCCCACCGTTTGGCGGCACAATATAAAAGCGATCAGGCCACACTGGCAGGGTCAAACACGCCGCAGGTGGACGGGACGCCGCGGATATGTGGGTACGATCGATTCGAACCAGCGACATGGCAGCATCGCTGGTGACCGACACGGAATGATTAATAATTATATTTATTCCACGTGCCGACGTCCTTCCGGAGTGAAGACCGATGAAGATTCAAGCAGCGGTCGTACGCGAAAAGGGAGGTGCATTCGGCATCGAAGAGATCGAACTCGCGGAGCCACAGCCAAACGAGGTGTTGGTACGGATCGTCGGCGCGGGCGTCTGCCACACGGACATGATCGTCCGCGACCAGATGTATCCAACGCCCCTTCCGGCGGTGCTGGGTCACGAGGGGTCGGGGGTAGTCGAGGCGGTCGGTGCCGGAGTGAGTTCGGTCGAGCCCGGCGACAGGGTGGTCCTGAGCTTCGATTTCGACGACACCTGTCGGAGCTGCCGTGCAGGCCATCCAGCATACTGTGAGTCGTTTTTCGAGCACAACTTCGGCGGCGCACGACCGGAGGACGAGACCTCGCCGCTCTCAAAGGACGGCGATCGGATCAGCGGTCGATTCTTCGGTCAATCCTCCTTTGCCACCCACGCCATCGCGACCGAACGGAACGTCGTGCCCGTTGCGGATGACGTTCCGCTCGAACTCCTCGGACCGCTCGGATGTGGCGTGCAGACGGGTGCAGGCGGGGTGATAAACTCGCTGAACCCACAGGCCGGTGACTCGATCGCGGTGTTCGGTGCCGGATCGGTTGGTCTCTCGGCGGTAATGGCCGCAGATCTCAAGGGGTGTACGGAGATCGTGGCGATCGATGTACAACCGAACCGGCTGGAGAAGGCGGCAGCGCTCGGCGCGACGACCACGGTGAATCCCACGGCGGTCGATGACGTGGTGGAGGTGGTTCGTGAGCGTACCGGCTCCGGGCCGGACTATGCGCTCGAAACGACCGGGGTCCCCGAGGTAGCCGAACAGGCCGTCGCCTCGCTCACGTGGCGTGGCACCCTCGGGGTCATCGGCGCGCCCGCACTCGGTACACGTGCAAGTTACGACGTCAACGACCTCCTTTTGAATGGACGCACGATCACGGGCATCGTCGAGGGGAACGCCATCCCGCGTGATTTCATTCCGGACCTCATCGAGCTCTATCGACAGGGCAAGTTCCCGTTCGACGAACTCATCACGTACTATGAGTTCGAGGAGATCGAGCAGGCCGTCGAGGATTCCGAGTCGGGCGAGACGATCAAACCGGTACTACGGATGAGCGAGCCCTAGACACGCTATTTTTCGTCGGTTTCGTCGGCGTCGATCCCCGCTTCATCGTCGTCGGTGTCGTCGGCGTCGGCCTCCTCGCCGTTCACCGCGTCAAACGCCGCGGACACGTCCGCCTCCGGAACGGTCCGATAGTCGTTCGCCTCAGTGATCGTCGCCACGGCGACCTCTGCCGCGGTGAGCTCATCGTCGTGAGCGAGCAGCGCGCTGACGCCGAGTTCGATCCCCTCCGTCAGCGTCAACCTCTCCGTCCATGCCTCTTCAAGACGTTCCTGAATGGCCTTGCGTCCCCCGCCAATGACCGTCGCTTTCCACTCGTTCGGGGTCCCGGAGGGATCGGCCGCGAACAGCCGCGGCTCGCCGTTTTCGATCCCACCGATAAGGAGCGCGGCGCCGTACGGCCTGGTGCCGCCGCGCTGGGTGTTCTCCTGAACGTGGTCGGTGACGTATTTACTGAGGGTTTCGACGCCGACCGGTTCGCCGTAGCGAAGCCGGTTCACCTGGGCCTGCCGACGGGCGAAGTCGATGAGCTTGCGGGCGTCCGCGACGTGCCCCGCACTCGCGGTGCCGACGTGATCGTCCAGCTTGTGCAGCTTTTCGATGCTCTCGGCCTCCATCAGCGTGGAGGACGGCCGTGACATGGCGAGGAAGACGACGCCCTCGGCCGTCCGAACGCCGACGCTCGGCGCGCCGCGTGAGACCGCCTCACGCGCGTACTCGACCTGGTAGATACGGCCGTCCGGGGAGAACAGCGAGGTGCCGCGGTCGTACGCCTGCTGGTCGTTACCGCCCATCATCGTCGATCACCTGCTCGCGTGAGGACGCGGTCGTTCATCACCGATCGATAGCGCCGGCTGATTGAAAAACCCTCCTTCAGCCGGACGGTCGCCGCGTCCCGAAACGCTTTCACCCCGAGGCGCTCCCGATTCGTCCATGCCCGAACGCCTCCCGCTCGTGCCCGACGGGACGACGATCCCACCCACCCCCTATCTCGTCGTCACGCTGCTCGCGGCCGGCCTCGTCGCCGTGGCGCTCCGTCGTCGGTCACCCGCGGTGACTGGGGGGCACGTCCTCGGGTTAGCCCCGTGGATGGTGCTCGGCTCCGCGCTCCACGTCCTCTACGTGATCGACGCGCTCCCGGCGTCGGTAGCGCCCTTCGCGGGGTCACCGACGGTCTATGTCACCGTCGCAATAATTGCGGGCGCGACGTGGGGGGCCGCGGACGCCGTGGACGCCACGCGTGACCGGACGCCAGCCGTCCTCGCCGCGAGCGGAGGGGCGTTGCTCGTGCCGGTCGTAGCGGTCGCCCTTAGAGGTGGCGTGTCCACGACGGGGCTGTGGTGGTCCGGGATCGCGGTACTCACGACGATCCCGGTCGTTGTCCTGTTGTGGTGGGTGCTCCGCTCGGCGGTTCCGGAGGTCGGAGCGACGGGAGGGGTCGGCGTGCTCGTCGTCCTCGGGCACGCGCTCGACGGCATCTCGACGGCCGTCGGCGTGACACAGCTTGGATTCGGGGAGCGGACGCCCCTCTCGCGGTTGATCCTCGAACTGGGTGGGCTCCCGTCCGTGCCGCTGCTCGGGGAGGGCTGGCTCTTCGTGCTCGTCAAACTCGCCGTCGCGGGGCTCGTCGTCTGGCTGTTTATCCCCTACGTCCGCGAGAAACCGGGGGAAGGCTACCTGCTTTTGGGGTTCATCGCCGCCGTCGGGCTCGGTCCGGCCGCACATAACCTGCTGCTGTTCTCCGTCGGCGGTTGACATCCTCCGTGGGCGTGCACCGTGTCGCCCGCGGAGCGAGTCGCAGCGTCGCTATCGGAGCGAGTCGCAGCGTCGCCGTCGGAGCAGCCCGGGATCAGTCCTCCTCGACGACCTCGGGGTCATCGAGCGCCGTCTGGAGGGAGTCGAGGCCGTTGACCCACTCGGCGACGAGGCCGTATTCGATCTCCTCGATAAGTTCGATGTCGAGCGGTTCACCGTCGATGACGCGCGTGCCGGCCTGGACGACGTAGCCGAGCGCGGCGTCGAGGTCCTCGTCGGCCTCGGCGTCCGCAGCCGCCCGAATGAACTCGGAGATGTCGCCCTCAACGACGCCTCCGATGACGTACTCCTCGGCGGCATAAAAGACGGGAATGAGCGAGGTCTGGACCCCATCGATCATGATGAGTTTGTCCTCGTCCTCGAAGGCGACCTCCGCGAGCACGATGTCGCGGATCATCCGGATCTCCTCGACGGCGCGCTCCTCGCCGATCCGGTCCTCCATGAGCGCGGTGAGCACTTTTGCGATCGCGATGGCGGCGTCGTCCTGTAAATTTAAAAGCAGCCGCGCGGACTCCTCGTTTTCCGGGTCCAGTTCCTCCGCTTCGATCCGCGTGAGCCAGTTCTGCCATCGTTCCTCGGAGTAGAACGTCTCTACGGCCTCGTCCTCGGTCATACACGTATGTCTCCCGGCCGCTTCAAAGGCCTTTCTTATCGGTATGCCCCCGGGAACCCTCGACATGCCATAGCGACCCCGTCACAGTTCGCGTGTGGTCGGGTCGTCCCCGCTCGAGCGACAGCTCATGCGTCGAACGTCGCTTCGGTGTCGATCCCATAGACCGCCGCGGGGGTCTCCACATGTGCACGATGGACCGCCGCTTCGTATCCCTCCTCTAACAGCCACCGAACCCGTCGCGGGACGGTCTTCGGGCCGAGCACCGCGCCCGGACGGTCCGGGTCGTCGACGAAGTCGGTCTCCATCAGGAACGGTTCGCCCGACCGGGCCGCCCGCTCCAGACGATCCCGTTCGCTCATCACGCTCGGGACCGGTCCCGCGAGTTCGCCGGCGGCGTAGTGTTTGACGACGCGGCCACGGTCCAGTCCGACCGACTCGGCGAGCTCCGCGAGGTCGGTCAGCTCCTCGCTCGCCTCGGTGTGAAGTTGAACGGCACAGTCGAGGTCCGCGCCACGCGCGAAGGCGTGCCGGATCACCCCGTTCGAGGCGTCCCAGACCGCCGATGACACCTCGTAATGTGGCCGTCCCGATTTCAGCGCGAGCGCGCGACCCTCCTCGACGAACGACGCCGCGACGTCGATCCCACCACACATGAGGTCACGCGCGGCGTCGGGATCGAAACCACGCTCGTCGACCAGCCGGCTGATCAGTCCCGGGTGGACGCCGAGGACCGGCCACGCTCGTCCGGGAAGGAGATCGGTCGCCGCCGCGACCGTCTCCATCGTCTCCTCGAAGACCGGTCGGAAGGAGGCCGGCTCGTCGACCTCGACGCCGAGGAGCCACGACGGCTTGTTCACCACGAGGAGGTGGGTACCGCCGAGCCGGACGAAGTCCCGAACGGCCTCAAGCCCGCGGCCGTGGCGTGGGTCGAGATGCAGGTGGTTGTCGAGCACCGGCGTGTCGAGCTGATCGGTCATATCGAGGGCTGCGGCCCGGCGGCGGAAAGGCGTATCGTCCCGGGCGGTCGACCGGACGTGGCCGGAAGTGCATTGATGTCCCGGACGGTCGGCCGGATTCGACGGCGGATGGAGTAACCGACACCGACGTCAGCGATCCCCGGGAGGGAAGCAGGTACTTGTCGTCGGAGTCGGATCCGTCGCGTATGCAACTCACCGTGCTCGGCTCAGGCACCGCGATGCCCGTTCCCGAACGACGGCAGGCCGGCTATCTCATCGCCGGCGGGGAGAGGAATCTGCTCGTCGACTGCGGCGCCGGCGTGCTCTCACGGCTCGCGGAGACGGACGTCGGCTATGAGGACGTCTCGACCGTTCTCCTCACCCATCATCACCTCGATCACGTTGCGGATCTGTTCCCGCTTCTCAAGGCGCGCTGGCTTGCCGGCGAGGAGCACCTCGAGGTGATCGGTCCGACAGGAACCGCCGCGCTCGTCGACGGCCTCTTTTCGACCTTCGAGTATCTCGATGGCCGGGTCGACGTCGCCGTCCGGGGGGTCGCCGCCGGGACGTCGTTCACGGCCGCGGGATTCGACGTGACCGCGCGCGAGACCCGTCACTCGCTCCGATGTCTCGCGTATCGGCTCGCCGCACCCGAAAGCGACGTTCCGGCACGGGAGGGGCCGCTCACCCTCTCGGGGGATTCGGAGGCGTTCGCCGGACTCGCGCGGTTCGCCGACGGGACCGACGTGTTCGTTCACGACTGTTCGTTCCCCGACGACGTGGACGTCTCGGGACACCCGACGCCGACGTCGCTCGGGGAGGCGCTCGCGGGGACGGACGTCGGGACGCTCGTGCTCTCACATCTCTATCCGCACACCGCCGGCCGCGAGGAAGAACTCGTGCGGGGCGTACGTGCCGCCGGCTTCGAGGGCGACGTGGTGGTCGCTCACGACGGGATGCAACTGTCCCCCGGGGAGGGGTAAGCTCCGGACGATGCGGGGTTCCCACGCGGGCGAGAGCCGCTGAACCCACCGCCGGACGATTTCGGACGCTTCAAGGCAGTCATCGTGTAACCGGTGGTATGGATCCAGATCGCTCCCACGACCACGTCCTCCCCGGAAGCGACGAGGAACTGTCCACGCCGGACGTCCGCGGCTACGACTTCCGCGGGAAGTTCGACTTCGGGGAGTTCCTCGAATCGTACGCGACGACCGGCTTTCAGGCGACCCAGCTCGCGGAGGCCATCGACATCGCCGAACGGATGCAGGAGGCCGACGCCACCGTCTACTTAACGTTCACCTCGAACATCATCTCCTCGGGGCTGCGCGAGGTCGTCGCCTACCTCGTCGAGGAGGGGTACGTCGACGTGATCATCACGACGTCGGGATCGATCACCGAGGACGTGATCAAGACGGCCAAGCCGTTCAAGATGGGCAACTGGAACGCCGACGAGGCCGAACTCCGCGAGCGGGGGATCAACCGGCTCGGTAACCTCTACGTCCCCTCCGATCGGTACGTCTGGTTGGAGGAGTACCTCTACGACTTCTTCGACGACTTCTTCGCCGAGGAGAAGATCCGTACGCCGACCGCGTTCTCCCGCGAACTCGGCGAGACGCTCGATGACGAGCAGTCGGTGTTGAAACAGGCAGCAGACAACGACGTGCCCGTCTACTGTCCGGCGCTCACCGACGCCGAGGTCGGCAACTTCCTCTACTACTACCGGCAGGGACAGGACACCGAGGTCGGCATCGAGATCCTCGACGACTACGACGCACTCATCGAAGAGGGATTCGGCGCGGACACGACGGGGCTCATCGCCGTCGGCGGTGGCATCCCGAAACACCACGCCATCATGACGAACCTCTTCCGCGGCGGCGCGGACTACGTCGTCTACATCTCCACGGGGATGGAGGGGGACGGCTCGCTCTCGGGAGCCCCGCCCAACGAGGCCGTCTCGTGGGGGAAGATCAAGGACGGGCGATCGAACTACACCCAGATCGAGGCGGAGGCGACGCTCGTCTTCCCGCTGCTCGTCGCGGGCGCGTTCTGTCCGTCCGCGGAATAACGGGTACACGACCCGAATCCGTATCGGTGGATCCGTTGAAATCCCCGGTCGGTGGGCGGTTTTGGCTGGGGGGTGTGATCAATACAGTGGACGCAGCGAACGATCTCGAACTCGATCGGTCGCTAATATATCCCACTGACCGGATGACGAAGCAATATATAAATGACCGCTGGCGGTCGGCGCGCCCCGGTGAGCGCCCGGAGGGCGCGAAACCGAGCGCGAGGGAGGCACGGCGGGCAGCGAGCGATTTCCGCTCGCCGCCCGCCTGCCGAGGCTGGGGAGGCGTGAGGCTGCGGTGCGGGTGTGGATGCGGTGCGAATGAGGTGCGAGTGCGGTGCGAAGGCAGTGCGAGTGTGGTGCGAGTGCGGTGCGAATGCGGTGCGAGTGCGGTGCGAAGGCGACAGTCGATCCGCGCTCCCCGCTCGGTACTCCGCCGAACGCCCCGGATCACCGCCACGATTTATAAACAGTCGCACGGCCCTTCATGATCGCTTATAACCGATCCGAGCAACCAACCGATCACTTTGGACCCCTCACCGACCGACCCTTACAAATAAAGATCCGTCCGAAGAGGAGGAGTTCAACGGAGCCGTATCGGCCTGTGCGAACCGGGACACCGTATATAAAGAGACGATCCACCCGGGACCGGATCGAACCGCCTATGCGACATCCACGCCCATGCAGATCCATGCTCGAAGTCGGCACGGATGCCCCCACGTTCACGCTGCAAAATCAGGACAACGACCCGGTCTCCGTGCCGGACCCGGACGCCGCCTACACCGTCGTCTACTTTTACCCACGGGCGGACACGCCCGGCTGTACGACGGAGGCCTGCGGCTTCCGTGACGAATGGGACGCCTTCACGAACGCGGACGTGACCGTCGTCGGGGTGAGCGACGATCCCGTGAGCGATCTCTCCCCGTTCGCCGCCGAATACGACCTGCCGTTCGACCTGCTGTCGGACCCGGATGGTGCGGTCGCAAGCGACTACGACTCCTACGGCGAAAAGCGGATGTTCGGGAACGTCTTCGACGGCGTCTTCAGGAACACCTACGTCCTCGATTCGGACGGCACCGTCGTCCTCGCGTACGAGGGCGTCTCACCCGAGGGGCACGCGGAGACGATCCTCGCGGATCTCGCGTCGCGTGTCGGACACGGTGCATCGGGTGACTGAGCGGCCGTATCAGCGGATTCCTGAGCGGTCGACTATAACTCCCGCGTGTGTGCAACGGTCGCGACGTCGTCCTCGTCGATCCGAACCCGTAGTTCCGTGGCGGCCTCCGGCGAGAGCCGTGCAAGCAGTCGATCCGCGAAGACCGAGGAGAGCCGTTCGACGCTCGGATTCTTGCCCTCGAACGCCGGAAGGTCGTTCAGCGTCTCGTCACGAAGCCCGTCGACGACGGCGTCCATCGCCTCGCTGACCGCGTCGATGTCGACGAGGTAGCCATACGCGGCGAGTTCGGGTCCGCGGAACGTGGCCTCAACCGTGAAGTGATGTGAATGCAGCGTCGCCTCCGCAGGGTCGGGGTTGGGAACGGTGAGGTAGTGCTGTGCCACGAACGCCCGGGAGACGGAGACCGCGTACATATCGATCCGTATGCGGTGACGACCCTAAAATCCGCGCGGTGAACGATCCCCGGATGACGACGTGCATCGATCGTCGGATGACGACGGGTACCGATCGGTCGGTGGTACAACCCGTCATCGGATCGAGAGGGGTCTGGCTCGCGATCGGTCGGCGTGTTGTGAACGGAAAGACACTAAGTGTCGTGGTACGTATCCATTTCAATCGTGTCGTCGCTTCGATCGACTCCCGCAAGGACCGACACCGCCGAGTCACGGCCGAGGTCTGAATGAGCCTCCTCCTTAGCGTCGCGTTGGTCACGGTCGTCCTCGCCGTCACCGCCGTCTCGCTCGCCGTGTTGTGTCTCTTTTGTGTCGATCGGGAGCGGCTGTCGAGGCTCCGCGATGACCGCGTCTTCGTTCGTCGACGGCTGCGGGCGGTCGCCCCGTTCATCGCGGTCCTCGCGGCGATCTTGGCGATCAACAAGGGACTCCAGACCCACATCGTCGCCTTCTCGTACGCCTACGGAGTCGAGCCAACGGCGACGTTTCACGCCATCGAGGGCGACGTCGTCGCGACGATTCAGGCGGCGTTCCCGGAATGGGCGACGCTGTATTTCTCCGGCGTGTACGTCTTCGGATACGCGGTACTGTTGACCTTCCCGCTGGTCGCGTACGTGTTCGCGTCGTCGACGCGACCGCTCAAGACGCTGGTCGCCGCCTACGCGGTCAACTACGGCGTCGCCGTCGTCTGTTATGCGGCCGTCCGGGCCTACGGGCCGCGGACGTTCCACGCGGAGTCGGAGTCGGCGGCATCGGTGAGCCACGGGCTCGTCGAACTGTTTCCCGACATCGTCTACCTCACCTCGCTCGTCAACTCCCAGACGAACGTCTTTCCCTCGCTTCACACCTCGCTATCGGTGACGGTGCTGGCGATCGCGGTATTGACTCACGACGAGTTCCCACGATGGACCCCGATCGCGTTCGTACTGGCGACGAGCATCGTGGTCTCCACGATGGCGCTCGGCATTCACTGGCTCATCGACGTGATCGCCGGCGTCGGCCTGGCGACGGTGAGCGTCGTCGTCGCCCGCCAAGTCGTCAGCCGGGGCGGATCGTCGCCGCCGGAACCGACGGTCCATGGGCATCGTCGTGGAACCGAAACCGACTGATCGGCGGGATCGGAGGCTCGGTCGCCGGCCGGGATCGAACGGTCAGCCGCCCCGGCGCTACGCCGGCGTCGCCCGGAGCACCGGACGCGAGGAGAAAACCGGCTCGTACTCGTACCCGGAGGCAGTGAGGAATTCTCGGATCTCCTCGCCGTCGACGTGAATCTCACAGTAGATGACCCGCGGTTCGTAGGCGTCGATCGTCGCTTCAAGCCCACGGAGCACCGCGGCGTCGGCGCCTTCGGCGTCGATTTTGATGATGTCGGGCGGCTCGATCACGCTGTCATTCACGAGGTGGTCACCGGTGGCGGTTTCGACCTCAATGGTCGAGTGAAGGGCTTCGGGCTGGGCGGTCGAGAGGCGGGCTGCGGGCGTCGGCTCGGCGGTGAACTCGGCGGTCCCGTTCGTCTCATCGAGTGCGATCTCGTGCACGCGAATATCGTGACCGGTGGCCGCGACGACCTCTCGAAGGCCGGCCGCCGCCGCCGGATGGGGTTCGAACGCCTCGACGGTCACGTTCGGGACGACTGCGGCGGCGACGACGGCGTGCCAACCGAGGTGTGCGCCGATGTCGTAAAACACGTCGCCTGCGGCGAGTTCCTCGCTGAGTTCCTCGAAGAGTTCGTACTCGGGATGCATGAAACGAAAGCGCTCGTACTGCCACTTGGCGGTGGTCGGAAACTCGACGCGGTGGCCATCGATTTCGTGGACGATCGTCTCGCGCGGGGAGAGCCGATAGAGCACCGAGGGGACCTCAAGCGCCCAATAGAGGCGACGGAGTCGAGACCGGACGCCGAGACGATCCAGTCCCGATTCGAGATGCGTCCGCACGCGACGACCATCGAGATCCATGCCAAGATATTGGTCCACAGTCACCTAACGATCAGGGTGAGCGATCGAGGAGATCGGCGTACAACTCGGCGTCGATAGCTTCGAGCCCGAGTGCCCGAAGCGTCCCCGCATAGATGACGATCGCCGTGAGACCGCCGATGACGACCCCGACCCAGTCGCTCGGGGTGATCCACTGTGTGGAATAAAGCGCGAGCGCGGTGAGCGCCCCCGCGGACACCGGCTTATAATAGGCTCGGCTGTACGGCGTCATTCGTTCGAGATATCGGACTTCGAGCAGTTTAGTGAGATTGCGCACGGCGAGGACGCCGGCGGAAGCCATCGCCGCGCCAACGAGGCCGTAAAGCTGGATGAAGATGACGGTGAGCACGGCGTTGGCGATGCCGAATACCCACTCGTTGGCCATCACGACGTACTGATGGTCGGTCATCATCAACAGGTAGCCGCTCGGCCCGGTCGCGGCGTTACACAGTTGGCCGAAAAGCAGCAACAAAAGGACGGTCGTGCCGGCGGTGAACTGGGAACCGAACAGCCCCAACAGCTCGGTCCGAAACGTCGCGATGAAGAGCGTAAGGAGGAGACTGATCGTGAATATCCAGCGGGTGACGGCCGAGTAGACAGCTTCGAGGTCGGCTCGATGCTCCCGCGAGTACAGCCGGGAAGCGACCGGTGCGAACAGCTGATTGGCCGCGAGGAGAGGGATATAAAGGACGCCCGCAAGCAGCACGGCGATGTTATAAATCCCGACCGCGGTCGCCGAGAGGAACACGCCAACCAACAACACGTCAAGCCGGCCCTGAAGCAGGGTTCCCGCCTCCTTCGCGCTCAGTGGGAGCGAGTAGTTGTAGTAGCCTCGGACGGTTTCGCGGGTCGCTGCCGGGGACCGGAGTTGTGGTCGGATTTCGGTTCGCGTGGAGAACAGATAGCCGGCTAGTCCGAGTGTAAGGACGCTGGCGACGACCATCGCCGCGACCACACCGAACACCGAGACGCCGCCAAGGAGCGCGAGACCGACGCAGGTGACCCGCATGAGTGGTTTAAAAAGCCGCTTACTCAGGACTTCGTATTCGATGAGTTCGAGCGCCCTGAACGTCGCATACAGTAGGTTGGCGATCGTATCGAGAAAGAGGATAACGGCGAACAGTCGGAGGACGCCGACGAACGCCGACTCCTCAAGTGTCAGCGCGTTCACCGTGGGTGCGGCGACGAACAGCCCACCTGCGACGATACTTGCGCCGAGTATCGAGGTGAGCCATGCGAGCGCCAGCAGGAAGCGTCGACGTGGCGGGTCCCCCGCATATTGAGGGAGGTATCGGAGGATCGACTTGTCGCTCCCGAAGTTCGTCACCAACAGCGCGGTGAACGCGAGCGTCTTTCCGTACGCGAACAGCCCGTAGGGTCCCGCACCGAGCCACCGAGAGACGAGCAGATGCAACAGGAATTCGCCGATGTCGAAGGCGACCTTCCCGACCGTGTAAAGCGACCCACCACGGAGGATCGTCGCGAGCGACGAACGTCGCGCCGGTGAGTCGTCCCCGCCCATACGTCATCCACGGGATGGTCGCTCATGGCCCTTTGTATCTGGCCGTAGATTCAGTACGACTTTGCTTGTCGACCGAGTGGATTAAACGTGGGAAGCGAGCAATGAGCAACGACAACACGGAGCCGACCGACGGTCCCGCATCCCTGAGGAGGGCGATCACGCTCACGACGCTTCTGGCCGTTGGCTGGTTGGCATTCCGCTGGCTTCCGTTGTGGCGGGTCCGACGCTGGGCAGCCCGGTGGTCGGTTCGACTACCGGATCGACTGTTGCCGATGCATCTTCGAGTGTTGCCGCCGCCGGATCGCGAGTATCTCGGCGTTTGGGCCGTCCCGCCTGCTAAAGCCCGGAAACGGCTTACGGACTACGGATTTCGACCGCAGATCCGGGCCTATCTCCACGCTTATAAACGAAACGGAGCGATGCGATTTGAGGAAGGCAGCTACGCCTACCGACCCACGGGGATCGTGGGCCAGTGGCAGTTACATGTCCGACTGTTCCCGACACACACGGGCGAGACGGCGGTCTGGTGCCACTGGGAGCGTAACCCGACGGTCGCTCCACTCGCTCACCTCAGACAGGACGGCTACGATCCAAAGGAGGGGAAAGCGCGGTTCATGGCGCTCATGGATGAGCCGCTCCGAGTAGCTGATGGTGAACTCGCTGAATCGTCGCGTATGGGGGACGAAAGCCTCTCCTAATACACGGTCCCGATTCAATGGGGTCGACGACCAAACACCCGTCATTACGTGTCCCGACCCCACGAGTATGTCCACATCCCGCCTCAATGTGGAGATGCGGTCGGTGACGCCGCTGACTGGGGGCCATCGCGATGGTGTTGTACTCGCCCGCAGTAGACCGCTTCATCGCGGTCGTCGCCCTCCGGTTGATCGACAGGCGACGTACGTCTCGGCCTGACAGGCGACGAACGTCTCGGCCTGACAGGCGACGAACGTCTCGGCCCGACAGGTCGCTCGCTGGCCAACCGAGGCGTGCGGACGCGGCGGACGAGCCAAGCCGGTCGGGCCGTACGCAGCATGGCTCTCCGGACTGGTCGAACCCGGCGAACTCGTGACCATCCCCTGTGCGGACACCGCGCCGGCAGCGTACGGGGATTCAGGCAACGGTACACGGAACAAATCGGGCGAGAAAATACATCGCTCGTCATCGCCATCCTCATCCGAGGGTTCAAACCGGATCCGGACAGAGGGATCGGTATGTACGCCGTCGTCGGCTGTACCGACTGTGGGAACGTCTGGCTCCTCCGCGACCGGCGCGCCAACGAGACCGCTCGGTGTCCCCGCTGTGGCCGCACCCATCAAACGGCGAAACTGAACGCCTTTTATACCTCCGAGGACCGCGAGGAGGCGCGGGAGGCACGAGCGGCACTGCTCGCGCGGAAACGTGGCGAGAGCGAGACGTTCGCCGAGGTCGCACACGTCGCCGACCTCGAGGTCGCGATCGAGGACTCGGGCGTCGACGACCGCGAGTATCTGGAGGCGTCCGGGCTCGACGCCGACGCCGTCTTCGAGGCCGGGGCCGCCGCGACCGAAGGCGGGTCAACGTCGCGCTCGCGCGACGAGATCGTTCGTGACGCGGTCCGGGAGGCCGAGGAGCCGACCGAGGCCGGGATCGTCGGGTACGCGACCGACCACGGCGTCCCGGAGGAGGCCGCCCGCGATCTCCTCGCGAAACTGACCCGCCGTGGTGACCTCTCGGAGTCGGGCGGACGGTATCGCGTTCTCTAAGCCGGCAGAATCGATCCGCGACGCACACGCTCGTTTCGGACGGGACGTGCTGGCGGGTCCCCCGAAAACACATATATAACCACACTGGTGGGATGACATGGACATTCGAACTGCCCTCATCCTCGGCGCCGTGGTCCTCGTCGCCGGGGCGGTCGGCGTCGCTGCCGTGCCGGGCGCCCTCGATGATCCCCGCGTGGACGACCCTCCAGACCGGCCGAGCCACCTCAGCGTCGGTGACGTGGTCGTCGAACCGAACGAGGTCGGCGGCGCAACCGCCGACCTCGATATGAAACTCGACCTCGAACATCGCGGCGGCGCCGCGGAGAACGTCACGGTGCGGTACCGTGCCATCGATGACACGTCCGGCCTGCTGGTCGATGAGACCACCGTACCGGTCGGCGACATCGAACCCGAATCGACGGACCCGACGGATCGTGAGCGACCGACCGAACACACCGTTAACGGAAGCCTCGCGGTCGATCGCGAGGGTGGGTATCAGCTCGAAGCCGTCGTCTATGAGGACGGAACGCGACAGACAACCCAGTCGACCAGCGTCTCCGGCGTCTCGGCGCTGACGCCGTCGTATGCGGACTCACACGTCGGCTTCACCGACGGCGACATCTGGCCGACGGTGAGCGTCTCGGTGCGTGAGGCCGACGACGGGACGGCGACGCTTTCGACGTCGGCCGCGGTGACGAACGGCGGCGACGAACGCTCCGAGAACCTCGAACTCCGCGTGCTGGTTCGTCAGGCCGACTCGAACGTCGTCGCGGACGACGCGACGGAGACGGTCCAGGCGATCCGGCCGGGACGAACGGCGACCGTGGACACGACCGTCGACGTGCCGGACGGCTACAACTACTACATCGACGTCGCGCTGTGGGACGACGACGTGCTGATCGACGAGACCCAGAGCGTCGCGAACCTCGATCCACAGGAGACCATCGACGCGAACGAGACGGTCGAATCGGTCGAATTCGCCGTCGAGGACTTCGCGGAGGACGATGTCGCGGACGACGCGGCAGACGTCGTCGAGGACGAGCCGGTCGATGACGTCGAAGACGTCGAGGACGAGGACGCGCCCGGCTTCGGCGTGTTCGCGGCCGTCCTCGCGCTCGTCGTCGCCGCGCTGTATGCACGGAGGCTCGTATGACGGACCGACCCGATGACCGCTCCGAACCGCGTTCGCGATCACCGACACACGCCACAGACATGACCGACCCATCCACGACCGAACCCGAGACGGATCAACCACTGAACGACGCTGACGCATCCGACTCACGATCCGGCCGACTCTCGGCCTCGGAGATCCGTGCGCTCCTCGATCGGGTCCTGCTCGCGGCGCTCGTCGTGCTCGCGCTCATCGCCGGATGGAGCGCCTATGGACACGTGGGAACGGCGATACGGACGTGGCTCGATCCGGCATATCAACCGATCGTACTGGCTGCGTTCAACGTCGCGGTGCTGCTCGTTGCACTCGCCGGTGCCGCTCACCAGCTCCGGAGGCTGCGTGGGGAGGAATCACGGTCGCACACCCCCAACTCTTCGGAGTAATCCGTCGACTCCTCCGAGTGACGGCTACTCATCCGGCAGGTCGTCCGTGCTGCCCGGGATCCGCTCGACCTGTCCCGCGAGCGTCGCGGCATCCCCCGCGACCGTCGAGGCCGATACGCCCGCCTCCTCGGCGACGAGTTGGACGTGGGCGGCCAGCAGGGCGAGCGCCCGGAGCCCCTCGTTTTCGGGGTCGTCGCCGGTCCGCTGGGCGAACGTGGTGTCCACCTCCCCGTCGCGGACGACGCCGACGTGGATCGCGTCGATGTCGTCACCCGAGAGCAGCTCCCGGGCCGCCGCGACCTCCGTGGCGAAGGAATCGTCGGTGCCGGTCGCCTCGTCACCATCCACGTCGGCGCCTGTCGTCGTCTCCTCGTCTGAGGGCATGGACGCTCGTTGGGGACGGACGGCGAAAAAGCGCGGGGATCGGTCGGGAATCGTCCCGAGCCGGGACGAGCCGATGTGTCGTCGGACGGTGCGTCTTTCAGTCCGGTCGCGGCCGGGCGACGAACAGCGCCTCCTCGAGGGTGAACGGGTCGTACGTCGACTGATGACAGACACAGTACGCGCCGTCCTCGGCGTTGTACCGGGCGGACTCCTCGAGCTCCTTGTAGCCGGGGATACAACAGAAGTGGGTACAGACGTTGAGATACGCCATGAAGCCCTCGTCGGTGGAGGCTTCCAGCCACTCGTCCTCCGCCGCGGCCTCCTCGATCTGCGTCGAGCGGATGACCACGGCGTTCAGATCGGTGTCGGCGTCCTCGGAGCGCCACGTCACCGTCGCGGGCTTGCCGACGCCGTCCTGACCGATCCCGTTGCCCCACGTGTCGTAGTCGTCGAAGTCGTCGATGTGGATCTGGTCGCCGTCGTCGTACAACTCGTCCTGCCAATCGTAGGTGCCAGGGCTCGCACGGAAGATGTTGTCCGATTCGTGGTTCGGATCGACGTTCTCTTGCGATTCGATCCCGCAGTACTGGAACCATGCGCCGGAGTAGGTGCGACCGCCGAGCTCTTCTTGGGCGACCTCGACTTCCATTCCCTCCTCCTCGATGGTGTCGGTTTCGGGCCAGATGCCCTCGATGAATCCGTCGTCGTTCACCTGCACCGGGATCTGCGGGAGCCCGCGCGGGGCCGGCCCGCCGGTGTGGGCGATCGTCATCGCGACGGTCTGTCCGCCCCCGACGCCGCCGGCGGTCGTCAGGGAGTTCACGGTCGCCGATCCGGCGGCACCGACGCCCGCGAGGGCGGCACCCCCGACGACGCCCTTCACGAACCGCCGGCGGCCGGATTCAGCCGGATACTTGTCGGACTGGCTCATACAGGTTCTCCGGTCGGACGGGTAAAAAGCGTGACGAACCGAGGAACGCGTCGGTGCCGTCCGGAAGCCTCACCGGATCGACGACGGACGCGACGCCGGATACGTTCACTCGCAAGCGAGGCAACATTTCCATCGGACCGCGGATTTAACCGGCGTCGTGCGTGTCAGTATGTTATGTCGTTACACAACCGAGACGTGCGGACGGACGTCCGCGAGTTGGGAGCGCTGGTCGGGGACGTCCTCTCCGCACAGACCTCCACCGAGGCGTTCGAAACCGTCGAGACCCTCCGAAACGAGTCCATCGACTACCGACGGGGCGACACCGAGGATCGAACCGCGCTTCGGAACGCCGTTGACGACCTCTCGACGACGCGGGAGGGGATCGTCGCCCGGGCGTTCACCACCTACTTCGAGCTCATCAACCTCGCCGAGGAGCGCGAGCGGGTTCGTGCGGTCCGGGATGCGGACGCGAACGGCTCCCTCCACGACTCGTTCGAGTCCACCCTCGAGGAACTCTCGGATGCGGGCGTCACCGCCGATGAACTCCGGGAGGTGCTCGATGACGTGCTCATCGAGCCGACGTTCACCGCCCATCCGACCGAGGCCCGACGTGCGACCGTCAAATCGAAGCTTCGCTCCATCGCCAACCACTTGGAGGAACTCGACGAGCGAAACCTCACCGACCGGGAACGGGAGGCGATCTGGCGTGACGTCACCGCGGAGGTGACGAGCCTCTGGGGAACCCGGCAGGTGCGTCAGCGACGGCCGGAACCGGAGGACGAGGCGCGGAACGTCGGCTGGTATCTCGAAAACATTCTCTTCGACGTCGTCGGCGACGCCTACGAGGAGTTCGAGGGAACGATCGCCGGGGCCTACGAGGACGTCGACTGTCCGAAGCTCTTCGAGTTCCGCTCGTGGGCGGGCTCGGACCGCGACGGCAACCCCTTCGTCACCCCGGAGGTCACCGATGAGACGTTGGCACGACAGCGGTCGGTCGCACTGGAGAAGTATCGCGAGCGGCTCAAACGGCTCTCGGCGGTGGTGAGCCAGGACGGCGAGCGCTACGCCGTCACCGACGAGTTCACCGAGTCGCTCGCCGCGGACGCCGAGCGCTTCCCCGCGGTCGCCGCGGAGGCCCGCGAGCGATATCCCGACGAGCCGTATCGACAGAAGCTCAAGCTGATGCGCGAGCGGCTCGACCGCGTCGACGACGTCCGGCCCGGCGGCTATCCCGACGGTGAGGCGTTCCTCGCGGACCTCGAGGTTATCGCCGAGTCGCTCTCGACGGACCGCAACGATCAGGTACGGCGGTCGTTCGTCGAACCGCTTCGACGACAGGTCGACACCTTCGGGCTCACGCTCGCCTCGCTCGACCTCCGCGATCACCGCGAGAACCACACCGAGGCCGTCGCCGAGGCGGTCGCCGTCGAGGGGGTCGAGTATCGATCGATGGACGAGGACGAGCGTGTCGACTTCCTCACCGAGGCGATCCTGCAGGACAGTCCCGTGATCGATGTCGAGGACCCCGGCGACGTCTCGGAGACCGCCGCGCGCGTCATTCGCCGATTCCGCGAGTTCGCCGGCTGGCAGGAGGAGTACGGGGTCCAGGCGATAGACACCTACTGTATCTCGATGACCGAGGAGCCGAGCCACGTCCTGGAGGTCCTGTTCTTGGCCGATCAGGTTGGGGTATTGACCCTTCCGGATCACTGCGGCGTCGACATCGTCCCGCTGTTGGAGACCGAGTCGGCGCTCAACGGCGCCGAGCGGATCCTCGGGACGCTCTTCGACAACGAGGCGTACGCCGCCGCACTCGAAGCGCGTGGTGACCTTCAGGAGGTCCTTTTGGGATACTCGGATTCGAACAAGGAGAACGGCTTTCTCGCCGCCAACTGGTACCTCTATGAAAACCAGCGGCGGATCGCCCGGTTCTGCCGTGAACGGGACATAACGCTCCGGCTGTTTCACGGCCGCGGCGGCTCCATCTCGCGCGGCGGCGGCCCGATGAACGAGGCGCTCTTGGCGCTGCCGAACGAGACCGTCTCCGGGCAAGTGAAGTTCACCGAGCAGGGCGAGGCGATCGCCGAGAAGTACGCCAACCCCCGGATCGCCGAACGCGAGCTCGAACAGATGCTTGACGCACAGATCCGTGCGCGCCACGAGGCGAACGAGGAGCCGACCGAGGACGTCCCCGACGCGTGGGTCGAAGCGATGGAGACGATGGCGCCAGCCGCACGCGACACCTATCGCTCGCTTCTGGAGACCGACGGGTTCGTCCCCTACTTCGAGCAGGCGACGCCGATCACCGTCGTCGAGGACCTCAACCTCGGCTCGCGTCCGGCCTCGCGAAGCGACGAACGAACTGTCGAAGACCTGCGCGCGATCCCCTGGGTCTTCTCGTGGACGCAGAGCCGGCTCATCCTCCCGGGGTGGTACTCGATCGCCTCCGGGATCGACGCCTACCTCGATGCGGCCGGCGAGGAGGGAATGGAGACCCTCCAGGAGATGTACGAGGAGTGGCCCTTCTTCCGGACGACGCTCGACAACGCGGCGCTCGCGCTCGCCCGCACGGAGCCGGAGATCGCCGCCGAGTACGCCTCGTTGGCCGACGACGAGCTTCGTGAGCGGTTCTTCCCGGAGCTGATCGGCGAGTACGAACGTGCCTGCGAGCTGGTCCTCGCGATCAGCGACCGCGACACCCTCACGCAGCGTGAGTGGCTCGCCGAGAGCCTCAAACGACGCAATCCGTACGTCGACCCGCTCAACCTCCTGCAGGTCCATCTGCTCGGTCGATCCCACCGAACGGAGGAGGAGGAGCGGACGCTCCGGCTCACGGTGAACGGGATCGCCGCCGGGATGAAAAACACCGGGTGAGACGGGACGAAAGGGGTTCCGCTCAGAGCGTGTCGCGGGTGCCGGCTCGCCCAGGCGAGGCCCCCTCGGTGCGGCCGCCGAGCCGCTCGAAATCGAAGTTTTCGAATCCCCGCGGCACGGTCCCCTCGACCGCGTAGACGTAGAGTGCGGTTTTCGCGATCCCCCAGATGGTCTGGCTCAATACGTAGGTGGTGATGGCGACGCCGAGCAGCAACAGGACGGTGAGCACGATCCCCGGCCCGGGAAAGAGCGCCGCGAGCGGGAGCGAGATCGCCAGTGCCCCGAGCGCGAGGGCGATCCCGACGAGCGTGACGATCAGGGTGATCCCGAAGCCGGCCCCGATCGTCTCCCCCCAGGTGTCGCGGAAGGCGCTCGCGCTCCGCGAGAACATCGAGCGGACGGAGATCTCCTCGAAGACGATGACGGGGACGATAAAGAACGTCATCACCGTCCAGCCGAGCGCGAACAGCGAGCCGACAAGTCGCGCGATGCCGCTGTCGGAGTCCTCGAGCGAGCGGAGGACGACGCTCACGGTCGCGGAGATGATCGACCAGACGACGATCGGGCCGAGCCGATCGGAAACCGCCCGCAACGAGTCCATCACGCCGGGTTCGCGGTCGTGAAACGCCTCGTTCGAAGCGTACACCAGCGCGCAGGCGAAGTAGGTGCTCACGAACGTCGTCACGAAATACAGGACGAGGAGGACCGCGAACTCGACGCCGCTGCCGATGAGGTTCCCGATCCAGAGCGGCACGAGAAAGATGGTGAAAAAGACGAGCCCGGAGATCCCGGCGAGGAGCGGAAAGACCGCCAGCACCGGATACCGCCGAAGGACGTCGACGGAGTCCTTCGTGAGCGTCCAGCCGGTTCGTAACCGGTCGAAAAAGCCGATGCCACCGGTACCGATGCTTGTTGCCATGAGCGGAGCGTCCCGTTGGAGGAGCTTAAATATGAACGCCATAGACACCGATCAGGGGATCCAGTGACCGAGACGTCGCGAGAGCGTCAGTCCTTTCGGGACGATCCGCCGGCGTCGCCATCGACAGCACGCGAGGAGCCATCGGCGGATCTGCCGTCCGCGTTACCGTCGTGTTCGGATACGGGATTCGCTGGCGAGGGATCGCTCGGGACGGCCGTCCCGTCGCCAGCGCCGGCACCCATGCCGACCCGCGCGACGCCGGAGGTGTCATCGAAGACGAGGTGCCGATGTGGGTAGGCCATCTCGACGTCGGCGTCCGCGACGAGTTCGCGGATCCGGGTGTTGACCTCCGAACGTACCTTCCCGAGTTTGTAGGGCTTTTTCACCCAGTAGCGGAGCCGAAGGAGGACCCCGTCGTCGCCGAAATCCTCGATCCGGCAGTCCGGGCTGGCGTTGTATCGGGCGATCCCGACCCGAATGTCCGGGCCACCGTCGATGACGGCGTCACAGTCGCGGGCGGCCCGCTCCATGATCCGTCGCCCGGCGGCGATGTCGCACTCATACGTGACGAGCAGGTCCAGCGTCTGGCGGCTCCGCTCGTCCTCCGCCGAGTAGTTGATCACGTCCCGGTCGCGCATGTTCCCGTTCGGGATGACGAGGAAGGTGTTATCCAGGGTGAAGATCTTGGTGTAGCGGATCGTGATGTCGTCGACGAAGCCCTGCGTGCCGTCCTCCAACTCGATCATATCGCCGATCTCGAACGGCTGGTCGGCGAGAATGAAGACGCCGTTGATGAAGTTGCCGATGAGCGGCGCGAGGATGATACCGATGACCGCCGAGAGGACCGTCCCGATGAGGAGGACGTCGGTGAATCGGACGCCGACGGCCCAGAGCCCGAAGAGGATCGCCGAGACGATCGTCCCGACCCTGATCCCGCGGATGACCGTCTGTGCGACGCTCTGTCTGGAGAAGCGGCGTGCCACCGGGCGGCCGAGCAGCCGGACCAGATATCTGGCGATGACCGCCCCGATGATCGCCATGAGGACGACGAAGAGGACCCGGGTCCCAGGGATCCCCGCCAGCCGGGGGAACCACTCGGCGAACGGGACCGTCCCCGTGACTGTCGCCGTCTCCAGGGGGACGGTCGCCCCGGCAGGGGCCATCGCCGCCGTCTGTGCCATAGCGTATCCGCGTCCCCCACCTGAAAAAGCGTTTCCTCCGGCGACGGAGGATTTCGGTGACCGTAGGAGGCGGCGAGTGGCCGATCGATGGCAGCAAACGCTAACACCGACCCGGTCGAACCCGGCGTATGTTCGGGCTCTTCCGTCACGCACCCTCGTTCGACGTCACACACGATACCGCCCCGAGCGACACCCTCATCACCGGTTTCTCCGCGTATGGTCTCGCCGGGCTCACCGCCGTCGACTATCTCGTCGATCACCTCGAACTCGAGGAGACCGGCTACATCCGTGCCGACGGGCTCCCCTCGATCACGCCGTTCGAAAAGGGTCGGCCCCGTCATCCGACCCGGCTCTACTCGCGCGAGGACCTCGACGTGACCGTCCTCGTCGGCGAGCAGTTCGTCCCCTCCGTGCTCGGTGAGACGCTCGCGATGGCGATTTTGGAGTGGACCGAGGAGAACGACGTGACCGAGATCGCGGTGTTGGCCGGCGCACCCGTCCCACACGGACCGGAGGGACACCGGACGTTCTACATCGCGACCGAGGACTATCGGGAGCGCCGGCTCGCGGACGGGTCGATCCCCGCCATGGAGGCCGGGTTTCTCGACGGCCTCAACGCCGCGTTCCTCGAACGGGGGATGGACTCGACGCTCGGCGTCGGCCTGTTCGTCACCCCCGTCCACGCGCAAGCGCCCGACGTCGACGCCGCCCTGCGGTTGGTCGAAACCGTCGACGACGTCTACGATCTGGGTGTCGACGCCGGCCCGCTGAAGGCGTTTGCCGCAGAGATCCGCCAACACTACGAGGACCTCGCCGCACGGATAGAGGAGCGGGAACCGGACGGCTGGTCGGATCGGATGTATATGTAGTCCCCACCGAGATACGAAACGGCGTGCTACTCGGGATATAGTGAAAAGCTATACGGGAGGGGGTCGTTGGTTCGGGTATGCCAGACGATCTCCGCGCGACGCTCGATTACGTCGGCGACCGGTTCAACCTCGGGGAGTACGAGATCGACGCGTACCTCGCGGTGTTAGAACACGGCGAGTTGACCGCGAGCGGCATCGCGGACCGGACCGACATCCCGCAGCCGCGGGTGTACGATACGGTGCGGAGCCTCTCGGATCGGGGACTCGTCGAGCTTCGGGAGTCACGGCCGATGAAGATCGTCGCCGTCGATCCCTCCGAGGCGTTCGGCGAGTTGCAGTCCTCGTTCACGGAGATGGTCGACGAACTCGAGGCGCGCTACACCGCGCCGACCCGCGAGACCGAGGCGGTCTCGCTCGTGAAATCGCGTTCCACCATCCTTCGATATCTCGAGGAGGTGATCGCGGACGCGGAGTACGAACTCGCCGTCTCGCTCACGCCGGACCTCCTCCGTCGCTTCCGTGAGGAGCTCGCGCGGAAGGTCGCCGCGGGCGTCAGCGTGGAGTTACTGGTGACGCCGGCCTCCCGCGCACCCGATCCGGATCGATTCGACTATCTGGAGGTGGCGACCATCGCCCGGGCCCGCCGCGGGATCACGACGCCCGTGCTCGCGGTCGGCGACGGCGAATACTCCGTCTATGCGACACAGGACGCCCTCCGTGACGATCGCGAGCGCTACGGCGTGATCTTCAACCGCTCGGCGCTCGGCTTCCTCGTCTCGGGCTTTTTCGGCACCGTCCTCTGGACGACCGCGGAGACGCTCGCCGACGACGGAAAGGAGCGACCGTTCCCCCGCCGATACGCCTCGATCCGCCGCGCCGTGAAGGACGTTCGCGAGCTCGACGGGGAGTTCTACGCCGCCGTCGAAGGGCGTGACATCGAGACCGGCGCGCCCGTCACCGTCGAGGGCCGCGTCGTCGACGTGGCTTTTAAGGACACCGAGGAGGTGGCCTCCCTCGTCGTCGAGACCGACGACGGCCGGATCGAGATCGGCGGCCGCGTCGCCGCCTTGGAGGACGTCGAGGGCCAGAAGATCGTTCTCGGTCGCGACGCGATCCCGGAGATCTGAGTCGGTTATTACTCAACGACGGACGCCACAAAAGGGTATAAGAAAGCGTATAAAAAGGAACAGCAGCGAGCGCTACCGCACCGTGTAGGTCGTCAGCGTCGAGGACGACCCGCCGCCGGAGGCGGTCCAGATCACACGGAGCTGTTCGCCGCCCTCGAATCCATTACCGCTGTTCCAGTCACCCTCCGCCCAGTCCACGGAATCACCGGCGGTGATCCGGCCGTCGTCGCCGGCCCACTTCTCGCCGAGGGAGTCGTCACCGAACGTGATCGTCGCGCCGTTCACGGTCCCGCGCACGCGGTCGGCATCGATGCTCTGACCGCTCGTGTGTGTCAGCGTGAGGCTGCCACTGCCGCGCTGATCCCAGTCATAGCTCGCGCTCGGGGAGGTGTCACGAAGCGAGTCGCCGAGGCCGAGCACGAACGTGCCGACGACCGCCGCGAGGATGACCGTAATCGCGACCATCAGGATAACCCCGATAACGGGCGAAACGGCTCGTTTTTCCGTAATGAAGGTACGAAGGTTCATGATCGATCAGAATACGTCGCCATAGGAGATAAACAAGCCGCCATAAGGGGCGGACCGGTGAACGACCGATGTGCCGTTTGGCTGGGGCGGTTTTTTATACTGACCGGTCCTCCGACCCGATATGGTCGTTGTTGCCGCTGTCGATCGATCGGATCGCGCCGGACGGGTGATAACGGAGGCCGTCGCACTCGGGGGTGCCTTCGGGGAGCCCGTTCACGTCTTACACTCGATGAAACGCTCCACGTTCGTCGATCTCGGCGTGAGAACCGCCGAAGACGGCGATCCGGTCACGCTGGATGACGTCCGAGCGTACGGAAGGAAGGTCGCGAAGGATGCAATGGAGGCGGCCGGTATCGACGCCGATGACGCGGACGGCGAGGGGGACGATCTCCCGCCGATCGAACGGGTTGGTCTCGTCGGCGATCCCGAGGAGGAGATCGTCAAGTACGCCGAGCGTGAGGACGCGCGCTATATCATCGTGTTGGGTCGGAAGCAATCCCCGACGGCGAAGGCGATCTTCGGCAGCGTCGCGCAGTCGGTCCTCCTGAACGCGCCCTGCTCGGTCGTCGCGCCGCCGCGTGCACTGCCCGAGTAAGAATAGGTCAGGGGACACGACGGTTCACCCGGGCCGGACGTTTATAGGCTCACCGCCCAACCGGACTAGCGTGCTGCTCACCGTCTCGTTCGTGTTACACGTGCTGTCGGCGGCGCTATGGACCGGTGCGACGCTGTTCGTCGTCTACGCGGTGCTCCCGCGGGCGGTCGACGGGACGATGCGACCGGCGACGTTCGCCGACGGCGTACATCGCCTGCTACTCATCACTCGGTGGACCGGGGTCGTGCTTCCGGTCACGGGTGCATACATGATCTGGGTTCTATACACCCCGCTGGAGCTGCTGACGTCGACGACCCGCGGATGGCTCGTCCTTGTGATGCTCACGCTGTGGGGGATCATGAACGGGCTGATCGAAATGGGTGTGCTTCGAATGCGTCGCGAACTCGATCCGGACCTCGGCTGGGGCGCGTACATGGCGGAGGGCTTTCCCGCCGAGGGGATCACGGAGTCGGTCTCGACGACACGTCTCGCGGCGGCCGGTCGGCCATACCTCCTCGCGAGCGGTGGCTGTGCGGTGGTACTCCTCGTCGACGCCGCGTTGCTCGCAGGCGGGATGCCGTGGTGAGCGTCGGTATCATCCGTCTCCGGATGCCGATCTATTTATAAAGTGGTACGGGAGGAAATCGCATCCAAGCGACCGAATCAGAACCCTTAACCGTTCCACCGGATTTCGATCAGGTAGCGGGATGGGATAGCCAGGAGATTCCGCCGGGCTCATAACCCGGAGATCGGTAGTTCAAATCTACCTCCCGCTACTTTTTAACCCACTTACAGCCCGCAAGGAATCCCGACGCTTCACCGTGGCGTGAGTCACCGATACGGATACCGACCCGTTTCACCGCACTCCAGACAGCGGACGACGACGTGTCCCGGCTGGAGGCGAACCCGGCTCGTCGATCCCGGTCGAAGATAGACGTCACAGCCGTCGCAGGTCTTGCGTTCGAACTCACGCGGAACACCACAGCGGTTGCGTTCGGAGATACGCCGCGCGAGCCTGATATACTCGCGAGCCCGGTCGGGCTCCTCGTCGACGACGGCCTCGCGGGCGAGCCCGAGGAGCCGATCGATCCGTTCCCGCGGGATACCCATACCTCATCGGGCGAGACGCCGAATGAAAGGCGTTGCTATCGGGGTCGAAATGCAGGACGGGGTGCGAGACCTGGACGGGTGAAGCGCCCGGGACGTGATCGGATGAAGCGGCCGCCTGGACGACGCGTCTCCGGCCAAGGAGGGGGCAAGCGTTTTCACCCCACCCCTGATACAGCCTCACATGAGGTTCCCCTCCACGGACACCCTCCACCGTGTATGTCACCGATACGGCCCCGGCAGACTTCCCGGCGCGAACCGGCCGGATATCGGGGCCGGCTATGCGGCAGCAACCGCCGCACTTGCGGCGACGTTCAGCTTTGCGAGCGCCGCGATCCTCGGTGAACTCACCGGGATACTTCCCTCGAACGATGGACTCGTCTGGTTCGTCTTCGCCTCGTTGGCGCTCCCGGTCGTGGTGCCGGCCGCATTCGTCGTGGCCATCATCGTCTGGCGGCTGTTACCCACGGACCTTCCGCTGTTCGGGCCGATCGCGGGCCTGCTCGGGACGCTCGGGACATACGTTGCCAGCCTGCTTGCCCTCGGGCTCGTCTTGACCCTCTCGGCCGCACTCGGCTTTTCCGGGGCCGACCCGATGAATGCGGCCGCGTTCTCGTTCGGCGTCGTCGTGGTCGGGTTCACGGTCACGTGGTGGATCACGTTACCGGTGGGAGCCATCAGCGCAACCGTCTACACGGCCGTCGTTTCGGGGACGACGTGAGTCGGTCGACGGACGTCCCCGTTCGAGACGGACGCTTCTCGTGACACGCCCCCGTTCGAGACGGACGCCGCTCGCGGCAACGGTCGCCCGGGGAGGCGCTCTCGACGTCGCCGAGACGCTGCGTCGCTTCTTCGGTACCGTTCCCGAGTCGCTGTGGCCGCCAGCCTCGCTCATGGATGCGGGAAGCACGAAGGGACGAACGGGTGAGTGCCCGGCGGGTCTTTTTATAACGATGCGGCGGGATGTCACCGCGTATGTCCCCGAACGAAGCCGAGACCGAAGATCCCTCCGCAGCCTCGAACGAGCCCGCACCGACGGCCCCTGACGATCGGATCGTCGCGCTCGATGCGCTTCGCGGATTCGCCTTGCTCGGCATCCTCGTCATCAACATCTGGCTGTTCGCGCTGCCGACCATCGCGACGTACAACCCGACGCTCTACGGGGATTTCACCGGCCTCAACTACGGCGCGTGGCTGATCAGTCACGTCTTCTTCGAGCGGAAGTTCGTCACGTTGTTCACGATCATGTTCGGTGCCGGAATGGTCCTCTTTCTGGAGTCGAAAGCGTGGAAGGGACAGCCCGGACGGAAGCTCCATCTCTCGCGAACGTTCTGGCTGCTGGTCATCGGCTTGGGACACGCCTATTTGCTCTGGATCGGCGACATCCTCGTCGTCTACGCGCTCTGTGGGTTCATCGTGGTTTGGGCGTGGCGCTGGCGACCCACCCGGCAGTTCGTCCTCGGTGCAGTTCTGTATGCGATCCCCTCGCTGCTCTATCTGCTGTTGGCGGTGGGGTACTTCACGCTCCCGGCCGACGGGCAGGCACAACTCGAGGAGGAGCTGCTCGGCGCGTTCGGTGCGGACTTCGATCCCGCCCGGGAGATCGAGATCTACCAGAGCGGCTGGCTGGATCAGGTAGCCCATCGGATCCCGATCCTCCTCGAATACCACACGCTGGGGTTTCTCTCGGAACTCTTCTGGACGCTCGGCGGGATGATGCTGATGGGAATGGCCCTTTATAAATGGGGAGTCCTCTCGAACGCGCGAAGCGCCCGGTTTTATACCCGTCTCTTCGCCGGCGGCGTCGGAATCGGCCTGCCGCTCATCCTCGGTGGGGTGTGGCTCCGGGAGGTGTTCGCCTGGGAGACGATCCCGGTGCTCACGCTCGCGTTCCAGTTCAACTATTGGGGTGCGCCGGTGCTCGCGGCCGGCTACATCGGCGGGATCATGCTGCTCTGCCGGCGGGCGAAGGACGGACGGGTCGTCCACGCCTTGAGCGCCGTCGGTCGCACGGCGTTCACGAACTACCTGCTCCAGACGGTCATCGCGACGACGATCTTCTACGGATACGGGCTCGGCCTCTTCGGCCAGCTGAACCGTGTCGAGCTGCTCGGGGTGGTCGTGGCGATCTGGGCGATCCAGATCCCGCTTTCGGTGTGGTGGCTCGACCGGTTCCGGTTCGGCCCGGTCGAGTGGCTCTGGCGGACCCTGACGTACCGAAAGCGGCAGCCGATGCGCCGCTGAGGGATGCGATGAACCGGTGGCATAGCGAAGACTGGATACGTTTTTGGGATCGGACCTGAACCGATCGGTATGCCCTCCTCGGTCGTCCGCGGTCGCCCCCGCTCACGCCTCGGACCGGCGGCGGTCTTCGGGGCGAACCTGCTGCCGCTTTTCGGCGTGCTGTGGTTCGGCTGGGATCCGGCGACGCTCGTCGTCATCTACGCGCTCGAACTGCTGTTCACGCTTCCGCTCGCGGGGGTGAAAGCGCTCTTCGCGAAACGGCCGCCGCGGGCCGATCACGACGAGTCCGGGACGCTCAGCGTCTCACATCCCGTGACTGACCATCGGGGCTCGATCGACCTCGTCCGCTGGCTCCCACCCGTGTATCCACGAAACCTCCCGTTCGCAGCCGCCGTGATCAACGGCTCGGCGTGGTTTCTGATCGTGATCGGCGCCGTCCTCGCGGGCATCGTGTCCGCCGGTGACGCCCTCATGCGTCCGGAGGTGTTCGTGAGCGCCCTCGCGCTCGTGATCGGCCAGTCAGTCGAGACGTGGCGCGACTATCTACAGAAGGAGTACGAGACGTCGTCTCCGTACGCGGTCATCGAGACGCCCGCGAGACAGACGTTCTTCCTCGCGTTCGTGTTGATGGCCACCCCGGGGATCGAGGCGTTCGGCGTTGAGGGGGTGTTAGTCGTCCTCGTCATGGTCAAGCTGCTCATCGAGTGGTCGGCCTATCGTGCCGCGTCGGATGGCGGCGGTCGACTCACTGGCTGGCTCGCCGGCCCGGAGTCGGCGGCGGATGCGCGGGAGCCGATCGACATCCCGGAGGATCCGCCGGAAGCGACGATCCCGACCGATCGTCGTGCGGTGTACTATACCACGCTGTTCGACGTCGTCGGACGGTTCGCTCCCTTCGCCGTGGGGCCGTTCATCGTCCTCTGGTTCATCATGATCGCCGTGCTCGGCGGCGAAGGAACCACGGTCGCCGTGGCCGCCGTTAGCGTTCTCGTCGCCGCCGCATTTTTGTTGACGCTCGCGATGCGCGTCCTCATGGGTGTCCTCCAGTACGGCTGGCTGGAGTATCGCCGCTACGGGGACCGGCTCGTCGCCTACGACACCCTCGTCTCTGAGCCGCAGTGGGCGACGAAACGGTCCGTCATCCGTGACGTACAGGTCGTCCCGGATCGGTTCGCGGACCGGCTGTGTGATACCCGAACAGTCGCAGTGACGACCGGCTGGGGCGACGAGGAGCGACGGCGATATCTCGGGCCGACCGCTCACGGCGACGACCTGATCGAGCGATTCGAGTTACCCGCCGTGTCGACCGATCTCGACCCGATCGATCGACGACCGATCGCCGTCGTGATCGGGAGCCTCGCCGTGTTCGGTGTGGGGACCCTCCTCCTCGTGATCGGCCCATGGGTCACCGCCGGAGAGGTGCTCTTCGCCGGGCTCGTCTACGGCGTGTTCGGCATCCCGTTCGTCGGGTTGCTCCTCCGAGGTGTCTGGGTGCAAGCGTACCCCGAGCGGACGGCCGATCCGGCCGATCGGTGACCGTAGATCGATTTGGCTCTGCAGGGTACTCCCTGCCGAACGTCCCGCACCACTGAGAGTATCGGGGTATCGGATGCGACGTGCTCAGTCGTTCTCGCCGACGAACGCGAGCCCGACGAGTGCACACGTGAGACAAAAGAAACCGATGATGACCAAACCAAACGGCGGATCGTCACCCGGATGGACCGCGAGCGCGACGAACGAACCGACGCCGATGCTGCCGAATCCGAGGACGAGTACGAGGTCGGACCACGTGTTCCATCGCTCCTCAAGGAGCGAGGCCACGGCGGCAAGCCACCAGCCCCCAGCGTCCCGATCCGGTTCGTTCACCGACTCGTTCCCGTCCCCGCTGAACCGGTGGCCGAGGCTCATCGGCCCCAGTGAGACGACCGTCCCAACCACGCCCACGACGAGCAACAAAAGGAGCCATGTCGTCGACAAGACGCGCATCTGAAAGAGCAAAAAGGCAAGCACGAACGAGAGCATGGCCATGCCTGCAGCGATCCCACGGATGGCATAGACGAACCGACGGTGCATCTCGTAGAACCTACTGAGTCTTCGAGTCATAAAATCATATAACAAGACGCCCGTAGACGCTCGTGTGAGCGTCCCCGCGTTCCTCCCCGAGATGCCGGAGTCACTCCCCCGGTTCGAGGCGCTTACCGTCGGATTCGTGAACCTCCTCCCGCTCGTCGGCGTCGTCGGGTTCGGGTGGAACGTCGCCGCGCTGCTCACGTTGTACTGGCTCGAACTGGGAGTGGTGTGTGTCTGGGCACTGGTCCGTGCGACCGTCGCCGGACGGCCGTCGGAGTTCGAGAACGACCCGCTCATATTGGGTCCGCTCGGTCGGAAGCACGTCGCGATCCCACTCCCGTTCACCGCGTTGTCGATCCGGCTCTCGTCGCTCCCGGTCGTCGTGATCGCCATCCCCGTGCTCGCGGTGTTCTGGTTCTTCGCGGGCGTGATGACGGTCGGGTTCGTCGGGTTGGAGTCGGTCGATGACGGCATCTTTCTCGGGGTCGTCGTCTCCGCGGCCGGGATCTTCGTTAGTGAGGGGGTGAGAACCGGGGTGACGTATGTTCATCGTGGGGAGTATCGCAAGCACAGCGCACAGACGGCGATACAGGGGCCGTTCATTCGGGTTGGCACCTTGATCCTTGGGGCGATGGCGGCGTTGACCGTCGCGGCAATCGTGGATCCCGCCGTGGAAACTGACGAGCCGATACACGCCGTCGATCCGACCGTGACGGGCAGCCTCCTCCTCGTTGGGGTCATCATGTTGAAGCTGTCCATCGATCTCGTGAGCGTCTATCGCGATCGGCTCGAAGCGTTCGACGAGTCACAGGCGCTCGATCTCGGGTTTTTATATGAACCCCCGGAGGTCAAACGGATCGAGACGTCGCTGGCAACCGACCCCGTTCACCTCCGACCGACGCTTTCCGGACGGATCGCGGGGGGTGTCACCAATCTCCGACGACATCCTAGCGCGGTGTTCGTCGGGATGTTCTTCCTCGCTGTGGCGGCGTTGTTCGCGGTCGGCCGTGCCTGGAACATCGCGCTATCCATCGGGATTACGGGCGTATCGGTGATGATCGCCCTCGGCCAGATAGACTACTGGCTTCGATACGGATGGATCGAGTATCGAACCGATGGGGATGCCATCGTCGCATACGATCGCCGCTTTCGAACGCCGCTGTGGCGGGTCGAGTCGTGGGACGAACTCGACCTGCGCGTCGAACAGGGGTGGGTCGACGGATGGCTCGACACGGCCACCGTGATCATCATGTTGCAGGACCGGACCCTTCGACTACCCCACCTCGACGATCCGGATCCGGTTCTCGACACGTTCGATCGGAAGCCCTGAACGCAGGTGATCGTCGTCTGCTTACGACCGGGCAAGCGACCGGATATCACCACTTCCACGATCCCACTCGGGTCACCATCCGGTAGCCAAGTGCGTCGAGCGCAGCCGGGTAGTACCGACGGCCGATGAATCCCTGGATGACGTATCGAACGTCGACGCGGCGCTCCGTCCGCCACGCGATGTCGACGACGGTCCGATCGCCGGCGGTGCCGATCGTCACCGTATACGTCGCCCAGCGAGTGTCGCCGATGGTGACCAGAAGGTCCAGTTCATCGACATCGGTCGAGTCAGTCGATCCTGACACCGGTGCGGACGGCTCAGCGGTCTCGACCCGCATCGTCACCGATCGGAGTCCGAAGAGATACGCCACCTCATACCTGACGACGCCGTCCGCAACGGTCACGTCGTTGGCGTCGAGGAACCCCCACTGAAGAACGAGTGGTGGGGAAAGCGGGCCCTCGAACGCCGCACGCACACCGTCGGAGTCCGTTTCGGTTTCAAGCCTCGTGGTCCCTCGTCGACGGGCGATCGGAAGTCGCACGAGAAGAAAGACGCCGAGCGCGGCGGCGACGCCGACGAGAAACGGTAACGAGAGGATTGCGAGGATGGCGATGCCGGCAACCGAAAGCGCGAGAAGCCAGTTCGCGACGCGTTCGAGGCGATGGTATCGACGAACGATCGGACGGACGGCCAACCGTGGATCCGCCGCCGTCGTCGATTCACTCGTGGAGGGCATCACTCGTGCTTCTCGCCCCATCTTTTTAAACATCGGACCCGGACGCCCATAGTCCCGTCAGGCGGTTTGCCTCTCGACCATCCGCCACCGACCCACATAGACGGTCGCGGCGATCCACAATGCGGCGAGGAACACGTACATCGCGTCGCCCCCTGGATTGATCGAGTCGGTGAAGCTCCGGGAAAGCTCACGGCTGACGGCCGCGACGAGGATCGGAACACCGAGATACGCGATCACGTGCGGCTGCCAGTCGGCGGTCGGAGATCGATCCCGTTCACCGTGACGATAGATCGCGACGGCGGTTAGTGGCACGCCGACCAGGATCAGTCCGAGGAGCCCGAAGGTAATAAAAAAGAACCCGGGACCCCCGAAGGGGCCGAGGAACACGCCCGACATGACGACGGGGAACGCGAGGACGTACCCGATGATGACGAGTGGCCACCGATCGGTGCCATCGAGACGACCGCCGTAGCGATCGACGAGCGTCGGCGACAGGGGATAGCGCCACGCCGTGCCGAACGTCGCTTTCAGCATGGCGATGAAGCCGACGACGAACGTGAGGAAGGTGACGCCGAACCAAACGGTGAGCAGCACGGAAACGACAAGACCGGCAGCCGCCTCGACGGATGACTGAACGGAAACGATCGTCGGCAGGGCGTCGACATCGGTAGCACCCTGTCCCGTGAGTTCGCCATAGGTAAACACCGATCCGAACGTAACGACGGTCAGCGCCAACACCGTGAGGTGCCAGTCGAGCGCGTTGCGTGCGTTCCGTTTCGTGAACGCGTTCGTCGCGAGGAGATACACGAGTCCGGCCCCAACGACGCCGGTCGGGATCGCGATGAAGTGGACGAGGATCCCACCGATCGAGCGCTCTTCGAGGAGGGTCGGACCGTCCTCCGTCGTCATCCGGTCCGTGGGTTGTTCGTTACCCATGCTGTTGTCTCATCGGATCCGACCGAGCACGTCTATCGAGCCGGGATAGGTCCAGACCGATCCGAAGATCGCCTTCACCGTCGCGACGAGAACGTACACGAAGGTGAGGAGGATAGCGAGCATCAACAGGACCACGAGCAGGATGCCGACGGCCGCAAACACGGTATCGAGCGGCGCGGGAAGCAGGGACACCTCCGTCGGCTCCCCGCCGACGGTGAGCTCGTCAGCCCCTAAAAAGAACGTCCCGATAGCGACGATGGAGAGTCCGAAGAGGGTCAGATGCCAGTTCAGGGCATGTCGAGCGTTCTCGCGCGTGTACTCGTGGTCCGAGACGGCGTAGACGAGGATCGGTCCCAGGAAGCCGGTGAGCAGTCCAAGGAGGTGGACGAGGATGCCACCGAGCGAGCGTTCTGCAAGCAGTTCGGGTCCGGATGCGGGTGATGTGGAAGTCATGAATGGTGTGGAAGGCGTGGGTGTTTGCTTATCCGTCGTCAGTTCGGGTTCGATTACTCGACGGAAGGAGGTTCAGCGGGCCGTACTTTTCGCGAACCCAGCGGGCCGTCCGTTCGGCGAGCAGCAACAGCAGGCTCACGAGCAACAGGTCGAACGCGGTGTCCCAGAGCACGATGTCGCTGTGTGTACCCTGTATGTCGGCACCGGTGACCGTGAGGACGCCGCCGAGCGCGAACAGTACGAGGCTCGACTGGAAGCCAGCGAGCACGAGGGTGCGGATTCCGGCCGTGTCCGAGAGGGTGATGAATCCGCGGGTGGAGAGCCGATCCAGCGGGGTGTCAGCGTGCAGCGCACGCTTGCCCTCGGGTGAGAGCGGCCATTCCGACTCCGGGTGGTTGATGTAATACAGCGTGATCGAGTCGGGATACGTCTCCGTCGCGACGACGTCGATCTCCTGGAGCTCCCGAAGTCGGTTGCGAACCGTCGCCCGACTGACGTCGGGTTTGACGCGTGCGTGCAACTGCCGGATCGAGAAGAACGGGCGGTCGGATTCGAGCATCGTCTCGACGACGTGCTCCTGTGTGAGCGCGTGTTCGAGGTTCCGATCGATCCGTTCGTCGATCCATGACGGAATCGGGGACACGGTATCACCCCCTACTTTGCGGGGGTGAATAAAACACATCGGGGATTTCGCCGCCTCGAACCGCCGTTTCACGGCCGTGAAACGCGCGTTCGCCGTATTCATTCGCCGGGAAACCGACGGACACCGACGGGATCGGCCGGAGATGCCTGGGAATGATAATCGGTAACAGTTCGCGGCCGCGAACCGAAAGACGCCGATGTGACACGGACGATGATCGCGCGGCCACCGAGCGAACTGGCGGGGCCGATCGCGGTCGATGACGGAACGTCTATGCCCGACACGAACCGCAAAGAGGTATGGTCCCTCCAAGCGCGCTCCCGCTTTTTATCGACATCGGCGCGGCCCTCACGGATGCCGGCGGCCTACTCCAGTACGGGTTGGTCTTCCTGTTCGCCGCGTTCCCGTGGGTCGAGATTCTCGTCGTGATCCCGATCGCCATCGGCGTCGGGTTGGACCCCGTGGGCGTCGGGGTCGTCGCCTTCGTCGGCAACGCCGGGTCCGTCCTCGTGCTGTTGCTCGGCTACCGTCGGGTCAGCGGGTGGTGGGAGCGTCGACGGTCACGCGCCGAAGACGAGGAGGATGGCGAATCGACGAGTCGTCGCCGGAAGTGGGCGCGCCGGATCTGGGATCGATACGGCCTCCCCGGCCTGGCGCTCGCCGCGCCCGTCCTGACCGGCGTCCACCTCGCCGCGTTGCTCGCGCTCGCCGCCGGCAGCCGGGGTAGGGCGATCGCGGGGTGGATGACCGTTGGGATCGCCGCGTGGACGGTCGTGCTCGTGGCTGGATCGGCGTTTGGGGTGTCGTTGGTATAAAAACTACCTCGGGCGGTGGTCATCTTCGAGGGGAACGTCGCGATCCAGGAGGTGTTTCGATGTTCAATGGGCCAGCGAGCCTATTTATTCGGCTGATACAGCGACGACTTCGTGGATAATTCCAGAAATGGTCGACGAGGCTGCAACTACTGACGGTGATAACGTTATCAGCATTCTGAAAGCTGATGATGAATGTATTGTCTGGGTTTTCTCTGCGATTACGGCAAGGTAGTCCGTATTCAACTCTGAGTTTCCACACGCTATTTCCAATATCAGATATTTTGATATTAGGGACCATTATAATATTATCCCTCCCGATAATTGGGTGGGTAGGTTGATGCTATGGTTGTATATTTTTCACATATGGAGGGGTTATTCAACCGACTACTCATCGGCACAAGTAGTAATACTGAAGCGACAGCATCGAGCGATCAAAAAAATGCGTCCGTAGAGGAGACGCTCCAGCCGACTACCCCCGAGAGTCAGTCGGTTGAATGGAGTGATAGTTCCACGTCCGAACGGACACCGGACTCGCAACCACTCCAGCCAAGCTCAACCGACGGACTGGCCGACCAACCACCCGACAGTGGTCTACCATCGGAATACTTCGAGCTTGCTGAAGAGTACCGACAGTTGTCCGCCACCGAAGCACAGGTCGAACTTCAAGAACGAACCAAAGAGTTGAGGGCGATCACAAGAGCGAACGAACTGTTCGGGAAGCTCAATGAACCGGTTGAAAAACTGATCAAGACGTACGCTGCCGAACTCCCACAGTGGTTCCAGTACCCCAAAGTAACGGAGGCAAAGATTGTCGTTGGCGAGGCCGAAGCAACCTCCCATAGCTACGAGTCGACTGCCGATCCGATGCGACATTCGACGCGGACAGACAGCGGCACCGAAATTGTCATCGAGATCGTCTACACTGAGCCACGACCTGAAGAAGACGACGGGCCGTGGCTTAACGAAGAGCACGATCTGGTTGATACCCTCATGTCGTTCGTAACGAACTACTGCAACCAGTGGGAAAAACAAGAACAGATCGAAGCTGAACTCGAACGGCAAAAAGCAGTCGCTGTTGAAGTCGAATCAGGCGTCGAAGAAGCTCGGAAAACAGCCGATGACCTATCCCAGAGTGCCGAAGGAATCGCTGACCATGCTCACAACTCATCAGAATCAATGAAAGAGGTTGCTGCCGAGACTGAAGACATGTCGGCTACTGTCGAAGAGATCGCCTCGACAGCCGAGGAGGTCTCGATGATGAGTGAAAAAGCTGAAACGCTCGCCGAAGAAGGTGGCGAGGCTGCAACCGACGCGGTTGAGGGCATGGGTCGGATCGACTCATCGATCGAGGAGGTCACCGAAGATGTCGACGGCTTGCATAGTCGGCTGGAAAAGATCGATGCAATCGTTGAGGTAATCAACGATATCGCTGACCAGACAAACATTCTGGCGCTTAACGCCTCTATCGAGGCCGCTCGTGCTGGCGAAGCTGGCTCCGGTTTCGCGGTCGTTGCTGACGAAGTCAAATCGCTTGCCGGCGAGTCACAGGATCACGCGACCGAGATCGAGCGGCTGATCGAGGCGATCAAAGGCGAAGCCGATGAGACTGTCCATAGTCTTGCAGAGACAACTCGGGAGGTCGACGATGGAATCGAACAGGTTGAGGCCGCAATGAACACGCTCGAAGAGATAGAAACGGCGGTTCAGGAGGCTTCTGACGGGATTCGAGAGGTCTCGGACGCTACAGATGACCAGGCCGCATCGACCGAGGAGGTCGCTTCGATGATCAACGAGTTGGTTGAAGAATCAGAGTCGGTTGCTGCCGAAGTTCAGAGTGTGGCTGCCGCAAACGAACAACAGGTCAACTCGATTGAATCGATCGAGGAGACCGTCTCAGAACTCGTCGACGAGTAACGTTCGTCGAGGAGTCTATTTTTTATTACCTCAGTTGAGTTTTGACTAGAGTACAAAAAATACGCATCGTGTGTAAAGCTAAAGAATCTCATCGTTGCAACGAAATGCTTTTTCGAGCCGTTGCCTGCCTTGGCAGCTTTTCTCGCATATCGCGGCTTCATCAGCGTGCTTTCCGCGTTGGGCTCGGAGGTTAGTAGCGACTGTTGGCTTGTGGTCGCTTCGAAGGTTGTACAGATGTTGTCAGCGATCAATAACGGTCGCTGGCGCTCCCTGATTCAAATCCCTCCTCAGCACAGTTCCGTCGCTCGCGGGGTTGCTCGCGACGGAAAAATGGGGCCGGAGGGATTTGAACCCCCGATCGACTGATATCTCCGGTACGCCTCGGAACTCCAGAGGGTCGTCAACACGAGCGATGATCAGTCGCCCGCTCGGTATATCAGTCTGGAGTGTCGTCCCGGGCGTGGCCTCTGGAGTCAGTCGCCATGCCTGGCTTGGCCACAGCCCCGCTGTCTGCGGGCGAACCTAACGCAAACACCACTAAAGGGGTTTCGATCCGGGGCGATCGACGGACGTGAGCGCCACGACGGGGGCGCCCCCTCGTCCCCGCGACGAGGTCACTCCCGATCGTCGTCGCTCCAATCGCAGTCTTGGCATTTATATCCCGTCACGAACTCGGTCACGCTCGGCATGTAGCCGACTTCGATGACGTCGCCGTCACACTCCGGACACGGGCGATCCGCATCGGTGATGTCCTCCGTTTCGAGAACCGGGGATCCCTCGATCAGCTCCGCGAGCGTTCCCGGCGTCACCATCCGTCCCTGCACGACGCGATTTGACATACTTGCCGAAGGGGCGAGAGGGCCTAAAGCGACACGGCTCCACGGCCGCGCCGATCACAACCACGGCGCACGCGAGTCGCCGTCATCGAACGGGTCACGCCGGTCGTCGTCCGCCCCCTCGTCGTCGTCCGAGATCTCGCTTTCGCTTCCATCGGACGCCTCGTCCCCGCTCGCTGCAGCGGTCCCACCGTCACCCGCCGCCGTAGCCGACACGTCAGGACGTGCCGAAGCCGGCGTGTCCGCGGGCACATCGCGGGACTGGACGGCCGAAGCGGGCACATTCGATCCGGATTCGATGTCCTCGCGGATCTCGTCGGTCGCCACGTCGCCGGCGAGGTCGTCGTCGGAGTCATCGTCATCGTCGTCCGCGTCGCCGGGGGCGCCGATCCCCTCGGGATCGGGGTCATACGCGAACAGCGCGGTGACCGCGAGCACGGCGAGCGCGATGGGCGCTTCCGTCTGCATGACGCCGACGGGGCGCAGGAGGATCGGAAGCGCGAGGACGCCGAGCGCGACCGCCGAGCCGAACCGGAAGCGGTCGATGTCGACGCGGCCCTTCAGCTGCGGCGAGAACGCAGCCACGGCGAGCGCGAAGCCGACGCCGATGCTCGCGGCGGCGGTACCCGGGACGACGTACTCCGTCGAGGTCTGCAGCGAGAGACCCGAGGGATCGAAGCTCGCGATGAGTCCCAGACCGATGATGACCGCGGGGCTCGGAAGGTACTTGCCGAACTCCGAACTCGCCGTCTTCGCGGCGATGGCGAGGATGACGAGCCCGGCGAAGCGCTCGAAGATCTCGAGGTTCAAAAAGCCCTCAAGCGTCGGCGCGAGCGCGGCCTCGACGGCCGCCACCGGGATGATCACCGCCCCGATGAGCAACACGGAGGTCATCATCTCCTTTCGGGTGCCGTCCATCTCCGCGAGGATGACCGCCATCGTGGCGGAACCGCCGAAGATGAGGATCCCGGTCTCGACCACGCCGGTCGGCGTCGCGAGGACGCCGGCGACGACGAGCGCGGGGAAGATGCCGTCGATGAGCGGCAGCGCCATGACGGTCGCGAGGAGCTTCGTCGCGCCGCCGACGCGTTGCTCGAGGCGAAGCGCGATCGGATGTCGTGAGACGCTCATCTACCGTCTTTGACCCTGACCAACGGGTAAGCGGCGGGAGGCGGGCGACCCACGATAGCCGTGGAGGCGGCGTGCGGAGTCGGACCACCGAGTCCGACGAGCCCCTGTAAATTTGGACGTATTGCCGAATGTAAAGCGGGCGCCGAGCTGGATGGTCGGCTGACCGGCAATACGCACGTCAATGGAGCTGTCGGAGTCCATATGAGGAGTATATCACCGGCTTTGATTAAACTTTGTGTGAGGACTGCCCGCACACCACGAGCACATTGTATCCGACATTTATAAACACGGGTGTCGATCCCACGGTTAAGTCGGCTTTTGATCGAACACCCATCGAACCAACTCGATCGATAACCGTTTTTGACGGATGCATTACCAGGGGACGGTCTCCGGATCGGTCGTCCACGTGGTTCGGAAACGGCGTCACCACGACCCGGCCATCCTCGCCGCGAATCTCAAGGTTCAATGTGCCGGGGCCGTTCCACGGGGTATGAGCGACCAGCAACTCCGCAAGGAGGCACACGACCTCGACGTCACGGTCTGGGTCGGGAAAGGCGGCATCGAGGCGGTCACCGAGGAGCTCAAAGATCAACTACAGGACCGGAAGCTAGTCAAAGTGAAATTCCTCAGGGCGGCCCGTGGGGGGACCACGACCGACGAACTCGCCGCCGAACTGGGTGAGGCCGTCGGGGCGGACCTGATCGAGACGCGCGGGAACACGGCGGTGTTCCACTGATGCTCGGCGGTGGGGGTCCCGGACAGATCGCCGCGGCCGAGAACGTCCTCGCGCCGTTCCTCGGCGACGCCGCCGGGCTCGTCGTCTCGGCGGCGACGTTCATCGTCGTCTTAACTGCGGTGTATGTCCTCAACAAGAGCGTCTTCAACCCGCTCATCGAACGGCTGCTCGAACGACAGGGGTTGGAGGAGCACGCACGCCGCCCGCTCAACAAGATAGCCACGTTCCTCGTCCTCTTCGCCGGGCTGACCGTCGCGTTCGGGGCGGCCGGCTACGACGACTTCCTCCGCTCGCTCGCGACCATCGCGGCGGCCGCGACACTCGCGGTCGGTTTCGCGTTACAGGACGTGATCCGCAACTTCGTCGCGGGGATCTTCATTTACACCGACAAGCCGTTCAAAATTGGCGACTGGATCGAGTGGGACGACAACGTCGGCGTCGTTGAGGACATCTCGTTCCGGGTGACGCGCGTGCGCACCTTCGATAACGAACTGCTCACCGTCCCGAACCACACGCTCACGGCCGGCGTGGTGAAGAACCCGGTCGCGAAGGACACGCTCCGGCTACGCGTCGTCTTCGGGATCGATTACGAGGACGACGTCGACCACGCCACGGAGATCATCATCGATGAGGCTGAAAAACACGAGGCGATCCTCGAAGAGCCCGCCCCGTCGGTTCGGTTTAACGAGCTGGCCGACTCCTACGTCGGGCTCCAGTCGCGCGTGTGGATCGCGAACCCGTCACGCTCGGACTTCATGCGGACGCGTGCGGAGTACATCGCGGCCGTCAAGAAGCGGTTCGACGCGGAGGATATCACCATCCCGTTCCCCCAGCGCACCGTCTCCGGACGCGACTCCTGGGAGGAGCCGAGCGCCTTCGGCGGCGAACCCTAAACACGAGGGATCACCGACCGCATGTCCGACGAGACGATTCCCGTCCGTGTCCGCGACCAGGATGGACTGGAGACGACACTCACGGTTGCGCCCGGAACGGTCCTCCGCGACGCGCTGGTCGCGGGCGGCTTCGAGGTGTACGGCACGCTTTCGAGCCGGCTCAACTGCGGCGGCAACGGCCTCTGTGGAACCTGCGGGGTGCGCGTCGATCCGCCACCCGAGCCGACACGGTTTCACGACACCGCGGCGGCCCGGTTCGGCTATCCCCGGCTCTCATGTCAGATCGTCGTTGAGGAGCCGATCACGGTCGAGATCCCGTCGAAGATACTGTGGGGACAGCTGTTGCCGAGGCGATCGAAGGAAGAGTAGAGGGAGACAGCTCCCGCCGATCTCACCGGTTCGGCGTATATTCGCCGAACTCCTCCCGGAGGACGTCACAGATCTCCTGTACCGTCGCGTACGCCTTGACGGCCTCGATGATCGGTGGAAGGAGGTTCTCGTCGCCGGTCGCGGCCGAACGGATCGCCGCGAGGGCGGCGTCCACCGCCTCGCTATCCCGGTCGGCTTTGACGGCGGCTAGTCGGTCGCGCTGGGCGGCCTCCTGTGCGGGATCTACCTCCTCTATGTCCATCGCCGGTTCCTCATCGACGGTGTGCTCGTTGACGCCGACGATGATCCGCTCACCCGCTTCGATCTCGCGCTGGCGTTCGAAGGCGACGTCCTGTATCTGCCGTTGGACCCACTGACTCTCGACGGCCGCCAACGCCCCGTCGCGGCGGTCGATCTCCTCGATGATCTCGAACGCCTCCGCCTCGATGTCGTCCGTGAGGCTCTCGACGTAATACGAGCCCGCGAGCGGGTCCATCGTGTCCGCCGCACCCGACTCGTGGGCGAGGATCTGCTGGGTGCGCAACGCGGTACGAACGGACTGCTCGGTGGGTAACGCGAGCGCCTCGTCCTTGCCGTTGGTGTGGAGGCTCTGGGTGCCGCCGAGGACCGCCGCGAGCGCCTGATAGGCGACCCGAACGACGTTGTTTTCGATCTGTTGGGCCGTGAGCGTCGAGCCCCCGGTCTGGGTGTGGAACTTGAGCTGTTTCGATTTGGGGTTCCCGGCGTCGAACCGTTCGTCCATAATCTGTGCCCACATCCGCCGGGCCGCACGGAACTTCGCCGCCTCCTCCAGGATGTTGTTGTGTGCATTGAAAAAGAAGGAGAGCTGTGGAGCGAAGGCGTCGACGTCGAGGCCGGCGTCGAGGGCCGCTTCGACGTATTCGATCCCGTTCGCGAGCGTGAACGCGACCTCCTGAGCCGCCGTCGAACCCGCCTCACGGATGTGATACCCCGAGATGGAGATCGTGTTGAAGCTGGGTACCTCGGCCGCACAGAACGCGAAGATGTCGGTGATGAGCCGCATCGACGGCTCCGGCGGGTAGATGTAGAGGTTGCGGGCGATGTACTCTTTCATAATATCGTTCTGGATCGTCCCGCGCAACTCCTCGCGGTCGACGCCCTGTTCGTCGCCCATGGCGACGTACATCGCGAGCAACACGGCGGCGGGCGCGTTGATCGTCATCGACGTCGAGACGGAATCGAGCGGAATCCCGTCGAAGACCGTCTCGAAGTCGTCGAGCGTGTCGATGGCGACGCCCGAGCGTCCCACCTCGCCCTCGGCCATCGGGGCGTCGGAGTCATAGCCCATCTGGGTGGGGAGGTCGAACGCCATCGAGAGCCCCGAGGAGCCCTGATCGATCAGATACTGAAACCGCTCGTTCGTCTCCCTTGCGGTCCCCATCCCCGCGTACTGCCGCATCGTCCAGAGTCGCCCGCGGTGCATCGTCGAGTAGACGCCTCGCGTGTAGGGCTCCTCGCCCGGGAAGCCGACGTCCTCACGGTAGTCGTGATCGGCGAGGTCCGCCGGCGTATACAGGGGGGAAACGGTCCGGCCGCCGGTGTCCGTGGTGAACGTCTCGGCACGCTCCCCGAACCGATCGACGGTGGGGGCGTAGGTCTCCTCCTTCCACGACGCACGCGCCTCGCGGATCCGCGCCAGTTCCTCGGGATCGAACATCACTGATCCGGTTGGCCGAGCGAGGCTTAAGTGTGGAGGTCGCGGGGGGATACGGAAGCGACGGCCCAGGGTCGGTTCGACGGTTGCCCATAGAATTAAGTGGTTAGTCAATTAAATGAAAAAGTGTAAAGTAAACAACAATCGGTGTTCTCCGAACGGCAGGTGAGGTAATAGGTCCGCGGCGGTGAACCGGTGTCTGTCCACCGGAGATGCCGCCCATGGACCACCAATGTCACGGCTTGCGTTACAATCGATCGGCGTCGACGGCGAGGTACAGCCACGTTCCGAATATCCATCCCTGGCGAACGGCATTCACCTTCGATGGGCCTTCCCACCCCACCACGGGTTCCCACCCGGCGGATACTACCTGTTGAGACGGGGCCATCGAGAGCCCGGCGCCACCGACGCGTTGCTCTCGGCGGCGCTCGATCACGACCCGGAAGACCCGCTCGCGGCCGCCGAGACGTCCGAGGGACATCGGTTCGAGTTCGAAGATCACGCCCGCATCGAGACCGTCACCGACGACCAGAACGCCGTCGGGCTCTCGATAAGCGGCGTCGAGCCGTTTCGGATCGACGTTCCCGACCCGGCCTTCCGCGTCGATGTCTCGGTCGGGACCGAGGTGCTCCGCGATAGCGTCACCGTCCGGGCGTTCACCGACGGGCGGGTCGTCGACGAAGCGACGACGAAGGGCGGGACGGTCTCGCTCGCGGGGGATCGGATCGACGCGATCGACTGTGTCGGCGCCCATCCGAAAGTCGATCCCGTCTTCGTCTCCGAGATCGCGGCGTATCTGGTGACGGAGAACCTGCGGGGGAGATGGCAACTGCTCCACCGGACGCCGATCCGACTGCCGGTCGCACACGACGACTACGGCGACGACGACGCGCCCGCCACCATCGAGGCGGCACGCCGGCTCGCGACCGATCGGATCGCGTACGGTGACCCCGCACGGCTTACGGCGGACCCCGATCCGGAGCCGGGCCCCGGAACGGTGACCGTCACAGCGGGGTCGCCGTACGTCTTCGCGCCGGGTCTCCGGTCCGATGCAAACGTGGTCGGCAGGAACCTCCACGTTCACGGCGACGACACCGCCTACGGGATCGCAGCCATCGGCGCCGCCACAGCGGGGGGCGCACGCCTCGTCCTCAACCGGCCGTATCGCGGACAGAGCGGGGCCAACCGGGCATACGAGGTTCGCAACGACGAGTTCGCCGCGCTCCACGATACGCTGTCGGTCCTCGTGGACGGGAACGGCGGCGGCGGGAGCGGCGGTCCGCCGGTCGGGGGAATGGGCAGCCGGACGATGCCCGCATTCGAGGACCCGGGCGGGGTGGCCTATCGCAACGGTGACCCGTCGACCATCTACGGGGCGGGGGTGGACTGGGCGTCCGAAATGGCTGGCTCCCGGATCCGCTTCGCGACCGGGGCCGTTTCGGGGATGGCGGCCGTACACGGTCGACCACTCCTCTTCGGCGCCGAAACCGGGCTGGACGAGTCGTTCATCGGCGACCACGTCCGCATCGGGGCGGAACGGGAGCTGTATCGGATCGTGGATCTCACCCACTACGACATCCCGGAGGCATCCTTCGAGATCTGTCTGCTCGATCGACCGGTGAGCGGCCCGCACTACGGCGACACCGTCGCCTGTGTCACGTTCTCGTCGGTGACACACCGGATCGAGTCCGTCGACCCGGCTCAGAGCACCCTCCAACTCGAACACGACGCGCTGGGACTCCGTGACGGGCTCCCGCGAGGATATCTGGTCCATCCGGATGCGCCCGACGGCAGCCACGGATCGATCCCCCTTCAAAACCCGCTCGACACCGTGCTGACGGCGGCGACCGATCCCGCCGCGGCACAGGCGCTCGGGCTCTACTGGGTCGACGACGCCGTCGACCCGAACGGGAGCTATGATTACCTGATCGTCGCCGATCACGGCGAGGTGATCCCCTCGACCGGCGTCGGTGCGGGGATGGTGATCAACGAGCTCGTCTCCTCGATGACGACGCCGAGGCTCGACTGGTACGTGGCGTTCGACGTCGGCGGGGGTGACGAATCGGCGCTCCCGTCGCCGGCGGATCCACGGGTCTTTTCGCTACCGGCGACGGCGGAAACCGAGAACACCGTCGGCCTCCGCTGGGCGATGGCGGACGACTCCGAGGGCGCGAGGAGCGATGCGGCAGCGACACCCATCAAATACCACCTGTGGCGGTGGGAGGGAGATAACGGGGCGGACGTGCCGGCGGAACTCGACGCGTACGACCCGATCACGGCGGCGTCCGCCGACGAGTTCCTCGATGGGGCGATGCCGATCCTCGCGACGAACCCGGACGATTCCCCGGCCCTGACGCCCGAGGATTGGCCCGACGAGCGCATGCACGCAATCGAAACCGGGCTGGCCGACGGCTGGTACAGTTACCGAGTGGTCGGCGTCGACGTCTTCGGCCGGTTCAGCGAGCGGAGCGATCCCGCGACGTGGTCGACGAACGACCCGATCGAATCGGCCGATTCACCACACGCACAGCAGGCGATCGAGGTGGTGAGCGACCGTTCGCCGCCCCCGCCGACAGCGATCGAGGCGGCCGCGCTCGACCCGGCGGCTTACAGCGAGGACCTTCTGGGTCTCGACGCCGACGAGATCCCACCGAACCCGGACATCAGACAGGACGCGACCTACCGTTCGTGGCGGGCGGCGAACCCGTCGGAGACCGGACTCCGGGTTCGGTGGTGCTGGCCGGAGGAACACGCCGACATCGCGCCTGACGTCGCCGAGTTCGACGTGTACGTCGCGCCCGGACGGCGAAACACGCACGTCGGCGAGATCACCGGGGTGACCGCGACAACGACCGGCTTCGAAGTGACCGTCGACGTCGGCCTCGATGGCGCCGAGCCGGCGGTGTTCGCGGGGACGACACTCGTCGTCGCCACGGCGGCGTTCCCGGTCGAGTCGGCAGTCGCGGTCGATGACGGGATCGAACTGACGGTTCGACCACCTATCGAGCGGAACGGTGCGGCCACCGACGGCGGACAGAACATCACCGACGGCGGACAGAACATCACCGACGGCGGGCAGGCCGAATCCGTCGCGGATGCGCTCGTCACGGACGACGGGTTCGTGACGATGTTTCCGGCGGGTGATGTCGGCCCACTCGAGGTCTCGATCACGGAGCCCGAGGTGGGCGATCGGTGTTCGCTCGTCGTCCCGCCGGCGTACACCGAGGGAACCGTCACCGTCGACGCCGCCGAGACGACGGAGATCGATGGCACCACCGGAACCGTCGTGACGGGCCACCGCACCGAGTGGAACGAGTCGCTCGAGGGGCGGAACTTCAGAACCGTCGACGACGACGTGGCCTACGAGGTCGCAGGCGTCGAGGGACCGACGGAGCTCGTGCTCGATCGGCAGGTCGAGTCCACGACGCCCGGATCGTATCTCCCATATCGGATCGCGCATCCGCTCTGGACGGACGGGACCGACCCGGGCGCGTGGGGGGATCCGGTCGGGACGATCGGGTTCGACGACGCGGACGCGACGATCGGTACGGACGGGCTCGGAGGAATCGACCCGGGAACGACCGTCTATGAGACGATCGTTTCCGCGCCGGAGAGCGACGAGGGCGAGGCGTTCGCCCCGTCGCTTTCGGTCCCGACGGTGTATGCGGACGTGACCGTCACGGCATCCGACGGGTCGGGGAACGAGAGCCCGGTCGACGGCACCGCGACCGTCGCGCGCGTTCATCGCGAGACGCCGGATTCCCCGAGCGGGCCGACGATCGAGGTGGACTTCGAGCGGGCCACCCACCCGGATTACGACGGCGAGTCGGCGTACACCGTGAGGTGGGAGCCGCTGGACGGCGGCGACGCCTACGGCTATCACGTGTTCCGCGCGCTGGATGAGACGCTGTTCGCGACCGACCTGGAACGTCGGGTCGCCGCCGAGGATGAGGATGGTGATCTGGGCGACGGGCTTCCGCTCGACGCCGACGACGAGCGGTTCTTCCCGCCGGCGCTTCGCGGGTCGGACGGGTCGGACGAGCGTGACACGATCGTCGAAGCGTTGCAAACGTTCGATGCGCACGCCAAAACGATCGATAAAGCGGAGGACGACGAGGCGGCGGCCGACGCGAGGGCGGCCGCGATGGCGGACTACCGCGCCCTTCGCGAGGCGGTCGATCCGTCGACGGATGACGCAACCGAAAGCGAGGCGACCGAAGGCACCGACGCCGAGGCGTTACGGCCGGCGATCCTCGCGACGCTCGCGGCGCTGCCCGGCAACGAGACCGCCTTCTCCCAGCGAACCGACTCGGCGCTCGTCCCGAGCGAACACGACGACCGCGTCGGCCCCGACGGCGACGCGGCGTACGACCCCGACGACGACCTGTGTGCGTGGGTCGATCACTTCGACGGCGTCGCCCGGAACTGCTATCTCTACCGGGTCGGCACCGTCGACGACGCCGGCAACCGCAGCGACGCCCGCGAGGACGACGGGACCCCGATGAGCTACCCGACGATGCCGGTGAAATCGCCCGCGGTGGTCCCCCCGCCGACGCCGCGGATCGTCGACGTCGGCGCGGGCCACCCGGATGAGGACGTCGACGGCGACCGGATGATCACGCTCCGGATCGAGGGCGTGACCGGCCCCGCCGTCGATCACCTCCTCGTGTATCGCACGGAGGACGCGGCGGCGGCCGACGACCTCCGTTCGATGGCGGGGCCGGAGACGGTCGTCCCCGAGGAGGACGGGATCATCGCCGAGGACGACACGCATCTCCTGTGGGTCGAGACGGACGTGGAGCCGTTCACGACGACGTACTATCGGGTCGTCGCCGTGAGCGAGGCCGGCATCCACACGAAGCCGACGCCGCCCGTCTCGGGGCAGGCGTTCGACCGATCGCCGCCGGAGACGCCGTCGTGGGAGACCGAGGATCCAGCCGTCGACGACGATGGCGACGTGACCCTCGCGTGGACACCCGCGGGCGACGCGGGCGACCTGATGTATCAGGTGCAACGCCGCCCAGACGACTCGGATGACGACGAACCGGATGACGACGGCCCCGACTGGCGAGCGATCGGGCCGTGGACCCGGGACACGGCGGTCACGGATAGGGGACGGGACCCGGATGGAACGTACGACTATCGCCTGCGTGTCAAGGGGGCGACCGGCGGGATGAACGATGACCTTGAGCTGAAGGGGGTGTGATCATGGGAGCGACACAGACGACGGCCGAACCGGTGGACGAATGGATCGAAGATCAGCTGCAGGATATGACCGACGTGCCGGCGGACACGTTGCCGGAGTTTCTCGGAAACGTCGCCATCGACGACGCCGACGTCTCCGATGACGTCGCGAGCGCGACCCTCGTGATCGACGGCTACCCGAGCCTCTCGGTTCCGGGAAGCGCCGGCGTCGAGTTCTTCCTCGGCGAGCCGGAGGTTTCCACCGCCGAGATCGACGTCTCGCTCGTTCTCGAAACCGAGTGGGCACTCGCCATCGAGGGGATCGAACTCACCGCCCGCGTCGACAACGGGGTGTTGCGCCCCGCCCCGGCGGATGACGGCACCCGCGCCGATCACGTCGAGTTCACGACCGAAGTCGACATCACCCTCGATCACACCTGGGAGTTCGGGATCGAGGGGTTCGAGGGCGTGGACATGACGCCGGCCGAGATCGCCAAAACGGGGATCCTCATCGAGGCCAGCGACATCGTCCTCGACGTCTCGCCGACGGAGCTGTCCCCGGCGATCGCCGACCACGACGAGTTCGACGACGCATACGTCGACGAGGGATTTGTCGGCCTATTCATCGGCGACGCGAGCGTCTCGTTCCCGGAGTCGTGGCCGCTCCCGGCGGAGCTCACGCTACAGGGAGCCACTATCGGCTCCGGCGGCTTCTCCGGCGTCATCGCCTACGAGCCGGCCGATCTCACGTTCGACGACACGACCAACGAATACACCGGCGAGGCGGCCGCGACCCTCGGGGACTTCTCGTTCGGGATCGACGCCGTGCAGGTCGAGTTCGTCCAGACGGCGCTCTCGACGTGTTCCGTCTCGGGTGAACTCTTCTTGCCGTACGTCGACCAGCGCGTTGCCGTCGATCTCGGCTTCGATATGGAGGGCAGGCTCGCGGTCGAACTGACCGACCTCATCGACGCCGACGAGCCAACCGACGGGCCGTCCGGCGATCTCGTCACGATCGAAGTGGCGGAGGCGTTCGCGTTGGACGTCGACGGCTTCGGAATCGTCGTCAGTGCCGAGACGTTCGCACTCTCCGTCTCGGGGACGGTTCGTCCGCTCTTCGACGCGGTCGATCTCCCCGACGTCGAGGTGGACGACCTCACGATCAACGACGACGGAACGGTCGATTACGACGACAGCTGGATCGACGTGCCGGATCAGGGCGCGACGGAGCTCGAGGGGATCGAACTCGAGGTGTCGAAGTTCGCCGTCGGGACCCGCGACGACGGCTGGCGCTACCTCGCGTTCAGCGGGGCCATCAGCATCGTCGAGGGGATCCCCGCCGGCGCATCGGCCGACGGACTCCGCGTCGCGTGGGACCCGAGCGGCGAGAACGACCCGACGGTCAGCTTCGATGGGATCGGCATCGAGTTCACGATCCCGGACACCCTCGCGTTCAAGGGGACCGTCGCCTACGACGGCGAGAACGGGAAGTACTACGGCGACATCGACCTCGACCTGATCGCGTTGGACACCTCGATCTCGGCGACGCTCATCGTCGGCGAGGAAAAGGACGCGAGCGGACAATGGTTCACGTATCTCGGTGTCTCCATCGACGCCTCGCTGCCGGTCGGGATCCCGCTGTTCTCGACCGGACTCTCAATCTACGGGATGGGGGCGCTCTACGCGCACAACATGGAGCCGGACCGTGGAGATAAGGAGTGGTACGCGTTGAGCGGCGAGAAAGAGGAGAGCTGGTATCACGCGGGCAACGAGCCCGGCGTCGACGACCTCAACAATCAGTGGGCTGCCAAACGCGGCGGCTTCGGGTTCGGCGCCGGGGTCAATATCGGAACGAGCTCGGACAACGGCTTCGCGCTCACGAGCGACCTCCTCCTGGTGATCGCGTTCCCCGGCCCCGTGATCATGTTGGAGGGACGTGCCGATTTACTCTCACCCGGGGAGGAGATCGACTCGGAGGGGAGCCTGCGGACGCTCGCGGTGCTCGATGGCGACGCCGGCGATCTGACCTTCGGGATCGACGCCCAATACACCAAGGCGTCCGAGAACACCACCTTGATCGACATTCGGGCCGGAGTTGAGGCGTACTACGACTTCACGGACCCGAGCGCCTGGTATCTCAACCTCGGAAGACGCGACCCCGAGGACGACCGGGTTCGTGCGGAGCTGTTGGTCTTCTCCGCGGACGGCTACTTCATGCTCAACGCGGACCGCGTCGCGACCGGCGCGCGCGTCGGCTACGGGGAGGACTTCTCCTTCGGGCCGCTCGCGGTCGATTTCGAGGCGTTCATCGAGGGGCACGTGCTGGTGAGCTGGCAGCCGACCCACTTCTCCGGGGCGGTCGAGCTATACGGCGCCATCGAACTGTCGGCGTTCGGGATCGGCGCCTCGATCACCGCGAGCGCCGCGCTCGCCGCGGAGGCGATCGATCCGTTCCACGTCCACGGAGAGGTGAGCGTCGAGCTGGGCACGCCGTGGCCACTCCCGGATCCCGAAGCGACCGTCTCGCTCGAATGGGGCCCGACCCCGGAACCGCCGGAGGTGCCGGCACCGCTTTCGGGCGTCGCGCTGGGACACGAGCGGGTGACGACGCGCTGGCCGTTGCCGCGCGCCGGACAGGTCGATGAGGTCGGAGACGGCGCGTACACGGAGGCCCTGCTCGAACCGGACTACGCCACCGCGGACGCGGGAGGCGAGCGGCTGCTCGGGTACGACGGCGACCTCCCGTCGCCACCGGAAGATGACGACAAGGGTCCGGCTGATCCGCCGCGCGTCCCCCCGGACGTCCGGCCGGAGCTCACCTTCACCACGGGCGTCGTCGACGACGGCGACGTCGGCGTGAACGCCTCGACGAGCGACGCGTGGACGGTCATCGGCGACCCGGAGGACGGCGGCCCCGTCGAGGCCAGATATCTGCTTCAGGACGTGTCGCTGCAGCGATGGAGCGAGTCGGAAGATTCGTACGTCGACGAGGGACCGGTCTACGGGTCGTGGGCACCGTTGCCCGACACCCGGATCGGCGCTGGCGGCGCGCCGAGCGACGACGGCACCCCGCCGGTCGCGAACACGAAGCTCCGCCTCTGGTCGGTCAACCCGTACGACTACGGGCGTGATACGGGCGGCGCGTGGGAGGAAGGGATCGACCGGCTTCTCGGCTCCTATCCCTGCTACGGCGACGGGCGGTGTTTCCCGCTTGCGGGCACCGCCATCGGCGAGGAACTCACCCGCGAGCTGGAGGGCGAGGAGTTCGACGGCGAGCGGATCACCCACGAGGACGACGGATGGCCGCAGTTCCTCCGGGAGGTCGACGAACTCGACGCGCCCCCGGAGGTATCCCCGGCCGAAACCGAGGCGGGTTTCATCGAGGCGCTGCGCTATCTCGGGCCGAACAGGAAACACGATCCCGAGGACCTGACGGAAGTCGTCGTTGGCCTCGACGGATACAGGCGGTCGGTCGAGCTGACCCTCGTCGTCAGCCGAGGAAACACCCGCCTGTCGGCGACGGCGCTCGGGTATGAGGGCGAGAGAAAGGGAAGCACCCCGATCGATACCCGTGATATCCGGTCGGCCCCCGAATTTCTCACCGGCTCGGTGGAGGAGGAGGCCTTCCGGGAGGTCGAGGTCGATCCGCCGACGTCGGCTCCCTTCGAGCGACGGACGGTGACGTTCACCGCGGACGGGGGGATCAGCCACGTCCTGATCCGCTCGACCGGGGCGTTTGGCATCGTCGAGGTGTGTGAGGCGACGGTCCCGATCGATGCGCTGGGTGCCGACGGGGTAGAGGGTCCCGCTCACGTCCGCGATGAACTCGTGCGCTGGTCCGAGGAGCCGACCGTGCTCGAACCAAACGAGCGCTATCGGCTCGTGATCGACACCGTCGCCGAGGCCCGGGGGATCGACGGGGAGCCGCTTTCGGAGTTCGAACACCGCTGGCCCGACGGGGACGGGACGATGACCGAAATGGCGTACTTCGAGACCACCGGCCCGCCGGCGCTCGCCGACGTGAGCCCGCCGTTCGGGGCCGACGACCAGGAGGAGGGTGGCTCGGACGCGTTCGGGACGCTCGAACGATACGTCGAGTCCACGGTCCCGGAAAGCGTCGTCGCCGACGGCGAACGGCCGAGCGTCCCCCGGCCGGTGTATCGCGGCTACGACGTCGGCGTCCGGTTCGCCGAGGCATACGTGGAGTCGCTGTACGCCATGGCGCGGCGTGACCTCCGATTGCAGCTGTACGACGAGGACGACCGGCCGGTTCGGGACGTCGACGGACGGCTCGGAACGGCGCGAAACCCGTGGGCAAAGGCGGGGACACACGCGCTCGAACGCCACGATCGGACGTGGCTCTCGCGCGTCGCGGAGGCCTGCGGCGGCATCGAGGAGGAGACGCTCCCCTACGAGGACGTCCTCGCGGACGACGACCCTCGATGCGTGCTCGATCCGGACACGACCTACGAGGCGCGACTCGTCCCGGCGCTCATCCGGGAACCGTTCGATACCGACGGGGACCGCTGGAGCGGCGGCGACGGAGAAGCCATGGTGACACACGTCGGTCACGACGGTGCGTCGGGCGAAAGCGCCTCGGTCGTCTCCGAGGATACAGACGCCGACGAGGCCGTCGTGACGCTCGAAGCGCTTGAGGAGGGCGACCTCGACGACATCACCCCGGAAAGCGACACCGTTCGGTTCCGGGGCGACAAACGGCGTGCGGACGGGACGTACGTCATCACGGCCGTCGACGAGGACGACGATGCGACGGTGACGCTCGACGGCGTACCCGACCTCGCGGACGACGACCGGACGTGGCGGGTGGCTCCGACCGGCCACCTTCGGATCGACGACGGTGACGGAACCGTCGACGTGACCATATCCCTCGAGTCGGCTCCGGGATCGACGGCCCCCACTACATGGGACGACTACGTGCTTCGCACGAACGTCCGGTTCACGGACGCGGCCGAGGGGGTCGCCGGCGCGGTGGTACGGTATGACCCCGACGCTGGGACCGGCTATCGGTTCGAGATCGACGCGGACGACGACGAATACCGGCTGATTCGGATCGACGCGGACGCCTCGGAGACGTTGAAGACCGAGCCGTCCCCGTCGATCGAGGCGGGGATGGACGCCGATATCCGGATGCAGGTCATCGGCGGCACGATCGACGTCTTCGTCGACGACGAGCCGACGATGTCCGTCATCGAGGCGGAGCCGCTTCCCGCGGGCACGGTCGGGATCCATGCGATGGACGTCCCGAGGATCGACGTCGCCGAGGTGTTCGTCGAGGACTTCCGAACCGGCGGTGCGAGTCCCGTCGCCTACCGGTTCCCGTTCACCACGTCGCGGTTTTCGAACTTCGTCCACCAGCTCCACAGCTTTCCGGACACCGCGTGGACCGCCGATGGCGGGGCCCTCGCCGCGATGCTCGACGGGGACGACGACGTGCCGGACGTGACGGCGGCGGCAACGTCGCTGCCCGCGGACGATCCGGAGCCACCCGGGGGGATGGAGGCGCGGGCGTACGACGCCGTGGAGGAGGCGCTCGCGCCCGGGGTGACGCCACCCGTCGACGGCCTCGATGCGACGTGGCTGACGGCGGACGACGGGCCGGTCGGCCTGCTCGTCCGGTCCCCGGAGCCGATAGATTGGGACCGGACCACCGGAGAACTCGGCTGTGCGGCCGAGCCGCTGTCAGCGCCACAGCCGCCGGAGGTGACGAAGGTTACCGAGGTCCGGTTCGAGGGCGAAAACGACGGGGGGACGGGGTCGACCGACGGCTCCGTGGAGGTACTCTTGGACCGGCGGATAACGCCGGAGGGGTACGTCCTCGAACGCCGGCTGCCCGGTGGTCGGGGCTTTGCGCCCGACCCCATGGGTGACGGGTTCGAGGAGCGGTTCCCCGAGACGTTCGAGGGCGACGTCTATCGACAGATCCCCGGCCCCGAACCCGGCGAACTGCCCGATATCCCGTTCCCACAGGACCTGATCGAGTGGGACGGGGACGAGCCGCTCGTGCCGGGGCGCGAGGATCCGATACTCGAGGAGGAGGAAAGCGAAGAGCAGTTGACCGAGGTCGAACCGATCGACGACGACCGGATATCCGGGCTCGCGGCGCGCGTGTCCGAGACGTTCGACCGGTACGACATCGACGTGTCGGTTTCGGAGGACGATCCGCTGACGGCGCTGGAGGCCACCACCGTCGACGACGAGCTCGTGGCCGACCTCGATCTCAGCGGCGAGGAGTACGAGCTGCTCGAACGGCAGGCCGCCCGCATGGCCGACCGCACCACGATCGATGCCACGTCGGGGACGACGGTCAGGACGGTGGACGGCGCGGAGCGAACGGTGGACGGCGCGGAGCGAACCGTCGACCTTGAGCGCCTCGCGGCCGTCACGTCGGAGGGGGCCACAGCCGGCGATCCGGACGCGGAGTGGTTCATCGATGAGGACGGTCTGTCGGCGGAGACCGAGGGGTGGACCGGTTTCGTCCGCCCCGCGGGGACGACCCCGACCGTCTGGGAGACGACGGTCGCGCTCGGATCGTCGGCCACCGCCGGACTGCTGTTCCGCGTGCGCGATGAGACCCATTACCTCGCCGCGGTGCTCTCCACCGGCGACGAACGTGTGTCGCTGCGACGCCGAGACGGCGACGGCGCCGAGACGGTACGGGAGGTGCCGCTCCCGGATCGAGACGGTGCCGACGAGGCCGATGAGAACGGTGCCGACGAGGACGGGACACGCGCTTCCGAATACACCCTTCGCGTTCGTGCGGACAGCACGACCCTCTGGGTGAGCGTCGACGACGTCCCGCTTTTCGGCGTCGAAGACACGTTCCTCGAGGGCGACGCCGCGGGCGTGTTCACGGACGGGGACGACGCGACGTTCACGTCGCTGTCGGCCAACGACGACGCCGACGTCGGGCGGCTGTTGAAGGACGCCTTCACGGCGGACGACCCGGTCGATTCGGAGTACGTCTCCGGCGAGGAGACGGTCGGCGACTGGCGGGTGGTCGATGAACCGCCCTACACGATCCGGCACTCGATGTGGCGCACCCGCGATGGGACCTTGGAGCAGGTGAGCAACCTCTACGGCTTCGTCGGCAACCGGTATCGCGAGCCCGGAACCTACGCCGTGACCGGCGACGAGAACTGGAGCGATTACCGGGTCGCCGTTCGGCTTCGATCCGAGGACGACGACGCCATCGGCGTCATCGTCAGATACCGCGGCGACGGGGAGTACTACCGCTTCTCGATGGATCACGAGCGGAAATATCGCCGACTCGTCCGACGCTCCGGCGGGACGACCACGGTGCTCTGGGAGGACGACGAACGCTACGAGCTCGGCCGCGAGTACCTCCTCACGATCGACTGTGTCGGCGACCGGATCGTCGGCCATCTCGACGGCGAACGGCTGTTTTCGGTGACCGATCCCGTGATCGACACCGGGAAGATCGGCGTCTATTGCCGGGCGAACGTGGGCGCCCGGTTCGAGGACGTACGCGTCACCGCCCCCGGGGGCGGATGGGTCCCATACCACGTCTTCGAGGCCGACGTCGCGTTCCCCGCGGGATCCCGGATCCGGGTCGCCGACGATCCGCCGGCGGACGACGCGCTTCCGGTCGGCGTCTACGGCCGTGAACGAAACGGCGCCGACGCCGGTCAGCTCCCGGAGACGCCGACCGACTTCCGGATCCGCGACCCGACCGGTGCGATCGGCCATCGTCGCGTGTTCCTCCCGGAGGAGGCGTATGAGCCGTGTGCCGACGTGCCCGTCCTCCGCAACACGGACGGGACGGGACTGTTCCTCCTCACGGCGGGGCTCCCGAGCGACACGACGGCGACCCGGCTCTCGATGACCTATCGCAGGGCGCTCGAGGACGACGTGCTGACGCAGCACGGAAGCGACGAACCGGAGACGACCGGCGTCACCGTTCGTGTCCCAGCGGACGGCGACGAGGGGGAGTGAGTCGACGGCGGCGCAGGCCGTCCGCTTTCCTGTTGCATCAGTGCCCGAACACGACCGTTTGAAGCGTGTCGGAGCCGAGTGACCGCTCATGAACGTCCTTCCCGATCACACCGCACGGTTTCTGGCGGCCACGGCCCCGGACCACACCCCGGTTCAAGCGGAGATGGCCGACCTCGCCGAGGAGTGGGACTTTCCGATCATCGGCGCGGAGGCGGGGGCGGTGCTCCGTCTGCTTGCCCGACTGACCGACGCCGAGCGCGTCTTCGAGTTCGGCTCCGGGTTCGGCTACTCCGCGACGTGGTTCCTCCGCGGCGGGGCCGAATCCGTCGTCTGTACCGAGTTCGACGAGGAGGAGGCCGAACGGGGCGTCACGTTCGCGACCGAGTACGGCTACGACGACGCCGTCACCTTCGAGATCGGCGACGCGATGGGGACGATCGAGCGCTACGACGGTCCCTTCGACATCGCCCTGATCGATCACCAGAAGTCCCGATACGTCGACGCGTTCGAGGCCGTGAGGCCGAAGCTCCGATCCGGCGGTGTCGTCATCGCGGACAACATCGCTTCCGGTCCGATCGACTTCGACGCCCTCGTGCGCCACGTCACCGACGGCGACCCCCTCCCTTCGGTCGATGACGACGCCCAAACCCACGGGATCGGGAGCTACGTCGATCACGTGACCGATGACCCAGCCGTGGAGACGGCGATCCTGCCGGTCGGGTCCGGGATCGCGGTGTCGACGGTCCGCGGGTGACCCACGGGTGACCCGCAATCGACGGATGACCGCGCGTTCCGAAACCCTTACTCCCGGCCCGGAACACCCTCGGGTATGAGCGAAACGCCCGAATCCGACGCGGATACCGCGGACACCGCCGCCGCCGCGGCCGCCGCCGTCGACGCCGAGGAGGTCCGACACGTCGCCGAACTCGCCCGGGTGAACCTCGCTGACGACGAGGTCGACCGGTTCGCCGAGGAGTTCGCCGATATCCTCGACTCCTTTGCGGCCCTCGATGAGGTGCCGGAGACCGAGCGCGACGAGGATCTTATCAACGTGATGCGCGCCGATGAGGTCCGCGAGGGACTCACCCAGGAGGAGGCGCTCGCGAACGCCGCCGAGACCGAGGACGGCTTCTTCAAGGGACCGAAGGTGTCGTAGATGGCAGTCGATCACAACGTCTTCATCACGGAGGAGTCGATCGAGGGCGAGACGGCGGGCCCGCTCGCCGGGAGGACGATCGCCGTGAAGGACAACCTCTCGACGGCCGGCGTGCGGACGACCTGCGGATCGGAGATGCTCGCCGACTACGTGCCACCCTACGACGCGACCGCCGTGACGCGCGTGACGGACGCGGGTGCGACGATCGTCGGCAAGGCGAACATGGACGAGTTCGGGATGGGGACGACGACCGAGACCTCCGCGTTCGGCCCGACCCGAAACCCCGCCGATCCCGAACGGGTCCCCGGCGGCTCCTCCGGCGGCTCGGCGGCGGCGGTGGCCGCGGGCGAGGCCGACCTCGCGCTCGGCTCCGACACCGGCGGTTCCGTCCGCTGTCCGGCCGCGTTCTGTGGCGTCGTCGGGATCAAGCCGACCTACGGGCTCGTCTCCCGCTACGGGCTCGTCGCCTACGCGAACTCCCTCGAACAGATCGGCCCGATCGCGAACACCGTCGAGGACGCCGCGACCCTGCTCGACGTCATCGCCGGCCCGGACCCACACGACGGAACGACCCGCGAGGCGGGTGCGGACTCGGACTACGCCGCGGCCGCCGACGGCGACGTGGACGGCATGACGATCGGGGTCGTTACCGAGCTCTTCGACGGGGCCGACGAGCGTGTCGTCGAGACGGTCGAGGCCGCCATCGCCGACCTCGAAGCCCGTGGCGCGGAAACCGTCGAGGTCTCGTTGCCCTCGCTCGAATACGCGGTGCAGGCGTACTACGTGATCGCGATGAGCGAGGCCTCCTCGAACCTCGCACGGTTCGACGGGGTTCGATACGGCCACCGCGGCGAGAGCGACGGGAACTGGAACGAGTCGTTCGCGGAGACGCGCGAGGCGTTCGGCGCGGAGGTCAAACGGCGGATCCTGCTCGGGACCTACGCGCTTTCGGCGGGCTACCACGACGCCTACTACGCGAAGGCGCAGGACGCCCGCGCGTGGATCAAAGCCGACTTCGATGACGCCTTCGAGTCGGTCGACGCCATCGCCTCGCCGACGATGCCCGTCCTCCCGTTCGAACTCGGCGAGAGCCTCGATGACCCGCTTCGGATGTACCTCGCGGACGCGAACACGACGCCCGTGAACCTCGCGAACCTCCCCGCGATCTCCGTACCGGCCGGGACCGCCGACGGCCTCCCGGTCGGGCTGCAACTCGTCGGGCCGGCCTTCGGCGAGGAGACGATCGTCCGGGCGGCGAGCGCGGTCGAGGACGCCTTATAAACGGACGCCAACGACATTCGCAACGACCATACCGACCGACGTGAACGCGTACCTATGGGGCTGACCGAAGAGGAGTTGGATCGACTTGCCGACGTGGTTCGCCTTCAGCCGACGAAGAACGCGGAGTTGATCGAGGCGTGGGGCGTCGAGAGCGGGAGCGAGGTGCACTCGTATCTGGAGAACCACTTAAAAGAGTACTACTATCGCGACGACGACAGCCTGATCCGTGCGACGGCGGAGGCGAACGACCTCGTCGACGTCGAACCCGGGATCGAAGCCGACGAGGTCGCCCGCGGCGGCGTTCCGAGCGTGATCCGGGTCCCGGAACTCGAAGCACGGGTGTTCGAGGTCGTCGCGGGCCCCGAGGATCGCTCGGAGTCCGTCGTCAGCGTCCTCACGAAGCTCCGTGAGACGTACGGCGTCGACCCCGAGGCCGGTGAGGTCCGCCGCGCCCTGCAGAGCCTCCGTCGAAAGAACGTCGTCGAGGTCGTCTATCGCACGGTGCCGACCTTCCGGTTGGCCGTCGAGCGCGACGACGTCGAGGTGGAGATCGCGGAGTGAGCGGAAACGGATGACAGGGGGACGGATGACGGGAGGACGGACGACGGGAGGACGGATGACAGGGGGACGGATGACGGGAGGACGGATGACAAGGGGACGGACGACGGGAGATCGGACCGTCACCGGACCCCATCGGTTTTAAAAGGCTCCGGGCGATACGGAGTGTATATGCCAACGTTCGAGCTGAACCTGTCGGATGACGTCTACGCGGAGTTTCAACAGCTTGCCGACAGCGAGTTCGTCTCCGAGGAGCAGGCCGCGGAGGAGCTGATCTCATCGGGTATCGAGGCGTACAACATCACCGTCGTCGACGAGGACCCGCACGACGAGATGCTGGACGGCGCGGAGAACAACATGTTCGATACCGCACAGGACCCGGGCAGTATCGAGGACGACCGCTTATAAACACCGTCGGATTTTCCGCTTCGAGTCAACGATCGCAACCCGCCACCGATGCGCCGTCCCGCCGGAGCACGCCGACGGAAAGCCTTTGTCGAAGGCGATGAACGTGGCGGTAGATGTCAACCCGACCCGCACGAACACACCTGTTCGGGAACGGCTCGCGGGGAGCGCTGCCGTTCGTGGCGGTCGGGGCCCTCATCGGCGTCCTCTCCGCCGGCTTCGTCGTCGGGATCGTTGATCTCGGTGTCTCCCTGGCCGTAGGCGGGGTCGCCCTCGCTCTCGCCGTCGCGAGCGGCGCGGCGCGGGGCGGACTCCTTCCGACCGTCGGGGCGCTCTGGATCTTCGCCGTCTGGTGGTTCGTCTTTCCGCCGATGGTCGGCTTGCTCACCGGCAACTGGGAGACGGGGTCCCGATACACCTATCCCCGATTTCTCGATTACGGATACGCCTCCGCGGCCGCCGAGGTACGCGGCGGCATCGAACAGGGGGTCACGAACGGGGTCGTTCTCGCCGCGCTGCTCGGAACGGGCGGCTATCTCCTCGGCACGGTCGGCGCGTGGATCGCGGTTCGGCGCTGATCGTCGGGGCGGACGTCACTTCTCGCGGTTGGTCGGCTCCAACGGGAGATCAAGCGCCTCCGTGAGGTCGTGTTCATCGCCCGTGAGGATATAGAGGACGTCCTCCAGGACGACGACGAGCTCGGGCAGCTCGCGGGCGACGAGGTAGGTGATCCCGATCAGGGCGACGACGGCGAGCAGCTGGCTGATGATCCGATCGGAGACGAGAAACGACACCCGGTAGGGATTGGTCGCGCCGAACATCGCCAACACGAGGTCGGGCTGCCAGTGCATGTACTGGTTGCCGGTGACGATGGAGATGAACGCCGTCCGGATGATATTGAGCACGTAGATCAGCGGAAGCGAGACCGCGAGCGCGCGGAGCTTTCGGTTAAACGGAGCGCGAACCGCCGCGATCAGCCCGCCGAAGATCGCCATACTGCCGAGGCCCGTACACGCCAACACGACGTTCACCCGATAGGTGTGCCCGTCCTCGAGGGTCCACTGATACGCCGCGTCGTAGCCCTCGTGACTCGTGACCCGCTCGGGGGCGTAGCCGAGCAGGTCGATCAGGATCCCCGTGTGGGTGGCGACGATCTCGATGAGCACCTGTCGCGGTTCGGGGAGCGCGAGTCCCGCGACGGTGAGCGCGGGGATCGTCTCGAAGGGGAGGTAGATGAACAACATCAGCGCGACAGCCCGCGTGAGGACGAACAGCGATGCCCGGCCCCGATACAGGAGGTAGCCCGCGTACGCACAGGCGGGCGCTCCAAGGAGCGCGAGGATCGACTCCACGTAGCTCTGATGTTCGAACGCGAAGAACGGAACCATCGAGAGCCAGAAGAGCCCGAACAGGCCCCAGGTGCCCGCCGCGAGGGTCCGGCCGGCCGGATAGCCGTAGTGATCGAGCACCCACGCGGCCGCAAAGAGGATCGCGACGATCCACGCGAACGTGAACGTGTCGGGGAGGGCGCTCAAGACGGCGACCACGCCGACACCGGTCATGACTGAACAATCCGTGACGACCGGATAAATCCCTTGTCGTTGTGCACGAGTCGCACCCGAGCGCCCGGGTCGGGGTCACCCGGGTGTGACAGAGACGTCCCCTGGTCGAGGTCACGGTCGACCGAAAGGCGCTTTTCGGAGGGGGACGACCCTCGCGCATGATCACGGTCGCGCTGGCGGGCAAGCCGAACGCCGGCAAGTCCACCTTTTATACCGCCGCGACGATGGCCGACGTCGACGTCGCGAACTACCCGTTCACGACCATCGACCCGAACCGCGGGGTGACGTACGTGCGGACCGAGTGTCCGTGCCTTTCCCGCGAGGAACGCTGTGGCAACGAGAACTGCCGGGCGGGCAAACGCTACGTCCCCGTCGAACTGCTCGACGTCGCCGGGCTCGTCCCGGGCGCTCACGAGGGCAAGGGGCTCGGCAACCAGTTCCTCGACGCGTTGACGGACGCCGACGTCATCGTCAACGTCGTCGACGCCGCGGGCGCGACGAACGCCGAAGGCGAGCCCGTCGAACCCGGCACCCACGACCCGCTCGAGGACGTCGATTTCATCGAGGAGGAGATGGATCTCTGGCTCACCGGCATCGTCGGGGACAACTGGGAGGGGGTCGAGCGGAAGTCCCGTTCGCCCGATTTCGACATCGAGGAGGCGCTCACCGACCTGCTCACCGGGGTGGGCGCGACGGAGGCGGACGTCACCGCCGTCCTTCGCGATCTGGAGTATCCGGCGGACCCGATCCAGTGGACCGACGACCACCGGGAGGCGCTCGCGCGGGCGATCCGCCGCCGGACGAAACCGTTCGTCGTGGTCGCCAACAAGGCGGACGTCGCCGCCGACGGGACCATCGATCGGATCCGCGAGGGGACCGACAAGCCGGTTATCCCGACCACAGCGGACGGCGAGTTGGGGCTTCGCCGGGCCGCGGAGGCCGGGCTCGTCGCCTACGATCCCGGCGATGACGAGTTCGAGATCATCGGCGACGTCTCCACGGGACAGCGGGAGGGGCTCGATGCGATCCGAGCGGTGATGGCGGAGATCGGCGGCACAGGGGTCCAAACCGCACTCAACGTGGCGGTCTACGACGTGCTCGACCGCGTGACGGTCTATCCGGTCCAGGACGGCTCGAAGTGGACGGACGGGACGGGGACGGTGTTGCCGGACGCCTTCCTCCTCCCGACTGGCGCGACGCCGCCGGATCTCGCGTACGCCGTCCACACCGACATCGGCGAGGGGTACCTCCACGCCGTCGACGCCCGCTCGAATCGACGGATCGGCGAGGATCACGAGCTGACCGAGGGCGACGTGATCCGGATCGTGAGCACGAACTAACAGCAACATAATCCGGTATCCGGCAGCGGGGCCGAACCCGTTCGACCAGACGACGGAGACGGAGCGGATGGTGAAAACCGGCGGTAACGGGCGTCTCACCGGTGAAGAGCTTCGTGGTGATGCGTGACATGGGAACCGAATAATTACTATAGAGCATCATAGACTGGATTGAATATTCCTCCTAGCCATATCTGTTTATGAGTGGGGACGGTACGTTGAGTCGATAATGAAGCGAAGACAATTCCTGCGTGGGGCCGGCGCAGGTGTGGCCGGCACCGCCCTCGCCGGCTGTGTTGGCGGCGATGGTGGAACCCGAACCGTGACCGTCGATTACGCCTACTACAACCCAGTGAGCCTCGTTCTGCGCGAGCACGGCTGGTTGGAGGAGGCGTTTGAAGGGAGCGATGCGGAGATCGAATGGGTACTCAGTCTCGGCAGCAACGAGGCAAACGAGTACTCCCAGACGGGCGACGCACAGGTCGCCTCGACGGCCGGCGTCGCCGCCCTCATGGCCCGCTCGAACGGCGTGCCGATCACGACCCCGTACATCTACTCCGAACCGGAGTGGACGGCGCTCGTCACCCTCGGAGGCAACGGGATCGGGTCGGTCACCGACCTCGAAGGGGCGTCCGTCGCCGCCACACGTGGCACCGACCCGTACTTCTTCCTGCTGCAAGCGCTCGATGAGGAGGGGTTGAGCGAGGACGACGTGGAGGTCGTCGATCTCCAGCACCCGGAGGGACAGGACGCGCTCGTCCGCGGCGACGTGGACGCGTGGGCGGGGCTCGACCCACATATGGCCGAGTTGGAACTGGAGGAGGACGGCACGGAGCTGTTCTACCGCGAGACCGCGTTCAACACCTTCGGCTTCCTCAACTTCCTCGATGAGTTCCTCGCGGAGCATCCCGAGGACGCCCAGCGGGTCATCGAGGCGTACGAACGTGGTCGCGAGTGGGCACTCGAGAACCCCGAGGAGACCGCGGGCATCCTCGCGGCCGAATCCGACATGTCCGAACCGGTCGCCGAGCGGGTGTTCACCGAACGCAACGACCTCACCGAGCCCATACCCGGCGACGACCACCGCGAGCTACTCGACGACCTCGCGCCGATCCTCGAACGTGAGGGACTCGTCAGTGACGATGCTGACCCCGAGGCGGCCGCCGCCGAACTGCTCGATAGCTCGTTCGCGACGGAGGTGATCTGAGGTGGCGACGACGGGAAGGACCTACACGATCGGCGGGACGGGCCTCCCGAACGTCGAGCGCTTCCGCTGGCTGCTCGGGCTCGTCGTCCCGGCCGCCCTCGTCGTTATTTGGCACCTCTCGGTGACGGTCGGGATCTTCGCCCCGCATCAGCTCCCGGAGCCGCTTCGGGTCGTCACCACCTTCTACGGGATGGCCGTAAGCGGCGAGCTGTGGGGACACATCGCGATCACGATCCAGCGCGTCTTCCTCGGCGTCATCATCGGCGTCGCGGTCGGGATCGTCTTCGGGACGCTGACGGGGTATTATCGCCTCGCGAGCGATCTGTTCGACCCGTTGTTCCAGTCGATGAAGAACATCCCCTCGCTGGCGTGGGTGCCGCTTTTCCTCCTCTGGTTCGGGATCGGCGAGAGCGCGAAGGTGCTGCTTATCGCCGTCGGGGCCTTCTTCCCCGTCTATCTCAACCTCTCGACCGGTATTGCCGGGGTCAGCGAGGACCTGCTGGAGGTGGCAGCCGTCTACGATCTCGGCCGGATCGAGGAGCTCCGCCGGGTGATCCTCCCCGCCGCGCTTCCAAGCCTGCTCGTGGGGATCCGCGGCGGGGTCGGTCTCGCATGGATGTTCGTGGTCGCCGCGGAGCTGATCGCCGCGAGCCAGGGGATCGGCTTCCTGCTCTCCGATGGACGCACCCTCTCGCGACCCGACATCATCATCGGCTCCATTCTGCTGTTTGCCTTCCTCGGCAACCTGTCGGATCTCGGCGTCAAGGAGGTGGAAAAGCGTGTCGTCACTCAATAAAAAACAAGGGGACACGAGCAGCGATCAGCGGCCGAACGCGAGCGACGAAGACGCACTCGTCGTACGCGACCTCACGAAGCGCTACGGCGAGACGGTCGCGCTCGACGGCGTCGATCTCACGGTTTCCGACGGCGAGTTCGTCTCGGTCGTGGGTCCCTCCGGCTGTGGAAAATCGACCCTGCTCCGCGTGCTCAGCGGGCTCGAGGAGCGCTTCGATGGGCGCGCCGCGGTCGATGGTGAAGACGTCCGTGACGGCGGCAGCGACGGCGTCGGCATGGTGTTTCAGGAGCCGCGGCTGCTTCCATGGGCCGACGTCAGCGAGAACGTCGCGGTCGGCCTCCCGGCCGACGTTGACGCCGATGATCCGAAGGCAGCCACACGGATCGACGATCTGATCGAAACGGTCGGACTGTCGGGCTTCGAGGACCATCGGCCCGGTGGCCTCTCCGGCGGGATGGCCCAACGTGTCTCGCTCGCCCGCGGGCTCGCCTATGATCCCGCGGTACTGCTGCTCGACGAACCGTTCTCGGCGCTCGATCAGTTGACGAAGTACGAACAACAGGACAACCTCCTCGACGTCTGGGAGGCCCGCGAGACGACGATCGTCCTCGTCACCCACGACATCGAGGAGGCCGCTTATCTCTCCGATCGCGTCGTCGTCCTCGGCGGCCAACCCGGACGGGTGGTCGAGACGATCGACGTCGACGTGGCCCGTCCACGCGAACAAACGGACGACGAGTTGGTGGCGGTTCGTGAGCGAATAACGGACGCGCTTGGGGTGTGAGCGTCCAGACGGAGAGGAGGGAAAACGCGTTCAGGCCAGCCGTTCCCGTGCGTACTTCGCTAACATCGGGAGGTCCTCGATGTGGAGCAGCTTCCGCATCGCGAGCTTATTCCCCCGATTCGCCTCCGCGAGGATGTCGTCGTCGGTCCGTCGAAGGTCGCGCATGAACCGGTCGTATCGCTCGTTCGGCGCGAGATACAACAATTCGGTCAGCATCAGCCGTTGTTTCATTCGGGGTGCGACCTGTTCGTGCCAGAGCTCCTCATAGAGCGCGAGGCTGGCGGCGTCCGTGGGGCGCTCGGAGTCGGTGAGACAGCGGTCGACCGTCATCGCCGCGGCCCGCCCGGATTTCATACACTTGTGGATCCCTTCCCCCCACAGCGGGTCGATCGTCGGGACGGTGTCGCCGATGGCGATGAAGGAATCGGTGTGCATCCGCCCCGGCATCTGGATATGTGCGGAGCCGCGGTGAACTTTCCCCTCGAGCCGCTCGGCATCCGCGAATCGCGGGTCGTTCTCCAACCACTCCTCCAGATAGCCGTCGACGGTCTTCCCCTTCTCGGCGAACTCCCGATGGCGGTCGTTCTGGATGTAACAGATCCCCACTTTGGCCGTGTCCTCGCCCGTCGAGAAGATCCACGAGTAGCCGCCGGGCGCGATGTTGTGATCCAACCGGAGCATCATCGCACGGCGCAGGTCCGCATAGCCCGGGTGGTTCATCTCGACGCCCTCCAGCTCGTACTCGATGCCGATCGCCTGGTTCTCCCGTTCGAGGTCGACGACGCCGAGCGCGCTCGCGATGGGCGCGGCCGGCCCCGTCGCGTCGATGATCACGTCGGCGTAGACCTCCTCGTCGCCGGCGTATTTTACGCCCTCGATGGTGCCGTCGTCGCCGAGGATCGGGCGGGAGACGCGTGAATCAAACCGATACTCCGCACCCTCGTCGCGGCCGTCCTTTACAAGATAGCGTTTGAAATCGGCGAACTCCAACACCGCCCCGGGCTGGTAGGTCTGGTAGTAGTCGTTCGGCGACTCCAACACCACGTCGTCGGTGAATTGCATTACGACGTCATCGGGGATCCCGAAGGCGGCCATCATCGACGGGAACGTGCCCGCGGTCGATTTGTTGCTCTGTCGTGGGAACTCGTCTTCGGGCTCCGTCTCGAGGACGACGACGTCGTAGTCGCGCGCGGCGAGATCGCGGGCACATTGGGCCCCTGCCGGGCCCGCACCAGCGATCACGACGTCGTAGCGGTCAACCATATCCAGTATCAATACGTCCGTGTAATTAGTGTTGCTGAAATCCCTCGAAAACTGGCCCGAAACCCACGTACTCGACGGATTTCTGACGGTGGATGGAGGTCGGAATTCGGCCGGTCGAAAACGCCGACGACCGACCGGTCAGTAGAACTCGCGGACCAAGTCCGTCGCCCCTTCCGGGGCGCCGTCGGGAATGACGGACATGTCCTCGGTCACGTCGTGTTGTTCGTGATACGGGACGCTGTTTTCGTCCTGATAGATGACACCCTGATACTCCTTATCGGAGTCGAGGATGACGTCCTTGGCGTCGTCGTAATCGTGTCGGTCGTGATCGGTGTCCGCTAAGTCGACGAGCGAGTCGCGGAAGTAGTCGTAGGTGTCGACGTCGTTGAACGTCACACAGGGTGAGTAGACGTTGACGAAGCCGAAGCCGTCGTGTTCGATCGCCTCCTGGATGATCTCCTGATGGCGCAGCGCGTCCGAGGAGAACGACTGGGCGATGAACGTCGCGCCCGCCGCGAGCGCGAGGGCGTGCGGGTTGACCGGCGGCTGTTTCGGTCCCTCGGGCGTCGTCGACGTCTCGAAGTCGTCACGCGAGGTCGGGGAGGCCTGCCCCTTCGTGAGCCCGTAGATCCGGTTGTCCATCACGACGTAGCTCATGTCGACGTTCCGCCGCACGGCGTGGACGAAGTGTCCCGCGCCGATGGAGTAGCCGTCGCCGTCGCCGCCGGAGACCATCACTTCGATGTCGGGACGCGCCATCTTCACGCCGGTGCCGACCGGGAGCGCCCGGCCGTGCACGCCGTGAAGCGCGTAGCTGTGCATGTACGTGCCGATCTTTCCGGAACAGCCGATCCCGGCGACGACGAAGGTGTTGTCGGGGTCGTTGCCCGTCTCCGCGAGCGCCTTCATCATGCCGTTCATCGTCCCGAAGTCGCCGCAGCCGGGACACCACGTTGGCTGTTTGTCGGATTTGAAGTCGGTGAATCGAACGTCTGAGCTCATGGGTGTGCCTCCATTCCCTCCGTGAGGGCCGCTTCGATCTCCCGTGCGAGTTCGTCGGCCTTGAATCGTACGCCGTCGTATTTGTTGATCCGGTCGACCCGCTCCAGCACGTCGTGTTCGATCAGGTTCGCGAACTGGCCCGTCGCGTTACACTCGACGACGATCGTGTTCTCGGCCGCCGCGACCGCGTCGGTGAGGTCGGGCCGCGGGAAGACGTACGGGACCGAGATGACCCGCACGTCGATCCCGTCCGCCGCGAGGAGCTCGAGCGCCTCGACGATCGCCCCTTCGTTCGATCCCCACGAGATGACGAGGTTCTCCGCGTCGGCGTCCCCGAACTCACGGGGGCTCCAGTCCTCGCGCTCGATGGCCGTCTCGACCTTGCGGTTTCGCTTGTCGACCTGTTTGATCCGCATCTCGGTGTCCTCCGTCCGACGGCCGCGCTCGTCGTGTTCGAGCCCGGTGGACATGTGTGCGCCGCCGGCCGTGCCGGGAAACGTCCGCGGAGAGATGCCGTCCTCGGTGAGCTCGTGCGGCATAAATCCGCCCGACTCCGTCCGGTGCTCGTCGATCGTTGATTCGTCGACGACGAAGCCGCGGTCGACCTCGACGGCGTCCATATCGAAGGTGTCGGGCGTGAACGTCTCCTCGGTGACCGCGAGCGAGAGGTCGGCGGTGAGATACACGGGCGTCTGGTACTTCTCGGCGAGGTTGAACGCCTCGACGGTCTTCCAGAAGCACTCCGAGACCGTCGTGGGCGCGATGACGAACCGATGGATCTCGCCATGACCGCCGAAAAGCATCTGGTTGAGGTCGCCCTGTTCCTGTTTCGTCGGCATCCCCGTCGATGGACCCGAACGCATCACGTTACAGATGACGAGCGGGGTCTCGCTCGTCGCGACGAGGCCGAACGTCTCCGTCATCAAGTCGATCCCCGGCCCGGACGATGCCGTCATCGCACGTGCGCCGCCGCGGGCGGCCCCCAACGCCATGTTGACCGCGGACAGTTCGTCCTCCGCCTGCACCACGTGGCCGCCGTAGCGCTCGATGCGACCCGTGAGATAGGTCATCACGTCCGTCGCGGGCGTGATCGGGTAGCCGGCATAAAAGCGGCAGCCGGCAGCGATAGCGCCCATGCCGATCGCCTCGTCGCCGTTGAGCAGGACGTAATCCTCGTCGGTCGTCTCCAGCGAGTAGTCGAACTCGAGATCACCGTACTCCTCGGCGACGTGGTCACGGCCCGCACGGGCGGCTTCCTGGTTGTTTTCGACGAGCTTTCGGCCCTTATCCCCGAATCGCTTTTCGAGCGCGGAGTCGAGGTTCTCGATCGGGAAGTCCGCGACCGCGCAGGCGGCCCCGAGCGCGACGACGTTCCGCATGATGGCGCCGCCGGCCTCCTCGGCGAGCCGTTTGAGTGGAACGTCGAGGCCGACCATCTCGCCGGGGATCTCGACGTTCCGCATCGTCGTCCGCTCGCCGTCGTAGATGATCACGGAGTCATCGTGGAGTTCATCGAGGTTCTCCTCGATGGTTCGGGGGGTCAACGCGATGAGGACATCGAGTCGGTCAACGACGCTCTGTACCTTGTCGACGGACGTGCGAACCTTGTACGCGGTGTATCCACCACGGATCCGGGACGCGAAATCCTTCGACGTGAAGACGTGTCGACCCGATCGGGAGAGCGCTTGGGCGAAGATCTTGCCCGTCGAGTCGATGCCGTCGCCGGCCTCCCCGCCGACGGCCCAGTTGAAGTCCGCAGCCATGCTATGCCGTCGGTTTTACCGGACCAAGCAAAAGGCTTCTGGAAGGGGTGGTGCCATCGTTTCTGAACATTCGACCACTGCTTCGCGAATATTGCACGATCTACATCCGTATCGATCTATAAAACACGGGTAGAGTGGGAGATCGTTTACCAATAACGCGATTACGATACGTAGTTGTCGACCGGGAATTCGACGATCGTCGGAACCACTCGGTGGCCGTCCACGACGGTGGCGAGTGACGCCGAGACGGGAACACGTTAATGTGTCACCCCATTACCCGAGGTATGGACGCGACAGTCACCGTGACCGACGTCGAGGACGTCGGCCCAGATACGTACGCGATTCGCTTCGGGACGCCGGACGGTTTCGCCGCCGAGCCCGGACAGTTCGTCAAACTCGGCACCGAGATCGACGGCGAGTCCGTCGCTCGATTCTACACGCTCTCCTCGCCGACCGTGGACGAGACCTTCGAGGTCACCGTCGGCATCGATCCGGATGACGGCGGGGCGTTTTCGGCCTTCCTGACGTCGATCGAACCGGGCGTGGAGCTGTCGCTCTCGGGGCCCTTCGGCGACCAGCACTACGACGGCGAGCGGCGCGTCGTGATCCTCGCCGGCGGCCCCGGGGTCGGTCCCGCCGTCGCAATCGCCGAGCGGGCCGTCACGGAGGGCGGCGAGGCGGCGATCGTCTACCGCGACGACGAACCGGCACATGGGGGTCGGTTGAAACGGCTCCGCGATGCGGGCGCGAGTATCTACCTCCTTGACGGTGACGTCGAGTTGGACGCGGCCACCGCGGACGTGGTGACCGGTGCGGGCGATGAGGGCCTGTTCGTCTACGGGTTCGCCGATTTCGTCGCCGACGCCGAGGCCGCGATCGAGGCCACCATCGGCGATGCGGACGACGCGAAAGTCGAGAACTTCGGATAGTCGCGCTGGCGTGTCCGTGGGCGATCAGCCGTCGAAATAGTCGACCAGCCGCCCGGCCGCCTCCTCCACGCGCGGGGTGACGAGCGCGAACCGGAACCAGTCCTTCCGGGCGGTGCCGAAGGTGTCCCCGGGCATCCCCGCCACGCCGGCCTCGTCGATGAGTCGCTTCACGTTCGCCATCGTCCCGGGAACGCCCTCGAAGCGGGCGAGCACGTAGAACGCCCCGTCCGGACGCGTGTACTCCGCGCCGGCGGCATCGAGCGCCGAGCCGAAGGCGTCGATCCGTTCGTCGAGTAACTCCCGGGCCCGCTCGTAGTACGCCTCGTCGGTCTCGCGAAGGGCGGTGTTGACGGCGTGTTGTGACGGGCGGGCGCTCGCGACGTTCACGAGCATGTGTCGGGTCTTCGCGCTCGCGACGTGTTCGGGCGGAAGGATCGCGTAGCCGACGCGGAAGCCCGTGATCGCCATCGACTTCGAGAAGCCGCTCGTGACGATCACGTTCGGGGAGTCGATGGTGAGTGCCGACTCGAAGCGACCGGAGAGGTCGAAGGCGTCGTACACCTCGTCGACGACGACGAGCGCGTCGACCGCCTCGGCGATCGCGACGACCTCGCGGATCGCCTCGATGTCGTAGACCGCGCCGGTCGGGTTGTTCGGGGTGTTTAAGACGATCAGCGCGGTCTCCTCGCTCGCCGCGGCGCGGATCGCCTCCACGTCGAGCCCACCGCCGCGGTGGGTCGGGACGAGCGTCGGCGTGCCGCCGAGGAGGTCGGTCTTGCCCGGATAGTACGGATAGACCGGATCCATGAGCAGCGCCTCCGAGCCCGCGTCGCGCTCGAACGCCCGCGCCATCGCGAGGTAGTTCGCCTCCCCGGTGCCGTTCGTGACCACCACCCGATCGACGCCGACGCCGCGGCGCTCGGCGATCGCCTCGCGGAGTTCGAGGAGGCCCTCGCTCGGTGGATACTGGAACTCCTCGGGTGGGAACCGGGCGTAGGCTTCGAGCGCCTCCCGGAGGGCGTCGGGCGGCTCCCAGTCGGGATTGCCGCTCACCATGTCGATGACGTCGCCGTCGGCCACGCTCGCGTACTGCATCACGTGGAAGAACTTCGGCTCGTCGTACTCCATGCGGACCGGTCGGTCGCCGGCACCCTTGCTCTTTCGGGACCGAACGCGGTCGGATCAAAAGGCGAACGTCACGACGGAGGGTATCATCGGGCTGCCGATCGACGCGATGGTGATGAACTCGATCTCCGGACGGTCCCAACGGGCAAGGTCGTCTCGAAGACGATCACCCTCGAAGACGGCACCGACGAACTCGCGGCGATGACCGACTTCGGGTCGACCGGCATTCCGCTCATCGATTCGTTCCGCGAGGCCATCCCTGCCGACACGCAGCCATTGAGGACCACTCAAACGGGGGTTCCCGTTTTCGGGTGGTTCCCCGACAGACTCACCACGTATCGTGGAACGTGTCGAACTCGATCGAATCGAGCGGCTTCTCGCCGATCGCGGCCTTATACTCCCCGGGCGTCAACATCGGCTTGTGGAACCGGGGGCCGTCGTCGGTGGTGATCCGCGGACAGCCCGTGTTGACGAAGGCGTCGACGTTGAAGTTGCGAAGCCGGTCCGGGGTCACCTCGTCCATCGTGATCAGGTAGGCGTTCTCGTTGTTGTCGATGATCTCCTGGGCCTGCTCCCAGCGGCCCTGCCCGATCTTCGTACAGAAGATGACGCCCCACGTGTCGGCGCTCATCGCCTTATGAACGGCCGCATAGCGCTGTTTGAGGAAGGTGTCGTGTTCGGCGATCTTCACGACGTTGTTGACGGGGTCGGCGATGACGACCCGCTTTTCGGGGTGCTCCATCGCCAACCCGACCGGATGGAACTTGCCGCCACCGACGTAGAGCACCTGATCGGCGGGGATGTCCGCGGAGGCGTAGTTGCAGCCGAGGACCTGTCCCTCTTTCGTGAGACGGTTGTCGCCGCGGCGGGTGTGGACCTCGTAGCCGCGCGCCTCCAGCCAGTCGGTCATCTCCTCGAAGCGGTTCATGTGCTGGGCGGTCGTGACGAGCCCGACGTCGGGGTCCTCCTCGGGCTCGGCGAGCTCCGCGAGCGACTCCTCCATGATCGGGAAGGGGTCGACGTTCGAAAAGAGCGGGACGTAGATGATGCTGTCCGACTCCTTCATCGGGGTGTGCCCGAAGTGGACGAAGACGTCAGTTCGTCGCATCAGGTAGGTGTCCAGGTCGCACGCGCCGTAACAGGGCTGCCCGGAGATCATGAAGGTGACGTCGTCTGGGGCGGCCGCTCGGAGGTCGTCGGCGACCTTCGGACCGCGGCGTTTCAGCCCCTCCGGGAACTGGAGCCCGACCTTCGTCGCGTCCCGCTCTTCTATCGCCTCGACGATCCGGTCGAGTTCGTAATCCCACTCTCGGTCGTGTTTCAGGGCCATCCCCGTTCGTGTGAGGTCGCCCTCGCTTGACCCGCGGCTCATGTTGTCTACGGGTTGCGTGCGGGGAGGGATAAGCGGCGCGTTAGGCACGGAACCTCGATACACCCCATCCCCGCCCGTTAATAAACTTACTTACGATTGATCGTTGTTTGGGAACGAATAACACGACTCCCCGAGGACAGCCACCCATGGAGTTCGAACTCACCGACGAACAACGACAGCTCAAAGAGGAGGTACGACGGTTCGCCGACGAGGAGATCCGCCCGATCGCGACCGAACACGACGTTGAGGAGTCGTATCCGTACGACGTGATGGATGCGGCCGCCGACATGGGCCTGCTCGCGCCACACGTCCCCGTCGAATACGGCGGCGTCGGCTACACGGCGCTCGAAAACGCGATCCTCACCGAGGAGCTGTTCGCGGCGGATCCCGGGATCGGCCTCTGCATCTCCAGTGCTGGCTTCGGCGCGGAGGCGATCATGGGGTTCGGGACCGACGAACAGAAGGAGGAGGTCCTTCCGGCGGTCACGGCGGGCGAGGCGATCATGGGCTCCGCGATCAGCGAGCCGGGGGCGGGCTCCGACGTCACCGCCATCGCGACCCGGGCGGAACGCGACGGCGACGAGTGGGTGATAAACGGCTCGAAGACGTGGATCACGAACGGGACGGTCGCCGACTATCTCGTCGTCGTCTGTGAGACCGATCCGGAGATCGAGGACCGGTACTCGGGCTACTCACAGATCCTCGTGGAGACCGACCGCGACGGGGTGACCCGCGAGAATATCACGGGCAAACTCGGGATCCGCGCGAGCGACACCGCCGAGATCGTCCTCGATGACGTTCGCGTCCCCGAGTCGAACCTGATCGGCCAGCGCGGGATGGGCTTTCTCCAGCTCATGCAGTTCTTCGATGAGACCCGGACGGCCGTCGCCGCTCAGGGCGTCGGTATCGCCCGCGGCGCGGCCGAGCGGGCGCTGGAATACGCTCAGGAACGCGAGCAGTTCGGTCGCCCGATCTCGGAGTTTCAGGCGGTCACGCACAAGCTCGCGGAGATGCACACGAACACCGAGGCGGCCCGCTGGCTCACCTACCGCTCGGCGTGGGCGGTCGACAACGAGGGCGACGAGCTGACCGCGCTCGCGTCGATGGCCAAGGAGTTCGCCTCCCGCGTCGCCGTCGAGGTCGCCGACGAGGCGGTCCAGATCCACGGCGGGGCCGGCTACGTCAACGACTTCGACGTCGAGCGGCTCTACCGTGACGCGAAGATCACCCAGATCTACGAGGGGACGACGGAGATTCAAAAGAACATCATCGCGCGCGAACTGCTCGGGAAAGGGTTTTAAGAGCAAATTCAAGGTGTCCTCGGCGTCGTTGCAGCCGGTCGCCGGCTCCACCCCTGATCCCGACCTCACGCCGCCGTGTTTTTGCCCGTCGCCGTCGACTCCCGAGTATGAGCCTCGATGTCGACGTTCCCGAACCGCCCACGCTCGCCTCGGTCGACCCCAACGAGTACGAGGATGCGGAGGTGATCGGCGATACCGACTACCGCCGCGACGAGCTGGAGGCGTTCTTACGGGAGGGCGCGTGGGAGGAGGCGTTCGAGGAGTGGGCGGCGACGAGCGACATGGATCCCGAGGACTGGGCGATCGTCGTCGACCTCGATCTCATCTCGCGGTTCGACTTCTTCTGGGACGATTTCGCGGACCGGGTCGGCTACCACGCACCTGGACTGCCCGAGGACTGGAAGGAACGCGACCTCCATCCCGACCTCGACTCGTGGGGAACGGTCTCCGCGATCAATGCAGGACTGACCGAACTCGGGCAGGTCGTCTGTGAGGTCCTCAAAGAGGAGTACATCGACTGGGAGGCGAGCTACGAGGCCCCCGACGACCTGCCCGACTTCGACGACTGAACGCACGGGACGTGAGTGTCCCGCTCACCCTTTTATCGCTTATAACACGCCCATCTCCCCGAGTCGCTCGGGAAGATACGTGTCGGTGACGAAATCCAGTCCGCGAGCGGCGAGCGACTGCTGTTCGGACTTCTTACCGATCTCCAGTTGCAGCTCGATCTGCTCCTCCCAGTAGTCGGTCTGGAAGCGCGGATCGTCCAACTCGGACTCCAACGCGTTGATGTCGGAGTCCGAAAGCGGGTCGGCGGGGAGGTCGTACTCGACGATATCGGCCGGCTGGATCCCGATGAACTGCGCCTGTGGCGTCGCGAGGTACTCCGAGAGGTGTGCGGATTTGATCGAGCCGTACGCGACGGAGCCATAGATCCGATAGGACCACGGGTCGCCGTCGGCGAAGACGACGATCGGCACGCCCAGTTCGTCGTGGATCCGCTTCGTGATCCGCCGGGTCGCCCGCGCGGGCTGGCCTTTTAAATGGGTCACGAGACAGTTGTATGCCTCATCGAAGCCGTTCTCGATGAGCCGGTCGCGCATCCCGCCGGTCTCGACGGCGAGCGCGAAGTCGATGTCGTGATCGAGAAACTCGATCATGTCCGGGTTGTTCGGGATCTGATAGCCGCCCTCGCCGACGTCCTCCTGACAGTGGATCTCCCGTTCACCCCGGCGGGTCTGTTCGCGCAACAGAAGCGGGCCCATGAGCGTCGCGCCCGATTCCTCGGGGCGCATGTGGAAGTCCTCGCGCGTCACCCCCGTCACGACCTCGAGGTCCTCGACGAGGTCGTTCGACTCGTCCTGATCGCCGAACTGTGCCTCGGTGTTGTCCCACGACTCCGAGAGATAGTAGAGCTCACGCAGCGTCGAGGAGCGGTCCTCCGCCAACTGATCCGCGAGGAACTCGATCGTGTAGGCGGCTTTTAAGAGCTTTCGCGCACCCCGCACGGAGTTCGCGCTCCGCGTCGAGGTGCGGTCGCCGTACTTCCAGACGCCGCTTTCGGGGTCGTACTCGATGTTGCTTTTCGTCCGCGTCGGCAGCCGCAGCTCCGGAACCTGCCCGGCCGCGAACTGGTCGTAGAACTGCGCCGCCAGATCGATGAGCTCCTCGCGTGCCTGCGTCTCGTCCGTCATTATGCGTTCACCGTGAGTTTCTCCGTCTCGACGCCGCTCACGCTGACGTCGAACTCGGCGTCCTCGGACACCGTGTAGGTCAATTCGGCGTCACCGCCGGCCGACACCTCGGGTTTCCACTGCAGGAACCACTCGCCGTCCATCTCCACCACGCTCCCGGCGGACGGATCGACCGGCTCGACGGAGACGATGTCCGTGATCTCGACCCGCTCCGTCGTGCTCGAATGGTTCTCGACGTGCAGCGTCACCGTCTCCCCGTTCACCTCCCGTTCGATGCTGACGTTGTTCATGATGCGCGCCAACGCGCCGTCGATGTTCGGGCGCGACCGACCCGTCACCTCCGAAACCTTGTCAGCCATCTCCGGAAGGATGCGCCCCAGGACGTCCTGTTTCTCGCGACGCTGCTGCATCGAGCGTCGCCGTTTTAAATACGACTTCAGCTCGCGGGCGGCCTCCCGCACCGCCAACTCGATCTCGTCTTCGATCGCCGGGACGTTCGCGAGCGCGTCCTTCGACTCGCTGGTGAACGGGACGTTCGTCGACGCAACGTGTACGGAGATCACCGCGGGGCCGTTCGGCAGCCCCGATCCGCCCGGCTGGTCCAAGTTGTAGTTCCGCCAGCCGATCGATTTGAGCACGTCCGTGATCGCACATGCCCCACGCTGGTAGACGAGCGGGACGCGGTTCGCGAAGCGCAACACCTCGACGGAGCCCTCCGCGGGGATCGCACCGCCATAGGCGATCCCGGCCTCGACGATGAACGGGTCGCCGCCGTGGACTTTTGCATCCCGTGTCGCGGCCGCATAGAAGTCCGCCTCGTACTCCTTCCGGAGGCCCGCCTCGACCAACTCCGCGGTGATCGGCGCGAGACAGTCCGTCGGTGGCGCGAGGATATCCGTCACTCGCATCGCATCCAACAGATCCGCCGAGGCGTCGCGATCGGCTGCGACCACGTTCACTTTTGGCGGATCGTCGGGCACCGTCCGCGCCCGCGACCAGAACGCCTCGACGACGTTCCCGCGGGCGGTCTCGCCGAAGGTGACGTCGTGTTGTTCGGTGACGAACGCCGCCGCGTCGGCGACGAGTCGCTCGAGGTCATCATGGGTCACCCGAAACGCGTCGCCATCGAGGCCCACGAGCCGGCGGGCGACGGCGTCCGCCATCGCCTGGACCGTCTCGTCGTCCTTTCGTGTCGAGGTCGCCTCGTCGATGAGCGCGTACACCTGCGGGACGAGCGGTGTGCCGTCTTCGCTAGCCTCCGCGTCTTCGGCATCACCAGCTACGCCCGTTATTGCGCCCCACGCCGCCTCGACCGCGTTCTCGCGGACCGTCGAGCCGAAGGTCCGACCGGTGTCGTCCTCGACGGTTTCGGCGGCGTTGTTCACGATGGTCGCGACCTCCGAACGTGTGACGCGGGCGTTGCCGGCGACCGTCTCCGCGACGCTTGCGGCGAACGCGGCGGTCGCTTCGGCCCCCTTGTTCGCGACGGCCGCCTCCACCGCGGCCTCGACGTCACGATCGACGTGTGCGGCGGGCGGCTCCCAGGAAAGCTCGCGGCCGTAGTGGACGTCACGGAAGTTGTCGATGATAGAGTCAGCCGTCTTCTTACCGACGCGCGTGAACTCCTCCTGGAGGAACCCCGACACCGAGTACGACTCCGTCGCCTCCAGCATCTTGATGAGCGCGCCGAGTTCGACGCCGTGCGGGTGCGGCCGGATCTCCGAGGTCTCCGCCGGCAGCTCGTCGGTGGCCCGCTCGAACTTCAGCGGCTCCGAGAGGCCGGGCTCGCGCAACTCGATCCGGGCATGCGGGTTGACGACGGCGGTGTGTTTGATGTAGTCATGGAGCTGTGCCCGGGCCCGCATGTTCGCCTCCATCTCCAACTCGATCCGGGTCCCGTGTGGCCGGTCCCAGGCGGTCTCTTTCTCCGCTTTGATCTCCGGTTCGTTCGTATCCGTATCGATGATCAACTCGAAATACTGCGCGCGGGACTGCCCCTTCGGTCGCGAGGTGATCTTCGCCGGTTGCCCGGAGGTGAGCTGTGAGTACAGGACGGCCGCTGAGATTCCGATTCCCTGTTGCCCTCTCGATTGCTCCCGTGCGTGGAACCGCGAACCGTACAGCAGTTTCCCGAACACTTTCGGAAGCTGTGCTTTCGTGATGCCCGGCCCGTTATCCTCGATCACGAGTCGGTAGTAGTCGCCGGCCTCCTCGATCTCGACGTAGATGTCGGGAAGGATCGCGGCCTCCTCGGTCGCGTCGAGCGCGTTGTCGACCGCCTCCTTGACGGCGGTGACGAGCCCGCGGGCGCCCGAGTCGAACCCGAGCATGTGTTTGTTCTTCTCGAAGAATTCGGCGATGGAGATCTCGCGCTGGCCCGCAGCCAACTCCTCCGCGATCCCCTCCTCGTCGCCGATCGTCGACTGGAAGGACGTCATTCGGTGCCCGTACGTTTCACCGTGGGGGTCAAAAGGTCACCGGGGGCGCGGTGAAAGTGAATTGAGCGGTGTGAGACGTCACAACGCCCTCGGAACAGGGCCGTCGCTCGACGGGTGAATAACGAAAAGCCGTGTTTCGTGACGCCTCCGACGTGTCGCCGACGCGTCCGATCGGGTGGTCCGCTGCAGCCGCGCCTTACAACCGGGTGAGGTTCTTCGCGCGTGGACCTTTTTCGGCCTCCTCGATCTCGAACTCGACTTCCTGACCTTCCTCTAGGTCGGGGCCGCCGACGTCCTCCATGTGGAAGAAGACGTCCTCGTCCGCGTCGTCGGTCTCGATAAAGCCGTAGCCGCCAGTGTCGTTGAAGAATTCGACCTTGCCTGTCGCCATCGCAACCGTACCGACACACGACGAGGAAATAAGTGTTGGGTGTCCGGCTTGCGCTTGCTTCTCTGGACTACCGAGATCAAGGAGAGAGTCCCGCCCTTTAGCGCGGGCGTGAATCCGACACTCCACGTCACAAACTACGGTCGACGGTTACTCCGGGGTATCCTCTCTGACTTTCTTCTCTCCTTCGAGGAGTAAGCCCTTCCACGTCAATCCACGGTGCTTCTTCAGTTTTTTCAGTCGTTCGTACTGTTCATCATCGTCAAATTCGATCCGAATTGCGACCATATAATATCACACAAACAGCATATTTATGTGTGTTACGGTACAATACGTAGTTGATGAAGCGGGCCAACACGTTCGACGTGATTCCGCAGTCCTCAGAGGACGAGGAGTTGCTTCGACGCCTGTTGGACGCTTCTGCCGCTCTCTGGAACGAAATCAACTACGAGCGCCGCGAACACTACGAAGACCCAGACCAAGACGTATGGGAGATCAGCGAGTATCGCGGTCGCTATGGCGGAACACTCGGTGCATCCACGGTTCAGCAAATCGAACGCAAGAACCGGGAAGCGTGGAGGTCGTTCTTTAGCCTCAAAAAGAAGGGAGAAGCCAACGGCAAACCCGGATTCTGGGGGAACGCAGAGGAAGGGCGAGAACTCCGCACGTACATCCGCAACACGTCGTACTCTGTTAAGTGGGGCAAATACTCACGCCTCGAAATTCTCGTTGGTCAAGACCTGAAAGACGAGTACGGGTTGGGACACCGCGAACGGCTCCGGCTCGAAGTCTGGGGCGAACCTAACTGGAAAGAGTACGACAAGCAGGGACGGTTAGAGTTGTGCTGGGACGAGCAAGCACGATCATTCAGGGCCTTTCAGCCAGTCACAATCGACACTTCTCGGCTGGCACACCCACTGGCTTCGGAAGAAGCCGCTCTGGACCTCGGTGCAAACAATCTCGTCGCTTGCACAACCATAACCGGCCAGCAATACCTGTACGAAGGACGCGATATGTTCGAGCGATTCCGCGAAACGACGCGGGAGATCGCCCGGTTGCAGTCGCTCTTGGAGGACGGTCGGTACAGCAGCCACCGGATACGTTCACTATACCGACGCCGGACGCGCCGACGCGACCACGCCCAAGACGCGCTCGCCCGCGACCTCATCGAACGGTTGCACAGCGAGGGCATTTCTACGGTGTACGTGGGGGCGTTAACGGACGTACTCGACACGCACTGGTCGGTCGAATCGAACGCCAAAACGCACAACTTCTGGGCGTTCCGGCAGTTCATCGATCGACTCGCGTGTACCGCCGAGGAGTACGGAATCTCGGTAGAGGTTCGGTCGGAAGCGTGGACAAGCCAAGAGTGCCCGCAGTGTGGGTCCACGGAGCGAACAACGCGCCACCGCGACACGCTGACGTGTCCGTGTGGTTTCGAGGGACACGCGGATCTTACGGCATCCGAAACGTTCCTGAGACGGCAGACAGACGTAGCACGGTCGATGGCACGGCCTGTGCGCCTCAAGTGGAACGACCACGAGTGGTCAGAGTCACCACGCTCTTGTTCCAACGAGGAGCGCACGAACCCGCAAGTTGCCTCCGTGGGCCGGTAAGCGATACCCCCAGCGCGAGGAAACCCTGGCGTTTACGCCGGGGAGGATGTCATCTCAGGCGTCCCTGTGCTTGAAGCGAGTATCTATTTGCACATCGAAAATCGCAGACAGCAGGCCAGCAGCACTGATAGTTGACCGACGTGTCTTCCGGCAATCGACCCATACTATATCAATCCATGTGACGACAGGAACACAACGGGTAACCGAATGAACGAATCCGATCCAAACCGGAACACGGACAAGATCCTCGACGGTGTAACGGTGCTTGACCTCTCGACGTTCGTGACTGGTGGCTTCTGCTCGGCGATGTTGGCGAACCAGGGAGCGGACGTCGTGAAGATCGAACAGCCCGGCTACGGGGATGCGGTCCGTCACTCCGGACCGCCGTTCATGAATGGAGAGTCGCCATACTACTGGACGCTCAACTACGGAAAAAAGAGCCTCGAGCTGGATCTAAAAAACCCCGACGCACGGGAGGCGCTCTATGAGCTCGTCGAGGAAACCGACGTCTTCATCCAGAACTTCCGTCCCGGGACGGCCGATCGTCTCGACGTCGATCACGAGACGCTCTCGGCGTACAACGATGACCTGATCTATCTCGCCATTTCCGCGTTCGGTCAGACGGGACCATGGGCGAAGCGCTCCGGCTACGACCTGCTCATCCAGGGAATGAGTGGCATCATGAGCGTTACCGGCGAGGAAGGCAGACAGCCGGTGAAGGTCGGATTGCCGATGACGGACCTGATAACGGCCATGTGGGCGGCGTTCGGTGTTCTGACCGCGTTGTACCGGCGTGAACGGACGGGTGAGGGGGAGTATATCGACCTCGGCATGCTGGAGGCGACGTTACCGTGGCTCACGAAACAGGCCGGCATGGTGTTCGCCGACGAGGAAACGAAACGGATGGGGACGAAAGATCCAGTACTGGCGCCGTATCAGACCTTCGAGACGAAAGACGGCCACATCAACATCTGTATCCTGAACGAGAAGCTTTGGGGTGAGTTATGCACGGCGATCGACCGCGAAGACCTGACGACTGACCCCCGATTCGAGAGAAACGCCGATCGAGTGGAGCATCTCGACGAACTGGAAGCGGAGATCGAATCGACGCTCACCCAACGGTCGACCGAAACGTGGATCTCGGTGATCGCGGAGGACGCGGGCGTTCCGGCCGGACCGGTATATACGGTTGCCGAGGCGCTTTCCAATCCGCAGATCGATGCACGCGGCGCGATATCGGAGATCGACCATCCGGAACTCGGCTCGATCCCCGTCATCGAACATCCGCTGCGGTTCAAAAACGCCGATAGCGGCTTCGAGCTGGCTCCGCCGTTGCTCGGTGAACATAACCGGGACGTCTTTCGTGAACACGGCTACACCGAATCGGCGATCGACGAACTGGAGCGACGGGGCGTCTTCGGCGACGACGATGACTGAGACAAAACGTTTGCAGTCGTAAGCGAGCGCTCTCGTCTTCGACGATGGGATCGGTTTCCGGTCTGTTTTGAATCCGAACCCAGCGTGAATCTTCATTCGCTTTCAAAAGCTGAACCGCCAATTCAACCCACCCGATCACAAGCACAACCGCAATGAATGGGGGTCGCGTATATTTATGCAACATGCGTACACGCCGGGCACACCTCGAGATCGGCGGGATGTCCTGTTCGACCTGTTCGGGGACCGTTGCGGAGGCGGTCGAGGACCTCGCAGGGGTCGAGGAGGCGTCCATCTCGTTCGCGACCGACGAGGGAACGATCACCTACGACCACGAGCGCGTCGACCTCGCGACGATCTACGAAGCCATCGAGGAGGCGGGCTTCGAACCCGTCTCGGAGACGGCAACTGTCGGCATCATCGGGATGAGCTGTTCGAGCTGTGCGGCGTCGGTCTCGGACGCCGTCGGCGACGTTCCCGGCGTGATCCGCGTCTCGGTCAACGCCGCGACCGACGAGGCTCGCGTCGCGTACAACCCGGTCGACGCCTCACGTGTCGAGATCGACGCCGCGATCCGGGAGGCGGGCTTCGAACCGGCGTCCGCGGGCGGCTCAGGGGACGAGTCCGTGGATGGAGACGGGAGAACAAATGAGGGCGATACCGACGGCGACGCTGTCAGCCGATCGGACGCTGGCACGAACGTCAGGGAGACCGCGGTCGAGCGTGAACTCGCCCGTCAGCGACGGTTGGTGATCGGCGGCGGGATCCTCACCATCCCGTTCTGGTACATGATGGGCGCGATGTTCGGCCTCTATTCGATGCCCCATCAGGTCTTCGGCGTCGACTTCGGCTGGATCGAGTTCGTCTTCGCCAGCATCCTGATGGGAACGCTCGGCAAGGAGTTCATCGCCGGGGCATGGCGTGCGTGGTCGAAGACGCGGACGGCCAACATGGACACGCTCGTCGCGATCGGCACCTCCGCCGGCTACCTGTTCAGCACGGCCGTGCTCGTCGGTCCGCTGCTCGGCGTGCCGCTGGTCGGCGACCTCTACTTCGAGGCCGTCGCGTTCATCCTCTGGTTCATCACGGTCGGCAACTGGCTCGAAGTGCGCTCGAAGGCGCGTGCCAGCGACGCGCTCCGGAAGCTGCTCCGGATGAGCCCCGATCAGGCGACGCTCGTGGACGAGGACGGCACGGAACGCACCGTTCCCGTCGAGAACGTCGTGGTCGGCGACCGGCTCAAGGTCCGTCCCGGCGAAAAGATCCCGACCGACGGGATCGTTATCGAGGGCGACTCCGCGGTCGACGAGTCGATGCTGACCGGCGAATCGGTCCCGGTCGAAAAGGGCGTCGGCGACGAGGTCGTCGGCTCGACGGTGAACGAGAACGGCGTGTTGCTCGTCGAGGCGACCCGGGTCGGCGCGGACACCGCGATCCAACAGATCGTCGATCGCGTGAAGGAGGCACAGTCGCGACAACCGGATATCCAGCGACTCGTCGACAAGGTGTCGGGGATCTTCGTCCCGGTCGTCATCGCGAACGCGGCGTTCTGGGCGCTCATCTGGGCGCTGTTTCCCGAACAGCTCGCGGCGTTCGTCGCGTGGCTCCCGCTGTGGACGCCCGTCGGCGGCGGCCCCGTCGCCGGCGGCGTGAGCCTCCTCGAGTTCTCGATGGTCGTCTTCGCCTCGGCGGTGCTCATCGCCTGTCCCTGTGCGCTCGGGCTGGCGACGCCGGCGGCGACGATGGTCGGCTCGACCATCGCCGCGACCAACGGGGTCTTATTTAAAGGCGCGGACATCCTCGAACGCGTCCGCGACGTCGACGTCGTCGTCTTCGACAAGACGGGGACGCTCACCCACGGGGAGATGCGGCTGACGGACGTGGTCCCGTTCGAAGACGGCGAGCCGGTCGAATCGGAGTTCGCGGGATCGGCCGCCCCGGACGGGGGGACCGCAGTAGCCGGTGGGACGGTGGATTCGACCGACGAGGCGGACCCGGCTGCCCGGCTCCTCCGGGCGGCGGCGACCGCCGAATCCGGCAGCGAGCATCCACTCGGTCGCGCGATCGTCGAGGGCGCGCGCGACCGGGGGCTCACGGTCGAGGACGCGAGCGACTTCGAGAACGTCCCCGGACACGGCGTTCAAGCGAGCACGCCGCTGGGGGAGGTGCTCGTCGGCAACCGAAAGCTGCTCCGTGATCACGGCGTCGACCCCGCTCCGGCGGAGGCGACGATGGAGCGACTGGAGTCGAACGGCCGCACCGCCATGCTCGTCGCCTGCGACGGCGACCTCCTCGGGGTGGTCGCGACCGCGGACACGGTCCGTGAGAGCGCCCGTGAGACGGTCGCGGCCCTTCGGGAGCGGGGCCTCGCCGTCTCGATGCTGACCGGCGACAACGAGCGGACCGCGCGGGCGGTCGCCGAGGAGGTGGGGATCGACCCCGAGAACGTCCGGGCCGGCGTGCTCCCGGGCGACAAGGCGGACGCCATCGAGGCGATCCAGGCGGACGGCGGCCGCGCGGTGATGGTCGGCGACGGCGTCAACGACGCCCCGGCGCTCACCACCGCCCACGTCGGGATCGCCATCGGATCGGGGACGGACGTCGCCATCGAGTCGGCCGACGTCACGCTGATGCGCGATGACCCGCGCGACGTGTTGAAGGCGCTACGCATCTCGGAGGCGACCATCTCGAAGGTCCGACAGAACCTCTTCTGGGCGTTCGCGTACAACACGACGCTCATCCCCACCGCCTCGCTCGGCCTCTTGAACCCCGCGCTCGCCGGGTTCGCGATGGCCGGATCGTCGGTCTCGGTGATGTCGAACAGCCTCGCGTTCAGCCGCTGGGACCCGAAGACTGATTACCACCTCCTCATCACTCGCCCGTTCTACCGACTGTTCGGCTGACCGCCGGTTGCGTTTATCGGTGCGTTGGTTGCGTTTATATACTCCCGTCCGCCGTTCCCGCCGACAGGTACTTTCCCCGGGACGGGCTATCACGGATAGATGATCGTCGAACGGGCGGAGGCGTGGTCGACCCGGGTCAAGGAGGAACTCCAACGCTCCTTCGCCGAGGAGTACAGCTCCCGGGAGACCGCGGGCAGCTTCTCGCTTGGGGTCTTTATTACGATGCTCCCCACGCTCGGGACGGGGCTCATCGTCTTCGTGATCCTCGCGTGGCTCTTCGATCGGGTCAACAAGGTGGCGCTTTTCGCCTCCGTCGTCGTCTTCAATCCCGTCGTGAAATGGGGGGTGTATGCCGCGAGCTTCACCCTCGGCGTGGCGATCCTCGGCCCGGTGCCGGGCGCGACGCCCACGGACATCTCGCTGTCTGCGGGCCCGGAGATCGTGATCCGGCTGCTCGTCGGCAACCTGATCCTCGCGGTCGTCGCCGCCGTCCCGAGCTACTTCGTCTGTATGCGGCTTGTCGAGGCGTATAAAGGACGGCGCGTCGACCTCGTGGAGGTCATCGAGGACGTCGTCGACCCGGACGAGGACACGCTTGACGCGCTCGGCGTGGGCGACGCCGCCGCTGACGGTTCCGGGGACGGCACCGACACCGGCAGTTCCGGGAACTGTACCGACACCGGCGAGGATGCGACCGCCGCGGACGGCGGGCGGTGATCCGAGGTGTCGGATCCCATCGATTGGCTCCGCGAGCGACCCTCTTATGCCGGACAGATCGTCGACCATCGTCGTTTTGAGGCCCGCGAGCCACGCTTTTCGGATATCGAACTGGCCCCCCGACTGGCGGACGCGCTCGCCGAGCGCGGCGTCGATCGCTTATATACCCATCAGGCGACGGCGATCGAGGCGGCCCGCGACGGCGACGACGTCGTGCTCGCCACCGAGACGGCGAGCGGCAAATCGCTCGCGTATACCGTCCCCGCCTTCGAGGCCGCGATGGACCACGGGGGTCGGACCCTGTATATCGCCCCGCAGAACGCGCTGATCGCCGACCAGGAGGAGTCGCTCTCGGCGCTCTCCCGCGACCTCGGGTTCGCGAGCGGCGTCGCCGTCGATTCCTACACCGGCCGGCTCACGCGCGCCGAAAAGCGGGCCGTCAGGGACCGGCAACCGACGGTGGTGCTCTCGAACCCCGACATGCTCCACTACGGGCTTCTGCCCTACGCCGGGCGGCTCTGGGAGTGGTTCTTCTCCTCGCTCGAGTACGTCGTGATCGACGAGATACACGGCTATCGCGGCGTCTTCGGCTCGCAGGTCGCCATGACGCTTCGGCGGCTCGCGCGAACCTGCGAACGGTTCGGCTCGCGTCCACAGTTCATCTGCTGTTCGGCCACGATCGGCAATCCCGTCGAGCACGTCGCGACCGTCACGGGCCGCGATCCGGGCGCGATCACGCTCGTCGACGACGACACCTCCGGGCGCGGCCCGCGCGACTGGGTGCTCTGGAACCCTCCCGAGTACGACGACGACTGGGCCGACCGCGGGCAGGGCCGGCGACGGTCGAGCCACACCGAGAGCAAGCGGCTCTTCGCCGACCTCGTCGCGTCGGGCCGACAGACGCTCACCTTCACGCGCTCACGGCAGACCGCCGAGCGCTACGCGACCGAGAGCGCCGCGGAACTCCGACGACGGGGGGATCACGACCTCGCCGGCCGGGTCGGCGCGTATCAGGCTGCCCTCCGGGACGACCGCCGGCGCGAGATCGAATCGAAACTGCACGACGGCGAGTTACGGGGTGTGTGGTCGACGAACGCGCTCGAACTCGGCGTCGACGTCGGCGGGCTCGACGCCGTGATCCTCGACGGCTATCCAGGGACGCGGATGTCGACCTTCCAGCGGGCGGGCCGGGCCGGCCGCGGCGACGACCCGGCGCTTATCGTCCTCGTCGCGGGCGAGGACGGCCTCGATCAGTACCTGATGGAGCACCCGGACGACCTCTTCACCGCCCCGCCCGAGGACGCGATCTGTGACCCCGAAAACGACCGGCTCCTCCCGCGCCACGTCGCCTGCGCGGCCGACGAGTCCTGGCTCTCGACCGACGACGAGACGCACTTCGGCGAGTCTTTTCCGGGGATCGTCGCCGACCTGACGGAGACCGGGACGCTGACGCGACGGTCCACCGCCGAGGGCCCCCGCTGGATCCACAGCGACGGGGGGAACCCGCAACACGGGATGAACCTGCGTACCGCGGACGACCGCGAGGTCGATCTGATCGTCGAAGGGTCGAACGAGACCGTCGCCTCCCTCGGGCTCGCGGACGCCCTGCGGGACGCCCACCCGGGCGCGATCTATCACCAGCAGGGACGGACCTACGAGGTCGTCGAACTCGATCTCGACCGCGACGTGGCCAGGCTGCGCTCCTCGTGGGCGGACTACTACACGCAGGTGCTCACGGACAAGGACATCGTCGTCGAATCGGACCGTCGGGAGCGTGTTCTCGACGCCCGCCCCGACGTCCCGATCCGCTTCGCGGACGTGACGGTGACCGAACGGGTGACCGGATTCGTCCGCCGGGACCGCACGACGGGCGAGTCGCTCGGGGAGTCGACGCTCGCGCTGCCGCCCACGACGCTGCGGACGACGGCGCTGTATTTCCCGGTGCCCGCGGACATCGAATCGGAGATGCGGGCGATGGGGGCGGGCGAGGGCGACAACGAAGCCGGAGATATCGACGAAGACAACGACAACCACGGAGGCATCGGAACCCACGCGTTCAACGGCGGCATCCACGCCGCGGAACACGGCCTGATCTCGCTGTTTCCGTTTCACCTGCTCTGTGATCGCCGTGACGTGGGCGGGATCTCGACGCCCGCACACCCCCACACGGCCGGGCCGGCGATCTTCATCTACGACGGCTATCCGGGCGGCGTCGGACTGACGCGACGCGGCCATGACCGGTTCGAGGAACTCGCGGTCCGAACCGCCCGGCTCATCGACGGCTGTGGGTGTGCTGACGGCTGTCCGTCCTGTGTCCAGTCGCCACACTGTGGCAACGCCAACGAGCCGTTGGCGAAGGCGCCGGCGGTTCAGCTCCTTCGGTCGCTGGTTCCGGATCGACCGGGCGGGCCGGCGTAATTCGCCGACAGGATGACGACACTCGCTGGTGTGGTGGCGCCATACGTCGGTGGAATGGCGTCACGTGTCGGTGGAACGGCGTCACGTGTCGGTGGAATGGCGTCACTCGTCGGTGGAATGGCGCCACTCGCCGGTGGAATGGCGCCACTCGCCGGTGGAATGGCGCCACTCGCCGGTGGAATGGCGCCACTCGCCGGTGGAATGGCGCCACTCGTCGGTGGGATGGCGCCATTCGTCGGTTGAATGGCGTCATCCCGGCAGATCGCCGTCCGCCTACACCCGCCAAACGATCGCGTCGGCGGTTTCGAGCGTGACGGTATCGCCCGACTCGCCCGACTCAGGCTCAACTGCCGGCGGCGCGAGCACGACCCGCCACCCGTCGTCGGGCTCGGGAACGTCCGCTTCGGCCTCGACATCGACGCCCGCGAGGTCATCGCGCACCTCCGTGAGGAGGCCCTCTACATCGACCTCGACGGGCGTCCCTTCGACGTTACAGGCGACCAGTAGGTCCTCGTCGCCCTCGGGGTCCCGCCGGAGCGCGTAATAAAGGACCGTCCCCTCAGTGGGGTGTCGATAGCCGAACGTCTCCCCCCGCTCGGGGTCGACGTCCTCGCGCAGCCACGGGCGCTCCTGTCTGAACTCCCGCACCGCGCGGTCGAAGGCGGTCCGCTCGTCGTCCTGTGTCCCGTGCCAGCGGTCCAAGACGAAGTACTCGCTCACGTCCGCGCTCCAGGCGAACGAGAAGGTCTGCAGATCGGCGGCGGTGAGGTCATCGCCCATCGGCGTCCCCTGCACGGAGAGCAGCTCGGCGATGGTGTCCACGTCGTAGCCGGTGGCATCGACGAGCGAGGCGAGCGTCCGCGCGAACCAGCGCAACTCGCCGCGGTTCGAAAAGCCGAGCGCCTTCAGCCGTGCGAAGTCGTCGCCGTCGGCGAACGCCCCTTCGGGGATGTGCCAGTCGATCCACGGGGCCTCCTCGGCGACGACCTTCACGTTCCAGATCGGGTCCGTGTCGCGGACGAACCCCCACGGCGCTCGGTGGTTCGCGTGCAGGAAGTCCATCGGCACGCCGGGCATGGCGACGTGGAACCAGACGAGCGCCGCAGGGCTGTCGTACGCCTCTCGGATCGTCTCCGGCGGCGTGTCGGCCAGATACGGGTTGATAAGCGCGCCGCTCCAGTCGTCGGAGATCTGCACCTGTGATCCGCGCCGCAGCGTATCGTGATTCGCCACGCCGGTGATCCACTGGCTGCCGAACTCGCCGACCTCCTTCATTCGCCACCACTTCGTCGCCCAAAAGGTGAGCAGCGCCGGCTTGTTGTGGGCGAACGTGACCGGCGACCACTGGAACGCGTGCGGATGCTGCTCGATGAGCGTCCGATACGTCGAGGCCAACTCCCAGTCCTCGCGCGGCCACGGGCGGCCGTCCTCGTAGATCATCCACGGGCGGTACTCGGTTCCCGCCACGGTCTGGGTCACCTCGTCCATCCGCGCGAGGAACGCGTCGTCGTGGAACTCCTCGCCGGTCTCGGCGTCGTGATAGGTAAAATCCTGTGCGCCGTCGACGCGGATCCCGTCCGCCCCGAACGCCATCTTGCGCCGCTGGAGCTCCAGGAGGATCGCCCGGACGACCGGCTGCCGATAATCGAGGTGAAGCCCGTACATCCCCGGCCCCTCGAAAAACGGCGACGGGAGCAGTTCGTCGGCGGCATTATCGGCGTGACCCAGCGCAACGTCGAAGACGACCCGGATCGGGTCGGGCATGGCGTGACAGGCGGCGATGAACTCGACCAGCTCGTCGGGACGGCCGGTCTCCAGGATCGCCGGGTTCGCCGCCGAGAAGGCGCTCACGACCACGTCGTAGCCCCAGTTCGTCTGATCGGGCCGTTTCAGCCCCACGGTCACGCGTTCGGCGTCGGCGTCGCGGTCGAAGGCGTCGTGGATGGCGGGTTCGTCTGCGGACGTGTCATCGGTGTCGCCGTCGGCGGTACTGTCCCCGTCGCCGACAGCCGACCGGTCCACGTCCTCCGTCGCCCCCTCGTACGCGCCGCCGGGCCGCCAGTACCACTGCCGGTCATACGCCTGCGTGAGTGGCTCGACGGGCATCACCTGGACGGCGTCGTAGCCGGCGTAGTTGCGCTCGTGTGGGTCGAGTGGCTCGCCCGATCGCAGCTTCTCGCCGATGGTTTCGAACCGCTCGGCGAGCGCGCGAAGCGACCCCTCCGCGGTCGTGGTCCCCGGATGGATCTCGAGCATGCTCGTCGCGGGCTCAACCCGCGGGAGGCCGTCGTCCTCGGTCGTCGGCAGCGCCTCGTCGTCGGTGCCGAACGACCGGAAGTGCTCGCGGTCCGGTCGGGTCGCATCGAGGTGCGGCCAGTCGTACACCTCGGCGGGCGCGAACGTGCCGAACGGAACCGAGTACGCGAGCGGGTCGCGAACGACGCTCCAGCCGCCGTCGCTCGATCCCTCCCCGTCCGGACCCTCGTCACTCGGGGACGGATACACGAGCTGATAGAGCGCGCCGAGCCGGTCGCCGGTTCCGACGGGCACGTCCTCGACGGCGACCCAGTGGAACTCGCCGTCGCGCTCGACGGGGAGCCGGCGAACCGCGAATTCGGTCTCCCGGAGATCATCGCGTCCCGGGTCGACACTCCCATCCTGTCCGTCCTGCCCGTCTTGCCCATCCTCACCGAGCGGGACGAACAGCTCCAGACGGACGTTCTCCGTGGGGACGCCGTCGGCGACGAGGTCCGGTGTCCAGAAACCGAAGGCGACTCCCGCGGGCGGATCCTCGGCTGGGTCGGCGTCCGGTGGACGAATCGGCTGTGCGCCCAGCCGCTCAGCTATCCGTCTCGCGGCAGCGAACTCGTCCTCGGCTCGTTTCCGATCGTCCTTCGCCTGCGCGACGAGTTCGGCGGTGTGTTCGGGGAGGATCGAAGGCTCCGCGGGCCCGTCACCGCCGGCCTCGAACGGCGTCTGCGTCACGGTTCAGTCCTCCAGCGGCACGACGGCGACGTCGTCGGCGAGGATCCGCTCCTCCCCGTCGGCGTCGACCGTGACGCAGGACTCCCCGGTCACGACGTTGGTTTCACCGTGGGCGGCGTCGACCGCGACGGCCGCCTCGCCCAGCGAGAAGTTCAACACGACGACGAACGACTCCGTCTCGCCCTCCCGCTGGAAGGCGACGACGTCGTTCGGGTGGACGGTCTCGCCGTCGGCGATGAGCGGTCGCTCCGTCAGGTCGCCGCTGGCGACGTGGTAGCCGACGCGGGAGAGGTCGCCCGCGGGTCCGAGCGCCGGATGCTCGGCGTGGGTCGCGAGCAGCCGTTCGTATCGCTCCCGTACCTCATCGCGGGCGTGATCCCACGCGATGTCGTCGCGCCGACCGCGCTGGCCGATCTCCTGACCGGCATAGACCATCGGGACGCCGGGCAGCGTCACCGTCGCCGCACCCGCGGCGGCCGCGGCCGCGTCGCCACATTCGACGCGATAGCGCGTCTCGTCGTGGTTCTCGATGTACTGCAGGAAGCCGGCGTGATCGGGGAAGCCGACCCGTGCGCGCTGTTCGATCGCGTCGAGGAGGGATTCGGCGGGCTCCGCGCCGCGGCCGACCTGCCGAAGCTGGAAGTAGAGGGTCGCATCGAAGTGAACGTCGAACATCCCCTCGTGGAAGTCGGCGATATAGGGGATCGTCTCGTCCATCAACAGGAACTCCCGATCGATATCTTTCACCCGGTCGCGAAGCTCGCGCCAGAACGACTCCGGCACCGCCCACGCCATGTCACACCGGAAGCCGTCGACGAGCGGGGCCCACTCGTCTATCACGTCGAGGAGGAACCGCCTGACGTGGAGGTTCTCGTGGTTTAAGTTCGCGATCAGCTCCCAATCGAAGTAGGTGCCCGGCTCGCCGGACTCCTGCCACTCGTAGCGGTCGCGGTAGGGCGAATCCGGATCCTGATACGCATCCTCGAACCATCGGTGGTCGCGGGCGGTGTGGTTGGCGACGAAATCGAACAGCACACGGAGGCCGTGGTCGTGTGCGGTCTCGACGAGCGCCTCGTAGTCCGCACGTGTGCCGAGGTCGCCGGCGACGTCGAAGAAGTCGACGATGTTGTAGCCGTGCGGCTTTCCGTCGTGTTGGAGGACGGGCGTCAACCAGAGCGTGTCGACGCCGAGGTCGGCCAGTTCGGGGATCCGATCGGCGATGGCGTCGAACGTCTCGCCGGGGGCGTCGGTGTCGGTGAACGTCCGGACGTACACCTCGTACACACGGGCGTTTTCGGTCCATTCCGGGGGCTGGTTGAGCCGGATCGTCTCGAAGCCGTCGCGGGTCCGGTCGATCGCGACGGCGTCGGCGACGCTGAATCGGAGCTCCTGGCCGGGTTCACGGGCGACGGAGACGGCGTGGATCCGCAACCGGTCGGCGACGGTCGCCGCCGGCACCTCCAAGGTGGCTCCGTCGGTCGTCTCCGTCACCGATAGCGCGTCACGCGGGTTCGTCCGGCCCTCGACGACCGAGGCGGCGACGTCGCGGTCGTCGACGACGAAGGCCACGTCGAGATCGGACGCGTCGAGTTCGGAGTCGGGGTTCGGCTTCGCCGTCGCCTCCACGCGGACCGTTTCGCCCTCGGCATCCGCCGCGACCGCCGCGTCAAGTTGGACCCGCGGCGGCCCGGTCCCCTCGTGGGCCTGTTCGGCCGCGTAGTCGACCTCGGCGCGGTCGGCATCGCGATCGCGAAGCACGGTTCCGCTCCCGCCCGCGATGTCGACGTCCTCGTATGCGGCCGGGAACGCTCGGATCGTCAGCTGATGGTCGCCGTCGGGCCCTTTGAGCCCGAGCGTGAATCGCCCGGGTACGTCGGGGGTGAACTCGGTTACGGGGTTCTCGCCCACGGTCGCCTCGCTTCCGGGCGGCGATTCGATCACATGCCATTCGTACGTCGCTTCGGGGTCGGGATCGCGTGGTGCCAACTGTGTCGTCTCGCCTGTCGAGAGAAACCGCGGCGGGCCAGGATGGTGCATGCGGCAACACTCGTCACCCGGGGTCTTCGGTGTTACCATCTCCGGTATTTTTGACGATGCGATCCGCTCATCGCCCGATAGTGTACTCATACGGAGCTACAAACGGGATCGAGCCCTGTTGACCTCCTTCGTCAATGCTTTTGTCTCGGGGCACAGGAGGACGTGTATGCGACTGAGAACGGCTCTCACGGAACACAAACGCCGCCACGGGGAACGGTTCCCCGCGGAGCGTTCCACGACGACGGGCGCGTTCACCGGCGACGGGGAGCGGCTGGTCTATATCGGGCGTCACGGCACGATCCATGACTGTTCGTACCCGCTATCGGGAATCGGCGGGATCGACCGGCTTCGTCTCGGGATCCTCGCCGGCGGCAGCGTCCGGTGGTTCGACGGGCTCGCCGCGACGCGACAGCACTACGACGACGACACGCCGCTCGTCGAGACCGAGTACGACGCCGGCCGCTACACGGTCCATCAGTTCGATATCACGGTCGAGGGGACACATCTCACGCACGTCGAACTCCGTGGCGCCCCCCCGGCGGACGCGGAACTCGTCGTCGCGTGTTCGTTCGCGCCCGACCTCGCGGAGGGACGCGTCGGCAACATCGTTCACCGGGAGGCCGGCCCCGCGGACGGACACGTCATAGAGGTGTTCCACCGCGCGGAGCACGACTTCCTCACCGCCTCGACGGGCCTCTCGTCGGCGCATGGCCAGCGACAGGACTCGCTCTCCGACTTGCTCGGAAGGGACGACAATGGGTTCCCTCGACGGGGAGAGATCGACGACCACGAGGCGTCCCACCTGACGGGCGACGTCATCGCTCGCGCGCCGTTCGAACGCGAGGGACGCACGGAGCGCGTCACCGTCGCGACCGACACGGTGCTCGCCGATCCGGACGCCCGCGACGCCAATGGCCGTGCTCGCGAAGGGTGGATAGCCGACATCTCGGAAGCCGCTGCAACGTATTCGGCCGCTGACGATCTTCGGGAGGCGGCCGAGGCGAGGGGTCCGACGGTGCCGGAGGACGCCCCACGGCGGCCGCTCCTCGCGGCCGATCTGCGCACCCTCGATCTCCTCACCGCGTCCTCCGGCGCCCGGATCGCCGGGCCCGATTTCGATCCCTTCTATTCGAACTCCGGTGGGTACGGTTATACGTGGTTCCGCGACGACGCGGAGGTATCGAACGCCCTGCTCGCGGCCAGCGCGGAGCTCGATCTCCCTGCGGATGAGGAGCTGTCGACGACCGCGGACTTTTTCTGTGCGACCCAGGACGCCGACGGCAGCTGGCCCCACCGTGTCTGGGCCGACTCCGGCACGGTCGCGCCCGGCTGGGCGAACGCCCGTATCGAGGGCCCTGACGGCGACGTCGGCCCGGATGACCAGCTCGATCAGCCCGCGGCGGTCGTGGCGTTCCTCGCCCGTCTGCGGCGGACGACCGACCTCGATGAGCAACGACGCGACCGAGTCGATGCGGCCATCGCCGATGCGGTCGACTTCCTGATCGAAACCTGTGAGGAGGACGGGCTCCCACGCGCCTGTCAGAACTGCTGGGAGAACGCGATCGGTCGCTTCACCCATACCGGCGCGACGTACCTGCGTGCGTTCGCGGCGGTGGCGCGTGCGCCGGTCGATGACGACCTCCGTGCTCGCGCGGCGACGGCGGCGGATGCGGCCCTGCTCGGCCTCGACGGACGATGGATCCCCGAATCCGACCGCTTCCCGCAGCGGGCCTCCGAGGAGAGCCGGGATACCCGGGCCGATTCCAGCACGTTCGGACTGGTGGACGGGCTCATCGAGTACGCCGCGCTCGCGGAGGAGCGCGCGGACGGCGAGGACGGAGAGGACGGGACGGAGACGCTTCCCCCGATCGACGGCGACGTCGACCTCGAAACGTTCGTGGATCGAGTGCGGACGCACGTCCGGACGACGATCGATGCGCTCCGTCACGAGACGGCCGATGTCGAGGGGCTCGTGCGCTTCGTCGGCGACGACTGGCGGGTCGAAGAACAGGGACACGCGAAGGTGTGGTCCGTCGCGACCCTGTGGGGTGCGCTCGCGGCCGCCGAGCTCGGTGGCTTCCTGGTCGAGCGTGGCGAAAGCGGGGACTCGCTGTTCTCGGTCGCCCGCGAACTGTACACGCTCTGTGAGCCGAAGGGACCGCTTACGAACGAGGCGGGGCTGCTCGCCGAACAGGTGTTCGATAACGGCGACCTCGACAGCGCGACGCCGCTCGGCTGGTCACACGCCCTTCGGCTGCACGCCACGGTCACGCTCGCGCGGCATGGGAAGCTTCCGGTCCCATCCGAACGGCCGACGGGCCCGGAGGCCGCACCGCAGTGGACGACCGGCCGCAAGTTCGGGGTCGCCACGCCGGCGGATCACGGCGAGGAGGACCCCGTGCCCATCTGGTTCACGCTCACCGAGGGGGCGCTCACGGAGGCCCGATTCCCCCGGATCGACGTGATGAACCTCCGGACGTTCGACTTCCTGATCGCCGACCCCGAGACCGACTACACCGTCCGGACCTTCGATGAGACCCGCCACGTGACGATGACGGAGACGATAGAGCGGACGACGGAACCCGCCGACGACCAGGCGCTCGCGTACACTCAGACGATCACGGAGACCGGCGACGGCCACGGTCACGAATGGACGCTCACCGTCGAGTACGCCATCGATGTGGACGGGCAGGCGCTCCTTGCGGACGTCTCCTTCGAGGGATGCCGCGAGTACGACATCTACGCCGTGGCCGATACGACCCTCGGAAACGTCGGGGTCGACGACTACGGCCGGCGCGTCCCCGCGGTCGATCCGGAGGCGACGCCCGCGTCCGACGACATCGAGGCGATCACCGCCGCCGGTGACCTCACGGACGGTGGCACCGTCCCCGCCGCGCAGTCGGCGGAGCCGAACACGGACACCGGGGCATACCATCTCATCGCGCGCAACGCACATCCCGACCGCGAGCCCGGCAAGATCGTCGATGCGGACGGGGATCCCTTCGAGGTCGCGCTCGCGCTCGCGAGCGCCAGCCGGTTCGAGTGGGCGACCGCCGCGCACGCGGGTGACGAGTCGCTGAGGACGCTTTTCACCACCGGCGAGCGCGACGACGGGGCCGACGAGGCGACCGGCAACCTCGTCCTCGCGGGGCTCGTCGGAAGCGGCGAGCGGGTTTCGGACACGCTCGCGCTCGGCTTCGCGGAGCGGGCGGACACCGCGGCGGCGCTCGGCGAGGCGGAGGGGGCGCTCGCCCGGCCCTTCCGAGAGGTCGCCGACGATTACGCGGCGACGTGGCACGACTGGTTGGCCGGCCGGGAGTATCCCGACTCCGTCGCCGGCGACCCCGACCTCGAAGCGCAGTACCGGTTCGCGCTCATGACGCTCGCGGCCGTCGAGGACAAACGGCACGCCGGTGCGGGGATCGCCAGCCCCTCGGTGCCGTGGGGTGAGACCGAACACGCCGCCGAGGACCGCGGGTACGGCTACAACTTCGTCTGGTCGCGCGACCTCTATCAGGTCTTCACGGCGCTCGTCGAGGTTGGCGAGATCGAGCGTAGCGCGGACGCGCTCGCGTACCTGTATAACACCCAGCAGGACGACGACGGGTTCCTCCCACAGAACACCTACATCAACGGACGGACCCGCTGGGGCGGTGAGCAGATGGACAACATCGCCTTCCCGTCGGTGATGGCCTGGCAGCTGTACGAACACGGGGTGACGTTGACGGATGCCGACTACACCTACGATCAGGTGCGGCGGTCGCTCGGCTACGTCTCGCGAAACGGCCCCGAGACGGCACAGGAACGCTGGGAGGAGGAGGCCGGCTTCTCGCCCTCCAGCATCGCCGCGGAGATCGCGGGACTCGTCTGTGGGGCCGCGCTCGCGCTTGCTGAGGCCGAGCGAGTCGACGCGGACGGCTCGGCCGATCTCGATGCGGCCGGTCTCCCAGAGGATCCCGACTCGTTGCGTGCGGACGCGTTGGCGTGGCTCGCGCTCGCCGACGACTGGGCCGAGCGCGTCGAGGAGTGGTGTGCAACCGAGACCGGGACGGACCGTCACACGGAGACGCCATACTACCTCCGGATCACCGCCGACGGCGACCCGGAATCCGGCCGCCCGCGGACGATCGCCAACGACGGACCGACCTACGACGAGCGGGAGATCATCGACGGTGGCTTCCTCGAACTCGTCCGGCTCGGCGTCAAGCCGGCCGACGATCCGATCGTTCGCAACTCGGTTTCGGTCGTCGACGACTCGATCCGGGTGGATACGCCCTACGGCCCCGGCTGGTACCGATACGTCGGCGACGCCTACGGCGAGATATCCACGGGCGATCCGGGGGCCCCGTGGGCGGGTACCGGCGGCGGCAAGGGCCGTCTCTGGCCCATCTTCACCGGTGAGCGCGGTGAGTACGAGCTTCGCGCCCGCGCTGACGGCCCGGACGCCTTCGGCGGTACCGATGAGGAAGCGTTGGAGCCCGAGGCGCTCTTGGAGACGATGGCGGGCTTCGGCAACTCCGGACGGATGCTCCCCGAGCAGGTGTGGGACCGCGAGCATCCGACGGAGTACGGCTGGGAGTTCGGCGAAGGCACGGGTGGGGCTACCCCGCTCGCGTGGTCGATGGCCGGGTTCATCCGGCTCGCACACGGGATCGATGCGGGAGTGCCGGTGGAGACGCCCGCCGTCGCTCGCGAACGATACGTCGAGCGCGATCGGCCGGACGGACCCGAGCTGACGGCGACGGTTGAGCCGACCGAGGACGGTCACCGGATCGTCGGCGAGACGACGGGCGACCGGGTCGCGGTGCATGGCCGCGCCGGCGGTCTGCTCGTCGAACCCGACGCCGACGGAACCTACGAAGTCGCGCTCGGGACCGATTACGACGGCGACGTCGTCACGATCGCGGCCGTCGACGGCGACGTCGCGACCGGCGGCACAACCGTCGAACGCGAATACGTCTGAGTTGACGTCGGTCAGCTGTCGGTCGAATCCGGTCCGCTTTTCACCGATCTCGTGCGGACTGGCCGTGCTGTTCCTCCATTCCGCTCTTCGCTCGTGGGCGATCGCAAGGGATTTCCGATCGGTCATCGGTGTTGGAATATGAACCGCCGTGGCGTCATGACGGCCGTCGGCGCGCTCGCGATCACCGCGCTGGCGGGCTGTGCGGACGACGAGGCGGATGACCCCGATGAGGAGGATCCCGAAGATCTCGAGGAGCTCCTCGAGGAATCCGCCGAGTCGGACTCGGATCCGGAGAACGACGGGTCGGCCGTCGAGCGGAACCCACCAGAGGAGGCGGTCGCCGAGTTCCTCGACGCCGATGCGGAGGGCGACGGCGAACGGGCGAACGAGCTCTTTTACGACGAGGACCCGTTCCCTGCGGAGATGGATCCGATCCCGGAACCGGAGCTTCGGACGGTCGCGGAGTGGAATTCCGTAGAGGCGATCATGGAGTCCGGCGGCCTGCCCGAGTCGGAGGCGGAGGATCTCGTTGCGGAACTGGAGACGGAGCGTGAGGAGGTGACCGGAGCGGATCCCGACGTCGACGATCTCACCTACGTGTTCGCAGTTATGCAGTCCGCCGAGGCCGATGAGATCTACCAACTGCTGACCGTCGTGGAGGTCGACGGGGAGTGGCTCGTCTCGTCGTTCGAACAGATCCTTCCGGCGTGAACACGTCTCGCATGGCTCGACGGATGTCCGGGGATTTAGATACCGAGAACGACAACGCGGAGCTATGAACCGGAGGCGACTGCTCGTGGCGGCGGCGACAGGGATGTCGCTCTCGATGGCGGGCTGTGCCGACGACGAGGCGAACGACCCTGACGAGAGTGCTGAACGGGACGGCGAGGGATCCACGGCGAACGCCGACTCGAACGCCGGCTCGGAGGTCGACGCGTTTCACAACGCGATCACGGTCATCGATGAGGAGTTGGGCGTCGATGCGAGCGGGATCGAATCGGAGTTCGTCTGGGTCGACTTTTATACCACCGGCGAACTCGTCGACGACCTGCAGGTCGTCGGCGGGGCGTATGCGGCCGCGGTGGATCAGGGCGTCGATCGCCCGCTGAGTGCGATCGCCGTACAGGAGGACGCCCCGGTCGAGGAGTACGAAGTGACCATCGAGCCCGAGTGGGGACAGGCGTTCATCGACGAGGAGCTCTCCGGTCAGGAGTATTTAGAGCGGATCGAGGAAACGCTGGAGTAGCCGCGGATCGGCCACTGCACAGCCGACCAGTTAGCCGACCGGTCAGTCGTTTTCCAACAGTTCGAGATAGGACGTCCGCAACTGGTCGGCGGCGTCGAGCCCCAAGCGATCGAGGGTTGCGATGGCCCGCTCCCTGGCCTGTTCGATCCCGGCGGCGTCCACGACGGCCAGTTCGACCTCGACGAACTCGCCGAGGTCGGTCACGGTATCGAGGGTAACGGTCACGTCATCGATCGACCAGCGTTCCCGTCGTTTCTCGACGGTCGCGGCCGGCTCGAAGCCCAGCCCCTCGAGGATCCCCGCGGCGGCCGCCGGCTCCGACACCGCGGTCTCGTACTCCTCCCGCGTCTTCGAGGCCGCCTCCACCAGTGGCCCTTTATAAGTGATGGCGGCGCTCGTCTCGTCGGTCTCGCCGTCCCGTGCATCGCTCCCGCCCCGTCGATCCTCATCGTCGCTGCCCTCACGTTGCACATCGAGGACCGTTTCATGCCGAATTCGGAGCGCCTCGTCGGTTTCGGCGAACGTCCGATGCGGCGCATCGTAGTAGATATCACGCTGGTGTCTGGTGTCGCGTCGGATCGCGTCGAGGGCGATGAGGCGCTCGCGGACCGCCTCGGTCGACGCCGGAACCTTGAGTTCGACCTCGTACACGTTCGAGGCTGTGCCGGCGATGAATAAAAATGAGCGGATCGGTGTGCTCTGCCGCGTGTCACCGTGAACCACGCCCGGCGCGTCGAACCGTGCGCCTTAAGGGTGCAACAAGTGATGTTTCGTGCATGAGTGACCAGGAGCAGGCCGAGGCGGCCGAAGACGCCGAGGAGACCGAAACTGCGGGTGCCGAAGACGCCGAAGATGCCGGGGAGCAGGCGGAAGCCGAGGAGCCGACCGACGACGAGGCCGCCGGCCTGCAGGACGGCGATTTCATCCGCATCGCCTACACGATCCGGACCGACGACGGCCGCGTCATCGACACGACCGACGAGGAGGTCGCCGAGGAGTCGGAGATCGACGTCGAAGAGTACGAGTTCGAGCCGCGGATCATCGCGCTCGGCGCGGGACACGTCTTCCCCACCGTTGAGGAGGCGCTCATCGGCGGCGAGGTCGGCGACGCCGACACCGTCGACGTGCCCGCGGAGGACGCCTTCGGCGAGTACGACCCCGAGGAGGTCGAGACCGTCAAGACCGACAAGATCCCCGAGGACAGCCGCTATCCCGGCGCACAGGTCCAGATCGACAACCGACAGGGCCATCTCGAGACGATCATCGGCGGCCGCGCCCGTGTCGATTTCAACCACCCGCTCGCGGGCGAGGACCTCGAATACGAGTACGAGATCCTCGACGTGATCGACGATCGCGAGGAGAAGGCCGCCGGCCTGCTCGGGATGTACCTCCAGCAGGAGCCCGAGGTCCGCATCGAGACGGTCACCGAGGAGGAGGAGACGGTCACCGAGGACGACGACGGTGAGGAAGTGATCGAGACCGAGGAGGTCGAAAAGGAGGTCCTCTACATCACGGCCACGCCCGGCATGCAGATGAACCAGCAGTGGATGTTCCAGAAACAGCAGATCGCCCAGGACCTCATGTCCCGGCTCGACCTCGACCGCGTCATCGTCGAGGAGGTCATCGACGGCGGCGGCATGGGTGGCCTCGGCGGCATGATGGGCGGGCTCGGCGGTGCGGGCGCCGGCGACATCGAGGACGCCCTGGAGGACGTCGACATTGACGCCGACGAGATCGTCGACGAACTCGACGAGGAGTAGCGGGCCACCCGTACAGAACCTCGAACACCCGCTAGCAGACCCTGACACAGCATATCAGAGATGAAGATCGAACGCGCCCGTGAGGACCTCGTCGTTGCCGGCTCCGGTGCCGGCGCGACCGTTGTTCTGGCGATCCTCTCGTCCGTGGGCCTCGTCGGGGAGATCAGTTCGATCGCGATGCTCGCGCCGGTGTTCGTTTATTTCGCTTACCTCTTCTCACGGAAGGGCGGTCCGTACGGATCGTGGGATCTCGCCCGAAACTGGGCGATCCTCGCGATCCTCGTCGCTCTCGGCGTCCTTGTTGGGTCGCTCGTTTAAGCCTCGACTGGGCTTCGGGGATGCACCCACGGGAGGGCACTTCCAGTCGCCGCTCGTTCGCCGGCTGTCGCCCCTCTCAGGCGATGTCACGGCTCGTATCGACCGTTACCGACTCCCCGAGTTTCAACTTCAGCGGCTTCTCGGGGATGACCCCGCCGCGGAACTTCGGGACGATGAGGCGGTGTTCGACGTCGGTTCCGGTCACGCGGCTTCGTAGGTCGAAGACGAGGTCCGCCATCTGTTCGGTGAGTACGCGGTTTTCGGGATCGTGTTCGCTTCGCACCGCGTGGAGGATAGCTATCGCCTCGGCGTCGATGACACGCGTCATCAGGTCATCGATGAATCGTCGGTACGTTTCCGCATCGGTTCGCTCCAGCGGTTCGACGGAGTCAACGATCAGCGTCGATTCCGTGTCGAGCTCCGAGACCACCGCCGCCGTTCGTTCGATCGCTTCCTCGTCGTGTGCGGCATGAACGGTCACCGACTCGGTATCGACCGCGTCGGACCGTTCGATCCCACGCTCGACGGTCGTCGTCGAGCGGACCGTCGTCACGTACTGTGTCTCGCGGACGCCACAGAACGTGTTGATGAAGAGTTCGGACTGGCTTGCGGCGTCGGCTTTTAACACGACGACGCTTCCCGGCGGAAGCCCCCCGTCGAGGACGCGATCCAGGACGGGGATACCGGTCGCGAGCCGATCCATATACGTAGTGATACGTCCTGACCTTTGGGCTTGTCGGTCTCGGTTAGGTCACCGTTCCGTGGCCGCATTGCATCCGGGTAGCGATTCGGCGTGATCGGTTTCCATGAGCCGCTTAGCGATCCGGCGATATGCCGATTTGACCGGCGTCGACGCGAGCGGATCCGATGGACGGTCCGGGACGGTTCCGAGGATCGGACACTCCAGAAGATCTGACACCGCGTCCGGGGCCGATGCCGCCCGGGTGATGACCACCCCATGGATCCGACAGTCGAGCGCACGCGCCAACGCGGCGGTCTTCGTCGTATCCCGCAACGCAGGCGCCTGCAGCGGCGTCACGAGCACACACCCCTCGGCGACACGCAACGGTGCCACGGCGTCCGGCGAGGCACCGGCGGGACAGTCGAGAAGCACCCTCGATCCGTCGAATCGACGGCCGAGTTCAGCAAACACCGTCACGGGATCGTATTCATCGGGTCGGGTCGGCGCCCCGAGCACGAGCGGCTCACCGTCCCGGCCCGCGGGATCGGTCGGACGATCGGTTCGTTCGTCCGATCCGTCGACGAGTCGGGCTGTCTGACAGCGGCTACCGGCTGAGCGATGGTCGTGACCCCCGTCCCTTCCCGGCGCCGAGGGGACGATGGCGTCGACGGTCCGCGTTTCAACCCGTACACCCGCGGTCGCTGCGCCGAGGGTGGTGAGGTTCGGGAGGTCCCAGTCCGCGTCGACGGCCACGGTGTCCTGGTGTGTCCCTTGCGTGGCCGAACAGGTTGCGAGGGCCCGGGCGAGCCCGACCGTCGTGGTCGTCTTTCCGCTTCCACCCTTTCCACCGGCGACGGCTATCACGGGCGATCTGGCCGCGTCTTCGTATTTAACTGCCCGGACGAAAAGACGCCCTCGGGCGCCGACCGATCAGTCGAGCAAGTTGAGCCGAACCACACGTCACAACGCTGTTCACGTACCGACTGTGGGTTTACGCATGAGGACAACCGCGACGGGGAAACGTTCTGTTGTCTAAAATGTGGGTATGAAATGAACGCAGATTACAACGCCGCAAAAAAACGTCGGGATACGATACGCTCGAAAGCAGAAACACAGCCTCCGTTCGTCGCCCAAGTCGACGGGTGGAGACGCACCGGTAGACGTGCGTTTGAATGGTGGGACGTTGAACGGCGAGGGTGACCAGCCTATTGCTGGCGACTGATCGCCGGGAGTCTACATCAAAGCCCCATCTGCGCACGGGCGCGACGCGCCCGTTCGCATGGTCCGTGGGACCTTCGGTCCCACACTACCCTCAAGGACCGAGGCGCGTATGCGCCGAGGGAGTGGGGTGGGGTAGTTTACTCCTGACAACAGCCGCCGGCCTCGCCGCCGAAGTCGACCGCGAGCGGCTCGGAGATGGCTTCATTCACCGACTTGAGCGTCTCGTTGAGTTCGTCCTGCGCGTCGAGGAACGCCCGCATCGTCGGCATCGAGTGGAGGTCCGCCTGTGCGTTTTGCACCTCACGGAGCGCCGATTGGGTCGCCTGTCCGGTCTGTCGCGCCTGCATGAACTCCGCCCGGAGCTGTTCGAACTCGCCGATCCGCTCTTGGACCTCCGCATCCCGCTGGACGGCCTCACGAGCCTCCTCAAATCGCTTGTACTCCGGCGTCTGGGCGATCAACTCGCCGAGTTCGCGACCGAGGTCCTCGACGGACGCGTGTTCCACGCTCATACCCCCGATCAGGGCCGGACCGGTTTCAACCTGCCGGAGGGTCGCCGAAACGTTTGAAAACGTTCGGGGCCACATCCGCACGTGCCGCTGCTTTCACCCTCCGCGCTCGCCGTTCGGTTCCGGTCGCTGTCGATCACCGAGCGGTACGCGTTGCTCGCGGCCATCTGGCGTGAACGAGGCTCTCACACGCGGATCGTGGACGACTGCCTCGTCGCCGAAGGGGAAACTCGCACGGAGCGGATCGCCGTCGTCGGTCCCTTGACTCGGTCCGTTCCGGCGGACATCGATGTGGTCGTCGCTACCCACGATCGCTCCCGGATTCGGGAACTCGCGGGGACGGCGAACGCCGACGTTCTCGACCCGGACGCGCTTCGAGACCTCCTCGCGTACGGCATCGAGCGCGATCGAGGGGAGGCGATCGCCCGCGAACACCTCGGCACCTCGTTGACCGTTCCCGAACCCGATCCACCGCCGACTCCGCGGCAGGGGGCGGTCGCGGTGCTCGTGCTCATCGTTCTTCTCGCGGTTCCGCTGCTCGCGCTGTCGGGGGCCGGACTGCCGTCGGCCGTGGTTCCGTTCGCTGCCGATGATCCCGGCTCGGACGGTTTCGATTCGGACGATGCCGGTCCGGATGACTCGCTCGTGGGTTCCGCAGTCGATGGGGACGACGATCGCGTTGGGTCCGATCCGATCGATGAGAGCGTCGGTGACGATGGAAGCGTCGCTGGCGACGACGCGAGGGCGTCCGACTCCGCTTCGACTTCCCCGTATCCGCCCGGAACCGATGCCGATGGCGTCGTCGACGCCGCGAGGCTCATCGAGACGCATCGCGACCGGATCGAGGACGCGGAACGGGCATACTGGGTCGAGTACGACGGCCCGGAAACCGCCGCGTTCGGCGATCGACGGGCATTTCGACTGGACGCATCGATGCACGATCCCGAGCGGTTCCTCGTGGAAGGGGAGAGCCGCTGGCGAACGGAGCGGGAGACGGCTGCGGTGAACGACTCTGAGGGGGCGAACGCGACAGGGACTGACTCGATGGCAACGAACGCGGGCGAGGTGTTCGACGAGATCGATGGACCAACCGGGACGAATGTGGGGAACAGTTCCACGATCACCGAAGCGTACTGGGCGGACGGTGAGCGAACCCACACCCGACTTGTCGCGAACGACTCCGAACGGCTGTCGAACACGTCGATCGGAACCGACCCGGTCGCGCTCCGTCTCGAACGCCACGCACACCATCTCCTCTATACGACGGTTTCGACGGCGGAGACCGAGACGGAACGCGACGACTGGCGTGGGTGGCGGCTGGTGCAGGTCTCCGGCAGCGCGGATCGGGTCACGGTCGACGACGAGACGTACAGCGACGTCACGCTCACCTCCACGTTCACGAGCGACGGGGAGCTCGTCGGCTTCCGATTGACGTATCACCACGAACCGACCGGTGTGCCCGCGCAGCTGACGTTCCAGTATCACCCGGAGGACGATGTCCCGCCGCCGGATCCGCCCGCGTGGTATGAGGAACGGCGCTGAGTCCTGCGGTGGACGAACCGCTATGCCAGCCGTTCCTCGACGAACGCGACGACGGCAGCCAGTTCCTCCGGGTCGACGCCGTGGGCCGCTGCATACGTCTCATAGCGCACGTCCGCCCCGAGCGTCTCCAGCCGTTCGGCCGCTTCCCGAGAGCGGAATTCGGGGATCACCTGATCGGCCGACCCAGCGCCGACGAAGACCGGCTTCCCCTCGATCCCGTCCGGCTCACTATCCGCGTGGGCGGCCGCGAGATAGCCGTGTAACGCGACGACCCACGCGTAGCGATCGGGATCTTCAATCAGCAGCGAGAGGCTGGTGATCGCCCCTTGACTGAACCCGAGCAGGCCGATCCGGGAGGGATCGAGGTCGTACGCATCGACCGCCGCATCGACGCTCCCTCGGACGAGATCCAGGCTTCGCGCGAACTCCTCGGGATGTGGTTGGCTCGCATGCAACCCCCCGCCGGAGAGGTCGAGCTCGTACCACGTGTAGCCACCATGTAGCGGGTCGGGCGCTCGAAGGCTCACGACGGCCAGCTCGTCGGGCAGCTGGTTCGCGATGGGAAGCAGGTCCTGCTCGTTCGCGCCCCGCCCGTGAAGGACGAAAACTGCCGGCGCGTTCGCGGCGTCGGTCTCGGGTTCGACGTAGACGTGCTCCAGCGGGAGATCGGTCATATCTCGCCGTTCGACGGCGGCGGGGTTGTATCCGTCGACCGCGGCAGCGGCTTGGCGATGGTGATCGATGGTGATCGGTCGCGCGGAGCGTTCGACGGCCCTCCCGCTCAGCGGTCCGGCTCCCACGCCTCTTCGACGAAGGCGGCCATCCGATCGGTCGCCTCCTTCAGCTCCCGCATCGAGGTCGCATACGAAACCCGGAGATGGCCCTCGCCGCCGGAACCGAAGACGGATCCGGGGACGACCGCGACGCCCGTCGATTCGAGCAGCTCCTCGGCGAACCGGTCGTCGTCGCCGCCGCAGTCCGGAAATGCATAAAACGCGCCCTTCGGTTCAAAGGTGTCGAGCCCCATCCCGTTGAACCGCGAGACGACGAGCCGACGGCGACGGTTGTACTCGTCCACCATCTCCCGGACCTCCTCGTCGCAGCGGTCGAGCGCCGCCATCGCCGCGTGCTGGGCGGTCGTCGGCGCCGAAAGCATCGTGTACTGGTGGATCCGGTTCATCCCGTCGATGGCGTCCGCCGGCCCGAGCGCGTAGCCGAGCCGTAATCCGGTCATCGCGTACGCCTTCGAGAAGCCGTTGATCACGACGCTCCGCTCGCGCATCCCCGGCTGGGTCGCGATCGACGCGTGTTCGCCGCCGTAGGTGAGCGCCGCGTAGATCTCGTCGGCGACGACCCTGAGGTCGTGCTCGCGACAAAACGCCGCCACCTCCGCGAGCGTCCCTTCGTCCATGATCGCCCCCGTCGGGTTGTTCGGATAACAGAGGACGAGCAGGTCGGCGGCGTCCGCGCCGGCCGCTTCGAGTCGCTCGCGGGTGAGCCGGAAGTCATCGGCCGCGCGGGTGGGGACGGCAAGCGGCTTCCCGCCAGCCAGTTCGATCCCCGGCCGGTAGGAGATGTAGGTGGGCTCGTGGACGGCGACGACGTCACCCGGATCGACGAGCGCGCGAAACGCCAGATCGACCGCCTCGCTCGCGCCCGTCGTGACCACGACCTCCGTCTCGGGATCGTATCGCTGGCCGTACCGTTCGTGATGGGCCGCGATCCGTTCACGGAGCGCCGCGATACCTCGATTCGCGGTATAGGAGGTCCGCCCGCGCTCCAGCGAGTCGATCGCGGCGGTGCGGGCCGCCCACGGCGCCGAGAAGTCCGGCTCGCCGACCCCGAGCGAGATGACGTCGTCGCGTGCCTCCGTGAGTTCGAAGAACTTCCGAATACCCGACGGCGGAAGGGTGTGTGCGCGTTCGGCGAGCCTCATGGCGATACGGAGAGCCGATCGTCCTCGTCGCCGTCTACGAACCGGATCCCGCCGTCTTTGTAGGTCTCCATGATGTAGTGGGTGACGGTCTGGGTGACCTCCGGCAGCGGTGCGACCTGCTCGGAGATGAACTGTGAGACGTCCTGCATCGATTCGCCGAGCACCTCGACGGCGAAGTCGTAATCCCCGGAGACCAGGTGGAGGGCGTCGACGGCGGGGAACTTCGCTATCCGGTCCGCGACCTGCTCATATCCGGTCTCGCGGTCGAGCTCGACGTTGATCTCGACGATGGCGCGGATCTTGCCCTCCTCGGTGGCGTCCCAATCGATGACCGCCTGATAGCCGTGGACGACGCCGTTCCCCTCGAGCGTCGCGATCGCCTCCTCGACGGTCGCCGCGTCCAGTCCGGTCTGTGCGGCGATGTCGTCGATCCCTTCACGGGCGTTCCGTGCCAACACGTCGAGTACCTCGCGTTCGGCTTCCATACGTTATCACGGAGGCGGTGTGGTTTGAAAATGGCGACCCATCCGTGTGAGTCGTTCTCATCCAGATACGCCCTGTTTTTCCGTTCTGTCTCCCGGGCCGGCCCCGCTCGTGGTGGCGCTCATGCCGTCCAGTTCGCATCGCTGATATCTGCGGGAGAGTCTTATATATGCCTCTAAATATACCCATCCGTATGGAATCCCGTCGTGATGGGCAAACGCTGTTCGGTTCGACGCGCCCGCGTCGGCCCGCCAGTCCCCGCCGTACCTCCCGTGCGGCCCAGCCGTTCGGTCCATCACGGCGACGTTCGACCGTCGGGCGTGGGCAGTCCGAGTTGGTCGGCGCCGTATTGATCCTTGGGATGTCGCTGCTCGTTATTTCGACGGTCGTCGCCATCGGTGGGACGCAACTGGTCGATCAGCAGGCTGATGCGGACCTTCGAAGCGCAGAGACCTCGTTCACGAACTTCGCCTCGAAAGCGGTCCTCGTCGCGGCAGGGGAGTCGGACGGCCGGACCGTCACGCTCCCACGGGACAATCGTGCGGACACCGCCGTCGATCCCGATCAAGGCCGGCTCCTGATCGAACTGCGCGATGAGACGGGAACGACGGTGGAAAAGAAGCTCGAAGATCGCTCGCTCGGCGGGATCACCTATCAACATGGTGAGGATACCGTCGCCTACGAGGGGGGTGGTGTCTGGCGGATGGAGGACGGTCGGGCGCGAATGGTTTCGCCGCCACCGATTCACTATCGTGGAACGACGTTCACCATGCCGGTCCCGCTCATCGAGTCCGGGGACGCGAGCGGCGGGGCGGCACGTGTCTCTCCGGCGGGACCACGCGAGCGTATCTACCCGGACCCTACGGACGAAGACAGACAAAACCCACTCTCGAACGGGACCGTCCACATCACCGTCGAGAGCGACTACTACGAGGCGTGGGGGCGCTTTTTCGAGTCACGGACCGGCGGCTCGGTCTCATACGATCACGACGACGACAGCGTCACCCTTCGGCTTGCGACCGAGGACCCGGATCGACAGCTCCGGGATGCTGTCACCGGCACGTCACCAAGTCGATTCGAAATAAGGGGTGCCGGTGGATCGTCGTTCACGGACAGCTACAACTCCTCGGTGGGCCCCTACGATGATTCACAGAGCGGGGACGGCGATATCTCGACTACCGGCACCATCGAACTTGGCGGTGGCGCTGAGGTGTTCGGCGACGTCGAATCCGGCGGGTCCGTCGATATCGGCGGCGGCTCCACGATATTCGGTAACGCGTCCTACACCGACTCGCTCGGACTCACCGGCAACGCCGAAGTGACCGGTTGGACTGCCGATAACGCGAGCGTCACGCCGGCACGCCCGATCGACAGCCTCGTGGATGTGGAGCGCTCCTCGCTCGCGGACGACAACGATAACGACGACGCCGAGATCATCGATGAGAGCCGGTTTGTGGATACGACGGAGGAGTCCGGAACCCTCATCCTCACAGAGGGACGCTACTCGCTTGATGAGTTGAACCTCGATGGGCGAACCCTCCGGATCGACGTCTCCGACGGCGATGTGCGGCTGGGCGTGAACGGTGACCTCGCACTGGCTGGGGAGAACGTCGAGGTTGTCGGTGACGGTGGGGACGCCCGTCTGTATGTTTCCCGAAACGTTGAACTGACCAGTGGGACGGCGGTGGAGGTCGAAGACGACGTCTCCCCGCGTCTGTGGGTGTATGGGACCCGCGATGCGACCGTCGAGGTGAGGAGCGGTTCGACGTTCACCGGTGTCATTTATGCACCAACCGACTCCTCGGGCTCCGGCACGGTCGATATCAACTCCGCCACGGTGAAGGGGTCCGTCGTCGGCGGACGGACGACGCTACAAGCCGGCGGAACCGTCCACTTTGACACCGCGCTCGCCGGCACCGATCCGCTGCACGGCGCTGACGTTCCACGGGTCACGTTCCTTCACATCTCCGGGTCGCCGATCACGGTTGACCGCCGGTGAGGGTGGACGCCCCCGCGGTCTCCTTCCTGCCCGTTTCAGTACTCGATCGTTGCCGTGTGGCGGTCCAATAACAGGACGATGAGTGCGCCGCCAAGCGCCGCAGCCAAAAACCGCGGGGCGGCAGCACCCCACGTCTCGCCCCGTTCACCGAGTCGGATCGACACCTCGACGATCGGCGCCCGTAGCGCCCCGACGATCAGACTCACGAGGAACGCCAGCGTCGCCATCCGATAGGCCGCGAGCGCCCGCCGCACCGCGTGTGCGACGGTGAAGAGCCCGACGACGGCACCGGAGAGAAAGACAACGACCGGCGTCCCGAACTCCATAAGCGTGGGGACGTCAGCCGCGCCCGACGTGACCGTTCCGAACAGCGCTTCGAGAAACGAGCGCAACGTCCCCGACATGTAGTCATACTGCCCCAAGACGATGAGCAACAGCGACCCGGAGATGCCCGGAAGGATCATCGCGCTGACCGCGACGGCCCCGGCGAGAAACACCACGGGGAGCTCGTTGCCGAGGGCGGTAGAGGCGTATCCCGAGGTGAGGAACGCGGCGAGAAAGCCCGCCGCTGCTGCTCCCTTACGACCCGGTGTCGAGAGGTCGACTTCACCGAAGAGCACGACCGCTGAGGCCGCGATCAGCCCGAAGAAGAAGCCGAACGTCGCGACCGGGACCGTCTGTAACAGCAGGTCGACCGCGCTCAACACCGCAACGACGGCCGTGGCGATCCCCGCACCGAGCACCAATAAAAACCCTCCATCCATCTCGCGGAAGGCCGCCCGAGCATCCGGAACTCGAGCGCGTCGAACGCCGGCGAGCACCCGGCCTATTCGCTCAGGATCGATGGCGGTCAGCGCGGCGATCAGCCGCTCGTAGATCCCGGCGATGAGTGCGATGGTTCCACCGGAGACGCCGGGCACCGCGTCCGCGGATCCCATCGCCAGCCCCTTCAGATAGACGACGAGCCACGCCCGGACGGTCCCCATTCCTTACGCGATGGTGGTTGCGATCGGGGCGACGAGACCGAGCGCGTTCCCGGCGGTCACCGATCCCGGGTCGCTTTCTGTCTCATCCTCGCTTGGTCCTCCGTCGACCGATCCTGCGCCACCGGCCTCCTCTGCGGATTCAAGCTCGACGGTCGGCGTGGTGTCGTCCTCGCCGATGACTTGCGCCTCGCTCACGTCGAGTTCGGCGAGCTGCGTGCCGTCCTCCGAGACGACCTGATACGGACCGGTCGCCTGAACGTTCGTCTCCGTGTAGCCCTCCTCGGGGCCCCACTCGTCGTAGCCGGTCGTCGAGTACGGGAGGTGGAGTTCGAACTCGCCGTCCCCGTCGGCCTCCGCGTACTGGGTGTAGATGAACGTCTCACCCGTCGGCTTCTCCATCTCGACGGCCGCTTGAACTTCCGCACCCGGCTCCGCACCGGAGCCCTCAACGGTCGTGCCGGGGACGCGCTCGAACGTCTTCACGTAGTCATCGGAGAGCCCCTCCATCAGGCTCGTTCCGAGCGTCTCTTCCGTGTCGACGCCGAGGCCCTGAAGCTCCTGAAGCTGCTGGGCGCCCGGCGCCTGTCCCGGCGTTTCGTCGGCGTAAACCAACCGATAATGCTCCAGCGCGTCGACGCGCTCGCTCGGGATCCCGGCGACGCCGCCGATCTGTGCCTCGCCGGGTGCATCCTCGACGGCCTGTTCAGCTTCCTCCATGCTGTCGTACCGTTGGATGAACTCGTCCGGATCGGCCGGAAGGGTCACGATTTCGAGCTGCTCACCGGCCGGAGTCGGGATCTGTTCGATGTCGTAGGTCACCACGACCGGTTCGGGCTCCATCGCGCTCCCGTAGCCCTCATAGAGCTGCACCATCTGGCTCTCGTAGTACCGCTGGGTCTGTATCCGGGTGACCGGCTGGAGCGCACCTTCCTCGGTCACCTGATAGACCTGGCGGTTGAAATCCTCCTGTTCGACGTCCGCGTCGTCATACCACGTCACCGGGGCCGAGAACTTCGAGGTTGGGGCAACCATCTGCCAGTCGATCATGACGTAGCGGGCCTGCGCTTCGGCCTCGTTCGGCTCGTTGAGCCGTTCGAGGACGGTCTCGGCCTGCTCCTCATCGGGTGCGAGCAGGTAGTTCGCGGCGTCCCGTGCGTTGTTCTGGAACGGATTCGCATACGGGATCCGCTCGCCGAGGACGGTGATCCAGTGGCCGTAATCCCACCACGACATCACGCCGTACGCCCCCTCGGGATACTCGTAGCCGTCGTCGCCGGGATGTTCGACCGTTCCGTAGTAATCCAGCCGGTTATCATGCCCCTCTAATTCCCCCGGATACGGCGTGTTCTCGGACATCCACTCGAGCGAGTCGTCCCAGCCCTGCACCTCGCCGGGCCCCGCATTGGCGCCGATCTGCCACGCTGTTCCCGTCGCGCCGGCGGCCTCGACCGGGACGATGAGCCCGGGGACGAGGATCGCGATCAGGATCGCCGACACGGTCATCACCTGCCAGCCCTCGATCCCCTTCAGCTTCTCACCCGCCTCCGAGATCGTGTCCGCATCGAGGTTCGTGTACGCGATCACCTTCCCGATGACGATGGCGTTGAGCACGACGACCGGGATCACGAGGTAGTAGCTGAATCGAAGCTGTGTAAACGTCGCCGACAACAGGAACAGAGCCCAGATGACGAGCAGCTGCTCCTCGGCGGGATAGCGGACGAGATACATCGCGCCGACGAGCAGCAGGAAGCCGGTTACAAGCGCCCCCAATTCGCCGGGGACGCCGACGAGGCCGAACAGCACGTCTGGGACGGCAGGAAGCGCGATGAAGAGGGCGACGATCCCCAACGCGACGCCGGCATACAGCGTGTGGTTCGTCTCGCTGGAACGGACCAGCGGCGCGAGAAGGATCCCGAGTAGGGCGATGATCGCGACGAACAGCGTCAGGCCGTACTCGCGGATGATCGGCTCGACGCCCTGTCCCTGTGCAAGCAGCGGTTGTGCCTCGGCGATTGTTGCTTGGACATCGGTTGCTCCAAGACCGACGTATTGCACGAAGTTCCCGTACAGGTGACTCCAGATGTCCGGGAGCGCAACGATCATCACGGCCGCGACACCCGCGAGGATCCCGCCGACAGCGACTGGATAGCGCTCGGGAGCGATCTCGCGGCCTTCGAACCCTCGGGCGAGCGCGCCGAGGAACAGACAGCCAGCCGCAACGCCGAGCGGAAGGAAGATCTGGCTAAACGAGTACGCCGTGACGCTGAAGCTGAACTCTTCGAGTGGAATAACGAGCAGGAGCCCGGTGACGGTCATCGAGACCGCACCGACGAAGATCGCCGGTTCGGGGCTGTCGTCGTGAACGACATCCGAGGTGATCGTGACGAGGAAGAAGATGCCGAAGATCCCGATCAGGAGGAGGCCGGGCTGCCAGACGTACAGATAGAGCGCGGTGGCGAATCCCGCGAGCGCGCTGTAGATTGCGGGCGTTCGCATGGCCTCGAAGTCGCGGTCGACGACGAGCTCCCACACCGGCTTGTGGGTGCCCGCCACGCTCAGCGCAACGAGCATGGCGAGGACGGCCACCGTCATGAAGAACGTCTCGGCGGCGTGGTGCTGGTAGGAGCCGACGAGGCTTCGGTTGAGGAACTGGCCGGGGATGAGCGCCAAGAGCAGCACCCCGAACAGCGCGGGGACCCGTGGGACGAACCGGCGGGCGAGATAGTAGGTCGGGATCGCACAGAGCGTGGCCATGACGGCGGTGGCAACGAGCATCACCGCCCCGGCCTGTGCCTCCGTTGGACTGCCGAGCCCGACGATGAGGATGACGGTGGCAACCAGCTGATCCCAGAGCGTACCGAACTGACCGGCAAGCGTCCCCTCCGGATATCGCGTCCAGATGTCGTACGGCATCGTGAAGGGGTAGTTCATCACCGTGTAGGTGGTTTCACGATAGTGGTACCACGGATCGTTACCGGTGAAGTAGTACTCGCCGTCGATGACGAACTCGTCATACGACTGGAGGCGGACCCAGAGCATGAACGCCATCAGCGCGGCGATGACCGGGAGATGGTACAGACGGCCGAACACGTCGGCGATGGATGCGTCCTCGGGAAGCGAGAAGCGCGAGGACGACTCCTGTCTCGACGACCCTGTCGACTGGCTCATTGGATAGGAGGTATTGGAAAACGGTCATAAGCCTTGTTATCGCCCACGCCGGGCGCGGTCGGGTGAAACAGAAGGATGGCCATGCGACCCGGACAGAAACCGTTAATCGGTGGACGTTTCAAGGGGCAGTCGATGAAGGTCTCCGTCGTCGTTTGCACCTACACGATGGACCGTTATGACGTGTTTCGGGAGGCCGTCGAGAGCGCGCTGGCGCAGACGTACGATCCGATCGAGGTCGTCCTCGTCATCGACGGCAACCCCGAGGTCTACGATCGGGTGGTCGCAGAATTCGGTCAGCACGAGAACGTCGTGGTCCATAACAACGAGGAGAACCGTGGCATCTCCTATAGCCGGACGAAGGGCGCGGAGTTATCCTCCGGGGAGATCGTCGCGTTCATCGACGACGACGGGGTGGCCGAGGAGGACTGGATCGAAACGCACGTCGAGTCTTACAGGGAAACCGATGCGGTCGCGGTCGCCGGCTACGTCGCGCCGAACTGGGTGGCCGAGAAGCCCGCGTTCTTCCCCGAGGAGTTCTACTGGCTGGTCGGCTGCACGGAACGAGGCTTTGCGGCGGACGGCGAGGAGATCAGAAACGGGTACGGCTCCAACGTCTCCTACAGGCGCGACGTGTTCCTCGATGTCGGCGGCTACGACGTGAACACCGGACGGAAGGGCGATCGGCATATTCAGGCGCACGAGGCTCCCGTCGGGATCCGGATTCGGGAGGAGTACGGGAAAGGCGTGCTCTACGTCGAGGACGCGGTGGTGGATCACACGCTCTTCGAGTATCGCGGCGAGTTCCGGTGGCTGCTCTTCCGATCGTTCTGGCAGGGCTTTTCGAAGCGCGTGATGGAGGTGCTGTATCCCGGCGCACAGGGCAACGAGACTGCCTTCTTGAAGGATCTGTTCGTTCGAGCGTTGCCCGCGCGTGTGAAGCGAACGATCGGTGAGCGATCGACGGAACCAGCCAAGGAGGCGGTCGCGATCATCGCGTTCACCGGCGCGGTCGGGCTCGGCTATCTCTACGGACTCACGAAGCGGGACGTATTGCGTGAGGAAGTCGATCCCGAGACGGAGGCGACGTCGACGTAGCTGCGATGTGCGTCGTCCGCGAATCAGCGACCGAGCAGCGGGACCTCGAACGGCAGGTTGTCTGCGACCGTGGTGCGGAACCTTGCGGAGATACCGAGCAGGAGCGTGAAGTACACGGCTGCGCCGAGGCCGACGAGTCCAACGACGAAGACCGCGTTGTACGCGTCGATCCAGCCGAAGTTGGCCTCGCCGAGTTCGCGGGCGACGTAGACGATGACGCCCATACAGAGCGCGGCGATCCATTGCCGACCCATCTCGCCGTAGGGAACCGCGAACGCCACGTGCGTGCTGGCGTAGCGGTAGCCGACCACGAGCCCGATCCCGGCCGATGTCGCGGTCGCGATGGCCGCACCGATCCACCCGATGGTGTAGACGAGCGCGATATTCAACACGAGGTTCGCGCCGATGAAGACGGCGTTGGCCCGAAACGCGAGGTCGGGCCTGTCGATCCCGTTGAGCGTGTTGAGCAGTTGCTTGTTATATGAGTACGCGAGAATGCCGACGAGCAGGATGGTGAGGACCTGTGCGCCGATCGCGAAGCCGTCCCCATAGATCCGCATGAGTCGGTCGCCGATGACGGCCGATCCGACGATCCCCGGGATCAGGAAGAGCCCGGCGTACGTGATCGCGTCGTTGGTGAGCGTGCGAACCATCTCGTCGTCGCCGGCGGCCGACCGTTTGCTCAACTCCGGAAACAGCGTCGTTCGGATCGCGCTTCCGAAGATGTCGAGGAACTTCCCGAGCGTGTAGGCGATCGCATAGACCCCAGTCAGCCCCGCCGGGACGAACAGCCCGAGGACGATGATGTCCATGTCGCTGAACACCTTCTTTCGCATGCTGCCGAGCCACGAGTACTTCGCGAAGTCGAACAGCCCGCGGACGTGTCGCCATCGTGGGATCGCGAGCGACGGGCGGACGTAGGCGAACCCGATCACGGCGATCACGCCCGTCCCGATAGCGTACCCGAGGAGCATCCCGGACAGCTCCCAGCCGATGAAGACGAGCGCGACCATGGCGAGGTTCCTGGCGGCCTGCTTGCCCGTACCTAACGGAGCGTAGATGTGGACCCGATGGCTCCCCTTCAGCGCCGAGTTGACCAGCCCGCTGAAGATCGAGACCACGAGCAACAGGACGACGAACTCCGCGACTGGCCGGCCGACGTAGGCGTTTACCTGATCACGAAAGAGAATAACACCGAGGCCCACGAGAGCGGTGAGGACGGCTTTGACGGCCGTTCCGGCCGCGAGGTAGGCGTCCGACTCCTCGCTCTCGCTCATCCGTTTGACGATGGCCTGCCCGAACCCGATGCTTTTGACGATCCCCAGCCACGAGACGAGCGCGAGCGTGATCGCGTAGAAGCCGTACACCTCCTCACCCAGCGTGCGGGTGAAGTAGATCGTCGCGAGGAACCCGATCAGGGAGCCGGCGATCTTTGAGAACAGATAGACGATCGACGTTTGACCGAGACGCATGGGGACTTCGTAACCGAAAGTCGAAGCGACGGCTTAAGGGTATTCCCACTTCGGAACGTTATCCGTCCCCGAGGAGGTCGGCCAGATCGGGATGCGCCCGGAACTCCTCGGGGATGTCCTCGCCCCGCCGGACGCGGTCCCGTATTTTCTGCCACTCGGCGTGTCTGCGGAAGACCTGCACGGGGATCCGATCGAGATCGAGGACCCTCGCGAACGCCAGTCGGTGTTGTCCGCACATGTTCCAGCGCAGTTCGCCGTGTCGGCCGATGTCGACAGCGACCTCGTTAGCGAGCGGATGCATCGTGTCGTTGAGCCCGCTCCAGGCCGCCTCCGGGTCCGTTTCGAGCAACTGGCGCTGGGATCGATATCCCTCGGTCCGAATTCGGCTATAGAGGGCCTCCATCTTCACACCACGCTCCGCCACTTCCGCCGGGTCGTACTTGTCCGTGAGCGCAGTCACCTCCCAGGCCATTCCTTCGTTGACCCGTTGTGCTATGGCTCTCGGACGGGTTCGTTGCATGAATGGATCGCCACCGAGATCCCAGTCCCCGTCGACGACCCATCCACGGCGTTTCGAGGACCGTTCCCCGCTCGTGTACGCGATCGCGTCGGGATCGACGTGGATGATCTTGTACGGATCGGCGTCGGTGTACTTCTCCGGATAGATGGTTCTGAACGCCGAGATCGCCATTCGGACTAGCGTGCTGGTCACGAGGTATGCTGCTGCTGCCACCGGCCGCGGTAGCGATCGGATCCGTCGATGCAGCTGCAGCTTCCAGCTGAGATATCGAGAGGCATAAAGCACCAGCCTGTCCGGGCTCCAATCACGGTGCGTCAGGTTTTTCATTAGCTTTGAGCCCAGTACCTCTTTTTCGGATAAAAGTGTGATACCAACATTTCAGCCGAGTACGTCTTTGAGGTCGGCGTGGTTCGCTAGTTCCTTCCGATCTTCCGGCAGTCCGTCGTTACATACCTCATCTCGAAGGTTCTGCCACTGCTCGTGTCTCACAAGCACCTGTACCGGGACCGGTATCTGCAATATCTTTGCGATCGCAAGCCGATGGCTTCCCTTTCCCTGATGGTGAATCTTTCCGTTCCGATCGATGACGACGAGGACCTCAAGCTTCTGTCCGTATCCGCTTCTTTGCCTCGTGTTTTCACCATCTTTCGCTCGTCTGTAGCCGTTGTTTTTTATATCCTCATACAGTGACTCGACGTACTCACATCGTTCTTTCACCCGCTCCTCGTTACCATTATATTTTGATCTAAACTTTTCAAAATATATCGTTTCTTCCCAGTCCTTCTGCTCTTCAAAACGTTGCCGCAACCCCGCGATCGTCTTATCCTCCGAGGTTGGAACGAGGTTGGCCTCGGCATCCCAATTCCCCCCTTTGACCTTGCCCAAGCCGTTACGTGGTGTTGAAAACTTGTAATGTCTGTGTTCAACGTTTTGTGGATCAACGACTATCGGGCGAAACGGAGACGGCGGCGAGTCATATCTGACCCTGTTCGACAAACCATTTTTAAACGTATGTATTTTGAACAGCTTTTGATCTATTGAAAATTGTTGGTTGATGAAATTTCTCGACTGTTTAGAAAATGCTACTATGCCCTCCTCTCGAACTATTTCGGCGGCCCGCTTCGCATAGTAGCTGACCATGTATTCGTACTTGGGATATTTGTTCAGCTTATTTATACTCTCGCTCTGGGGTAAATCAATACTTGGGATCATTGGATAATCCACCTGATGTTAAACGTTTTGTTGGACCCAGACGCCGATAATTCGAGTATATTTCGAGGGTGGACGTACCGAACCCGGAGGTTAAAATCCGTTGCTGGAGTACCGGGGAGATATGTGGGGAACACGGGATTTCTCCTACCGAAAGCTTCGGAGGAAAATCACCCAAGACGGTGTGTTAGATGCGGTAAACGCCACCGCCGAATTGCCTTTTCGGAGCCTTGTTGCCCCGCCAATATTCGATTATCTGATTCGACACGATCATGTTCGTCCGATCCCACGTCACGAGCTTTTAAGCCTCGCGACGGAGGTTGCCCGCGTGGAGGATTCCGACGAGGAGCCGTTCGCAGCGGCCATCGGTCCCGGGTACGTGTGTCCCTCGACGGGTTTGGTCATCACCGGGGACGGGCGACCAGTCAGCGAGTCCGTCGGGCCGGCTGGAGACGAACATAACGGCGTGATCAAATCGGTCGTTCGACTCGCGTTCGTTGACGGCATCGATCTCTTTCGGACGGTCATGACCCACGATGTGGAGACGCTCGCGGATCAGGCAGTCCGGTTGGATACGATCTGTCCACTATCACATCGGTATATAAATTATTATCACTGGCTCGTTGAGACTGTCCCTCGAATCCGATATGCACGGGCATACGAGAACCGGACCGACGACGAAGTGACGTATCTCCTCCGGTCGGATGCTCCTCCATACGTCGATGAAACGCTCAACCTTCTTGGCATCCCGGAGAATAAAGTCGAACGAGCGACGGGGTCGATCTACCGAGGATCACGGGTGGTCGTCCCGGCGTTTCCGGCACGGACTGCGTCCGACTATCGCTGGATCCGTAACGCCATCCTTGAGAAGGTAGCAGCATCTGACACCGTTATGACTGGTGGCAAAAACGTGTATATTTCACGTGCTAACGCGATAGAACGGCGGATTGTTAACGAAGGGGCCGTTATAGATTCCCTTTCGACATTCGGTTTCGAACCGTATCTCCTTGAGGAGCGGTCCGTCGCGGAAAACGTCCGCCTGTTCCATGAGGCGGATGCCGTGATCGGCGTACACGGTGCCGGGTTGACCGACCTCATCTACTGTGATGATGCCACGGTGTTCGAGCTGTTCGGTGCGAAGGTTAAGGGACCGTATAGACGACTGGCGGACACGATTGGTGTGCAGTATCAACCGATTCAGTGCCGGCCCGCTTCGACCGATGTCTTCGTCGACATCGACCATCTAGAGCGAACCCTCACCAACGTTCTCGATCGGTGACTTCTCCACTCGTCTTTCGATGAATGTCCGAGAGATCTGGATGGGTGAGATAGTGGCGGATCTCATTTGGAACGGATCCCGGTGTCTCCGCTATGCGTTCCCGAACCTGCTGCCATCGATCGTGGCGGGCCGCGATCCGAACCGGAATCTCCTCAATTTCGAGTATCTTCGCGATTGCGAGTCGATGCCGTCCGTCAACGAACAGATACCGACCATCCCGACCGATATCGACCGCAACCTCATCGTGTCGATTGAATCCATCGCCACTGACATACATATCAGGAGGTATATAATCGCGCTCGACGAGTTCCCGCTTGCTGCGATAGCCTTGCTCACGGATACGTTGATACAGTCGATCGACGTCAGCACAGGCGTCCCATACTTCGCTCTCACTTGAACATCCCCGCCATCTGGTCACACCCCGATTAGCATGTGTGATCACCTGCTGAATGAACTCGATGTCACTCCACTCATCGCCGTGTTTGAATCGCCTGTGGAGCGCCTGCACCACCGGTAACTCCTCCACGGTCTCCTCGTTTCGATCCCATTCACCGGCTTGAACCGTTCCGAGATCCTGCCATTGAAACCGTCCTGGATTTGGTCCTCTCCCAGTAACTCGGGTGATCTCAGAGGGGTCAACGTGAACGATCTTAAACGGATCCGCAACGGCAGTGTGTGGATAGGAGTTCCACCAACAAAGCAATCTTTGATACCGCGGCCGACCGTATAGACCCTTTTTGCCAAGTTCATGTCGAAGATACCGGGGTACGAAGCGGGCTGATTTTCTCATCAGAGGGACGAATCCTTCGGAGCGCCACACCCGTCGCGCCCGAAAAACGAGGTTCTTCATCTATCCAAGAGGTCCTGTAGATCGGGATGCGCTTCGCTGATCTCCTCTGGCACGTCACTCGACCGTCGAACGGTACTGCGGATCCGTTGCCACGCGGCGTGCCGGGTCCTGACGAGCATCGGTACCTTCTCGATATCCAACACCCTCGCTATCGCCAATCGATGGGTTCCGGAATACTTCTTTCCAAGGCTTCCGTCCCTAAAGATGTTGACGGCGATCTCGTTGAGTGATGGATGGATCGCATCGTTGTTGCGCCGAACCGTGTCTTGAGGATTCATACGAAGCAGCTCTGTCTGTGATCTGTACCCGTTCTTTTTGATCGACTCATATACCGCCTCGATCCGTTCGACGGCGTCATGAAATTCCCCTTCCGGGAGATCGCGTTGCTGGTAGAGTTCCCACAGTTCCGTGTGTTTCCACTCAATATCCTGTCGGTAGTGCTCTTCGACCGCCACGAAGAATGGATGCTCCTCAAGCGGTGTTCGCTCAAGATCCCACGTCCCTCCGACGACCCGCCCCCATCCACGGGGAGGCCCGCTGTAATAATACTCGACGGCATTCGGATCGACATAAATGTACTTAAATGGATCCGCATCAGTATATCTCGCGAATCCCAGACCGCGATGAGCGCGTATTCCCGTCCGAAACATCGCTCGTCCGACCCGCTGGTTTCTGAAACAGTATGGACCGAGTGTTCGCCAGAGGAACCACCCCACTTCGTTTCTAAGGTGTGTTATTCCCCCCTCACGATACATCTCCCAAGCCCTTCGGATCATTTCGGTTGCGTCCTGTTATCCATGAAGAGGGCTATTCCTTTCTATCGGAGCCCGTGTTTGGTTGTCAATCGCTCTGAGTGGCTCAGAAGGGCTCAGCATTCGTAGCCGATCACGAACGCATCTCTCGAAAGCCCGTTGGCGGCAGTATGTCCTTTCGGGATATTTATATCGACGGTGTCTCGTACGTAGCGGCGTGACGGATGTCAGGTCCCCAGCCCGGTTCCCACAAGCGGACGATCACCGTCCACGAGCTGCTGGAACGGAGCGCCCGTGCCGCGCTCGATCTCCAGCGGGAGGATGGATCGTTTCCACCGGGTCAAAACGGGGTCTATGATGAGCCTGAGACGCCCGTGCGGACGACATCACACTGGTTAACAACGTTGTCGAAGGTTTATGCGCTCACCGGTGAGAGGGTATTCGCTGACGCAGCCAGTGACGCCGCCGATTATCTACTCGGTGATGACGCTCGACCTCACGGCAACACTTTTTATTCGCGAACCGTGGCCGATAAGGACGCCTGTGACGGAGTGATCGGACAGGCTGCACCGATCAGGGGCCTTTCGTTGGCGGGAAGAATACTCGATCGAGAGGAGTTGTACAAAACGGCGGAAGAAGTGTTTTTTCTACATCCATTCGACCGACGTCTCGGCCTATGGGAACGAGTTGAAATAGATGGTGAACGGCTGTCGTTTGATCGGACGGTAAATCACCAGTTGACCTTTGCCGCCGCCGGTGCTGAACTGCTCCGCTCGGTGGAGACGGTTAGGGATCCCCTTGAGACCTTTCTTGATCAACTGGAAAAAAACATGACGCAGCGGAAGAATGGCGTCATCAGACATTACATTAATCCCCCGGTGAGCAAGGTAATTCGGACGGTTCTCGGACAACCCCGGCATTGGCCGCTGTTATGGAATATCCTCGCTTTCGGCTATCACTCGTTCTCCGAGGAGAGACGTCGAAAGGAGATCGGTTATCTCCCCGTCGTCGTGTCCTCGTTAGCCAGGCTTCATCGGGAGTTTCCGGACCACGAACTGTGGCAGCGTGGCAGTATCGACACGGCAGTCGAGTATCTCACCTCACGCGATTCCGATGGTGCATATCGAATACGGACCGCTGCCTCTGGAAGCATGTTGCCGGGCATCGAGGCGGGATACGGACTGTTCGTCTTCGGATATATGGACCCGTGTCGGGATCTGATCGCCGCGGATATCTCGGAGCATTTCGATGCTGAACGTGGGTTATTGGATCGAAACGCGACCGATCCGATATCACAGTCCTCGAAGATATACAACCTCGCACTCTTTCCCGACCCACAGTTCACGATTAGGCTATAAAACGTCGTGCAGATCGGGGTGGGGCTCACCGTCCGCGGTTCCGTCCATCGCGACGGCCGCCCGATGCCGTTGCCACTCCTTGTGTCGGATTAACACATGCACTGGGATGGAATCGATATTCAATATGCGGGCGATCACCACCCGATGGTGTCCATCATGAAGCAAGAGTTCACCATCCCTTCCGATCAGCACAGATACCCCCGTCGGATCCCGGGTGCTCCAGGGGCGTCGTGGGTCCGTCACCGGATCCCGCTGATCGCTTTGATACCCGTTCTGTTTCATATCGAGATAGAGCTCGTCGACATACTCACACCGCTTTTGTAGAAACTCCTCACTCGTCGTATAGCCAAAGAACTCACCGTCGGACTCGATACGATCTCTTCCATGTCGGTAGTATGCGGTTTCGGTCCACGACTTGCCCTCATGGAAGCGCTCGACGAGCCCCTTGTATACCTCGGTCTCCGTGAGTTTCACTCGGTGGCTGTCCCAGTCTCCATCGAGGATCTTTCCGACGTATCTATCCTCCGGGATGAACCGCGATTCGGAACGATAGCTGATCGCGGACGGCGAGACCCGGATCGGATTCAATGGCTCCGGTATCGGGCCTGGATTCGTCACGCTCAGTAGCCGCTTACGGGCTGCCAGTCGATATTCAAGCGGTACCGTCCGTGCATACAGGGCGCCCGCTATTCGGCGGGTGTACCTAGATAGTCGATCCATATTCGCTTGTCTCCTCGATCGCGGTACGCTGTTCCCGACGGTTCATCCTCGTATTAGCGTTCATTGGCTCGTTTTATTTCATTTTGAAAGAGTTCGTCATACGACGCGATCGCGACGCTCACATCGAAGTCGGTCGCACGCTCATACAGCGTTTCCGCGTCGTGTGGATCCCTGAGTGTCTCCTCGATGGCGGTAGTCAATGCGCGATCATCGCCGACCGGTACGAGCCTTCCGTATGTTCCTCCACTGAGAATTTCGGAGGGGCCACTCCGACAGTCCGTCGACACCACCGGACAGCCGCAAGCCATTGCCTCTATCAACACGAGGCCGAATCCCTCGTGTGTCGATGAGAGAACAAACACGTCCGCGGCGCCCATGTAGCGGTACGGATCCTCGATGAATCCCGGGAAATAGACACGCTCTTGGATCCCGAGCGCCGCTGCTTGCTCCCGTAATGCCTCCGTCTCCGGCCCACTGCCAAACAGGACGAGACGTCTGTGATCCCCGTTCAGTCGTGCAAACGACGCAAGCAGGGTATTGAACCCTTTCTGTGGTTCATGACGCCCGCCCGCCAGTATAACCTCCGTCGACTCATCGAGAAACCACTCATGCTGTACCGGTTTGGATGCGTTCTCCCTGATCTGCTCTACCCGCACCGGATTATAAATCATCGAGACGGCTGTCTCCTTCAGCAACGTCCGGTCAAGGAGTTCACGGCGAACACCCTTCGAGACTGCAACCGCGTGGTCGGCGAGCGGATAGCCGATAGACGCACCGAAGCGCACGAGTCGATCCTTGTTATCGCTCAGTCGGTGCGACAACACGTTGTGTTCGCTAATTACGAGCCGTGTTCCAGTACGGGACAGTCGATGGGCTGCGATGGCGATCAGGTTCGGCTCTGTCATCATCGAGTACAGGACGTCCGGGTCGTGTGCGTTGAGGTACCGACGGAGCGGGAGGAGACTCGTGGCCACACGGTCCGCTCCGAGGTTGATGACTGTGACCTCGTCAGGTACGTCGGTGAGCAACTCACCCGACGCGTCGACGAGTACCAGATCGACGTCATACCCCCGGTGGGCCAATCCGCTGGATAGATCCAATGCGACACGTTCCGCCCCACCGATGGTCATCGACGTGAGAAAGATAGCGATCGAGTTTCGTTCCGCCATTGGGTTATCTCACAGGGAGTGTTCGAGCCGTTAAACCCCTTCTGGGTGCCTACTTCGATAGTTGTGGGATCCACATTCCCCAATCAATGTGATTTTTAAGTAACCGCTCGTTCGTGTCGGCAGGGATAGTTCCACCATGTCGGATCGAGGGCCGCCACGTGTGTCCATCATCGTCCCCGTCTACAACGATCCCGACGGCATCCGAACCACCCTTAAGTCCCTCCTCAGCCAATCCACCGATCCGGCACAGATCATCGTCGTCGACAACGGCTCAACCGATCGGACCCCCGAAACCGTCCGCTCTTATATGGACGATCACGCCAATCTCGCCCTCCTCTTCGAACACGAGATCCAGTCCTCCTATGCCGCACGGAACACGGGTATCCGCCACACCGACGCGGAGATCCTCGCCTTCGTCGACGCCGACATGACCGTCCCGGAGGACTGGCTCGAATCCGCGATCGAAACGTTCCGGATCACCGATGCCGGCTACATGGGCTGTCCCGTCGAACTCACGCTCCCGGAGAACCCGCCACTCCCGGCCCGCTACGACCACCACACCGGTTTTCCGGTTGAGGGGTACCTCGAGTCCCAACACTTCGCCCCGACCTGTTGTCTGTTCGTCCGTCGCGCGGTCTTCGAGGACGTCGGCCTCTTCGATCACCGCCTCGAATCCGGCGGGGACAAGGAGTTCGGCAACCGGGTCCATGCCGCCGGCTACGAGCTCCACTTCGCCGCGGACGTCACCATGTACCACCCGACGAGGAACACCCTCAGAGCGCACATGAAAAAGGACCGCCGCGTCGGCCGTGGCCTCTGTCAACTCCAGCGGTACCACCCGGAGCGCTACGGCACGCCCGGGGTTCCACCGCGACCGTCGGGGATCAAACGTCCCGAGCGCGACCTGTCGCCGCGGGACCGGGTGGCCTTCGGCGCGCTCGGAACCGGCCTCACCGGCGTGCGTGCGCTCGGCTATTACGAGGAGTTCCTTCGGGGCTCGTCCCCTGATCCCGCCGACGGGATCCCCGAACTCGGCCGGATGGACGGCTGACGACAAAGTATTTCAGACCCCGCAAACACCCTCCAGCCATGCAAGCGATCGTCCTCGCCGCCGGCAAGGGCACCCGACTCCAGCCGCTCACCGACGACCGGCCGAAGGTGCTCGTCGAGGTGAACGACAAGCCGCTCATCGAGGACGTCTTCGACAACCTGATCGGGATCGGCGCAAGCGAGCTGATCGTCGTCGTCGGCTACAAGGCCGAACAGATCATCGACCGCTACGGCGACAGCTACGAGGGCGTCCCGATCACCTACACCCACCAACGGGAGCAGCTCGGGCTCGCCCACGCCATCCTGCAGGCGGAGCCATACATCGACGGCCCGTTCATGCTCATGCTCGGCGACAACGTCTTCCGCGGCAACCTCGGCGACGTGGTCAACCGACAGGGAGAGGAGCGGGCGGACGCCGCGTTCCTCGTCGAGGAGGTCCCCTACGAGGAGGCGAGCCGCTACGGCGTCCTCGACACCAACGAGTACGGCGAAGTCGTCGAAGTCGTCGAGAAGCCCGACGATCCGCCGAGTAACCTCGTCATGACCGGCTTTTACACCTTCACGCCCGCCATCTTCCACGCCTGCCACCTCGTGCAGCCGTCCGACCGCGGCGAGTACGAACTCCCCGACGCGATCGACCTGCTTATCGAGTCGGGGCGAACCATCGATGCGATCCGCCTCGACGGTTGGCGCATCGACGTTGGCTATCCCGAGGACCGCGACCGGGCGGAAGAGTGGCTCGACGAACTGGCTGCGAATAGCGACGAAGCCACTGAGGAGAGCGAGAAACAGCCGACGGATGAAGACGTCGCCGCCGAGAACTGACCGACGGCTCACCCGACACGACGACACCTTTTCTTGATCCGGGAACAACCCTTGAAGAGACTCTCATGCAGGACCTTCCGCCGTATCCCCCGGTCGATGACGCTCCCGACGTGTTCGCGTCCGGCCACCTGTGGGTCGAGGAGCTGGTCGTCGGCGAGCCGCTTCGATTCCGGCTGACCGACGCCGGATTCCTCGTGTTCGGCGACGCCGAGCGGGTCTTCGAGCATGGATCGATCCCGCTGCGCTACCGCCACGCCGTCCGTGCGGTTCGTGAATCGTTCGCCCGCGATGCGTTTCGGGAGGCCGTCGATGACCCCGAATCGGTCACGTTCGGCTGCGTCGCGGTCCACCGTGTCGACCGAACCGATGCGCCGGCACCCGCATACGACTGGGCACGGACGCCCTCCGTGCTCGGCACTGATGTACACGACGCGACACAGGATCGATTCCTGCCGCGCGACGCGGTACAGTCGGTGTTCGAGCGGGTCGGCCTGCGTGCGGTCGACCCGATCGCGAAGGAACTGCGCGCCGCCGATGTCGATCCGGCGTCGTTCCCGATCCCCGACTCCGCGTGGTATGACGGTCCCGCCGCGGGGGTTGTGTTCCACAACAAGCGCGGCGGACGGGCGATCCGGGAGCGACGTCCCGACGGGGCGAGCGCCGAAGTCGGTATCGGGAACGACAACGGTCCTTCCGGGGATTCCATCGAGCGTCTCCTCGACGAGCGCGTGACCGATGCGTGGCTCGACCGCGTATGGACCGCCTGCGAAGCGGCCGAGGACCCGACGACCGTCGAGACGCTCACGGAGCGCGCCCTCGAACGGCTCGCCCGCGAGACGTTCGCGCTGTCCGGTCCCGATGCACCGACCGAGTCCGAGGTACGCTCCGCGCTCGCCGCTCGCGTCGATCGCTATTGCCGAACCCGGGCATGAGACGGCCCGAGAAAGCAGATGACGGCCGGGATCACCAGGTCAATCCCTCGTAGGTGATCCCTTCCCGACGCTCGATCACCCGCCGACCGTCGATCACGACGGGGGTGGCCATCGTGTCGAACGCATCGTCGAGCGCGGCGAACTCGTCCCAGTCGGTGACGACGAGCGCGCCGACGGCATCCGCCAACGCGTCGGCCGCGGTGTCCGCATACGCGATCTCGGGGAACCGCCCGCGCATCCTCTCGGTCGCGACCGGGTCGTAGCCCACGACCTCGGCGCCGCGCTCCAGCAGGCCCTCGATGACGGGGATCGCCCGGGAGTTCCGGATATCATCGGTCCCGGGTTTAAACGCGAGCCCGAGCACGGCGACGCGCTCGCCGGCGACGTCGACGTGCGCGTCGAGGAGTTCGAGGAGCCGCTCCGGCTGTCGGTCGTTCACCGCGACGGTCGCGTTCAACAGGGCGGGGTCGTAGCCGACCGCCCGCCCGGCCGCTCGCAGCGCGTCGACGTCCTTCGGAAAACAACTTCCCCCGTAGCCGACCCCCGACCGGAGGAAGCGCTCGCCGATCCGGTCGTCGAGCCCGACGGCGGCCATCACCTCGTAGGCGTCGACGCCGAACTCCTTACAGAGGTTTCCGAGGTCGTTCGCGAGCGAGATCTTCGTCGCGAGCGCGGCGTTGTTGGCGTATTTGATCATCATCGCGGTCTCCGGGTCCGTCCGCACGATGGGGATCTCCCGTCCGGCGACGATCGGTTCGTAGAGCCGTTCGAGCCGATCGAGGGCCCACTCGTCGTCGGTGCCGAGGACGATCTTATCGGGGCTCTGGAAGTCCGCAACCGCCGAGCCCTGCCGCAGGAACTCCGGGTTCGTGGCGAGTGAGAGACGATCCCGTAGACATCCTCCCGTCCCGTTGCCGTTCGATTCACCTCCCTCATCGCCCGCTCCGTCCGCCACACCGTCAAAGAGTGCCTCACGAACCGTCGCGATCGACGGCGGGGTGACCGTGCTTTTGATGACGACGAGTCCCCGCTCGTCGGGCTCCAGCCCCGCGAGCGTCGTTCCGACGTCACGAGCGGCCGCCGAGAGTGCGCTCACGTCGATGTCGCCGTCCTCGGTCGAGGGCGTCCCGATCGCGAGAAACGTCAGATCGGAATCGGCGACGTCGTCGGCGGACGTCGTCGCACGGAGTCGATCCCCCGCGTGTCGTTCGAGGAGCGCGTCGAGCCCCGGTTCGTGGATCGGTGCGTGTCCCTCGTTCAGCGCCGACACCACCTCGGGATCGATGTCGATGGCGACCACCTCGTGTCCCGCCTCCGCGAGACACGCCGCGAGCGTGGTTCCGACGTAGCCGCTTCCGACGACGGTGACTTTCATATTTGGGCCTTCCGCGCCGGGGTCAAAGAGGGTTCCGTGCGCGGCTCGCCGGTCGGTTGCCGGCGGTCAGACTCGGCGGCCACGCTCGGCGCTCACGTCCGATCCAGTCACCTGACCACTTTCACCGCCCTCGGCGACCCCTTAAATACGTTCACGGCGGATCCTCGATCGAATGCAGGTCTCGGATCTCCCGCTTGCGCCGACGTTCATCGATCACTTCGAGACGGCCGGTATCACGACGCTTTATCCGCCGCAGGCGGCGACGGTGGAGGCCGGGATCTGTGCGGGTGAAAACGTCGTCGCGGCGATGCCGACGGCCTCCGGCAAGACGTTCGTCGCGCAGTTGGCGTTGCTCACCGCCGACGGGCCCGGGCTCTACGTCTGCCCGCTGCGTGCGCTCGCCCGCGAGAAGTACGAGTCGTTCGCGGCGCTGCCGGGGATCGACGTCGGCGTCTCGACGGGCGATTTCGACGCGACCGGCGAGGAGCTCGCGGACAACGACATCGTGGTGGCGACGAGCGAGAAAGTGGATTCGGCGATCCGCAACGGCGCCTCGTGGGTGAGCGATCTGGCCTGCGTCGTCGTCGACGAGGTTCACCTGCTCGACGCCTCCCGTCGTGGCCCCACGCTTGAGGTGACCGTTGCCACCCTCCGGCGACGCGCCCCGGACGTGCAGGTGGTCGCGCTCTCGGCGACCGTCGACAACCCGGCGGCCATCGCGGAGTGGCTCGACGCCGCGTTGGTCGAATCGGACTGGCGACCGGTCGACCTCCGAACGGGGGTGTACGCCGACGGCGAGGTGACGTTTCCCTCGGGTCCGCCGCTATCGGTGCCGGATGCACCGACGCCCGATGGTGAGGAGACGGACGCCGCGATCAAGACGGCGGCGACGGCCGCGCTGGTCGGCGAGGCGATCGACGGGGGCGGACAGTGTCTCGCGTTCGTCCGGTCCCGGCGCGAGGCGGCCGCGCTCGCGGAGCGACTGGCCGAGGAGGGCCTCGCGGAGCGATTCGGCGTCGCCGAGGAGGCGGCGGCCGCCGCCGAGGAGGCTGCGGACGTCGATGGAACCGTGACCGGCGCGCGGTTGGCCGACTGCCTCCGCGCCGGCGTGGGCTTTCATCACGCGGGCCTGCGGGCGGGCCATCGGGCGGTCGTCGAGCGGACGTTCCGTGAGCGCTCGCTCGCATGCATCTGTGCGACGCCAACCCTCGCGGCCGGGGTGAACGTCCCCGCGCGTCGGGTCGTCGTCCGCGACCAGGAGCGGTACACCGGCACGGGCATGGAGCCCGTTCCCGTCCTCGAGGTCCACCAGATGTGCGGGCGTGCGGGTCGGCCGGGGTTGGACCCGCGTGGGGAGGCGGTGCTCGTGGGCGATACGGGATCGCGTGCGGCGCTGTTCGAACGCTACGTCGAGGGCGAGCCGGAGGCGGTCGAATCGAGGTTGGCGGACCCCGGTGCGCTCCGCACGCACGTCCTTTCGGTGGTGGCGACGGGATTCGCGTCGACGGAGGCGGAGATCCTCGACGTCTTCGAGGGGACCTTTTATGCCCGAGCGACGGGCGCCGGCGGGCTCGCCGACGCGGTCGCCGACGCGGTCGACGACCTCGTCGCGATGGGGATGATCGAACGGGACACCGCCGGCGGGGTTGAAGCGTATCGGCTCGTCGCGACCCCCGTCGGCGAGACGACCTCGAAACAGTACGTCCGCCCGGAAACCGGAGAACGGATCGTCGATGGGTTGCGGACCGCCGTGGCCATGGAACGACCGTCGACGCTCACCGTTCTGGAGGTCGTCTGTGACACGCCGGACATGGACGATACGTACCTCGGGAACCGCGAGCGAGCCGATATCTATCGGTTCGCGAGCACCCACGCGTCCGAGTTCACCACGGGCATGGGCGACGTGGATGACTTCGAGGGGTGGCTTGAGTCGGTGAAGACCGCACGCATCCTCTCGGAGTGGATCGACGGGGAAACGACGGAGGCGCTCGTCGAGCGCTACCGGATCGGTCCGGGGGACCTCGATTCACGGATCGAGCGGGCGGAGTGGCTGTTGAGCGCGGCGGACGCGCTCGCGGAAACGATCGACGTGGCCGTCCCCGAGGTCGGTCGAGCCCGTTCGCGATTGTAACACGCATCGAATCGAAACTCGGGCCACTGCGTGTCATTCGCTCCCACTCGCAATTGTTGCCGAAACCGATATCACCCACGGCCTTGACCGGCCGGACATGGCCGACGATCCGTTCGCGAACATGCTGGCACAGATGGACCGCGCGGAGGAGTATGCCGACGTCGACCACGGCGTCTTCGAGCGGCTCAAACATCCCGAGCGGACGCTGAAGGTGACGCTCCCGGTCGAACTCGATGCGGGCGACGTCGAGGTGTTCACGGGGTTCCGATGCCAGTATGACAGCGCGCGCGGTCCGTTCAAGGGTGGGGTGCGCTACCACCCGACGGTCACCCAGCGCGAGGTCGAGGCGCTCGCGGGCTGGATGACCTGGAAGACGGCGCTCGTCGACCTGCCATACGGGGGCGCGAAGGGCGGGGTGATCTGTGAGCCGAAGGATCTGACCGAAAACGACCTCGAACAGCTCACTCGACGCTACACGGAGGGAATTCGCCGGATGATCGGGCCCGAGATGGACGTTCCCGCGCCCGATATGAACACGAACCCCCAGACGATGGCGTGGATGATGGACACCTACTCGATGTACGAGGGCTACACCGTGCCGAAGGTGGTGACGGGCAAGCCGGTCGAGATCGGCGGGACGCCGGGACGTGTCGAGGCCACCGGCCGCGGGGTCGCCATCGTCACCGAGCGACTCTTCGAGTACCTCGGCCGTGACCTCTCGGAGGCGACCGTCGCGATCCAGGGGTTCGGCAACGTCGGGTCGAACGCGGCCCGGCTGCTCGACGAGCAGGGCGCACGGATCGTCGCCACCTCCGACGTGACCGGCGCGGCCTACGACCCCGAAGGGCTCGACGTTGAGTCGCTCGCCAGACACGTCGGCGCGGGCGGGCTCATCGAGGAGTACGTCGCGGGCGACCTTCGCGGTGACCATCCGGAGCGTCCCCGCTGGGATGATCCCGACCTTATCGACAACGCCTCGTTGCTGACGCTCGACGTCGACGTCCTCATCCCGGCGGCCGTCGAGGGCGTGATCACCGCCGAGAACGTCGACGACCTGCGGGCTGACGCGATCGTCGAGGCGGCGAACGGGCCGACGACGGTCGCCGCCGACGAGGTGTTAACCGAACGCCACGTGCAGGTCGTTCCCGACATCCTCGCGAACGCCGGCGGGGTGATCGTCTCGTATCTGGAGTGGGTTCAGAACGCTCAGGAGTTCTCCTGGCCGCTGGCGACGGTGAACGCGGAACTGGAACGGCGTATCGGCTCCGCGTTCGATCAGACGATCACCCGCTTCGACGAGCGGGACATTCCGGACCTCCGGACGGCCGCGTACTCGCTGGCGCTCGAACGAACGGCGAGCGCCCATGAGTACCGGGGCCTGTTCCCCTGACGCGAACCGCCGTTTTCCCGCTCGGACGGGTTCGATTGCCCCTGTCGCTATCCGCGAGACGGGTCATCTCGGTCGATACCGGCGGGTACGCGTCTCACGGACCCGCGTCGGAACTGAAGGGTAGGCCATATATGTGTACGGCTCCTAGGTGGGGTAGGTGCAGTTGCCACCGGTTCGACGCCCGGTCGACCCCACCATCCACCCTATCAACAATGTCAGGCCGCGTGTTCCGACTTCATTCGACGCTCGAACTGCCACTCGAAGACGTAGAGACGTACTTCGATGAAGACCCCGATCTCCCGCCCGAGATCGACGACATCGACATCACGCGTCGAAACAACACCCTGATCATTAAGGCCATCTCCGATGACGAAAGCATCAGCAAGTACACGCCGACGGCCCAGCTGAAGGCGTCGGTGACCGAGACACGGGTGTATGAGGAGGAGCCGCCGCGCGCCGGCGGCCCGCAGTGGATGGACGACGACGAGGAGCCGATCCCGTCCGAGCTCGTGGAGTTCGCCTGTTTTAAAGGCGACCGCGAGACGGTGCTTCAGAACACCGCGTTACAGTACCCGATGTTCCTCGTGCTTCGCGAGTTGGCGCTCCTCTCGGAGAAGGGAACGCTCACCGCGATCACCGAGCAGGGTGGCGAGCTGGAGGCGACCCGGATCGTCGAGGGCGAGCGCCGCCCCGCAAGCGTCGAGGTCGTCGAAAGCCCACAGGGTGCCGGCGAGGGCGACAGCGGGATCAACTGGCGGGACAACAAGTTCATCAGCTGAGGCGGGTCGTGTCCGCGGCGACGCTTCCTCCGTCGCCAGCGTCGTTCCGTTTTTTCACCTCATCGACCGTCCAGAAGCCGGGGAGGCGGGTTAGTGTTCGATCTTCTGTTCGAGCTCCGCCTCGAGTTCACGGGCGTCGATCGTGCCCGGCTCGTAGCTGAACAGCCAGCCCCGCGGGTCGAGGGTGATCGAGATTTCGTGGATCTCCGTGCTCGTCTGGTAGTAGTTCACGACCGTGACGAGGAGGACGCCACCGATGGTGTTGCCCAAAAGGACCGGAAGCACGAACTGTGTCGCCCCCGTGAGCAGGGCGATCTCCCCGAGGAAGACGAGGTACATGACCTCCGTGCTGGCGACGACGACGTGATACAGGTTGCCGAGGGGGATGGCGAGAAAGGCCATATATACGAGGAAAAAGCGGGTGACCGAGTCGGTGACGCTGAAGTCCATCCAGACGACGCCGGCGACGATGAGCCCGGCGAACATCGCTTTAAAGAACAGCGACCACCACTCGGTCTCGACCCCGGTCATCCCGATCTCGACGGCGGTCATGGCCGCCCCGGGCGAGAAGACGCCCCCGAACGCGAGCACGACCGCGCCGAGCGTGCCGCCGGCCAGGTTGCCGACCAGCACGAGCCCCCACATCCGTAACATCGCAGGGATGCTCGCGATGCGATCCAACACCAACGCGACCGGCGGGAGCGTGTTCTCGGTATAGAGCTGATAGTTCCCGAGGATGATGTATATAAAACCGATCGGATAGAGGAGCGCACTGGCGAGCACCGCGCCGTCCGTCGAGTGGGTCATCGAGACGTACAACAGGACGGTGATCGTAATGGCGAACCCACCTGCGAGGCCGCTCGCGAGAAGCTCGCGCGCCGGCCGATGCATCTCCTCGTCCGCTTCGATGACGATCCGTTCGTATATCTCGTCGGTGCTGAGTCCGTGACGGAGGATCCGATTCCGGGTGTCGTCTTCCATCATTAAATAAATTGTTTTCGAGTAATAAAGACCCGTCTATTCCAGCAACCATATGTGTTGAAAAATAGACCGTCGCGTTCGCAAAATGACCGAGATGATCCGTGGTATTCCCGGATTCACGCCGGCGTTATTAGGCTCCCTGCCCCTCCCGTTCCGGACCCGAGCCACCGTCGTCCTCGGTTTCGAACAGGCCGTCGGTGATCGCCGTCGCCGCGGGGTCGATCCCGACGTAGAGCCGCACCCCGATGATGACCACCGGCGGGACGGCCACGAGCAGGAACGCGAGGTCGTACAGCCACATCGATCCGCCGAGGATCGGTGCTGCAACCCCGGCGAACCCGCCGTGCGCGACGAGGACCGCGACGAGAACGACGAGCCAATGGACCACCGACGCAAGGTGCTCGACCACCGCCTCGGGTCCGGAGAGGGCGGAGCGAGTTACCGCCGCAAGCCGCGGAGCGGCGACCCAGAGGGCGGCGACCAGCACGGCGGTCGCGACGGTGCTCACGAGCGCGGCGAAGGAGACCGGTGTCGCCGGCACAAGCCGATCCGCTCCGGGCAAGAGCGTGAGCAGGTACGCCACGAACAGGACCGCGGTCGCGCCGAGCAGCAACTTCACGAGCGTGTGAACGGTTCGACGGTCGGCCGGTCGCGTGAGTCGTCTGGTCAATTACCTCGGGGTCAAGCCCCGAGGCTTGTCAGTGGACTCCCGCTCTAACTGCGTAGCGCAGTAGGTCGAAACCGACCATTCGCGTTCAGTGTCCCTGACTCAAGAGCCAGTTGACTTGTGGCTCGTTCAGCACCAGACTTGAGCCAGTGCTGAACGAGACGCCACCCAACGTTTCGGGCGGCGTTGTAATCGGCATGCAGCTGCTTTCCGCATTTTAGGCACTCAAATTCATCACCGTCGCGGTTCTTTTTGTGTGTGAACCCGCACTCGCCGTGACTGCATTGCTGAGAGGTGTACGCCGGTGAAACGTCATCCACGTCTATTCCGTATTCTTCGGCCTTGTATTCGACGTGACGTTGCAGCTCACGAAAGGCCCACTGTTGGAACTTTGAGGCGTTCGAGATCCGCTTGCGGATGTGTTTCAGGTTCTCGAACGCTATTGCCGTACAGTCGTTCTCAATAGCTTCACGTACAAGTGCTTTTGACACCCTATGGAGGTAATCAACACTCCATCGGGCGAACCGTGACCCAATTGACTTGATCGTGAGATGGGCAGACCGAGTACCTGTCTGTTGCAGGTTTCCGCGACGACGTTCATACTCGTCGCGCTTGTGATTGAGGTAGTCTGCGTTACCGAGAAACGCCCCCGTTGACGTGACGGCAAGGTAGCCATCCACGTTCAAATCGACACCAAGAACCACTCCGTTCTCGGATGTTTCGTCACTAGAATCAGGTTGGACTTCTTTCTTCACGGCGACATGGAGGTAGTACGTGCCATCGCGCTCATGGAGCGTTGCTTCGGCTTTCTCCCATTCATCAGTCCAGTAGTCCTCGAACGGCGTTCCGTCCTCGTTGACCGGTGTGACATATTCTGCGGTCACGCGCTTATCGGTTGTAGCGAGAGAAACGTGGTTATCGTTGTATGTAATGGTTCGACCGTTGTAGACAACGACTGTGCCTTTGAACACTGGTTTGCTCGCCGTTTCACCGTCTTCGATGATCCGGTCTTTACAGTTTCCGAGTGCGGTGGCCGCAAGATTTCGGGCGGACTGAACAAGACTGGATTGCAGGGAGAGTTTCTCACGGACATCAGAATAAGTTGCTTTGTGAAGCGTATTCTTGGTATCCGTGATATTGTAGGGGTTGTCATCCCATCCGTGGTCAGCAACGTGTTGGGCTGCCTGTCGGAACTGCTCGAACGTCTCATCGAGGAGTTCGTGATCCTCCTCAGAAACGTCGAGTTTGAGTTGGATGTTCCGAACAACCTCCATACTTCATCAGAATAGTTAGAAATACTTAAACAATTATAATAGATGTAGGGGGAGTTGGCCTTGCTGTCGTGTGTGGTTAGTGGAGTGTATTGTCGGCTTCCTCCTCGGGGTCAAGCCCCGAGGTATCCGCCTTGTGTCTTGATGAACATCGCTCGTGAGGAGGGCCCGGCCGTCCCTATATGATCGACACCGTTTACGCGGATTAAGCCCACTTAACGCGAGACGCTCACCGCGCTTATCTCCCCGTAGAGAGCCGCTCGGCCGTCTCTTTGGGTAACCCGGTCTCGGCGACCGCCTCGACGACGCGATCGACGTCGTAGGCGACCCGCCGGAGGTCGACGGTATCCCGTTCGGGATCGAGGACGGCGTAGGCCGCATCCGGGTCGCCGTCGCGGGGCTGGCCGACGCTTCCGGGGTTGATCACGAGCGCCTCGCCGCCTCCCTCGGTCCGTATCCGTTCGCTCGCCTGCACGTGGGTGTGGCCAAGGACGACCCCGTCGTATCCGTCGAGATACCTGTCGAGCGTCGAAAACGACTCGGGATAGACGTACATCCCGTCCCGCTCGGGGGCGGGATGTGAGTGGACGATGAGGTATCGTCCGTCGACGACCGTCACGGTTCGCGGGAGGTCGCGGAGCCACGCGAGCGCCTCGCTATCGAGGGTCGCTTTGGCGTACGCCAACCCGGCCTCGGCCATTCGGTTCGCCCGATATCTCTCCGGCGTCTCGACGGTCGCATCGTGGTTGCCCTGCACGGTGGCGTCGGCGACCTCCCGCACCCGCGAGACGCACTCGGCCGGCCAGGGGTTGTAGCCGACAACGTCGCCAGCACAGACGATCCGGTCGACCGGCGGCATGTCCGTAAGCACGGCTTCGAGCGCCGGAAGGTTCGCATGGATATCGGAGATGAGGCCGATCTGCATCGCTTATGAGCGGGTGGGCGCGCGCCACCTGAATAGATGGCGGTGTCGGTGGCGGCCCATTCAGAAACCCAGTCCCACGACCGACGCTACACTTATCGGCACGTACCGGCAGGGGATCGGTATGGCCCCGACACTCGTCAACGCGGCGCTCGGGGCGCTGCTCGCGGCCGCGCTGCTCGGGGCGGCCTTCGACCGCCGGTCCGTGGCGATCGTCGTCGGTGCCGCGATAGCTCCCGACCTCGATGCAGTCGTGAGCCTCGCGGTTCCCGGCGCGACGAACGCCCTGTTTCACAACGTCTGGATCCCGCTCGGCTTCGCCGCGCTGCTCTATTGGGACGTGACCCACAGGAAGCGTTCCTGGCTCCGGAGGCGATACGGTGCCTACGGGGTGCGTGTCGCGTGGGTCGCGCTCGCCGCCTTCGCCGTCGCCGGCATCGCACCGGAGCTGTTCGGCCTTGCGGGCGCGAATCTGCTCTATCCGGTTCACGACGCCTACTATCTCGTACAGGGCCGGCTGCTCTTTTCGACCCAGGAGGGGGTCGTCCAGACGTTCCTCGCGCTCGACTCGGAGGGCCCGGGGATCCTCCCGCTGTACAGTCCGGGAACGACGGAGACGTACTTCGTGCCGACGTGGGTGAATCCCGAGCCCGGACCCGGAACGACGCCCGATGCGGAACGGGAGCTGTATTTCGTTCGCACCGGCTGGCAGGCGGTCGTCGTCGCCGCCGCGACCTGTCTCCTCGCCGTTCGATTCCTTGAGGATGCGCTCCGCGGGGGCCGGCGAAGAAACGCCGACGATCACACCGCCGGGGGTGAACCGTAGATGCCCTCGACAGTCGTCCACGCCGGATTCGCGCTCCTCCTCGCGGCCGGTCTGCTCGCGAACGCGTATGACCGGAAAGCGCTCGCGGTCGTCCTCGTCATCATCGTCATTCCCGAAATCGACACCCTGCTCGGCCCGATCATGCCCGGCGCGCACCGAACGGTCGGTCACAACGTCGTCTTCCCCGTCGCCATCGCGCTCCTCCTGTTGTATGATACACGCCTGCGGGACCGCTCGGCGCTTCGCGACCGCTTCGACGACTGGGGCGTTCGCGTCGCGTGGGTCGGACTCTTCGCGCACGTTTTCGCCCACCTCTTTCTCGACTGGGCGCATCTGGAGGGGATCAACATGTTCTGGCCTATTCATGACGAGTTCTTCCGGCTGGAGGGTGAGCTGTACCTCTCGACGACGGAGGGCCTCACACAGACGTTCGTTGAGATCGCCGCCGACCCCGAATCGGGTGAGACCACCGTGGACGCCGGCGGCACGGGAACGACGGAGTCGGTACACGTTTCCAATCCGGTCGAGCCGGATGCTGCGACCGACACGCCGTCGGACGAACCCGTTGATCGCCGGTTCCCGATCGCCCAACGTGGCTGGCGGCTGTATCTGGTCCTCGTCGGCGTCTTCGTCGTCGTCGCGCGTCGGTTTCAAGCGGATCTGCCCGCGGAGGAGTGAGTCGGCCCTCGTCGTCCCGCTCGTGAGTTCCCTTCGACGCCCTCAGTCCCGAAGCGCCTCGACCGGTCGCTCGTTCGCCGCCTTCCACGCCGGATACGCCCCGCTCACGATACCGACCCCGACGCCGAAGCCCAGCGCGAGCAGGAGGTAGTAGCCGTTCGTGGGATCGAGGACGACCGCCGTCTCCGCCGGGGTCGCGAACAGGAAGGCGACGACGATGAGCGCCGTCAACACGGTTCCGAGAACCGCCCCCGCCGCACCGATGAGTCCGGCCTCCGCGAGGAGCACCCGGAGGACATCCCGTCGGCGGACGCCGACCGCACGCATCACGCCGATCTCCTGGCGACGTTCGACCGTGCTCATCAGCATGACGTTGAGGATCGAGACGCCGGCGACGACGAGCGAGATCCCGCCCAGCCCGAGCAGGAACGTCCCGAGGAGGTCGAAGAACTCGTCGATCTCGTCGACGAGCGCGGCCAACTCGAAGATGTCGACGCGGTCCTCGCGGGCGTTCACCGACTCCCGGATCGACTCGGCGGCCTCGCGGGCCTCCCCGCCGGATTCCGAGACGACGAGCACCTGATCGTAGCCGTCCGCGACGAACGCGGACTCGGGGAGGAACACAGCGTCGTCGGGGGCGACCGGGCTGAACGTCTGTGTCTCCGCCAGTACGGCGACGATACGGATCTGTGCCCCCTCGATCTCGACGGTGTCGCCCACGTCGACCCCGAGGTCCTCGGCCACCCCGGCACCGACGATCGCGCCCTGTCTGTGTCGCTCGGGGAGGCGACCCTCCTCGGCCTCGAACGCCAGCGCCGGTTCCTCGACGCCGTAGACCGTCGTGAACGTCTGTTCGGTCGGCCCGGAGACCAGCGCGCCGTCGGTATATAACGGAACGACCGCGGGCTCGCCCACCGCACGTCGTATCTCGGCGACGTCGGCATCCGAGATCGACTCGATGCCCGCGTCGGCGTTCGGCGAGAGGACGATCTGGGTTCCCACGTCGCCGATGGCGTCGTCGGCCCCGAGCGCGAGGACGTTGCCGAAGATCCCGAGCGTCGCCACCGCGAGCACGCCGATACAGACGCCGAGCACCGCGAGCACCGTGCGAACCCGGTTCCGTCGGAGGTTGCGCGCGGCCATCGCGATCGCCGGCCGCCAGGAGGGGGCGGGTCGCCAGGAGCCGTCGGAGCCGTTGGAGCCGTTAGAGCCGTTGGAGTCGCCGGAGCCACTGAAGCCGTCGGAGCCGCCGAAGCCCCGCCCGTCGGCGTCGCGTCCCGTCACGGCTCGCCCCCGTCGCCGGCGAGCCAGGGGGAATCGGGCTCGGTTGCTTCGGCGTCGTCCTCGGCGGCCCCATCGGTGTCATCAGTGCCGTCCGTCCGGACCCCACCCGAGAGCACGCCGTCGGTAAGCTCGACCACCCGATCCGCGTACTCCTCGACGAGTTCATCGTGAGTCACGGCGACGACGGCGACGCCGTCCGCACGCACCCGCTCGAACTCGCCCAGGATCGCCTCGCCCGTCTCGGTGTCGAGGTTGCCGGTCGGCTCGTCCGCGAGCAACACGTCGGGTTCGTTTATCAGCGACCGGGCGATCGCGACCCGTTGTTTCTGCCCGCCCGACAGCTCCGTCGGGTCGTGATCGAGCCGGTCGCCGAGGCCGAACCGGTCGAGGAGCGCGGCGGCCCGGTCGGTCGCGTCCCCGGGGTCGAACGCGGTCGGCAGCGCGACGTTTTCGACCGCCGAGAGCGTCGGAATCAGGTGGAAGTCCTGAAAGACGAAGCCGATCGACTCCTTTCGTGCCGCGGTTCGTTCCCGTTCGGAGAGGTCCGTCACGTCGGTTCCGTCGATCAGCCGCCGTCCGTCGGTTGGGTCATCGAGCAGCCCACAGACGTTCAAAAGCGTCGATTTCCCGGAGCCGCTCGGCCCGATGACCGCGACGAACTCGCCCGGCTCGACCGCGAAGTCGACGCCTGCGAGCGCCACCACCGGGTCGACACCCCCCGCGTACTGCTTATATACGTCCCGCAGTTCGAGGCTATACATCCCCGCTGTCCGGTCCCTTCGGACCGTCCGCACCATCCGGATCCTTCATGCTCTCGTCTCCCTCCGTCCCATTCGGTTCCCCCCGTCGACGAAGGACCGCGCCGGCGGCCGTTGCGCCGAGGACGCCGACGAGCGCGAGCGCGACCCCGCCGGTCGTTCCCACCGCCCCGAGAACGCCGGACCCGCCTGCGGTACCGAGCGTTCCGGTCATCCCGGCCCCCGTCCCGTCGCCCGTCGCGTCAGCGAGGTCGACCTCGACGGTTTCGACGTACCGCACGCCGCGGTCCGTATATTCGATCCGGATCGGAACCGTCTCCGTCGCGGTGACGTTCGCGCGCGTCTCCAACTCGAACGGGACGAACTCGCCGTCGCCCACGGGCCCGACGAAGTACTCCCCGCCGGCGGGCGTGGGCGTCACGATCCCGTCCCCGTCGTCGACGCTCACGACCACGCTTTCGATCGATCGGTCGCCGACGTTTCCGACGGTGGCGTCGATCCCGATGCTGGCCTCCTCGCCCGCGTCGTCGCCCTCGAGACGCGTCACCTCGGCGTCAGTCACCACGGGGTCGCCGTCCCGGGGCGGATACGCGAGCGTCGTCTCGACGGTCCGCTCGGTCGCCAGCGCGTCCGCGCGGTCCACGAGTGCGCCCTCGTCGATGGCGTCCCCGTCAGCCGGCCCCGCGGTGTCATACGTCGCCGTCAACGTGACGTTCGCCCGGCGATCGACCGGGCCGAGGTCGACGATGACTTGGCGCTCCTCGCCGGGGGCGACGTCCTCGACGACGAACGGCGTCGACTCGAGGTCGACGGGTCCGTCGACGAGCGACGCCTCGCCGAGCGGATCCCCGACGGCCGTCACGTGGACCCGCTCGGCGGGGACGCTTCCGACGTTGACGACGGTGACGGCGACCGGCGAGTCCATCGCCTCGCGCATCTCCTCGGCGTCGCCGGCGTCGAGGCCGCCGCCCCCGCCGCCGATGATCCCGTCGATGCCGCCGACGTCAACCCCCTCGTCCTCGTCGTCCGGCCGCAACTCGTCGTCCGCGAGCGCGCGCGCCCTGATGTCCACGTCGATGTCGGCCGGCTGGACGTCGACGACGATCTCGCGTTCGATCCGGACCGTCTCGTCCGCCTCCCCGTCCTCATCGGGCTCCTCGGCGATCACCTCCAGGGTTAGGCGTCGCTCGCCGGGCTCGCTGAACCGCGTCTGCACGGCGATATCGAGGTCGTCGCCGGGGGAGAGCGCGCCGGGCGAGGCGGCCGTATCCCGAACCACGCCGTCCTCATCGAGGAGGCGAACCTCGTCCACGTTCGCGGCGGCGGGGCTTCCCGCGGAGTTCGCCACCGTGGCGTTGACCGTCAGTCGCTCGCCGACGACCGGCTCACCCGGGCTCGCGTCGAGCTCGTCGATCGTGATCCGTGCATCGGGGACGCCCGTAACGGCACCGACCGCGACCGCGAGCATCAGACAGCCGATAAGCGCGATGGCCGTTCGCGCGGAGGGTTTCATTACTTGTTTCAGGGGGTCACCGGGGATATATCCGTCGCGGGTCGTGACGTTCCTCGACCGGAGCGGCTACGGATATGGTGTCGGCCGACCGGGGCGGGCGACGTTCGGCTTAAAAGGGCAGGGCGTCGCGGATCCCCCGGAAGAACCCGCCGGTCTGTTGTCGCGCCTCATCGAAGACTGGATAGAGCGCGTCGAGTAACTCGGTCTCGTTCTCGAAGCGTGACTTCTCGATCCGATCGAACGCGTCCGCGAGCGACATCGACCGACCCTTTGCGTCGTATGGGATCTTTGGGTCGCCGAGCGCCCGGACGATCTCCGCATCGGTCGCGGGAAACGACACGTCCGCCTCGTCCAATCGCGCATCGAGCGCGGCGATGCCGAACTCGATCGCCTCCGGCTCGGACGTGTCGTCGCCACCACCGGGTGGACGTGCTGCCATCACGCAGTCGTACTCCCCCGCCCGTATTTAAGCCCCGTGCTCGTCCTCGGGTCGGTTCTTTCCGATCACCCCAGGTGGAGCCCCCATCCAACTCGTTTCGGCCCCGCGAACTCACTCCGGAACGGACTCCTCCGGCGGGACGGCGTCCAGCACGACCAGTTCGATGCCCTCGCCGCTTCGATCGAAGGCCGCGACGTGGTCGTCGTCGTACGGTGGGACCGTAACCACCATCACCGCCGCGAGGTCGTCGGTCTCTGAGACGCCGAGGAACCCGTCCGGATGCGAGAGAAATCGGGCCCGGCCGCGGCCGGCTGGCGTCCCCAGATCGACGCCGAAGACCGCGTTCACCGAGCGGCCGACCTCCGAGAGGGTGAAATGCGTGATCACCGGCGTCTCCGGCGGGAGGCCCAGGTTCGCGTCGAACTCGCCGGCGGGCGTCGCGGAGAGCTGCAGGTTCACCGATGCCGGCGACCGCTCGGCGGCGTGATCGAGAAGGACCGTCAGCAGATCGCGAGTGATGTAGATCACGGACGGCCGTACGTGGCCACGGAATAAAAGGACGGGTAAGAAGCGCAAGCGGGTCCTGTGAGAAGCGTAAGCGGGCCGTGTGAGAAGCGTAAGCGGGCCCATCCGCTGGACTGCAGGCTGCGTCCCGACCGGTCAGTCAAGCGAGCGCCGGGCTGGTTCCCACGTCGTTTAAGCCGACGCCGGTCCAATGTCTCGATATATGCCCGCGACCAAGGAGATCAAATGTGAACGCTCCGATTGCGCCCTCGATATGTTCGAGAATCATTATACCTACGACGTGCCGGACGACCACTCCGTCGAGGACCTCTCCTGTCCGTACTGTGGCGACGATCAACTGTCACTGATCGAGGTGTGAGGTCGTGGTGAAATTCGTCGAGGCGGGCCGGTCGGCGTTCCGAAGCGCGCTCGAACGGGTCGGCCGCGGCTGGAGTCGGATGCAGGAGCGACGACCCCTGTCCTCGGACCTGCTCGAGGGCGAGGAGGCTTATCTCGTCGTCTTCGATGCGCCCGGCGTCCGCGGGGAGGACGTCCAGGTGAAGTTCCTCGATCACACCATCGAGGTGCGGCTCGACCGCTACCGGGAGTTCTACGACGGCTTCGAGATGATCTTCCCCGGTCGCGGGGTGACCCTCTCGGGGAGCGTGACCCTCCCACGCGACGCCGACGTCACCCCCCGTGGCGCGAACGCGACGCTCACCCGGAACGGCACCCTGGAGGTCGAGATCCCCAAAGACGAGACCGCAACCGACGTCAGCGTCGTCGAACAGGACGACGAGGACGACTGATCGTCCGCGATCGAGACGCGACGGGGCGAAGCCGTCATCACTACGGATAAAGCAGATAACGATCCCGTTCCGCCGTTTCGAATCGGCGGATTCGGCTCCGTCCTAGTTTTTATACCCGGCGGATTCGGATCCGTCCCGGTTTATATATCGGTCATGGAGTCACCCGGATCGCTACACCCCGAATCCGGCTGCCGCTCCGGAGATGTCGGCGTCGAGCTCGACGACGTAGGTGTGGACCGCCCAGAAGAGCGCGATCTCCACGGCCGTGATGATCACGGTTACGAGGTCGGCGTACTTGCTGCTCGTCGTCACGCCGAACGGGAGCGAGAACTCCTTATCCGTGAGCGGGTGGAACAGCGCGAGCCCCCGGCGGCTCCCGAGGAGGTCGAGGAGGTAGTGGGTGAGCACGCCGATCCAGACGAAATGGAGGTTATCGAAGAGGATCGGATAGGCGATGAAGATCGCCAGCACCGGCAGGCTGTGGAGCGTCTTCCGGTGCCGGCCGAAGGCGGTGTCCACGTCGGGAAAGAGCGCGCCGAGGACGATCGGGACCGTGATCTGGGCGATCTTCGTCGCGGTGTCGAGGTCGACGCCCGGTTCGAGGACGAACCCGATCCCGATCGCGAGCAGCAGCCCGTTGAGCACGTGTCCGCGTTTGTTCATGTGGACCCCTCGAACGCGATCGGCTCAAGTGATCCGGTTTCCACCGTCCCATCGCTTCGGAACCGATGCGCCGACATCCGAAATCAAGCCACTCACGCATCCGCGCGTCCGGTCGAACAGCGCGTACGTGACCGTTGTCCTGTTGTCACGGGTGGTCACTACGCTCGGATCGCTGAGTGAAGTCACACGACAAACGATAGAGGACCTTTTCGCGGAGGATCTGGCCTATCTTTCTTCGAGGAGAGAACCCCGTCGTTTACGATCACACGGGGTCGACGCTATCGATGCAGTGGCCGCGGCGGATCACGACGAACTGACGAGGGTCACAGGGATCGGGAAGGTGCGTGCTCAGGAGATACGACGGTCGGCAAGGTGACTCCTCGGAATCGCGTGTTGAGCATGCCCCCTGTATGCAGCATGGATCCCGTGTCGGAGATGAATCTCGCCACCGGAGCAGAAAGCGTTAGCTCTCGCGGCGCGCGAACGCGAGGTTGCCCGAGACGTTCTTGATATACGCCCGGACGGTCTCGCCCTCCTGTGCGCCCGGTACGAAGATGGTGTACTCGCCGCGTTCGGCGACGCCGTCACCTTTGCGGCCCGTGCCGACGATCTCGAGTTCGTAGGTCCGGCCGGACTCGATCGTGTCCGCCTGGCGGTGGCTGCTCGTCTGCTGTTGTTTCGCGACGGGACGGAACGCGCCACACGCCTCACAGCGCAGCATCGGCGTCCGGTTCTCCGTCTCCAGACGGGTGTCGGGCAGCCCACACTCCGAACAGGTGACGTAGGCGGCGATGTAGGAGTCGACGGCCGCCTGAAAGTCGCGCTCGCGGAAGTTCCCGTTGTAGCGGGCGCGACCGGACTCGTACTGGCCGGCCGTCCCGAGCTCCTGTTGGATCTTCGAGTGGACGTGTTCAGGGTCACGGCTCAACGCGTCGGCGATGGCCGCGAGGTTGGTCAGTCGGGTGAACGCCCCGTCCTTCTGTGCTTCGGGGTCCGGGACGGAGAGCCGCTCGTCGGAGCCAGCCAGGTCGGGCACCTCCTCCATCGCGCGGTCGAGACTCGCTTCGTAATCCATGTGCGTGGAAACGACCGGGCGACGGAAATCGCTTCCGGGTTCCGCCGTCGCGCGCCGGACGAACGATCACCGGGTTCGGTGGCCGCTACGGGAGCGCCGCGGCGAGCTTTTCCACCGGATGAGCGGGTTCGACGGCCGCACCGTGGCGGTCTTCGAGTTGGCTCCGGCAGGACGCCCCGGGCGCGACGACCGCGTCGCCGTCGCTCTCATCGACCTGATCGTACAACTCCCGACCGATCGCCTTGCTCATCGCGTAATGTTCGGCCTCGTAGCCGAAGGAGCCGGCCATCCCACAGCAGGTCGAATCGAGCGGGTCGACCCCGTAGCCGGCCCGTCGGAGGACGCCGACGGCGTGATGGTCCTTCTTCGTCGCCTTCTGATGACAGTGGCCGTGGTAGGTGAGCCGCTCGCCGGGGGCCCCGAACGCGAGCGATTCGTCCAGCCGGAAGGCGTCGACGTACTCCATCACGCCGTAGGTGTTGTTCGCGAGCGCCTCGACGTCCGCGTCGGGGACGTCGCTCGCGTCGCCAGCGAGCAGATCGAGGTAGTCCGACTGGAGCATGACGGCGTCGGAGGGTTCAACAACGACGACGTCCCAGCCCGTCTCGACATCGGGAACGAGCCGTTCGACCGTCTCCCGTGCCGTCGCCCGCGACACGTCAAGCAGGCCCTTCGAGTGCGGCGGGCGGCCGGTTCCCCGCACGTCGGGGACACGGACGTGACAGTTCGCCGCCTCCAGCACCCGGACGGCCGCCTTGCCGGCCCCGGGGTTCGTGTAGTTCGTGTAGACGTCCGGAAAGAGCATGACCGACCGGTCGGCGTCGATCCGCTCGATCGCGGGGCCGCCGCGGGCCGTGAACCAATCCTCGAAGCTCTCCGAGCGGAACTGCGGGAGCTTCCGCTCGCTCGCGATCCCGAGGGTTCGCTCCATGAGCGCCCGCGCGCCGGGGAGCTTCGGCGCGAGGTTCGAAAGCGGCGCGAGCCGCGATCCGATCGGTGCGAGCGACTCGAACCGCCCGAGGATCCTGGTCCGGAGGTCGACGCCGTGTTCGGCGTGATGGGCGTGTTCCACCTCGGCTTTGAGCTTCGCCATGTCGACCTCGCTCGGACAGTCCATCGCACAGCCCTTACAGCCGATACACAGGTCCATCACCTCCGTGACGAACTCGGGGTCCGTGGGATCCGCCGGCAGCTCGCCCGACATCGCTCCCCGTAGCAAGTTCGCCCGGCCGCGAGTCGCCTGAATCTCCTCCTCGGCGGCCCGGAACGTCGGACACATGACGCCGCCGGTCGTCTCCTGGGGACCACGGCAGCCACCACAGCCGTGACAGAGTTCGACCATACCCTCCATCCCGTTCTCGTTGTCCCACGAGAGGGCGGGATCGAAGCCGACGTCGAGGGTGTAGTCGGGATCGAATCGGAGGTGCTCGCGCATGTCGAACTCGCCACAGACGTTGCCGGGGTTGAGCAGCCAGTCCGGGTCGAAGGCGGATTTGAGCTCGCGGAACGCCCCCCAGAGGTCGTCGCCGTAGAGCTTGCGGTTCCACTGGGTGCGTGCGCGGCCGTCGCCGTGTTCGCCCGAGACCGACCCGCCGAGCCGGACGACCTCGTCGGTGACGCGGTCGGCGATGTCGACCATCGCGTCGACGTCGGCGACGTCCTTCGTGTTGATGAGCGGGCGGACGTGAAGCACCCCCGGGCCGGCGTGTGCGTAGAAGGTGGCGAAGGTGTCGTTGTCCGCGAGGATCTCCTGAAACGCACGGGTGTATTCCGGGAGGTGTTCCGGGGGGATCGCACAGTCCTCGATGAACGAGATGTGTTTCGCGTCCGAGGTGCGAGAGAGCAGGATCGGGAGGCCGGATTTCCGCATCTTCCAGAACCGGTCGCGTTCGGCCCGATCGTGTGCCTCCATCGCCGCGAACGCCCGACGTGGCTGGGTGGTCGTCCCCGCGGCACCCTCGCTTGGCTTCGCCGCGGGCGACGATCCGTCCGCGAGCACGTCGCCGACGCGGTCGGCGATGAGGTCCGCGACCTTCCGTTTGCCATCGGCGTCGCTCTCGGCGTAGAACTCGACGAGCAGCACGGAGTCGGTTCCCTCCGGAAGCGTCCCGACCAGTTCGCCGAACTCGGCGGTGTCGGCGGCGAGGTCCAACAACACGTCGTCCATCACCTCGACGGCCGCCGGATCGTGTTCGAGCGCTGGCGCGACGTCCTCCATCGCGTCGAGGAGGTCCTCGTAAGCCAACAGGGCGACCGCTTTGGTCTCCGGGATCTCCACGAGCGAGACGGTCGCTTCCGTCACCGTCGCGAGCGTCCCCTCGCTTCCGGCGATGAGCCGCGCGAGGTTGACGACGCCGGGCTCGCCGTACTCACCACGGGCCTCCGCGAGCAGCCGGTCGAAGTTGTATCCCGAGACGTTGCGTTTCAACGCCGGGAACCGTTCGTCGATGGCGTCAGCCTCCTCGTCGAGGACCCTGACGACCTCCGCATGGATACGGGGGAGCAGGTCGTCCGCGTCGGGATCGGCGGAGTCGCGGAGGTCCTCGACGGCGACCTCCCCGAACGTCGTCACGGTGCCGTCGGCGAGGACGACCTCGGCCTCCTCGATGTAGTGATCCGTCTTGCCGTATTTAAGCGAGTGAGAGCCAGTGGAGTTGTTGCCGATCGCCCCGCCGAGCGCCGACTTATCACGCCACGCGGGATCCGGCGCGAACTTCAGGCCGTCCGGTTCGACCGCCGCGTTGAGGTCCCCGATGTACGCGCCGGCCTGCACCCGGGCGGTCCGGGCGTCGGCGTCGAACGACACGATCGAGTCGAGATGGCGCGTGAGATCGAGCACGACCGCCTCGTTGACGGTCTGCCCGGCAAGTGAGGTCCCCCCACCGCGGGGCAACACCGGGATCCCTTCCGCGAAGCAGTACGCCTGAACAGCCGCGACATCGGCGGTCGACGCCGGGAAGACGACGCCGATGGGCGTGATCTCGTACGCCGAGGCGTCGGTCGCATAGAGCCGTCGTGAGTAGTCGTCAAACCGTACGTCGCCGTCGATGCGCGCCTCCAACGCCGAGACGAGATCGGGGTCCGCGATCGACCCGCCCGTATAATCGAAGTCGGCCCCGGTCCGCGGGTCGGACTCGGGGGTCTGGCTTGCCATGGGTGGCTCTCGTGACCCCATCATCAAAAGCTCCCGGAACGACCCGTGGGCTGCCGGATGTGTCCCGCTTGAGTCCACGCCGTCCGGCAAAAGAGTAATGTCGCGGCCGTCGAAGGTCCGACCATGCAAGCGAGCACCACCGCGACGTTTCTCGATCGGCTCGACTCGCTCGATGTGGCCGTGAGCGAGGGCACGCCCGATGCGTGCGCGTCGCTCATCGACGCGGCCGCCGGCGACCCCGCCGTCGGGACACCGCTCGATATTCCGGGCGCGACGATGCCGGATCGGGTCGAGATGAACCCCACCGTCGAGGAGTTGCGCGCGGCACACACGGGAGTCACCGCGGGAGCGCTCGGGATCGCGTCCTACGGAAGCGTCGCGATCGAATCCGATCGGGCGGGTACCGAGCCGGTGAGCCTCTTCGTCGACCGCAACGTGGTCGTGATGCGGGAGGCCGACATCGTCCCCGGCATGGCCGACGCGTTCGCGTGGCTCGGCCCGCGGGCCCGCGAGGAGGACATCGACGTGATCCTCGCGACCGGCCCGAGCGCGACCGCCGACATGGGTGGGCTGGTGCGGGGCGCACACGGGCCGAAGGAGGTGCACGTGGTGTTGCTTTCGGAGGAGGACAGCAATGCGGGCGATGTGCCGGAGGCCGACGATGAGTAGTGAAACCGCCGACTCGGCTGGAACGACCGAGAAGCGCGGGGCGAAGGCCGCACGCATCCGCGAACTGATGGCGACGGAGGGCGACGCGGTCGCGGAGAACACGCGCGGGTTCAACGCCGGGCGATACGAGTCGACCGGGCGACTTGACGACTACGAGGAGCTGAAAGCGGAGGCACGGGAGATAAAGGAGGACGCCATCGCCCGGCTGCCGGAACTCATCGAGGAAGTGAAAACGAGCGTCGAGGCCAACGGCGGAACCGTCTACGTCGCCGACGACGCCGACGATGCGAACCGCTACATTCGCGAGGTCGCCGCCGAGTGCGAGGTCGAGCGGGCGATCAAATCGAAGTCGATGACCTCCGAGGAGATCGAGGTCAACGAGGCGCTCGCGGCCGACGGGGTCGACGTCGTCGAGACCGACCTCGGCGAGTGGGTGTTGCAGATCGCCGACGAGGCCCCCTCACACATCGTCGCGCCCGCGATCCACAAATCCCGAGAGGGGATCGCCGAGCTGTTCAACGAGCGATTCGAGCCGGACGAGCCGCTCGAAACCGCCGAGGAGCTGACCCACTTCGCCCGCGAGGAGCTCGGGAAGCTGGTGGAGGACGCGGAGCTGGGGATGACGGGCGCGAACTTCATCGCCGCCGACTCCGGAACGATGTTGCTCGTCACGAGCGAGGGGAACGCGCGGAAAACCGTCGCCGCGACCGACACCCACGTCGCCGTCGCCGGGGTAGAGAAGCTCGTCCCGAGCGTCGAGGACTTCGCGCCCTTCGCGGAGCTCATCGGCCGCTCCGGGACCGGACAGGACGTCACCTCCTACCTCTCGGTGTTGACCCCGCCGGTAAACTCGCCGGTCCCCGATTTCGGGGACGGCGACGCGCCCCTCCGCGATACCGACAGCGACGACCGCGCGTTCCACCTCGTGTTGATCGACAACGGGCGGCTTGCGATGCGTGAGGACGCCGAATTAACGGAGACGCTCTACTGCATCCGCTGTTCGGCCTGTGCGAACTCGTGTGGCAACTTCCAGAGCGTCGGCGGCCACGCCTTCGGCGGCGAGACCTACTCCGGCGGCATCGCGACCGGCTGGGAGGCCGGCGTCGAGGGGCTCGACGTCGCCGCCGAGTTCAACGACCTCTGTACGGGCTGTTCACGATGTGTGCCCGCCTGTCCGGTCGGCATCGACATCCCGTGGATCAACACGGTCGTCCGCGACCGGGTGAACCGCGGCGAGGCGGATCGGAGCCAGCTCGACTGGGTTTTCGAGGAGTTGGTCCCCGACGAGGAGCCCGCCGGCCTCGACGTGGGCGCGCGGCTCGTCGGCAACTTCGCGACGCTTGCGAAATGGGGGAGCCGCACCGCGCCGGTCGCCAACCGCGTCGCGAGCTTCGGTCCGGCACGGGCCGCCTTGGAGCGGGTGACGGGGATCGACCGTCGTCGCGAGCTGCCGAGTTTCTCGCGGGAGTCGTTCGTCGACTGGTTCGAGCGACGCGGTGGGGCGCGGGTGCCGCCCGAGCGGGCGACCCGCGAGGCGATCGTCTACCCCGATACGGCGACGAACTACGCGAACGTCGGCCGCGGGAAGGCGACGGTGCGCGCGCTGGAGGCGCTCGACGTCCACGTCCGGGTTCCGGCCCTCCCCGATGCGGGCCGCGCCCCGCTCTCGCAGGGGATGATCACGACCGCCGAGGAGGCCGCCCACGACGTCTACGCCGCCCTCGCCGAGGAGATCGACGCCGGGCGCGACGTCGTCGTGATCGAGCCGAGCGACCTCGCGCTCTTCCGCCGGGAGTACGAGCGGTTCCTCGCCGACGCCGCACACGAGCGGCTGTCGGGCGCGAGCTACGACGTGATGGAGTACGTCTACGGCCTGCTGGAGAACGGCGGCGAGCCCGAGGCCCTCCGGGGGCCGTCCGGCTTCGACGCCGAGCGCGGGGTCGCGTACCACCCGCACTGTCAAGGGCGGACGATCGGCGTCGGCGAGTATTCGACGGCGGTGCTCGAACGGCTCGACTACGACGTGCTCGTCTCCGAGACGGAGTGTTGCGGGATGGCCGGCTCGTTCGGCTACAAGGCCGACTATTACGAATTGAGCATGGACGTCGGGGAGCCGCTCGTCGAGCAGTTCGGCGGGACGGGCCGGACCGTCGTCGCCGCGGGCACCTCCTGCGGCGAGCAGCTGGATGCGTTGCTCGGAAGTTCCGTCCGGCACCCGGTCGAGCTGATCGCGCCGCGGTAGCCGTCCGTTCATCGGCGGTCGGCCGGATACGCCATCGGCGGTCGGTCGGACGCGTCGGACGCACGTCTGCCGACAACGAACGCTTAATACGCGCGCTCGTGAGCGTATGGAGTATGAACGGTCCGCCCGAGGAGATCACGTCGCTGGTCGGTCGTGAGGTGTATTCGAACAACGGGGTGTTCGTCGGCGAGGTGGAGGACGTCCGCCTCGACCTCGACGCACGCGCCGTCACCGGGCTCGCGCTCGCGGAGCTCAACCCCGAACTGTTCGCGGGTCGTGTCGACCGCAACGTCGGCGTCATCGTCCCGTATCGCTGGGTCAGAGCGGTCGGTGACGTCGTGTTGATAAACGACATCATCGAGCGCCTCGACACCGGCGACGAGGAGTCCGAGCCGGTCGAACCGGAACAGGGCGTCTGAGGCGGTCGGCCGGCGGCGACGGTCGTCCCTCCGTACCGCGGCCCTCTGGCCCTTCTCGATATCCGTCCCGATCACTCCTCAAGATGGTCGGCGAGGACGAACCGAACCCGTTCCTCGTCGGCCCCCTTCGTCTCCCGTCCGGTCACCACGACCTCGCCGATCTCGGCGGTGTCGCCGACGTGTGTGCCCGCACAGGCCGTTTGGTCGTAGGGATCGTCGTCGGGGTCGCGACCGCCGATCTCGACGATCCGAAGCTCGGTGATCGAGTCGGGAAGGAGGTCCAATCGGGTGCGCTCGGTGTCGAGGGTCGCCTCGGCCGTCTCGCGGTCCATCGTATAGCTCGTCACCGGCCGTGCCTCCTCGACGAGTTCGTTCAAGCGGCGCGCTATCCGGTCGAGGTCGTCGGCCTCGAACCGATCGTAGGCGGCATCGAGGTGGGCGTGGTCGTCGTAGAGCTGGTTGCCGGTCGTCGGGGCGTCGAACTCGGAGAGCAGGAGCGCGGAGAGCAGGTGTTGGGCCGTGTGGTAGCGGGAGTGGTTTCGTCGTCGTTCGGCGTCGACCTCCCCGACGACGCGGGTGCCGGTAGCGGGGATGGGCGCGTCGCCGTCGAGGGTGTGGTAGACGGTGTCCTTCTTTTCGACGTCGACGACGCGCCACACGGGGTCCTCGGAGATCGGCTCGCCGTTGTCGCCCTCGGCGACGCGGAGCGTCCCCGTATCGTGCGGCTGTCCGCCGCCGGTCGCGTAGAACGCGGTTCGGTCGAGGACGACGCGGTCGTCGAGGACGCGCTCGACGGTCGCCTCGAAACGGAGCAGGGAGTCGTCCGCGAGGTGCAGTCGGTCGGTCATGATCGGAGGAGCGGTCGGCAGACGCTTACGTGTTGTCGGTCGCTCGCGGCCCCGTCGTAACGACTAAGAACGAAACGCCCGTCCGTTTCGATAATGAATTACGAGTTTTGCGCGTCCAGAGGTGGTCCCCATGGGCGTCGAGATTAAGGAAACGGAGGTGAGCGATCGGGATTTCGAGGAGATACAACGGTTCGTCCGCGATTACCTCGCCGCAAGCGTGGAGAACGAGGACGACGGCGGGCGAATGCGGTGGTACCCGTGGCACTCCGCGGAGTACCGGTTCAACCACATCCTGAACGTCGTCGCGCTGGCGACGAAGATCGCGGAGGCCGAGGGCGCCGACGTCGACGTGGTTCGGGTCGCCGCCGTGTTCCACGACGTCTCGAAACTGGAGGCCGACCAGGAGGTGCACGCGGAGGCGGGCGCGCGGGTCGCCCGCGAGTACCTCCGAAGCCGCACGAATTACCCCGAGTCGTTCATCGAGGAGGTGTGTGCGGCCATCGTCGATCACTCCTACACAGGCGAGCTGGACGATGTACCGCTCGAAAGCCGCTGTCTGATCGAGGCCGACATCCTCGACAAGGTCGGCGCGAACGGCGCGACGCTCATGCTGTTGCGGATGGGGTACGAGTCCCGGACGCACATGGACGCCGCCAAGATGGTCGATCGGGTGCTCCAGCGCGGCCGCGATCACACCGATCGGATCGTCTCCGATACCGCCGACAGCATCGCCCATCAGCGGATCAAGCGCGTGAAGTGGTTCCGTGAGTGGCTGGAGGAGGAGGTCGCGGAGATGACCACCGACGGGGTCGTGACGCGCGACGGTCGGTGAGCGGGATCGGTCGAAATCGTTGATAAACCAGCGCGAAAGAATATATAACCAACGGCGGCCGTTGGGTACGCGTCGGGAGCGACACGTCTGTGACGCCGCTCCGGTGACGATCGCGCCCCCCATCCCACGACTGGCGCGCCCGCTCGTGCCCGAAACGGGCACGAGCGGCCCGCGAGGGAGTTCGGGCGGGCCGCCGAGCGGTCCGGCGGCCCGCCCGAACGAGGCTGGGGAGGGCTGAGGCTGCGGCGCTGGATGGGCTAGCGTCAGTATCAGGCCTCCCCAACCGAGGACACGCCCGAAGTGGGTTTATAAACCATACGCATCGCTCCGGTTCTCGGTTATAAACCAGCGATCCCGACCGCCCCCGACCCTTTTAATCCCTGACCGACCGACCACGCGGTATGCAAAACGACACGGGCGGCGAGGAACCGAACCGCCGCGAGGAGGTCGCCGACCTCACCGAACGGCTCGTTTCGATCCCGAGCCACGCGGACGAGACTGCCGCCGGCGACGCCATCGAGGACTGGCTGCGCGAGGAGACCGAGCCTGCAGGAGCCACCGTCGAACGCGACGCCGTCGGCAACGTGATCGCTTATAAGGGAGCGATCGACGATCCCGAGGCGACCTCGCTCGCGCTCGTCGGCCACCACGATGTCGTTCCACCGGACGACGAACAGGTCGACACGAACGAAGCCGGCGAGGAGGCGTACGTCGTCGAGCGGCGCGACGGCCGGATCTACGGCCGCGGCGCGGCCGACATGAAGGGCGCGGTCGCCGCCGCGATGGTCGCCTTCCGCGACGCGACCCCGCCCGCGGGCCGCGAACTCGTCTTCGCCTCCTTCGTCGGCGAGGAGGTCGGCGGAACGGGCGCGCGCCACGCCATCGAGGCGGGCTTCGCCCCCGATTACGCCCTGATCGCGGAAGGGTCGACGAACTACTCGAAGCCGGACGTGACCGACGTCGTCATCGCCCATAAGGGCCGGCGCGCCTCGACGCTCGTCGCTGAAGGGGCCGCCGCACACGCCTCCGAACCCGAGGCGGGCGAGAACGCCGTCTATCGCGCCTGCGACGCCGTCGACGTCGTCCGATCGCTCGACGCGCCGGAGACGACCGTGTTCGGCGAGGACGTGCAGGGCTCCGTCGCCGTCACCGGGATGCACGGCGGCGAGACGTGGAACGTGATCCCCGACCGCTGTGAGATAACGATCGACGAGCGGACCGTCCCGGGCGAGCGCGCCGACCTCGCCCGCGCCGAGGAGGTCCCCGGCGTCGAGTGGACCGTCGAGCAGGACCTCCCGCCGATGGGCTGTACCGACGGGGCGTTTGCGGACGCCACGCTCGCGGCGGCCCGCGAGGCACACGCGACCCTCGGACTCGACGAGCCCGAACACGTCACGAAACCGCACGCGACCGACGCCGGCTGGCTCGCCGAGGCCGGCACGGCCTGTGTCGTCTGCGGGGCCTCCGAACCCGGCGAGGCGCATACCCGAACCGAGAGCGTCTCGATCGACGTCCTCGACCGGTGTTATCGGATCTACGCCGGGCTCGCCGAGCGGCGGTGGTGAGGGTCAGTGGGCGCCGAGGGGGTATATAAGCGACCTCACCACGTCGCCTCCGCGAGCACGTCCTCAACGGCCTTCGCCGCGTGTTCGGCGGCGACGTAGTTCGCGTACGCTTCGACCGTCTGGCGGACCCAAAACGGCGTCTCCGCCTGGTTGATGGTCGACCGCATATTGTCGACGGTTTGATCCCCAACCTCGATCAAGCTCGTCGCCTGCTGGATGATCTCGGTCGCGAGCGGATCGTCGGCGTGATCCGTCACGGCCGCCGCGACGGCATCGACGGCCGCGCGCTTCGCGTCGGGAAGCTGGTCGGTCCTCGTTTCGACTCGATCGAGGACGGCATCGCCGTCGCTGTCGAAGGGATACACGACTGTATCGAGCGCCGAGAGCGACGTGACCGTCGCCTGAAGTCGACAGACCTCCCGAAGCGCCGTCGCCGGCTCGTCGGTTTGTAAGTCGTCGGACAGTTCTCCCATATCCCAGAGCCGGTGGACGAGATCGACATAGAGTGCATATGCAGCCGTCTGCGACCCGTCCCGTTCGAAAGTCGTCGCTTCGAGGTCGCCTTCAGTATCCTCGATCAGCGTCGCGAGCGAATCGAAGAGCGGCTCCTCGATCGAGGGCCCGTCGAGTGGGTCCACAAATCGCTCGACATCTCGCAGATGGATATCGGCGGAGACGGCAGCCTGCACGTACTCCGACGGTTCGGTTGGACCCTCATCGCTCGCTCGTCGTCGTGCTCGATCGAGATTTCGTTCCGCGGCCGCGAGTTGGACGATCGCCTCGGACGGATCGGTTCCCCGGTGTTCGATCTCGAACGACTGGGCCCGATCGCGGGCATCGGAGAGCTGTGTGTCTGCCTCCTCGACCGTGAAGTCACCTCGTTCGGCGTCGATCGCGGCGGTCACCGCTCGAACGCGTTCGATCGAACCGTTGACCGCCGAAAGCGCTTCGTGGCGATCTTCGTCCGTCGGATCCGTCTCCGCGAGCGCACGCTCGCCCCGGGTGCGGTCCTCGCGCCCGCGCTCGGGCCAGTCGTCATGTATCGACTCGACCGGATCCGACTCACGCGCCTCGAAGGCGTCGAGCGCGTCATCGAGTTCCTCGATCGCCGCTTCGAGGTGGTCGTCGGTGATCCGCTCCGTTTGGGGGACGGTTGGAACGTCGATCGAGGACGTTCGGCGGAGGGCTGGCCAGTCCGGCGAGCGGGCGATCCGCCGTCGCTGAAGGTAGCCACCGCGACGGTCAGCGCGCCGCCGGCGATGAGGAGGTCGCGGCGTGTGGAGGGCATCGGCCGGGCATACTGGGCACGGACGTATAACGGTGTGGTCCTTCGGCGGTCAAGTCGGTCGGTCGGCGCGAGCGACGCCGACGCGGTATGGAAGGGGTTTTATGCGGTCCGTGGAAAGTACGGTCCACTATGGGAAAGAAATCGAAGGCGAAAAAGAAGCGGCTGGCGAAAAAGGAGCGCCAGAACACCCGCGTCCCCGCGTGGGTCATGCTCAAGACGGACATGAACGTCACGCGAAACCCCAAGCGGCGTAACTGGCGCCGGAACGACCTGGACGAGTAGATGAGCACGAGCGATTTCGAGGAGCGCGTCGTCACCGTCCCGCTCCGGAAGGTCAAGGACAAGCCGGTCCAGCAGCGCGCCGACTACGCGGTCAAAGCCGTGCGCGAACACCTCGCGAAACACTTCTCCGTCGACGAGGAGGACGTCCTGCTCGACGCCTCGATCAACGAGGCGCTCTGGGCGAAGGGTCGTCAGAACCCGCCGAGCAAGCTGCGCATCCGTGCGGCCCGGTTCGTCGAGGACGGCGACCCCATCGTCGAAGCCGAGACCGCGGAGTAACGTGTTACGGGCGACTTTCACCGGCTCGTCGTACGTGGGCGTCTTCGCCCGCGTCGCCGACGACCTCCTGTTGGTTCGACCGGACGTCGACGACGACCTCGCCGAGAAGCTCGGCGAGGAACTCGACGCCGAGGTCCTCCCGACCACCGTCGGCGGCTCCAACACCGTCGGCGCACTCGCGACCGGCAACGAGGCCGGGGTCCTCGTCTCCGATCGGGCGACCGAGCGGGAGAAGGCGCGGATCGCCGAGGCCGCGGACCGCGAGGTCCGTGAGCTACCCGGCACGATCAACGCCGCCGGCAACGTCGTCCTCGCGAACGATTACGGGGCCTACGTCCATCCCGACCTCCCCCGGAAAGCCGTGATGGCGGTCCGTGAGGTCCTCGAGGTGCCCGTCGAGCGCGGCGACCTCGCCGACGTCCGAACGGTCGGTGCGGCCGCCGTCGCCACCAACGCGGGCGTCCTCTGTCACCCGAAAGCGCGCGAGCCGGAGCTCCAAGCCATCGAGGAGGCGCTTGACGTCCGAGCTGACCTCGGAACGATCAACTACGGCGCCCCGCTCGTCGGGTCCGGGCTCGTCGCCAACGAGGCCGGCTACGTCGTCGGCGAGGACACCACCGGTCCGGAGCTCGGCCGCATCGAGGAAACGCTCGGATACATCGACTGACCCCGGATCGGGCCTGCAACGCGACACCCGCCTGGCGGCCGATCGGGCGCCCACGGTACCCACTTTTAGGAAGATACTTCCGTCTCCCTATCCGAATCCGGGACATGAGCACGTACACCGTGAGTGGTCGGTTCCAGAGCCGCGATGGGGATCAGGTATTCACCAAGGAGATCGAAGCCGAGAACGAGTCGCTCGCTCGTGAGCGGCTCTACACCCTCATCGGGAGCCAGCACAATCGAAAGCGAACGCAGATCGAGATCGACGAGGTCGTATCGGCATGATGGGCGGTGGCCAAGGGCAGCTCCAGCAGCTCTCCCAGGAGCTTCAGGCGCTCGACCAGGCGATCGGCTCGCTGGAGGAGGAGATCGACGCCCACCGCGAGGAGCAGGTCGAGATCGACGAAGCGGTGAAAGCGATCGAGACGCTGGAGTCGGATTCGACGGTACAGGTGCCGCTCGGCGGCGGCGCGTACGTCCGCGCGGAGATCGACGATATCGATGAGGTCATCGTCTCGCTCGGTGGAAACTATGCCGCTGAACAGGACCGTGAGGATGCGATCGAGGTCCTCAAACGGAAGCGCGAGGCGCTTGACGACCGGATTCAGGAAACCCGCGAGGAGATCGACGAACTCGAATCAGAAAGCGACCAGCTCGAACAGCAGGCACAGCGGATGCAACAGCAGATGCAACAACAGCAGATGCAGCAGCTCCAACAGCAAGCGGACGACGAGTGAGGTAATCGAACGTGTTTGACGGACTGAAAGACAAGCTCAGTAGCTTCCGGAAGGACGTCGAGGAGTCGGCGGAGGACGAGGCGACCGCCGAGGCCGAAGCGCCGACCGACACCGAGATCGAGGAAGCCGCGGACGCCGCGACTGGCGACGACGACCTCGCCGATGCGGAAGCCACCGGAAGCGAGACTGTGGGGGCTGGCTCGAACGAGACGGTGGAGACCGCCTCGAACGACGTGGAGGCTGCGGACACCGAAGATGCCGGAGCGGGGGTCACCGAGGACGACGACGCCGGTTCAAACGAACCGAGTACCTTCCAGCGCGCGAAGGCGTTCGCGACCGGTCGGATCATCATCGAGGAGGAGGACCTCGAACAGCCCCTCTGGGACCTCGAGATGGCGCTTTTGGGCAGCGACGTCGAGATGAGCGTCGCCGAACAGATCCTGGAGACGGTGCGGGAGAACATGCTCGGCGAATCACGCAAACAGGTCGAAACGACGGGCGAACTCGTCGAGTCGGCGCTGTATGACGCCCTGCTCGAGGTGATCGCGGTCGGACAGTTCGATTTCGAAGAGCGGATCGCCGAAGCCGACAAGCCAGTCACGCTCGTTTTTACCGGCGTCAACGGCGTCGGCAAGACCACCTCAATCGCGAAGCTCTCCGAGTGGCTCGCCGACCGCGGCTACTCGTCGGTGCTCGCGAACGGCGACACCTATCGAGCCGGCGCGAACGAACAGATCCGCGAGCACGCCGAGCGACTCGACCGCGAACTCATCGCCCACGATCAGGGCGGCGACCCCGCGGCGGTGATCTACGACGCCATCGAGTACGCCGCGGCCAACGACGTCGACGTCGTCCTCGGCGACACCGCCGGCCGGCTCCACACGAGCGACGATCTGATGAGCCAGTTGGAGAAGATCGCCCGCGTCGTCGACCCGGACATGACGATCTTCGTCGACGAGGCGGTCGCCGGCCAGGACGCCGTCAACCGCGCGAAGGAGTTCAATTCGGCCGCGAAGATCGACGGCGCGATCCTGACGAAAGCCGACGCCGACTCCTCCGGCGGGGCCGCCATCTCCATCGCGTACGTCACCGGCAAGCCGATCCTGTTTTTGGGAACCGGACAGGGCTACGACGACCTCACCCGGTTCGACCCGGAAGCGCTCGTGGAGAGCCTGCTCGGGGACTGATACGCGTCGTTTTCGGCTGTTTTGGATTAAAAAAACAGTCGCTCACTCGTAGGCGGCGATGCCGGTGAGGTCCTGTCCGAGGATCAGCGTGTGGATGTCGTGGGTACCCTCGTAGGTGTAGACCGTCTCCAAGTTCGCCATGTGACGCATCGGCGAGTAGTCGGCGGTGATCCCGTTGCCGCCGAGCATCTCGCGGGCGATCCGCGACTGGTCGCGAGCCATCCGGACGTTGTTGCGCTTGGCCATCGAGACGTGTTGGGGGCGGAGGTCACCGCGCTCTTTCAGCTCCGCGAGCCGATAGGCGAGCAGCTGGCTCGTCGTGATCTGTGTCGCCATCTCCGCGAGTTTGTCCTGTTGCAGCTGGAACCGCGCGATCGGCCCGCCGAACTGATCGCGTTCAAGCGCGTATTCGCGGGCCTCCTCGAAGCAGTCGCGTGCGGCACCGACCGCACCCCACGCGATCCCGTAGCGGGCCTGCGTGAGACACGAGAGCGGCCCCTTCATTCCGCTCACGCCCGGCAGGCGGTTCTCCTCGGGAACCCGGACGTTCTGGAGGCTTATCTCGCCGGTGATGGAGGCGCGAAGCGAGAGCTTCTCGTCGATCTTGTTCGTCGTCACCCCGTCGCGGTCGGTCTCGACGAGGAATCCGCGGACGGGGCTGTCCTCCGCGGACGTCTCACGGGCCCAGACGACCGCGACATCGGCGATGGGCGAGTTGGTGATCCACGTCTTCGAACCGTCGAGGACGTATTCGTCGCCGTCCTTTTCGGCGCGCGTCTCCATCGCGGAGGGGTTCGAGCCGTGTTCGGGTTCGGTCAGCCCGAAACAGCCGACCTTCTCGCCACGCCCCAGCGCGGGGAGCCACCGCTCCTTCTGTTCGTCGCTGCCGAAGGCGTGAATCGGATACATCACGAGCGCGCCCTGCACGCTCGCCATCGACCGAAGTCCGGAGTCGCACGCCTCAAGCTCCTGCATCAGGAGGCCGTAGGCGGTCTCGGAAACTCCGGGGAGGCCGTAGCCGTCGAGGTTGGGCGCATAGAAGCCGAGCTCGCCCATCTCGGGGATGATCTCGGTCGGGAACGTGCCGGCCTCGAAGTGTTCGGCGATGTCGGGTCGGACCTGTTCGTCCACGAACCGTCGGGCGGTGTCGCGGATCAGTCGCTCCTCGGAGTCGAGGTCGGCCTCGAGCCCCACGTAATCCAGCATGATCGAAGCTGAGCGTTCGGTCGACAAAAACCGTTCGGGATGGGCGTGTCATCGCCGGACACGAGGACCGTCGTCGGTGACGAACGTGGGCGGTCGCCATCGACGAACGTGGGCGGTCGCCATCGACGAACGTGGGCGGTCGCCATCGACGAACGTGGGCGGTCGAAACGATCGGCGATCAGCCGTCGGGCGATACGTCGGAAGCGGCACCGTCCGAGCGATAGCCGTCGTACAGCGCCCGCGCTTTCGGGACGATCCCCTGACGGAAGTATAAAAAGAGGACGACGAGGAGGACGCCGAGCGCCGCGGTCCGCCACTGGCCGATCTCCCCGAGGAACTCATCGAGGAGGACGATGGCCCCGGCCCCGACGACCGGTCCGAGAAGGGTGCGTGACCCGCCGAGCACGAGCATGACGAGCACCAGCACGTCGATCGCTTGGAACTCGAACATCGACGGCAACACGTACCGTTCAGCCTGCGCATAGAGGGGACCGACGACGCCGACCGTCCCGGCGGCGAGCGCGCCGGCGAACACCTTCGTCCGGACGACATCGATACCGGCAGCCTCCGCGGCGACCGGGTCCTGTCTGACGGCGTCGAAGGCCGCCCCCCAGCGGGAGTTGCGGAGCCACGCGTACCCGACGAGCGACGTGAGCAGCACGCCGAGGAGGACGTACGTGAAGAGGATTCGTTCATCGATACCGACCGCCGCCGCGAGCGGCGCGACCGAGAGGCCATCGAAGGGGAATCCAGTGCTCCCGCCGGTCACCTCGCGGGCACCGACGAACGTTTCGACGGCGGCGAGCTGCAGCGACAGCGTGAGGATGGCCAGAACGATCACCGTCATGCCGCGACGGGCGGCCACGTAGCTCACCGTCGCGCCGAGCGCGCCAGCAGCGAGCGCGCCGAGCGGAAGCGTCGCCCACGCGGAGATACCGGCGGCATCCGCGATCAGCGCGGTCGTGTACGTCCCGATCCCGGCCAACGCGCCGAGGAAGAGAAACAGCTGGTCGGTGTGTGCGAACGCCACGTTGAGCGCGACGGTGAGCGTGGCGAACACGAGGAAAAGCGAGACGATCCGGAGCTGGTAGGTCCCGCCGCCGGCCGTGACGAGCAGGGGGAGCGGGAGGAGCAGGAGCGCGAGCGCGCCGATCCGCGTCACGTCGCCGCGGGTGATCATGATATCTCCTCCGGTCGGGCGATGAGGACGGCGACGGCGACCGCGAACAACAGGACGTTTGCGAGGTACGCGCCGACGATGAAATTCGCTGCGGTGATCACGAGCCCGAGACCGAAGCCGGCGAGGACGGTTCCCCGCAGGTCGCGGACGCCGCCCACGATGGCGACGATGATCGCGAAAACGGTCAGCTCGAAGCCGGCCGAGACGGTCACATCGGAGCTCGCTGCCCGGAGCAGCCCCGCGATCCCCGCGAGGACGAGGCTGACCACGAAGATGATCGTGCGGATCCGACGCGGATTCACGCCGCAGAGCAGCGCGCCGGTCTCGTCGTGGACGACGGTCCGGGTGGCGGTGCCGAGTTGGGTGCGGTCGAGAAAGCCGAAGAGCCCGACGAGGACGGGTATCGCGACCGCGAAGGTGAGAAGCGTCGATCCCCGGATGCCGATGCCCGCGAGTTCGACGCCGGGAACGCCGTGTGCGAGCGAGTAGGTGAGCGGCACGTAGACGAACATGATCCCGTCGAGCGCGATGGCCAGCCCGAGCGTGACGAAGATCCCGAGCACGATCCGCTCTTCGCCCTCCGAACGATAGACGCTCGAGAGCAACGTCCGGTCGACGACCAACCCGAGGACGGCGACGACGACGAGGCCGGCGACCGCACCGACGGCGACGCTGCCGACCGCGCCGCCGACGGTAACTGCGACGACGACGGCGATGACGGCGAAGCTCCCGAGCGCGAGGTTGAGGACGTTGCCGAGCCCGAACACGAGCGTGATGGCCGCACCCAGAAGCGCGAACGAGAGTCCCCGGGCTAGCCCGTCGATCGCGAGTTCGATCCCCGTCGAGAGCGCCATTCGTTTCCGTCTGTCGGTCACCCCCCGATCGGTATGTCTCCTTCGATACGTTGCCACCGATGGTCGATCCCGATCATGGACGGTCGGATCCGTACAGCAACGAAAGGAATTTCACACCGGAACGAGGAATAACGGTATGCTTGAAGTCGACGGGATCACGCGGACCTACGGCGGGTTGACCGCCGTCGACGACGTCGGGTTCGTCGTCGAGCCCGGCGAGATCGTCGGTGTCATCGGCCCGAACGGCGCCGGCAAGACGACCCTTTTTAACGCCGTGACGGGCGTCGATGCACCGGATTCGGGGTCCGTGCGTCTCCACGGCGAGGAGCTCGTCGGCGCGCGTCCGAACGCGGTCTGCCGCGCGGGGCTCGCGCGGACCTTTCAGTCGGTACGGACGTTCGATGAGTCGACCGTTCGCGAGAACGTGCGCGCGGGCGCACTGTTCGGTGGCGGCCACGATCGCCCGACGGCAGAGACGGAGACCGAGGCGGCACTCGAACTCGTCGGCCTCACGGCGGACGCCGACAGACACGCCAGCGATCTCCCGATCGCGGCGCGAAAACGGGTCGAGCTCGCGCGGGCGCTCGCAAGCGACCCGGACGTGCTGTTGCTCGATGAGATCGGCAGTGGACTCACCCCCGTCGAGATCGACGCACTCACCGAGACGATCGTCCGGATCCGCGACGAGCGAGGCGTCGCCGTCGTCTGGATCGAACACGTCACCGACGCCCTCTTCGACGGCGCCGACCGCGTGCTCGTCCTCGATGACGGCGCGCTGATCGCCGCGGGAACCCCGGCAGAGATACGGGCGAACGATCGCGTGGCCGAGGCGTACCTCGGGGGCGGATCGCAGGGGACGGACGCCACGGCGTCAGGAACCATGGTGATGGAAGCCGACACCGCGGCTGCCAGCACGGCGGAGGCCGCGACCGACGGCGGGGGCGACGGGGCGGAGCCATCACCGTGATCCGGGTCGAGGACGTCGACGTCGCCTACGGCGACTTACAGGTATTGTGGGACGTCTCGATGGAGGTCCGCGAGTCGGACGGGGTCGTCGCGCTCGTCGGCCCGAACGGCGCCGGCAAGTCGACGCTGCTGAAGGCGATCTCCGGGCTCGTGCCGGTCGCCGACGGCCGGATCGAGCTCTTCGGCGAGGACGTCTCGGGACTGAGTCCCGAAGGGATCGTGAAACGCGGGTTCATCCAGGTTCCGGAGGCCAGACACCTCTTCGACGGGATGACCGTCGAGGAGAACCTCCGGATGGGCGCGTACACCCGCACGGACGACACGACGGAGACGCTCGCGGCGGTCTTCGAGCTGTTTCCCGTCCTCGAGGAGCGCCTCGATCAGCACGCCGGCACGCTTTCTGGCGGTGAACAGCAGATGCTCGCGATCGGTCGGGCGCTCATGGCCGATCCTGAGGTACTCGCGTTGGACGAGCTATCCGTCGGGCTCGCCCCACAGCTGGTACGCCGCACGTTCGAGGCGGTCGCCGAATTGAGCGAGGAGCTGACGGTCATCCTCGTCGAACAGCACGTCGACGAGGCGCTCAGGCTCGCCGACAGAGGATACGTGTTGGAGAAGGGCCGAATCGCGGCGACGGGAACCGGGAAGGAACTGCTCGAAAGCGACCGCGTCCGGACGGCGTATCTCGGCTGAGGCAACGGTCGAACGCGATTTTTCAGTTTTCGATGAAGTCGTACTCGTCGGGATCGAACCCGTCAAGCGGACTGGACCGGACGGTCTCTTCGAGCCGCCACTCGCCGTCGGGATAGTAGTCGGGCGCGTCCGCCTCGAAGGCGCTGAGCATATGTCTGAACCCGTCCAACTCACCCCACTCGGTGTATCGGATCGGCTCTGCGAGGAGCGTGTCGAACTCGATCCCACGGATCGCCGCTGCGATCTCCGCCGGGTCCGCCTCGTCCGCCTCCTCGATGGCGGCGGCGATGAGCTGTCCCGTCAGGTAGCCGTACGCCTCGTGGGTGTCGAAGCGGGCCTCCTCCGCCGCGACGAACCGCTCGGCGACGTCGGCGAACGCCTCGCCGAACGGGTCGCTGACGTGGAGGTGGAGAAAGCCCTCGGTGGCGTTCTCGCCGAGCCCGCTGGCGAGGACGTCCGGCGGGAGTCCGGCCCCGGTGGTAAGCTCGGGGTCGAGCCCGATCTCGAGCGCCTGATTGTGGATGGCGATGGACCCCGGTGGGTGACCCGTCGCGACGAGCAGATCGAGGTCCTCCGGGAGGTCGCGGAGGAACGGGGTGAAATCGTCCTCGCCGACCGGCGCGGTCGCGATCTCAAGGGTGACATCATCCGGGATCAGCGATTCGAGGCTCGCTTCGAGGGTCGTTCCCCATTCGTAGTCGCCGATGATCGCGCCGACGGTGTCGTAGCCACGCTCCTCGATCAGTTCGATCTGTGGCAGCACGTCCGAAACGGCCGGCTGTGAGCCGACGCGGAAGGTGTAACGGGTATCCTTCGGGAGGATCGTGTGTGAGCCGGCCATGTGTAACACCACCGGCACCGACAGCTCCTCGGCGGTCTCGCGGGTACGAAGCCCCACGTCGCTCGAAACCGGGCCGGTGATCGCGACCGCGTCGTCCCGCTCGACGAACCGTCTGAAGTCGGTGTCGGCCTCGCCGGCGTCGCTGCCGGTGTCGGCCGTCTCGACCACTAAATCCCGACCGAGGACGCCGCCGTCCTCGTTGATCTCCTCGACGGCGAACGCCAGTCCGGCCTCGTGGGCCTGTCCCCAAGCGGCGAAGTCGCCTGAGAGCGGCTGTAACGCGCCGATCGTGAGCACGTCGTCATCGCCATCATCACCCAGACAGCCCGCGAGGGCCGCCGGTCCGACCGCCGCCGCGGCCGCGGCCACCCCGCCGGAGCGTAGAAACGTTCGCCTGCTGGCCGGTCTTCGCTCGTGTGTCATGTCTTCCCGCTCGGGTATGTGTCCGTTAGTACCTTACGGATCCGTGCATCGATGTACGAACCTGTACGTGGGGGTGGATGCCGATACGGACGATCACGCCCCCTCGTCGACACGATCGGTCAAGCCCCCTCGTCGACACGATCGGTGCTCACGACGTAGATGCCGGCCGCCATCATCGCCCCGCCGAGCAGGAAGCCGGTGCCGAGCGGCTCCCCGAGGAAGGCCGCACCCAGCGCCGCGCCGACAACGGGCTGGGCGAAGAGGAACACCGCGACCGTGCCGGCATCGAGATACTCCAGGCCTTTATACCAGCAGTACCACGCGACCGCGGTGCCGGCGACGCCGAGGTAGACGATGGCCGCGAGCACCGGGAGCGTGAACGCATCGAGGCCGATCGAGGCGTCGGTGAAGTGGAGTTCGAGGGGGACGGCGAGCGCGAACAGCGGGACGACGAGGGCGGTGGAGTACGTCGCCGTCTCCAGCGCCGAGTACCGGCGGATCAGCGGCGCGCCCCAGACGGTGTATCCCGCCCAGGTGACGCTCGCGAGCACGAGCATCGCGATCCCGACGCCGGCACCTGCACCGAGCGTCGAGGGGTCGTGTCGGCCGGCGACCACCACGGCGGTGCCGACGAGCGCGGCGAGGACGCCGGCGGCACGGCGGAACGTTACCGATTCGCCCAGCACGAGCACGCCCATGAGGACGGTGAAAACCGGCGTCGTGACGGTGATCAGCGAGCCCTCGCCGGCGGTCGTGAGGTCCGTTCCGAGAAACTGCGTCGCCAGCGAGACGGCGAGCCAGATGGCGATCACGCCGAAGCCGTACCAGTCACGCCGCGAGAAGGAGCGGTCGGGATAGTAGCGCCGAACCACGACGAGTAACGTCGCCGCGCCGAGCGAGACGCGAATGAACGCGAGCGTGATCGGCGGGATGGCCGCGAAGGTCCACTTGCTCACGACGTAGAGGCCGCCCCAGAGAACGGCGGCGACGAGCGGAGCGAACGCCCACGGCGTCCGTCGCATCGAACGAGACCGACGCACGTCGGTCACGGATCCCCGTGGGCTCGCCGCGTGGAGGTCGATCGGTCGATGGAAGTCGGTCGATCGGCGGGGGTCGATCGATCGATGGAAGTCGGTCGATCAACAGGAGTCGGTCTATCAGTGGGAGACGACACGGCGATCAGTCGTCGCCGGCGGCCCGGACGGCGTGGCGATCGGTTTCATCGGCGCGGACAGCCCGTGCGTACGCGACGAAGTTGTCGAAGATCGATTTGACCGCACAGGCCGCCTCGTACTGCGCCGAGTCGATCCCGGCGAGCACGTCGTCGACGCGTGCGTCGCCGAGCCGTTCGCGTTTTCCCTCGGTCACGTTGCGGGCCGTCTCGATGTCGTACTCCGGATGGAACTGGACGCCGAAACAGTGGCCCTGCCGGAACGCATGGACGCCGTACTCGTTTTCCGCAAGCAGGCGTGCGCCCGGCGGCAGGTCGACGACGGTGTCGCCGTGGGTGGTGAAGACGGTGAACTCCTCGGGGACGTCCGTGAAGAGCTCGTCGCCGCGATGGCGGACCGTGTTGTAGCCGATCTCGAAATCGTCCATGCCGGCGACCCGTCCGCCGAGCGCCTCCGCAAGCACCTGATGGCCGTAACAGACCCCGAGGATCGGGACGCCGTCCGCGGCCGCCTCGGCGACGTACTCGATGAGCGGCGGGATCCATGGTTTATCCCAGTAGACCGAGGAGCGCGACCCCGTGATCACGACCCCGTCGAAGTCGGTGTGCTCCGGGAGGTGGCCGTCCGTTGCGTCGAACTCGGCGAGGTCCGCGTCGAGTTCCCGCCGGAAGTTCCGGCGCGTGTCCGCCCCGTCGTGGGCGGCGTTCAACAGCGCGAAGCGAAGCCGTGTCATTGTTCGCTGAAACGGTATGGCCGGTCAAAACCGTTGTGCCCACGCGAAACGCTACCGGGAGTTCGGACGGGATGGGCGGGGATGGAGCGGGCGAGGGGCGGAGACGGTGTGACGCAAGCGCTAAAACCAACCCCGCTCAATCGAAAACCGTCGAATGCTAGGGTACGAACTGGGTGTCGTCCTCGCCGTCGGGATCTTCACGGCCGTCGTCTGCGGCGTGGGAACCCTTCCGTTCTTCTTCGTCGATGAAATAAGCGACCGGCTGACGGTCCTCCTCTGGGGGTTCGCCGGCGGCGTCATGCTCTTCGCGTCGCTGTTCGGGTTCATTTTCGAGGGCCTAGCGGAGGGGACGCTCGCGGAGGTCGGCATCGGCCTCCTCATCGGCGTCGTGGTCGTCGTCGTCGCGGACCGACTGATCAGGGGTCACGAGTTCGCCCCGCGCGAGATGGCCGAGGCGGACTTCAAAAAACTCGTGCTGATCGTCGGCGTGTTGACCGTCCACAGCTTTCCCGAGGGGGTCGCGTTGGGGGTCGCGTTCGCGGACCTCGGGATCGAAGGCGATCTCGTGCTCGGCGGGCTCGCGATCCCTTCACTGGCGGTGTTTATTACCGTCGCCATTTCCCTCCAGAACATCCCCGAGGGCCTCGCCGTCGCGATCCCGTTAAAAACGTTCGGCGTGCCGAACTGGCAGATCTTCGGGTGGGCGGTCTTTACGAGCATTCCCCAGCCGCTCGGCGCGGGGATCGCGTACGTCTTCGTCGTGTTGGCACGGGAGTTCCTCCCTTACGGATTCGGCTTCGCCGCCGGGGCGATGATCTATCTCGTCCTCCACGACCTCTTCCCGGACGCGCTCGAACACGGCCGTGAGGCCGGCCTGGTAAACGGCGGCCGTCGACAGCTGCTCATCGGCATCGCCCTCGGCGTCGTGCTCATGGCGCCCATTCTGATACTCACCGAGTGAGCGAGACGGCGGTCCGACTGACGCCTGATGGTGTTGGCTGACGTCCGTCGGTGCCGGTCGGTGCCGGCAGAGGTCATCTTCGGCCGCCCGACGGTGGTTTTAGGACGCTGCCGTCCGTATCCCGATCATGAAGGTCACGGGGCCGTGGGACCGGCACCGAATCGACGAGTTCCTCGAAGGTGCCCGCATTCCCGTCCGGATCGGCTGTCGCACGCCCGCCGGCGACCCGTGGATCGTCTCGTTGTGGTTCGCGTGGGACGGCACTATCCACTGTGCGACCGGCGCGAATGCGGACCTCATCGGATTCCTCTCCCACGACGACCACGTCTCCTTCGAGATCTCGACGAACGATCCGCCCTATCGGGGCGTTCGTGGGCGCGGGACCGCAACGGTTGAGCCCGACATCGAGAAGACACAGCTTCGTGCCCTGTTCGACCGCTACCTCGGCGGCACCGATAGCGATCTCGGCAGGCGATTGCTCCGACCTGAACGGGAGGAGATACACATCCGCATCGAGCCCGAGCGGCTCCATACGTGGGATTTCACGGGCCGGATGCCGTCGTCGCCAACCCAGTAGACGCCGGGAGTTCGACCGTCCGAACGCGGAGGGAGTTCGACCGTCCGAACGCGGGAGGCGATCAATCGAAGCTGAGCGGCTTCGCCTCCGCCCACCGCGGCTCGAACTCCGCGGCCACGTTCGTCGCGAACTCGACGTCTTTTAAATCGATCATCGCGAACGGCTCCTCCTCGGAGAGCGGATGTGGCACCTCGATACAGACCTCGATGCCGTCGAAGACGTTGAACGTTCCCGTGACGTCCGGAGCGGTCCGCACCTGAAACCCCTCGGTTTCGGCCAGCGTCGCGGTGTACCGACGACCGACGCTTCGTGGAAGCTCGTCGACCGCCGTCGGCGAGAGCAGTACCCGAACCGTCACGCCGCGATCGAGTGCGTCCTCAAGCGCCGCCGTCACCCGATCGCCGACGGTTCCCAGATCGAGACCCGCCGCCGGCGCGCCCGCGACGACGATCACGTCGCGCTCGGCGGCCGCGATCCGTTCGAGCAGCAGGTCGATCGTCTCCTCCGCACCGAGCGCCGCGGTCCAGAACCCGCTGTCGACTGGTTCACCGGATTCGAGCTCCGTTTCGAGCTCGGAGACGACCTCCTCGTACTGTTCCACCTGCGCTTCGAGTTCGCGTTTCCGTTCCGAAAGGAGCCGATCGAGCGCGGCATCGGGCTCGACGGCGACGTATTTTTTCGGGCGGCTTGCGGCCTGACTGCGAACGAGGGTGTGACCCTCCAAGCTGTTGAGCACGTCATAGATCCGGCCCATCGGGACCTCGCTCGCCCGTGAAAGCTCTTTTGCGGTCGTCGGACCGGTCCGTAGCAACGCCCGATAGGCACGGGATTCGTACTCCGAGAGCCCGAGGTCACGTAGGGATGCCATGGGGTAGTATTTGCTGAGGAGGATAAAAACACACCGACAGTTTACACGTGGAGCGCGTGGTCGCAGTGGTCCTTCCCGTGCCGGTTCGACAACCACCCGCTACCACGTGTTTCAACCGTTGTTCGGACGCGACGATATCGTCTCCGTGACACGGCCCATCAACTCGTCCGGCGTTGTCGCCGCCGCTGAGACGGATCCATCGGCGAAAACCACGGCTTCCCCCTCATCGACGGGTTCGGGCGTCGGCGCGTCCGCACGATGGGCGTTCGGGACGACGACCTTCTCGTGATCGGCGACCCGCCAGGCGGCCCGGTGGAGATCACTCCCCGGTTCGGTGCCAACGACGACGACGGTCGTGCCACGGAGGAGGCGGCCGGCGAGGCTACCGTAGCCGGCCACCTGGACGCCGAGCCGTTCGGTCGCGCCCGCGAACGCCTCGGCGGTCTCGCGGGCGACCTCACGGTAGCGCTCCTCGCCGGTCAGCGCCGCGAGGTCACAGAGCGCGGTCGCCATCTCCACGTTGCCGTCGAGCGGACGGAACGGTCTGTCGAGCAGCCCCGCACCGGATCGGGGGCCGTCGACGAACGAGCCGTCGACGTGCAACTCCTCGATGGCCCGGTCGGCGACCGTGCGGGCGATCTCGGCACCCTCACCGAGCACGCCGGCGGCACGGGTGTAGGCGGCGACGACGCGCGCGGCGTCCTCCAAGAGGTCCGTCTCGCCGACCTCGTCGCCGGCGCGGTAGCGCGTGACGGCACCCGTCTCGGCGTCGATGAGGTCGCGTTCGAGGCCCGCGAGGATCCGTTCGGCGTACTCACGTGGGCGGTCCGCATCCGTGTACGCCGCGAACGTGAGCAGCGCGTCCGCCGCGAGCGCGTTGCCGCCGGCGTAGACGGTGAGGTCCCGGCGGGGGGGATCCAGTTCCGCCCGCTCGTCGGCCGGGGCCGCGTAGTAGGCGCGTCCGAGTCCCGGCCCGAGGCTGCCGCCGACGCCGTAGCCCGTCCAGAGGTCATCGGTGAGGAAGCCGATCGCGTCCGCCGCCGGGTCGCGATAGGCCGCCTCGCCCGTATAGAGGTAGGCGTTCGCGAAGGCGCGCGTCACGGCCGCGTTCGTATCTATCGGCTTCTCGTAGGCGACATCAGCCCATTCACGGGTGCCGGCGAAGCGGAAGAAGCCGCCGTCGACGTCATCCGCGAGGTGATCCCGGACGGCATCGAGCGTCCGGAGCGCCCGTTGTCGATCACGTTTGAGCGCGAACTCGACGGTCCGGGGGAGCGGAAACTTCGCGTCCGTCCCCCAGCCGGCGTGCTCATCGTCGTATTTGACCTCCAGTTGGCCCGCGAGGTGGCCCTCGATCGCCTCGCTCACCTCCCCACGTGGCGGCAGGTCGGCATCGAGCGCTCTGGGAACACGTCCGGCCCCCCGGCCCTTTTCGTTCCACATTTGACGGACCGATTCGAGCACCCCCCGCATCCCGTCGGGGGCGAGGTAGCCGGCACCGGTGAGCAGCTCGCCCGTCGGCGTCAGGAAGGCGGTCGTGGGAAACCCGCCCATGTTGTAGCGCTCGCGGACGCGGGGGTTGCGGTCGACGTCGACGCGGATGGGGACGAACCCCTCGTTGACGTTCGCGGCGATCCGTGGCTCCGCGTAGGTCGTCGCGTCCATCTCGTGACAGCCCGTACACCACGTCGCCGACAGCGAGAGCAACACGGGGCGGTTCGACGACGCCGCCTCGGCGAACGCCTCCGGTCCCCACTCGCGCCACTCGACGTACGTCCCGTCGGTCATGCCCTCGGGTCGGGGTCGCCCGCGGGTAAGCGCTTCGAGAGCGTTCCGGTTGACGACACACGATCCGGCAGGTGATCGATACGAGCCGAAGCCGGGGTCCTCCGGCAGGAAACACTTATGCCCGCTCCACGTACCGGCGCGTATGACACGGCTCACACGGCGGACGGGTATGCGGCGGCTGGCCGCGCTCGCGTTCCTCCCGCTTGCCGCCTGCATCGACGAGCCGGGTGACGGCGCGGACGACGGTGAACCGGACGATGAAAACGGCGACCCGGCCGCGTCGCTTACGACGGACGTACATCACGTGGACGCGTGGTCGGTCGGCCTCGACTGGGACTATCGGGAGCGCCCGGGGGTCTGTCTCCTCATTGAGGACCCGGACGATGCAGTCCCACTACTGGAGGACGTCGGTGAGGGGACCGAGGCGTTCGTGCGGGAGACCGACTTTTCGGAGTCGGCGCTTTTATACGTCGAATCGATCGGCCCCGACGCGTGTCACGACCGGCTGGCGTTCGAGGAGTTCTCGTTGGAGAAGGGCACCGTCGTCGGCGAGGCCGCCGTGGTCGGCACCGCCGATGACGACGAGGTCTGTAGCACCGTGCTCACCTACCCACGGGCGTTCGTCCGGGTGACCGCCGACCCGCTTCCGGCGGCCGCCGAGATCACGCTGACGGACGGCAACGGCGAGCAGGGAACCGTTCGATCCGACGACGACGCCGTCGAGCCCGACCCGGCCGATTGAGCCGGTCGCACCGAGCGCGCTCGTCGGAAACCACTTTACCGTCGCGCCGAATGGGTCGGGACATGACCGACCTGATGGCGCGTCCAGTAATCCCGGTCGCGAACGAGACCGACGCGGAGACGACGTATGCCGCGGCAGCACCCTATCTCGACCCGGATTCGCGGCCGCTGCTCGTCAACGTGATCGAGAAGGCGGGCGGCGCGCCCGACAAAGCGAGCGTCGAGCAACGCCGGGAGGTCGCCGAGGCGGCGTTCGCGGCGTTCGCCGAACTCGCCGCCGCCGACGGCGTCGCGGTCGACGAGGAGATCCGATACGACACGGATGTCGTCGACGCGATCGTCGGCGCCGCGACCGACTCCGACGGGACGGCGATCGCGTTCGTCTCGCGGGGTGGCGGCCGGATCGTTCAGTTCCTCTCGGGCGGCGTTCGCTCGAAACTTATCGCTGACCCAACCCTTCCGGTCGTCGTGCTCCCGACCGTCGAAGGGTAACGGGACGGTATCGATGCGACCGACGGCACTGGCGGCCCCGAGTTCACACCCCGTCGCTGCCACCCGCGGGACCGTCCTCGCGATGGAGGTAGAGGTAGATCAGGACGGGGATGATGGTGAACACGAGCGTCGCGAGGAACCACGCGATCGGCCACTTGCTCCCGCGCGCTTTCGCGTCCCGGTAGATCCAGATGGCAACCAGAAGGAGGATGCCGTACACCGCCACCGTCACGGGTAGCGACCAGATCACCCCAATTTCGACGGGAACCGGATTCATACGCGGGATCCGACGGCGGGTAAAAAGAGCGTAGCGATCATTGCTGCGAGGGTATGGGGGCCGGCCCGGCCCCTCACCGCCAGGGCTGTGACTCCGCGGTGAGCTCGCCCGCGAGGTCACGCCGCATCGCGTCGGCCGGGTCTGCGACGTTCGCAAGCGCCCACATGAGCTTCACCTTCGCCGTGCCGGGGAGCGTGTCGCCGGCCTCGATCACGCCCGCATCGAGCAGGTCGCGTCCGGTGTCATAGACGCGATCGCAGACCCGGCCCTCCAGGCACTGGCTCGTCATGACCACGACCGTCCCGTCCGCGACGAGCGACTCGATCCGTGGGATGAGGTCGGTGTGGACGTGGCCGAGGCCCGTCCCCTCGATCACGACCCCCGCCTTCCCATCGAGGTAGTCCCACGCCGCGGGGTCCATCCCGGGCGTGAACTTCACGAGTTCGACGTCGCGTTCGAGATCGAGTGCGGTCTCGACCGCGGTGTTTCCATCCTCCTCCGGTCGAGGTGTCGGCTCCCGATTCCAGGTGATCGTCTCGTCGGCGGGGTCGCCGTCTTTGCCCGCCTCGCTGGCGGCGTCATATGGGATGATCCCGAGCGGCTTCGCGCCGACGGTCTCGAAGGCGTCACGTCGGGAGGTGTGGTTCTTCCGAACGCGGGTGCCACGGTGAAGCGCACAGGCGTCGTCGTCGGAGCTCGCGTGCATACAGACGAGCGTCTCGACGTGATCGGCCTTGGCGGCCTCGACGGCACAGACCGCGTTCATGACGTTGTCGGAGGAGGGACGGTCCGCCGAGCGCTGGCTCCCGGTGAAGACGACGGGGACCGGCACGTCGAGGGTGAACGAGAGCGCGGCGGCGGAGTACTGCATCGTGTCGGTGCCGTGCATGATGACGACCCCGTCCGCGCCGGCTGCGACCTCCTCGGCGACGGCCGCGGCGAGGTCGCGCCAGATGGAAGGGTCCATGTTCTCCGAGAGGATGTTGGCGACGACCCGCCCGCGGTAGTTCGCACGGCCGGCGAGTTCGGGGACGGCCCGGAGGACGTCCTCGGCGTCGAACTGCGCGGTGACCGCGCCGGTTCGATAGTCGACGGTGGAGGCGATGGTGCCGCCGGTCGAGATGAGCGAGATCGTCGGCAGGTCGTCATCGAAGGTGATCTCGGAGGCGGCCGTCGCGGCGTCGCCCGGCTCGGCGGCCGCATCGTCGCCAGCGGTCTCATCGGCCGATCCGCCGCCGTCGACGTCGCGTGCGCCCGACTCCAGCACCTCGACGGCCGCCTCCTCGCGGTCGATACCGACGTTGTAGCCGCCGTCGAGTTTGATCACGAGGTGATCCCGCGTGCTGGAGGGCAAGAGCACGCCCTCGTTCGTGACGTCCCCGCGGTCGACGCGGACGCGATCTCCCGGATGCATGCCCCCGGATTTCGGTTCGGCGGACTTGAATCCAACCGTTCGCGGGCGGCGGTGGGCATCACCATCGTCATTTTCGGTATCGTTCACTCGCTCGCTCCAATACGCGACGACACAAGATTCTTAACCACTTTTTACGAACGGTCGCTGTGGAGCACAGTCTCTTCATCGCGTACGTAGCCGTCCATCTGCTTTCGGTCCTGTTTGCGGGCACCTTCGGCTACTGGGCGATAGCCCGCAGCGAAATGCGATCGAGGCGCTGGTTCGGCCTGCTCATGGCTGGTGTGGCCGTCTGGGCACTTCTGGCGACTGCGGGACTGTTGATCGTTGATTACTCGACGTTGGTCATTCTGCAGATCGCTTCGTTTGGCATCGGTCTCATGATGCCGATCCTCTGGTTGCTCTTCACCGCCGATTACACCCATCGACCGACCCGGTCCAACACCGTGATTCGGGGCTTCGTCGTCGTCTATCTTCTTCTGCTCATCACGGCACTTACGACGCCGTTTCACGGCTACTATGCATCGTTTACGCTCCATCGGGAACCGTTGGTGCATCTGGAGATCATCTCGGGGCCGGTGCGGTTCGTGGCGATCGCGTATATATTCGCAGGAATGGTTCTCGGGACCTACTATTTAGCAGGTCTTCTCGAACGGGGACGGTCCCAGATAACGACATCGACGCTCATCCTCGCGGGCTCCGTCCTCCTCGGGATCGTTCCGTTCATCGCATCGATACTCGGGATCGGCCCAGTCCCGACCTACGACCATACGCCGTTCGGGATCTCGGTATTCGTCCTCGGTGTCGGATACGTCGCGTTTCGATATGATTTCTACGCGCTCGATCCGATCGCCCGCGACATCGTTATCAACGACATCGCGGACGCAATCCTCGTTTTCGACGACCGTCTTCGGCTTCTCGATTACAACACAGCGGCGAGATCTATCGTGTCCGATCTGGACGACGGTCGTCTCGGCACCCCGTTGTCGCAGCTGCATCCGGATCTGGCGGCGTTGATCGGGGAGACATCGGACGGACAGGAAATGGAGCTGACGGTCCCGGACGTCGATGGGGATAGATACTACCTGGTCAAGACCTCCGAGATCATGCTCCGGGTGGAGCCGATCGGCACCGTCGTCGTCCTCCGTGACGTCACCGAGCTTCGGGAACGTGAACGGCAGCTCGCCCGGCAAAACGAGCGGCTCAACCAGTTCGCCAGCGTGGTCTCACACGACCTCCGTAACCCGTTGAACGTCGCGATGGGCCGTACGGCACTCGCCGCGGAGGAGTGTGACAGCGAGCACCTCCCGGACGTGAGCCGAGCGTTGTCACGGATGGAGACGATGATAGAAGACCTGTTGATCCTGGCCCGTGAGGGAAAAAGCGTCGGCGAGCGGGAACGGCTCGATCTCGAGGAGGTCGCCATCGCGAGTTGGCAGCACGTGGAGACGTCCGAGGCGACGATCACGATCGCTGATCCAGCGACGTTTCTCGGTGATCGGAGCCGGGTCATCCAAGCGTTCGAAAACCTGTTTCGCAACGCGATAGAGCACGGCGGCGACTCGGTGGCGGTCGTCGTCGGCATCACGGACGACGATCGAGGGGTATTCGTGGCCGATACCGGCCCGGGGATCCCCGAGGAACGTCGTGAGGAGGTGTTCGAGAGCGGATTCACGACGAACCGCGAGGGAACGGGGTTCGGGCTGGCGATCGTCAAGCAGATCTGTGATGCACACGGGTGGGATATCTCCGTGGCCGAGGTCGACGCCGGTGGTACGCGCTTCGAGATCACCGGCATCGACTCGATCGAGCGGTGATGCCCGTCGGTCGAGACCGACGATGGCACCGCCGTTCGATCGAGCCAGTACGCCTTTTAAACACGCCCGCGAGGGTCCGGTATGAACCGAAAGACGCTCGCGCCGATGATCGACCACACCACCTTGGGCCCTGAGACGACCTGGGACGACGTGAAACGCGTGTTGGACGAGGCGGCCGACCACGGGATGAACGCCTGCATCCCGCCCTGTTACGTCGCCGACGCGGCCAACTACGCGAACGCGCCGGACACGCTCGCGACCGTGATCGGCTTCCCGCACGGGCAGTCCTCGATGCGGAGCAAACACGACGAGGCCGAGAACGCGTGGAACGACGGGGCCGACGAGTTGGACCTCGTGATCAACGTGGGTCGCCTGCGCGCGGGCGAGGACGATGCGGTCGCCGCCGACATCGCCGAGGTCGTCGCCGCCGTCCCCATCCCGGTGAAGGTGATCATTGAGACCGCCCTCTTAAGTGAGGAGGAGAAACGCCGGGCGTGTGAAGCGGCCGTCGAGGCCGACGCCGACATGCTGAAGACTTCCACGGGCTTCGCCGACGGCGGCGCGACCGTCGCGGACGTCGAACTGCTCGCCGACCACCTCCCCGTGAAGGCCTCCGGCGGGATCGGATCCTACGAGACGGCCGTGGAGCTGATCGAGGCGGGTGCCGACCGGATCGGGGCCTCAAGCGGCGTCGACATCCTCGCGGGCGCACCGGAGTGATTCGGATGCGATAGCGGGTTTCACAAGCAAGCGCCGCCGCCGAGTATATAAACGACTACGACACCCACCCACTACGTTCGGCGCGCCCGCTCAGCGCCGATATCGGCGCTGAGCGGACCGCGAGGGAGGTGGGCGGACGCCGGACGCCTCTCGGCGTCCGCCCACCGAGGCTGGGGAGGTTCGAGGTCATCGCCGGGCGAACACGGCCGTCGTGATCGGTACGATTGATGAACGACAGGGCCTGTCGCTCCGCTCGCCCATCGTGCCGGTCATCAATCGTACCGATCACCCGTCATCCCGGTGCCCAAACTGCCTCTTTATCCCGTTTCATGGCATCCGAGACGTATGGCAACCGAGCAACAGTACGAATACAGGTGTGTCGCGATCGTCGGATTCGGCGGGAAGACGACCCGTATATTAAACGAGTATGCCCGGGACGGCTGGGAACTCGTCGAGGTCACGTGGATCTGGCACTACCTCAAGCGACCGGTCGACTGATGGCTCCGCTCTTTCGCGTCCATTAGTCGGTCGCGGCCGGTCCAGTACATACGCCCGTGGAACGCCTTCCGACGGGATTCAGTAGGAACGTCTCCCGACGGAGTTCGGCAGATGCGCTTTTATTTATATACCTCCTCCTCGCCGCCCCCGTGCGACACGCTTAAATCGATGTGCGGATTTGTACATTACAAGCCGAATATATACATCACTCCACACAATGACTACACATTCCATGACCATTCAAGACACCATCGAGCGGGTGACCGACGGCGGCGACCTGACCGTCGAGGAGGCGCGGACGACGGCGCGGCTGATCTTCGAGGAGGCGACGCCGGCACAGATCGGCGCGCTGCTCGCGGCGTTGCGCGCGAAAGGCGAGACGGAAGCGGAGATCGCGGGGCTCGCGAAGGGGATGCGCGACGCCGCGCGCACCATCGACCCCGACCGCGCCCCGCTCGTCGACACCTGCGGCACCGGTGGCGACGACTACGACACGATCAACGTCTCGACGACCGCGGCGATCGTCGCCGCGGGCGCGGGGGTCGCGATCGCGAAACACGGCAACTACTCCGTCTCCTCCTCCTCGGGCAGCGCCGACGTCCTCACGGCCGCCGGCGTCGAGGTCGACGCGGAGCCGGAAGCCGTCGAGGCCGCCATCGAGCGCGACGGGATCGGCTTCATGCTCGCGCCCGTCTTCCACCCCGCGATGAAGGCCGTGATCGGTCCGCGACAGGAGCTCGGGATGCGGACCGTCTTCAACGTCCTCGGCCCCCTCACGAATCCCGCCGGGGCCGACGCGCAGGTGCTCGGCGTCTACGACTCCGACCTTGTCCCCCGGATCGCCCGCTCGGTCGCCCATATGCCAGTTGAGCGCGCGCTCGTCGTCCACGGCTCGGGCATGGACGAGATCGCCCTCCACGACGAGACGGTCGTCGCGGAGGTCGACGGCGACGAGGTGACGGAGTACACGATCTCCCCGGCGGATCTGGGACTCGATCCCGCCCCGATCGAGGCGGTCGCGGGTGGCTCCCCGGAGGAGAACGCGACTGACCTCCGCGGGATCGTGACCGGCGAGGTGACCGGACCGAAACGCGACCTTATCCTCGCGAACGCCGGCGCGGCGGTCTACGTCGCCGGCGAGGCCGACACGCTCGCTGCCGGCGTCGAGGCCGCTGCCGCGGCGATCGATGACGGCGGCGCGGCGGCGAAACTCGCGGCGCTTCGTGGGGAACCGGAGGCGACGCCCGATGATGAACCGGAGGCGACGCCCGACGCCGAAGTCGACGGAGGCGACGACTGATGGCACGGGTGAAGATCTGCGGGATCACCCGCGGGGCGGACCTGCGCGCGGCGGTCGACGCCGGGGCCGACGCGATCGGCGTCATCACCGAGGTCCCGGTCGAGACGCCCCGCGAGGTCGACCCGGCCGCGGCCGCGGAGCTGATCGCGGACGTTCCGCCGTTCGTCACCGCCACGCTCGTCACGATGCCGGACTCCCCCGAGCGGGCCGTCGAACTCGCCCGGACGGTCGGACCGGACGCGATCCAGCTTCACGGCGAGTGGACCGCCGACGAGGTCGGCTACGTCCGCGCGGAAACGGAGACGAAGGTGATCCTGACCGTCGACGCGACCGACCACGGACTCGCCGAGCGACTCGACGACGCGGTGGACGCGTTCGTGGTCGACTCGACGACCGAGTCCGGTGCCGGCGGGACCGGCGAGACCCACGACTGGGCCGCGACCGGTCGGCTGGCCTCGCGGCTCACCTCGCCGGTCGTCCTCGCCGGTGGGTTGACCCCGGAGAACGTCGCGGAGGCCGTCCGTGTTGCCGACCCCTTCGCCGTCGACGTCGCCTCCGGCGTCGAACTCACCGGCGGTCGGAAGGATCACAACGCGGTCGCCCGCTTCGTCGCGAACGCCGGCCGCGAGATGGAGGTCGTCTAATGTTAGATCGCTCCCGTGAGGCGTTCATCGAACTCGTGAGCGACGCGGACCGGCCCGTCGTCGCCCGCGTCGCCGCGTCGCTCGATGCGGATGTCACCCCCCTGTCGACGTACGCGACGTTGGTCGGCGACGGGCCATACGGCTTCCTCCTCGAATCCGGCGAGAAGGTCGCCTCCAGCGACCCGGACGGCGCGTTCTCCGCCGGCGGCAAGGCGGACCGACACGCGCGCTACTCGTTCGTCGGCTACGACCCGGAGGCGATCGTCTCGATCCACCCGGATCGGACGGACGTCGAACGGCTTGGCCCCGCCGCCGATCGCATCGAGGCCGCGGGGCTCGGCCCGGAGGCGGGCGACGTTATCGACCGGATCCGTGCCGCGTTCCCCGAGGTGACCCGCCGAGGCTTCCCCGAAACCGATCGGCAGATCCTCTCGGGCGGGTTCGTCGGCTTTCTGGCCTACGAGGCCGTCTACGACCTCTGGTTGGAGGAGGTCGGCGTCGAACGTCCGGAGACGACGTTTCCGGACGCGGAGTTCGCGTTAACCACCCGAACGGTCGTCTTCGACGACGTGGAGGGATCCGTCGAGCTCGTCTTCACGCCGATCATCGATATCGACGACGACGCGGGCGCGGTCTACGACTCGCTGCTCGCGGAGGCCGAACGCGTGGCCGAGGCGCTTGCGGGAGCAACCGCTCCAGAGACGGGTGGCGTCCGCGAGACCGACTCGACGGCGGGCGCACAGGAGACCTACGAGGAGGCGGTCCGCCGAGCGAAGCGGCACGTCCTCGACGGCGACATCTATCAGGGCGTCATCTCCCGGTCGCGTGAGGTCCGCGGCGAGGTCGACCCGCTCGGGCTGTACGCTGCGCTGCGCGAGGTGAACCCCTCGCCGTACATGTACGTCCTGCGCCACGCCGACCGGACGATCGTCGGCGCGAGCCCGGAGACGCTCGTGTCGGTGACGGGCGACCGGATCGTCTCGAACCCCATCGCCGGCACCTGCCCACGCGGGGAGAGCCCGGTCGAGGACCGCCGGCTGGCGGGCGAGATGCTCGCGGACGGCAAGGAGCGTGCCGAACACACGATGCTCGTCGATCTCGCGCGCAACGACGTTCGACGGGTGAGCAAGCCGGGGTCGGTGCGCGTCGAGGAGTTCATGAACGTCTTAAAATACAGTCACGTCCAGCACATCGAGTCGACGGTGACGGGAACGGTCGCGACCGAGTACGACGCCTTCGACGCGACGCGCGCCGCCTTCCCCGCGGGGACGCTCACGGGCGCCCCGAAAGTGCGAGCGATGGAGATCATCAACGACCTCGAGGAGACCCCACGCGAGGCGTACGGCGGCGGCGTGGGCTACTACTCGTGGACCGGCGACGCCGACTTCGCCATCGTCATCCGGACGGCGACGATCCGGGGGTCCGAAAGCGATCCGGACGAGTCCGTCGTCACGGTGCGGGCAGGTGCCGGCCTCGTCGCCGATTCCGATCCGACCGCCGAGTACGAGGAGACCGAACAGAAGATGAACGGCGTGCTCGCGGCGATCGACGCGATCCGCGAGGGCGACGACCACGACCGCGAGGGCGACGACCACGACCGCGGGAGCGACATGGTCGATGACGGCGTCACCGCCGGCACGGAGGCCCCAAGATGAAGGTCGTCGTCGTCGACAACTTCGATTCGTTCACCTACAACCTCGTCGAGTACGTCTCCGATCGGCGGGTTGACGGCGAGCCGATCGAGGTGGTCGTCCACAAGAACACCGCGTCGCTCGCGACGGTCGAGGCCGAGGAGCCGGACGCGCTGATCATCAGCCCGGGGCCGGGACACCCGAAGAACGCCCGCGACGTGGGCGTGACGGCCGATGTGCTCTCGGGGCTCTCGACGGAGATCCCCACGCTCGGCGTCTGTCTCGGGTTGGAGGCGGCCGTCTACGAGTATGGCGGGACGGTCGGCCATGCCCCGGAGCCGATCCACGGCAAGGCGTTTCCCATCGATCACGACGGCGAGGGCGTCTTCGCGGGCCTCGATCAGGGCTTCCGCGCTGGGCGGTATCACTCGCTCATCGCCACCGAGGTGCCGGAGGTCTTCGACGTCTCCGCGACGACCGACCACGGCGGCGAGGAACTGGTTATGGGGATCCGTCACGTCGAGCATCCGATCGAGGCGGTGCAGTTCCATCCCGAGAGCGTCCTCACCGGCGTCGGTCACGACGTGATCCGAAACTTCATCGAGTGGGCGCGATAGGGGCTATCTGCCGGCGGCTCCGTCCCTGTCGCGGTCGGCGTCGCGGTTGCCGTCGCCGCCCCTGTCGTCGTCTCCGTCGTCAGTCTCCCCTCCAACCTGGTCCCGCTCATCCGTGACCTCCTCGCCCAGCCGGGCGACGGCCCGACGCAACTCGGTTCGACGGTTGGAGGTCGCAAACCAGTCTTTCACCCGGGCGAGCGGGCCGCCGAACGTGAACGTCGAGTTGAGCGTCACGCGGGTGAGATCGGGGGCGTCGATCTCGGCTCGCACCTCCGCGGGCGGGTCGGTGACGAGGATGGTCGTGTGTAGCTCCTCGAAGAAGCCGCCGTCGACGAGTTCGTACGCGTAGCCGTTCTCGACGGTGTCGACGGAGAGCGTCATCTCAACGATCTCGTCGCCGACGATCGTCGACGCCGTCACCAGCCACCCACCCTCCGCCTCGCGAACCGCGTCGACCTCGTAGGTCCCCTCCAATCGGATGAGCGCCTCGGGCCCGAGTGCATCGAGGACGTCCTGTCTCTGGGCGCGCAGATCGGCGGTCACCTCCACCTGTCGCATATGGCCTTTCGGGGCGGTGTCGGTTTATAACGTTGCCCCGATCACTCCCGGGTCGCGAGCCCGACGAGGTGGCCGATCTCCTGAAGGATGATCGCCTCGACGCCGAGACGCACGGCGTTCTCGGAACCGGGTAGACAGAACACGGGCACGCCGTTCACGATCCCGGCGGTCGCCCGGGAGCCGACCGTCCGCGTGCCGACCTCCTCATACGAGAGCGTTCGGAACAGCTCGCCGAACCCGGGGAGTTCGGTCTCGACGAGGTCGCCGACGGCCTCCGGGGTGACGTCGTCGGGGGTTACGCCCGTTCCACCCGTCGTCACGACCGCGTCGACGTCGGCACGTCCGACGAGCCCGTCGACGGTCTCACGGATCGTCCCGAAGTCGTCGGGGACCAACTCGCGGGCGACGACCTCGTGCCCGGCCCCCTCGAAGGCGTGTACGAGATGGTCCCCCGAGGGGTCCGCATCCAGCGTCCGCGAGCTCGACACCGTCACGACCGCAACCCCGACCGAGTCGGCGTCGTGGTGGTGGTGATCGGCGTGGGAGTGGTGGTCGTGGTCGTCGCGATGCTCGTGACGGTCATCGGAATGCTCGTGACCGCGGTGGTCGTCGCGTTCGTGTTCATCCTGATGGTCATGCTGGTGCTGCTCGCTCATAACGTTCGGTTCGATGGCCGGACTCAAAACAGTCGGTGATGCCGATGAGTCCACTCGGCCGAATACGGCGGTCTCGGGCTCGCCGGCCGCTCAGGGCCAGTCGTCGCGCGTGGGCTCCTCGGGAACCGCCTCCTCCTCATCGTCGGCGAGCGTCCATCCCGCGGCCTCGGCGGCGTCCTCGACGTGAAGGAACTCCCAGCCCGTCTCCTCGGCGAGCGCCTCGTCCGCCTCCGTGCGGCCGACGAAGACGTGTCGCTCGGTGTCGAACTGTCGTTTGATGTTCTCCAAGCTCTCCGTGACGCCACGGGGCCCGGAAAAGAAGTCTTGCCGGACGCGGTGTTTTCGCGTGTAGTTCGTGACGACGTAGGTGGGCTGGTCGCTCACGACGCCGACGTACTGGGTCCACTGTCTCGCGCCGTTAAAGACGGCGTTCGGATCGGCGAGCGCCTGCAGTGCCTCCAACTCGAACGCGAGCGTCATGTCGCTGGATCCGCCACTGTCCATGCCGACTTCTTTCACACCACGGCCGAAAACCACTTCGTTTCGCCCGTCGCGCTCGATGAGCGTGCGTGTTCGAGCACGATGGTTCCCGGATCGGATCGGCAGGTGTATACGGTCGAGCAGGTCGGTGACGACGGGTCAACTGGTTGGCCAAGCCGGACGCCCCGCGCCGTCGCCTCAGACCGACGGCGTACCGAGGTACTTCTCGTTGAACTCGTACTCGCCGTCGTCGTCCTTGATGAGATATTCGCCGTAGTAGGGCACCCGGTTCGCGACGACCGTCTCGAACGTCTCGGCGATCTCCTCGCGCGTCATCTCCCCCATCGACCGCAGGTCATCGTTCCGGTTGAGACAGCCTTTTAAATATCCCTCGTGGGTGACGCGGACGCGTCCGCAGTTGGCACAGAACGACTCGTTCTCGACGGGGTCGACGATCTCGACCATACCGCCCGGCCCGTCGCCGTCCGCGCCGATGTAGTACCGACGGCGGCTGTGCATCTCGCGGCGTTCGACCCGATCGGCGATCCCCTCGAGCCAATCGTGGACGCGTTCGATATCGATGTTCCACTCCGGCTTGCCGGTGAGTTCCGGCATGTACTCGATCAGTTGGAGCTGAAGCCCTTCGTTCTCGGCGACGTACTCGACCATCTCCTCGACGTAGCCCGCGGTATGGGTGAACACCACCATGTTGAGTTTCACCGGGGCAAGCCCGGCGTCGACGGCCGCTTTGACGCCCTCCATCACCTGATCGTAGGCGCCGGATTTCGTCACCGCCGCGAAGTCGTCGGGATCTAACGCGTCCTGTGAGACGTTCACGCGGTCCAAGCCGGCCTCCCGAAGGTCGGCTGCACGTCCGGGCAGGAAGGTTCCGTTCGTCGTCATCGAAACCTCCATCGAATCGGGCGTTCGGCGGATGATCTCCTCGAGGTCCTGACGCAACATCGGCTCGCCGCCGGTGAATTTCACCTTGCGGACGTCGTACTCCTCGACGACCTCCAGAAACCGAACGACATCGTCGGTGCTCATCTCGTTTTCACCGGGCTCCATCGGCCCGCGCGTGTCCCCGAGCCCCTCGTTGTGACAGTAGATGCAGTCGAAGTTACAACGGTCGGTCAACGAGACGCGCACTCCCGTCACCGCACGCCCGAAATCGTCCGTAAGTGGACCGCTCATGCTCGAAGGAAATGACCACGACCGCTTAAGCATCCGGGTTGATCACGAACGACCGTAACTACAGGTCATTACATCGGCGGTTGACATCCTCCCGTTCCGCGAGGATCCCCGCGGCGGCCACGTCCGCGACGAATACGGCGCGTGATTCCCATTGGCCGGCCCGCTCCTCGTCGATCGACGCCACGAAGGCGTAGTCGCGGTCGGTGAGCGAGATAATCGCCGGAGCGCCCCGGCCGAAAGCAGCGTCGTTGCGGGATCCGATCGGTGGCCATCATCCCCGGCGATGTCGTCGCTCGCCTCAGGGGTGAGACCGGTCGCGTGGACCGGACCCGTGTCGAACCAAGCCAGCACTCGATCCGAGAGGTATCGCTTCCTCGGCGTCGGCGTCCCCGGGACGAGAGCTCCATCGTACATTTATATGTAGTTCGGCTCACGGGAGCATTGACCTGATTGCGAGTAGTCGGTATCGGGGTTCAAATACCAGTAAGTAAACATATAGGAATGTTTAAAACATCTGACTGTCTCCGATTACCACGCGAAGTTTCCTGGGGGGGAATCCGCGGAGAGGAGCCAATGAATCAGATCCAACCATCAGACGATACGGACGACCCGATGGAGACGGCGGACGCATCGGCGAGCATCTCGACCGACGAGGTGTTCGCGCTGTTGAGCAACGAACGCCGTCGACACGTGCTCCAGCATCTCTCGGCGAACGGCGGCGAAGCACACCTCCGCGAGCTCGCGACCGAGATCGCAGCCGAAGAGCACGGCATCGCGCCCGTCGAAGTCAGCTACGCACAACGGAAGCGGCTGTACACGTCGCTGTACCAGTCACACCTTCCGCGGATGGAACGAAGCCGCGTTATTACCTACGATCGAAACACCGGCGCGGTGACCCTCGCGCCCGCGGCGGACACGTTCGATGCGTACCTCGAGATCGTCGGCGATGACGAGTTCACCTGGTCGGAGTTCTATCTCGGCTTGGGCGCGCTCTTCGGGGCAGTCACTATCGCGTACGCGACTGGGACCTCGCCGTTCGGTGCCGTGCCGGCGGCGGCGGTGATGGCCGCCTTCACCATGCTACTCGTTATCGCTGCACTCATACACCTCCGGTACACCCGACAGCGGCGTCTGTGACCATCCGACAGGGCGTCTTGAAGCAGGGAGCCGCGGTCGAACCACGCCGACGCGAGCAGTTAACTCATCGCCGACGAAATCACCGATGAATGCGACATGTCGAACCGCTCGCCGAGGCCGTGAGGGCACTCAGGACGGGGGCGAGGACGCCGACGGAGTACGTCGAGCGGGCGCTCGATCGCGCCGCCGAGATCGAACCGACCATCGAATCGCTGGTCCCCGAGCCGGATCGTCGGGAACGGGTTCTGGAGACGACCACGTCGCTCGCGGAGACGTCCCCCGATCCCGCATCCCGTCCACCGCTTTTCGGCGTCCCGGTCGGCGTGAAAGACATCGTTCACGTCGACGGGATGGAGACGCGGGCCGGATCCGCGCTCCCGCCGGAAGCGCTTTCCGGCCCGGAGGGTCCCGCGATCGAGCGACTTCGGGCGGCCGGGGCGATCGTCCTCGCGAAGACGGTCACCACCGAGTTCGCCTACTTTTCACCGGGGCCGACGCGAAATCCGCTCGACCCCGAACGGACCCCCGGCGGGTCGAGCAGCGGATCGGCCGCGGCGGTCGCCGCCGGCCTCTGTCCGGTCGCGCTCGGAACACAGACGGTCGGTTCCGTGATCCGCCCTGCCGCCTTCTGTGGCGTGGTCGGATTCAAACCGACCCGTGATCGGATCCCGACCGACGGCGTGATCCCGCTCTCGCGGTCGGTGGATCACGTCGGGGTCTTCACCCAAGACACCGCCGGGTTGCCGCTCGTCGCCGCCATTCTCTGTGACGGCTGGCGGACGCTCCCCGCGCCGTCCGGGAAACCGACCCTCGGCGTGCCGACGGGGCCGTACCTCGAACAGGCTTCCCGGGTCGCCCTCGACGCCTTCGACCGTCACCTCGACACGCTCGCCGCCGCCGGCTACGAGGTCGTCCGCGTCGACGCGTTCGAATCGATCGACGGGATCAACGCGCGACACAATCGGCTCGTCGCGGCCGACGCCGCGCTCGCTCACGATGCGTGGTATCGGGAGTATGGAGACCGTTACGCGCCGGAGACCCGCGAGTTGATCGAGACGGGACACTCGGTGTCGGCGGCGGATATTGCAGCCGGAAGGCGAGGGCGCGAGGACCTCCGGAGGCGGCTGACCGCGCTCATGGACGACCACGGGATCGACTGTTGGATCGCGCCGGCCGCGCCGGGTCCCGCCCCGCGGGGCATCGACTCGACCGGCGATCCGGTGATGAACCTCCCGTGGACCCATGCGGGTCTGCCCACCGTCACGGTCCCGGCGAGCCGAACCGACGAGGGGTTACCGCTCGGCGTGCAGTGTGCCGGCCGGTTCGGGACCGACGAGGACGTGATCGCGTGGAGCCACGGGATCGCCGCCGCGTTCGGATAGAATGGAGTCGACGGCGGACGGGATCGCCCGTCCGCAACCACTAAACACGGCTCCCGCCAACCCACGGTAATGGCCGACTGGACGGAGCGCTACCGCCCACGGACCCTCTCCGAGGTACGGGGCAACGACACGGCCCGAGACGCCGTCGCCGACTGGGCGCGGACGTGGGACGACCACCGGGAGGCGGTCGTGCTCCACGGCAGCCCGGGCGTCGGGAAGACGAGCGCGGCACACGCGCTCGCGAACGACATGGGATGGGAGACGGTCGAGCTCAACGCCTCCGACCAGCGGAAAAGCGACGACATCGAGCGGTTCGCGGGACGGGCGGCGCACAACGCGACGCTCAGCGGAAGCGCCGGCGGGGGCGGTGCGACCGGCGAGGACACCGCCTCCAGACAGCTCGTCATCCTCGATGAGGCCGACAACATCCACGGCACCTACGACCGCGGCGGGGCCGCCGCCATCACGAAGCTCGTGAAGAACGCCGAGCAACCGGTCGTCCTCATCGCAAACGAGTTCTACGACATGTCCCGCGGGTTACGGAACGCCTGCCAGGAGATCGAGTTTCGCGACATCTCGGCACGTTCTATCGTGCCCGTCCTGCGTGACATCTGCCGCAAGGAGGGGATCGAGTTCGAAGCGGACGCGCTCTCGCGGATCGCCGAGCGAAACCGCGGTGACCTTCGTGGGGCGGTAAACGACCTCCAGGCCGCCGCGCAGGGCCGGACATCGATCACCGTCGGCGACGTGGTGACCGCCGATCGCGACAAATCGATGGGGATCTTTCCGTTCCTCGACGCCGTATTAAAAGAGCAGTCGGCTGAAGAGGCGTTACAGTCGGCGTACGCCGTCGACGAAACGCCCGACGACCTGACCAAATGGATCGAGGACAACCTCCTCGACGTCTACGATCCCATGGAGGCGACACGGGCGTACGACGTCCTCGCGAACGCTGACCGTTGGCTCGGGCGGGTCCGTGCCACCCAGAACTACAGCTACTGGCGATACGTGACCGACAACGCCGCCGCCGGCGTCGCCGCCGCGCGTAACGGAACGAAAGGGGGCTGGACGCGGTACGGCCGCCCCCAATTCTGGGCCCGCTCGAACGAGACGGCCGACGAGGTGGTCCGCCAAATCGCCGAACGGAGCGGGTGTAGCATGACGACGGCACGCCGCGACGTGTTGCCGTTCCTCTCGACGATCACCCATCACTGCCGGCCCCGTGAACTCACCGTGACGATGGCGGCCGCCTACGACCTCGACGAGGCGGGCGTCGCGTTCGTTACGGGATCCGGGGAATCGACGAAGAAGGTGGCATCGATCGTCGAGGACGCGCGGGAGCGGCGCGAACAACTGATCACGGAGACCGCCACCGGCGATGGCGTCTCCGGGCTCGATGTGGCGGGCGAGGCTGGTCGATCGGATGCCGACGACGACGCCGACAGCGACGGGAAAGCCATCGACGGCGACAACGGCAACGACGGCGACAACGGCAACGACGGCGACGGTACCGCTAACGATGGGGATGGCGACGGCAGCGACGACAGCAAGGGGGACGATGACCGATCGACCGCCGATGTCGACGACGACGCCGACGACGATGGACAGGCCGGTCTCGGCGACTTCCTGTAAACCGGCGCCTGTTACGCACGCGCTTATTCCGCGTCCGTGACCGTCTCAACGTCTGTCACTTCGAACCGGGCACCGCCGAATCGGGACTCGGTGACCTCGATCTCCCAGCCATGTGCGGTCACGATCCGCTCGACGATGGCCAGCCCGAATCCCGTTCCGTCGGGACGTGTCGAGTGTCCCGGTTCGAGGATTTGCTCCCGTCGGTCGGGGGGAATACCGGGGCCGTCGTCGTCGATATAAAAACCGTCGGCGGTCGGTCCGACCACCACTCGAACGACATCCATGGAGCCACCGGACGCCTGGAGTTCGTCCGGCCCATCGACGGTCGATGAGTCACGATCGAGCGTCTCGGGGGTCGCGACGTGTTCGATCGGGTCATCGACATCGACGCCGTGTTCGATCGCGTTCCGAAAGAGGTTCTCGAAAACCCGTCGGAGCCGCCGATCGTCGCAGGGAACACGCGGGAGTGGGTCCTCGATGACGAGTCGGGCCGGTGCGCCGGTCCCGGTGGTGCTCCACGCCTGTCTGACGATCCGTTCGACGTCCGCTTCCGCCGTCTCCTCAACGATCCGCCCCTCGCGTGCAAGCGCCAGCATGTCGGCGATGAGCGTGTCCATCCGTTCGAGCGCCTCATGGACCCGATCGAGTCGCTCGGTCGCCTGCTCGCCCTCGAGATCGCGGGCGAGTTCGAGGTTGCCAACGGCGATCGAGAGGGGGTTCCGAAGGTCGTGGGAGACGACGCCGACGAACTCCTCCAAACGCTCCCGTTGGCGCTCCAACCGCCGCCGTCGTTCGACACGTTCGCCCGCCGGAAAGAGATAGCCGACGATCGTTTCGTCATCGCTCGCCTGGACGCCCCGCTCGGTGATCCACGTGTTCGATTCCTCGGTCCGGACTCGATAGGCGATGTCGACCTCCTCGTCGCTTAACGCGTCGCAGAGACGGTCACGGTCGTCCGGATGGACGCGCTCACGCCAGTCGTTGACCGACCGCTCGTCGATAGGCAATCGCTCCGTTGGCTCCGACTCGAGGACCAGCCGGTCGACCGTCCCCCCCGGCCGTCGATATGGGACCCCCGGTCGGATGCCGGTCCCATGGCTCACGTTCACACGTCCTCACCTATCACATATAAATGTTATTTATCTAATATCTATTGCTGTAGAGAATAACTACCGGGGCGGTTGAAAAAATCTAGAACGGGTGTCTGAACCAGCAGTGCGGCCGGTCGTGTCCGGCCTCGTCTCCCGCCGTACGACGGCGCGCGTCCGGATCCCGGCGAGGATCGGTTCACGTGCCGAGCGTCCCGCAGGCCGGAGATGGCGCACCCGCTGCGGCGATCCGCGACATCCCGCCGGACGACCACAGAGCTTTGGGACCACCGATAGATCGACGGATATGCACGCAGCAGTGCTCGACGCGTACGGCGAGCCCCTCGATCTCCGGGAGGTCCCGGACCCACAGCCCGACCGGAACGGCGTCGTGGTCCGTCTCGAGGCTTGTGGTGTCTGCCGCAGCGACTGGCACGCCTGGCGGGGCCACGGCGAGTGGGCCGACGATCGCGTCCCACGTGGACAGATACTCGGCCACGAACCCGCGGGCGAGGTCGTCGCCGTCGGCGACGGTGTGACTCGATTCGTCCCCGGCGACCGCGTGATCGTTCCCTTCTCGCTCGGGGATGGAACCTGTGACGCCTGTCGACGCGGACACGGAAACGTCTGTTCGGACGGCCGTGCGCTCGGTTTCGAACCCGACGCTCCCGGCGCGTTCGCCGAGCAGGTAGCCGTTCCGAACGCCGACTATAACCTCGTGCCCCGTCCCGCGTGGCTCTCCGCCCGCGACGCCGCCGCGCTCGGCTGTCGGTATATGACCGCCTATCACGCACTCGCCGGCCGCACCGGGCTCGAAGCGGGCGACTGGCTCGCCGTCCACGGCTGTGGCGGCGTTGGGCTCTCCGCGGTTCAACTGGGGGCGGCCCTCGGCGCGCGCGTCCTCGCCATCGACGTCGACGATTCCGCACTCGATCGGGCGGCCGACCTCGGCGCGACCGATCTGATAAACCCGACCGAAAGCGACGCCGCCGTGTCCGAACGGGTGCGGGAACGCTCGGGCGGCGGCGTCGACGTCTCCATGGACGCGCTCGGGATCGCCGAGACCTGCCGCAACTCCGTTCGATCGGTTCGGCCGCGAGGGACGCACGTCCAAGTCGGGTTGACCACGGATGCCGAACGCGGGGAGGTGTCGCTCCCGACGGACTATATGACCCGCTGGGAGGTCTCCTTCGTCGGCTCCCGTGGGATGCCGCCGACGAACTACGACGCGCTCTTCGATGTCATCGAGGCGACGGCGATCGACCCCGGCGCGCTGGTGAGCAACGAGATCTCGCTCCCGGCGGTCTCCGACCGCCTCGCTGCGATGGACGACTACGGGGTGAGCGGGATCGAGGTCATCACCGACTTTTCGGTGTGAGCACGTCCGATGTGAGGGGGGCCGACTCAGTCGCCCCCGATCGGTGCGGTCGTGCCCGTCCCGACGTCCCGGCGGCGGAGGAGCCACGCCGCCCCGGCCGCACAGACGAGCGTGCCGCCGAGCGCGAGCAGGTTGACCTGCTGCCAGAAGGCCGTGTAGAGGACGAGGTCCCGACCGAGAAGTAAGGTGGCGACCAGAAGCCCCATACTCGCAGCCGCGAGCCGCTGGATCGTCCGCGCCGTCCCCGTCGTGATCCCCTCGTAGCCGCCGCGGAGGGCCTCCCTCGCGTAGACGACGGTCGCAAGCAGCCCGAAGTGTGCGGTGAGGCCGGCGACGTAGAACCACGCCTGTGCGCCGGGCGAGTAGGTGAGGAACGGGACGGCCCGTGAGAGGACCGCGCTCGCGAGCAAGCCCCCGAGCGCAACGCCGACCGCGAGGGTGAGCAGACGGGGCGACCCACCACGTGCGCCGGGGTCGCGGCCCCAAAGCGTCACCAGCCCGAGCAGCGTGAAGATGATCAGCGCGACGATCAGGTGTGCGGCGTGGGTCTCGACGGTGTAGCCGCCGGGAACGAGGCCGCCGATCGTGACCGTGATCGCGCCGACGGTGATCTGCACCGGGAGGATGGCGACCGCGAGCGTCGCCGCGAGGCGGGGGCCGCGGCCGAAGGATCCCAGCCACGTCCAAGCGGCGACGCCGATGATGAGGAAGCCCGTGATCATCGCCCACACGCGGTGGAACCACTCGATGAAGTCCGGGTTGATCGTGAGCGCCGGGATCAGCTGGTCCGAACAGAGGGGCCACTGTGCCTCACAGGCCAGCCCCGAGCCTGTCGCAGCCGTGTAGACGCCGATGGCGAACAGCGACAGCGTCATCCCCGTCGTGAACGCCGCGTACCGTCGAAACGTCAGCCACGCGGGCCGAAGACTCATTGTTCCTACTGAGGCGTCAGCGTATTTAGACCGTTCGACCGCTCCTCGTCCATGGGAACCGGACCCTTCGTATCGGTCGGCCCGTCAACCGGTCGTCCGATCGCCTCACCCGGTTAACTCGCGTCGTGCGCGCCGTGCCCTGTCGGACATCTCCGCGTTGCCGTCGACGTCGGCGAGTGTCTCGACGGCGTCCAGCGACCGGACGGCGTCGTCGAGAAACGATCGGACGTCGCCCGTATAGGCGTACACCATGTACTCGTCGGTCATCACGTCGACGATGGCGTCCGGGTTGAATCCCTGTGCGCGGAGTTCGAGAACGTACTGGATGAACTTCTCCTCGGGGCAGCCGCAGTAGGGGTTCGCCTGACAGTCGCAGTCGAGGAAGTCCTCCACAAAATCGAGGATCCGATCGCGGGTCGTGGAGTCGAGCTTTGCGAGCCCGTCGCCCGTAAACAACATGTCGAGCGTCGCGCCCGCGAAGGCACCCTTCGGGACGTTCGTCTCGAGTTGGGAGGAGAGCTGCCGGTGATTTTTCACGTAGACCTTGTCGGTGAACGCCACGGTTATCCGAGATAGTCGAGCAGGAGATAAAAGGGACGTGATCGGTCCATCCCTTCCCCGGCCGGGAGTCGTAACCGTTATCTGTGAAAGCGGGGTACGTGACGATGCGTGTCCGGGTTAGGGTAGTGGACTATCCTTCAGCCTTGTGGAGGCTGAGACGCGGGTTCAATTCTCGCACCCGGACCTCCTGGGGCGAACATCCTCGTGAGCCGCAGGTGTCGAAGGAAATTGAACCCAACCAGTCGCAGCGACCGAACGGAGTGAGGTCGACCGTCTGGTCACGGTTCAATTCTCGCACCCGGACCTTTTCACGACGACCAACGGGAGGAGTGGAAACGCCGGAAGGCGAGAATTGAGGCAGGGAGTGAAGCGAGCGTTGCAAGCGGAACGACCGAGGTTCAATTCTCGCACCCGGACCTCCTGCGGCGAACAAGATCGTGAGCCGCAGGTGTCGAAGGAAATCGAACGCCCGGGATGATACCCCCTCCTGAAGGCTACGGATACGCCGGAGCCGTCGACTATTTCATTTCGGCGCGTGAGCGACCCACATGGCACGAATCGACCCCGTCGATCCGATCGATCTGCCGGCAGAAAAACGCGACCTGCTCGATACGCTCTCGGAGAAAACGTCCGACGAGGATACCGTCGATCATCCGCTGGAGGGCGGAACGTTGAACGTCTATCGGACGCTCGGGCGGAACCTCGGCGTCCTCGAGGGCTTTCGAGCCTACGGAAGCGTCGTCTGGAACGAAAGCGGCCTCACACCGCACGAACGCGAAACCGTCATCCTCGCCACGTCGTATCATGCCGGCTCGGCGTACGAGTGGCACCAGCACGTCCGTGTCGCGCTCGATGAAGGAATGAGCCCCGAACACATCCTCGCGATCGCCAGTGAGGAAAGCGACCGGCTGGACGAGCCGTTTGCCGCGCTCGTCGCGTACGTCGAGGCGTTCGTCGACGACGACGTCGATGACGCGATCCATGCCCGATTAGCCGGTCACTACGACGAGGAAACGATCGTCGGGATCTGTGCCCTCACGGGCTGTTATCTCGGCCTCGCTCGGCTGTTGAGCTCGCTCGATGTCGAGACCGAGTCCGAGTTCGTCGGGTGGAAGCTGGAGCGGTTGGAACTGGACCGCTAGCGCGGCAGAACACGGCGAGGCGGCGCTTACCGGTCGTCCTGCGGACTCGTGACGAGGAACGTTCGGCCACCGCGACGTTCGAGATGTACCTCGCTGCCGGCGACACGGTTCACACGGGCGCGGTCGGCGATCCGATCGGCACGGCAGTTCGTGACGTCGACGCGCGTCAGTGAGGCGTATCGGGGGCTCGCTTGGCTTTGCATGCTCATGACCGTAGATCGGATCGCACAGCACCTATAAGCGAGCCATGCGCGGAGTGAAAGTGAAAGTGGACGGGAGGATGACGGAACCGGGCGGCGACGATCGCCTGTGTCTTATCGTCGGAGCTCGGCTTCGTCGTCGCCCTCGATGAACCGGACCGTGAAGTAGTCGTATCCGCCATAGGCGACGTCGAGCGCGCCCATCCACCAGTTCCACCGCTCTGGGAGCGAGGAGTCGTCCGGCGCATCCGAGAGGTGGCGGATGATATCGGGGACGGTCAGCGCGTGCCCGCGGTCACGGGAGGGATTTCCCGAGTCGGCGAGGTCCCGGGCCGACCGGACGATCGCCCGGCGCTCGGCCGCGGTGCCGCCGAACTCCGCCGCCAGCGCGGCGTCGAGACGTTTCGGGTCCATACCCCGGCTAAGTGGTCGGGCTATTTGAGTCGTGCGGTGGTGTCACACACCGTCTCGCACCGCCGCTCGCCACGCGTTTATAACCGCGCGGCCAGCGCGAAAAAGACGAGGCTCATCGGCGATGCGAGGACCGCTAACGCCCAGCCGCCGCTCTCGCCGGTCGCGAGCGCGATGGCGAGCCCGACGACGAGGGTGCTGGCTCCGACGAGCGCAAGGACGACCCGTTCCGGGACGCTCGCGCGGTCGGGGCCGTCGCTTCGCGCCAGCGCGCTTTTAAGCGCTCCCTCGACCATGTCGGCTCGATCCGTCGGGACGAACAGCCACGGCGTCGACCGGTACCACTCGTTGCCGCGGAACGCCAACAGGAACACCGTCGTCCACGGCAGGTCGATCCGCCGCGTCCGCACCACCGCATCGAGGTCCTCGGTCCGTGTACGGTCAGTCTTGACGTTCCGACGTTCGACCGTCCGATCGGCCGGATCGAGCCGGTACGTTGCGCCCCTGAAACCGGCCATCGCCGGGGCGAAGAGGATCAGCGGAAACAACAGCCAAAGGCTCCCCGTGAGCCACGGGAGACCGGCCAACCAGATGCCGAGGAGGGCCCCTGCACCCGCAAGCGTCCATCCCGGCCGCAGGTTTCGCGTGACCTGCTTGGGAGCGTAGCCGAACTCGGCGATCAGGCGACGCCGTTTCTCCGAGGAGGCGCGGTCGGCAACGATGAGGAGGTAGATGAGCGAAAACGGGCCGCCGATCAGGAACAGGATGAGCAGCGCCCATTCGGCCCCAAACGTGAGCGACCCGGACCCGAGCGCGGGAACGAAGGCACCGACTGCGAGCCCAAGCACGGCCAGCAGCCCGAACAGGACGGTGAGCGCCATGCCCGTGATCAGCGAACGGATCCGATCGTATCGAACCGGCCCCCACTCGATGGCGGCGCCCGGCCCGTCGGCCGCCCGTGTGGCTTCGGCCGACGTCGTGACCGACTCGGTCATTGCTGTAACGGGTTCGGTCGTAGCCGATTCGGTCTCGGAGGGCATTAACGGCGGTACGCTGGCTGGAGGCATAACTTGTGGGCCGAATTCGATGGGCCACGCCGGCCAGCCAAAGCGGATTCCCCAGCCTTAATTGTCCGTCGCTTCGGGCTCGCTTAGGGACGCCGTGGTGTCCTCGACGGTCGGCTCGAACGATCCGTAATGAACGACCTCCGAGACCGGCCGTCGGAACTTCCGCGGGAGCCGTTCCGCCTCGGCGTCCTCGTCGGGATAGCCCATCGTCAACAGCATGATCGGGACGTATCCGGCCGGCACCTCGAACGTCTCACACAGCGCCTCGGCGTCGAACCCGCCCATCGGGCAGGTGGCGACTCCCCGATCGCGTGCGGCGAGCATCAGCCCCATCGCCGCGAGCGACGTCGACGTCACGCTCCACCGGTGTCGCTCCGCCTCGGGGAGCTCCCGCATCCCGACGATCGACTCGCGGGTTCGCTCGGCGGCGGCCTCGTCGCGGTAGCCCTTTTCGATCTGATCCGCAAGGACCCGGTCGACGTGGGCGGCCGGATCGAGCGACCCGAGGACGGCGATCGCGACCGGCGCATCGGTCACGTGCGGCTGTCCGTAGGCGACCTCCTGAAGGCGCTCGCGGTCCTCGTCGTCGGTGAAGACGAGGAACTCCCACGGCTGGAGGTTATAACTGGAGGGCATGAGCGTCGCGTCGGCGACGATGGCCTCGATCGTTTCCCGATCCAGCCGTGCATCCGTGTAGGATCGGACGGAACGGCGAGCCTCGATCACCTCTGTGAACTCCATCGATCCATCGGTCGGGCTCCAGCGTGATGAATCGATCCACATCCGTTTCGGCCGTCGCCTATTCGCCCGCTCAATGACCCGTAGTCACCGAACCACCGTCACCGGTATCTCCGCGCGTCTGACGACGCCCTCGGCGACGCTGCCGAGGAACACCCGGGAGAGGCCCGTCCGTCCGCGGCTCGCGAGCACGACGTGATCGAACGGGACGTCCTCGCCCGAGCCGACCGCGTCCGCTGTATCCGTGCCGTCCCCGGTATCCGCCCCCGTCGACTCGATCGGCTCGCTGCCGTGGGCGACGTTGAGGATCATGCGCGTCGGGCGGCCCACTTCAAGACGCGTCTCCACGTCGCGGTCGAGCGCCGCCGCCGCCCGATCGAGGACGCGCTCGCCGCGGGCGCGTGCGCTCTCATACCACTGTTCGACCGCGCCGGGGAAGCCACCCTCCGCGCCCGTCGAGGACTCCGCCGGGTTGATCACGTGGAGCAGCGTCACCGACGCCGCCGGCCATTCCGCCGCCGCGAACCGGGCCGCCTCGATCGCCGCATCCGAGCCGTCGACCGCGACGAGAATTCGTTTGCCCATGGTTCACCTCCTCGATAGTGGGATAAAAAGATCGGTTCCGCGGGGAACGACGCCGGCGCTCGTGACGCACGAGCCCTGGCTCACGTGCTCACTCGTGCCGGGTCACACAGGTCGAAAGGCCGGTTAGCTCGACTGGCTCGGAGTTATCCGGCGAGTAGACCACCATCTGTCCCTTCTCCATGTACGGCACTTTCCCGGCGAGCGTCGACGGGATGTTGACGCTTTTGATGGCGTCCTCGTCGCCGAGGTTCAAGACGACCTTCGTGTTGATCTGTTTGAAGACGGACTCCGCGACGTCCTGTGGGTCCTGCGTGATGAGAAAGAGCCCGAGCCGCTCCTTACGGCCCTGTTTGGCCGCCTCGGTGAACTTTCCGACGACCCGCTCCGCCTGCACGTTGTCGGCGTCCGCGAGGAAGTTGTGCGCCTCGTCCATCCCGATGAGCAACGGCGTCCGTTTGATCCGCTCGCTGGTGGGGTCATTGGAGAGTTTATCGTCGATGAGCAGCGCCGCCACCGCGAGGACGACGATCTCCTTCTGTCGGGAGGTCGGGAGGTGATAGGTCGGGATCACGGTGAGCCCTCCGGGCCTGACGAGGGTGTGATCGAGGTCGGTGATCGGCGTCGCGTCGGCGTCGAAGACACCCGAGGGAACCGCCCGAACCCGCCGTTTCACCGCGTCGAAGGTCGCCTCGTGGACGCGGCCGGTCTCGTCGAGCTCCTCCTTTAACGCGGGGTCATCGAGATACGAGAGGAACTGCCGATATGTCCCGGAATCGCCGTAATCGCGGAAGAACCGGTTGAGAAGCGTGAGCAGGGCCGGATACTGGTTGTCGTTCAGCCCCGAGCCGGCGACGAGCCACGGCAGCTCCTTCGTGAGCGAGAACGGGATCGTGAACTCGACCTGTTCGGCCCGATGCCCTTCGCCGGGATAGCTCGCGTCGACAACCCGGGGGACGAGCGCGACGGTGTCGTCGTGGCCGCCATAGGCGATCCCTTCACGCTCCAGCCGGCGGGCGGTCTCGGCGTCGAGCGCGGGGTTGTCGTCGTGCATCTGGGCGTACTCGTCCTGGGGGTCGAACTGGACCACCGCCATTCGTGCCTCGCGACCGTCGTCCATCGGATAGGTCCGGTCGGGATCGAGGTACTGTCTGAGGACGTTCTTCGAGGCGTGGGTCTTTCCGGAGCCGGTGCCGCCGGCGACGAGCGTGTGTCTGAACGCGAGCGGGTCGCCGTCGCCGTAGTCGTCCTTGACGCGATAATCCACCGTCGGCGGCTTCGCGGCCGTACGGACGACCTCCCCGCCGACGGAGAGGTGCCCGAGGAAGACGCCCTCCTCGGGGATCTTGAGCCCCGTCTTTATTTCGCGGGCATCCGCCGCCTCCTCGACGAGCGCGCCCGGTTTCGGGACGCGATCGGTCATCCGTCGACTGAGGTCCTCGCCGACCCCGTAGACGATGGACATCGGTTCCAGTTCGGCCATGAACTTGTAGTCGCGCTCGGAGAAGTCGTTTCGGCGCATCCGGCGGCGCGCGTGGATCTCCGTCGCGTCGTCCGATCGGAACTCCTGGGCGTACTCCAATCCCGTGATCCGACAGAAGAGCCGTTCGCCGTCGGGATAGGGGACGACGAGATACTTCCCGAGCCTGACTGACTCCCGGTTATCGGTCGTGACGAACGCCTGCAGCGTCGTCTCCTCCGCCTCCTCGGCGACACGGAGCCCCCGTGAGACCGACAACACGCCGAGCCCGGAATCCTCGCCCACCGGTTCCGCCTCGTACTCGGCGAACGCGCCGCCCGCACCCGTGTCCGCGTCGTGGCCCCCGACGTCGCTCCCAGCCCCGGCGGCATCCGACTCCACGACGTCGCCGGCGGGCCCGTCCACGTCGGCGTCCCCGTCAACACCGGCGGCGTCCCCGTCAACACCGGCGGCATCCTCGTCCGCATCATCTCCGTCGCCGACGAAATCCGTGAAGTCCTCAAGGGTCATGTCCCATTCACCGGGCGCGAGGTGGAAAGCGGTTTCCCCACGACGGGTCGGGGACCGGTGTGCGGAACGGTCGACGCGACACGACGGAGTATATACCGGACCGGACGGCCGACACGCCAGCGGCGTCGTCGATACCCGATCGAACGGCCGACCATGGGTCCCTTTTTAGGCCGCGGACGCCTACCGTTTCTATGATACTCGTTCGCGGCAGCGGCGGGGGGACGGACCTCACCGGCACGGTCTTTGAGCGCGGCGAGGAGCCACCCACTTATAAGGGTGCGCCGAACGAGGACGCCCCGTACGTCTGGGTCTGTGACGCCTTTTATCAGGTCGAAAGCGGCGGATCGGCGCTGCGCGTGAACGGCTCGGAGATCCGGGTCGCCTTCGAGGAGCCGATGCCACGCGGGTTCGACACTCGCGATCAGGCCCTGAAGGCGGCGAAAGAACATGTTCGCACACAGTTCGCACGGATCGGCGTCAACCCCGACGACGTGGTCATCGAAGTCACGCGAGCCGACCCCGTTTGAAGGGAAACAACCATCCACCGACCGCGACGCGTCCGAGTCGAAACGACCGCTTCCCACAGTCCCTTTTGAGTGCGGTTCGTCGTGTCCGTATGGCCCAGCTACCGGACCGCGTGATCGGGAACGCACGGACGAGCGATTTCGGATGGGAGCTGTTGACCGACCTGACCGACATCGGGGATCGCATGGCCGGATCGGCGGGCGAGCGGCGCGGCGCGGAACGGGTCGTCGAGGCGTTCGAGGCCGCCGGACTCCGAAACGCCGGTCTGGACGAGTTCGACATTCCCGGCTGGTGGCGCGGGGACGCGTCGCTCGCGCTTTCCGGCCCGGTATCGCGGCGACACGAGGGGAGCCACGAGGTGATCGGGCTCCCGGGTACCCCGGCGGGCACGGTGACCGCGCCGCTCGTCGACGTCGGCGACGGCACCCCCGCCGAGTTCGAGGAAGCGGGCGACCGATTGGAGGGCGCCGTCGTCATGGCCTCCTCGCGAACGCCATCGGATCACGGCCGCTGGATCCATCGGATGGAGAAGTACGTGGGCGCGGTCGAGGCCGGCGCGGTCGGGTTTATATTCAGCAATCACGTCGAGGGATCGCTCCCGGCAACCGGCGAGATCGGCTATCACGAGCGGCCGGGGCCGATCCCGGCCGTCGGGATCAGCAGCGAGGTCGGCGCACGGCTCGCACGACTTGCCGAACGGGACGGTGGGGGCGACCCACCCGAGGTGACGATCGACGTCGACTGCCGGAACGAGCCGACGACCTCGGTGAACGCCGTCGCGGACGTCGGGCCCGACACCGCGGAGGCGATCTGGATCACGGCCCACGTGGACGCGCACGACGTGAGCGACGGCGCGAACGACAACGGAGCCGGAAGCGCGCTCGTCGCCGAGGTCGGTCGCCTCCTCGCGCAGGTCGAAGCCGACCTGGAGCGCCGGGTGCATCTCGTGACGTTCGGCGCGGAGGAGATCGGCCTGTGGGGCGCGTATCACGCGGCGGAGACGACGCCACACGAGGAGATCGCCTGCGTGATCAACCTCGACGGCGCGTGCAGCTCGCGAAACCTCCGCGTCGGGACGAACGGGTTCGAGACCCTCGGGGAGCTCTTCGAGTCGGTCACGGCGGACCTCGACGCACCGCTTTCGACCGCGGATGGGATCTCTCCGCACGGCGACCAGTGGGCCTTCGTACAGGAGGGAATCCCCGCCGTGATGGCCGCAACGACGTCGGAGGCGTCAGGACGGGGCTGGGGACACACCCACGCCGACACGCTGGATAAACTCGATCCCCGGGACCTCCGCGAGGTCGCTATCCTCATCGCCGAGGCGACCTATCGGCTCGCGAGCGAGGATCGCCGGATCCCGCATCGATCCCGCGAGGAGACCAGAGACATGATCGACGAGGGCTACGTTCGCGAGTTGAAAACTGGCGGTCGGTGGCCATACGAGTGAACACGCCGCTATACGATCTCTCGCGGTGAGCGCTCCGTCGCTCAGCTCGAAAGCTCCTCTCGGAGCTGAGTCATCACCTTCGACTCCGCCCGCGAGAGGTGTTCCCAGACGGTCGTCGATCCGAGATCGAGCGCCTCGGCGACGTCATCGATGCCGACGCCCCCGTCATGTTCGTAGTAACCACGCTCGATAGCCGTCGTGAGCACCTCCCGTTGTCTGCGCGTGAGGTCATCGAAAAATCGGACCCGGGACAGCTGCGGGGGCCGGTCCAGATCCGAGAGGGGGACGTTTCGAACGAGCGTGACGTCGTTGTCGCTGCCCTCCATCGTCCGGATCACGCCCGAAAGGTCCTCGTCGGGATCGAGATAGAGGATCCACCGCTCGACCCCGCCGGTGATCGTCGTCCCGGTTCGATAATGAATACCCATCCCGGAGAGCACGGACGACATGCTCTCCTTTTTGCCCGAATCGTACGCGACGGCGACGTAGATCGGGGAGGTATCGGGCGGCATCAGTGGGTCGACATCGACGACGGACGGATGTTCACGAAGCGTGAATACGAATCCCGCAATGTCATCGGATGGTCCCTCAAGTTCGACGATCCGTTTCTTGATCGGCCCCTGACCGGTCATTGAAGAGACCGAGCGCATCGTCACCGACGGGTGCGCGATGCTGGCTTCGTACTCGGGTTCACCGTAGTGACGAACGTCGAGGATCACCTCGCGCATACTGCGGATAGATGCAGCGGGGCAATGATAGCGGTTTCGACGGAACCCCCGACCGTCCGGTCGTCTCAGTCGCCACCGGCCGCCCGTGCGTGTCGTCTCGCGTCTTCCGGCGAACGTCCCTCCCTGATCATCGCATCGATGAAGAGCTCGCCGGCTCGGTATGACGAGCGAACCATCGGTCCGGATGCACAGTAGAGGAAGTCGAACTCCTCCTCGGCGACGGTTTGCCAGACGTCGAAGACGTCGGGATGGACGTACTCGAAGACGTCGAGGTGTGTGCGGGACGGTTGGAGGTACTGCCCGAACGTGACGATATCGACGCCGACCTCCCGGAGGTCACCGAGCGTGCGGTACACCTCGTGGTCGTACTCGCCGACTCCCAGCATGAGGCTCGTCTTCGTATAGACATCGGCGGTGCGATCGATCCGGTCGAGCACCGAAAGCGACTGTTCGTAGGTCGCACGGCGATCACGGACGGGCCACTGAAGCCGCTCCACCGTCTCCACGTTGTGGGCGATCACGTCCGGGCCGGCATCGACGATTCGGTCGACCGCCTCCGGGTCGCCCTGGAAGTCGGGGATCAGCGTCTCGACGAGGATGTCGGGGTCACGGCGTTTGATCTCGCGGATCGTCTCGGCGAAGTGTGCCGAGCCGCCGTCCGCGAGGTCGTCGCGATCGACGGAGGTCAACACGACGTACTCCAAGCCGATCTCCGCGACCGCGTCCGCGACGTTCGCCGGCTCGTCCGGATCGAGCGGCTCCATCCCGCCGGTTTCGACGTCACAGAAGTTACAGCCCCGCGAGCAGCGGTCGCCCATCAACATGAACGTGGCCGTTCCGGGGCCGTTCCGGCCGGACCAACACTCGCCCATGTTCGGGCAGTTCGCCTCCTCACAGACGGTGTGGAGGTTCCGGTCGCGGAGGCTCGCTTTGATCGACGTAAAACGGGTCCCGGACGGCGGGCGCGACTTGAGCCAATCCGGTTTCCGTCGTCCGCGTTGCATACTCACACGGTCGGGTCGCTGGAGGCAAAAACGTGCGGGTCGCCGGTCCGCTCACTACCCGTCAACAATCACGATCGGTCACTCCGTATGTATCCGACCGGCGGCGTCGATCCCGGACGCCTCCACCGCGAGGGCTGCGACCGCGTCCATGAACGCCGTTCGATAGCTCGCCGGGCCCGGCGGGTCGCCCGCGGCGGCCCGTTCACCGGCGACGCCGAACGCGACCGTCGCGATCAGCATGGCCTCGGTATGGGTCCCAAGCGGGGGCACGTCGCCGTGTGCCAGCGTCGCGAACGTCGCGGCCGTACTCCCGAGCATACAGCCCGACCCGACGAACGTCCCCATTCGCTCGTGACCGGCGGTGACCCGATACACTGCCTCGCCGTCGGAGACGACGTCGACGGGACCCGATGCGATGACGACCGCGTCGTGTTCGGCGGCCAGCGCACGGGCGGCCCCGTCGATCGCATCGCCCTCGTCGACCGACTCGACCCCTCGAACGGCGGCCTCCTCCCCGGCGAGTCCGCGTATCTCCCCGACGTTACCCTTTATAATGTCGACGTCGACGGCATCGAGGATCCGTCCGACCGATTCGACGCGGTGAGGCGTCGCGCCGTAGCCGACCGGATCGAGCACGACCGGACTCCCGGCGTCGTTGGCGCTGCGCCCGGCATCGATCATCGCGTCGATGTCGTCGCGGCTCGCCGTCCCCGTGTTCAACAGGACGGCATCGGCGCCAGCGGCCATGTCGGCGGCCTCGGCGGGGGCGTCGGCCATCACCGGGAGGCCGCCCCAGTGGAGGGTGATATTCGCCGTCTCGCTCGTCGTCACGGCGTTCGTGAGGTGATGCACGAGCGGCGATCGGTCCGAAAGCGCCGACAGCGCCCGGTGAACTCGCTCGCCGTCGATATCGACGTGCGCATCCTCCTCACCGGGCATCGGCGACCACCTCCCCAAGCCGGCGGGTCGCGGCCGCCGGATCGGCGGCGGCCGTGATCGCCGAAATGACGGCCACGCCCGTCGCGCCCGCCTGAATGACCGCGGCAGCGTTGCCCTCGCCTATGCCACCGATCCCCACGATCGGGAGGTCCACCGCCGAGGCGATCGCACGGATCCGTTCGGGGCCGATCCCGGATTCCTCCTCCGGGACGTCCTTCGAGTCGGTGGCATACACCGCGCCCACGCCGAGATAGTCGGCCCCCTCGGCGACCGCCCGCTTCGCTTCCGCCGTCGTCGACGTCGAACAGCCGATGATCGCTTCGGAGCCGAGTTGATCGCGGGCGACATCGATCGGGAGATCGGACTGGCCGAGATGAACACCATCGGCGTCGATCGCCGCCGCGATGTCGACCCGGTCGTTGACGATGAGCGGTACATCCGCGTCCGCGGTGAGTTCGCGTAGCTCGCGACCCAAGCGGTAGCGATGGCGCGCATCCGTTCCCTTCTCGCGTAGCTGTACGGCGTCGACGCCGCCGGCGAGCGCCGCCCGGACGACCGCGACGGTGTCACGGTCCCCCGATCGGCTCGCCTGCGTCACGAGGTAGGTCCGCCACGTGGATGGTTCCATGGGTGGTACCACTCAATGATGGAGAAAAACCGTTCCGCTTCGGGTCGCGTTCGACCCTACTCGTCGGCGGCGATCGCCTCGATCGTCTCGATGCTGCCGGTCAGCTCGCGGTGGACGTACGGGATGTCGATACCCGCGTCGTCGAACGCCTCCTTCACCGACTGGACGTACTCGGAACGGATCTTCACGAAGTCACCCCGGTCGGGGTCCTCGATCCACCATCGCGACTGGAGCCCCACGTCGGAGTCGCCGAGGTCGACGAGCCTGACCGAGGGGGCGGGGTCATCGAGGATGTCCTCGTGTTTTTCGGCCTCCCCGACGATGATGTCGGTCGCCTCGTCGATGTCGTCGTCGTAGCCGATGCCGAAGACGAACTTCTGTCGGAGCGTGTCGTAGGCGACCGGGTTGGTGACGGCGTTGTTCGCGAGGTCGCCGTTCGGCACGGTGACCAACTCGTTGTCGAAGGTGCGCACCCGCGAGACGCGGAGGTCGATGTCCTCGACGCGCCCGGCGTTGCCCTCCCACTGGATCCAGTCACCCACCTCGAACGGCTTGTCCTTGAGGATGAAGATCCCGGCGACGAAGTTGCCGAGGAGGTCCTGCGCGGCGAACCCGACCGCGAGCGCGAGCGCCCCGCCGAAGACGGCGAACGCCGAGAGGAACGCCCCGTATCCGGCGACGGTAAAGGCGATGGCGATCGCGGCGACCCAGACGATCGCGTTCGCGACGCTCGTCCCCAGGCTCCGGACGACCTCGTCGAACCCGCGCGAGCCCAACACCCGGCGCACCGCGGGGACGAAGAGCGTCTTTCCGAGGAGCAACACCACGACGAACCCGAGCAGGAACGCGGCCGCGGAGACGACCACCGCACCCGGGTCAAGCGCATCGACGACTTCGTCGGCTTGTAAAGGGAGCATCACCGACCCTATTTGCGAGTATATTTAAAGAAGCTACTGGCCACGCGGTTTTTTACTGACGGTCACGGCGGTCGGCTCCGCCCGGCCGACGGGTTCGCGTCGCCCTCGGCGGACAGCGGTCCCTCCCCCCGTGCAACCGCTCGAAGCCGGCGTCCATGCACGTCGTCCCGGCGGATCCGTTCCTGCACCGCCGGCGGGATCCACGCGTCGCGGTCGCGTGGTTGGTCCGCTCGGTCCGACGACGCCGGCCGGATGTCGTCGGGGAGGTAGCGGGCGTGCGTCGGCAGGCGTTCCCGAAGCGGCACGTTCCCGTCCGCGGCGATCGACCGAAGTTCCGAAAGCCCCGGCCACGCGTAGTCGGGATTGATGTAGTCGTCGGTGACCGGCGAGACACCGCCGAGATCGTCGATCCCGCAGTCGAGCAGCTCGGCGGCGGCGGTGAGGTTCGGCGGCACCTGCACGGAGACCTCCGCAGGGAGCCCCGCGCGGGCCATGGCGACGACACGCCGGAGGGCCTCACGGTCCGGCCCCTCGAAATCGGAGCGTTCGTTCGGCACCACCGGCTGGACGATCACCTCCTGGACGTGCCCATACCGCTCGTGGAGCCGGCGGATCGCGAGGATGCTTTCGGCGCGATCGCGCCATCCCTCGCCGATACCGACGAGGATCCCCGTGGTGAACGGGACCCCGTGCCGACCGGCCGCCCGGATCGTTTCGAGGCGACGCTCGGGGGTCTTCTTGCGTGTGCCCGAGTGGGCGTCCACGTCGGCGGTCGTCTCGAGCATGACGCCCATCGAGGCGTTCACCTCCCGAAGGGTGCGGAACTGCCCCTCGGTGAGGTCGCCGGGGTTCGAATGCGGCAACAGGCCCTCCTCCAAGGCGATCGCACAGGCCGTATAGAGGTAGTCGTGGATCGACTCGAAGCCCCACTCGGCGAGGGTTTCGTGGATCGAGACGTACCGATCGTCGGGGTCGTCGCCGAAGGTGAAAAGCGCCTCCGTGCAGCCGGCGTCCGCGCCGACCCGGCAGCGCCGACGGACCTCCGCCGGCGAGAGCAGCGTCGCCTCGCCCGGGACATCGTAGTACGTACAGTACGTACACGTGTAGCGACACGCCGTGGTGAGCGGGATGAAGACGTTGCGGGCGAACGTGAGTCGGTCGGTCGGGTCGACGTCGGCCGGCGCGATCGAGCACAGCCGCTCGACGTCGGCGTCGTCGATCTCGATCCCGAAGCGGCTCGTGGCCGATGACACGGATCGCGTTCGGCGGCCGAGGGTTATAAACCGCCACGGTCGCAGGAGATGACGCTTATAAATGGCCACGGTAGCGGTTTCGTTCACTCACGAACGACGCCGACGCGGCCGTCCGTAACGCCGAGTCGAAAACCGGCCTCGCGGAGCCACGCGGCCGCAGCGCCGTCGCCGTGGAGCAACACCTCCGTGAGATCCGCCGGTTCGTCGACGTCGCTCGCGAGTCGATGGGAATCGATCTCCCTGACATCCGCGTCGATCGCCGCGGCGATCCGTCGATGATCCCGGACGGACGCCCCGTGATAGTCGACCCGAAACGACGGGTCCCGGACGACGAGCGCGTTCGTGCCACCGCCGCGTCCGGGCGCGATGACCACGTCGCCGTCGGCGGTGAGGAGCCGTTCGATCGCCGCCGACGTCGCGATGGCGAGGTCGGCCATCACGACCGCGACCGGCTCGTCTGGGGTCGGCCGACGGTCAACGAGTTGCGCGTTGACCGCCGCCGAGAGGGCCCGATCGTCGACGATGACGGGAGGGGTGGCGATACCGGCCGCCGCTGTAATGGCGTCAACGTCGAGGTCGTCGGCCGGCGACTCCGCCGGCGGAGTCGTCAACAGGGTCGGCTCGCCGCCTGCGGCCCGTACGGCGGCGAGGACATCGGTACACATGGCGCGGGCGAACGCCGTCCGCTCCGCTCGCGAAAGCACGCTCGACAGTCGAGACTTTGGACGGTCGGTCGAAAACGGAACGAGCACCTCCATCGGAGGCTCGGTCGTTTAAAAGAGCGATTCGAGCTCGTCCTCGCCGTCGTTGACGAGGCTCTCGAGGTTCTCCTCGCTCTCCTCGCGGATCTCCGCGAGGTTGTCCTGCGCTTCGATGGCGACCTGCTGCAGCTCCTTGATCCGGGGGACGTTCGTCACGCCCGCAAGCAGGATGACCGTCGCGACGAAGCCGGCACCACGGTACGGGTAGTCGCCGCCGCGGACCTCCATCGACCCGGTCTGCTCTTCGAGCCACTTGCGGCCGCGCTCGATCCCCTTTCTGTTTAAATACTCCGGCGGCCCCGCGAGCACGAGCAGCGCGCGCTCCGTGCCCTCGATCTCACACGGAAGCGTGAGCCGACCGAGCGCCGCCTTCCGGACGAGGCTCGTGATCCGGTTGGTGGTGTGAGCCGTGTCGAGTTCGTCGACGCCATCGTCGTTGCGGAGCCGCGAGAGCAGCCCTCCCGAGTTGCGCTCTTCGACCTCCTCTTCCGCGTAGCCGACCGTGGAGACGCCGCCACCGGCGAGCGTGTTGATGATCTCCGAGGAGTCGACGACGCTCTCTGCGACCTCCTGCCCCTGTTTGATCTCGCCGGCCCCAAAGAGGATCCCGAAGCGGCGAACGATCTCCTCGTTGATCTGCTCGTAACCGCCCTGCACGGACTCCCCGGTCTGTCGCCACGCATCGTTGTCGAAGACCATGAGGTTGTCCACCTCGCGGACGAACGTCTGGAACGACCGCGCGGCGTTGAGCGTGTAGATCCCGCCTTCGTCGCTGCCGGGCAGGATGCCGAGCCCGTAGACCGGCTCCGTGTAGATCCGCTTGAGGTGTTTCGCGAGCACCGGCGCGCCGCCGGAGCCCGTCCCGCCGCCGAGCCCCGCGACGACGAGGAACGCGTCGACCTCGTGGACCGGGATGGAGTCGATCGCGCCCTGGACCTCGTCCATGTCCTCCTCGGCGATCTCCGCGCCCAGCTCGTTGTCCGCGCCGACGCCGTGGCCCTTCACGCGCGACTGTCCGATGAGCACGCGCTGCTCCTCCGAGATGTGTTGTAATCCCATGAGGTCGGCTTTCGCCGTGTTGACCGCCGCCGCCGCCCGCACGATCTCGGAGCCCGTCCGCTTGTCGTACTCCAGGAACTTGTCGACGACTTTCCCACCCGCCTGTCCGAATCCGATCATTGCCAGTTTCATCGTGTACCCCGCTTACCGTTTGAAAACACACAGCGCCAACTGGAATATAAGGCTTCTGATGCCGTTACCAGCTTTGAGATTTCCGTGCGACGCAGCGACGCGGTAACCCCGACGCGGTGGGGTGATTTCGTACCGTTCGACGTCGATCGATATCGTGATTTCATGTTGACAAGTGTGGTTCGATCCGGTCCCACCGTATCCGTGTGGTTCATGCGACCCCCAGATACGACGCGAGCGTGGTCATCTCCGATTCGTCGATCCCGAACGCCCCGACATCGTTCTCGGCCGCCGTGTTGTCGAAGCTGAGCGAGCGGTACTGATCGGCGCCCATCGGAAAGCCGGGGACCGCCCCGAGGACGGTCAGCCCGACCTTCGCGAGCGGCATCGGCAGCGGCACGATCGTGATCCCTTTCCGTTCCGCTTCATAGACCAAGTCCGTCACCTCACGGAGGGTCAACACCTCCGGGCCGCCGACCTCGTACGTCTCGCCCGCGTGATCGTCCGTCTCGGCTGCGGCGACGAGCATCGGCACGAGGTCCTCGACGTGGATCGGCTGAAACCGGGTCCGGTTGCCGCCGCCCGGAAGGGGATACATCGGCACGACGGGCGCGAACATCTTTTTTAACCGCTTGGTGAAGCCGACGAACTCCCCGCCGTCGCCGAAGACGACGGAGGGCCGGAAGATCGTCCATTCGAGGTCGCTCTCGCGGACGATCCCCTCGGCTTGCCCCTTCGAACGGATATACGCCGTATCGCCGTTCGGGTCGGCCCCGAGCGCGCTCATCTGAACGAATCGGCTCGCGCCACCCGCCTCGGCCGCCCGGACGAGGTTTTCGGTCCCGCCACGGTGAACCCGGTCGTGCATCTCGTTGCCGCCTTTCGGCTCGAAAAGCGGCGAGAGCGCGACGAGGTTCACCACGACATCGTGCCCCTCGACGGCCGGCTCGATCGAGTCGTACGCCGTGACGTCGCCGGTCGCCGACGTGACGCCCTCGGGGACGTCGTTCGGCGAACGCGACAGGGCGGTCACGTCGTGGCCCCCGTCGGCGAGCGCCCGACAGAGGTACGACCCGATGAACCCGCCACCGCCGGCAACAAGCACCTTCATGGGGCGTAACACGTGAGGATGAACCGTAAACTTACCGCGCTTGTCAGACGTGGGGCTGACGACGGGATGACGGCGGCAGCGGAGCTCGTAATCGGTATCACCCCGATTTATAAACGCCGCCCCCCGAGCGCGACCATGCTGGTCACGCTGGAGGGACTCGACGGCAGCGGTAAGACGACGGTCTGGGAGGCGCTTCGCGACGTCTATCCGGACGCGACGTTCACCCGTGAGCCGACGAGCAGCTGGTATGGCGACGCCGTCTACCGATCCATCGAGGACGACGACGCCGACCCGCTCGCGGAGCTGTTCTTATATACTGCCGACCACGCCGACCACCTCGAACGGACGATCCGGCCGGCGCTCGCCGACGGCGACCTCGTCGTCTCCGATCGCTACTCCGACTCCCGGTTCGCGTATCAGGCGGCGACGCTGGCGTCGAGCGATATCGAGATCCGCCGCCCCCTTGAGTATATAAGGGGCATCCACGAGGCGTTCTCCCGTCCACCCGACGCGACGCTCTATCTCGACCTCGACCCGCGAACCGCGGCGGAGCGCTCCGGGCGCACGAACAAGTTCGAGGAGGACGGCTACCTCGCCGCCGTCGCCGAGAACTACGAGCGACTGATCGCCGCCGAACCCGACCGATTTGTTCGGATCGACGCGACCCGTTCGCCCGAGGAGGTCCTCGATCACGTCGAGTCGGTGATGGAACGGTTGCTCGCCGAGGGCTGAATTCGCGGATCGAGTTAGCCCCCGCTCACGTCGTGTCCGGCAGCTCGTACTCCTCCGGCGGGGGCATGTAGAGGTAGTCGATCGTCGCGCCGAGCACGACGGGCAAGAAGACGAGCACGGCGAACACGACCGACGGGCTCCCGAGGTCGACGCCGGTGCCGACGCCCAACACGCCGGTAAACACCAACGTCGAGGCGAGCAGCACGATGGGTGGGAAGATCGCCGTATAGACGATCCACCCCCATGTCGTGTTCAACCGGAGCCGGAAGAATCGTGTCATGACGCCGGCGGCGAGGGTGTGTGCGGCGATCAGCGCGAGCAGCGACACGAACCCGAAGACCGAGAGCATATCAGTGCTACGTGCTCCCGGCTTTTCCGCCTATCGGAGTGCCGGGAGCGGGCGCTTACGGCCCGGCGCTTCCCTGCCGACGTGCGGCCGAGAGGAGATCCGAAACGGGTTCGACGTACTCATAGCCCGGGATCACCCCCTGCACGTAGGTTCCCTCGACGAAGTCGATAAGCGCGCCCGCGTCGTCGACGCCGCGGCGTTCGTTGATATCCGTGAACGAGAAGGCGACCGTTATCTCCTCGCCCGTACGTTCGACGTCGGGGTCGAACTCGTGTTCCTTCCGGGTGACCGCGCCGACGTCGACGACACGCAGCTCGAACGTCTCGTACCAGCCCTCCTCGACCACCTCGGCGATCTCGTCGGCCGCCGTCGCCGACAGGGTCGGAACCGTGACGGTCACGTCGAATCGAATCCGACCGTCCTCGGCGTCCGCGACGTCGACCGCGCCCTCGAAGGCGGTCGTGGTCGACTCCCAGCGTGCGTCCCGTACCTGCTCGAAGGAGCCGTGGCTTGCGAACGCGCGACGAACGCGACCCGGTGGTGTCTCGGAACTCATGTGAGCTGAAAGGGGCCGATCGCTACAAAAGGGCGTTGTGTCCGGTGTCGCGCCCATGCCGCACGGAGCGCCTCGCCTCCGTACACGATAGTGGCACGGTCGACCGGTACTGATGCGACTTTAGGGTTCGACCGGAAAGGGGGATCCATGGCCGACCGAGTTCTCTCCACCGCGGCGCTCATCGACGCGCTCGCGGACGCCTCCTTCGACCGCCCGCCGGCGCTCGTCAGCAACGCACATATCACCGGCCTCGGCGTCGCCCGAGCGCTCGCCGCCCACGACGTGCCCGTGATCGCCCTCGATCGCGCCGGTGGTCCACCCTCGACCGACGACGACGGTATTGAAACGGTCCCGCACGACGGGCTCGCGCCGCCGTCCGAGGCGATCGATTTCGCCGGCGCGGTGACCTACCCCCTCGACGACCTCGATGGCTTCCGGGCGGACGTGGAGGCGATCGTCGAGGCCGCCGGCACCGAGGCGGTCGCGTTCGGTTGTATGGACGAGTGGGCGCTCGCGTACGCGGAGGCACAGCCGGACGGCGTCCGACTCCCCTTTTCGGGGATCGACGTCGTCGACGACGTGTTGAACAAATCGAAACTCTACGCGACCTGTGAGGATCTCGGCGTGCCCTACCCCGAGACCTATCGGCTCGGCGACGGTCCGGAAGCGGACGCGACGCCCGAAGAAGCGGCGGACGCGCTCGGCTTCCCGCTCGTCGTCAAGCCGGCGCTGAAACGCGAGTTCGAGGAAGCGTTCGGCACGAACGTGATCGAGGTCGACGATCACGAGTCGTTCACGAAGGTCGTGGACGAGGCGAGGGAGGCCGAGATCGACGTGATGGCACAAAAGCGGGTCGACGTCGCCACCGGCGAGGACCACTCGCTGGCGTCGTACGTGCCGCCCTCGGGCGTCGAGGACGCGCTCGCGGTCGTCGGCAACGCCGCGGTCCGGTTCCCCCGCCAGTTCGGCACCTCCTGTCTGGTCGAAACCGTCGACGCACCCGAGATCGAAGCGCGCGCGCTCGCCGTCCTCGAGGACGCCGGCTACTATGGGATCAGCGAGTCGGAGTTCGTCTACGACGCCGAGCGCGAGGAGTTCCTGCTGCTCGACGTCAACACCCGCCCGTGGAAGTGGATCTCGATGCCCGTCGCCGCCGGCGCGAACCTGCCGATGGCGGCCTACGCCGCCGTCACCGACGCCGAGTACGAGTCGGACGGGATCGAACCGACCCGGTGGGTCTACCTCCGCGACTATCTCACGCTGCTCGCGACCGACGACGGGTTCTGGGACGTCCTCCGCGGCGAGGACTGGGGACGGCTCGTCTCCGGCGCGTTCGAGACCGAGGGCTCGCTGACGACGGGCGTCTACCGGCCGTCAGATCCCGGCCCCGCTGAAAAGCTCTTGCAAACGGCGTTTCTCGACCGGGAGTACTACTGCTCCTGTTGAGGCGTGCGGATCGGTTGTGATATAAAATCGGTGCTGATTGAACACCGTTCGCACAGAATTTCATATGTAAGGAAGACCAACTTAAGTAAGGAATGGCGATCTCAGCCGACGGAACGGTTACGAGCAAGGGGCAGGTGACGATCCCAAAGCGGATCCGCGACGAGCTCGGCCTGCGCGCGGGGACGGAGGTGGAGTTCACCCTCGCTGAGGATGGGACGCTTCGGGTCCGGCCGAAGCAACCGGCGTTCGAGCGACTGCGGGCCGTCAAAGACCAACTCGTCGAGCACGACATCGATCTCGAGCAGATCCGTCGGGAATCGAAGCGTGAGTGGAGCTCACACCTCGACGTGAACGAAACGTGATATTCTTCGACTTTCTTGGTCGCTGAGCGCCACTCCCGTTTCCCTCTCGTCCTCGTTCTCGTTTCTTGACGAACCGGCAACCGATCCACCCGGCCCGAACGGTTTCCCCCAAGCGCCGATGAGTACGACCATGTACGCCATCACCAACGGCCTCGTCCACACCGCCACCGAGCGCGGAACCGTCGAGGGACACGTCCTGATCGACGACGGCGAGATCGTCGCCGTCGGCGACGTCGATGTCCCCGCTGAAGCGACCGCGATCGACGTCGGCGGCGACCACGTCACGCCGGGGCTCATCGACGCCCACAGCCACGCCGGCATCTCGGAGTGGGGCGAACCGGAGGACCGCGACTACAACGAGGGGACCGACTCGGTCACGCCCCACGTCAACGCGCTCGACGGCTTTCATCCCCGCGACGAGGAGCTGAAACACGCCTTCCGGAACGGGGTGACATCGGTGTCCGCACGGATGGGCTCGGGCAACGTCATCGGCGGGATCATCTGCTCGATGAAGACCTACGGGCTGACCGCCGACGGGATGTTGATCCGCGAGGACGGGATGAAGGCCGCGATGGGCGAGAACCCGAAGCGGTTCCACGGCGAGGAACAGGGTCGCCAGCCGAGCACCCGCCCCGGCGTCGCCGCCACGCTCCGGGAGGCGTTCATGGCCGCCGAGGACTACGTCGACCGCCGCGAACACGCCCGAAACGCGGGCGAACCGTTCGAGCGCGACCTCGGGATGGAGAACCTCTCGCGCGTCCTCACCGAGGGCTTCCCCCTCCGGGTGCACGCCCATCGGGCCGACGACATCATGACCGTCTTCCGGATCGCCGAGGAGTTCGGGATCGAGAACCTCTCGATCGAACACGCGACCGAGGGGCACCTGATCGCCGAGGAGTTCGCGAAACGGGACGTACCCGCGGTCGTCGGCCCCTCGCTCTACTCGGGTGCGAAGTACGAACTCCGCAACATCACCTTCGAGACGCCGGCGATCCTCCACGAGGCCGGCGTGGAGGTCGCGATCCAGACGGACGCGCCGGTCGTCCCGCAACACCACCTCGACGTCTGTGTCGGGCTCGCCGTCCGGGAGGGCTTCCCCGCGGACGACGCGCTCGCGGCGGTCACCCGCGTTCCGGCGGAGATCCTCGGGATCGACGACCGCGTCGGTACGCTGGAGCCTGGAACGGACGCCGACCTCGCGGTCTGGGACGGCGTGTTCTATGAGAACGGTACCCGGACGCGACACGTCTTCGTCGACGGCGAACACGTCTTCGACCGCGAGCGCGACGCCGTCGATCCGCGCGAGGAGTACGCCTGGTAGTCGGATTCTATCGACCCACCGGTCGGCCGTCTCAGTACGCGTCACCCGCGACGTAGCCCGCGTCACCCGCGACGTAGCCCGCGTCGCCGTCCGCGTCCGCCGTAACCCGTTCCGCGAGATCGACCAGGGTGAGCCACCCGAGCAGCCGCTCGGCACGCTCCAGCCAGCTCGTCTCCCAGTCGGGATCGCGTGCACGGTCGTGTCGGGGCACCCGATCGCGGGTGGCCGCGAACACGTCCGCGGCGGTCACCGGATCCTCGCGGGTCGCCTCGCCGAGCAGCGCGAGTGCCTCCGGGGCGAACAGCACGCGCTCGCGAAGCCCACGTCGCACGCCCTCGGGAGTGAGATCCGCGTCCGTGCGTTTGAACCCACGCGGCGTCGACTCGACGAGTTCGAGCGCGTCGAGAAACGCCAGCCAGTCGTTCGCGACCTGTCTGGTGTCGAGATCCGTTCGGTCACAGAGGCGCGCACAGCAGTCGTCGGTTCGGCCGGGGACGAGCGGAACGGCATCCCGGTACGGCGTGATCCCGGCGAGCGTGTCCGGCGGCTCCGGCACCGGCTTCAGTCGCATCAGCGGTAGCCGAACGACGCCGCGAGCAGCTCCTCGTCGGTCTTTCCGACCGTGTAGACTGGACCGTCGACGACGTCGACGGTCACTGTGGCGGGCGCGAAGACGGTCTCGGGGATCGAATAGAAGTCCCAATCGGCCGCCTCGAAGATCTCCACGAAGGGCGTCCCGTAGTCGTCACGGGCCGTCGAGACGAGTCCCTCGAACCGATCGTCGTCGCGGGCGACCTGCAGGTGAACCTCCCCGCCGTAGGCCAACGCGTCGTTCGTCCGGCCCATCGCGCGGTCCTCGTCGTAGGTGACGGGGGCGATCGGGGCCCGTCCGGAGGCGTGGAGGACGTCGGTGGGCTCGTAGCCGATCTCCAGCAGGCGGAAGACCGCCAACTCGGCGGCGCGGGCGGCAGTCGCGACCGAGCCCGCCATCGACCCGGTCGCATACGTCGGGAGGAAGACGCCGCTCGGTTCGACCTCCGAGAGCTCCGCGACGTGCTCGGCGACCGTCACGTCCGGCAGCGCCGTGGATTCGACGGTCAGCGTGGCGAACTCCGAGGAGTCGTAGTAGCCGACCCGCTCGAACTCCGTCTCGCGGCCGACGAGCGCGCGGGCCGGCCCCGATCCGAGCCCCTCGAACCCGTTCTCGAAGGCGAGCTCCCAGCCGGCCTTCTGTGAACACAACAGCGAGACGGCCGGGTGGTCGGTCGAGAGTTCGACGTAGGCGCGCGGCGCGCCCGCGACCTCACCCATCGACGTCCGGACGTTCGCGAGCCCCGCGGTCTGGATCTCCGCGAGCAACAGTCCCGCCTCGACGCCGCCCCCGGCCTCGACGCCGAAGTCGACGACCGTCGCGCCGTTGTCGAGTTCGTAGCCGACGACGTTCAGCTCGCCCGCGAAATCGAGCGCCTCGTCGACGAGTTCGATCGCGGTCCGATTGATGCTCTGCATATGGGTCCGTTCGCCCCCCTGACGTAAGGGGTTTGTCGGTCGGCGATCGGTCGGTTGAGGTTCGGTTGGTCGGTTGTCGGTCGGCGATCGGTCGGTTGACGATCGGTGGATTGAGCGTCGGTCGGAAACTGCCGTGGCCGACCGACCGGTATCGTTCCCGCCACAACGGTGACTCAGTGGTTGCCGTCGGGAAGTGGCTCGACACGGAACACGTAGTCCGCATACGCCTTATCGAGGTTCGTCGGCGACTCCTCGGCGGTGTGGATCTCACAGAGACGTGCTGTCGCCTCCACGGCCCCCTTTCCGGTCTCCTCCTGATACCGTTCGGTGACCGAGAACGCCGCGAGTTCACGGCAGTTCCGGCGATAACATTCCACGGGGGTATCGTCGGCCGGTTCGGGCTCGTCGCCGCGTTCGAGCGCCTCGGCGACGTCCCGTTCGATACGTCGTCGTTCCTGGTTGCGCGCCTGCTCTGCTCGTCCCGATTTGGTGTCCGCCATACCTGAGGGATCGGGCCTCGGGCTGATAATAATATGGCCGTCGGATCGATAGGTCAGGGCACTCGACGGACGGTCGATCCGACGTCCCTACCAGAAGCCGCCGGGTCCACCCGGACCGCCCGGCCCCCGCGGCCCGGACGCCCGTGGATCCGGGTTGATCTCGACGAGTTCGGTTTCCGCACGCGGGTCGATCTCCCGGCCCTCCTCGTAGCGCACGAACGAGAGATAAAAGGCGTCACCACAGCCCTCGCCTCCAGCAACTCCCTCACCTCCAGCAACCTCCTCGATCCCCTTGCCTCCAGCAACCTCCTCGCTTCCCGCAATCCCCTCAACCCCCTCGCTTCCCGCAATCCCCTCGGTCTCCGTGTTCGCGCCCGCCTCGGTTCGGTCCGACGCGGGCCGCCAGCGGACGCCGTCGCTTTCGCCACAGACGAACCGGACGCCGTCGGCTGCGTCGTCCTCGAACGGCTCCGTCGGGGCGACGTACCGCCAGCCCTCGAAGGGATACGGCGTCACCGCCTTGTCCGCGAGGTAGCCGTCGCGGTCGAGTTCGGCGAGCGTCCCACAGCGCGGACAGTAGTAGGTGACCGGAAAGCCCATCGGCGGGCCGTACGTGCGCCGTGGTTAAACGCCCGTCGACGGGGGATCGCGGATCGGCGGACGGGCTCAAACGGTTCGCGTCATGATCCAATCATACTCCGACGCTTGCAGATAGTCGTCGGGCGTTCCCTCGCGGATCACGCCCGAGGAGTACGTCCGTTCGTGATCGTAGGCGATCACGTGTCGAGGGATCGGGATCGCACGCGTATTGTACCCACACACCCCGATCCCGACGCCGGGTCGGTTGTGTGCGATCGCCCACGAGACGACCGCCGTCGCGTAGTCGACACAGTCACCCCGTTCCCGACAGTAGGTCTCGAACGGATTGGCCGACACGTCGATCAGGCCGTTGAAATCGTCCTGTTCCCACTCGAACCGGCCGGACCATTCCTCGACGTCGACGTCCGACCAGAACGGATCAAGCGACGCCAGCAGTCGAGGATTCGCGACGAAGAACACGGTCCATCGACAGAGCATGGCCCGTATTCGTGCTTGACATACAGTAACATTACCGGTGAGAACGTGGATCCACGGTAGCTGAGGGGAACGATCCGATCCGGTCACTCTGATTCGGCGGCGAACTTCACGAGCGTCAGATCCCGATCCAGCGCGCAGTGATCGTGGGGCGGCTCCCCGAGCACCTGTTCGATGACGCGCTCGTCGTCGAAATCGGCTCCTTCGGGGACGCAGTACTGATGACTCGGGCATTCGGTGTGCGGGCAGGGCCCGGCGAGTTCGACCTTGCTGCCGGCGTACGCGACCTTCGAGGGGACGTTCGCGGGAACGGGTGCGGGCTCGACCTCCACCGCCCGAACGCCCGCGTCGTGGACCGCACAGTCGAGCGTCTGGGCGTTCTCGCGAACGCCGGTGATCCGATAGCGGGTCCCCTCGGAGAGGTTGAGACACTGTCCGCGGTACGGACAGCCCTCGCAGTCGGGCGATTCGCCCCCGTAGACGAACTCGCGACCGACGTCCGCGAGCCGGCTGCCGATGAGCGTGATCGTGGTCATACCCGATCATCGGCCCCAGCGATGGTAAGCGTCCCGGCCGAGAGGGTCGGCCGATCCCGGCCGGACCACGGAGGGCAAGACACATCCCCACCCCCCGACAACGCGGATGCGATGATCGGAACGCTCGCGAGGGAGCGACGACGGGAGGCCGTGCGGGCGAACGAGCGCCGCCTGATCGTCCTCGCGGGTGACCGTGATCGTGGGATCGACGCCGCCTACGAGATCGTCGACGCCGTCGACGGGGACGATCCGATCCGATCAGACGACGTCGCCATCGTCTCGACCCGTGAGGGATTCCGGTTCGATGAGTATCGACCACGGAACGCGCGCGGGCTTCTCGGAGCCACCCGCACGGTCGTCGTCGTCGACTGTCACGAGCGGTTCGTCCCGAACGCGCTCGGGGCCGCCGCGGGGGCGGTCGACGGCGGCGGGCTCCTCGTCCTCTTGACGCCCGATCTCGATCGATGGCCCGCCATCCGTGATGGGTTCGACCGGGCGCTCGCGGTGCCGCCATACGAATTGTCCGACGTGACGGGCCGGTTTCGCGAGCGGCTGGTCGGGACGCTCCGACGACATCCGGGCATCGCCATCGTCGACGTCGGCGACGGCGAACGCGGCCCCGAGAACATGCACCTCATTCGCGACGGACGGGCGGACCCGCCACCTGCGACCGATCACCGGCGGCCGCGTCGACCCGCAGATGCGGCCTTTCCCGACGCCGCATACGAGGCCTGTCTGACCGCCGATCAGGCGCGTGCGGTCCGGGCGCTCGAATCGCTCGCCGACCCGGGAACCGCGGTCGTCATCGAGTCCGATCGGGGGCGGGGAAAATCCAGTGCCGCCGGGCTGGCGGCGGGATCGCTGGCGCTCGCCGGCGCCGACGTGCTCGTCACCGCCCCCGCGTTCCGGAACGCGAGGGAAGTCCTCGAACGGGCGCGGGAGCTGGTCGGACTCGAAGATGACGGTGATGGTGGAAGCGACGACGACGAAGCGGCACACGGGGGACGGACCGCTACGGAGACGACACACGGGGAACGGACCGCTACGGGGACAGCACACGAGATTCGAACCGCCACGGGTGGCCGCGTCCGGTTCCTGCCGGCGGCCGAGGCCGCCGACTGTCTCGATGATCCGGATGCCGTCATCGTCGACGAGGCGGCCGCGCTCCCCGTCCAGCTGCTCGAACGCTTCCTCACGGCACCGTCGGTCGCGTTCTGCACGACCGTCCACGGCTACGAGGGGGCGGGCCGGGGCTTCGCCGTCCGGTTTCGCGAACGGCTCGCGGACGCGGACCACGTCGTCCGGGACGTCCATCTCAAGGAGCCGATCCGCTATGTGCGGGGTGACCCAGTCGAGAGATGGCTCTTCGATGCGCTCCTCCTCGATGCCCGCCCCGCCGTCGAGGCCGCGGTTGCGGATGCGGACTCTGCGGACGCGACGTACCGCGCGCTCGACCCCAAAACGCTGCTCGGGAACGATACCCTGTTAGCCGAGACGTTCGGGCTGCTCGTCGTCGCCCACTACCGCACCGAGTCGAACGACCTCGCGCGGGTGCTTGACGCGCCCAACCTCCACACCCGGGCGCTCGTGGTCAACGACCGGCCCGTGGCCGTTGCGCTGCTCGCCCGAGAGGGATCGCTTCCGGCCGACCGCCGCCGATCGATGTACGAGGGGGATCGGGTCCACGGGAACATGGTGCCTGACCTGCTCACGAGCCAGTTACGCGACGAGGCGGCCGGCGAACCCGCGGGGCTCCGGGTCGTCCGGATCGCGACCCACGACGCGCTCCGTGGAACGGGCTTCGGCACCCGCCTCCTCGATCGGATCCACGCGGAGTTCGCGGACGACGTGGACTACGTCTCGGTTGGATACGGGGCGACGCCCCGCCTGCTCCGGTTCTGGCGGCGCGCGGGCTATCGGACGGTGCACCTCTCGACGACGCGTAACGACACCTCCGGCGAGCACTCCGTGGTGATGTTGCGGCCGGTGACCGAGTCCGGGCGGACCCTGCTCTCCCGGCACGCGAGCGCCTTTCGACGGCGCGAACGGGATGCGCTCTCGGACGCCCACCGGGAGGTCGACGTCGACGTGATCCGTGGGGCACTCGGGTCCTCCGCACCCGATCCGGAGGGGACGTCCACGGTCGATCTGACCGATCACGAGTGGCGCGCGGTCGTCGCGGCCGCCTACGGTCCCGGCATGTACGACGTCGCTCCCGGCGCGTTTCGTGACCTCGCGTTCGCCGCGCTCGTCGGTTCCGACATCGAAGCAACCGCCGACGTGGCGGTCGAACTGGACGACGAAGCCGAGCGACTCCTCGTCCGGAAGGTCTTACAGGGATGGTCATGGGGGGACGCCGTCGCCAACCTCGGCTACCCCTCGACACGCTCGTGCATGCGAGCGATCGGGGAGGCGACGAAGCCGCTCGTGGAGCGGTTCGGCACCTCGCTCGCCCGGCGGGAGCGCGATCGCTTTATAAACGGTTAACAGTCGAGGACGTCGGTCACACCGGCTCGCCGAAGGCGTACACCGTGTTGTGGCCGGTGACCTCGACGTCGAGGAACTCTCCGACCTCGATCCCGCGCTCGCCGGCCCGCTGAATGATGACCTGTCGGTACGCGCCGTCACGACACTTCACGGAGTCGGCGGTCCCCTCCTCGACGACGAGCACCTCGCGTTCGGTGCCGACCATCGACCCATAGGCCTCGCCGACGACCTGCATCTTCAGCTCCGACATCGCCTTCGAGCGCTCCTTTTTAATTGTCCCGCCAAGGCCCTTCATGTCGGCCGCGTCGGTGCCGGGACGCTTGGAGAAGCGGGTGACGTTGATCTTTTCGGGGCGAACCTCCCGTAAGAGCTCCATCGACCGCTCGTGGTCTTCGGCCGTCTCCGTCGGGAAGCCGACGATGAAATCGGTCGAGAGCGTCCACTCGTCGAGTCGGTCGTCGAACGTCTCGACGACCTCGCGGAACTTCCCCACGCGGTGTTGTCGGCGCATCGCTTCGAGGACCTCGTCGCTGCCGGACTGCACCGGCGCGTGGATGAAGTCGTAGAGCTTCTCGTTGCGCGCGAAGACGTCGGCCAACTCCTCGTGGATGCCGTGGATCCCGCCGGGGTTCGCCATGCCGAGCCGGACGCGGAACTCGCCGTCGATGTCACAGATCCGATCGAGGAGTTCGGGGAGCTTCCGTTCGCCCGTATCCCAGCCGTAGACGCCGGTATCCTGGCCGGTCACGCGGATCTCCTTTGCGCCGGCGTGCACCAGCGCGCGGGCCTTCGCGACGTTCTCCTCGACGGACGGGGAGTCGACGCGGCCGGTCGCGAACTTGGTGATGCAGTACGAGCAGTTGCTCATACAGCCGCGGGCGATCGGGAGGATGCCGACGACGCCGTCGAGCACGGGGTCGACGTCGGGCGTGACGGTCGGGCACTCGCCGTTGAGGACGTGTTCGGGGACGGCGTCCCAGTGGAGCACCTCCGCGTCGATGCCGGCCTCGCGGAACGCCTCGCCCTGTGCGAGCGCCATGCAGCCGGTGATCACGAGTTCGGCGGTCTCATCGGCCAGCTCCTCGGCGCGTCGGAGCATGTTTCGCTCGGTCTTTTCGACGACCGTGCAGGTGTTGAGGATGGCGACGTCGGCCTCGTCGGGGCCGGGGGCGGGGCGGTGGCCGCCGTCGCGCAGCGCCCGCTCGATCTCGCGGCTCTCACCCCGGTTGGACGTACAGCCGTACGTCTCGATGTGATACGTCGCCATCGGATACCCTGAGTATCGGTCCCGCGGGCAAAAGGGCGACGGATCGGGCGTCGGCGGGTGAACACGTCCGCGGGCGACGATCGGACTGAACTGCCGGACGCGACGAGCGGGGATAGTGGAGGTTCCCACCGCGCCGGTTTATAAACCGGTTCGGCGCGCCCGCCCGCGGCTTTTAGCAGCCGCGGGCGGCCCGCGAGGGAGTTGCGTCGGGGCCGCCGAGCGGTCCGGCGGCCCCGACGGAACGAGGCTGGGGAGGGCCGAGGATGAGGCAGACCTCGGGTGGCGTTATATCCTGCTTGGAAACCACATTTTCAGACACATTCTTGTCTGAAACAGCCGGTCGCTGAGAACTGCGAACTGCGCGGTCTTTTGCTCGGGCTGTTTATAAGCGATCGTGAGAGACCGTGCGGCTGTTTATAAATATGCCGTGGCAGTGATCTGGGGCCTTCGGCGGCGTCCCGAGCGAGGAGCGCGGATCGACTGTTGCCACCGCACCCGAATCCTCACGCCTCCCCAGCCTCGCCACGGCTGGCGGACCCGCCAGCCGTGGGCTCCCTCGCGCTCGGTTTCACGCCCTTCGGGCGCTCACCGGGGCGCGCCGACCGCACGAGTCGAGTTGCGTTGAACCTGGAGCGCATCCGCTCAAGCACCGCCCGATCGATCGGTGGCGGACTGGCACCGTCTTCCGCCGGAACCATTTATATATGGGTCGTGGCCTGTGACTCTGCGACCTTCCGACGTGCACGTTCGTGCAGTCGACGCTCCTCGATGCGCGTGGCCCACTCACCGAGGTCCGCGTACACCTCGTCGATACGGTCCGCATCGAACGAGAGGACATCGACGTCGGCGGGTGAATCCACCCCGTATTCGTCTCGGTGCTTTTGGATCTGGTCGGTCAGTTCGGACACGCGAGCTTGTAGCTCCTCGATGGTCCGATTCCGTGCCAGTTCGTTAACCCGCCGCCACTCGAAGTAGTCGTCGTTGCGTTCGTATCCGACCGGTCGGCCCTCGTGTATCACGACGATCCCTAAGTCGGCGTAGAACGACAGGTGCGTTCGTGCCGACTCCGTCGAACAGTCCGCTCGCTCGGCGATCTCCGCGGCCGTCATCGGCTCCCGGGCATGGAGGACCGCCCCATACACGCGCTGTTTCGTATCTTCCCCCTCAAACGGCCTCTCGAAGGGTGGCGGGCCGTCGCGGCGGGCGTCAGCCGTCATAGTATCAGCTACCTGTTCGCCATATATGTACTTTGCTGAGAGAAATATGTTGGTTTAAGCTGTGCAGGACCCCTCCGATGCCGATGACGCGGCTACATTACTGCCGGTTCGTTCTGTCCACCCTCGGATGAACCCATCGCTCGACAGCAACGCCGCTCGCGGAGTGTGGCGCACGAACGAAAAGCGTCGGGGGTGCCCGACGGCGGGTAGTTAGCGAACGGTCACGCGACGTTGAATCCCTTATCGCGGAGGAACTCCTCCACGCGACCCGAGTGGTTCCCCTGCAGCTCGATGGCGCCCTCCTCGACGGTGCCGCCGCAGGCGAACTTCGATTTGAGATCCGAGGACAGCGAATCCATGTCCACGTCCTTCGGGTCGAATCCTTCGATGACCGTTACCTCCTTACCGTATCTGCGCTCGTCGATGCGGATGCTGATCTGCTGGGACTCCTTCGCGACGTCCTCACAGACGCAGAGTTCCTGGGGCAGCCCGCACGTCGAGCAGACTTCCGACATTACGTTTTGAGCGTACTGGTCGCCGGTATTAAATAGTGTCGGGAGTGTAGCCGGATCACACGTCCGGTCGGCGCGAGAGGGCAACGACGACCGGCTTCCTCCCGTCTCCGATCGCTATCGTCGCCCGAACAGCCGACCGACGAGCGGCGTCGATTCCCACGCCAGCCGTCGGACCGTCCGCCGCGCCTCGTCGACCTCCTCGCGGCTCACGTCCCCCGCATAGACGGCCCGCTCGTACACCGCCGCGACCGCATGCACACGGTCGTCGACGCCACGGACGCGGAGCGCGGTGAGATACGATCGCGGCGTCTCCCCCCGACGGCGTCCGCGATGTCGTGCCGCGAGCAGTCGTTCGAGGTCCGCGAAAGCCCGCTCCGCATCCGCCACAGGCGTCCGCCGACGCGCCGGGAGTCGAACACGGAGCGCGAACCGCAGCCGCCCCGTCACGCCGGTGTGGTGGGCCCCGGCGACGGCGACGACGAGGACGAAGAGGCCGTAGCCGAGCGTCTCACGCGACGGCGCCGGAACGCGATCCGTCGGCGACGTGGCGTCCGCCCCGTCGACGGCCTCCTCGGCTCCGAGTTCATCGGGTGTCGCCTCGCCACCCCCGATACCCTCAAGCGCGTCCTCGGGGATGTCGGAACCGGCCGACGCGTCGTCGACCGTTTCGTTGTCCACGTCGTCCGCTGCCGTTTCCTCATCCACATCCGCTGACTCTTCGACCACATCGGTCTCGTCATCCGCATCGATCTCCTCCGGCAGCGTCGGGCTCCCCTCAGGGGCGCTCCCTGCGGTGTCGACGCCCGCCACGCCGTCCGCGCGCGCCTCCGCAAGCCGGATCTCACGGACCTGATCGCGTTCCGCGCTCGGCGTCGGATCGAACTCCACCCAACCGTGTTCCGGGAAGTAGACCTGCACCCAGGCGTGTGCGTCCTGCCCACGGACGACCCACTCGTCGTCGCCGACCTGTTCGCCGCTGCTGTAGCCCGTCACGAACTGTGCCGGCACGCCCTGTGACCGGAGCATCGCGACCATCGTCGTCGCGAAGTACGTACAGTAGCCCGCGTCCATCTCGAAGAGGAACGCGTCGGCGACGTCGCCGTCGGGCCGTTCGACTGACAGCGAGTAGTCGTACTCCTCGATCAGGTACGTCTCGATGGCCACGGCCGCCTCGTAGGAGTTCTCCGCGTCAGCCTCCGCGAGGATCTCCTCGGTGCGTTCGCCGAGGCGATCGGGGGTGTCCTCCGGCAGCTGGGTGTACCGATCGAGGACCTCCTCGTCGGACGCCTCGTCCGCCGCACGTAATTCCTCGGGGTCGGGATCGGGAACGCGGCTCTCGACGGGGACCGATTCGCCTTCGAGCAGCTCGGTTCCCGGGCGGAGCGTCCCGCGCTCGTCGACCTGCATGCTCTCGCCGAGCCGGCCGTCGACCTGAACGGCCTGCCACGGCGCGGGAAGCGCCCGCATCTCGGTCTCGGGGACGACCGTCGACGAGACGGCGACGGTCTCGCCCGGCGGTCCCGAAAGCGCTCCGGTGTGTGGCCGCTCATCGCCCGAACGGACCCAGCCGTCACCGGTGTAGGTGTCGTACGCGCCCGTCCGCCAGTTCGCCTCGACGTCGCTTTCGATGGTGAACCGCACTTCCGGGGAGAGTTGTGCCGATCCGACGATCGTCAGCTCGTCGTCGTCGATAAGCGTCGATTCGAGCCCCGGCGTGCCGCCCGACCCGCCCCACGACTGGGTCGCACCCGCCGGGATCACGGTGATGGTCGCGCTCGCGACGAGCATCACCGCCAACACGAGCGCGAGGGTATCGCCATGCCCGGACAGCCCGCCGGGCACACGAAGCGTCGTCGCCCCCGCGGCGAGCGCGACGCCGAGAACACCCACGATGGTGACGGCGTCGCCGGCGTCGCCGCTGAGCACGAATATCCCCAGGATGCCGCCGGCGATCCCGGCTGCGAGAACGTGTCGACCCCGCCCGGTGAGATACGTGATGAGGAAACTCAACACGGGGATGACCGCGACCATCCACACGTCGACGCGCGCGAGCCGCAGCACCGAGAGGCCGGTGAGAAACGAGAGCGTATCGAAGAACACGCCGCGGAACGAAAAGAGCGCACGTTGACTCTCGGGGACGGCGAAATAGTAGCCCACCAATGCGAGACCGAGGCACACGAGCGTTGCCCATGCGACGATTCGTTCACCGAACAGCCGTGAGCAGGCGAGCCCGAGGACGACGGCGAGGAGCACCCCGGCGACGATCCGGGAGCTGCCGCCGACGATGTCGGTGATCGACAACACGGTGTGGAGATACGCGCCGACGATCGCGGCGACCCCGACCGTCGCCGGATGCACCAGTCCCGGCGGGAGCGATCGGACCGATGCGGCCGTCGATCGGCTGAACACGCGTCTCTCCGCACCGTCGTCCCCGCCATCTCCCCGTGTGGCCCCCTTATCGGTCCCTGCCGTGTGTCGCGTCCTCATCGACGCTCACCCCCGTCGGCGAGCGGGGCTCTCGGCCGGTCCGTCCGATTGCGCGTGGGTGTCGTGGGATCGTCTCGTGCACCCGACCCATCCGTCGCCTCCGAACGAAGCGCGGTAAAGGAGGTCGGCCGGCCGTTCGCGTGGAGACGCACATCCGTGTCGTCCGCGACCAGACGGACGTCCGCTTTCGCCCCGTCGCTCGGCGCGCCCGGCCCGGTGAGCGCCGCCAACTCAAGCAGCTCGCGCCGGCCGGTCGAGTCGGGGTGGGCGACCGCCGAGCCGTCGGGGAGCCGAAGGTCGACCGACACTCCATCCGAGAGGAACGCCAGCGAGAGGCTGACGGCCGCGCTCGCGAGCAGGTCCGCGGCTGCCTCGTCCGCCGCAGCGATCCCCTCCCCGCCCGGCCCGTTTCCGGTGTCGACGGTCCGGCCGACGATGGTCACGCGACGGCGTTCGCGCTCGGCGGAGAACGCCTTGACCACCAGCTCGTCGTGTTTGGCGGTGGCCGGCCAGTGGACGTCACGCAGCGAGTCGCCCCGCGCATACTCACGAAGCCGGTCGAACGCCTCGCGTTGTGGGCTCCGTCCGATCCCCTCCTCGGCGTACAGGCCGCGGCGGAATCGCGGCGATATCGGGTGGCGTTCCGGATACGCGATCGCCGTCGTCCGCTCATCGACGACCAGTTCGCGTACGAACAGTCCGAAGACGTCGGTCGCCTCGATCCGCACCGGTCCAAACCGCCGCCGACCCCGGGAGACGTACTCGACCGTATAGCTGACCGGCCCCCCGCCGATCGTCGTGAGGGACGGCTCCCGACCGAGTATCGTCAGCCCGTCGTCGACCACGTCGGTCACACGGGCGAGGAACGGTGACTGACCGAAGGCCGTGCCGTGAGCGCCCTCGAAGGTGAGCGATACCGTACGCCGCTCGCCCACGAACCCGTCCGCGGGTCGCGACCGAACGGCTTCCGGCCGGTCGACCCGTGCGACCTGCAGATACCCCGCGGCGAGCGCGACGAGGCCGGACAGGATGACGGCGTTGATCGCCCCGCCGCCGCCGGCGAGCGCGAGGGCCGTCGCGAGGACGCAGACGACCACGACGATTCGACCGCGCCGGGTGAGCGTTGGCGATCGCATCGGTCACTCCACGTCGACCCGGTCTAGCGCCTCGGCGACGATCTGTCGGCCGGTGGTCTCGCCCGATTCAGTCCGGATCCGATGTGCGAGCACCGACTGTGCCTCCCGTTGCACGTCGTCCGGGAGGACGTAGTCGCGACCGTCGAGGACGGCCCGGGCCTGTGCGGTTCGGAGCAGGGCGAGGCTGCCGCGTGGACTCACGCCGAGGGCGGCGTTTCGACGGGTGTACGTCGCGAGCCGGGCGACGTACGCCCGAACCGGCTCGGCCGCCTCCACCTTCGCAACGGTTCGACGGGCCCGCAGGAGATCCTCGACGCTGGCAACCGGTTCGAGCGACTCGACCGGATGACCTGCATGGTCATCGACCAAGCGCTCAAGCATGTGTACCTCCTCGTCGGTTCCGGGGTAGCCGAGCCGGATCTTCTTCGTGAACCGATCGAGCTCCGCGACCGGCAGCTCGTAGGTCTGGCCCGGCTCCACGTCGTTTTGGGTCGCGATGACACAGAACGGATCCGGAAGCGATCGCGTGACCCCGTCGGTCGTCACCTGTCGCTCCTCCATCGCCTCCAGGAGGGCGGACTGCGTCTTCGGGGGCGCGCGGTTGATCTCATCGCCGAGGACGAAGGTGGCGAACACCGGGCCGGGACGAAAGTCGAACTCCTCGGTGCGCTGGTTGAACACGTTGACGCCGGTGACATCGGAGGGGAGGAGATCCGGGGTGAACTGGACCCGTTTAAACGAGGCATCGAACGAGCGGGCGATCGCCTTCGCGAGCGTCGTCTTCCCGACGCCGGGGACGTCCTCGATCAGGAGGTGGCCACGGGCGAGAACGGTGACGATCACGTCCTCGATGGCATCGCGGTGGCCGACGATCACCGCCTCGACGGATTCGATAACCTCCTCGGTAAGCCGGGCGGTCTCCGTCGGGCCGAACGGGGGAAGGTCACCGGAGTCGTCCTCGACGGTCGTCTCCGTCGTGTCGGTCACATCAGTCATTCGCGTCCCTCCCGCATGGCTCCGGGCCGTACGGTTCCTCGAGGTCGCGTCGCCGGCGACGGAGGCCGGCGCAGGGGCGTGAAACGATCCATGTGAACAGGGTGCGCACTCGTCGTCTACCGGACCGTTGGGACGAAGGCTTCATATCCGTTCCGCCGCGTATTTGACATCCTCCCGCGCCTGAAGACGCGGGAATCCCACGGCAACGCGCCGCTGAGTTGGGATATTACGGTTCGCGGTTCACGACCTGTTCTCGTGGGACAAAAACGCCCTCACTACGGTCGAACAAGTGAACCGCTGGCTGTGCCAACCAGCCGTTATCCCTATCTCCGCCCCCAGAACGCGAGCCGTTCTGGTGTGCGGACGAGACGCTGTGCGTCTCGTCACCGCCATCCGTGGCGAGACTCGGGAGTACCTTTTGTCGAATGTTCTCCGCGCCATTCACGTCCGCGTTCGCAACCGTATCGCACCTCTCACACACGTACAGTCCGCGTTCCACACGCTGATTATCGTCGGTGTGACCACACGCTGAACACGACTTCGACGTATCGCGTTCCGACACCAACTCTACGTCGATGCCCTCGGCTTCCGCTTTGTAGTCGAGTAGCCTCGTGAAACGGTCGAACGCCCACCCGTGCAAACCGAGATTGCCGTGGTCGCCCCAGTTTCGAGGTTCACCGTTCCCGTCGTCCTCTCGAATGCCACCGAGATCGCCAACGACGAGCGTGCCGACACCTCGTTTGACACACGCTTCGACGAGTGCTTTCGAAAGCGTGTGCAAGAAGTGAGTCCGGCGACCAGTCCGCTTGCGGTCGAGACGGGTAGCCTCTCGCGACGAGGAATCGTCGCACTTGGCTTTCTTTTTCGCGAAGTAGTATCCGTCCTCTTTGAGTGCGCCGCCGGGGTACAACACCGACTCACCACCGAACGAAACGGCGGCGAAGTTGCAAATCCCGAGGTCAACACCAGCCACTTCGTCGCCCGGTGGTTCCGGGTCAATAGTGGTACGACAGACGAATTGAAGACGCCACTCGTGGCGTTTGTAGATCGCGCGAACCTGTTGAATGTCCCACTCGGTCAGGTCAACATCCGGGCGAGTCTCGTACTCGCACAGGATGAAGTCCGAGCGGTGTTCTTTGAGGTTGCGACCTTTCGAGAGGCGAACGCGGGTGAACTGTTCGTCGTGCTTGAAGCCAGCCGCTTTGAACGACACAGTTGAACGTGGGTGGGAATCTCCGCTCTTGCGGTAGCCGGGCGGTCGGGCACGGTCATCGCCGTTCCGACGCTTGCGGAACCAGCCGTTGAACGCTTCAGCGAGTTCTTCGAGAACGCGCTGACTGGATTGAGAATGTAAGTCCGTGTAGCGTTCATGGCTTTTGAGTTCGGCTTTGAGTTCCCCGTCATCGGGGATCTCACCCGTCTCATCCCACTGTTCTTGTGCGTAGTAGCGACCGACGTTCCAGAGTTTTGAGGCGGCCCATCCGAGCTGGTCGAGGTCGTCACGAACCTGTCGCTGGTTCGTGATCGTGGCCTCGAATGTTCGGATGGTTCGACTCATTTTCTGGCTTCATAACCAGTTATGTGTGGCGTTTTGTTATTCGTATCGGCTGGCGTGGAATATCCGGCCTTGCTGTCGACGGTGGGGTGCGTAGGAGTTGTCGGATTCATCCTGCGTTAACGAGACCAAAGGTCTCGTTCGCACACCAGAAATCATAGATTTCTGGGGACGCCTAAAGGCGCAGGTATTCTCCTTGATTTCGTATAACCGTTTCTCGTGGCCACTCCGCAGCCACACAAGGCATCTCACGTCCGTGTGTGCCGCCCGCAGGCGGTCACGACCGCGTGGGGCTACGCGGAAAGCAAGGCGAGTGCCTCGGGGCTTGGCCCGCGACGGTTCACGCCGAAAGCGTGCTGATACCGTTGACCTCGACGAAGCCGTAGCCGCACTCCGGACATCGCCACTTTTGCTTCTCACCGAGATGAAGCGTCATCGCCGCCGTCCGGTAGAACGCGCGGGTCTCCTCGCATCTCGGACAGTCGACGTCTTTCTCCAGCGCCATGTCCGAGGGATCCGTCCGAAGCGGTTTTTAACCTACTGATCCGCGCCGTCCCGGCCCCGTTTCACGCCGCTTATAACGGATGGGGTAATGCAACGAAACGACTTGCACGCTACCGTCCGTGGACTGGTCGAGCTCACCCGCCCGGTGAACTGTGTCGCCGCCGGATCGTTGACGCTGATCGGGGCGTTCGTGGCCGGGATCGGGGACGAAGCCGTCCTGACGGCCGTCGCCGTCGTCACCACGGCCGTCGCCGTCGGCGCCGGCAACGCGATCAACGACTACTTCGACCGCGAGATCGACGCGATCAACCAGCCCGATCGACCCATTCCGCGTGGAGCGGTCTCCCCGCGTGCGGCGCTTGCCTTCTCGTCGCTCCTCTTTGCGGTCGCGGTCGCCCTGACGCTGCTGCTGCCGATCGCGGCCATCGCGATCGCCATTATCAACCTCCTCGCGCTCGTGACGTACACGAACGTATTTAAAGGGCTCCCGGCGTTCGGCAACGCCCTCGTCGCCTACCTCGTCGGGTCGACGTTCCTGTTCGGAGGGGCCGCCGTCGGCACCCTCGAAACGCCGATCGTGCTCGGGGTTCTCGCCGCGGCGGCGACGTTCACCCGCGAGGTCATCAAGGACGTCGAGGACATCGAGGGCGACCGCGAGGAGGGGTTGAACACGCTCCCTATCGCCATCGGATCGGACCGCGCGCTGTGGGTCGCGACCGGGGTCCTGCTCGTCGCCGTGGCGATCAGCCCCCTTCCCTACCTGCTCGGCACCTTCGGCGCGGCCTATCTCGTCGTGGTCCTCCTCGCGGACGCGATCATGATCCACGCCTGTGTGGAGGGCTTCCGGCGGCCGACCGTCGCCCAGCGGCGGTTTAAATACGGGACGTTCCTCGCGGCGCTGGCGTTCGTCGTTGGGCGGGCGGCGGCCCTGATCTAGCGGTCCCGTCCGTCCGCACATCGATGCCGTTTTTACCGCCCGCGTCGCGCGGACAGCCAATGCGAGGGACGCTGTCGGATACGCTGTTTCGGGAGCCGGAAGGGGTCGGAAGCGGCGCGCTCTGGCTCGTCCTGGCCGCGGGTGTGTTCGGATACGCCGCCTTTCTCGCGAGTCGCGGCGGGTCGGGACAGGCGTTTCTCGTCATGCTCGGCGGGGCGCTCTCCTGTTTCGGGCTGGCGGAGTCGCTCCCGACGCGGTACCGCTGGCCGGCCGGCGTGCTCCGGGTCCTCGGCGTGATCGGCGGGATCGGGGCCATCTTCGTCGCGTTGTGAACTACCCCACCCTACTCGCTCACGGCTTTCGCCGTTCGCTCCTTGAGGGTGGGGCTTCCTGTTTCCACGACGCACTTTGCAGATACGGACGTATCCACAGGGAGCTCAGTCTCCACAGGCGTTAACGAATCGCGCAGCGATTCGTTCGCACACCAGAAATCAGAGATTTCTGGGGACGTTGATTCGGAGTGAACCACTCCTACGTCTTCGAGACCGCAAGAAAGGATGTTCCACGCCGCGTTCGCGTCCCTGTCCGCCTCGAACCCACACGACGGACAGGAGTGTTCACGCACCCACAGCGGTTTCTCTGTCGAAACACCACAGGAAGCACATTCTTTCGTCGTTCCGCTTGGGTTCACGGCGACGAAATGCGTGCCTTCGCGTTCGCACTTGTATTCGAGCATCCGCAGGAAAGTCCCCCACGCCGCCCCTGCACGGTTCCGTGAATTACCCGGCAGTTCGACCAAGGCTTTCGCGTCCAAGTCTTCCACGGCCACGAGGTCGTACTCGGTGGCGTAGTAGTTCGACAACTTGTGGAGGAAGTCCCGTCGCTTCCGCTTCAGGTCGGCGTGGCGTTCGGCCACCACTCGGCGTTGTTTCTCCCAATTTGCAGAGCCGTGTTTCTTCCGCGAGAGGTCGCGTTGAGCGTGTTCCAACCGTTCGCGCTCGTCGGAGAAGTCCGGTGACTCGACAGCGGTTCCGTCCGTATCGTGGACGTACTTCAGGATACCAACGTCGATTCCAACGACTTGCTCGGGGTTCTCCGGTTTCTCGGGCGTAGCTTCGTCCACGTCGATACCTAACGTGGCGAACCACTCTCCAGTAGATTCTTGTTTGACCGTGACTTGTTTGATAGTCGCGTTCTTGGGGGTGTCTCGGTGGAGGTGAATCGGAATCTCACCAATCTTACTCAACCACAACGTGGGCCGACCACTCGTATTCTTGAGTTTGAAACCGGACTGGTTGTAGGTGAGCGACCGATACTCCCGAGGCGGTTTCCACTTGAGCATCCCCACGGCACGTCCGTTCTCCTTCTGCGCTTTGAGCGTGGAGAGGTTGTCGTAAACGCGCTTGACGACCATCTGGAGAACTTTCGAGTGAATGTCTCCGAGGTCATCCCACCACGTTTTGAGGTCGGGAAGTTGTCCCTGCACCTCGTAGCGAGCGGGGATGTCGTCTGCCTCGTTGAGCCGGTGGAGGACGTGGTTGTAGAGTTGCCTACAAGTATCGACGTGGTACAGAAGTTTCTCTTCAAAGGCTTCTGACGGGTTGAGTCGATACTTGTAGTTGTAGTGCATAGGCTATTCGTCTGGATCGGGTTCGGAGACGCGGACGACTTTCACGTCGGCTCCGCGCCAGCGTTTGGGGACGATGACGTGGGCACTGTTCCCCGACGGTTTTGCGGTTCCGTCGAGGACTTCTTCGCCTTCGATTTCAAACCTATCCATCATCGATGTATAGACTTTATATAGACATAAAGGTAGCGGTGGGCCTGTGGGCCGGGTGGTGAACGTGTTTGTGAACCGTGCGGCGCTGTATCCCCTCCCTACTGCGCTACTCGGTCGCTTTGCTCCCTGCGTTGCTCCTTGAGGAAGGGGACTTAGCGCCTAATTCCAGTCAACCCCGTCCGAAAGCCGGTGGGCCCTTATATCCCGTCGTCCGAAGGATGGATATGAGCGACTCGCTCTATGGACGGTACGGCCGACAGGTGCTCGGCGGGATTATCCTCGGGCTCGCGCTGCTATCGGCGGTCGGCGGCTATTTCCAGATCGAACAGCGTGGCCTCGCGGCGATCGGGGACGTCGGCGTGAGCCTCTACATCGCGGCGCTCGTCGTCTGGGGCTTTTTCAAGGAGGGGTTCGACACCTTCCGGTTCCGGGCGGCGCTGTATTTCGGGCTCGTGTTGTGGGGGACCGTGGACATCCTCGGCGGCTCGGAATCGCCGCTTTCCTACGTCCTGCTCATCGGCGGCTCGCTGCTGCTCGCGCGGGCGATGTATAAATATGCGGAGCAGCAGCGAAAGCCCGTTTACGAGCGGTGACCGACATACTCATTGCCGTTCACTTATAAAGGGCAAGTAGTATGCGCGTTCGAGACTGGCAGGAGATCCTCGCGGACGTCGCGGGCGATTCGACCGACCCGGACGGCTGGCGGGCCGTCGCCGGCTCGCGCCGCTCGGGGCTTGGAGAGGACCTCTATTTCGGCCACCCGAACGTCGGCGTCTATCACGTAAAGACGTACGCGAAGAATCCACAGGAGCTCCGCGGCGTCGGCGCGAAGGTCGCGAGGAAGGTCGACGACGAACTCGATCCGCTCCTTCCCGACGCCGACTCGCCCGGCCGGTTCGCCGTTCGAACCCCGCCCGAGGACGAGACGCAGGCCGAGGAGATGGCGACGCGGCTGCAGGAGACGTTGAAGGTTCACGCGGAGGCCCCGACGGAGCCCGATCACCTCTTTCGGGACGTGATGGAGGCGCTCGACTCCCCGGCGTTCGGCCCGATGGACTACGAGTTCGACGGTCGCCCCGACGAACTGGATGTCCTCACCGACACCTTCGAGGAGGCCGAAGAGCTGCTCTCGAAGGAGCTCGACGAACTGATCGAAGCCGACGACGTCGACCGCGGCTTTTATTGATCGCCGATCCGGCGGCACACGACGGCGATCGCATGACTGCCGCGCGCCCGAAGGGAGGGCGCGCTCGCGCTATTGAGAAACCCGATAACCCGTCACGCAAGAATGGCGGTCACGGCCCTCCGTGTGGGTCGGTGACAAGACCGGAACGGCGTTCTCGAAGCGCGGTTCGATGTTTTTCGAGGCCCGGACGCGACCGTCAGGGCTCCAAGCGGTTCGGGTCGCGCGGGAACATGATCGCCTCCTTGATGTTGTCGAGGCCGGTCACTTTCTGGAGGAGTCGGTCGATCCCGAGCCCGTAGCCGCCGTGCGGCGGCGTGCCGAAGTCCAACGCCTCGAGGTAGAACTCGAAGTTCGCCTCCTCGACGCCCTCCTCGGCCATCACTTCACGCATGACGTCGACGTTGTGCTGACGCTGGCCGCCGGAGGAGAGCTCCAGTCCCTTATATATAAGGTCGAACTTGCGGGAGGCGATCTCGTCGCCCTCGACGTCCTGCATGTAGTAGAACTTCTCGTCGGGGTAGCCGACGACGAAGACGGCGGGGTGTCCCTGCTCCTCGAAGTACTCGCCGAGCAGCTTCTCGCCTTTCGTGTCGAGGTCGGTCGGGTCCTCCGGGAAGTGGCCGAACTCGGTTTCGAGCAGGTCGAGCGCCTCATCGAAGGTGATCCGCGGGAAGTCGTCCTCGGGGACCTCCAAGTCGACGTCGAGCAGGTCGAGTTCGCGCTCGGCGTTCTCGGCGACCGCCCGAAGCGCGTAGCGCAGCGACTCCTCCTGGACGTCCATCACGTCGTGGTGGTCCTCGATGTAGGCGAGTTCGACGTCGAACATCGCGATCTCCGAGACGTGTCGGGAGGTCGCGAAGTTCTCGGCGCGGAAGGCCGTCCCGGTCTCGTAGACGGCCTCGTAGCCGGCGGCCATCAGGATCTGTTTGTACAGCTGTGGGCTCTGTGAGAGGAACGCGTCGCGGTCGTAATAGAGGATCGGGAACAGCTCCGCGCCGCCCTCCGCGCCGCCTTTGGAGATGAGCGGGGTCTTGATGTCGACGAAGCCCTCCTCGTCGAACCACTCCTCCATCGCGGCCATGAGCTTCGAACGCAGCGTGAACACCGCGAGCACCTCGGGCTTTCTGAGGTCGAGCGCGCGGTTGTCAAGCCGGGTCGAGAGGTCGACGTCGACGTCCTTTGCGATCTCAAGTGGGAGCGGGGACGCGGCCTCATCGAGCACTTCGTATTCGTGCGGGACGAGTTCGACGCCGCCCGGGGCCTGTCCGCTTTCGACGGGCTCGCCGACGACCCGGACAACGTCCTCTGAGCCGACGTCCTGGACCGCCTCGAACAGATCGGGTTCGCGCTCCTCTTTAAAGACGACCTGAATGAGTCCCTCGCGGTCGCGAACGATGAGGAAGACGAGTCCGCCGAGGTCGCGGATCTCGTGTACGTGTCCCGCGATGGCGACCTCCTCTGCGTCCGGTTCGACGTCGACGGTGTGAATACGCTCGATCATGGGGAGTGAATTACGAGAAACTGTTCCGGCGTCCATCATAGGCCTGTCGTCTCGGCGTTGCGCGGATGCGACCCGTGAGAGTGGTATTGGTTGACATGGGCGGCGTAGATTTAAGAGCCGCGAGGCCAACGAACGTGATACCGGCGCCTCGTGCGCCCGCCGAGATCCGATGTCAACGCCCTGCCCGAATCCGATCGCGTCCGCCGCATCCGCAAGCGGCGCGTCCGCGACGGTACACGGCTGGGCGCTTGCAGGGATCCCGGCCACACGGTCCGTCCACCCGACCGCGTAACGCGCGTCGGCTGGGGAGTTTCCCCGAAGGACGGACCATCCCTTCGTTCTCCACAGCCGATGCCGTGCCGGTCGGGACGTGACCGTTCGCCTCACGCGGGAGCGAGCAGGCGTGTCGATCATCCGTCGATCGGGCCGCCCGTTCCCGAGGAGCCGACCATCCACGGCCGTCGGCCCGCGTTCGACTCGCGGCGTGAGGCCTATGGCAGCCGCCACCCACCGACTGCTGGCCAGAACGGAGCTGACCGTCCGCGTCTCGCAGGGGACCCCCGGCGACCTCGCAACCGGCGCGCGCACGCAACTCGAACGCGTCGATGGCGTCGCCGTCGACGATCTGGAGATCGCCGGCCTCCAGCCCGGGCTCAACGACACGACCGTCGAGGCGGTCGCAACCCTCTCGATCGACGGCGAGGTGGGAGTCGGTCAGGACACGGAGCGATTCGATCCCGAGGGCCACGTCGCCGAGCGGCTCGCGAGCGGCTTCGGTGTCGAACCTGAACGGGTCGAGCTGATAGAACCGGCCGGGTGATCGTTCGCGGGTGCCGTTTGTTCCACCGACGTCCACATACCGGCAGCCCCGACGCACGCCGGGAGGCTCATTAGTCATCCGGGAGACGACGAGGATATGCAACGATCGATCGGCCGGTTGCGACACCGCCGTGCCACGAGCGGAGTCGTTCCCATGCGAAGCGAGGTGATCGACGGTGGTCGGTGAGGCGCGGACGTCCACGGGGGAGACGGGGCCGCTGGATGGGATCACGGTCCTCGACCTCTCGCGGGTGCTCGTCGGGCCCTTCTGTACGATGCAGCTCGGCGACCTCGGCGCGGAGGTTATCAAGGTCGAACGGCCCGGGCAGGGCGATCAGACGCGGACGTGGGTGCCGCCCGCCTTCGGGGAGGGCGAGGGCGCACAAAGCGCCTACTACGCCAGCATCAACCGGAACAAACGCTCGATCGAGGTGAACCTCGCGAGCGAGGAGGGCCGCGAGGTGGTCCGGGAGATCGCCCGCGAGGCCGACGTCCTCGTCGAGAACTTCCGCGTCGGCAAGACCGACGAGTGGGGGCTCGGCTACGGCGACCTCCGCGAGATCAATCCGGGGCTCATCTACTGCGGGATCTCCGGCTACGGCGAGTGGGGTCCCGACCGCGACAAACCCGCCTACGACATCATGATGCAGGCGCGCGGCGGGTTCATGTCCTTCACCGGCGTCGAGGGCGGGCCGCCGGTCCGGATCGGCGTCGCGCTCGCCGACATCGGCGCGGGGATGTACGCCACACAGGCGATCCTCGCGGCGCTCTTCGAGCGCGAGGTGGGTGACGGCACGGGACAGAAGGTCGACGTGAGCCTGCTCGACGGTCAGGCGGCCTGGACGAGCTACATGGCGACGAACTACTTCGCGAGCGGCGAGCCGCCGGGCCGAATGGGGAGCAAGCACCCGAACATCGCGCCGTATCAGGCGTTCGAGACGGCCGACGGCTACGTCGTCGTCGCCTGTTCGTCGGATCCGTTCTGGCCGCGGCTCTGTGAGGCGCTCGATCGCCCCGACCTGCTCGCCGACGAGCGCTTCGAGACGAACGAGGGACGGGTCCGTCATCGCGACGAGCTCGACCCCGAACTGGACGCGACCTTCGCCGAACTCACCACCGCCGAAGCGGAGGCGTTGCTCGAAGACCGCGACGTGCCCGCGAGCCGCGTGCGCGACGTGAGCGAGGTCTTCGCCGACCCGCAGGTCGACGCCCGTGGAATGCGCGTCGAGATCGATCACCCGACCGCCGGACCGATGACGGTCCCCGGGTCGCCGATGCACCTCTCACGGACCCCCGCGACCGTGCGCCGCCACCCGCCATCGCTCGGTGAACACACCGAGGCGATCCTTCGGGAGTACGGCTACGACGACGACGAGATCGACGCGCTTCACGAACAGGGAGCCGTGGCGAGCGGCGGCGGGGACGACGCCGATCCCTGAGCCACAAAACCCCCGGACAGCACTCCCTTCGGACCCGGCAGTGATCGGGGGATTATATACCTCCGTGCGTGATATCGACTCCCGTGAACGAGCGCGATGCCCTCCGGATGCTCGCCATCGACGTTCCACACGCCGGCGACGATGCGGCCGTCGTCGACGACCTCGTGATCACGACCGATATGCTCCACGAGCGGACCGACTTCCCCGCCGGAACGACCCGCTATACGGCCGGCTGGCGTGCGGTCGGCGCGTCGCTCTCGGACGTCGCCGCGATGGGCGCACGGGCGACCGCCGCGGTCGCCGTCTACGCGGACGAGGGGTTCGATCCCCATGAACTCCAGCGGTTCGTCTGCGGAGCGAGCGAGGTCTGTGCGGCCGTCGACGCCGAGTACGTCGGGGGCGATCTCGACGTCCACTCGGAGTTCACGACCGCGACGACCGCCGTGGGCGACGTGACCGACGCGGGACCGGTGTTGCGCTCCGGCGCGTCCATCGGGGAGGCGCTCTGTGTCACCGGCGAGTGGGGTCGGTCGGCGGCCGCCCTCCGGCTCTTCGAGCGCGACACGGTCGAGTCGGTCGAGCGCGCGAACGACCTGTTTCGGTTCACCCCGCGCGTCGCCGACGGCGTCGCGCTCGCCCCGCACGCGACCGCGATGATGGACTCCTCCGACGGGCTCGCCCGGTCGCTCCACCAGCTCGCGGAGGCGAGCGGTGTCGGGTTCACGCTCGACCGCGAGGCGGTTCCCGTACATCCTGCCGTCGACGGAGTCGCCGCCGACGCCGACGAGCGGTTCGAGTTGGCGACGACGTTCGGGGAGGACTTCGAACTCGTCTGTACGGTCCCCGAGGATCGTCTCCACGACGCGCGGGCAGCCTGTCCGGCCGGCCTCACCCGAATCGGCTCCGTAGTGGCCGATGAGGAGGGGGTCACCGTCGACGGCGAGGCGCTTCCGGACGCGGGATACACCCACGGGTGAGCCAATACGGCGGCCGATTGGAGGCCGTGTCGCCGCCGATCGTTCGCCGACTACGGTTCCGTGAGCGTCCCCGGATCGAAGTCCTCAGGATCGAACTCGTGTGCGCGAAGTAGGTCCGGGTCAACGACCCGGAGCACGGACTCGTTCGTCGCCTCCAAGATCACCGGCGGGGCGACGTCGGCCTCGACGGCCTCCAGCCACCGGCCGACACAGAGACACCAGCGGTCGCCGGGGACGAGCCCGGGGAACGCGAACGCAGGCTGCGGCGTGATCAGGTCGTTTCCCTGTCGGCGACTGTATCGAAGGAACTCCGCGGTGACGACCGCACAGAGCGTGTGCTCACCGACGTCGCCATCGACGTCGCGGCAGTGGCCGTCGCGAAGGTAGCCGGTCTCGGGGTCGTGGCTGCAAGGCGCGAGTTCGCCGCCGAAGACGTTGCGGTCGTCGGCCTCCGCTGTGGTCGTCTCCGCGTCCGGCGTGGCCGATGAAATCGTCTCCGCGTCGGTGGCCGGATCGGAATCCTCGGGGGACATACCGTCCCTTCGGCACGGCCGTTCTTAATTCGAGGCCCTCAGTGCTCTCCGCCCGTCCCACGTCGATCGGAGTCGAGGTCGATGTCGAGATCCGCGAGCAGTTCCTCAGCCTCCGCACGTTTCTCCTGGTGGTCCGCAAGGAACTCCCGCATGAGCTCTGCCGCCTGCTCTTTACAGCCGCCACAGAGCCGCTCGCCGGTCACGCATTCGGTGTACACCTCCGTGGTGAGCCCGTCGTCGTCGCCCGCGAGCAGGTAGGCGTACAGCTCGTAGACCGGGCACTCGTCGGCCTCGCCGCCCAGTTCGCGCTGTTCCTCGGCGGTCGAGCGCCCGCCCGTCGTCGCCGCCTTCACCTTCTCGTACCCCTCCTCGGGGTCATCAAGCAGGGAGATGTGGCTCGCGGGGATGGAAGAGGACATCTTCCCACCTGTGAGCCCCGACATGAACCGGTGATAGATCGAGGAGGGCTGGCGGAAGCCGAAGCCGTCGTGGTCGAGTTCGACCTCGCGGGCGAGCGCCTCCGCGGCCTCCCGTGAGAGGTCGAAGGCGTCGATGTGCCCTTCGAAGACGCGCTTTTCGCCCTCGACGGCGTCGATCAGCGCCTCGAACGCCTCGTCGGTCGCGTTGCGGTCGAAGAAGCGGACCCGGGGACGAAGCGGCTCCTTCCCGGCCGCCCGGAGCTTTTTCAATGTGGTCGGCTTCGCGTCGGCAAGCGGGGTCGCCTCGGGCCCCTCGCTTCCATCGTCCGACGGCTCCGGCGGCTCGTACGACTCCAGCCATTCGGCCGCGTCCTCACACCGAACGTCGCCCGCGGGGTCGGTCTCGTCGTCTTCGGAATCGCCCACGGCACCCGCGAGCGCGTCGTAGGCCGCCCGCACGAGCTGCCGCTCCGCGTCGGTCAGCTCGAAGCTGGCGAACGCCTCGGTCACCTTGAAATAGCGCACGCGGGTGGCGAGGTCGCGGGTCAATCGCACGTGGGGATCCTGGTCGGGACCGACGGGGATCACCGTGGGCTTCGGCTCGTCCACGAGCTGCGGGTAGAGGATGTCCGCCGTCTGCGTGACGACGCTCTGCATGTGCGAGATGTTCGTCTCGCCGTCGAAGCCGTAGATCGCCTCGAACTCCGAGAAGTTCGCCTTCGCGCCGAGTTCGAACGCGAGGTCCTGTACCTCCCGGTTGTCCGACTGCCGGTAGAGCGTTCCATCCTCCGGGTCGAACCCGAGCGCGAGCAGCGAGAGCAGGTAGTCGCGGGCGTGTTCGTCGATCTCCGGCCAGGACATCCCGCGGGCCGAGTGTGCTTCGAGGTCGGCGATGAGCCCGAAGACGTCGCCGCCGCGCTCCTGATGCCAGATCAGCTCGTCGAAGACGAGCTTGTGGCCGATGTGCGGGTCGCCGGTGGGCATGAACCCCGAGAGCGCGGCGAACGGCTCGTCGTTCGCCATCGCCTTCGCGACCGCGTCGTACTCGCGGTGCCCGAAGATGACGCCGCGGCGCATCAGGTAGTGCGGGTCGGGGACGTCGTCTTCGACCGCCTCGAACGCCTCGATCCCGAACTCCGCGAAGAGGTCGGCGTAGTCGCCGACGCTCGCGGACCCCCACGGGTCGAGCGCGACGTCCGCGGTCGGCTCGTCGGCCCGGTCGGTCCCGCCGTCGGTTTGGGGGGATTCCTCGGTCATACGTATCCTCCCGTCGGTCGAGTCAAAAACCGTTCGTTTGTGTGGGAACGATACGGAGTGTGGGAACGATACGGACACGGGTGGAGCGCGGGCTGTGTGAAGTGCGATCCGGGAACCCGTGGCCGTGATTTATGCCGTCGCCGCTCCGACGCCACGCATGGGAGTCGAACCCGATCACGTGTTGGTCCCGCTTGACGGGTCGCCGCTGGCGGAGGACGCACTGGAACACGCACTCGCCGTCTTCGACTGCCGGGTGACGGTGTTGAACGTCGTCACGCCCCTGGACGCCGACATGGCGGAGGGCGGTATCCTGGGGTCCGACGACGGGCAGGAGGCCGGCGCACGGGAGCGGGCGGAGCGACTGGTCGAGCGCGCCCGCGAGCGGGCCACGGTCGAGGGCCGGACGATCGAGACGGTCGTCGAGACCGGCGACCCCGCCGACGTCATCGTCGACTACGTGGAGCGTCACGACGTCGACCACGTCGTGATGGGCAGCCATAGCGGAAAGCGGGGACGGATCACGCGACGACTGCTCGGTACCGTCACCACCGCCGTCCTCGGCAACGTCGACGTGACGGTGACCGTCGTTCAGTGACTGGCCGCCGAACCGCGATACCTTCGCTTATAAACCGAGCGTCGTCGGGCCGCGGGGAGTCGTCCACGTGCTGGCGACCACCGGGGAGTCGAACGCTCACGCGATCCCAAGTATCGTTGAGAGCGCCCGATAGAGCCCGAACCCGATCGCGATCGACGTCGAGAGCGTGATCAACCAGAAGGCGATCGTGACGCCGATCTTGCGGCGCGAGACGCCCGCCGAGCCCGCCGCGAGCCCGCCGCCGATCACCCCCGAGATGATGATGTTGTTGAACGAGATCGGGATCCCGAGCGCGATGGCGACCTGCGCGATGATGAACCCCGGGACGAGCGCCGCGATCGATCGGCGAAGGCCGAGCTGTGCGTACTCCCGGGAGGTCGCCTGCAGAAGCCGAGGGGCCCCCATCCACGCGCCCGCGAGGATACCGCTCGCGCCGACGCCTAAAAGCACGATCGCGGGGAGCCCGAGCTCCGTGCCGTAGAGGTTCTCCAGGGGACCGGTCGCGAGCCCGACCTGACTCCCGCCGCTGGAGAAGGCGACGACGCTCCCGAGAACGAGGAGGAACGTCCGAATACCGTCGCGGACGGACGCCCGTATTCGCCGGCGGATCACGGCAAACCCGCCGGCCGCGAACGCGGCGGTGACGCCGATCACGACGACGTCGACACCGAGCACGGTCGGCCCGCCGACGAGCGCGGCGACCGCCTCGGCGACCGACCCCTGTGCACGCTCGGGATGTGGGATCACACCGAGCCGAACGTTCGCGAGGATCCCGGCCACGACCCCCGCGAGCAGCGGGACGGCGACCGTGTCCGGGATGTCGTCCCGGCGGAGCAGCGTGGCCGTGACGTACGCGAGCCCGCCGGAGACGGGCGGTACGAGCAGCCAGAAGGTGCCGAGCCGGCGGTACGTGTCGAATGCGGGGTCGCCGCCGAGCGAGAGGCCGACGCCGATCATCGCGCCGGTCGTCGCGAACGCCGCGGGAACCGGATAGCCGCTGTAGACGCCGAACGTCATGAACCCGCCGGCCACGATCAATCCCGAGACCGCCGCAAGCGGCGTGATCTGCACCCCGTCGATCAGCGCGGCGCCGACCGTCTCCGAGATGGCCCCGCCCTGCGTCAGCGCGCCGGCGGCCGCGAGGATCCCGATGAGAAACGCCGCCCGCATCGTCGAGACGACGTTCGCGCCGATCGCGGGCGCGAACGGGGGCGAGTTGCTGTTCGCGCCCAACGACCACGCCATGAACAGGCAGGTGACGGTCGCGAGCGCGACGAGCGCCCAGAAGGCGAGTGACATCGTCTCATCGATCCGTACGGTGAGCAGGCTTAAAACTGGCGACGATACGTGGCCGCGCCCACGCAAGCCGCTTTCACGGCGTCAGCCGATCAAGCGACAGCCAGTCGATTTCACGGCGTCAGCCGGCCCACCGACAGCCACTCGATCGTCCCGTCGGGCCAGACACCTCCGTCGTCCACGTCCACGATCCCAAATACCAGCGCCTTGCGAACGCCGCCGGCGAGCCGGACGTCGAGCGAGAGCTCCCGCGGCGAGAGGACGTGATCGGGTGCGACGACGCGGACGAGGTGTTCGGAGTGTGGGAGGTCCTCCACGGTCTCGACGTCGAGATAGGTCCGGAAGTCCGCGCCGAATTTAAATCCCGTCTTGGGGACCACGTCGCGCTCGCGGAGACGACGATAGACCGCGAGCCGACGGTCGAACCGGTCCCCCTCCACGTCGCGGCCGCGGGCGACGATCGCCGCGGTCGCGGCGGTGCGGTCGGACCCTTCCACGCCGACCGCATCATCACCAACCACCGACCGCGAAAGCGAGAGGACCCCGTCAGCGGCGAGCGCGGCGGCCTCCACGAGCGAGAGCTGGAGCGCCCCCTCCACCTCGGCCGCTCGACCCGTGAGCGGGCGGCCGTAGAAGCCCTCTTTATATAGGGCGTCGGGCGCGTCCCAGACGATCACCCGGTCCGAAAGCAACACGCCCGTGAGCGTCGACGGCGGCTCGTACGCCGTCGTCCCCGAAACGTCGGCCTCGTTCGCGTCGAAGTAGGTGATGTCGCTCTCCTCGTCGACGATCGCGAGGGTCCGACCGGCGAGGCCGGCTATGTGGATCGACTCGCGCTCGCCGACGACCTGTACGGGATACCGGACCGCACCGGTGTCGGGCGTCGAGCCGCGTTTATATACGATCAGGTCGGTGGCGTCCGCCCCCGCGTGCTCCCCGCCGGGCCAACCGTCGCGGACGGGCGAGAGATAAAAGCCCCTGTCGCGAAGGTCCGCGAAGACGAGATACCGGACCGCGAACCGGTCGCCCGCGGCCGCGCTCTCGGCGAAGAACCGCTCGAAGCCGACCGTGTCGCCGTCGGGGAGGGTGATGCCGGAGAGGTCGCCGCGGAAGAGCAGGTGGGCGGCCTCGACGCGCGAGAGGGCGATCTCGTTGCCCGCGACCGGCCGGCCGTATCCCCGGGAGTCGTAGAACCGCTGGCGGGCGTCGCCGGCGACGTGGACGGCGTCGTCGCGGAGGTCCCCTGTGGGTTGCATGCTCGTGTGGCCGGCCGGGCGGAGTAAGGCGGTTGCGGTCGGCGGTGGCCGGCGTTCATCCAGTTTATAAGGCGTGTTATGGGCTGAAACAGCCGGTCGCTGGAGCGTGCGAATTGAGCGGTTGTTTGCTCGGGCTATTTATAAACGGTGCTGAGGAGTTGTGTAGCTGTTTATAAGTAGCACGCTGATCCGGACCATTCCGTGGAGTGGCGAAAGAGGATCGACCACCATCGCCGCTATCTTCCCCCGCACTTGAACGTCCCTGCACCGCAGCCTCACGCCTCCCCAGCCTCGCCACGGCTGGCGGTACGCCAGCCGTGGGCTTCCTCGCGCTCGGGTTCGCGCCCTCCGGGCGCTCACCGGAGCGCGCCGACCGCCATGGACTGGATTATATATCGTCTCACCACCCGGTTGGTGGGATTTATAAACGGCCGATCGAGTCCGGGATCGATAGCTGCGTCCCCTGTATTGACCGCAACCGAGCCGAAATATATCAAATCAGAAGGATTTCAACAGAGCCGTTTTATATAACCGTCCGCTGCTTTAAAAGCGGCTGGCCTGCTGGTTTCACATCCACCATCCGATCGCTTCGGGAGGATTTTTATCGCCGCCTCCATTCGAGGGTATCTATGGACGCATCTCTCGTGGTACAGGCCGGCGGGGAGATCCCCCCGCTCACCACGGAGATCCTGGTCATCTTTGCGATCATCGCGCTCGCGCTGGTCCTCTTCATCACCGAACCGGTCCCGATCGACATCGTCGCGATCGCCGTGCTCGTCGCGCTCGTCGTGCTCGAACCGTGGACGCAGATCGATCCCGCGACGGGCGTCGGCGGCTTCGCCAGCTCCGCGACGGTCACCGTCCTCGCGATGTTCGTCCTGAGCGAGGGGATCCGCCGCTCGGGACTTATCAACATCATCGGGACACAGATCGCCGAGCGCTACGGCTCCAACCCGTTCAAACAGCTGCTCGCCGTCCTCGGGCTCTCCGGGGGGACGGCCGGGTTCATCAACAACACGCCGGTCGTCGCCGTGATGATCCCGATGGTGAACACGCTCTCACGGAAGACCGGCATCTCCCCGTCGAAGCTGCTCATCCCGGTCTCCTACACGGCGATGCTCGGCGGGATGCTCACGCTCATCGGCACCTCCACGAACATCCTCGCGAGCGACGTCTCCGCACGGCTCATCGGCCGCCCCTTCTCGATGTTCGAGTTCACCCAGCTCGGCCTCCTCGTGCTCGTCACCGGGATCATCTACCTCATGACGGTCGGGCGGCTGCTCATTCCCGAGCGGATCAAGATGAGCGACGAGCTGATCGAGGGCTTCGAGATGACGGAGTACCTGACGGAGGTGGTCGTGACGGAGGACTCACGGCTCATCGGCAAGACCGTCCCGGACGGACTCGCCGAGCTCAAAGTCGAAGCCGACATCGTCCAACTCGTCCGGAACAAGCAGGTGTTCAGCGAGCCGCTCGCCCGCAAGGAGATCCGCGCCGGTGACGTCCTCGTGTTGCGGACGGATCAGGAGAGCCTGCTCACGTTCATCGAGTCGGAGGGGCTCGAACTCGCCCCGGACGCCGAGGTCGACGAGGACCAGCTTCGCGTCGAGGACGACGAGTTGGAGCCGGTCACCGACCAGCGGCTCGTCGAGGTCGTCATCTCGCCGGAGGCGTCGGTACTCGGACAGACCCTCGAGACGCTGAACTTCCGGCAGCGATACGACGCGACGGTGCTCGCGATCCGCCGCGGCGGGGAGATCATCCACGCGCGGATGGACGAGCGCCGACTTCGGGCGGGCGACACGCTCCTGATCCAAGCGACCGAAACCACCGTCAAGCGCTTCGCCAACGACCGCGACTTCATCGTCGCCCAGGAGCTCACCCTCCCCGACTTCCGCTACTCGAAGATGCCCCTCGCGATCGGGATCGTGGTCGCGGTCGTCGCGCTCGCGGCGCTCGAGATCGTCCCCATCCTGATCAGCGCGCTCGGCGGCATCGTCGCGATGGTCGCGACGGGCTGTGTCAAACCCGAGGAGGTCTACCCGTCGGTCGACTGGAGCGTGATCGTCCTGCTCGCCGGGCTCATCCCGCTCGGCGTCGCGATGGAGCGGACGGGAGCCGCCGAGTGGCTCGCGAGCGTCATCGTCGTCTACGGCGTGAGCCTCTCGCCGGTCGTCCTCCTCGGCGCGTTCTACCTGTTCACCGCGCTCATCACCAACGTCGTGAGCAACAACGCGAGCGTCGTGTTGATGATCCCCGTCGCCATCGACACGGCCAACGCGATCGGTGCCGACCCGTTTTCGTTCGTGCTCGCGGTCACCTTCGCCGCCTCGACGGCGATGATGACGCCCATCGGCTACCAGACGAACCTCATGGTCTACGGGCCCGGCGGCTACAAGTTCACGGACTTCTTCCGCGTCGGCGCGCCCCTCCAGTTGCTGTTGACGGTCGTCACGACGCTCGGGATCGTCGCGTTTTGGGGGGTGTAGCCTGAGAAGTGACTCGTGTCACGTTCAGCTATGGGAAAGATCACTAATTCATGGGATAAAATATTTGTCTGCTCCAAAACAAGGGAACACTATGTCAGTCGAAACGGACTCGCACGGACGTCTCTATCTGTCTTCCGAGCTACGGCAAAAATACGGAGAAAAGTTTCACATTGTCGAATACGACGATCGACTCGAACTCATCCCGATCGAAGAGGACCCACTACGGGCAGTTCGGGAAGCAGCCGGTGATGCCTTTGAGGGTACGTCGGTCGAGGCACTCAAAAAAGACGCGCTCGAACAGGCTCAAAACGAAGCGAAAGCGGACCTCGAACGGGCGACGGGTGAGGCAGGGGACGCCAGTGAATGACGGTCTTCGTGGAGACTGATTTCGTTATTGCACTGGTGAAAAATTCCGACTGGCTCAAAGGACGGGCTGAGGAGGCTCTTGAAAGCCATGATGTCGTCACCTCTCCGTTCTCGTATCTTGAACTGCTGCTCATCCGGGAACGGTACGAATACGACTACCCGCGACTGGTCGCGAATATGCTCGATATCGTTCCCGTCCGGACCGATGAAGAACGCCAGATCGTTTTAAAGGCAGTTCACTACTACGAGGAAGGGCTGACCCCATTCGACGCCTTTCACGCCGCTACTGCCGAGACCTGCGGCTATCCAATTCTCTCATCGGACATGGCGTACGAAGTCGTCGGTTCCGAACGCCTTCCATTGGAGCCTGATACGAGGGGGTGAGCCGCTAGTTATTCCCGCACAATAAGGACCGATGTGGACGCGTGACGGGCGACCCTCTCGGTGACGTCACCGATGAAGAACCGCTTCGCGGTCGAGGGGCGTTTTCCACCGAGCACGATGAGGTCCGCGTCCATCGACTCCGCGTACGTGAGGATCGTTTCGGCGGGATCGCCCCGTTCAAGCGTCGTCGTCACGTCGATGCCCCGTTCAGCGGCACGAACCTCTACCTCCCGTAACGCTGTGTCGCCCGCCTGAACGAACGGCTCGCTCATCGCCTCGGTGCGGTCGAATCGTCGATCAACGACGAAGAGGGCATGGAGAGAGGCACCCTCCGCTTCAGCGAGGCCAATCGCCTGATCGACTGCGACATCGGCTTCGGGGCTGTCGTCCGTCGCAACGAGGATCCGCTCGTACATACCGCCCCTTCCGGTGGGAACTGCAAGTAGCTTTCCGGCACCTATCGAGGTCAGCGATGAGCCCGAAAACGAACCGAACGCCTCAGTCGTCGAGCGCGGTCGCCGCCGAGAGCGACTCGTCTATCTCGGCTTCGGCCATCTTCTCGATGAGCGCCTCAAGCACGGCTTCACGGCGACCCTTCACGAACTTGATCGAGCCGACGACGAGGTGACCGCCACCGGAGACGCCCGCCTCGGGCAACTCCTCGTTCAACTCGGTGACCATCGTCGGGATATCGAGCCGGACGCCGTCGGAGCGCAACACACAGAAATCGGGGCCGTAGCCGATGGTGATCACCGGGTCACCCGTCTCCTGGACGCGGGTGTCGTGGAGTTCGCCGGTCGTCTTCCCGGGCGCGGGATAGGTGAACCGGCGGGCGTACTCGTCCAGATCGATCCGGTAGAGGTGCGCACCGGAGGCGAGTCGCTCGTGTTCGACGTGCGCGTCGAGCGCGTCGAGCTGGCGGTCGACGTCGCGAGCGGCGCGCTCCGAGAGGAAGGCCACGAGCTCCTCGTGGCGGTCGGGGTCGTCACAGCCGACGTTGAGGACGTCGTTGACGAGCGTCTTTCCTTCCGAATAGCGCAGCCAGTGGGCGGCGTAATCGAGCGCCTCGCCGATGTCGAGCAGGTCGTCCTGTTCGTAGCCCGCCTCGGCGGCGAGCGCGATGTAGTCATCCATGACCTCCGCCTTCGAGCGGTCCGAGAGGCCGGCGACGGCGGGGACGTGTTCCAACTCCTCGGTGAGCGAGGGGTCGATCAACCGGGCCAACTCGACACACATCATGCCCGTCGTGATCCGGTAGTCCTCCCCGTGGAGGTACGGGTTGACGTGTGCATCGAGCAGCGGCCCGACCGCCTCGGGGTCGGGATGGTGATGATCGACCACCGCGATGGGGATGTCGTAATGGGTGAGGTTCTCGTAGGCCGGGACGTCCTCCTCCGTCGAGCCGTTATCGAGCATCAGGAGGAACGGAAGCTTCTGGCCGTGTCGGGCCCGTCCCGCGAGCGCGAAGTTGAGGTCGCGGGTCACGTCCTCCATCTCGTAGAAGGGGGCCTTGCTCGGCAGCCGTTTGAAGAGGTGTCGGGGTGCCTTCGGATCCTCATGCACGTCGCGGACGAGCCGTTCGAGCGCGAGCTGGACGGGAATGGCCGCACACATGCCGTCGCCGTCGGCGTGATGCCGGACTCGGATCGGTCGGCCGGCGAGAACGGTTCGACGGAGCAGTCGGGCCAGATCGCGGAGGTCCGCATGGATCGGCTCGAACGCCTCCCACTCGACGAGCGGGTCGATCGCGGCCGGCTCGGCGCGTTCGTCGAGGGCCGCCTCGTAGCGCTCGCGGGCTTCCGCGGCGCGGTCGCCGGCGAGCGGCTTCAACGAATCGACCTCAAGCTGGAGGGCGTCCCCGCGGGTCTCCACCGTCCCCGCGACGTGGACCATATCGCCGACCTCGACGCTCGGGTACGCCCGGACGCCCGCCTCGGCGAAGGCCGCACAGGCGATCACGCCGGTCGCGTCCGCGACGCCGAAGATCGTCGGGCCGCCGGTCTGTTTCGCCTGCACGACTTCCCCCTCGACGGTGACCTCCGCACCCGGCGAGAGCCCGCGAACACGGGAAACGTCGGGCTCGTGTTCGACCGTCTCGGTCGTGTAGTCGGCGAACGTCTCGTCGTCGAAGGCGATATCGCCGTTCTCCCTGACGTCGGTCAATCGAACGATCAACCGGTCGCCGACCGCGTACTCGCCGTCGAGGTTCGACTCGTGGATGAGCCCGGAGACGACGTCGGAGACGTCGACGAAGACGCCGTAGTCGACGACGCCGTTGACCTCGGCGTGATAGCACGCGTCGGTTTCGACGTCGGCGAGGGTGCAGTCGGGTGCCAAGTCGTAGACGACCGGCCGATCGGTGGACGCCTCCCCGGCGGTCGCCCCCTCGGCCGTCGTGGCTTCGGGTTCGGGGCTCGAATCGCCCCGCGTGCCGGAATCCCCGGCGGATGGTTCACTCATACACCAGTAGTCGGGAACGACCGGTTTTAAGGCTGTTCTCTTGCGTTTCGCCGGTGCCTCGGCGGCAGCGCCGGTGTCGATCGGGCGGGCGGTCATCCCTACCGCCCGTCCGGAACCCCTATGAGGCGACGGCGACTTCTTCGAGGTATGCGACTGTTCCGGTCGAACGAGCTCCTCGGGATCGCCCGGGAGACCATGGAGTTCATCCTCGAAGCCAGCGAGGAGACTCATCCCAACGAGTACATGGGGTTCCTTCGCGCGGACGACGCGCGAAAGCTCGACATCGACCGGGAGGGCCACGTCATCACCGACGTACTCGTCATTCCCGGCACCGAATCGAATCCGGTGAGCGCGAGCGTCCGCTCGCACATGAAGCCGAACGACATGCGCTCGGTCGGGTCGGTTCACTCCCACCCGAATGGGGCGCTGCGGCCGAGCGCGGCCGACCTCGCGACGTTCGGGCAGGGCGAGGTACACATCATCGTCGGGGCGCCGTACGGATGGGGCGACTGGAAGGCGTTCGATAACGACGGCCGTCCACGGACGCTCGAGGTGCTCGACGTCGAGGTCCCCGATCAGCACTTCTTCGATTTCACCCAGGAGGACATCGACCGCGAACTCATCGAGGAGGGATACGAACGGGGTGTCGTCGAGCCGGACGACCCGACCCGTGACGGCGGCGAGGGCGGACGGAACGACGACGAACGGAAACGAAACGGCGACGAGGACGGACGGGACGGTACCGGCAGCGACGATGCGAAACGCGGCGGGTTCCTCTCGTGGTTGCGATGAGCGGGACCCGGGTCGTCGCGCAGGGAACCTTCGATCTGCTCCATCCCGGCCACGTCCACTACCTGCGGGACGCGGCGGAATACGGCGACGAACTCCACGTGATCGTCGCCCGCGACGTGAACATCACGCACAAGGCGAAACCGATCCTGCCGGCGGAACAGCGACGGGATATGATCGCCGCCCTCGAAGTCGTCGACGAGGCCCACCTCGGCCACCCGGAGGATATCTTCGTTCCCATCGAGCGGATCGACCCCGACGTCGTCGTTCTCGGTTACGACCAACATCACGAGGAGGCGGCCATCGCGGACGCGCTCGCCGACCGTGGACTCCGCTGTCGGGTCGAGCGGGCCACCGCGAGGGAGCCCCGTGACGGCGAGGTGCTCTCGACCGGCGACATCATCGACCGCGTTCTCGACCGCCGGAGCATCGACGGGACGACGGGATAGGGCCGGCCGCCGGTCGGTGGGCGCCTCCCGGTATCGGCGTTTCGACACCGCGCGGAAGCGCGGAAGCTATATGGACCGATCCCTAATCCATACTCAGTGTCGATCCCTGACCGATATCCGGCAGTCCTCGCGTCGACCGCGATGGGCGTCTATCTCCTCCTCATCGTCGGTGCGACCACCTCGATGGCCGAGGCGGCCGCCGCGTGTACGGGCTGGCCGGCCTGTGGCGACGGCTACGCGTTACCCACGGAGCGTGCGGGGTGGGTCGCGCTCGGCCACCGGGCGCTCGCCGTCGCCGTCGGTCTCCTCGTCGTCGTCTCGACGGCCCTCGCGTGGCGAAATCAAGAGCCACGCCGGGTCCGGCTGGCGCTCACGCTTGCGCTCGTTCTCTTCCCTGTCCAGGCCGGTCTCGGTGCGCTCACGGCAACCGGCTGGCTGCCGGCAGCGCTCGGCTCCGCGCACCTCCTCGTCGGCGTCGTCATCTTCGCCGGCGTCATCGCCGCGCTCGCGTGGTGGCTGGAGGGCGAAACCGGGACGCCCGACGACGCGCCGGGCGACTTCGAGCCCGGTACGGATCACCTCCCGCCGGCCGAGGAGGCCCCGGAGGCACCGATCCCGACCGCGACGATCCCCCGCTTAAAAGCGACCGTATTCGCGTACTTCCGGCTGATGAAGCCACGGCTCATGTGGCTGCTCTGTCTCGTCGCCGCCGCGGCGATGGCGCTCGCTGGCGGCCCCGGGTTCACCCCCGCCACGGTCGCGGCGACCCTCGTCGGCGGCTCGCTCGCGATCGGTGCCTCCGGGACGTTCAACCACGTCCTCGAACGCGACGTGGACAAACGGATGCAGCGAACCAGCGACCGCCCGCTGGCGACCGACCTCGTTCCCGTCCCCCGGGCGGTCGCGTTCGGCCTCCTGTTGACGGCCCTTTCGGTCGGGTTGTTCCTGACGGTGAACGTCCTCACGGCCGCGCTCGGGCTGTTCGCCATCCTCTTTTATAGCGTCGTCTACACCCTCGTGTTGAAACCGAACACGGTACAGAACACCGTCCTCGGCGGCGCGGCCGGCGCGCTCCCGGCGCTCATCGGCTGGGCGGCGGTGACCGGCGAACTCGGCGGCGGAGGGCTGTTGCTCGCGCTCGTCATCTTCCTGTGGACGCCCGCGCACTTTTATAACCTCGCGCTGGCGTACAAGGACGACTACGAGCGCGGCGGCTTCCCGATGATGCCGGTCGTCCACGGTGAGACGGCCACCCGCCGGCACATCATCTGGTACCTCGGCGCGACGCTCGTGGCCGCCGCGGTGCTCGCGCTCGTCGCCGAGCCGCTCGGCGGGCTGTACGCCGCCGTCGGCGTCGCCCTCGGGGCGATCTTCCTCTGGATGGTCGTCCGGCTGCACTACGAGCGGACGGAGGCAGCCGCGTTCCGCGCGTTCCACGCCTCGAACGCCTACCTCGGGCTCCTGCTGTTCGCCGTCGTCATCGACGCGCTCGTCATCGATGCCATCATGATCTGATCGGACGAACCGGCCAGCAGCCATCCCACCCATCCAACGATTTCGAATGGCTACCTCAACGATCACCGAACACGTCTCCGACCTCGTGACCAGCGTCCGCGAGGCGGCCCCCTCGCTTCGGACGCTCGGGATCGCGGCGTTCGTTCTCAACCTCCAGCTCGTCGCGGTGGTCGGCTACTACGCCGCGCTCGGGTCGTTCCCGTCGACCCCGCGATACGTCGCCTACGGGCTGATCTGGGTGAACGTCTCCGTGCTCGTCCTCTGGAAGGTGCAGATCCCGTCGGGGTACGGGTTCGAGACGCGCCGGCGGGCGCTGACGATCGCCGCGAGCTACTTCGCGCTGCTCGCCTTCTTCGCGGGGCTCGTCGCCACCGGCGTCCCCGACCACGCGGTCAACACCCGGATCGCGTGGCTGCCACCGGGGTGGGGTCCCGCGTTGGTGCATGCCGGCCCGTGGCTCACCGTCATCGTGATGCCGGCGTACGTGCTCGGCTATCTCGCGTTAGCGAAGTTGATATATATCGCCGTGTTGGAGGCCTCGGGGTCGCTCGCTGCCGGGATCCTCGGGCTGTTTTCGTGTATCTCGTGTACCCTCCCGATCCTCGCGATGATCGGCTCCGCGATATTCGGTGGAACCGGGCTGCTCGCGGCGACCGCGCTCGACGCCTCCTATGACCTCTCGACGGCGGTGTTTCTGATCACGGTCGCGCTGCTGCTCTGGCGACCGGGGATCCGTGGTCGGAGATGATCGCTTCGGGAACACCTTATATACCGAGCGGACACGATCGTCGAGTATGACGCGAGTCGAGGTCGAATACTGCGTGCCGTGTGGGATGTTGAATCGAGCGAACGACGTCGCGCGGGCGGTCCTCGAACAGTTCGGCGAGGGCGTCGAGGAGGTCGCACTCGTCACCGGCGACGACGGGATCTTCATCGTCCGCGTCGACGGCGAGGTCGTCTTCGACAAGACCGAGGACGACTACGACGTCGACGCGATCGTGCGCGCGGTGAAGCCACACGTCGGTGCGGCCGCCTGAGAATGGTCGTTTCCGATCCGTCAGGTCACAGGCGACCTTCCACGTGCAGCGTCAACGATCCGCAAGGATCGCGTCCGCGAACGTCGCCATCGCGGCTTCTGGGTCGTCGCCTTCGAGCCCGACGATGACGTGATCGAGCCCCATCGCCTCCAGCCGGTCGAAGTAGCCGCGAAACCATTCGACGCCCGCCCGATAACCGAGATGAAGCGGTTCGGGTTCCGCTTCCGGGTCATCCGCGAACGCGACACGGACGGCGATAACGAACGGCTTCTCGCCGGCGAGCGCCCGCCACGAGTCGAGATACGATTCGAGCGTCGACTCCGGCAGGTGATAAAAGAGCCAGCCGTCGCCGTGCTCGGCGATCCACTCGCGTGACTGTCTCGCGTTCCCAGTCGGCAACAGCGGAATCGTGCCGGCATGTGGCTTCGGGAGGACGTCGAGCTCGCCGTCCAGGCTTCCCCAACGTCCCGTAACGTCCGGGAACGATCCCCGCCAGCAGGCGCGGATCGCCTCCATCGACTCCCGAACGGCGGCGCCCCGTTCCGCCGGGTCGACATCGAAGGCGGCGTACTCCGGTTCGCGGTCCCCGGAGGCGACGCCCAACACGAGCCGTCCCGCTGAGATCCGGTCGACCGTCGCCGCCGAGGCCGCGACGTGGATCGGGTGCCGAAGCGGGAGGACGACGCTCGATGTGCCGAGTGCGACCTCGTCGGTGTGCGCGGCGAGCGCGCCGAGCAGGGGCCACGGGGCGAGCCCGCCGCCGGCATCGCCGAAGCGCGGCCAGTACGTCGGCACGTCGCGGATCCAAAGCGCGTCGAAGCCGAGCGCCTCCGCCCGGGTCGCGAGGTGCAACTCCGCCGCCACCGGTGCGGTGTCGCGCCGCACGCCGGTGAGCGGGAGGCCGAGACCGACGGTGAGCGCGTCGCCCTCGAAGCATCGCTCGAATCCGACGTTAAACCGCTCGCTCGTGATCGGTTCCGTCACGTGGTGTCCCGTTTCATTACGCGGCGTCGTCCGTCAGCGCTGTTCGAGACCTCCCTCGACGACGCTGGCGAACGCGACGTTCGGCCGGACACGCTCGATCTCCACCGTCGGTCGATCCCCCGGCTGGACGCCCGGGACGATGACCACGTAGCCGCGATCGACCTTCGCGATCCCGTCGCCCTGATCGCCGATCGACTCGACCGAGACCTCGCGAATCTCTCCCTCCTCGACCGGTGGGCCCGGATCCGTGGCGGTGCTACGCGATCCAGCGGATGGGTCCGAAGCGGGTTCCGAGCGCGTATCGGCCGGATCGCCGGCCCGTTGATCCGACGGTTCCGCCGTCAATCCACCCATCGTTGACCCCCCATCGAGGATCGCAACGCGATACGTCTCGCCGGGAACGAGGACCCCGTTTTCGACCTCGTTCATGGGTACATCGACGGTAAAGCCGTCTTCGTCCTCCTCGACGGTGGCGGTAAAGACGGTACGGAGCGAGTCCGGAATATCGACCATTGGATGCATCTAGATTGTGCGCAATCGACTTAGTTCCGCTGGCGCCGACACGGTGTGGGGCCGGGGAGCCAGCGACTACTCGGCCGTCTCCGGGCTCGGTTTGGGGGCGCCGTCACCACACGCGGTTTCGAAGCGTCATCACCGCACGCGGTTCCGAAGGTCATCCTCGCCCGCGGAAAGCCGGTCGACGTTTTCGGCGAGGATATCGGTCACCCGGTCGAAATACGCCGGCGTGTGCCCGGCGTTATGTGGGGTGATCGTGACGTTCGTGAGCCCCCACAGTGGGTGATCCTCCGGAAGCGGCTCTGGATCGGTCACGTCGAGTGCGGCGCTGCGAATACGGTTGCTGCGGAGCGCGGAGACGAGCGCGTCGGTATCGACGACCCCCCCGCGGGCGATGTTGATCAACACGGCATCCGGACGCATCGTCAACAACGCGTCGCCGTCGACGAGCCCCGCCGTCGCCTCGGTGAGCGGACAGGCGAGCACGACGAACTCGGCGTCGATGATCGCCTCGTGGAACTCCTCGAAGCCGTACACCTCGTCCGTCGGTCCGCCCTTTTCGGGCGAGTATCGAACCCCGACGGTGTGGACGTCGAACGGGTCGAGCCGGTCGACGATCGCCTCCCCGATCGCACCCAGACCGGCGATGACGACGGTGGAGCCCTGCAGCTCCGTGGTCGGAAAGCTTCGCCACTCCCGTCGGTCCTGCTGGCGCTGTGCCCGATAGAACTCCCGGGCGTGGCCGATCATCGCGCCGATCACGTACTCGGCGATGTTCGGCCCGTGGACGCCCGAGGCGTTGGTGAGGGCGACCCCGTGTTTCTCGAAGGCGTCAAGCGGGAGGTGGCCGGTCCCGGCGTAGACGCAGGCGAAGAGTTCGAGGTTCTCGGCGTCCGCCAACGCCGCCTCATCGATGGAGAACCCGACCGCGATCCGTGCGGTTTCGAGCAGCTCACGCTCCTCGGCGGGCGTCCTCGCGAACGCTACGTCCAACTCCGGAAGCCGCTCGCGGATCGTCTCCGCGAGATCCGGCGCGGAGAGCCCGTGTATCTTCTGTCGTAACACGACGACGTCTGTCTCGACCATGGCTGTGGATCGATCGGCCGCCTCAAAAGCGTCCGCGTCCCGGCGGTTCTGTCTGGACGGGCGGTGAAGTCGCAGGGTGGACTGACGACAGACGCATACGAACGGCATCACCGGGTCGGACGAAAAATCACCGTGACTGTCGCTGTTCCACCTTGTTCAACTCGATCAAAAGCCGGAAGACCGCCTTCACGAGGTTGGCGTCGAGATCGAACCGCTCGGCGTTCTCACCGGCCCGATCCATCACGCGCTCCTCTTGGCCCTCATCGGTGGTCGGGAGATCCCGTTCGTTTTTGACCGCGGCGACGGTGTCGGCGACGTACGTTCGACGGGCGATCAGTTCGACGATGTCGCGGTCGATCTCCTGGATCTCCGCGCGCAGTTCGTCGAGCGTCATCTCCTCGGGGTTGGGTTGGTCAGTGCTCATGGTGTATCGGTCTGTGTGTTCGTCTCGGTGGCGGGCCCATCGATGACTCGCGCCCCATCGTTCCGCGTCGCCGTCCGCCGAAGCGTTCCGGGACGCTCGCTCCAGCGGTCGGCGACGGCGTCGAGGTCGTGGTCGGGGTTTTCGGGCTCGGCGACGGCGACGACGCTCGGCCCGGTCCCGGACAGCGAGACGCCAGCGACGTCGGGCATCGCCTCGACGGCCGGGTCCGGATCGAAACCGAGCGCGGCCGAGAACGCCAGGCCGTTCACCGACATCGCCTCGACGTAGCGGCCGGTAGCGGCGAGGTCGGCGACGAGGTCGGCCATCCGCGCGACGGCCGAACACCGGTCCACGTCGGCATCGGCGCTGTAGGCGCGCTCGGGCGGCGTCCAAACGAGCACGTCCCACTCGACCGGCTCGCGCGAGCGGAGTTCGTCGTTCGTGTTGTCGGTGAGACAGATCCCGCCGAGCATCGAGGCGCTCGCGTCGTCGAACGCGCCGGTGACGGTGACTCCCGCCTCGCGGGCAGCGCGGACGCCGAGACGACATGCGTCGATACGGGTGACGTCGACCGCCGGATCACCAGCGTCGTCGCCGACGGTCAAACCGAGTGCGGCACAGGTCGCGAGCACGGTCGCGTTGGCGGCGGCGCTCGAACTCTTGAGGCCGGCGGCGAGCGGCACGTCGCTTTCGGTTTCGACCGTGCCACCCTCGCCGTCGCCCCACCGCTCGGTCGCGAGTGCGACGCAGCGCTCGATGAGCGTCGTGTCCGCGTCCGGGGCCCCAGCGATAGTCCCTTCGACGCCGTTCGTCGCCGCGTTCGGGTCGAGTTCGACCCGAGCGCGCGTCTCGACGTCGATGCCGAACGCGGCGCCGGTGCCCGTCGCCAGCGCGTTCAACACGGTTCCCGCGCCGAGCGCGGCGGCCCGTCCCTCCATACACGCACGCCGTTAAGCGACCTCAAAGAGTTGGCGGTCCCGGCCGAGCGTGCCGCCCGCACGAAGGTCAGTCGTGGGCCGGTCCCGGCTCACCCGTCGCTCGGCTCCGCGTGACGAACGGCAGCGTCAACGTCGTACCAGTTCGGGTCCGCACGCATCGCGCCGTCCCGGCTTCGAATATCGACCTCGACGGAGACGGTTTCGTCCCCATCGGAGAACCGATCCCCGGGCCCAAAGCGCGCCCTGCGGTATTCGAATCCGACCGGCTCCCGTGACGGATCGTTCGGACGCGTCTTGTACGCGTCGACGCGGAACTCGAGGATCCCGTACTCGAACCGGCCGGTGTTTTCAACCTCGAGCTCCGCCGTGATGATCGTCCGAGTGTTGCATTCGGTCACGTCCGTCACCGTCGCCTCCGTGACGGTCACCCCGGCGTCCTCGGGATCGACCCGATCCGGGGTTGGCTCTCCATCGTCGTCATCGCCGTCATCGCCGTCATCGTCACCATCGTCGCCATCGTCGTCATCGTCGCCATCGTCGCCATCGTCGTCATCCGCCCCGTTCGCGTCGGTTCCGTCGTCATCATCTCCGTTCCCCCCAGTGTCGTCCGATGGATCGTCGGGCTCCCCGGGAGCGGGTTCCGGTTCCTCGAAACAGCCCGCGAGCGCGATCGGGATCGCCAGCGCGGTCAGCCGCCGGCGACTCAGCCGTGTCGACGCCGAATACACCGGCTTCGGGGTTTCGGAAGTCGCTTCGATCCCGTTCTCGTCATCCATTTCTGTCACATCCATACGGTCTTTTCCCGTCATCCGACCCACGCTCCGAGCATGCCGGTCATTCCACCGACGACGCCGGATCCCACCGTCGTCGCCGCGAGGGCGCCGAGCGCGTCCGAAAAGCCGTACGCCTGGTCGGCCGCCGCACCTTGGGATCCGACGACGAGCCCGATCACGATCAGGCCGTAGCCGAGCGCGCCGACGCCCGAGCCGACCCCACAGGTCGACGCCGCCTCCCGAGCATCGTACGCCCGGGAGCCGACGAGCATGCCGAGGACGCCGGCGACGAGCGGTGCCCCGACGAGCGCCGCCGCGGTGACGGAGAGGTACAACTGGGCGACGAAGATCGGCCCAAATCGTTCGGCGTCCCCGGTCGCTTCGGCCGCGAAGGCGGTCTCAACCCAGCCGGTCGTGACGACCCCGACGAGGCCGACGCCGGCGCCGATGATCGCGAAGCACGTCACGAGGAGGCCGGTCTCTGCGACTCGCATCAGGTCACCACCCATCCATCGGCGAGCGGTCCCTGCCAGCCGGCGCGTTCCTCCCACGCATCCCCGGAGAATCCGGTGGGCAAAAGGAATTCGCCCGCGCGAACGACGTAGCCGTACTGGACACCGGCGTGCTCGTCGAACGCGTACCGTTCCCCCTGCGCCTCGTGATGGTAGATCCGATGCCAGTGTGTCGCCGCGTCGGGACCTTCGGTTCGACTGACGCCCGGATCGATCGGCTCATCGTCCTCGGTACGGGCGTCGACGGCGATCGCATCGAGGTGATCGGCGGCGGTCTCCGCGTCCGGATAGCGTTGAACGTAGACGGGAACTCCATCGAGATCCTCCGGCCAGCCCTCGAACACCTCGTCCGGGTCCTCATCCGGCTGCGGTCGCTCGGCAAAGACGACGAAGAGTTCGGCGGTCCGGTCCCCGGGTCTGACCACCGGCCCGAATCGAGCCCGGATCTCCTCGCGCCGGTCGCCGCCTATCGGGCTGCCATAGATCCGGGGTCGCTGCTCGCGTGAGAACTCGTCGTCGTACGGTAAGCCGACGTATGTGGTAAGCCCCTCGCTCGCGACTGCCAGCTCGATGAGCGTCCCTTCGCGAACCTCCCGTCGGTCGTCACTGTCCACCGGCAGCGGGTACAGCATGCGGTTGAGGAGCCGATTGTGTATCGGATCGCGGGAGAACTGTTCGTCGACATAGGCGTCCGTGGCCATCCCACCGAACGTCCGTCGCATCCGATCGATCTCCTCGAGGAAGCGGTCGACGTCGTCGCGTCTCGCGAACTCCTTGAGGACCGTCACGTGTCGCTCGGTTCGTTGTTCGATCCGCCCTCGGGGTCCGAAGTGTGGTTCGAGCGCGTCGCCCGCGGTCTCGGCGGCGGCCATGCCGACGGCCTCGAGTCCCTCCGCCTGTTCGACGTCGACCGCCTCGTCCTCCTCGACGGCCTCACGTACGGCATCGATCTCGGAGACGACACCACCCACCGCCTCGAGATAGGTCTCGACGGCCTCCGGGTACTCCGTCGCGAACCAGAGGGCGTCGTCGACGACACGGCGGGTCGCCTCCGCGAGCGCCTCGTTGTCCCGACCGTCGTCCGCGGACGCGTCGATCGCTTCGTCGTTCTCCGGCGCGTCGACCGCATCGACTGCGGCGTCGCCGGCATACTCGTCCGGATAGCGTACCCCTTCCGCGCCGAGACAGCCGGCGAGTCCGGCGACGAGTCCGGCACCGAGCACCGCACGCCGGGTCCGTTTCATACCCCCTTTCCACGGTGGCGACGTATAAATATAGCCACGCGATTATCGTGACCGAATATTCGACGGGGGCGACGTCGGTGCATCGCCCGGGGGTTTCCACCGGGCGGAGCGGGTCCCTTTTGAACGACGACGACGGACGTACCGACATGTCCACGCACGCACATGGCGACGTCCCACCCACGTCGATCGGTATCGAACTCCGCGAGGAGGGCGTCGTCGTCGAGTACCTCGACGGGCGAACGACGCTGTATCGGGGCGTGCCCGAAGCGGTCGAGGGATCCTTTATCACCGGACCCGGCAAGGAGACCCATGTGCTCGTCACCGACCCGACGGAGACGGAGGGCGTGATGACCTACGTGAACGACTACAAGACGGACGACGAGATCCTTCGCGACTCCGGCGTCGGACGGGTCATTCTTGAAGACGGCGAACGCGAGGAGGTGTTCCCGGGGGTCATCGTCGGCCGAAAGGGACAGCGCAACGAGGTCGTCGCCGACCCGGAGGTCGCCGGCGGACGCGTGTTCGTCTTCGTCGAGGACGAGTGGCAGGAGGCGAGCTACGAGCTCCTTGCCCCGCCGGAGGACGGTCTCGACGCGTACCGATGAGCTTCCACAAGCCGTGGCGCGACCTCGATCGGGGAACCGTTCGGAGCGCACCGGACCGCTACGCGTGCTATGAACTCGGCGACGCCGACGGCAACACGGTCGGGTTCGGCACCGGCGTCCTCCGCGATGAGCTGAAGGAGACGCTCGCGTACGGCGATGCCGCGAAGGTCCGCTGGGAGCTCGCCACCTCCCCCGAGCACGCCGAGCGGATCCTGGAGGAGCACGTCGAGGGGTAGTCGGTTCTCATTCACCCTGTTCGTCGTCATCGACGAGCGAGGAGAGGACGAGCCGTTTCATCCCCCGCCTGAGGAGCCCGCTCGCCGCGGGCTGAGAGATGTCCAGGTCGGCCGCGACGTCCCCAAGCGTCGCATCGCGCGGCTCCTCGAAGTAGCCCGTCTCGAGCGCGACGAGAAGCGCCTGTCGCTGTGCGTCGGTCACTCCCGCGTCCGCTCGCTCCAAACTGGCATACTGGTTCACACGCAACAGCTCGATCCCGACGTCGTTCCGTTCCGCGTACTCCCAGAGCGAGCTCAGTCGCTGTCGCTCGGGCATCCAAACCGTCAACACCCACCCGTTTCCGTCGTTTTTCATATCGAGGATGACGCCGTTCGCGGCCGAGATGATCGGCGAGATGACCTTCGCCTCGTCGGTGTACTCGAAGCTGTAGATCGCCCGCCCGTCGCCCGGTTCGATCACCCGTTCGAACTCGCCGACGGTGTGATCCAGCCGCAGTCCGTCCTCGAATCGATCGAAATCGTCCGACTGGATGCGATAGAAGAATTTTCCGGACGTCGGGTCGGTCCCCGCCTCCAACACCGAGGTGACCGTCGCGCTGCCGTCATGCGTGACCGTCTTCGTGAGGACGATGTCGGGATGTTCGATACGGATGGCGGCTTTAATATCGCTCATGGATGGTCGGGTGTCGGGTGATGACGGTGGATTCGTGGATCCGCTGGCGTTGTGAGGCGCTGTCGGTTCGACGTCGATCCGATGGTCGTACACCGGATTAACTCGGTCGGTGCCGGCTCCGTGGACTCCCCCGGGTGCGTACCGAGGGTCGACTCTTACTGGGCGTCCCCGTCGCCGGCGTGGCGCTCGGGTCGATCGCGGGCGCTGGGATTGGCCGACGCCCTGAACGGCACCTTCGCCATCGTCGCCTGGACGGGTTCACCGGCCACCTCGGCGAACGCGTCGGGGAGGTGCACGTCGAACGCGAGGTCGACGTCCGTTTTATATATCGAGTCGTCGAGGGGCACGTCGGTCGCGGCCTGAAGCGTCTCCGCCGGCACGAATCCGAGGCCGATGTTGGTCTCGAGCTCCGGGCTCCATCCCGCCGACGTCAGGTAGCCGCACTCCTCGCCCGTCTCGGGGTCCGAGATGAGCCAGTAGTCGGAAGGCCAGCCCGTGATCGGCTCGCCGCCCAGTTTCAGCCCGACCAGCTTGTGTGTAAACGGGAACCCGCCGTCCTCGATGACCGCACGCTGCCGTTCCAGCGCGGCCTTGCCGATGTACTCTCTGCCGCCGTCATCGGGAACGTGATAGCCGAGGTTGACCTGGAACGGCGACGTCTCGTGATCCATGTCCTGGCCCAGAGAGAGGATGCCGGCGGCGATCCGTCGGCGTCCGTTCACCGGCGTCGCGGCGCCGCCGTGAGCTTTGACCGTCTCAAGCACCGGGTTCCAGACGGCCTCCGCGTTCGCGGTCGCCTCGCGGACGTAGATCTCGAAGCCCGCCTCGCCGGAGAACCCCGTTCGGCTCACCAACACCGGGGCGCCGCCGATGGTCGCCTCCAACAGCCCGTAGTACGGTACGTCCTCGACCGCGTCGCCGATGAGCGACTCGATCACGGATGCCGATTTCGGCCCCTGCACCTGCATCGGCGAGACGTCGATCTCGTCGATCTCGACCGCGAAGTCGTGGCCGTCGGTGACCCCCCGCAGCCACAACAGCAGGTCGGAGTCGGCGATGGAGAACCAGAACTCGTCCGTGTCGGGTCGTAACAGGACGAAGTCGTTGAGGATGCCCCCGTCGTGATCACAGCAGATGGCGTACTTTCCGGACATCGGCTCGATGTCGGTCGCATCGCGCGTGATGACGTAATCGACGAACGCCTCGGCGTCGGGGCCTTTCACACGGATCTGTCGTTCGACGGCGACGTCCCACAACGCGACGTGGTTGACCAGCAGGTCGTATTCCGCCGCCGCGCCCCCGTCTTCGGGGTTGATGTAGGCACGCGGGTGGTACATGTGGTTGTACATCGTCGCCTGATGACAGCCCTCCTCGACGGAGAGGTGCCAGAACGGCGATTTGCGTCCTCGCGTGGAGATCACGAGGTCGATGTCCGCATCGCCCGTCTGTCTGAGGTTTCGCGGTACGCTGCGGTCGGACTGGTCGATGCTCGGATGGTTCGGATGGCGCCCGGATCCCGTCATCGTCGGGTTATCCGCGGGTCTCGCCGTCCCGGTCGAAAAGCGATACCCAGAGTCGTTCGAGACGGCGGGTGCCGAACGGCGGAGTACCGCTCGCAGGGGCGTAGAACTTCGGTTCGGCGTCACGGTTTCGACCGACGGCGTCGTTTCGCTGGTGCATACACAAACATAGCCGATGGAGCCACATCGCTCTCGGTGTTAACCGAATAACCCACTTATATACGACCGAGGCCGGACCCGCCTCGGCTCGGTCCGAATATGAACGTGGATCACTGGAGATAGTCGGGCCCGTCGCCATCACAGGACCCCTCGTGTGTCTCCGCCTCCTCCCGGTCGGCGAAGAGTAGTTCACACACCTCACAGGCGTACCAGGTCATCCCGTCCCGTTTCGTCGACGTGACCATGCGTAGTGGTACCATGTCAGGGGTAAAACCGTTGTCGCCGCCACACGCTTCCGACGCCGACCGTCCCGAGCCCCCTCGACGCCGACCGTCCCGAGCACCACCGGTCGGCCCCGACGCATCGGGCAAGCGTAAAGGGTGACGCGCCGCTATCGGATATATGAACGATACCCCTGGCGTCCGGCTCACGGTTCGTGCGGCCGAAAAGCGGGACGCGGGACGCGGTATCGCCCGGCTCCCCGAATCCGCCCGACGGCGACTCGGCCTCCTCAGCGGTGACACCGTCCGGATCGAAGGCGATCGCACGACGGTTGCGAAGGTGTGGCCCGGCGGGCCCGACGCCCATGACGGCTCCATACTCATCGACGCCGACACCCGCGCGAACGCCGGCGTGAAAGTCGGCGACACCGTACACGTCGTCCCCATCGACGTCGCGGACGCCCAGCGGGTCACCTTCGCCGCACCGGCGCGGCTCGCGACCGTCGACGTCAGCCGCGAGGCGGTCGAGCGGGCGCTCGCCCGTGACCTCCGTGACCGGCCGATCACGCGCGGCGAGGCGGTCCACGTCGAGCGGCTCGGCGGGCTCCGCTTCGTCGTCGCCGGCTGTGAGCCGTCCGGCACGGTTCGGATCGTCGATAGAACCAATGTGCGTGTCAGCTACCGCGAGGACGACTCGGACGCGACGTCGAGTTCGGGGTCAAGCTCGTCGACGTCGGACGCCTCCGGGAGCAGGTCGTCGGGACGAGGGTCGTCCGAAGCCGCGGGGGGTGACTCCGGAACCGGAGCTGGGACCGGAACCGATGGTGCCGCAGGGTCGCGATCGGGGAGCCGACGTGGCTCCGGCCGCTCCTCGCCCGTCGGTTCGGGTCCCGACGACGTGGAGCCACCGGCGGAACACACCGCGGGGGCGACCTACGAGGACATCGGCGGGCTCGATGAGGAGTTGGAGTTGGTCCGTGAGACGATCGAGCTGCCGTTGTCGGAGCCGGACGTCTTCACCCGGCTCGGGATCGACCCGCCGAAGGGCGTGCTGTTGTACGGCCCGCCCGGCACGGGCAAGACGCTCATCGCGCGCGCCGTCGCCAACGAGGTGGACGCGACGTTCATCACCATCGACGGCCCCGAGATCATGTCGAAATATAAAGGCGAGAGCGAGGAGCGGCTCCGCGAGCGGTTCCAGCGGGCGAGCGAGCAGGCGCCCGCCATCATCTTCTTCGATGAGATCGACTCGATCGCCGGCAAACGCGACGACGGCGGCGACGTGGAGAACCGCGTCGTCGGCCAGTTGCTCTCGCTCATGGACGGCCTCGACGCCCGCGGCGACGTGATCGTCCTCGGGGCGACCAACCGCGTCGACAGCCTCGATCCGGCGCTCCGGCGCGGCGGCCGGTTCGACCGCGAGATCGAGATCGGCGTCCCCGGCGAGGCCGGACGCCGGCAGATCCTCGACGTCCACACGCGACGGATGCCGCTCGCCGAGGACGTCGACCTCGACCGGATCGCCGCCCGCACCCACGGCTTCGTCGGCGCCGACATCGAGGGGCTCGCACAGGAGGCCGCGATGGTCGCGTTACGACGCGCCCGCGCGAGCGATTCGACCGCCCTCTCGGAAGTGACGGTCGGGAAGGCCGACTTCGAGGCGGCCCACGCCTCGGTCGAGCCGAGCGCCATGCGCGAGTACGTCGCCGAGCAGCCGACGACGGACTTCGACGACGTCGGCGGGCTTGAGGAGGCAAAGGAGAAGCTCGCGCGGGCGGTGACGTGGCCGCTCTCGTACGCGCCGCTGTTTTCGGCCGCCAACGCGGACCCCCCGACGGGCGTGTTATTACACGGCCCGCCGGGGACGGGAAAGACGCTTCTCGCGCGGGCGATCGCCGGCGAGAGCGGGGTCAACTTCATCGAGGTCGCCGGTCCCGAGCTGCTCGACCGCTACGTCGGCGAGTCCGAAAAGGCCGTTCGGGACCTCTTCGATCGGGCCCGTCAGGCGGCACCCGCGATCGTCTTTTTCGACGAGATCGACGCGGTCGCGGCCGACCGCGACGGGGCCGGTGGCGGCGACTCCGGCGTGAGCGAGCGGGTCGTCTCACAGCTGTTGACGGAGCTGGATCGCGCGAGCGACAACCCGAACCTCGTCGTGCTCGCGGCGACGAACCGTCGGATGGCGCTCGATCCCGCCCTGCTCAGGCCGGGACGATTGGAGACGCATGTGGAGGTTCCAGAGCCCGACCGCGACGCGCGCCGGAAGGTGTTCGCGGTCCACACCGAGGGGAAGCCGCTCGTCGACGGGGTCGATCTCGATCGGCTGGCCGACGAGACCGAGGGCTTCTCCGGCGCGGAGATCGCCTCAGTCTGCCGTGAGGCGGCCCTGCAGGCGATAGAACGGGTCGCCGACGAACACGGGGAGGCGGCGAACGACCACGCCGACGAGATCGGGGTTACCGACGACGACTTCAGCGCCGCACTCTCGACAGTGCGGGCCTCACGAGCGTAGACCGGGCCTCACGAGCGCGGATCGGGCGGGCCGCACGAGCGCGGATCGGGCGGGCCGCACGAGCGCGGATCGGGCGAACCGCGCGGACCCAGAACCGCTCACCGCCGGCGCGGGCAACGCCTTTGGTCGGTCCGTACATACCGTCTCCATGGCCGGCGAGGGATCCGGCGTCGATGCCGACGACACCCCGACCGTCCGTGGGCTCGCGAGGAGCGCCGCCGCGGCGATCCGCTCGCGACCACCCCTCGACCTGTTCCTCGTCGCGATCCCGCTGCCGCTGCTTCTCGTCGCGCTCTCGGTGCTCCCCGGCACGGAGACGTGGCGATTCTCGCTCGCCGCCGAGGGCGTCCTCGAAAGTCGAACGACGCTGTGGACCGCCTTCGCCTCCAGTTTCGTCCACACCTCCGGAACCCATCTCATCGACAATGTGGTGAACTACTGGTTGCTCGTCGGGGTCGCATATCCGCTGTCCGTGATCGCGGGGTGGCGACGGCGGCTGCTCTACTCGATGGTGATCTACCTCACCGTCGTTCCGCTCGCCTCCGCGTGGACGACGCTCGCGATCCTCGGCACGGTGACGAACGCCCCGGCGGCCGGGTTCTCGGACGTCAACGGCGCGCTGCTCGGCTACCTCGTCGTCGTCTGGTTCGTCGCGCTGTCGCGTGAGGGTCCGTCGGCTGGTGACGCCGCCACACCGGCAGCCGCCGACGTCGACGCCCGCTGGTCGATCGTCGTCGCCCTCGGAGCCCTCACGGTCGTCTTTCTCGCCCCGGGCGGCGTCTCCTACTTTCCGCCGCTGCCGTCCATCGCCGCCGCATTCGCCATCGCGACGGCCGTCGCTGCCGTCGGCCTCCTCGGCACCGTCGGACGGCCCCGGATCGGCGGACTCGACCTCCCGGCGGCGCGCGAACTGCTCTACGTGACCGCCGGAAGCGTCGCGTTCGCCGGGATCCTCGGGTCGCTCGTCTTCGTGCCGTTCGGGAGCAACGTCTACGCGCACCTCGTCGGGTTCGTCGTCGGGTTCATCGTGCCGTACGTGGCGTTCGTAGTCGTCGGCCGGTCAGCCACGCCGGCGTGAGCGTCCCTGAGGGACCATGCGGTGGTTTGCGGTGGTTTGGGGTGATTTCGACTCGCTTACCCGCGGAACAGCCGGAAGGAGCCCTGGCCGACGACGACCGCCTTCGTTGCGCCATCATCGTCGGTGCTCGTCACCCGCATGTCGCTCACCCCGATGGAGCCACCGGCGCGGACGACGTGCGCCTCCGCGCGGAGGTCGCCGGTCGCGGGCCGCAGGTAGTTCGTGTTGAGATTCACCGTCGCGACGCCGCCGGCGAGCGGATCGTCGAACGTCGTCCGCTGGGCGATCCCGCCCGCGGTGTCGATCAGCGTTGCGGCGACCCCGCCGTGGATGGTGCGACCGTCCTCGTTCGTCAGTTTCTCCGCGAACGGTATGGAGAGGACGATCCGGCCACGTTCGGCGGCGTCAACGCGCGTATTCAGCCAGGAGAGGTAGCCGTGCTCCTCCTCGATCCGCCGCCGGATGAACGAGACCGCGTCCTCCGCGAGCGGCTCGGCGTCGTCCGGGTCGAACTCGTGCATATTCCGGGCTCGCGGGGCGGGGGTTTGTACGCACCGGAACGTCGCGGCGGCTATCGACCGACACCCAGTCGGATCGGGTCCTCGATCGGTCGGATCGTCACCGTCACCGCCTCGCCGACCCCGAAGGCAGCGTCCGGGCAGACCAGTTTGACGCCGATCCGCTCGCGGCGCGACGCGAAAAGCGACAGCCCGACGATCCGCTCCCCGTTCGCACACACCGCCACCGGGTCCCAATCGATCCCTCGTCCCTGCCGGCGACCAACCCGTGTGCCCAACAGCGTGATGCCGCCGGCGTCATCCCCCTGTGTGACGCCGCCGTCCTCCACAGCCTTCGCCCCGGCGCGAGGAAACGTGCCGCCAGCCGCATAGTGGGTGAGTCCGCCGTCGAGCGGAATGCCCTCGTCGCTCGCCAGCGCGGCGAACCGGTCCGCCGTTTCATGCGGTCGTCGCGGGGTATCGAGCACGACGTGTGCCGGGCCGCGCTCGACGACCGTCCCCCGCCCGCTCCAGGCCACCGGTTCCACGTCGACGTCGATGTCGACCGGAAGGGAGCCGCTCGCTCGAAGGGGATTCTGCCCCGGCGGCCGAAAGCCGAGATGCACGTGATCGGCGACCCACCGGCCGAAAAAGCCCGAGCGCGTGGTCGGTCCGAGGTCGTCGCCGACGCCGACGCGGTCGCCCGGCTCGACCGCCGGGACGACGTGGAGCACGCGGGCGGTCGTGCCGGGTTCCGCACCCACGGTCGCACAGTAGTCCGCCGCGAGGTCGATGACGATCACGTGGTCGGTGTCGGCGGCGTACGGCCGGTTCGGACAGCCGACCGTATGGGTCTCCAGAACGGTTCCGGCCACCGGTGAGATCCCCCGCCCATCGCCCGGATAGAGGTCGATGGCCCGGGCGTCGTCGTGTTCCGGGTAAGGGGAGTTGAACCGCGAGAACCGCCGGTAGCGGTGAAGAATTCCGCGCGGGAGCGTGACCGTGGCCGTCACGTCCGGTCCATGCCTGCGTGGCCGCCGGTTCCCTCGGTCTTCGACACCGCATCGCCGTTTCCCTCGGTTCCCGACACGGAACCGGTGGCAGCTTCCGCGTCGGTCCCTTCAACGTCCGGTTCCTCCCCAACAGTCGGTTCCCCCCGGGGTCCCTCGGCGTCGGCCCCCGTGTCAGCTCCCGCGTCGGCATCCCCGTCCGTGTCGGCGAGGGCGATCGCATCGATGCAGAATCGGGCGCCGCCCGCCTCTCCCTCCTCGGCAACGATCGACCAGCCGTGTGCCTCGACGATGTCGCCGACGATGGCGAGCCCGAGCCCCGTGCCCCCGCCGAGCGAAACGCCGCGATCGAACACCCGCGTCCGTTCGTCATCCGGGATGCCGGGCCCGTCGTCCTCGATAGCGATCCGGGCGGTGGTATCGCCACGCTCGATTCGGACCTGAACCGAGACGTCCTCGCCGCCGTGTTCGACCGCGTTTCGGAACAGGTTCGCGAGGAGCTGTGCGAGCCGGTCGGGGTCCGCCTGAATCGTCGCATCCCCGTCGATCGAGAGGGTCGCCTCCGCGGTCTCCAGCCGCGACCAGACGGTTCGGACGGTCGCATCCACGGAGACCGCATCGAGCGAGTCAACCGCCTCCCCCGCGGTCGCGAGCGAGAGCAACCCGTCGATCAGGTCGTCCATCTGCGCGTGGGCCTCGGCCGCCCGTTCCAGCGCCATCTCCCGCTCATCTGGCACGTGTCTCGCGAGTTCGACCGCGGCCGTGGCGGCCGCAAGCGGGTTTCGAAGGTCGTGGCTGACCACCCCCGCGAAGTCCTCCAGCCGCTCGTTCTGCCGTTCGAGCTGTTCCTCGCGTCGCTCGAGTTCCTCCTGGCGGCGCTCACGCGCCGTCACGTCACGGAGCAGGAAGACGTGTCCCCGATCGGCACCGCGTGGGTCGCGGATCGGATCCTCCTGCACGTCGAAGTAGCGCCCGTCGATCTCGATCGGTTGCCCCCGGTCGGAGTCGAGCAGGGGGAGCAGCGTGGAGAGGGTCAAGTCGGCCGCGTCGTGCGGAAGCAACCGCTCGGCGGCGGGATTGAGGTCGCGAATTCGGCCGTCCGAGCCGGCGACGATGACCGGGTCCTGCATCACCTCGACGGCGGTGTCGCGCGCGGCGATCGTCGCATCGAGGGTCCCGAGCCAGAACACGGTTCCGTAGAGGAAGACCCCGTGAAGCACGAACGCGACCGGCGTCCAATCGAGGAAGCCGAAGCTTCCGACGTCGAAGACGGTAGCGACCCCGGCGACGAGCGGAAACGTCGCGCCGAGCAGCAGCAGAAACGTCTGGAGCCGGTATCGATTGCCGATCCGATGATAGACGTCGAGGGCGACCAGCACGCCGACGAGATACAGCGCGTACGCGTAGAGGAGAAACGCGACACCGGCGGGACCGATCCCGAGTTCCAAGAGCGTGAACGGGCCGTCCTGGACGGCCTCGAAGGACCGCCGAGCGAGTCCGTGGGTTCGGCTCGACCACGCGAGCAGCACCCAGATCACCGCCGGTGCCGCGAGCGCGACGATCCAGCGTTCGGTTCGCCAGCGGTCGTAGCCGCCGTACGCGAACGCGAAGCTGACCCAGAGGATCGGGAGGGCGGCCACGAGCGGCGTGGCGAGCTGGAGGGCGATCGCCATCACGTCGGCGGAGGAGGCGGCGATCCGCACGGCATAGAGGAGGGAGACCCCGGCGGCGGCCGCGAGATAGAACGCGACCTCGATCCCGCCCGGCTCGTCGCGTTCGAGCCACGCGTCCCGCGCGAGCCAGAGGGCCACGACGCCCACGACCACGCAGACGAACAGGTAGACCCTGACGGGTAACGCGGCGAGGTCGCTCATCGATACCGAATGGACACTCACGACGGGCAAAACGTTTGCGTCGGACGCCCGTGTCACGACCGTCGTCGGTCCTCGTGAACGGTTCACGCGGCGACGTACAAGGGACATACAACCGTCCACAAGAGCCTTCATCCTCGGCGACTTCGCCGCTTCCATGGAGATCCTCCGCGGCCGGGGGGAGTCGCCGACTGCCGATCGGGAGGTCACCGCGGCGCTGCTCGACCGCGCGGCCGACGCCGGCATCACCACGATCCGCGTCTGGCGGCCCCACCGGCACCTCGCGTTCGGTCGGCGGGACGCCGCGGCGGCCGCATACGATCACGCCCGGCGGATCGCCCGTGATCATGGGTACCCGCCGATCGAACGTCAGGTCGGTGGGCGGGCGGTCGCATACACCGGGTCGATGCTCGCGTTCGGGGTCGCGCTGCCCACGGAGAACGGCCGCCGTGGGATCGACGAACGATACACGACCGCGACCCGAATACTCCGTCGGGCTCTCCGCGAGACCGGCGCATGCGTCGAGGCCGGGGAACCCGACGCCTCCTTCTGTCCGGGTGCCCACTCGCTGCGGGTGCCCGCCGGCGGAAAGGTGGCCGGCATCGCCCAGCGCGTCCGCCGCGATGCGGTGCTCGTCGCCGGGTGTGTGATCGTCACGGAGGCGGACGCGGCGGCCGTCGGAGCCGTCCTCGATCCCGTCTACCGCGCGCTCGACGTCGCCTTCGATCCCGACGCGGTCGGCAGCGTCGAAGCCGCCGGCGGCCCGGTCGCGATCGGCCCCGTCGCCCGCGAAATCGAGGATAGGTTTATAAACAGCGACTGGGGAAACGGAACGCGACGTGTCCGGTCGGTGGAGTGAGTCCGATACGGACGGGTTCGACAACGATTCCTACAGGAAGTACATAAATAACCGGCGACCACGCCGACAAACACTATTTAAAAACAGACGACTACGCTCACGGCAGCTATTTAAATAACGGACAACCACCTCCATAGAGGTTATATAAACAACCGACGATCGCCGACCCCGGACGCTTGACCGTCGATCCAGCTCTATGACCGTCCATCCCGCCTCACGACCGGCCATCCCGCTTTCGACGTGCTTTTTATTCGCGGGTGACTCGGTTCGTCCATGGCCGAATTCAAGATCGTCGTCGCCGACCCCGAGACCGGCGAGACGTTCCAGCGAGAGGTCGACGGACAGGACGCGAACCGATTCCTCGGACGGGAGATCGGCGACGAGGTCGACGGCGACCCCGTCGGGCTCGCCGGCTTCACCCTCGAGATCACGGGCGGCTCCGACGAGACGGGCCGACCGATGCGCACGGACGTCTCCGGGACGCGCCTGAAGGAGCTCCTCCTGGATGGCGGCGTCGGCTTCAAGCCGAGCCGCGGCGGCGAGCGCAAACGGATCACCGTCCGCGGGCGCGAGATCGCCGACGACGTCGCGCAGGTGAACGTCTCGGTCGTCGACGGCGACGGCAGCGTGGCCGACGCCCTCGGCGAGGGCGACGCGGACGAGGAGTAAGGACCCGTTTTCGATGCCGCGCGTTCCCTCCGACGACGAGCACCTCGCTTCCGTTCGCGTCACCCTCGCCCGCAGCGGGGGCACCCGGCGGCTCTGCGTCCGGCTGCCCGGTCCCGAAATCCCCGAGAACCGCCTCGAAAGCGGCGACCTCGACCGCCTCGACGTCGACCCCGACGACCTCGTTCGGGTGACGTTCGACGGCGAGGAGCGCCACGCACGGATCGAGGCCGACTCGCGGGGACGGCTCATCCGCGGCGCGTTCGACCACCGCGGGCTGGCCCGGTCGCCCGGCGACGGGACGGACCGGCTCGCGGCGTGGCTCGATCGACACGGCCGGGAGGCGGGCGACCCGCTCGTGCTCGACGTGCTCGTCCCCGGCGAGTCCTACGGGCTCCGACTCCCCGGCGAGCGGGTCGTCTACGACGTTCACCGCGGACCGCGTCAGTCGCTTTCGGACATCGCGGAGGGGCTCGACGGCTGATCGGCTCGACGGTCGATCGGCGCAACCCGATCCCGCCGAGCGCCAAGCGGGCACCTTATTCTCCCACGCCTCATATCCCGGGTCATGCAACAGGTCGACGCGGACCTCTCGACGCTCGACCGGGCGATCATCAACGCGTTCCAGGGCGGGTTTCCCGTTACCCCCAACCCGTTCGAGCCGGCGGCGGCCGCGCTCCGCGAACGCGGCGTGGACGTGACCGGCCCGGAGCTGTGTGATCGGATCCGTACGCTGGACGAGGAGGGCATCCTCTCGCGGTTCGGGGCGCTCGTCAACGCCGAGGAGATCGGCGGGGCCGCCTCGCTCGTGGCCATGCACGCGCCCGAAGAGCGATTTGAGGAGGTCGTCGAGACGGTGAACGGGTTCCGGGAGGTCGCACACAACTACGAGCGGGAACACCCCCATCTCAACGTCTGGTTCGTGGTGAGCGTCGCCGATCACCCCGACCCCGACAAGGACGGCGACGACCGCGTGGAGGAGGTCCTCGCCGAGATCGAGGCCGCGACCGGCCAGGAGACGTACAACCTCCCGAAACAACAGGAGTTCCACGTCGGCGCGAAGTTCCTCGTCGACGGCCCGATCCCCGAGGGCGACGTCGATCTCTCGGATCTCGGCCCCGCCGTCGAGCCGTCCGGCCGATCGACGCTCACGCCGGAGGAACGCGATCTCGTCGTCGAGATACAGGGCGGACTCCCGATCACCGAGACGCCGTATGCGGACGTCGCGGCCGCCATCGACGCCGACGTCGAGTGGGTGGTAGAGACGATCAAGCGGTTCAACGTGGAGGGGAAGGTCCGGCGGGTCGGCGTCATCCCGAACCACTACGCGCTCGGCTACACGGAGAACGGGATGACCGTCTGGGACGTCCCCGAGGAGGTCCTCCCGGAGGTCGGCCCCGCGGTCGCATCGCTCGAGTTCGTCACCCACTGTTATGAGCGCCCGCGACACGCGGGCGTCTGGGAGTACAACTTCTTCGCGATGACCCATGGGCGGACGGAGGCCGAAAGCGAACGGCGCGTCCAGCAGGTCAAAGAGACGATGAACGAGTACTGGGACGTCAACGAGGACGACTGGGACACGCTGTTTTCGACACGGATCCTGAAAAAGACCGGAATCAGGATGGCCGAACGCGCCGAGAGCAACACCGTCTGACCGCCCGATCGACCCGCGATCACCCGTCCAGCAGAAACCTACCCATGATCCCGCTCTATCACGATTTCGTCGACGAGACGGTGCTTATCTTCGGCGGCGGCAGCGTCGGCGCGCGGAAGGCCCGTCGGTTCGCCGCCGAGGCCCGCGTCGTCGTCGTGAGCCCGACGTTCGACGAGTCGCTGATCGAGTTATCGAGGGAGGGATCCGCCGGCAACAGTGATGCCGACATCGCGGACAGCCTCACGCTCGTCCGCGCGGCACCCGAGGCGGGCGCTATCGACGGATGGATCGATCGGGTGTCGCCGGCGTTGGTCGTGGCGGCCACCGACGACCCCACGATCAACGACGCGATCGAGGCGGTCACCGAACGGGAAGGGGTGCTTATCAATCGCACCGACGTGTCCGGCGGTCGACGGCCCGGGAGCGTCGTGGTTCCCGGTACCGTCGAGGATGGACCCATCAGCGTGGCCATCTCGACGGGCGGCACCAGCCCGGCGCTCACGCGAGTCCTTCGCGAGCGGATCGGCACGGAGATCGACGGGGCCGGGGAGATGGCGGCGCTCTCGGGATCGATCCGAACGGAGCTACAGGAGCGGTCGATCGATCCCGACGAGCGACGGGCCGCCGTCCGCGCCGTCGTGCGGTCGGATCGGGTTTGGAAGGCTTTACAAGAGGGGAGATCCAAGGGCCGAAAAGAGGCAGAAAAGGTGATCGAGGAGGTGTTACACGGGTGAACGAACCGGGCGCGATAACGGGCGTGAGCGTCGACCATACGCGTGCGTCCGTCGACGAGATCGACCTCGCGGGCGAGGATGGCGTTCGGGCAACCGTCTCCGATCTCCTCGCGCGAAAAGGCGTCGAGGAGGCGTTCGCGATCCAGACCTGTAACCGCTCGGCGGCGTTCGTCGTGACCGACCGCCACGCGAGCGCGACGGCGGCGCTACGGTCGTTCGCCCCCGACGTTCGCGACGGCGCGATCCGGCGTTTCGGCCACGAGGAGAGCCTGGAACACCTGATGCGTGTCGCGTCCGGGCTTGACTCGCTCGTCCTCGGCGAGGACCAGATCATCGGGCAGGTCCGCGAGGCCTACGAGGAGTCCCGCTCGGCGGGCGGGATCGGTCCGGTGTTGGAGGACGCGGTGACGAAGGCGATCCACGTCGGCGAACGCGCCCGCAACGAGACGTCGATCAACGAGGGGATCGTCTCGCTCGGTTCGGCGGCCGTCGAGTTGGCCACGGCGGAGACGGACCTCGACGGCGCACGGAGCGTCGTCGTGGGGGCCGGTGAGATGGGAACGCTCGCGGCCCGTGCGCTCGATGAGACGCCGGTCTCGGAGATCATCGTCGCCAACCGGACGATCCCGCACGCCACGTTCGTTGCGGAGGAGTTGGAGACCGAAAGCGACGCGATCCCCCTCGTCGACCTTCCCCGTGTGATCCCGGATGTGGACCTCGTCATCGCCGCCACGGGAAGCCCGGATCCGGTGATCGGCGCGGAGTCGGTTCCCCCGGTCGGCGAACTCGTCTGTGTCGATATCGCCAGACCGCGGGACGTCGACCCCGCGCTCGGTGAACGGCCCGATGTGTCGCTTTTCGACATCGACGCGCTCGAACAGGTCACCCGGAAAACCCGCGAGCGGCGCGAGGACGGGGCACGGGCGGTGGAGACGATCATCGACGAGGAGCTCGACCGGCTCCTCGATGCATATAAACGCAAGCGTGCCGACGACGCCATCTCGGCGATGTACACGTCCGCGGACCGAGTAAAAGCGACCGAGGTCGACGCCGCGCTCTCGAAGCTTGAGGCGCAGGGCGGGCTCACGGACGACCAGCGTGAGACCGTCGAGGCCATGGCGAACGCCCTCGTCGGGCAGCTCCTCGCCGCGCCCACGAAGTCGCTCCGCGACGCCGCCGGCGAGGACGACTGGGAGACGATCCGCACGGCGCTGGAGCTTTTCGACCCCGAGTTCGACGCACCGCCGGGGACCCCTGGAGACGCCCGTGAGTCGGATGGGTCCCAAGATCACGCCGCCACCGCCGAGCGCTCAGACGACTGACCCCGCGTGCGGGTCGATCCAGCGACCCCCGACCGCACGACGCATCGTTTTTACCCCGGCGGGTTGCTCATCCTCCATGGACAGAAGCGAGTACGTGCGTCGTCTCGACGAGCGATTGGAGACCGACGCGTACGCCGATGTCGACGCCAGCGCGAACGGGTTACAGGTCGGCTCGGTCGAGGGCGAACTCGACCACGTCGCCTTCGCGGTCGACGCCGCGGCGGCGACGATCCGCGAGGCGGCCGCCGCGGACGCGGACGTGCTCGTCACCCATCACGGGATCTCGTGGGGCGGGATCGAGCGGGTGACCGGTCGAACCTACGATCGGATCGCCGCGCTCGCCGAGGCGGATATGGGGTTGTACGTCTCGCATCTCCCCCTCGATGGGCACGCCACGCTGGGCAACGCCGCCGGCGTCATCGACGCCGTCGACTTCGAGGACGCGGGAGGCTTCGGCGCGCTGGGGCCGGTGACGATCGGTCGGCTGGCGACGGCGGCCGAACCGGTCCCGGTCGGGGTCCTTCGGGAGCGGCTCGATGGGTTCGCGGAGCGCGAGCGGCCGACGCAGGTGTTGCCGTTCGGCCCGGATCGGATCGAGCGGGTCGCCGTCGTGACCGGCTCGGGGGTCGACTGGCTGGAGGAGGCGGTCGACGTCGGGGCCGACGCGCTGATCACGGGGGAGGGCAAACAGCAGGTCTACCACGACGCCCGCGAGGCCGGGATCACGGTGTTTCTCGCCGGCCACTACGCGACCGAGACGTTCGGCGTCCGCGCGCTGGAGGCGCTCACCGCCGAGTGGGGGATCGAAACGACCTACGTGAGCCACCCGACGGGACTGTAAACTACCCCGACCTACTCACTCACTTCGTTCGTTCCTTGAGGTCGGGGGCTCCACCTCGCATTTGCTGATCGGCGGATACCGGCGACGCGTCTCGGCGCGCCCTTGTCGACGCCGATGAGCGCGGCATCGGCGATCACGATCGACCCGCCAATGGCGATCCCGATCGATCCGAGCGATATCCTCAAGCGGCATCGAGCCGTTCTTCCGGTGTGGTCTCCCGGCCTGCTCCACCGACCGGCTTTGCCCTTGCAGCCCTCGTGACGGTGATGTGCTTTGTGATCGGCGTCGCCGTGCTCGGCGCGTGGCCGCCGTTCGTCGCCGTCGAGAGCGGGAGCATGGAGCCAGCTATCGAGCGCGGCGATCTGGTCGTCGTCACCGCCATCGACCGTGGACCGTGGGGTGGGATCGACGGGTCCTCGACGCCCGGCTCCGAGTCCGGCTCCGGCGACATCATTGTCTTTTCACCCCCCGGACACGAGGGGCCGCCGATCCTCCACCGGGTCGCGTTCGCCGTCGAGTCGGGCGAGGATTGGACGGAGCGAGGGGATGGCGACCTGATCGACGGGGAGTGTGAGACGCTTCGATACTGTCCGGCCCCCCACGACGGCTACATCACGTACGGCGACGCCAACGGCGAGTACGACCAAAGCGCCGGGCTCGCACCCGTCGTGCATCCGGACTGGATCGACGCACGGGCCGCCGTCACGGTGCCGCACCTCGGCTGGCCGCGACTCGGGTTCGACGCCGCCGTCGCGCACTTCGGGACGGTCGGAGTGGTGGCCGTCGGCACGTTCATCGCGTTCTCGGGCGGCGTGCTCGGCGTGCTACTCGGTCGAGTGTATGATCGCCTGTGAGGTAGCTTGGAGCGGTTAGCCCGCCTCCGGCTCCGTGTGGCCGTTTTCGGTGGCCGGCTTATCCTCAGCGGTCTCCTCCAGCGTCACCGAATCGGTCGCGGCGTTTCGGAGGGCGTCGGAGCGACCGAAGGCGCCGGGGGCGATGGCGAGCGTCCGGATCCCGTAGCCGTTGGCGATCTCGAGGACGGGTTTGAAATCCGTATCACGAGAGGCGACCGCGAGCGTCGACATCCGGCCCTCGGCGGCGAATCGCGTCGCGTCGACGGCCAGTTTTACGTCCACGTCGCCGCTCGTCACGACGACCTCGAAGCCACGGGCCTCCGCCGCCTGAATGAGTCCCGGGGTCGCGTGCTCGTCGAGGTAGAGCCGGGTCGCCACGAGGTGACCCTCCGCGGCGGCCGCCTCCCGGATATCGTCGAGGTCGACGTCGAACTCCTCGCGCAACACGTTCGGGCCGTCGACGAAGAGGGCGACCCGTCGCCGCTCGTCCGTCGACTCGCTGTCGTTCATGCCCGGTCTATCGGTGGCTCGGTGATATGAGTGCTGATTTCGGGTGTTTCAGTGTCGGTTTTGAACGATCGGGACTCAGTACGGGCTCGGCGTGTCGAGGTCGCGTTTAAACGTGTAACAGTAGCGCTCCATGTCGTTCGCCTCATAAAAGCGGTGGGCGTTCTCACGCCAGAGGCCGGAGGCGAGTTCCACACAGGAACAGTCCCGCTCGTCGGCCCAGTCGGCGATCCACTCCAGAAACCGGCCGCCGTAGCCGGATCCGCGTCGCGGCTCGTCGACGACGAGGTCGTGTACCCACGTATGTTTCCCGTGATAGAGGTTGGTCGTGACCACGAGCCCCGCCAGCGCGACCGGGTCGCCCGCGGCGTCCTCCATCCGAAAGAGGCGATAGCCCTCCCCGCGCCGCATCCGATCGATCAGCGTCATAAACGTCGCCTCATCGACCGGCCGGAGCTGTGCCATCAGCGGATGACACGCCCGGATCGCGTCCTCGTCGGTGAGTTCGGTGATCGTGACGGGTCCTGCGCCGTCGCTCGTGTCCATGCCGTCCAGTCACCGTGGGATCAGTTAAGTGCCCGCGCTCCGGTGAATGGGCGCATCGAATGGGCCTTCCCTCCTTTGCGAGGCGGAGGACGCTCTCCACCCCTCCATGGAGACGGGGACGCTCTCCACCCCTCCATGGAAACAGGGACGCTCTCCACCCCTTCCTGAAAGCATGAAGACGACTGATCAAACGCGTATGCATGTTCCTTATATCCGTATTATATCCTCAAAGCGCCACCAAGTCGCTATACGAAGCGTTCATTAGGGATGTCCATCTTTTTGGAGATAAGATGTCTACAACCGACACCTACACCGTTACTTCCGAACAGAACGATCATGGTTGCGTCACTGTTCGTGCACATCCACGCAACGCGACCTTCCACGTCGTCGACTACGCAGACGAGAGCGACCGCGAGCGTATCGGCGACCTCCCCGCCGGCTCCGTCGTGAAACTCGAACTCTCGCGTGCGGGCCGCCGCGGTAACGTCTGGTGTGCCGAGTCGGTACACACCGCCCACACGGACGGCGGCGAATAACGGCCACGGCTACCGGGACCCCGATTCGTGCCGATCGGGTCCCGACGGTGTCTGCCGGCTCCCTCCTCCGCGTTTTCCCGATCATTCACACGACAGCGACAGCGAACGCCCCGGCGTCGATCGCGAGATGCCGCCGGCGAGATGCCGCCGGCGAGATGCCGACCGCGACGGCAAGACCTTAGGCGCGTCCCGTGGAGGCTCATATATGACCGAGCGATCGCCACCACTCCACGGCGTCCACGAGGATCGCGGCGCGAAATTCACCGACTTCGGCGGCTGGGCGATGCCCGTCACGTTCGATTCGATCCGCGAGGAACACGCGGCGGTACGCGAACGGGTCGGCCGGTTCGACGTCTCACACATGGGCGAGATCGAGGTCGCCGGGCCGGACGCGACGGCGCTTCTGAACCGGCTCACCACGAACGACGTCTCGGCGCTCTCGCCGGGCGACTCCCAGTACGCGGCGATCACGACCGAGGAGGGCGTCATGCTCGATGACACGATCATCTATCGGCTGCCCGATGGGACCCCGGCCGGCGAGGCCGTGAACGCGATCGAGGGGATGACCAATGGGAACCTCGGGGAGCCCGACGGCGACCCGGCATACCTCTTCGTTCCGAACGCCGGTCACGACGAGGAGACGTACGACCGCGTCGTCACCCACCGCGATGAGTGGGGCCTCGAGGCGGCGGTCGAGAACACGACGACCGGATGGGCGATGATCGCCGTGCAGGGTCCCGACGCGGAGTCGGCCGTCGATGCGGCGGTCACGGCCGGCGACGCCGCCGCCCTCCCCCGGTTCGATGCGACGGTGGCCGACGTCGCGGGCGTCCCGAGCTGGGTCGCCCGAACGGGCTACACCGGCGAGGACGGCTTCGAGATCGTCTGTCCGGCGGACGCCGCCGAGGCGGTCTGGGCGGCCTTCGAGGACGTCCAGCCGTGTGGGCTCGGCGCGCGGGACACGCTTCGTACGGAGATGGGCTTCCTGCTCTCCGGGCAGGACTTCGATCCCGACGATGAGCCGCGGACGCCCGACGAGGCCGGGATCGGGTTCGCCGTCGACCTCGACACGGCGTTCATCGGGCGCGACGCGTTGGCCGAACAGCGGGATGCGGGGCTGACGGAACGGTTCATCGGCGTGCGGCTGCTCGACCGGGGCGTTCCCCGCGGCGGCTACGCGGTCACCGACGGCGACCTCACGCGGATCGGTCACCTCACCTCCGGAACGATGAGCCCGACGCTCGAGGAGCCGATCGGATTGGGCTACCTCCACGTCGATCACGCCGTCGACGGCGCGGAGGTGGCGGTCGTCGTGCGCGGCGACGAGAAACGTGCCGAAGTCGTCGAGCCGCCGTTCCTCGACCGGTAACGCTCGGGCATCGAAGGAGTCGATCCGCCGACGAGCGTCGAAGGAGTCGATCCGCCGAGCACGCATCGATCGGCCTTTTATCCGGCGCGTTCCTATCGGGGGCAATGGGAAATTCGGACCTGCGCGACCTCGCGACCATCCGCGAGGTCACCTTCGATGAACTCGAAGGCAGCGCCATCGCCGTCGACGCGCACAACTGGCTCTACCGGTACCTCACGACGACGGTGAAGTGGACGGCCTCCGAGGCGTACACGACCGACGACGGCGTCGAGGTCGCGAACCTGATCGGGATCGTGAAGGGACTGCCGGCGTTTTTCGAACATGACATCGTTCCCGTGATGGTCTTCGACGGGGCCGTCACCGACCTCAAGGCCGACGAGGTCGCCGAACGGCGCGCCCAGCGCGAACGCGCCGAGGAGCGACACGAGGCCGCGAAGGAGCGCGGGGACGCGATCGAGGCCGCCCGGCTTGAGGCACGGACGCAACGACTGACCGACACGATTCAGGAGACGACCCGAGAGCTGCTTCGGCTGCTCGACGTCCCGATCGTCGAGGCGCCGGCGGAGGGCGAGGCGCAATGTGCCCACATGGCCGCCACCGGCGCGGTCGATCACGCCGGCAGCGAGGACTACGACACCCTGCTTTTCGGCGCGCCGACCACGATACGGCAACTCACGGGGAGCGGAAACCCGGAGCTGATGGACCTCGAAGCGACGCTCGCGGAACTCGAACTCGACCGGCGGGAACTCGTCGATGTCGCCATCCTCTGTGGCACCGATTTCAACGAGGGGGTCCGCGGGATCGGCCCGAAGACGGCGGTGAAAGCGATCCGCGAACACGGCGACCTCCAGAGCGCTTTGGAGGCTCACGACGCGACGATGCCGAACGCGGCCGCCGTGCAGGAACTCTTTTTCGATCCGCCGGTTCGGGACGTCGAGTTCGACGCCGCCATCGAGCCCGACGTCGAGGCCGCGCGCGAGTACGTGATCGAGAAGTGGGACGTTGACAGGGACGAGGTCGCCCGCGGCTTCGAACGCATCGAGGAGTCACAGGTGCAGACTGGACTCGATCGGTGGACCTGAGCGGCCCGCACCGTGTGCCACGACCGGGGGACGCCGCCCGCCGGGAACATACCTTTTATTTCCTCGTCCTCGGAAGCTACGGGTAGCCGGTTCGTGGACGATCCGCGTCCCACGACACCGCGTCAATCCCCATCCATGAGCTTCGAAGTACCCGACGACTTACGGTATCTGGAATCGCACGAGTGGACCACCGACGGCGACGTCGTCAAGGTCGGTATCACCGACTTCGCACAGGACGAGCTCGGCGACATCGTCTTTCTCGAGTTGCCCGCCGACGGCGACGAGCTCAGCGCGGGCGACGCCTTCGGCGTGATCGAATCGATCAAGGCGGTATCGGACCTCTATGCGCCGGTCTCCGGCGAGGTCGTCGCGGTCAACGAGGAGCTGTTCGACCGCCCGGAACTGGTCAACGACGACCCATACGGCGACGGATGGATGCTCGAGGTCGAACTCGACGAGCCGTCCAGCGACCTGCTCGATGCCGACGCCTACGCCGAGCAGATCGCGTAAGGCGGATGGACGCGAGAACGCATCCAGCGGGGACGGACGCGTGAACCGACCCGGCACGGACGGATGCGTGAACGGGCCGTCCGTGCGATCGCACGCCGATCCGCTCCGTTCGCGGATCCACAGCGACAGGCCCATACCGATCCGGTCCTGAGCGATCGATCGGATACCGAAGACACACGACGCATCGGCACCGTGAGAACCGGTCCAAGCGACTCGGACCAGCCCACCGATCCAGCGACACATGACCATGAGACCCACCGGAGGAACACGATCACGATGAGCGGAAGCCCATACGCACCACACACGCCGGCGGAGACGGCGGCGATGCTCGATGCCGTCGGCGTCGACGACGAGGAGGAACTGTTCGACATCCCCGAGGAGGTCGCCTTCGACGGCGAGTTCGGGATCGAGCCGCGAACCGAACGCGAGATCCGCGCCGAATGCGCCCGGTTGCTCGCGCGCAACGACGACCTGACCGAGTTCCTCGGGCGGGGCCACTACGGCCACTACGTCCCGAGCGTCGTCGACCATCTCGCGGACCGCGCGGAGTTCATCACGAGCTACACGCAGTATCAACCCGAGATCACCCAGGGGTTCCTGCAGGCGCTCTTCGAGTACCAGTCGATGCTCGTTGAGCTCACCGGCCTGTCGATCGCGAACTGCTCGATGTACGACGCGGCGACGGCGCTCGCGGAGTCGGCCACGCTCGCGGACCGCGTTCGCTCGACGACCGGCGACGTCGTCCTCGTTCCCGAACAGCTCCGTGAAGGCAAACGGGAGGTGCTCACGAACTACTGTGACGGCGCGGACCTCACCGTCGAGACCTATCCGATGGACGATGGGATCGTCGACGTCGATGCGCTCGCCGAGCGGGCTGGCGAGGACGTCGTGATGATCTACGCGGAGAACCCAACTGTCCGGGGCTGTATCGAGGAACACCTGACGGCGATCGGCGAGGTCGCCGACGAGACCGACGCGCTGTTCACGCTCGGCTCCGACGTGGTCGCGCTCTCGGTGCTGCAGGAGCCCGCGAGCGTCGGCGCGGACGTCGTCGTCGGCGAGGCCGGCGCGCTCGGCATGCCGCCGGCGTACGGGATGGGGCTCGGCCTGTTCGCCTGCGCGGAGGAGTTCCTCCGGCAGGTTCCCGGCCGGCTCGTCGGCGCAGGTGAGGACGCCGAAGGAACGCGAGCGTACACGCTCACGCTCCAGACCCGCGAACAGCACATCCGGAAGGAGCGGGCGACCTCAAACATCTGTACGAACCAGGCGTGGGTGGCGCTTCGGGCGGCGATCCACGCGGCGACGCTCGGCCCCGACGGGCTCGTCGACCTCGCGAACGACTGCGTACGGGAGGCCGAGACGATCGCGGCCGCCATCGACGACCTCTCCGGTGCGTCCGCGCCGGTCCACGACCGACACCACTTCCGCGAGTTCGCGGTCCGAACTGACCAGCCCGCCGCGGCGATCGCCGGCGACCTGGAACGAAAGGGGTTCGCCGTCCACGTCATCGGCGAACACCTCCTGCAGGTCTGTGTCACCGAGTTGAACGCGGGGGAGGCGGACGCGCTCGTTGAAGCGTTCTCGGAGGTGCTCTGAGATGATCTACGATCAAGCCAGCTACACGCGTGAAGGGGAGGACCGGCACGAGCCGCTGCTCTCGGAGAAGGGACAGAAGACGGTCGATGTCGAGGAGGCCTCGCCGCTGCCCGACGCGCTCACACGCGACGAGCTTACCCTTCCGAACCCCTCGGAACCGGAGGTCGCCCGCCATTACACCCGGCTCTCACAGATGAACTGGGCGATCGATTCGGGGCCGTATCCGCTCGGCAGTTGCACGATGAAGTACAACCCCAAGTTCATCGAGGACGTCGCCGCCGACCCGAACGGCGCGGTCCATCCGGACCGGTCGGACCGCTCGGTGCAGGGGACCCTCGAACTGCTCGCCGGGCTGCAGGAGTATCTCGCGGCGATCGGCGGCATGGACGCCGTGACGCTGCAGCCCCCGGCGGGTGCGGCCGGCGAGTTCACCGGCATCCTGATCGCGAAGGCGTATCACGAAAAACAGGGGAACGACCGCTCGGAGGTCGTCATCCCGGCGTCCGCACACGGGACGAACTTCGCGACCGCGGCGATGGCCGGCTATGACGTCGTCGAGCTCCCCTCCGGCGAGGACGGCCGTGTCGACGTCGAGGCGCTCGACGCCGCCGTCGGCGAGGACACCGCCGCGCTCATGTTGACCAACCCGAACACGGTCGGGCTCTTCGAGCGCGACATCGCCGAGATCGCCGACATCGTCCACGACGCCGGCGGGCTGCTCTACTACGATGGCGCGAACCTCAACGCCCTGCTCGGCCGGGGTCGTCCCGGCGATATGGGCTTCGACGTGATGCACTACAACGTCCACAAGACGTTCGCGACCCCTCACGGCGGCGGCGGCCCCGGAGCCGGACCCGTCGGCGTCGTCGAGGAGCTCGCCGAGTTCCTGCCGACCCCGCACATCCGGGAGGTGAACGACGGCAAGATCGGCTATGAGACCTACGAGCCGGAACACTCGATCGGGAAGGTCCACGGCTTCGCCGGCAACTGGCTCGTGTTGATAAAGACGTACGCCTACATCGCCCGCCTCGGCGACGCCGGGCTCTCCGATGCCGCCGCGAAGGCCGTGCTCAACGCGAACTATCTCGCCGAGCAGATCGACTTGGAAATCCCGCACGGGCCGTTCCACCACGAGTTCGGAGCCACCGCGGGCGATCGCGACGCCGCCGATGTGGCGAAGGGGATGTTGGAGTACGGCGTCCACCCGCCGACGACGAAGTGGCCGGAGATGGTGCCGGAGGCGATGTTGACGGAGCCGACGGAAGCGGAGAGTCAGGCCTCGCTCGACCACCTCGCCTCGGCGTTCAACCGGGCGTATGCCGACGACGACGAGGCGCTCGCGGCCGCGCCGACACGAACGACCGCCCGCCGGATCGACCAGGCCGATGCGGCGAGGAACCCACGGCTCTCCTGGCAAGCGCTGGGAGAGAGATAAAATAGCGAAGGGGAGCCCGTACCGGCTTACAGCGCGTCGGCGAGGCGATCGGCGGCCTCCTCGACGCTGCCCTCGTTCTCGATGAACCGGACGGGGGCGTTTTGATCGCGGGCGTACTGGAGCGCGGCGGATCGGTTGAGGTCCTGCTCGAAGGCGATCTTGCGCTCTGTAGCCTCCGGCAGCTCGCGGCTCCCGGATCGTCGACGTTCGAGGATCGTCTCCGGACTCGCCTCCACGAGCGCGATCGTCCCCGGCGAGACGTCCTCGAGCACCTCTGGAGGAAGCCCCTGAACGTAGCCGGCCCGCGTCTCCACGGCCAGGTGCGTCGAGAGGATCACGTTCGTCGTGCTGGCCTCATCGGCGACGAACTCGCCCGCATAACGCTGCAGGCGGCGGATCCGTGTCTGGGAAAGCGAGGCGAGGTCCTTCCGTTCGGTCGTGACGCCCTCCGTCGCGGCCCGTTCGAGCATGACGTCCCCGAAGTTCACGAGCTTGTACCCGTCCCCGAGCTTCCGCCGAACCGTCTGACAGACGCTCGACAGCCCGACGCCGGTGACGCCGGACACCAACGTGACCGACATCAGAAGCTCACCTCGCTTTCCTCGTCCTGCGGCATCGACCCGCGGTCGTCGTAGTACCGCCGTCCGACGAACTGGGCCCCGACGAGCGACATCAACGTGTCATAGAGGTCGTCGGCCGAGTCGAACTCCTCCACGTCGGAGTGCTCGATGACGGCCCCGATCGTCGTGCTCTCCCCGTCCGGCGGTGTCAGCTCGGTGCTCCCGACCGCCTCGATGACCACGTCCCGCGGGACGGGAAACTCAAGCGTTCTCGCGAACAGGTCGCGAGTCTCTGGTAAGCGCATACACGTGTCATACGTACCCTATTGTGAAATGCGTATGCATATCAGCGATCCAACGCGTTCTCCCGTCCGTCAGCGCGCGCTTGCGTTCCCGCCCACGCAACGGACAGGCACGTCAAGGACGGGTTACCGACGACGGTCTCCTCGACGTAGACCGCCATGCCGAATATCGCGAGCACCCCCGCGACGATAATTCCGACGGCGGCGAGCGCCAGCAGCCAGTAGAGCGGGTAGCCCCGCTCGATCGTCAGGTACAGCCCGATCCCGACGAGCGCCGGGCCGATCCCCATCAGGAACAGGATGCCGATGGCGATCGCCCACGTCCAGGCGTACTCCCGCGATTCGTGTTCCTCACGCGTGAGTTGAAACATGACGTAGGTGACGGCCGCCGCGGCGAGGGTGAGCGCCGCGAGAACGAGTGCAGGTGGGCCGACCGCAAGCAGGAGGGGAGTCATCGTGGTTCGAAGACGTACATGTGTTCCATGTTGATGTCATAAAACACCGTTCCGCGCGGCATCCGGGAGAACCGGTAGAGCGCGTACACGTCGCCGACGGACCCGGCGGTGTTCAACACGAGGACGAACAACGCCACGGTGGCGACGACCGGATGGGGAACGGCGAGCAGCGGCAGCGTGATAGCGGTGATGACCACCAGCGGTGCGGCCCCGATCCGGAGGTTGTGCTCGCGGGTGTGAAACTGGTTGAACACGGCCGCATACACCGCCCCGAACCGCCAGTGAATCCCGTAGCTCACGTCGTAGCCGTACCGCTCAAAGACGACCCCGTGAAGCAGTTCGTGGACGACGGCGACGGCGAGGAACGCGAACAAAAGCGGGAGCGCCACCTGCGTGAGCTGTAACACGATGGTAACGTCCCCGGCGGCGTCCGTCTCGAAGACGACGGGGAGGACCGCCGTGCCTTGCAGTTGAAACAGCAGCCACCCATACCCGATCGTGGCGAGTACCGTCATGACCATCCCGGCCACGACGAGGGGAAGCTTGGGGTACTCGAACCGGTAGGGGTCCGCGTAGCCCTCGGGCGTCGGCGGCGGGGAGACGGCTTCCGCGGCCGCCTCCGCTGCCGCGAGCGCGTCCGCGTCGGGTGTCGATGCCATGCTGATCACCCTTCTCGATCACGCGGAATAAATATTGATCACGGCTTCCGCCGGGCGTTGGAACGTTTCAGAGGAACGATTCGATGTGGTCGGCGACCTCCTCGGGGGTGTCGCCGACGGGGACGCCCGCGTCGTTGAGCGCGTCGATCTTGGATTCGGCCGTGCCGGTGCCGGAGCCGGAGACGATCGCGCCGGCGTGACCCATCCGCTTGCCCGGCGGCGCGGTGCGGCCGGCGATGAAGCCCGCGACGGGCGTGTCCATGTGTTCGCCGATGAACCGCGCGGCCTGCTCCTCGTCCTCGCCGCCGATCTCGCCGCACATCACGACGGCGTCGGTCTCGGTGTCGGCCTCGAACGCCTCCAGGGCGTCGATAAAGGAGGTGCCGATGATCGGGTCGCCGCCGATGCCGATGGCGGTCGTCTGGCCGATCCCGCGCTCGGTCAGGTTATCGACGACCTGGTAGGTGAGCGTGCCGGAGCGGGAGACGAGCCCGACGTTTCCGTCCGCGAAGATGTTGCCCGGCAGAATGCCGAGTTTGGCCTCGCCGGGGGTGATGATGCCCGGACAGTTCGGCCCGAGCAGGCGGGTGTCGGTCTCGCCGAGCCGTTTGTTCACCTTCGCCATGTCCTGGGTCGGGATCCCTTCCGTGATGGCGACGGCGAGATCGAGGTCGGTGTCGAGCGCCTCGAAGATCGCATCCGCGGCGAACGCCGGCGGGACGAAGATGACGGACGCGTTCGCGTCCTCCGCCTCGACGGCCGCATCGACGGTGTCGTAGACGGGGACGCCGGCGGCCTCCTGACCGCCCTTGCCGGGGACCGCCCCGGCGACGACGTTCGTCCCGTATTCGATCATCTGTTCGGCGTGGAACTTCCCCTCCCCGCCGGTGATCCCCTGGACCACCACGCGGGTGTCGTCGTCGACGAAAATGCTCATGCGGACACCTCCTTTGCGTTCTCGACGGCACGCTGGACGGCCGCCTCAAGCGTCTTTTCGACCCCCAAGAGGTCGGTATTTAAGATCTCCATGCCCTCCTCGGCGTTCGTGCCGGCGAGCCGGACGACGACGGGTTTCGGCAGCTCGTCGTAGCCCGAGAGCGCCTCGTTGATCCCCTTTGCGACCTCGTCGCCGCGGGTGATCCCGCCGAAGATGTTGAAGACGACGCTGTCGACGTTTGGGTCCGAAAAGACCATGTCGAGCGCGTTCGTCACCCGCTCGGCCTTCGCGCCGCCGCCGATGTCGAGGAAGTTGGCGGGCGCACCGCCGTAGTAGTCGACCAGATCGAGCGTCGTCATGACGAGTCCGGCCCCGTTGCCGATGATACCGACGTTGCCCGAGAGCCGGACGTAATCGAAGCCGTACTCGCCGGCTTTCCGTTCGAGGTCGTCCTCGTAGGCTTCGTCCTCCAACTCGGCGAGTTTCGGCTGGCGGAAGAGCGCGTCCTCGTCGATGTTCATCACGGCGTCGGCGGCGACCACGTCGCGATCGCTCGTGATCATCACCGGGTTGACCTCGATCTCGGTGGCGTCGTTCGCCTCGTACAGATCGTACAGCGTCGAGACGATCGAGGCGACGTCGCCCGCGACGTCGGCGTCGACGCCGGCGTTGTAGACGACCTTGCGGGCCTGATACGGGTGCAGCCCGAACGCGGGATCGACGTGTTCGCGCGCGATCGCGTCGGGTGACTCTGCGGCGACCTCCTCGATGTCGACGCCCCCTTCGGTGGAGACCATGAGGACGGGTTTCCCTTCGCCGCGGTCCATCGTCACGCCGACGTAGAGCTCGTCGACGAAGTCGACGCCGGACTCGACGAGCACCGTCTCGACGGTGTAGCCTTTGAGGTCCATGCCGAGGATCTCCTCGGCGTACGTCTCGGCCTCGTCGCGATCGGTCGCGATCTTGATCCCGCCGGCTTTGCCACGTCCACCGACGTGGACCTGCGCTTTGATCGCCGCCGGATAGCCGATCTCGTCGACCGCATCGAGCGCCTCCTCGACGCTTTCCGCGAGCTGGGAGTCCGGCACCGGAATCCCCGCGTCGGCGAAGATCCCCTTCGCCTGATATTCGTGAAGCTTCATCCACGTAAACGGCCGGTCACCGTCGGCTTAAATCCTGAACATTCGGCTCCGTGGGGTGAGCTCACGCCGGACCGCCTCGGAGTGTGTCGTTCGGGGTCGCCTACGGCTCCCACTCGCCGCCGACGCGGTCGACGCCCATCATGTTCGCGCCCGGGTGTTCGGTGAACACGACCTTCTGGTTCGGCTCGGGGACGTCGAACGCCTCGGTCGCATAGCTCATCACCCCGAGCGCGAACGCGCGCTTCCGCTCGGCCGAGCGCCCGCGCCGGATCTCCGCATCGAGGAACAACAGCGGCCCCTCGACGCCCCGGCCGATGAACAGCTCGCCGGGCTCGCGCTCGCGGATCGTGACCGCGACGTGGCCGCGCTCCGTCGCCATCTCGTCGGTATATACGTCGGTGACGCGTTCGGCGAACGCCCGTCGATCGCTTGGCGACAACGTGAGGGTCGTGTCGAACTGCAGGAGCGGCATACCGGGGAGGGGAGGGGAGGGATCTTGTAGCTGTCGCCGATGGCACCGTCTGGCGTACCCCTTCCGGGGGTTCATGATCCCGGCGTCCACCAAAACGATTTATATAGCGGGACGGTTGGTCGTCTATGGTGATCTCCACGAAAGGTCTCTGGCACAAAGTTGCGGACACTATTTCAACCGAAATGATCGTTGAGATCGAAGAGGCGACCGTGTACGGCGATTTTGAACAGGAGCGGGTCCTTCACTCGGGCCAGGTTCGGATCCTTCCGAACGGCTGGGTTGTGCTACCCACCGACCGTGTCCTGTCCCCCGAAGCGGTTCATCACATCGATGCATAGTGCGTTGCTCCGATGGCCCTATGACGCCGGAAACATGACGGATCGATCGTTTAAGACTTAAGAGGGCGATCGGCGCATGTACGATCGATGACCACCGACTCCACGGATCACGACCGGCGGCTCGTGTCGGGCTGGGAGGGCCGTTACTACGAGGACTTCGCCGTCGGCGACATTTATAAACACCCGTACGGGCGCACGGTGACCGAGACGGACAACGTCTGGTTCACCAACGTCTCGATGAACCTCAACCCGATGCACTTCAACGAGGCGTACGCCGCCGAGACGGAGTTCGGCGAGCGACTCGTCGACGGCACGTTCGTCATCGCGCTGGCGGTCGGCATGAGCGTCATCGACGTGAGCGCGAACGCCACGGCCAACCTCGGGTACGACGAGATCCGCCACCACGCACCGGTGTATCACGGCGACACGCTCTTTGCCGAGTCGGAGGTGCTCTCGAAGCGCGAGTCCTCATCACGTGAACACGTCGGGATCGTCACGACCGAGCTGCGGACGTACAACCAGGACGATGAACTCGTGCTCTCGTTGGAGCGGACCCCGATGGTGCTGAAACGCTCACACGCCGAGCCGAGCGCCGCACAGCCGACCGGCTGGCCGGCGGGGATCGGGACCCAGCCGGAGGACTTGGAGTGACGGACCCCGCCGTGTCCACCGCGCCCACCGCCTCGGATCCGGTTCCGAGCGAACGGCTCATCGGTGACCTCCCGAGACGGACGCCGCGGGAGGCGGCCGAGTTGATCCCCGAACGTGCGACCCTGCTCGTCTCCGGGTTCGGCGGCGTCGGCTACCCGAAACTCGTCCCCGAGGCGCTGGCTGCGGGCGATCCACGGGAGCTGACGGTCGTCTCCGGCGGCGGCGTCGGCGACGAGATCGACCGCGACCTCGTCGAGTCCGGCGACATGCGTCGCCGCTATCCGTTCGTCCCGAACGAGCATGCCCGCGAGGCCGTCAACGAGGGGCGCGTGCAGTTTCACGACCGACACATCTCCCGGCTCGCCGACGAGGTCCGGTTCGGCGGCATCCGTGAGGGGATGGTCGGCGAGCGCGTCGCCGTCGTCGAGGCGGTCGCGGTCGGCCCGGATTGGCTCATTCCCTCCACCTCCATCGGTCACGCCCCCGCATACGTCGAAACCGCCGACCGGGTGATCGTTGAGATGAACCGAGCACAGCCGCTCGAACTCGCCCGTGTCCACGACGTACACGTGCGTGCCGATCCGCCGAACCGGGAGCCGATCCCGCTGTCCGATCCCCTCGACGAGACCGACGGCCCCGCGATCCGGTTCGACGCCGGGAAACTCGCCGCCGTCGTGAAGACGGATCGCGCGGACGATCCCTACGAGTTCCGGGAACCGTCCGCCGTCGACGAGACGATCGCCGAGAATCTCCGATCCTTTCTGGAGGTGGAGATCGGCCGCAATCCGATGCTCGCGTCGGCGGTCAACCTCCAGTTCGGCGTGGGAAGCCTCGGGAACGCCCTGATGGGCGCGCTCGCGGACATCGAGTTCGGCGACCGCGACGTGGCGTACGTCGGCGAGGTGGTGCAGGACGGACTGCTTGATATGCTGGATGCCGGCGATCTTCGCGGTGCGAGCGCCACATCGCTGGCGCTGTCGGCGGAAGGACAGGAGCGGTTCTTCGAGAACGTCGCCGAGTATGCCGCGGACGTGGTGTTACGTCCCGCCGACATCTCGAACGCGCCGGAGCTGATCGACCGCTTCGGCGTCGTCGGCGTCAACAGCGCCGTCGAGGTCGACCTCTATGGCAACGTCAACGCCACCCACATTCGGGGAACCCACATCGTGAACGGGATCGGCGGCGGCGGGGACTTCTCACGGAACTGCCGGCTGGGGATCATCGCCCTCCCCTCAACGGCGGTCGACGGCGACGTGTCACGGATCGTGCCCGTGACGTCCCACGTCGATCACACCGAACACGACGCGAGCGTCGTCGTCACCGAACACGGCGTCGCCGACCTTCGCGGCAAATCGCCGCGTGAACGATCCGCGGCGCTCACGGCCGTCGCCGATCCGTCCTTTCAGGACGACCTCCGGGCGTATCGAGAACGCGCAGGCGAAGGAGGGAACACGCCACACGACCTCGGGTCCGCCCATTCATGGCAGTGATTTGAGTAGATCGGATATTCGTAACACGATCGGATGTCTTAGCTCAAGGTTTCAAAAAAGGAACGAGCTCTGAAGTAGATCCGTAGAATACTCAGCGCAGAAGCAGATCATCATCGTTCGTGACGATACGCTTTTGTATATCCGCCTGTTCGGAACGAACACATGTTAGATGGTGACAAGCCGACTCGGCGCGATGCGTTAAAGGCGATGGGCGCGATGGGCGTCGTCGGACTGGCTGGCTGTGCCGATGACGACGAATCGCACACATTCACGATCGCCGGCACGGCCAGCGGAAGTTCGACCCAGGCGGCGGCACAGGCGCTCGCCCGGGCGGCAGACGAACACAGCGACACGATCGACGTGACGGTCCAGGAGACCGGCGGATGGACGGCGAACGTCTACGACTACGACGCGGGCGAGTTCGAGACGATCGGCGTCGACACGAACTCGATGGCGAAGGCGTTCAACGACGAGGACCCCTTCGATGAGGAACCGGTCGACTCGCTCCCGCAGCAGGGGCCGCTTTTCACCAGCCTGGAGATGATCTGGGTGGCGATGGAGGGATCCGGAATCGAATCGACGGCCGACATCCGCGACGGCGGCTACACGATCTATCCGATCGAACCCGGCTTCGGAACGCGACTCCTCACCGAGGAGGTATTCAGGACGGACGGCCTCTGGGACAACAACGACATCAACAACGAGGACACCGACGATATTCCCGGTGCCGTCGAGGAAGGCCGGGTGGACGCGCTCGCGGTGTACGGCTCGAACCGCGTCGACCTCGCCGGCTGGTGTCAGGAGGTCGACGTGCGAAGCGACGGACAGCTCTACGTCATCGAGGCGGACGACCAGTTCCGCGAGGCGGTCGAGAGCGTCGACGGTGCCCGCGCCGACACGTACGAGCCGTACGGATGGCAGCAGGACGTGACCAGCGAGTTGGGCATCGACGAGGTGTTCAGCTGGATCCTCGACGGTATGTGGGCGTTCAGCCCGGACATCCCCGCGGAGGCGACATACGAGTACACGCGGGTCATGCACGAGCACCACGAGACGATGCGCGAGTCGGACCCTACCGTGCTCGATTACACCGAGGGGCCCGAACAGTTGGCGGCAGCGGTCAACCCGGACATCGAGGTCCACGCCGGCGTCGCCGAGTACTTCCAGGACATCGACATCTGGGACGACAGCTGGATGGAGGGATAGGCGGTTCCGCAGCCGTTCGTCCACGGACGGTGAACGCCCCTTTCAGTATTACCGACATTCGAACGCACGCGGCCTATGAACGCTCTACATGGCAACCGATAGCGGCTCAGAACATGACCCGACGGACGGTATCGACGAGGACTTAACGAAACACGACGTTGAACCCGAACTCGCCGATCGACCGATCGGCGAGGTCGCTCGTGAACGTCTCGCGTGGAGCGCGCTGAAGGAGCGTGCGACGATGAACTCGGTCCTCGGTGTCCTCTCGATCCCCTTCTGGGCCTATGTGATGTACATGTCACTCGGCGGGGCCTCCCGCGCGATGTTCGGGATCGGCTTCCTCGGCGGCATCCTGCTTTTGTACATCCACTCCGAACTCGCCGACAACGTCGGTGGCGGAACGAACTACATCGTTGACGACCTGAAAACGCTGCTTTCCGAGCATCGCTCCGACGTGGCGATACTCTCCGTGTGTGCGGTCATCACCGTTATCACGACGGTGTACATGTTCACGAACGTCCTCCGACTCGTGGAGGGTGGTCGGGTCACCACGCCGGAGCTGGTGATGGCGGCCGCGTTCTCGCTCGTGATGATCTACCTCACGTGGCGGGCGTTCGGGATCACGTTCCTCGCGGTGGTGCTCGTCGGGATCGGCTACGGGCTCTTCGGCTGGATCATCCCGGGAACGCTCGGGCACACCGGCATCTCGGTCAACCGCACGCTTCGGATCCTCGCGCTCGCCAACGACGGGTTCTTCGGCTTCCTGACCCAACTGACGGCGGCGTGGATCGCGTTGTTCCTGCTGTATGCGGGGATGTTACGGGCGTACGGGGCGTTCGACCTGATCCTGCGGGCGGCGGTCCGTGCGGCGAAGTACGTCGACTCCGGCGTCGCCCAGACGGCCGTCATCGCCAGCGCGGTCATCGGCTCGGTCAACGGGAGCCAGACCGCAAACGCCGGAATGACCGGCTCGTTCACGATCCCGATGATGAAAGAAAGCGGCGTCCGTGGCTCGACGGCCGGCGGCATCGAGTCAGTCGCCTCGACGACCGGACAGGTGCTTCCACCCGTGATGGGTGCCGGCGCGTTCGTGATGGCCTCGCTCATCACGGGCATCTCGTATCTCGACGTGATCGTTGCTGGGCTCATTCCCGCGGGGATCATGATGGTCGTCGTCGCGGTCGCCGTCCACTACGCGGCGGCCCCACAGATAGAGGACCCGGAGATGACCGGACAGTTCGACTATCGGCTCACTCAAGGTGAACTCGCACTGGAGGGGATCAAATTCGGCGTTCCGCTTTTCGTCCTGATCTACCTGCTGGGCTTTCTGGGATACACGGTGATGACCTCGGCGTTCGTCACGGTCGTCACGATGGCATTCTTTGGCATCACGATCCCGACCGGCAAGGCCGCGTTCGATACCCGTGATGCTCGCGTGACGTTCTGGCAGTTCGTCGATACGCTGCAACAGACGTTCAACGGGCTTCGTGGGGGCGTCGTCGTGCTCGCGCCCGTCGCGATCATTCTCGGTGCGATCAACGGCGTCGTCGACATCCTGCAGGCGACCGGCGTGCCGACGGCCGTTTCGTTGACCCTCATGTCGCTCTCCGGCGGGGTATTGATCATCGCGGCGGTGATGGCGATGGGTATCTGTATCCTGCTCGGGCTCGGCATGCCGACGACGGCGGCGTACACGGTCGTCGCGCTCCTCGTCGCGCCGACGCTTATCAACCAGTTCTTCCTCCCCGAGTTCTCCGCGCACTTTTTCGTCTTCTACGCGGCGATACTTGCGGGGTTAACGCCGCCGATCGCGACCTGTGTGGCGGTCGCCTGTTCGATCGCGGGGTCGGACTTCTGGGAGACCTGTTTCGAAGCGGTGAAGATCTCCGCGCCGCTTTTCATCCTCCCGTTCTCGTTCATCTATCACCCCGGCATCGTCGATCACGGCGGCGAGTTCACCACGAGCGTGCTGCTCACCTCGGCGATCATCCTCGCGGGCTCGCTGATCATCATCCACGGGCTTAACTACCGCTTCGATCTCGGGCGTGCGCCCGCACTCGGCCTCCGAGCCGTCTTCTTCTCGCTCGGGGTCACCATCATGGTCTTCCCCGACCAGATGGTCCAGCTGGGCGCGCTCGGCGTCGCGACGTTCCTCTACCTGACGCAGGCGGCGGTCGGGCAGTCGTCGCCGCTCGACCGGCTGCGGTCGATCGCGCGATAACCGAGGTAATCGCACACCGCCTTTGTAGACGAACCCGTCGCTGCGCCCTCAGTCCCCTCGACGCGTTTCCACCTTGCCGAGAGCCGACCGCTTATCCCCCGGCCGTGAAACCGGAACGGTAGATGGACCGGTCCTACTGGCGGACGGTTTCGTTGGTCACCCTGTGGCAGGTGTCCGCCAGCATCTGTTATTACACCGTCTTCGCCGCCACGCCGTTCTTCAGGGACGCGTTCGGGCTCTCCCGGTTCGAGGTCGGGATCGTCGTGACGACGCTCACGCTCGGATATGCGATCTTCCTCCTGCCGGTCGGCGCGCTCACCGACCGGGTCGGCGAGCGACGGACCCTCTCGCTCGGGCTCGTCGGGCTCGGTGCCGGGGTGGTCCTCGTCGCCGGCGCACCCACCTATGCGCTGTTGCTCGCGGCGGTCTTCCTGCTCGGCTCGATCTACAGTACGGCGATGCCGGGGACGAACAAGGCGGTGTACGACGCGATCGAGCCCGGCAGACAGAACACCGCGATGGGGATCAAACAGGTCGGCGTCACCGGCGGCAGCGGGATCAGTGCCCTGCTCGTCACGGGCCTTGCAGGGGTCTTCTTCTGGCAGATCGGCTTTCTCATCGCCGGCGTCGTCGCCGTCGCCGTCGCCATCCTCTTTTACCTCGCCTACTCCGGCAACGAGGGCGGGGCGACGACGCTGCCGGACTTCCGCGGGTTAGCGAGCAATCGTCCGTACATGCTGTTGGCGTCCGCCGGCGTCTTTCTCGGGGCGGCGCTTTTCACCACGACGGGGTACACGGTGTTATATATGGAGGAGTCGATCGGGTCGACGGTCGCGTTCGGCGGGGTCGTCCTCGCGGCGGTCCAGCTGTTCGGCAGCCTCGGGCGACTGCTCGGCGGCTGGCTCGCCGACGTGCTGCCCGGCGAACCACGCAGCAGGATCGGCGGCATCCTCATCGTCCAGACGCTCGCGAGCGTCGTCCTCTTCGTGGCCGTCACGGCGGCCAGCACGGAGACCGGAGCGGCGCTCGCCTTCTCGCTGCTCGGCTTCTTCGTGCTCGGGTATACCGGCGTCTACTACTCCTGTATGGCGACGCTCGTTCCCGCCTCGGAGATGGGCAGCGCCACCGCCGGCTGCCAGCTGGCGTTGACCGCCGGGGCGCTCGTCGCGCCGCCGGCGTTCGGCTATCTCGCGGACACCGTCGACTATCGGACGGCGTGGCTGCTGCTCGCGGCGGGCTGTCTCGTCGCCGCCGCGTTGCTTGTCGTCGTCATCAGGACGGATCCGCCGGTCGAGAAGGTCGCCATGATGGAGTGACCGCCGCGCCCGCACTGCCGTCCAGTGCCTACTCGATCCGCTCGACGAGTTCGAGGACGTATCCGTCCGGATCCGCAAGGAAGGCGACCCGCCGACCGATGTGCTCCATCGTCGTCGGTTCCTCGTGGACGGGCGGATCCGCCCGCTCCGTGAGCCGCTCGAATGTCTCGTCGACGTCGGCCACGCCGACGGCGACGTGGTCTACCGTTCCCGGATCGATCGCCGGCCCACCGTCCGGATCGTATTTAAATTGGAACTCGGCGTGTTCCCCGCCGATATAGACGTTCTCGACCCCGTCGCCGCCGGTGAACGACCAGTTTTCCGTGAGCCCAAGCGCGTCGACATAGAACTCCCGGGTGCGATCGATATCCGAGACCCACAGCGCGGCGTGTATCACGTCCATGGATCGTCCCCTCACGCCGAAGGGTTAGTCGTTGCGGCGGACCCGTCCCGGGAACGGGGAAACCAGTCATCGCACTTAATAGACGACACGATAGACCATGCGGTATGTACCGCGTATTGTTGCCGATCGATATCGACGAGGATCGGGCCCGCTCGCAGGTGTCGCTGCTTGAGTCGTTGCCGGGATCGATCGAGGAGATCGAGGTGGTGCTGCTTCACGTCTACGAACAGGTCGATACGCCGGCCGATGAGGCCGGATCCGCGGTCATCGAGGAGATCAACGAGTCGATCGTCGAACTGCAGGGACGGCCCGAGTCGGTCGATGCCGTCGAGGAGGAACTCGACGCGCTCGGTGTCGATCACACCCTCATCGAACACGTCGGCGATCCGTCTGACGGGATCCTCACGGTGGCAGACGAGGAGGACGTCGACGCGATCGTGTTGGGGCTGCGCAAGCGCTCACCGGTCGGCAAGGCGCTGTTCGGCAGCGTCAGCCAGACGGTTATCCTGAACGCCGACCGGCCGGTGTTCCTCGGGAAACCGTAGCACGCCCGGGCGTCATCTCTCGCCCGGATCGGCGAGTCGAAACGACCAATCGCCTCGGCCACGGAGTTCGTCCAATGAAGGCGATTAAAGACAGCGTCCACGGGCACGTCCGACTGGATCCCGTCGCCGCCGACCTGCTCGAGACGCCCGCCTTTCAGCGGCTCCGACACATCAAACAGCTCTCCACCGTCCGACTCGTGTTCCCCTCCGCGAACCACACCCGTTTCGAGCACAGCTTGGGCGTCTATCACCTCGCGACCCGGGCGCTTCGGGGACTCGCACTCGATGACGACACGGCCGCACACGTCCGCGCGGCCGCCCTGCTACACGACATCGGACATGGGCCCTACGGCCACCAGACCGAGGGGATCATCCATCGTGAGACGGGCGCGGATCACGACGACATCGGCTGGCTCATCACGGATCCCGACCGGGAGGTGACCCAGGTGCTCGAAGCGAACGGGCTCAACCCCGATCGCGTCGCCTCCCTCGTCGCCGGGGAGGGCGGGGTCGGCGCGCTCGTCTCCGGCGAGCTCGACGTCGACCGCATGGACTACCTCGTCCGTGACGCCCATCACACGGGCGTTCCGTACGGCTCCGTCGACGTCGGTCGACTCGTGAACGAACTTCGTCTGCTCGGCGGGACCCCGACAGGCACCACGTCCGCAGATACCGCCGACCTCGTGCTCGCCGAGGGCAACGTCGCGACCGCAGAGAGCCTGCTCGTCGCCCGGTCGTTGATGAACGCCGTGGTCTACCGACATCACGTCTCGCGTGTCGCGGGCGCGATGCTCGAACGGGCCTGTGAACGGCTTCTCGCCTCGACTGACCGCTCGATCCGGGAGTTTCGCCGGATGGCCGACCACGACCTGCTCGTCGCGCTTGGCGAGTCGGTGCCTGAACTCGGGCGGCGGATCGAACGACGCGACCTGTATAAACGGGCCGTCTGGGTCGGGCTCGGCGACGTGCCGGCGGGAACGGTCGACGCCGGCCACGCCGAGGAGCGTGCGGCCGAACGGGAGATCGCCGAGCGCCTCGGGCTCGACGCCCACGCGGTCATCGTCGACGTGCCCAAGCGACCGGGGTTAAAGGAGGCCGCCTCGACCGTCATCGTCGATGGGGTACCACAGCGGTTGGAGGACGCCTCGGAACTCGTCTCCGCGCTTCGTGCGGCCGAACGTCGGCGGTGGCGGCTCGGGGTCTACTGTCCGGGCGAACACGTCGATGCCGTTCACGAGGTCGCCCGCGAGGTGCTCGGGATACGCGGCGGGCGGTGATCGGTGCGTCGGCATCACTCCCGCAACGCGACGGCCTCGCGTCCGAAGCGCCCTCCCTCGGACGTCCAGCGCCACGAACCGACGAACGGCGCGCCGTCAAGTGCGCAGATGACGTACGAGTAGCCGTCCCACGTCGCCCGCTCGACATCGGTCCCGCTCGGATTCGGGCCGCCCGCGGGGTGTGAGTGATAGAAGCCGACGACGGACAGCCCCTCGGCCTCCACGCGTTCGATCGTCGAAAACAACTCCGTCGGGTCGATAGCGTAGCGCGTGCGAGGATGTTCGGCGACGTTTTCGGTTCGATGAGCCGCCTCGACGATCGAGTCCTCGGTATCGAAGGTGCCGGCGAGGACGCCACACACCTCCGCTGGAGCGCCGTCCGTGGCGTGTGTGACGACCGCGTCGTAGGCGGCGCGTTCGAAGGTGATCACACCCGATCGAAGGACCCTGTCGGGCATAAAAGGACGCCGAGCGTGTGACGACGGACGTGCCGCTTCAGGCGGTGTGGTCGGCGATCATCGACGACAGATCGGCTTCCGACTGGACGCCGACGGCCCGCTCGACCTGCTCGCCATCCGCGAACAACAGGATGGTTGGGATCCCACGCACGCCGAAGCGGGAGGCGAGTCCCTGGAAGTGGTCGACGTTGACCTTCACCACCGCCGCGGCCGTTCCGGCCGCGAGCGACTCGATCGTTGGCTCCATCATCTTGCACGGTCCACACCAATCCGCGTAGAAGTCGACGAGGACCACGTCGTGATCATCAAGGAGATCTTCGAACAGATCCTCGCTTTCGAGTTCGATGTACTCGCTTGGGGCCGCATCCGTGGATGAGCTCATACCCGATCGTATGACCCCAAGAGGGATAACGGTTGTGGATATAATTTACAATATTCTCGCGTTTTGTACGGCCGTATTCAGCCGACGACGACAGCGTTAGAGGGTGATCTGCGCCGCGGTGGGGGAAAGAGTCTCCTCGCGCTCGGGAGCATTGCACCCCTCGAACTGCCCGGCGCGCTCATGCTCGCGGCGTGGGTGTGGATGCTCGGGCCGCTGCCCGTCGTATCGCGGTCACGGCCCGATTGATCCGCGGCTGCCGACACCCATCGGGTCGGACCGTTCGGTTTGGGCCGTCAGCGTCGATCCGGACCGTACTGTTCGTGTCCGGCTGAGCCACTGTCCTGCGACGAGCACTGCCGCGAACCGCAGGAATACACGCGAGGGTGATTCGAATCAGAGGGCACCGATTGGAGTGAGGTGACGGCGTGGTTTGAATCCGCTCAGAGCCCGAACGGGTTCGCGAGCAGCCCCGCGGTGGCGATGAGCGCGACGGAGAGGCCGGCGGCGGCGTACATAAACGGCTTAGCTTCCCGGGCGGGTTCACGAAGTTTGCCGGTCTCGAGCCCGCGGGAGAGCTTCCCGCCGCCCGCTTCGATCAGGCCGGTGATGAGCAGCCAGAGGACGATCATCGTGAGAACGAGATGCCCGCGACCGGTGCCGGTGAGCGTGTTGACGTCGTAGAGGACCCCGGCCATGTGCCCGCCGGAGACGACGAACGCGACCGCTCCGATTCGCGTGATCCACCGGAGCCGATCGATAAGCGATCCGAGCGCGTCGGTACCGATATCGCCCCGAGTCGCCGGCGGGATCACGGCGACGGCCACGAAGAGAACGCTCCCCGTCCACAGGATCGCGAAGCCGACGTGGATCGTCCACATGACCGAATGGATGAGTGCCATACCGATCCGTCGATCCGACATGACTTATATACCGGCGAAAGCACCCAGGTCGGTCAAACGCGGAGCACTCGCCGCCGTCGCCGGCTTTTAAATATCCGCTACACGTACCTTCGGTCATGTCGTTGCTGAAGAAGATCAAGGGGATGCTCGGGATGGGAGACGACGCCGACGGCGGCAGCGGGACGTCAGTGACGGTCGAACGTGAGGCACCGGTCGACGACGCCGACGAGGATGAGCCGGCCGCGGCCGGAACCGACGCCGCGGCATCCACCGGATCGCTCGTCGAGGAGCCGGACGTCCCCGAGGAGACCGCGGAACCGGCGGAGGCCGTCGACGCCGTCGGCGACGCGACAACGGAGAACGAACCGGAAGGCGACGACGAGACGAACGGTGTCGCCGATACGGAGGCTGAGGAAACGGAAGCTGCCGTCGATACGGAGGGTGAGGAAACGGAAGCTACCGTCGATACGGAGGGTGACGGAGCGGAGGACACCGACGAGGCCTCCGAGGACGTGGACGGCGAGCCCGTCGACAGCATTCGGGGAATCGGTCCCGCCTACGCCGAGCGACTGGGAGAGATAGGCATCCACACCGTCTCCGACCTCGCCGAGGCCGATCCGGAGGCGGTCGCGGAGGGGGCAAGCGTCGGTGAAAAGCGGGCGACGACGTGGATCGATCGGGCGAAGAAGTTCTGAGAGGCGCCGCGAACGGGACGGTCATCCGCGGAACGGTCCATCGACCGCAAGGATTTCCCGACCGCCCCCGAACGGAGTAAATATGAGCGAACGTGTCCACACCGACCGGGAGCGGTTCCGGGCGGTCGCCGCCATGGCCCCCCCGAACGCTCGGGTCCCGGTCGAGTGTCGAGTCACCGTCGAGGATCCGTTTGCGGCCTATCGACGCGCACGCGACGGAACGGGTGGGTTTTTCTATGAGACGACCGGCGGACAGCCGGGCTGGGGATACTTCGGCATCGAGCCGTGCGATCGGCTGACCGCCTTCGCTGACGCCGTCGTGGCGAACCGACCCGGGAGCGAAGCCGAAGACGACGTGGATACCAGCGACGGAGGGGCGAACGACGATGACGGAGGGGCGAACGACGATGACGGAGAGGCGAACGACGATGACGGAGGGACGGACGACGATGGTGAAGAGCCGGCCGGAAGCGGCAACGCACCGGCTACCGACCGGTCGCCCACGGGCGACTACCGTCGGGACGCTCCGACGCTCTCCGCGCTCGACGGACTGCTCGCGGGCGAGTCGCTCGCCCGCGGGGACTGTACGGTACCGTATCCCTGCGGCGTCTTCGGCTGGCTCTCGTACGACGTCGCCCGCGAGTTGGAACGGTTCCCCCCGGCGGGCCCGGACGGTCCGGGCGCGATCGACGACCGGGGGCTTCCGCGGCTCCAGGTCGGCGTGTTCGATCGCCTCGCCGCCTGGAAGTGCCCGACGGCGGACGGCGAGCCCACCACGCTGCGCGTCACCGCCTGCCCCACGATCCCCGGCGATCTCACCGATCCAGTTGCCGATGCGACTGCACTCGACGCCCACTTCGAGGCCGGCGTCGCGAGCGCACGTGAGCTTATCGAACGGATCGAAACCGGCGATCCGGAGGTTGGGCCCGCGCCGGCATCGGGATCGGCGGCGACGTTCGAGAGCCACACGGGACGGGAGGCGTACGCCGAGGCGGTCAGAACGGTGAAACGCTACGTCCGCGACGGCGACACCTTTCAGGCGAACATCTCCCAGCGGCTCGAAGCGCCGGCGGCGGTCCATCCCGTCGAGGCGTACGACGCCCTCCGCGAGGTGAACCCCGCGCCCTACTCGGGGCTTATCGAGTTCGGCGGCGGAGGGGAGCGAAGCGGGGCCGACCTCGTGAGCGCGAGCCCCGAACTCCTACTCGAACGGGTGCCGGCGGCTGGCGAGGTGGGCGACGGCGACATCGACGACGGCGACGGCGACGGAACGGGGGCCCGACTCGTCACTGAACCCATCGCCGGGACGCGGCCGCGGGGCGAGGACGCCGCGACGGACGCCGCGATGGAAGCGGAGCTGACCGGCGACGAGAAGGAGCGCGCCGAACACGCGATGCTCGTCGACCTCGAACGCAACGACCTCGGAAAGGTCTCGCAGTTCGGGACGGTGACGGTGCCGGAGTATCGTCGGGTCGATCGCTACAGCGAGGTGATGCACCTCGTGAGCGTCGTCGAGGGCGAGGCCCGCCCGGACGTCTCGCTCGCCGACGCCATCGCCGCGTGCTTCCCGGGGGGGACGATCACCGGCGCGCCGAAGCCGCGGACGATGGAGATCATCGACGAGCTGGAGCGGACCCGGCGCGGACCGTATACGGGATCGATGCTCGCGGCGGGCTTCGACGGCCGCGCGACGCTGAACATCGTCATCCGGACGCTCGTTCGCCACGCCGACGAGTACCACCTCCGTGTCGGCGCGGGCGTGGTACACGATTCGGACCCGGACGCGGAGTACGAGGAGACGCTTGCGAAGGGCCGCGCGCTCGTGACGGCGATCGACGAGGCCCTTGAGGCGGGCCGAATGAACGTGGAGGGTCACGCGAGATGACGGAAGAAAGCGGTGACGTTGCACACGACGCGGACGGCTGGCAGCCGGGCGTGGGGACACACGACGTGCGGATCCTCGTGATCGACAACTACGACTCGTTCGCGTACAACCTCGTTCAGTACGTCGGCGAGTTCGCGGGCGCGGTGACGGTCCGGCGCAACGACGCGGTCGATCTGGCGGCGATCCGACGGATCGACCCGGACGGAATCGTGGTCTCACCCGGTCCCGGAACCCCACAGGAGGCCGGCGTCTCGATGGACGTCTTCGATCTCGATCGTCCGGTGTTGGGGGTCTGTCTCGGCCACCAAGCGCTCTGTGCCTCGCTCGGGGCGCCCGTCGGCCACGCACCCGATGTCGTCCACGGAAAACCCTCAGCGATCACCCACGACGGAACGGGCGTGTTCGCCGGGCTTCCCGACCCGATCGAGGTCGGCCGGTATCACTCGCTGTGTGTCGAACACGAGGACCTTCCCGACGAACTCGAGGAGACCGCCCGAACGGAGGACGAACGCGAGGTCGTGATGGGCGTCCGGCGGCGGGATCGGCCGCACATCGGGGTCCAGTTTCATCCGGAGAGCATCCTGACGCCCGACGGGAAGCGGCTGGTTGAGAACTTCATCGAGGGCTGTCTGGATGATGCGTGAGGAGCGATTCGATGGTGAGTGAGGAGTGTTGTGATGACGAGTGAGGAGCGTCGGTATCACGTGAACGGCGAGTTGGTGCCGGCATCGGCGGCGACCGTCTCCGTCGAGGATCGGGGATTCGCCTACGGCGACGCAGCCTTCGAGACGCTGCGCGCGTTCGGCGGCGACGTCTTCCGCTGGGAGGCACACGCCGACCGCCTCGCTCGGACCTGTGAGACGCTCGGGATCGATCACGGGCTTTCCACGTCCGATCTGAAGGGCCGGATCGACGCGACGCTCGCGGCGAACGACCTCGCGGACGCCTACGTGAAGCTCTCTATCACCCGCGGGAGCCAGCCCGGGACGCTCGATCCGCAGCCGGAAGTCGACCCGACGGTGGTCGTGATCGTGAAACGGCTCCCCCGCGGCGGGCTTGACGGGGAGCCACCCTACGATGGACCGGCGACGCTCCAGACGACGAAGACCCGTAAGCCGTCGTCGCGTGCGTTGCCGGCGGACGCGAAGACGCACAACTACCTGAACGGGATCCTCGCCCGACTGGAGCTACGGGTGACCGGCGCGGACGAGGCGCTGATGCTCGATCCCGAGGGCAACGTCGCGGAGGGAGCGACCTCGAACCTCTTTTTTTCCGACGGGGCAGCGCTGCGGACTCCCTCGCTCGACGGGCCGATCCTGCCGGGGGTTACCCGGAAGACCGTCATCGAGATCGCGGAGTCGGAGGCGATCCCGATCGAGGAGGGGACCTACACCCCCGATGCGGTGCGGGCGGCCGACGAGGTCTTTCTCACGAACTCGACGTGGGGGATCCGTCCGGTAAAAACGGTGGACGGAATAGACGTCGACGGCGGTCGCCAAAGGGGTCAACCCGATGACGACGGGGAGGGAGTCGCCGGACCGCTCACGACGCTCCTTTCGCGGCTCTATGACCTCCGGATCGAGGAGGAACACTACGACGGCGAGCGGTTGTGAGCCGTCCAAAACAGTCGTGCAGCGATTGGAAAATGACGAAACGCATGCGGCAGACGAGACGCAGATCTTGTCTGGTGTGCATGATTACTTTTCAGTGTGCTCCTGAGAGCGGTCCAGAACGAATACCACCAGTGCAACGGCAACGGCGACGACTGCAACCCAGCGATCCGCTGAGACGTACCAGCCCGGCGTCGGCAACCGTGGAACCGGGATCGGGAACGCATACTGTCCTGAAAGCATCAGCCCATCCGCATACCGTTGTGGAAGGTCAACGACGAGGTGAGAGACCGCACCTCCTGAGAGGAGTACGAACGCACGGCGTCGTTCGCGCGCGGTATGAAACAGGAGCGCGCCGATTCCGGCGAGCAGTATCGATCCCCCGAGGGTGTGTAATCCGTCCCATGAGAAGGGTATCCCGAGAAGATATTCCACGGCTTCATCCGAAACGAGCAGATCTATTCGATTCAGGTCCGGAAGGATGGATCCGATCATCGCCACGGCAACCCACCGTTGATCGACCCACTCGACGAACCAGCTGACGATGGTAAAAAGCGCATAGGCAACGAGGACGTGAGTCAGCCATTCAGCCATTACGACTCACCCCGCTTTTGAAAGCTCAGTTCCGACGGGTTCGGATGCCAGTATCTGAAAAAGTGGACGATCGCAAGCGACATACCGAAAAGCGAGATGCCGAGTACATAGATCCAATCCCGTGAATCCCGGTAATCAACGACGATCTCCTCCGCAACCAACACGCTGGATTCCTCGGATAACGTGCCGAATACTTGGATACGTGCCCCCGGTTCGATCTCCGCAATAACTGACGGGTCAACCGGACGGATCGTTACCTCATGCCGGTCATGAACGACGTCCTCTGTATCAACCCGCAAACCATCAAGAGCGATCCCGACTGCTGAGGTGTTTTTAAAAACCACGACCAACGCCTCCTCACGCTCGTCAACCTCATCGACTTGTACAAAATAAAAGACGTCTTCGCCATCGAACTGAGCGGGGTTGCTGCTTACGTCGGCTTTTTCGGGCGAAGATCGAAGATCGGTCGTTGCATACGGTACATTCATCCCAACCGTAACGACGAGCAAAAAGCCGATAGCGAGGATGCGGCGCTTGCGATTCATTTATTTGACATCCCGCATTCGATCCAAGCATATAAAGCACCACCACCTATCGGTTACGGATCCATCGTGAGAAGCCGAACAAACGAAACACGCAACCCTGAAATCGCTCCCGACCAACCCTCCCGCATGGACGCGGGTCGTCGGATCGTCGCCGTCGATGAGGTGCCGGAGGACAGCACGCTGTTGGTCACACTTAGACCAAAAGACCCGAAGTCGGTCGACGAGGGCGAGGGGGACGTGGGCGTGGACGACGACGGGGACCCGGAGGCGGAGGCGATCCTCATCCGACTCGCCGACGGCGTCGCCGCCTTCCGCAACTACTGTCAACACTGGACCGACGTCCGGCTCGACCGCGACGAGGGGGCGTTCGTGCGCAACGGCGAGATCTTTTGTCAGAAACACGGCGCGACGTTCGAGGCCGACTCCGGCTACTGCAACTTCGGCCCGTGTGAGGGATCGACCCTGGAGGCCGTCGAGGTCGCCATCGAGGACGACGCGGTCTATCTGACCGACGAGGGATACGAGTTCCTCCGACTCGGCCCCGCAACGCGTGAGGCCGACGACGGCGGCTCACGCATCGATTTCACCGGAAGCTGATCGTCGCGGTCGAGCGGCGCGACGCGAGCCATACCGTCGACGTGATCCTTCGGGACGCTCCCCGCGTGTATCGGGGTACTTTTTACGAACACACCCGAACGAGAGGACGTGTTATCGGTCGAGCTGCACACGCACTCGGAGCTGTCCCACGACGGCCGTGATCCCGTCGAGTTGCTCTTAGAGCAGGCAAACGCGATCGGCCTCGACGCGCTCGCCGTCACGGATCACGACGAGATCGACGCCAGCATCGAGGCCGCGGAGCTGGCTCCCGACTACGGACTCGTCGGCATCGTCGGGATGGAGGTGACGTGTGCGGCCGGCCACATGCTGGCGTTCGGCATCGATGAACTCGTCCCGAGCGGGCGCAGCTTCGATGAGACCCTCGAGTTGATCCGCGAACAGGACGGGATCGCCGTGATTCCCCATCCGTTTCAGAAGGCGCGTCACGGCGTCGCAGCCCACATCACCGACGAGCAGCTGGCGAGCGCGGACGCCATCGAGGTCTACAACTCGCGGCTTTTTACCGGCCGCTCGAATCGACAGGCCGAGAAATTCGCGATGCGCAACGGCCTCCCGATGACCGCCGGCAGCGACGCACACATCTCGGAGATGGTCGGGCAAGCGGTCACGGAAGTCGGCGCGGACGACCGCTCGGCGGCGGCGATCCTCTCGGCCATCGCGGAGGGCCGAACGAGCGTCGTCGGGAAACGAACCCCCTGGACCGTCTCCGTTCGACAGTTCGCCGGCGGCGCGAAGCGACGGGCGTTTCGGGCGATCGATCGACTTCGATGAGCCCCTCGGACGGCGGCGAGACGGACGACCGCCTCTTCGGGGCGGACGCCGACCACGTTCGACGGGCGATCGCCGAACGCGACCCGCTCCCGGGGACCCAGGGGTTCGCCGGCCTCGTCACCGACGCACCGGTCAGGGGCGGCCCCGAACCGGCCCTTGTCAGGGACGTTCTCGGGCGACAGCCACTTTTTATCGACCGGGAGCGGACCGACGGAACCGAAACCGAGGGGCTGCCGAGATGGAGCGTCGACCCGACCGATCTCGCCGACCCGGAGCCGCTCCCGCCGGGGAGCCTCTACACCCAGGAGGGTCCGGAGCGCTGGTGGTCGCTGCCGACGCCGGAGCCGGCGACGCCGGCGGCGGCACAGGAGGCGGTGAACGAGGCGCTCGGGGCGGTCCGGTCGGATCTCAGGTCGACGGAGGCCGACGACGTCGCGGTCGCCTTTTCGGGGGGAGTCGATTCCGGCGTCGTCGCCGCGGGACTCCCGGATGCGCCCTGTTACGTCGTCGGCTTCGAGGGGTGTCACGACATCGCCGCCGCACGGGAGGCGGCGGACGCGATGGACCGCGACCTTCGTGTCGTCGAGATCACCCATGACGACCTCCGATGGGCGATCCCGGCGGTGGCGACGGCGACGGGGCGGCGAAACGCGATGGACCTCAACATCGCCGTGCCGCTCTTTCTCGTCGCGGAGGCGGCCGCCACGGACGGGTTCGATCGGCTCGCGGTCGGACAGGGTGCCGACGAACTGTTCGGCGGCTACAGCAAGGTCGTCGAGCCGGCGTCGGACCATCGCGTCGCGGCCGACACCGTGCGGGGCGCGCGCGATGAGACCGTCGCCACCCTGCCCGCACAGCTCGAACGCGACGTGGTGACGCTGCGCGCCGCCGGCGTCGAGCCCGTCGCGCCGCTGCTCGATGACCGCCTGATCGCCGCCGCACTCGAACTTCCCGGGGAGCTGCTCGCGACGGCCGAGGAACGAAAGATCGCCCTCCGGCGTGCCGCCATCGAGGACGTTCCGCCGTCGGTGGCGACCGCGGATAAAAAAGCCGTCCAGTATGGGACGTACGTCTCCCGTGAGATCGATCGACTCGCGCGCCAAAACGGATTTAAACGGCGGATGGACGATCACGTGGGGCAGTACGTGGCGTCGCTAGCGGCATCCGAACGTGGACGCTCACCGTCGCTGACGGATGAGTGACGACGCTGACGGATGAGTGACGACGCTGACGGATGAGTGACGGCGACATCGGAACGAATGAGTCGGTTGACGGCCCGGGTGGACCGTCGACCGAGCCGCGTGTATGGAGTACCAGTCCTGCGGCCGACGCCCGCCCGTGCGGGCGTCTATCTACGGTACCATGGGAGCGTATAAAACGCGGGCTTTTGTGACAAATATAGCTCCGATCCGGGCGTAAAGAAATGACATCCGCATCGTTTTCGGATTCGAAGTGGACGTTTACAGAGTACATCAGCCGTTTCGAAGCCGAAAGCTGACGCTCGTCTTTCCCGACCGGGACGTGGGAGGTTCGGACGGCAGGTTCCGGCTTCCACCCCCTCTCACGCTTCGACTCGGAACACACACTGCACGTCTCCTCCACGGACGGATCACGCGGCCGCCGGTCACCGGACAAAATAGGGATCGCTACCGGCGATGAATCGGCCGAGGTCGCTCTCGCGGCGGAAGTCGGTCGCCTGGAGCGATTCGAGCGCCGTCACGAGCCGTTCGGCGTCGCCGTCGGCCCAATCGGCTGGGTCTTTGATCGGGAGGACCAGCCAGCCGGCGCCGAGCAGTTCCTCGGCGTGAAGCGCCTCCATGTCGAGTGTGGTTTTCCACGCACGTGCCGTGTAGGTTCGGAGGACGTGGTCGGTGGCGCGAGCACCGACGGGCAGGAGGACGTGTGCGGCGATCGCCCGCACCTCCGCGTCAAGGAAGCGCTCCATGTCGTCGTAGTCGGCCGCGGTGGGCTCGCCGTCCGTCGCACACATGTGAAGGTACGAGAGGAACGTCCGTCTGACGCCGAACGGTCCCTCCCCGTTGGTGAATTCCTCACCGGACGACAGCAGCCCCGCCTCCGCGAGCGCGTCGACGAACGCCGCCGACCACGGCATGCCCGTAAACGGGACCCCGGAGTCGATCCCGCCGTGAGCCCCCGGATGGTCGCCGATCACGTGAAAGTCCGCGTTGGCGTCACCGTAGCCCGGCACGTATCGATCGCAGTCGGGTTCCATCCCGAACGGGTTCCGCATCCGGTCGGTAACGTTGTACACGGAACACGATAGGGGATCGACACCTAATAGCCCGTTCGATCGACGACGGCCCGCTCAGAGCAGGAACCGCCAGTAGTACGGGCTGATGAATCCCTCGATGACCGCGGCGATCGCGATCAGGATCCCGACGCCCAAAAGCACCCAGAAGGCGTTCTCCATCGCGTCGGCGAACGCCTCCCGACCGGTCCGGCCGCGGAACGTCCGCCACGCGACGAGCCCGAGGTGAACGCCGAGCGCCCCGGAGATGATGATCGCGGGGATCTCGAAGATCCCGTGCGGGATCACGAACGCGATGAGCACCTCGAGGTTCTCCTCGAGCGCCGCGACCCCGGCCAGGACGAAGCCGTTGAACGCGACCGAGGAGATGGCCGGGATCACGAGCGCGACGCCGGCCATCGCCGTCGAGATGGCGACCGTCCAGTTGTTGCCGAAGAACTCCAGCGTCGCCGACGGCGGGAAGTGGCCCTCCAGACGCGCCTCGATGGACGTCGAGAAGACGTCGACGAACGGGGCCGCCGCGAGCCACCCGAGCACGCCGAAGCCGACCGCGATCGCGACGGTGAAGAGGTGAAGGCCGGGCGTCACCCGAACGAAAGCGGCCATCTCGCGCCAGCCGCGCCTGATCCCGCCGACGAACTGGTCACGGACTCTGGCCTCCGGTGGGTCGACCGGATCGACGGCACCCCGATGGTCGCCGTAAAGCACCGTCTTGAGCAGATCGAGCGCGGGGGCGACGACGACGGCGGCAGCCAGCGCGACCGCCGCGCCGCCGCCGACGAACGCGAGCGCGGAGGCGGCCGAGGACGCCCCGACGAGGACGCCGATGGCGACCACGAGGTAGGCGGCGGCGTCGATGGGGTTCGACCTGATGAAGCCGCCGGCACCGGTGAGCGACCCGGCGACGCCCGCGTCGTCGACGACAACGGCGGCCGGGGCGAACGCGAACAGGATCCGGATCGCCACCAACACGACGAACCCGATCAGGAAGACGCCGAGCGCGACCGCCGCGCCGACGAAGGGGTTGATCACGAAACCGACGCCGATAGCGAGCGTGCCGAGCAGGATCACCCCGATCCAGAGCGCGAACTCCGTGAGGTAGAGCCCGAGGAAGGTGAGCCAGTGGCGACGGACACCCACGATCCCCGCGGTCAGACCGCGCTCGGAGCGCAGCCGGGCGAAAACGGCCCGCATCTGTCCGGCGGAGATCGCCGCGTACGAGCCCGCAGCGATCAGGATCGATGCGCCAATCCCGAGCGCGAGCAACGCGATCGCAACCGGCGAGAGGAGTGGTTCGATCACGGGGAAGATTCCCTCCAGCCACGCCTCGAGTTCGGCCTCATCGAACGCGTCGGGATCGGGTTCCTCGCCGGCGAATTCACCCGGATCGCCGAGATCGGGTGGGGTCAGATCGGCCCCCTCGGCGGCCGCTTGGGCCTCGGCGAGCCGTCCCGAAACTTCGAGATGTACGTACACGGCCGCCAACGAGAGGAAGCCAGCGGTACGCGCGATGATCGGGATGGCGGTGCTGAGCAGGTAAAACGGGAGGAGATCGCCGGGTCGCCGGCGGAGGGTGGAGACGACCGCGGTGATCGCGGAGGACAGGTCCATACCTGTAGCTACCGGGAGAACGGGTTAAAAACCGGGGATCCGCTCACGTTCGCTCCCACGCCGAGCGATCGTCCGTCCCCGATCCGGCGTCGATGCCCACACCATCTTCCACGTCGGCGGCATCGAGCCGGTCGATGACCCGCCGAAGGAGGGCCCGGCCGGGCGCCCGGTCGCGAACTGGGGCGTCACCGAGATAGTCGATCAGGGCGTCCCGAAGCAGCGCCAGCTCCTCGGGAGCGAGCGAGCGCTTCCGTTCTATCCGTCCCAGCGGGCGGACGTGCGGTGGGTCGTCGTCGCCACCGTCGACCGCGGTCTGCCCGGCGGCCAACAGCGCGGCGTGGGCGACCCACGCCTCCTCGTGGCTAGCCGATGGGAGGGGATGGTCGTCGGTCGGTGGAGGGGTCATTCACGTGGGTCCACCAGAGGAGGGGTCATAAACCTATGTGTGTCGGTCGCACGCGTACGGCGCTCGCTCCGTGGATACGAGGGGGATAAAAAAAGCGGTCCCACGCTATCGTCCGGGGATGCCCGGGAGGTAACGGTGGTTACCCGAGGAGGTAGCGGGCGACGGGGAACCGCTCGACGAGCGGCTGGCCGCCGATCTCGATCTGCTCGATGTAGGCGTCAAGGCCGAGGATGCGCCCCGCACCGAACGCCGCGACCGTCGCGAAGACGACCGCGTAGATGAGCGTCGAGTCGAACGCGGCGAGCCAGTTGCCCTCTATTCCACCCATGTAGAACATGAGCATCTGGAGCGCACCACCGAAGGCGGCGAGCCGGACGAACACGCCCGCGATGAGCGCGAGGCCGATCAGCACCTGCGTCAACGGCACGAGCACGTTCGCCATCTCGACGAACCACGGGGTCGCCGCCATCGCCCCGTAGATCCCGCTCACCGGGCTCACCGGGTCCACGTTCGCGAGGTAGCCGCTGGCGTCGAACGCCTCTCCACTAATAAAGGCGTACTTGCCAAGGCCTGCAAACAGCATCATCCCGCCGATGACTGCCCGCAGCGCCACGATGAACAGCGCCGACAGCGAGTGCGCCTTGCCGAATAACTCTACTCCACCGAACTGCCCGCCAAATTCGTTCCGCGCTTGGGTTGACATCTGCGTTCTCCCTCTGATTGAACGGACGACCGGTGAGAGTATATAAACAATAGGCCGTTCTCCCTTCCGGAGAATCGGTAGCTCTCGGCCCGAATAGTTCAGACTTTTATATACTGGCCATCGAAATCAAACGATCGATCATCGACTATCTCGGCGGAGGGAGCGTGCTCGCCGCTTACAACACGAAGAACGCCGCGATCCCGATCGCACCGCCGCCAAAGATGAGATAGACCGCATCGACGCCGCGGGTAAACAGGACGAACGTCACAACTGCGAGGAGCACCGTGAGCGGATCGAGGATGCCGTCGACGATGAACGAACTCGTCTACAGCGACATTGAAGATATCCCCCCGGACGGCTTCAAGAATTATCTGGACAATGACGAGGTCACGATCTATCTTATTGTCGATGAGGGCGGCACGATTGGTTACGTCATTCTTCAGGAGGGTCACCATCCATCTCGTCGGCATTCAGACTTCTTCCGTATTGTTGATCTGTACATCGACGAAGACCGACGAGATCGTGGCTACGGGAAAACGGCCGGCGAACAGGTGAAAGAACTTGCCCGTGATCAGGGATATGATCACATCAAGGTCTCTTGTGAGTGGGAAAATGAAGATGCTCGACGGTTCTATCGGAATACAGGGTTCCGACCCAAGCAGGTAGAGTACGTGCAGTCGCTGTAGTGACCGATTCGCGCTCTGTATCTCGCACGATCCCCGAAACCTATCACCACTCGTAGATTTCAACAGAGCCTGAGTAGGCTACGGACAGCTCTCAACAAGTTGCCGTCTTGTCCAAATGATTTCAGTCGTATTAGTAATTTTCAACAATTCTGCCAGAAGGAACGAACACCCAAATGAATACAATCCCTAAGTAGAGTGCTCTATTGAAAATGGAAGACGGAAACGCGATCACGCCGTAATGAGTTTAGGAAAACGAGGTCGAGAAGACGGTAATGGGAGTCGCCTTGCTCGACCTCGTTGAGACAGCACTACGCGTAGCTAAACAAGCGTTGGGGAAGCGAGCGGGCAAGCCCGTCTCAGGCGGGCTTGCCCGCGAGGCGCATATTGTCGCGCACGTTATTCGCAAGGAAGAAGGCCACAGATACGTCGAACTCGTTGATCGGCTTAGCCTCATGCCGGATGTGTGCGATCGTCTTGGGATCAGCTCGGATGCTCCACCCGATCCAACCACGTTCTACCACTCGTTTGATCGATACGCGATGCATGTTTGGCGGGCGTTGCTGCGCGTTTCAGCGCAACAACACCCACAATCTGGTTACGCTGCACTCGACAGCACGTTCTTCGAGCGATCTAACGCGTCCCAGTACTACTGTCAGCGGAAAGGACAGCGGGTACAGACGGTTAAAGCGACGACATTGACCGATACAGAGTCGCTGGCGGTGCTGGACGTGCACTGCTGTATCGGGCGTGAGCATGATACGAAGGCTGGCCCGCGGGTCGTCCGCCGGAACGCGGACGACCTGCGGGCCGTCGCTGCCGATAACGGCTTCCAAGATTGGTACTCAGAATACGAGATCGCCGCATTAGATGTGGACTACCCCATTCAGTACCGTGGATCGACTCCGAAAGCAGCAGCAAACAACGCGCTGATCCGGGCAAAAGGCTACACACAGCGGTGGATGTCAGAAACATCCTACTCAACGGTCAAGCGAACGCAGGACTCCGCCCTGCGTTCGCAATTCTGGTACCGACAGTTCCGTGAGATCATCCTCTCATTCGCCCTCAACAACCTCAAGAAGCTCGCCAAAACACTATGATCCCGCTCCCGTACCGCATTTTCAATAGAGCAAAGTAGAGCACTCTCGTGTAATCGAGTTACGATAACCCGATCAAGACGATTTTAGATTGACAGGATACTACACGCTATCAGCGGATCTGATAGCAAGCTACCAACTTGTCGGCTATTTTGTAATCCACAAACCTGAATCATTCAAATTTTGAAGATAGTGGGTTACACTGGCGATCAGGGTAGATTGAAACATATCCCCGCTCTTGTTGCCGCTGTGATGACACCCAGTTATCAAGATGTAACATCCCTTGTTTCGTGAGTAACTACACCCCCGATTCCAAGTGTAAACCACAGCCCAACGGCTCAGTGTCATAACCGAGCTGTTTCGTTCTCTGCTCGCTTAACCGAAAACAGCGAACTCCGACGAGCCTGCTGCTCTACTCAGGGATTAAACGGTTCGTCCAGAAAAATGTCATCGAGGTCGACCGCTGTGTCGCGTTGCTCTGAGTCATCCGGATCGTAGTTGACCGGCCTTTTCGCGACGGCCTGACAGGCCTGATCCATCAGTTGTTCGTGCGCGATAACGGTCTCTGAGCCGTCGACAGGCCGCTGCTGGACGTAGCTTCCGGCGGCATCCATCACCCATCGTTTGCGGTTGTCAGTCATCAAGGTGTCTAGGACGTCGTCGAGTACATCCTGAAGGTCTGCACTTTCGACTGGGGTGACGGCCTCGATCCGACGGTCAAGGTTTCGAGTCATCCAGTCAGCCGAGCCGATATAGTACTCTGGATCGCCGTTATTGGAGAATTTAAAGATGCGGGAGTGTTCGAGAAATCGCCCGACGATGCTCTGGACGCGGATCGTCTCGCTCAATCCCTCAATGCCGGGCCGAAGCCGGCAGATGCCCCGAACAATGAGGTCAATCTCCACGCCTGCCTGCGAGGCGGCGTATAGTTCGGCGACGATCTCGGGGTCTTCGAGAGCGTTCATTTTGGCAACGATTGTGCCTTCGCCACCGTTGCGGGCATGGGTAGCCTCGCGTCGAATTAGCTCGGTGAGTTGTCCCCGAAGCGTTTCGGGGGCAACCAGCAGCTTCCGATAGGATTCGTGTCGAGAGTGGCCAGTAAACGTGTTGAACAGTCGTACGAGATCTTGGCCGATGTCACGGTCATCAGTGAACAGCCCCAGATCCTCGCAGCTTTTGGCGGTCTCTGAATGGTAGTTGCCGGTGGCGACGTGCGAGTAGAGTCGAACGCTGTCACTGTCGCTTTCCTCGCGGACGACAAGTGCGACCTTGCTGTGAGTTTTCAGGCCGATGGTGCCGTAGGTGACGTGAATTCCCTCCTCTTCGAGGCGTTTGACCCAACGGAGGTTGTTCTCCTCGTCGAAGCGGGCTTTGAGTTCGACCATCACGGCGACCTGCGTACCGTTTTTTGCGGCATCGATCAGCGACTGAATCACCTGCGAGTCGGGAGCAGTCCGGTAAATAGCAACCTTGAGTGCAAGCGTCTTGGGATCGTGAGCCGCCGCGTCGAGGACGGTCTGAACCGTCTCGGAAAACAAATGGTAGGGGTGATGCAGCAGGATGTCATCGCGAGCGATTTCAGCAAACAGCTCGTCGGGACTATCGCTGTCGTGGTCGACGAACCGTGGGTGTGGTTGTGGATTCCATGCTGGGAGTTTCAGCTCATCGTTGTCGAGTTCAAACAGTCAAAAATAGTCGTCCAACCCGAGCGGCTCGGGGAGTTCGAACAGTTCGCGTTCGCTGATTTCTAGTTGCTCAACCAGCATTGATCGGACCTCTTCGGGCATTGCCTCGTCGACCTCGACCCGGACAACCGTGGCAAACCGACGCTGCCTGAGCACGTCTTCGATCATCTCAATCAGTCCCTCAGCAACCTCCTCGTTGCGCCTGACCTCGGCGTTGCGCGTCACCCGGAACGTCGAGCAGTCCAGCACCTCGACGTTCGGAAACAGCAGGTTGACGTTGGCGGCGATCACGGCTTCAAGCCGGACGAACTTGTCCGCATCAGCGTGCTGAGATGGTTCGTCGATTGCACCGCGGGGCACTTCGCCGTCGACAATCGGAATGAGCCGTGGACGGTTCTCCGGTAGTTTGACCCGCGAGAACTTTTTTGTACCGTCGTCGACCGTCAGCACTGCTAGTGAGAGACTCAGATTGGAAATAAACGGGAACGGATGGGCTGGATCGAACGTCAGCGGCGTCAGCGTTGGCAGCACCGCGCGCTCGAAATACGCGCGCAGAGATGTCGTTTCGGCGTCCGACAGCTGGTCGTAGTCAGCGATTTTGATACCGTGGTCAGATAGGGAGGTGCGACCGCTTCGTGGTAACACCGGGATTGGGTATCAACAATCGACCGGGCAAAGTCGAGGGCTTGCTCCCACTGTTCGGTGGGTGTTCGACCGTCGACAGTAGGCTCAGTCATCTCGGCCGCGATTTGCTGTTTGAGGCCGCCGATCCGCTTCATGAAGAACTCGTCCATATTCTTCGTGAGGATAGCGAGAAACTTCAGCCGCTCAAGCGGTGGATTTTGGGTATCGAGTGCCTCGAACAGCACTCGCCACTGAAATGAGAGTTCACTGAACTCGCGGTTGAGGTAGGCAACAGGGTTCGACAGGTGGTCGGGCTGTTCATCGCTGTCAGCACACAGCTCTGGCCAACTGCTTGAGTTGGGGCAGTCGACTGTTTGGTCGTCGGTAATTGGTGGTGTTCGTGGCGGATGCTCGCCAGTCCACGTCGACGGCGGGTGTCGGTCCAAACGCATCGTAGCTGATCCGGTCATCGAGTCAGACGTTAGGGCGTCGGGACCACGCTCACTTTTGGGTCGAGAATTTTCTCCTCGCTCCGATCGATGGCTGTCTCGGCGGCTGGAACGGCCGTCAGCTCGCCGGTTCGCCAGTTGTAGGCCGTTAGCTCGCCACCGTACACACAGCCGGTGTCGAGACCAACAGCATGCTCACGGACGACCGGTTTCTCAAGCACCGTATGCCCGAAGAAGACACGCTCGGGACCGGCGTACTCCTCAAACCAGTACGGTGGGTCGTAGCTGCCGCCCGGGACCATCGACCGCGTATTCTGGAGGTCGTCGACCGTGTGGTCGGCCCGTGGTTTTCGTGGGTCGATACCGCCGTGGACGACCAGCGTGTTGGGTAGCGAGATCACGACTGGCAGCGAAGCGATCCATTCGAGATCGTCGTCGGTAAGTTCGTCGAGCTGCTTGTCGCCACGTAGCAGCTTTTCTTCGTTGTTGCCTCGGACGGTGAGCATGTTTGGAGCGTTCCGAACGCGGTCGACGACACCTTTGCTGTCAGGTCCCTTTCGCACGATGTCACCGACGAACACAACTAGGTCGTTGTCAGTGAGATCAAGCGTTGCACAGAGTTCGTCGAGTTCGGTTAGGCAGCCGTGGGGATCGCCTACAATATAGATCTGGTCCCAGTTTGCTACGTTGACGCGGCGGTGGTCAGCCTCGATTGCCTCGCTGAACGGAGTCATTCTCAAATTGAATTACTCATCGCCGGAATTAAACAGTTGATAAGAGTGCTCTTTATCACTATATATCCGTTTATAGTCATATATTCGCCGGTGGACTATCGCCAACAGTGACTACAGGCTGTAGTAAACTACCCCACCCTACTCCCTCGGCGCATACGCGCCTTGGTTCGTTGAGTGGGGTAGTTTCCTTATTGCTGAGAACTGATCAACGATTGCCTACCCAAGAACAGCTACTGTTTCCCACGAGGCGGATGTCACGCAATGTTCGTCACGATCGGGATCAGCTCCTCTAGGCTGTTGATCTCGACGGTCGGTTCGACGTTGAGTGTGACGTCGGCGTTGTGGTCACGGCGGATGAAAACGGAATCGAGTCCGGCGTTCTTGGCAGCGAGAATATCTGTCTCACGATCGCCTACGTAGTAGCCTTCCGACGTATCGAGTGCGTTGAGCGCCTCCTCAAGGTAATGGGGGTCGGGCTTCCGGCGACGGAACCCGTCGGGGCCGAGATCCCGCCCGCGGACGAAGCCGAACGCATCGAGCCGGAAGTGATCGACGACGAACGCGACGGTCGGGTCGTAGTTGTTGCTTACGAGCCCGATCGTCGTGTGATCGGACAGCCAGTCGAGCGCCTCAGCATCCGGACAGAGCGTGCGCGTCCCCGCGGCGATCCGTTCGATACTTCGTTTGGCGCTGCGGCGCTCCCGTGCGGTGTAGAACTCGGCTGGATCGACGCCGAGCGTCTCGCAGGCGCTCACGAATGTCTCGGTGTATTCGTACGTCTCCAGGGCGGGCCTGAGGTCGTCTCCGATCTCCATCCCGCGCTCCTGGAGTACGTCGTCGAGGGCGCGGCTGTGGACGATCGAATCCGTGCCGTGGCCCTCCAGTACCACGCCGTCCATGTCGAACAGAACAGGTATGTCGATGTGAGCGTTGCTGTCGACACGCTCGTTCGAGTTGTGTTTCTGGCCTTCCTGTCTTTCTGGTTCGCTTCCACCGTACTGTGGCCGGTTTACGCCTGTCATCGTATTTTCTTTCTGCTGTAGGCTGAAACGCCCTCGCTGACGAGTACTACCACTAGAATCGCGAGCAGGATGGTGAGTACTGCTTGCCAGTCGAAGGCGTTGATTCGGTTGTTCAGTTCAACGCCGATGCCACCTGCGCCAACGAGCCCGATCACTGTCGCCTCGCGTACGTTGATATCCCAGCGATAGACTGCAATCCCGACGAAGGCAGCTTTCACCTGTGGAACGATTCCGTAGATGAGTACATCGAGTGTGTTGCCTCCCGTCGCCTGGATCGCCTCGATTGGTGCGTGGTTGATTTCTTCTATCTCCTCTGCCAGAAGTTTGGCAATAAATCCAATCGATCGAAACGTGATAGCCAAGATACCCGCCAATACACCACCGCCGAACATTATCACGAATACCAGCGCCCAGATGAGCGAGTGTACCGAACGCGAGGCTGCAATTATCACTTTTCCGAGTGCGTAGGTCGACCGGTTCGGTGTCGTGTTCTCTGCACCGATGTACGCAACCGGTAGTGCCATAAGAATCGCAAAGAGCGTTCCCACCACTGCGATGTTTACGGTCGCTATCATCGGCTCGACGATAGTACTCGAGTAGGCCAAATCCGGCGGATACATCCGTTCTATCAGGTTACCCATGTTCTCTGGAGCGGTGCGAACGTACTCGTATCGGACCGCCAGTGCCTGGTAGGAAACTATCGTGAGAACAAGAGCACCGAGTAAGGCAAAAAAACGAATGAGTCGAGTTCGTCGGTCGTATCGCTCCCAGGTGGGATTCGTGTAGGCGTCACCGTCTGTGTCAATCGTCGCCATCATTGAACCCTCCGTCGTGCGTACGCGCTAAGCATCTCCCCGAGCACGACGAACGCGATGATGGTGAGGAGAATACCCATGCTGAAGTCGTACTCGTACGTGTCGAACGACGTGAGGAGTGCTGCACCGATGCCACCAGCACCGACCACGCCGAGAATCGTGCTCGCTCGAAGATTAATATCCCACCGATAGATAGTCAGACCGATAACGCGCGGTAGAACCTGTGGTAAGACGCCGTAGATGAGCACCTGCAGTGGACTCGCGCCCGTTGAGCGAATCGCTTCAAGTCGTGACTGGTCGATGTCTTCGAGATCCTCCGCGAGAAGCTTTGCGTAGAATCCAGGCGTGGCGAACACGAGTGCGATAACCCCCGCGAGTGCTCCGAACCCGAACCCGACGACCACGACGATTCCGATGATGAGTTCGTGGATTGCACGCGTAACCGAGATGATAGCCCGTCCAACGTAATACACCGGTCTAGGTGCGAGATTTTCCGCACCCATCACGGCGACCGGAATACTCACGAGAACGCCGGCGACTGTTGCGACGATAGACATCGCGAGTGTCTCTACCATCCCGTCATATATTCGCCAGAACCGGTCACTAGTTTCGATGCCACCGGCCGTAACCGTAATTCCGAAATCTGGTGGGAAGAACGCTCCGAGCAGAACGCCCGCCTGCCCGGCTCCGTAGATGAGTCGATCGAATGAAACGCGAGCTTCCCAGACGTTCCAGATGAGAAATAGAATCGTCACGAGATACACCCCCCATTTCACCGTGTGATTGTAGAACACCGTCGGTCGACTCCAGTCGGTCTCGTAGGCTTCAAGAGATCGTGCAGCTCCCATTACCGAACCTCCTTGGAAACCGACTCTTCGCTTTGGTGCTCTGGTTGGTTCCCGCCTCGTTCGGTGTTTCTGCGGGGAGATTGTCCGTTGTTGTGTTCTCCCAATTGATTCCCGTGTCGTCCCAGCTCCGCCAGTTCGGTGCGTTTCCGGTCCGTCCCTTCCTGGCCATTGCGGTAGATACGGTTCATCGCATCTTCGTCGAGTGCCGTTGGCGGTCCGTCGAACACCAACTGTCCATCGGAAAGGCCGATAATTCGGTCGGCGTACTCGCGTGCGAGTGGAACCTCGTGGATGTTGAACAGAACAGGAATTCCTTCGTCTCCTGCAATTTCGGTCAGTAAATCCATCACGGCATGTGATGTTTCGGGGTCGAGACTCGAAGTGGGCTCGTCTGCGAGGAGAATCTCGGGTCGTTGTAAGACGGCGCGAGCAATGCCGACTCGCTGTCGCTGTCCGCCCGAAAGTTCATCTGCCCTGTCATTTTCGTGTCCAGCGAGTCCGACACGGTCGAGAGTGGCGTAGGCTCGTTGAATGTCCTCTGCGGGGAATTTCCGCCGGAATGCCTGCCAGGTACTGACCGCTCCGAGTCGTCCCGAGAGTACGTTTTCCATGACCGTCAAGCGTTCGACGAGTGCATACTCTTGAAACACCATCCCGATATCCTGCCGTGCGGTCCGGAGTTCGTCTTTCGAAAGCGCGGTTATATCCGTGTCGTTCAGATGGATAGTCCCATCCGTTGGCTCTGTGAGCCGGTTTATACACCGAACGAGCGTACTCTTTCCGGCACCACTCGGTCCGATGATGGCGACCACTTCCTCGCTGCCAATGTCGAACGTAACGCTGTCGAGTGCGCGGTCGCCGCCGGGATAGGTTTTTCCGAGGTCTGTTATCGAGAGCATTGTCTGTCGATCGCTCTCAGTCGCTCAAATTTCCTCGACGCGATAGTCGACCTCGTTTTGCTCTTGAATCTCCAGAATGACGTCCCAGTGTGTCGCGTAGTCGATTTCGACGAACGAATCCCGCCCGAAGTACTCGTCGAGTGCCGTTCCTTCGTAGTCGTAGTCGAGATGTGCACGTTGGATCGCCTCCTGTAGCTCGGGCTCGAGTGCGTGGTGATAACAGAAAGACGTCGTCGGGAACGGGTCGCTCTGCCACACGACTTTCAGGTCGTCACTATCGACGTGACCCGCATCGATCTGTCGTTGAAGGACTGTGCTAGCGATCGGTGCGGCATCATAATCACCTGCGTCGACGGCACGAATACTGTTCTCGTGGCTCCCGGAGAACTCGACGTCGTAATCTTCGCCGGGCTCGACACCTGCTGCTGTGAACAGGGCAGAGGGAGCCTGGTGTCCCGAGTTCGACGATTCCTCGACGTGAGCGACCTCCTGGCCGGCGAGGTCGCTCAGTTCCTGAATCTCATTGTCTGCCTGCGTAATAACCCACAACCGGTAGCCGAAGGTCCCATCCGCGATCTGTATACCGAATGGAACGGCACCAGCAATATTTACTGCGAACGCGGTTGCACCAGTTGCGAAACCTGCGATGTGGAGTCTATCCGCATTCATCGCCTCTACCTGTGCGGCGTAGGAGTCGAGTGGATTGACCACGACGTCACGTCCTGTTTCGGCTTCGATGTTTTCTACTAACGGTGTGAGTACGTCGTCGTATACGGCCGGGTCCTCTGTCGGCACGAGCGAGAAATCGAGCGTGTCGGGATCGAGCCGTTCGGACGAGTCATCGGGCGTCGCTTCAGGTGGACTACCGTATCGAGGCTCGTCGCGTGGGTCCATCTCGGCGAGGAGGTCGTCGGTACCGACATGGAAGTCGTCGGCCAACAGCGTCGAGACGGTTTGTGGAAGCTCTGGATCGTTCGGGTCCCAATCGGGCATGGTATCATCGTCCCCGGAACCACCTTCACTGCCAGATGACCCTCCATTTCCTGTGGAACCCTCGTTTTCATCCTCACTCCCTACACAGCCGGCAAGCATCGCTGTGCCCAGTGCACACCCTGTGGTCAGTACGCCTCGACGGGTTCGGCTAGAACGGTTCTGTGACATCAACTGATGGTCGGAAAAGGCACATAAATAAGTTTTATAATATTGATACTTTTTGCTATTGGACAGTATATACGTGTCGAGAGCAATCGATAGAACTACTCACCGCACGGTACTGGGTTATATGATATTTATGACAAAGGGGGCGTCGACCGGCTCTCACTGGTGGGAAATCCTCGCTCGTACTGTGCCGGTGGTTCGTTCCGCTCGCCGACACCCAGTTCACGGGCGGCGTGCAGTCCGAAATACGGCTCACGGAGGGACGCCAGCCCGACGATAGCCAGGTCGGGCCGGTCGTTTCGAACGAGTGCGTCTGCCTGCTCGGCGATGCTAGCTTGTGTGACTGGGTCGACACTCCGCGTCCGCTACGGTGACGTCTGCACGCTCGGTGAGGAGGTCAGCGTACTCGGTAATGTGTCGGATAGACGACCACGGAAGAAACGAAACCAGCCCAAATGAATCCTGTCGCTCCGTTGCAAATCGTCATCGGCGGTGAATCATCTCACGTTCGATCGTCCGCCGAAGGTCACGGAGTCGGTCGCCGATCAGCGCGACCGTCGAGAGAACTGGATACGTTGCCGAGAGATCCTGATACAGGTAGGTCGCGACGTCCGGCACCGTCTCATCGGGTCGGAGCGACCGATCGACCTCGTCCAAATCGTCTTGACGGCGTCGAACGACCGCGTCGCAGTTCTGTTCAAGAGTTTCGGTCCGCACCCGATACGCGTCCAGCGTTCCGTACTCAAGGTTTGCGAGGGGATTCTGTGAGAGTGACATCACTTCCTCGGTGATCGGAAGCAACCGTTTGATCGCCCGATCGAGGGATTTCTGTTCGAGATCGATCGCCTCGACAAACCGCTCCCGTTCCTCGATCGCCTCCGTCGTCTTCGAGATCAGCGCCCGTTTATATGGCTCGGCGAGTTCCGGCTCCTGTGTGAGCGCGACGGCGAGGTCTGGACCGAACTCGATCGCGATACTCGTTTCATAGGTGTCGTCGTACTCCTCCTCATAATGTGGCACCGACATCACCGTCTTCACATACGCGTCGCGGACCGCAATGAGCCCGTTTCCGGGGCGTTGGCTGCATCCGCCGCCGATACCGGCGGTGCCACCACCATCGCTGCCTACCCCGGCTCCAAACCCCATACCCGTGCCGACGCCACGGAGTGGAGACGTCCCTGTCGCTGGTCCCGCTCGGGTTGGAATGGCAGATACACGGTCGCGAAAGGCCTCGAACGCCTCGCGCTCATCGACGACGCGGCGACGTTCAACCCGCAAGGTATCGTGGGCGGCCCGGAGCACCCCTGCCAGTTCATCTCTGTCGGTAGTCGTCGAAGTCATGACAGCGGTAACGACTAACACCTTTTTAATCGCTTATATGAGGGGAACAAGGGGGAATCGACCGCTCCGGAGACGTCCATAGCTCGGCCCCCTCTGTACGCGGCACCTCGGTGTCGAGTCTCGTGCGTAGACTATCGGGAGGTAGCCGGATCATTCAATTACTTCGTATCCCCAAGATATGACAATTTAAATACGATATTTCTACATAGGAGTATTGAGACATATTGCGCTCTATGAGTGGTTCATACCAATACTGGGAGCTACCGCTCGGATTATATGTCACATAGCATACTACTTAACGGCTACCGCGTTAGGCGAGGGTGATGGCACCCAGCCAGCGAAACCCAACGCGCGGTATCACTCGACGAAAATCGCTCGCGACGATCGCGGGCGTCGGCGCGGTCGCGGTCGCGGGCTGTATGGGCGGCAACGGCGGCGATGAAGGTGGCGTCGCCGGCACCATCGACGCCTCCGGATCGAACACGGTCGCACCCATCACCTCGTGGGCCGGCGAGAACTTCGCCGAAGAGTTCCCTGACGTCCTCGTCGACGTCGCCCCCGAGGGGACCGGCGCGGGCTTTCAGGAGTTCTGTCGAGCCAACTCGGCCGTCCAGAGCGCGAGCCGGGAGATCAGCGACGAGGAGATCGCCCTCTGTGAGGAGAACGACGTCGACTACGACTTCCTTGAGGTCGGTCTCGACGGGATCTCGGTGGTGAAAAACTCCGAGAACGACTGGATGGAAGAGGTCACCCTCGACGAGCTCAGGATGGTTTGGGAGTTCGATGCGACCGGCGAGATCACCCAATGGAGCGACATCCGCGACGAGTATCCCGACGAGGACCTTCAGTTGCACGCCCGTGACTCCGCGTCGGGGACGTTCGACTACTTCACGCTGGAGATCAACGGCGAGGTGGGCGACATCCGCGACGACTACTCCGCCACCAGCCAGACGAACGAGATCATGGGCGCGGTCGCCGGCGACCAGTACGCTTTCGGGTGGGGTGGACTCGGCTACCTTCGTGACATCGAGGACGACGAGCCGATCGAGGCCGTGCCGGTCGAAAGCGACCAGGACGGCGAGTTCTACCTCCCCGAACAGGAGACCATCGAGGAGGGAACCTACTCCCCGCTTGCGCGGCCGCTCTTCGCGTTCTTCAACCTCGCGAGCCTCGAGGAGGAGCCGGAGCTGATCGGCTCGTTCGCCCGCTTCTACGCGAACCGCGCACAGGAGTTCGCGCGCGACGAGGGCTTCTATGCCGCCCCCGACGAGGTCACCGAGCAGAACCACGACAAGATCGACTCGTGGCTCGAGAGCGTCGGCTACTCGCCGGACGATCTGCCGGTCCAGCGCGAATAACGGGGTCCCACCGAATGAGCACTGACACGAACCCGGGACCGGGGATCACCGGCGACGCGGCCGCGACGGATGCGAAGCAGCGGAACAAGCGGGCCAGACAGGTGTTGTTCGGCTGTGCCGCCTTCACGGTCCTCACGACGCTCGCCATCTTTTTCGTCCTGATCGACAACGCCGTGAGCTACTTTTACGGCGCACGCGCGACGGAAATGATCTTCCTTGGCGTGGAGCCGCAAAGCGCGGTCGGCCTCATCGAGTTCTTAAACGTCCGCGAGCTGCTCGCGGGTGAGGCCCGCTGGGCACCCGAGCACGCGACGCCGAGTCACAACGCGTGGCCGATCATCTTCGGGACGCTCGCGATCACGGTCGGCGCGGCGTTCGTGTCGATCCCAATCGGCACGGCCACGGCGCTATACGTCTCCGAGTACGCCTCTCCGCAAGTCCGCTCGAAGCTCAAGCCGACCCTTGAGGTTCTCGCCGGCATTCCGACGATCGTCTACGGCTACTTCGCGATCGCGTTCATCAACCCGGTCGTGCTCGGCCCCATCGCTGGGTTGTTCGGGATCAACATCGGCCGGTACAGTATGCTGTCGGGAATGCTCGTGGTCGGGATCATGACTATCCCGATGGTTTCCTCGATAAGTGAGGACGCAATGCAGGCAGTCCCCGATGATCTTCGAAACGGCGCATATGCGCTCGGGGCGACGAAATATGACGTCTCCGTCAGCGTCGTGACGCCCGCGGCGATCTCGGGGATCTTCGCCTCGTACATCCTCGCGGTCTCACGGGCCATCGGCGAGACGATGGCGGTGACGCTCGCGGCGGGCTTTAACGCCAACATCACCGCGAACCCGTTCTCGGAGATCATGACGATGACCGCCTACATGGTGTCGATGGCGCGGGGAACCTCTGCGATCGGTACCATCGAGTACCAGAGCCTGTTCGCGGTCGGGCTGGTGCTGTTCTGCATGACGCTCGTGATGAACCTCCTCAATGATTGGTTCAAGCGTCGGTTTCAGGAGGAGTACCGATGAGCGACGATTCGGACCGGAAACGACGACCCGACGGCGGGACCGCGACGGAGCGAAACCGGGGGGAGGAGCTGTTTGCGGACATCGACCTGCGCCGGGAGCATCTCAAAAACCGGGCCTTCCTTGGGCTCATCTTCGCGGCCTCGATGTTCGGCGTCGTCGCGCTCGCGCTGTTGTTGCTCGACGTGGTCACCGACTTCTACGTCGGGATCACCGAGTTCGAGATCAGTCTCATCCAATTTTTCACCGTCGACGGCTCACGCCGACCCGAGAACGCCGGCTTCTTCGGGGCGATCATCGCCTCGGTGATGCTGATGGCGCTGACCGCGGTGCTCTCGTTTTTCGTGGGCGTCGGGGCGGCCATCTATCTGGAGGAGTACGCGCCGAACAACCGGATCACGCGGCTCATCAAGGCGAACCTCTCGAACCTCGCTGGCGTCCCCTCCATCGTCTATGGGCTGCTCGTGCTCGCCGCGCTCGTCAACGGGATCGGCGTCGGGCCGATCCTCCTCGCCGGGTCGGTCGCGCTCGCGCTGCTCGTGATGCCGATCATCATCGTCTCCGCACAGGAGGCGATCCGGGCGGTTCCGGATGGCGTCCGAAACGGCTCCTACGCCACCGGCGCGACGAAGTGGCAGACGATCCGGCAGGTCGTTCTCCCATCGGCGATGCCGGGAATCCTCACCGGCACGATTCTCGCGCTCGCTCGCGCGATCGGGGAGACAGCACCGCTTCTGATGGTCGGTGCGCTCTTCGTGAACCGGACGCCGTTCGGTCCGTTCGACCGGTTCAGCGGGATGCCGACGCAGATCTATGCGTGGGCCGCCGAACCAAGCCAACACTTCATCCACCTCGCGGCGGTCGGGATCGTCGTTCTGTTGACGATCCTGTTGTCGATGAACGCGGTGGCGGTGTACCTGCGGAACAAATACGAAACGGCGGTGTAACCATGTCAACAAGCGAAGACTCACTCATAACGACGGAGGTATCGAGCGAACGAACCGGCCGCAGCGACCGACCAGACGAGACCGTGCTCGCCGCACGTGATCTTGATGTCTACTACGGCGACGAACGAGCGCTCGCGTCCGTCGATGTCGAAATCCCCGAACACAAGGTGACGGCGATCATCGGTCCGTCCGGCTGTGGGAAGTCCACCTTCCTGCGGTGTATCAACCGAATGAACGACCAGATCGCGGTCTGTCGGGTCGACGGCGACCTCTCGTTCCACGGAAAGAACGTCTACGACGACGACGTGGATCCGGTGGCACTCCGCCGGCGGGTTGGGATGGTGTTTCAGAAACCCAATCCGTTCCCCAAGTCGATCTACGACAACGTCGCATATGGCCTTCGGATTCAGGGCTTCGATGGCGACATGGATGCCCGCGTCGAGGAGGCGCTTCGCGGCGCGGCGCTGTGGGACGAAGTGAAGGATCAACTCGACTCCTCGGGGCTCGACCTCTCGGGCGGCCAGCAACAGCGACTCTGTATCGCCCGTGCCATCGCGCCCGACCCCGAGGTGATCCTCATGGACGAGCCGACGAGCGCGCTCGACCCGGTGGCGGCCTCGAAGATCGAGGACCTGATCGACGAGCTCGCCGAGCAGTACACGGTCGTCATCGTCACCCACAACATGCAGCAGGCGGCCCGTATCTCGGATAAGACGGCCGTCTTCCTCACCGGCGGCAAGCTCGTCGAGTTCAACGAGACGGCGAAAGTGTTCGAAAATCCCGACGAACCGCGCGTCGAGGAGTACATCACGGGGAAGTTCGGATAGATGCCCCGAGAGGAGTTTCAGCGACAGCTCGATACGCTCCGCGACGACGTCGTCGCCATGGGCGATCTCGTGTTGACGCGCTATGATGAAGCGATCGAGGCGGCCGCGACGGGCGACAGCGAACGGGCTCAGCGGGTGATCGAGGGCGACGCGGACGTGAACGAGCGCTACCTCGAACTCGAAGAGCGGTGTACCCAGATCATCGCGCTCCAACAGCCCGTTGCGGGCGATCTCCGATTAGTGACGGCGTCGTTCAAGATCATCACCGACCTCGAACGGATCGCCGACCTCGCGACCAACCTTGCGGGCTACGGTCATCCCGACCGCGGGATCCATCCCGATATCGACGTCCGCGACCTCGCGGGCGACGCGGGTGAGATGGTCGCGATGGCGCTGGAGGCGTACGAGGACGAGGATCCGGAGGCGTGTTTCACCGTCGCTGACCGCGACGACGCGCTCGATGAGCGGTGTGAGCGAGCCAGCAAGCGTGTCGTTCGGGGGCTGCTCGACGCTCAAGCCACGAGGACACAGACGGTGGACAGAGACGACGCGTTCGCGGCCGGACTCGACGAGGTGTCGCGTGCGCTGCTCACCGTCCGCGACCTCGAACGGGTCGGCGACCACGCCGTGAACATCGCCGCACGCACCCTCTACATGATCGAAACCGACGACGCGTTACTCTACTGATGGGCCGAAACGAGCCGTACGAACGGAAGATCCAGCTGACCGGCGGCACGACATATACGGTTTCACTACCCAAAGAGTGGGCAAACGAACAGGCGCTTGAGACCGGGAGCCGACTTCGTCTTCATCCTCGCGGTGATCGCCTGTTGTTGACGCAGCCGGCGGAAGATGCGCAGCGGCGAACGATCCGTATCTCGGCCGCGCGGCACGACACCGACCAGATCGGCCGGTTGATCGAGGCCGCCTACATCGCGGGCGCGGAGACGATCCACATAGTCGATGGTCCAAAGCGGACGGAGTGTGTGGCCGTGCGTGACGCCGTCGCCGGATTGGTCGGTATTGAGATCGTCTCGGAGGAAGACGGAGCCGTCCAGATCCAAGCGATGCTCGACGTCGAGGATCTCTCACCGAAACAGACCGTCGTTCAGATGGAGCGGATGGCGGCGTCGATGCACGAGGAAGCGATAGCGGCGGTGGTTACGGGAGACCCCGAAACGGGTGCCCACATTGCCGGACTGGACGACACCGTCGATCGGCTGTTCCGCCTTGTCGCCCGCGAGTTTCAGGGATCGCTCGTCGATGTCCGGCTCGATCGTGCCGGCAACGGGCTCACCGCGTTCGACTACTACACCGTCGCCCGACAGATCGAGCGCGTCGCTGACCACGCCGAGAAGATAGCTGGTACAGCGACGCTTCTCGATCGAGAACCACCCGACGAGATCGCCGGAAGGCTGACCCAACTTGGGACGGACGCACGCGAGGTCGTCCGAGGAGCCGTTAGCGGGACGATGAACGGCCGTGACATAGATACGCTGGCGGCGGTACTCGACGACGGCCGTCGGGTCACAGCGGCGGCCGCGGAGCTTGACCGTGAGCTTCACGAGTGTGACCTCGCTGATGGGTACACGCTCGCGACGGTCCTAGACAGCGTCGAGCGAACCGCGGAGTACGGCATCAATGTCGCCGAGGCGGGGCTTCAGGCCGCGCTTCGTCGGAACGATGGTGTCCTGCGATCAAACGTGAGCGAGTGACTTACTTGGACACGTACCGCACTGAACGAATACGAACGAATACGAACGGAGACCCAATAGATGCCAACCGACAATACCGACCTTACAGACGCTGCACCGGAACACGACGAACCTCGGTCGACGACGCCGACCACGCTCACGTTCATGTGTGTGCGCAACGCCGGACGGAGTCAGATGGCGACCGCCTTCGCCGAACGTGAGCGAGCGGCACGTGGTCTTGAGGACGAAGTCGAGATCATCACTGGCGGGACCGCTCCCGCCGATGCTGTCCACGAGGTTGTCGTCGAAGCCCTTGCCGAGGTGGGCCTCGACGTTGCTGAGCGTACCCCGAAACAGATCTCCGAGATGACCCTTGAAGCGTCTGATTTCGTCGCAACGATGGGCTGTTCGACGCTCGAACTTGACGATGTCGACACCGAGGATTGGCCCCTAGAGGATCCCGGTGAACGGCCGATCGAGGAGGTTCGACCGATCCGCGATGAGATCGAACGGCGAGTGACCGCGCTCTTCGATGCACGGTTCGACGAGCGATAACGTCGAGACGGCGTCGAAGCGATTGACGACCCGACAGCGGAACGTACATACCTCGCCGTGGCCAACCCTCGTTCATGACCGAAGCAGTCGTCGAGCACCGCCGTCTGCTCATCGCCGGCACCGGCATCGCCGGGCTCACGGCGGGCATCTACGCGGCACGGTCGAACAACGCACCCCTGATAATCGAGGGCGACGAGCCGGGCGGCCAGCTCACGCTCACCACCGACGTCGAGAACTACCCGGGCTTCCCGGAGGGGATCTCCGGACCCGAGCTCATCAATGAGATGAAGACACAGGCGAAGAAGTTCGGCGCGGAGACCCGAAACGGGATCATCGAACGCGTCACGCGCGAGGACGCGGGGCACTTCCGGGTCGAACTCCGCAACGGCGACGTCTACACCGCCGACGCCGTCATCGCCGCCTCCGGTGCGTCGGCACGAACCCTCGGCGTCCCCGGCGAGGAGGAGCTCATGGGCTACGGGCTCTCCACCTGTGCGACCTGTGACGGGGCCTTCTTCCGCGGTGAGGACATGCTCGTCGTCGGCGGCGGCGACGCCGCGATGGAGGAGGCGAACTTCCTCACGAAGTTCGCGGACACCGTCTACATCGCGCACCGACGCGAGGAGTTCCGCGCCGAGGACGTCTGGATCGACCGCACGATGGAAAAGGTCGACCAGGGCGAGATCGAGCTCCTCTTAAATACCGAACTGACCGAGATCCACGGGACGCCCGAGGACGGCGTCGATCGCGTGACGCTCATCGAACACCCAGAGGGCCATCCCAAGGAGAAGCTGGAGGATCCAGGGACGGCCGACGAGGTCCGTGAGTACGACTTCGACGTCGGCGCGGTCTTCTTCGCCATCGGCCACACGCCGAACACCGAGTACCTCTCCGAGCTTCCGGTCGAAACCGACGAGGAGGGCTACCTGCTCACCGAGGGTGGACGGGGCGGCAACCAGACGGCGACGGGCGTCGACGGCCTCTTCGGTGCGGGCGACGTCGTCGACTTCCACTACCAGCAGGCGGTCACGGCGGCCGGGATGGGCTGTGAGGCCGCCATCGACGCCGACGAGTATCTCTCCGAACGCGAACGAGCCGGTGAGCTATATGAACCCGAAGAGGTCGCCGTCGCCGAGGGCGACGACTGAGGGCACACGGACCGGTTTCCCCGATCGGCTGGGGAGACGTCGCAGCAATAACAGTGGTGCTTCGACAGTCGGGCCGACAGAGACCCGCGACAGGTCGGACGCCGGATGAAGGCGCTCTCCCCATCGAAACACATCGTTGGATGCGCTCTTGTGCGATCACGTTCGTCCCTGTGACCAGATCCGGCACGCTTGTGATCTCCGTGATAAGAGCGATGCGGTTGACGGTCGGCGGTTCGGTGAAACACGGCGAGGCGTTCGGGAGGATCTGGTCTCCACGTCGGCGATCCGATCACGTTCTCGACCCGAGATCGGTATTCGTCGAGCAGGCTACTCCATCCTTCGCCGGCTCGACGCAAGGACGCCGATCGAGAGGAGCGCGAAGAGCGCGACGACGATACCGAAGCCGGGCGCCTGTTCCTCCACAGTCGGTTCCTCTTCCGGTGCGTCTGCGGTGTCATCGGTCGGCGAGTCCACCGTTTCGTCCTCGTCCTCGGTATCATCAGGATCGTCAGCCGTACCGAGGGTAAACGTTCCTGTGTAGGTGTCTTCAGCGGTCGTGACCTGGTACGTGTGCTCTCCATCATCCAGATCGGAGACGTCCACATCAGTGAACTCGACCGTAACTTCTCCGTCCGATCCCAGCCGCAGTTCCTCTTGGGCGACCGGTTCACCGTCGATCACTAGTTCAACCGTTTGGTCGTCCGATGGTCCGCCGGTGTTTGTGATCGTCGTGGTAATATCGATCGGTGTGTCTCCATCTTCCTGTTCCAGCACCTCGGAACTGGTGATCTCGAATCGCTCATCGTCCGGGCTCGGAGCACCAGCACCGCCTCCGCCGCCTCCGCCGCCTCCGTTACCATTCCCGGCGGTTGTGTCGTCCGTACCGGGAGTGACCACATCGATGGTACGACGGTCGGAGTCACCAGTTACATCAACCATGAGCGGTAGGTCCTCACCCGTGTCGTCCGACGCAAGGTCTGTTTCAATAGTGACACTTTCGGCTGACGCGCCCGCGACCGGCACGGTTTCGGTCCCCAGAACCACCCCATTAAGTATCAGATCGACCGTCGTTTCGCCGTCGATATCACCGACGTTGGCGACGTTCGCTTCGACGCTCAACGTATCGTCCGCGGACAGCTGATCGGGCGCGTCAGTCACTTCAACATCGAACTCGGGTCCACTGAGAACGTCAACGGCAGCGCTTGCCTTGTCATCCTCGCTGGTGATGACAACCGTGACTTCCGGCTCGTCATCGCTAACGTCCGGGATCTCGATATCGATCGTTCGGGACTCGCTGCCATTGAGCGAAACGCCCCGGGTTTCGGTTACGTCGTTTGCCTCGATCTCGATCGTCTGTGCGCCTGGGATGTCCTCGGTGTTCTCGACGCTCACTTCGCCGTGTATGCTATCGCCGTCAACCACCTCATTGTCGAGGCGATCGATTGTCACGTCGAAGCCGCCGTCGACCGGGGGCGGTGAATCAGTGTCGAGCACCGGACCGAACGTATCGCTCGTCCCCGTCGTCGACGGAGTTGCATCCTGGACCAATGGATCGACAAACAACTCAAGGGATTCATCGTCCTCCGGTCGGTCAGTAAGCTCCACGAGGACGTCCTCGTGAACGGTCGCGTTCGTGGTGGATTCGACGAGGAACGTTTCCTCCCCGATCACGCTGTCGCTCTCGTTGCGGATCGAGAGCGTAGCGATGGCGTCGAGATCCCCTGAGTTCGATATGCCAACATCGGCGACCAATACCCCCGACCGGTTCTCGTACGTGGTCGATCCGTCGATGGCAAGATCCGGCTGTAGCAGCCAGACGCTCCGTCGTTCACCGAGGTCAGCGATCCAGTCTTCCGGAAGTTCACCGTCCGGGTCGAGTACAATCGTCTCCGAAACCGTTTCGTCAAGTTCTGACTCGTCTATCTCGACCGTCGTCGTCGCCGTTGCGTTCGCTTCGACACGATCGATTGTCGCGTTTGCCAACCGTGTCGATCCGCTGTAAACAGCGAGCGGGACGTCAGTCGCCGTCGCATTTCCGGCGTTGGACACGTCGATATCAGCGGACGTATCCGATTCGTTCACCGTGGTCGAAACGGCTCCGACGCCGATCTCCGGTTCGGCTACCGTGATGTTCGCGGACGTCGGCAGCCAAGGCTCCTGTTCGCTGGAAGATTCGGTCCTCTCGCTCGTCGTCAATTCGGGCAATACGGATGTATCGTCGATATCAAGCTGAAGGGTGCCAGACTCACCGACCTCTACTTCGAACGTTCCCTCAACCTGTTCGTTCATGTCCAACGGGCCGAGTGAACTCGAATCGAGAACCTCGCCCCCGCTGGCTATTTCGAGATCTATGCCCTCGGATGCGTCCAGACCCACGTTTTTAACCTCATAAGCGACCGTAACCTCATCTCCGACGGAGGGATCCTCATCATCAACCAGCTCAGCAGAGACGGTGTATGCGGGCGAGGGTGAACCCTCGTTTATGAAAACGTCATTCACCGCATCGGTTCCGGTGGGGCGCTTCGCGTACGCCGTTTGGAACGTATCGTCGCGTAGCTCGGTCGCGGCGTGCCACACCGCGACATCGTCGTCTCCACCGGCGATCCGACGATCCGCCGTCCAGTCACCGTCCTGTTCGATACGGTATATGATATCCCTCGTGGACTCCCCGAGCGGCGTCCCGCGATACGTTAAGATGTTTTGATCGCCGGCGCTCCGAAGGTCGATATCATCGATCTCCGAGATGTTTCCGTCCAATTCTAACGTCTCGGGAGCTGTCTCCGCATCAGCGTCTTGGATCCGGTCCTCCCCATCGACGCGTTCACTCCACATGATCCGGTCTTCACTCACCGTGAGGTCGCCGAAGCGCTCGATTTCGTGGTTTTCTACGGATTCAACCCCTGTCGAAGCGTTGAGCACGCTTCGGGTGACGGTCCCCTCAGCTCGGTCTGCAGCCGGCTCGAAGTACCCCACGGTAAACGTGCCATCGTCGTTACCGGCGACGGCGGGCTGTATCGCGTTTTCCACCGTCCCGCTCCGTTCGATTTCCACGGGTGCGTTCGACGTGGCGTTCGACTGAGATAGGAGCGCATAATCGACATGTGTGTCGTCCACGTTCTGGGGATCGTTCGCCTCGTTTCGCTGCCACGCGACTAACCACTGGTCACCGGCGGACGCCACGGCCGGTTCGTGTGTCATGACCGATTCGTTCGTCACCGCTTCGGAGAGGAGCATCGGCTCCGTCCATGTGTTCGGGTCTTCGGTGGTGGCGACGGCGACCTCGGTGTTCGGGAACGCGTCCGCGGGCGTTCCCTCCTCGGAGAGTTCGGTGTCTACCCGCTCCCACGCCGCGAGCAACGTGTCACCGTCCTCCCGCGTTTCGAGTTCAGGATGGCTATCGTGATATCCATCATCAGTCACCCACTGAGTATCGCCCCAGTCATCACCCTCGATACGAACGGCAAGATCTCGACCCTCAACGACGTCCTTTGCTTCATCCTGTCGACTCCACATGACGACTGTCTCGTCTTCAGTCTGTGCGATCGCCGGGTGTGTATCTTCCAAGTCCCGTTCGGAGAGACGACGATCATCATCTTCCTGCACGGCCGAAGACTCCGCCTGCATCACCCCTGCCGGTTCGGATGACTCCGGTGGCTCGCCGTGTTTGTCCGCGACTCCCCAATCGGAGTGGCGCTCGACCGTAGTCAGCCCATCCGATGTCATAGCCTCCGTGTTTGCGGATGCGAGTTCGATCTCGTCGTCGACGATAACGAACGTGAACTCACCCTGGTAAACCGTTACATCAACCTCCCCAAAGATATTGCTCTCAACCGGAACCCCGATGCTACGAAGATATGGATCCTGCAGGCCGAACGCCGCACTTCCGCCAGTTGAGCCGTCCACACCGGCCGTGACCTCACCACCGGACACCCCGAACGTAGAGTCCGCGGTCAGCCCGATCATCGGTTGGATCGTTCCCTGCTGAAAGTCCAGTCCCGTGTCGTTCCCCTCGAACTCGGCACCGGTCGTCGCGTCGCCTTCAGCACGAACCTGAATGGACTGTTCCGGAACGAACGGCGGATCAAATGAGGCCTGCCACACCGGTGCGGAGATCCCTCCACCCAAGCTCGCCTCGGCGCTTTGAAGTTCGTAGTCACGGTCGACGGTTCCGGCACCACCCCCCTCAAGCTCGACTTCGACACCCTTCACTACCACTTCGCCTTCCCCGTCCAGCGTCACTTCGACCAAGCCCTGCGGGGCCGTGATATATACACCCGTGTTGAGTTCTTTTAACGCAGCAAAGTCGCGCTCCCAAGGGAACACCCCGGAGAGCACGTCGACCTGTCGATCAAAGTCCAAAAGCACCACCTCAACACCCGCCTCAACCTCTCGACCGTCGAGTTCCTGTACGTCTTCAGCGTTTTCCAGCATCCACGTCAACCACTCGGGTGTCGCCTCGTACCGGATACTGCGCTGTTCGATGTCCTGCCGGCCAAGGTCATCGGTGGCGATAACTTCGACGACGGTATCGTCTTCAATGGTGGAAAGGTCGACATCCGCCTCCCACGTGTCATCCCCGTTTGGCACCATGTCGTAGGTTTCGTTTTCGATCTCTAGGATGACGCTCTCGACATCCCGTTCGGACTCGACATCGACACTGAATTCAGTGTCGACCGACAGCCCGTCGATCACCGCTGCCCCGTCGGTAAACGTTGACTCGACGGTGGAGATAGCGATCGGGCCCTCCTCGATCGCGATGATCCGTGTGACGTCCTCATCCCCGGTGATCATCGTGACCTCGTATACGCCGGGTTGTAAGAACGTGTGTGTCGGGGATTCCCCGACTGCGGTCGTCCCATCGTCGAAATCCCATTCGTACTGTTCACCGTCCGGCGACGTGAACTCTACCTCCTCTCCGACTTCTGCTGTCGATGGGTTGATAACGAATGCATCACTGTCGCCGTCGCTGACTAGCACATCAACCGTCGCGGTGTCAACTCCTGTCGGGCCGGTGACCCCCAACACCACCGTGTATGCACCCGGTTCATCGAAGCTATGATCCACCGATTCGCCGGTTGTGTCTGTCCCGTCGTCGAAGTCCCATTCGTATGTGTCTATTTCGCCGTCAGAGTCCCCTGCGTCAAACACCACCGTCTCGTCAACCTCAACCGCCGCCCGTGACGTGTCGATGCTCGCCTCCGGTGCATCCGGAGTCCGGGCCTCCCAGAAGAAGATTGGGTAATCATCCGGGTTCGTTCGGACTAACCACCTATCATCAAAGCTAAAATTACCCATGTTTGCCCGCACGTCCTCGCCGGTCATCTCCTCGGTGGTGAGCCCTATGGGTTCTGCGCGGTCAGCACCAGGTTCGGCTCCGGATGTAAAAGACCCAACATATTCGCTATCCTCGACATCCTCGTCCCAGTAGACGTCCGGGAACTGGTCAACCCCGTCACTGCCGGATCCGTCGTCTCCGATACGACCCACGACGGCACCGCTGTCGCCCGAGGCCTCGACGGTTGCGGATACGTACATCTCGTCGAACGTCGACGGGTTGAACGAGGAGAAGCCGACGAGCCCACCGACGTATTCGTTTCCATCGACCATTGCATCCTCAACGTATCCAACACCCATCTCGGTTCCAAAGTTCGACCGACCAAGGAGGCCGCCGACGTATTGATCTCCGGTGATTTCACCGCTAAACCGGTTCTCTTCGTCGAGTACTGGCCCATATGCACTCTGACCGGATCCGCCACCCGTCGCAAACGCGACGATACCACCCGCGTAGAGACCGGATGTCGACTCGATCGTTCCTTCCACGGAGGTGTTCATCACGAAGGAGTCAGCGGACTGTGGCTCGTCAACCGTTCCAGCGATACCGCCCGTTCGGTCATCACCGACGATCGAGGCGTTCTCCAACCGAACGTTCTGGATCGTCGTCTGGTCCGCGTATCCGAAGAGCCCGACGTTCGATTCGTCCGGTCGGTCGATCGTGAGACCCTCGATCACGTGTCCTCGTCCGTCAAAAGTTCCGGTGAATGGCGATCCGGAGCTTCCGATCGGCTCGAAGCCGGCCCCGTCGTTCCAGTCTTCGGTTTCCGTCGCGTTGATGTCGTTTCGAAGGATAACATCCGCGTCCAAGTTGTCATTCACCTTCTGCAGGTCCTCTACGTCATTAACAATGATTTCGGTCCCCTCGCTCTGTATAACGGCTGTTTCAACGTCACGATCGATATCCTCCGCGGCAGCCTCATCAGATTCGGGATCGCTGTCTCCTTGATCGGCGTCCGCGTCATCGTCGTCGTCGTCCTCCGCTTCCCCATCTACCGTCGAAGTGTCGGTGTCATTGTTTGATTCAGCATCCGCCCCATCATTGGAGCCAGTCGTCTGCCATGTCCCCGTACCGTCGATGACAGCGGATCCGACGTCGCTCGTGCTGCCGCTTTCTACCTCTTCAATCGCCGCTGAACCGCCGCCGAACATAGCAACGCTAGCGATCATGGAGGTGACCATCATCACCGATAACACGATCGCGTTTATTTGCCGTCGTTCGAGCGTCATTATCGCCCCCCGCCGGCGGTTAGCCGGACCTCGAACCACATACGTCGATTCAACCCTTCCCCGGACTGAGCTTCCATAGCGCCGGTGATTCCCCGCTGGAAAAATCGCACCTTGCTATCCATTGACAGGGCAACAAGGTACTATACCACTATAAGTATTATCCCGTTGGCACGGTTCAACGACTCATTGATAGATCGATCGCTACTTCAGGGCTCGCCTGAAGCCACATATGATCGCTTCGGTTGGCTGATCCCGTCAAATCAGTCACTCTCTCGCTCGCCTGACAGCCTCCGGACGGACGTTTTTGTGCCCCCTTACGAGCCCAGGCAGGCCTCCACACGATCGTCGGAATAAACCGATGCCCGGAATTATACGGCGTGGTTCGTAGCGGGATGGAGAAGACGATGACTTGGGCATGACATCAAGTAAGGAAACAGGGTGACGACTGGATCGGGCGTCCTCCACAACGCGTTCCATCGCCATGGGGGACCGTCACAGCAGTATCCAGAGGCCGAGCGACACGAATAGGATCCCCACAGGTAACAGAAGCAATCCTTTGCGCAGGTGTGAACGCATGAGTGAGCGCCGGTTTTCGTCGGAGATCCGGAGGTCACTCCCTCCGGATAACAACCGCATGTCGGCATCGTTATGATCCTGTGTCGGCTCAGACGATCCCTGTACGTAGACCTTTTCGCCCGGTGAGACCGCCCCCTCATAATACCGTCTTCGCCCGGCTAACGACGGTTTCGTCTCCACCTCCTCGCCGATTTGATCCTCGTCGACATCGGAGACCCGCTCCATCGATAGGAACAGGTCCTCTCCGGATGGGTCGACGTATCCAACCGCAGTCCCATCATCGATAAGAAACGGCAGGCACTCGCTTCCCGAATCGAGCGGCGACCACGAGTTGCCGCTCCGTCGCTCGATTCGGAACTCATATGCAACGCAGGTTTCCCCGGCAACCGGGGAGGTAAGCCGGGATTCACCGATCGGACGAACCGTTCCGCCGATCATGACGGAGCCATCGGTTACCGCTGCGTCACGAAGCGACACGAAATCAATGAGCCGCGTTTGATTCCACTGACGAAGCGATGAGAGCCCGAGGATCGACACCGCACTCCCAAGCAGCAGTATGATCGCGGCACCGGCGATAGAGGTCAACGACATGGCCAATGATGATTTTTCTAACAAATTAAATATTACTTTGAGTGGACGCTTTCAATATCACTATGAAAGCTAAAATTTGATCGCCACTCTCCGGTATACTGGGTGACGTTTCACCACACACCAGCCAGGGAGAAAACTCGTCGAGAAAGGTACTTGTATTTATATGGCTGTATGGAATGAGGACGAACTGCGATACCAGGTGTCGTATCTCGCTGAGCGCCTGATGAACTACCCGTACTCCCCGATCAACCGCTCCAGCGTCGCCCGATCCTGTGCGCCGACGAGTCGCTCAACCGGCTGGCCGTTCGCGTAGAGAACGAGCGTCGGGACGCTTCGCGCGCCGAGCGCGGCGGCGACCCCCCGGTTGCGGTCGATGTCGACCGTCGCGACCGCGGCCGGGGTGTCGGCGGCGACCGCCTCGATAGCCGGCTTCATCATCTGACAGGGACCACACCACTCCGCGTAGCAGTCGACGAGGACGACGTCATACGCGTCGATCGTCTCCTGTAGCTGCGTCTCGCCCGTGATCTCGATCGGCTCCGTCGGCGCGGTTCGACCGGCTCCCGCGTCCTCGACGCCGCTCGTGGCATCGCCGCCCGCGGTTGCGCCGCCATCCGCACCCAACTCCCCCGCTTCGAGCCGTTCCTGCAGCTCCTGCAGCTTGCGCTCACGGATTCGCTGCCGCTCGGCATCCGGATCGTCGGTGGATCCTTCGCTCATGGCTTACGGTATGCCGGCCGCGTCAGTAAACGTCACGGCCGCGGGCGGTTGGTCACACCGTCACGTCGACGGATTCGTGCCCGGTTCTAGTCGTCCGCGTGTGCATGCACGCCGGCCTCGACATCGAGCATGTCGTGATCGGCGAGCAGCGCGACCGTCGCCAGTCGGATCGCGTGGGGCCACCCGAGCGGCGTCGCGCTGTCCGGCGTGCCGTCATCGAAGAACTGTTCGGGGAGGTAGCTCGTTTCCGCACGGAGCGTGCCTCCCGGGGAGACCTCCGCGAGGAGTTCCGTCGCACGCGCGGCCATCGCCTCGGCGCGCGGGTCGTCCCGTGACGCGAGGAGGACGGCCAGCTGGGCGCAGGCGTTCGCCCCCCACGCCGTCGAGACGGTCCAGACCTTCTCGCGGCCCTGTTCGGCCTGTCGCCACCCGTCCGCTTCGTACCGGAAGAGCCCGCTGATCGCGTCCGTCTCCCGTGAGAGTCCGTCGACGACCGTTTCGACGTGTGAGACGAGTCGATCGAGACGCTCCGGATCGACGGCTCCGGATCCGTCGGATCCGAGGGCGTCGAAGGCGCGGTGTGCCCCCGCGAACGCGAGCGTCGCGGAGTCGATCCGACCGTCGAGGTCACCGTGAGGCGTCTCACGGAGCGCGTAACAGCCACGGTCGGCCACCCAGAGGTCGTCGAGCGCGTCGTACACCTCACGTGCCCGCGCCTCGGCGTGTGTGGCCACGTCGCCGTCGATCCGGTCGTCATCGAGGCCGACCTCCGCGCCGTGTCGGGCGAGTTCGGCATACGCCTCGAGGAACGTCGCGGCGGTGTGGCCGAACCGGCCGATCGAGTCCTCCCAGGCGTTCTGACAGACGACCGGGAGTCCGTCCGCTTCGAGGGTCTCATCGAGCCCGAGGAGCGCCGAAACGAGCGCCTCGGAGAGGCCATCGACGTCGATCCCCGCCTCACGGGCCCGTGCGAGGAACGCCACGACGCTGCCCGTCTGGTCGGCCTGATAGTCGTGATCCGGGCCGGCCTCTAAGCGGGCGTTCGCCCACCCGGGCGCAATGGCACCGGAGAACGGCCAGACGCGGTGGGGCCACGAGCCGTCCGCACGCTGGGCGTCGATATAGGCCCGCGCGGAGCGTTCATGCCAGTCGTCGAGGCCGAGCGCGAGCCGCTCGTCCGCATCGAGCAGGAAGCCGGCGATCTCCGCGTCGTCGCGGAACCAGGTGTAGCCGTAGCCACCGGAGTGTTGGTAGTGAGGATCGAAATCCGGACCGGCGATACGCAGCCCCGAAGCCGCAGAGAGCAACGAGAGCACGCGGAGGTCCGCGGCGATCGCGTCCCGATCCGGAACCGATTCGGGAACCGACGGCACCGACCCGTCGACCAACGAGACGAGCGTCTCGCGGGCGTCCGCTGCCCCGTGTGCGGGATCGACGACGTCGAACAGGCCGTCCAGCCGCTCGAAGGCCGCCTCACGTGGCGTCTCCTCCAGCTTCGAGAGGAGGCTGGCGACGGTCGTCCGTCCGGACTCGAACGGAACCTCGAGGACGACCTCGCCGCAGAGGCGCTCCTCCTCGTATCGGCCGCCGTGGCGGTCGCGGGGGAGACCGATCGCTCGCCCGTCGAGGAGTTCGGGGATCGTCATCGGGAGCTGTCCCCGAAGCTCCGTAATCCCGGTCGCGCTCGCGAGGTAGTCGTGTTCGGCCGTGTGGTAGAACTCCACCGCGTCCGTGTGTCGAAGCTGACCGAGTCGGTCGTCGCGGCCGTCCGGCGTGAAGCGCGCGTACACCAGCAACGAGGCGTCGGAGGGGGGCGACGCGTCCGTCCCGGTCCCCTCCACCGTCACGTTCTCGGCCGCTGCATTCCCGACCGCCGCATGTGTGAGATGGACGTCCCCGACGGTCGCGTCGTATCGACGGACGGTCCCGATGTCGGTGTGGTGGGTCGTCTCGATCACCGTCGTCCCGTCGACGTAGCGCTGGGTCGTCCCGTCCGCGCCGAACCAGCGACGCTCGCCGTCGACTGCGAGTCCGAACCGCCCGATGGCGAGCCCGGAGAGCCCCGTCAACGGATAGCCGAAATCTCGGAGGCTCCCGTCTGCGTCGACGTGAACCAACCGCCCACCGCCGCCGGAAAACCGACCCGAGTGCGTCCGGCGTTCACCGGGGAATCGCGTCGGATGGCCAACGTGGCGTTTGTAATCGTCGATCGCGTCGCGTAGCTGCATGGTCGTCCTGACGGCACCGCGAGATATCAATGTTTGGTGTAATTGTTATTCATGAATTTCGATCCGCACCGACCGAGATAAGTGACCCCCGGCGGTGACTCCCATATGGATGACCGGACGTTGAGCGAACTCCTCACCGGGTTCGGCCTCTCGGAGAAGGAGGTCGATACCTATCTCTCGCTGCTCGAACACGGGGAGGCGAAAGCGAGCACGATCGCGGCAGCCGCGGGCGTCTCCAAGCGCTACGTCTACAGCGTGAGCGAGTCCCTCGCGGCCCGCGGGTTCGTCGAGGTGAACGATCACGCCGTGCCGACGACGATCCGCGCGACCCCCCCGGAGGAGGTGATCGAGCGGCTCCGTTCGGACGTCGAGGCGATGCGTCCCGCCCTCGAAGAGCGGTTCGCGCAGGTGGAGCCCGACGTCGAGCAGTTCGAGGTGGTCAAATCGCGCGTGACCGTCCTCAAGCGGATCCGAACGCTGATCGAGGGTGCAGACGAGGAGCTGACGCTCTCGTTACCCGCGCCGTTGCTCGAGGAGTTCCGCGATCCGCTCGTTGCCGCCGTCGATCGCGGCGTGCTCGTCCTGTTGATCCTCAGCGGTGCGGGCGATGAAGCCGTGGAACCGCCCGACACCGAGGGGGTTGCGAGCGTCGTGCGACGCTGGGAGGCGGCGATGCCGACGCTGTTGACGGCGGACTCGGCGGTCGGGATGGTCGCCCCCGCGGAGCTGCTGCAGCGGGCGAACTCCGACCGACAGGCCATCGTGTTCGCGCAGGCGCAGCTCGCGCCGGTGATCGCGGGATCGTTCCTCGGGAACTACTGGCCCGTGGCCGTCGAGACGTGGACCGCGGGTCCGGCCACGCTGCCCGCCGAGTACGTCAACTTCCGGCACGCTGCGTTTCAAGCCACGGTTCATCGACGTGCGGGAACGACCCTCCGGGCGACCGTCGGTGGACGCGATACCGCGGCGAACGAGCCGGTGGAGGTCACCGGTGAGGTGTCCGCGGTTCGACAGTCGCTGGTCGAGCCGACGAACAACGAGTTCCCGGTCCAACATACGATCGTCATCGAGACCGAGGACGGCACCGTCGCCGTCGGTGGGCGCGGCGCGTTCGTCGAGGACGTGGAGGCCGATCTCGTCCGACTTGAGGCGGAGTGAGGCCGATCCCGTTCAGCGACACGGAGTGAGGCCGGTCCGTTATCGGCGCGATCCGACCGTGGATCCCTCGTCGCGTCCGAGCGCCTGTTTGAGAAACCGCATCCAGCGCTTTCGGTCGGCCGCCGCCTGTCGCTCGGCCGCCGTCTCGGGACCCGGCGCACGAAGGCCCTCCAGCGCCTCCAACGCTCGATCGATACCGATGATCGAGGCGGCGAGCCTCTCGCCCTCCGCGTAGCTGATCGCGCCCTCCTCGATCCGTTCGATCCGTTCGAGCCGCTCACGTCTGAGGTTGCGTTTCGCCCGCTCGACGCGTTCGCGCTCCCCCTGTGGGATCGAATCACGGCGCTTGATCTCGAAGACGAACGAGCGCAACGCGATCGGCTCGCCCTGGATCTCGATCTCCTCGGGGATCTCCGCACCCACGGTCGCAGCTTCGCGGCTGACCCGTTCGAGCAGCACTTTCCGCTCGTACTCCTTCACGTCCACGTGATACGGCCGGGACACACTTCGCTCCTTCGCCGTCGGTCCCGGCGTGCCATTCATCGCGGCGGGACGACGGTGTCCTCCGCGTCGCGGCGGGGCGATTCTGGGCCGCTCAGAGGTCCGCACCCTCCGCGAGCCCGGGTATCAATCGCGAGGGGTTCTTCGCGAACACCCGTCGCATGAGGTCCTCGGAGACGTCGAGCGTGAGGACCTCCATCACGCCGACGTTCGGGTGGACGTTGGGTGCACCGGAGCCGAACAGCACCCGATCCGGATGTTCAAGCACGCCGCGTTCGAGGATTTCGCGGTAGCGAACCGCGCTCGTCTCCACGTGGAGCCGGTCGTAGTCGCCGAGCATATCGAGGGCCCGATTCATCAGAGTCGCATCAAGCGGGTGGCCCCCAAAACTGGAGAGGACGATCGGAAAATCGTATTCGAGCAGTTCGCGTTCGACCATCGTGGGTGGGAACTCCCGTCCGGCGTGCACGATGACCGGAAGGTCGGCGATCTCCAATCGTTCGAGCACGTCGGCGTTCGGCAGGCCATCGTGTGCCGGCACGAGGACGAAGCCATGAAACCGGTCGTCATAGGCATACTGCTCGACGTCGTCGGGACGGGTGTGATGATCCTCGCGCTCCGCACGGAGGTTACGGACCGCAGCCAACGGGCCGCCCGTCGCGTCCCGGGGCCCGTTGAGGCGGGCGAACGCGACGAAGGGTCGGTCGACGGAGAGACGGGCGACGGCGTTGTTCGCGCGGAGGTAGCTCCGCCCCGATGTACGCGGCCCGGGGCTGGCGACGGAGCGGACGACCCCCGCCTGATGCATCTCCCGCTCCAACCGCTCCGGGGTGATGTCACGGCCGTGGACGGCGACGGAGGCCTCGTCGGGGTCCAGCGTCGCACGCGTGTCCACGATCCGGAAGTCGTGTTCCAACCCCAGCATACGTCCGTTACTCCCGGCGGTCCGACATGTGCCTGTCGGTCGGGCCGGGAAGCCGACCGATCGACCCGTCGAAACGGTCGTGCTCGTGGGGAACCCGGTCCCCTTCGTCACTGCTGTGGCACTCACTACCTCGCCGCCATCCCACGGTTTTGATCGGAAGATACCGATGAATATATATAGAACCGCAAACCATCATTCCGAATGAGTATGGCCTCTCGTATGCAACAGCCCCTGTACATTCTCTCGGAGGACAGCGATCGAACACGCGGTCGAGCCGCCCAGGACTCGAACGTCGCGGCCGGCAAGGCGGTCGCCGAGGCGGTACGCACCACCCTCGGCCCGCGAGGGATGGACAAGATGTTGGTGGACTCGACGGGCGACGTCGTCGTCACGAACGACGGCGCCACGATCCTCAACGAGATGGACATCGACCACCCCGCCGCACAGATGATCGTCGAGGTCGCGGAGTCCCAAGAGGAGGTCGTCGGCGACGGCACGACGACCGCCGCGGTGCTCGTCGGCGAGCTCCTCGCCCGCGCGGAGGACCTCGTCGACGACGACATCCACCCGACCGTTATCGTCGAGGGGTACGCCGAGGCCGCCCGGCTGGCCAACGAGGCCATCGAGGCCAGCGTCCTCGATGAGAACCTCGACGACGACCTGCTCGCGTCCGTCGCCGAGTCCTCGATGACCGGCAAGGGAACCGGCGACGTCGCCGCCACACACCTGGCCGAGCTCGTCGTGCAGGCGGTCCGTGCCGTCGAGGACGCCGACGGCGAGATCCGCGACCGCATCCATATCCACCCGCGCGCCGGCGCGGCCTCCTCCGCGACCGAGGTCGTCGATGGCGTGGTCGTCGACGAGGAGCCCGCCCACGACGGGATGCCCCGTGAGGTCGAGGACGCGACCGTCGCGATCCTCGATGCGAAACTCGAAGTTCGGCAGGGCGATGTCGACGCGGAGTACTCGATCAGCTCCGTCGAGGGCCTGAACGCCGCCATCGAGGCGGAGGACGCGGAGCTTCGTGGCTACGCGGAGACGCTCTCGGAAGCGGGCGTCGACGTCCTCTTCTGCCGCAAGAAGATCGACGACCGCGTCGAGGGCTACCTCGCGGACGCCGGCATCCTCGCGTTCGAGAGCGTCGGCTCCTCCGATGCGAGCGAGGTCGCCCGCGTCACGGGCGCGAAGCGGCTCGGCACGCTCGACGACCTCGAGGAGTCCGACCTCGGCCACGTCGAGTCGATCTCGATCGAGCGCTACGGCGAGGACGAACTCGCGTTCATCCGCGGCGGCGACGCCGCCGAGGCGGTGACGCTGTTCGTCCGCGGGACGACCGAGCACGTCGTCGACGAACTGGAGCGGGCGATGAACGACGCGGTCGACGTCGTGGTCGCCGCGCTCGATGACGGCGGGGTCGTTCCCGGCGCGGGTGCGACCGAGATCGCGATCGCCGCGCACGTCCGTGACGCCTCCGCGGGTGTCGAGGGGCGTAAACAGCTCGCGATCGAGGCCTTTGCCGACGCCGTCGACGCGCTGCCGCGCACGCTCGCGGAGAACACGGGTGCGGACCCGATCGACACGCTCGTCGACCTCCGTGCGTTACACGACCGCGAGGGCCGCGCCGGCGTCATCGCCGAGGGCCGCACCGCCCACGTCGGCGACCCGCTGGAGGCGGGCATCGTCGACCCCGCCGCCGTCAAGCGTGAGGCCGTCGAGTCCGCCACCGAGGCGACGACGATGATCCTCCGCATCGACGACGTCATCTCGGCCGAGTAGGGCGGCATCGCCGCCGAATAGGGCGGCATCGCCGCCGAGTAGGGCGGCATCGGCGCACACGATACGGCGACGACAACGGCGAAGCCGATCTTTATATACAATCACGGGAAGGCCGATAGCGTCTCCGCCGAATGCGACCAGGATACTGAAGATGCGACGCGAATGCGGTATTTTTGTCCTCCGGCGCGCGCGAGGAACGCGCGCGAGGGTCCGACCGACGCCCGAAGCGACGCGGAGGGCGTCGGTTGGCGGCTGGGGAGGGGGAGGCTGACGGTGCGAGCACGTTCGGCGGAGCGAACGGGACGAATCGAGCCGGGTTATAAGCGATCCCGCCGGGGCGGGTTGATATCCGACCGTTCAGGACCCGCCATGCTGACGCCTCATCGGCTCCAGCGTCCCCGGTGTGATCCAGAAAGCGACAGGTACAGAACGGTCCATCACATAGGAATGTACCGTGACAGACGACGCTGACGCCGACGCGACGGCGCACGGCGATCCCACGCGACGCACCGCGAGTGTCAACGCCGCGACCGACGCGGGCGAGGCGGACCGGCCGACCGATCGGGTGGCGTCGGAGACCCCCGATGACGACCGCTTCAGGCCCTCCGAGGATATCGACTTCTCGGACCTCTCGCTGCCACAGCGGGTGTTCGTCGCCGCCCTCCAGAACCCGATGCGGGGCGTGTTCATCCTCATCCTGTTCGCGTTCGCGTTCTCGTTTTATATCGCGTTCTGGATGGTGTTCCCCCAGGTCGCCGCCTTCATCTCGGCGCTGGGACTCGTGTTGATCGCGATCCTGATCGGGATCTACTACGTCCTCGATCGGGTGACGTGAGGTCGTGGTCGGTCAACGGATTTGGGAGCTGCATTTATAAACAAAGATGCGCTGTTGAATTTCTCAATCGGTGACAGTTTTCGGTTCTTGTGCAGGATACAGAGGGTGAATTCAGCACTCTCTCCATAGAAGTATTTGTTAGTTAATATTTAATCAAGTGGAGACCTACAGTGATTGTCGCTACTCTTTACCACCACAGGCTCTCAATCCGAGGCTTCAGGCCGCAAAAGCCCATTCACGCCATGTGGTCAGGAACAAGTCCGTAACAAGCACTTTTAGAGATCTAATTGGTCAGATAGAGAGTCGATATTGAGATTCGGATGTGGATTTGGGGACAGAAACTGAATTTCACTCTTTGTTTTCTAGGAGTGGAATGTACAATTGTGTCGTTGCATCCATATTGCCGATCTCCATTGTAAGGTCCGCTGCGTGCATGCCGGTCTTATTCGATGCTTTCTTGATTAAATCCGGCGTCCACTTATCTCCCGGCCTGATTCGGCTTGATGTAGTATGGTAAGGAACATCAGTTTTTTTTGTATTGAATGTGATGTGTCCTCCAGATATAATTTTTCGGATGGGTCCATACCATTTATCCTGCTGTTCCGCGTCCTCGTCATATCCCTTCCCGATGAATCGGCGAGTCACGAGCGTTTCAAGACACGTTTCCACGTGCTCTGGTTCTGTAAGTTCCGGATACTGAGAAGAAACCTCGTCGAACTCTCGCTGTATTCTTGCAGCCCAATCAGCTGGTAACATCGCCATATCGAGTTCTCTGATTACAAGAAGTAACTGACGTGTGTCTTCGTTAAGTTCTGACTCATTGGGAGCAGATCTCTCGGCTTCACTGAGCATAATACGGAGACCACGGGCAACCTCTGGATATTCCTGCTCTAAAGCGTTGGCTGCTTCTAAGTATTCTAAATCATCGTACCGCCTTGGGTCTTCAAACATATTGACTCAATCACACTAGATCAATGTAATTTTTACTAAACATCTATTATTAGTTAGATTACAGAACATCTAGCAATCCAACTTATATCTAATGCAAGACTCGCGCTCTATATGCAGCACGATAACAGAAACATGTCTCCGATTGAGGATTTCAACAGAGCCAGTACAGAGTATCCGTTCACCGTTTCTTGATGTACTGAAGCCCAGTAGGTTTATTCAGTTTTACTTCAAGTTACTCCTATGAATCAACATATTTCCGGGACTCTTGATGAGGCAGCAATCAAAACGTTCCTTGAGAATCAATCGACGGGGACACTCGCGCTGGCGGATGAAAATGATTCGTATGCTATTCCCGTTGGGTTTACATTCGCACCAGAGACCGAGGATTTCTATTTTCGACTCAGTTACGGTGTTGAAAGCCGGAAGCGGGCGTATATCGAAACGACCGAACGGGCGACCTTCGTTGTCGCTGCCGAAACAGAATCGGGATGGAAAAGCGTCGTCGCAAGCGGTGAACTTGAACACCGGAGTACCGTCGAGAACGTGGACCAAGTGACGCCACCTGATCGAGAATACAGCGATGCTGAATATGAACTGCATATCCCGTTCTACCATGTTTTCGAGGCCCCGTCTGAACTGCTGTTTACGCTTGTGCGCCTGCGCACAGACGAACTTACCGGAGTCGCAGAAGCCACTGACGTCTGACCCGAACCGCGTTGCTGCATATGCGCCCTGTATGCAGCACGATTCTCGTGTCAGTTCTGGAGTATTTCGGCAGAGCCAAACAAGCCCGCCGGTATATAAATCAGATTTCGAAGTAGATAAATCGACAACGCTGCACGGGCTTCGCGCCGTTCCCGGCTGCGACGTGTCTGCGCAGATCTCCCGGACGTTTTTTCAACACTGATGACTCGTTTCGCTCGTCAATATAGTGTTGGAAAAGCGTCCTGACGGAGTTCCACGCGAGCGCCAGCGAGCGTGGAGCAAGTCAGGACGTGAATGACGAAGCGGCTGCTGCAGAATGCAGCAGCCGCGAGGAATGAACGTCCTGACGGAGATTTGAACTCGTCAAGACGGTCCGGGCGTGCGGCGCTTCGCGCCGTTCCGGGCTGCGACTTGCCTGCTCAAATCTCCCGGACGTTTTCACTTCGCAGACCGCTCGCTTCGCTCGCGGAGTTGCTTCGTGAAAACGTCCTGACGGAGATTTGAACTCCGGTCCCTGGCTCCGCAAGCCAAGAGGATAGTCCACTACCCTACCAGGACTCAACTTCAACTATCCGGGAAGTACTTAAGACGGTTACGGTCCGGCCGTCCCGTGTCCGGTGATCGCATGCGGGATCGCACGCGACACGGCTATATCGACGCGTGACATCCGGACCCTATGAATCGACGGACCCTGCTTGCCGGAACGGCGGTCGCACTCGCCGGCTGTACGGCACGCGGCGAGCAGCCGGATGGGTCCGACGCGGGGGACGGCAGCGGTATCGACGCAGTCGACGACGCCGCCGACGGGAGCAGCGACGTCGAGGACCGCGACATCGACAACCACGGCATCGATGATGACCTGACGATCGACCTCGGAAAAACCGCACCGGAGATGGCACCCGGCGCGGTCGACGTCGCCGTCGACGCCGACGAGCTACACATCGACGGAACCGTGACGGGAGCGACTGGCTGTCACGTCCCCGCGGTCGAGACGGCGACGGTCGAAGGCGACGAACTGCAGTTGGTCGTGATCGCCGTCTCCGATGCCGCCCCGGATCAGCTCTGCACGCTCGCGCTCACCGAGGTCGGCTACGAGGTAGACGTGGCGTTCGGGGGGGACCTTCCCGCGGAGATCACGATCGTGCACGACGACGCGACCGGGCGGAAAACGGCGGCGACGGAGTCGCTCTCGGCGGATCCAGCCGCTTTCAGCGGGGGGTAGCCCCGCACGACGCCGAGCGCTTTTATCCTCTCCCCCTCCAAGCCCCTTCCATGCGGCTCGACGAGTTCCTCGAATTCGAGACGAACGAGCGCGCCGAGCGCCGGCGACTCGCCCGCGAGAAGGACTACGGGATCCTCGACCATCTCGACTCCTTCGAGCGACGCTTCGAGGAACACGTCTCCGAGGACGCCATCGTCGGCAGCGTCTCGCCCTCCATCTTCGTCGGTCGTGCGAACTATCCAACCGTCTCCACCGGCCTGCTTTCGCCAGTCGGACGGGAGGCCGACGCCGAACGCTTCGCGACCTCAGCGGCGTGGTACGACGAGGGGGTGTCCATTACGGACGTCTTCGACCGGCGGACGAGCCTCCTCAACTCGACGAAGGGCGTCGACGTGACGGGCGTTTCGGGGACGGCGACGGCATCGACCGGGAACGCGAGGCTGGGCGGCTCCGTCGAGGACGTCTGGGAGGGCTGGCTGGGCGTCCAGCGCGAGGTCGCGATCGCCGATCGGCCGGTCGACGTCGAGATCGGTCTCGACGGCCGGCCGAACCTCGACCTCGAGGTCGGCCTCGACGACATCAAGACGCCGACCGGCCCACGGGCGACGGCCCGGACCGCGGCACTCGGCGAGAACCCGTACGTTCCACGGCCGGTAAAAAAGACCCTGGAGGACGACGACTGGCGCGCACAGGGGGCGATGACCTACCTCTACCGGCGCGGGTTCGACGTCTACGACATCAACTCCATCCTCTCGGCCGGCGCGTTGGGGCGGGGAGCGAACCGGCGGCTCGTCCCGACGCGCTGGTCGATCACCGCCGTCGACGACACCATCGGCCAGTACCTTCGGGGAACGGTTCGGGACGCCCCCACCATCGACGCCGTGGAAGTCCACCGAAACGAGTACCTCGGCAACGCATTTTGGGTCATCCTCGTCCCCGGTTACTGGGAGTTCGAGTTGGTCGAAATGAAGGCCCCGGGCTCGGTGTGGAACCCCGATCCCGACGCCGGGATCTACCTCGCGGCCGCAAGTGAGGGGCGGGACGGGCGGACCGGCTACGTCGAGGAGACCGCGGGCGCGTACTACGCCGCGCGGCTCGGCGTCCTCGAACACCTCCACGGCCGGGATCGGCAGGCGAAAGCCCTCGTCTGCCGACATGTCTCCGACGACTACTGGGGTCCCGTTGGTGTCTGGGGGGTTCGCGAGGCGGTCAGAAACGCCTTCGAGGGCGAACACGGCACCGCGGAGACCGTCGGGGAGGCGCTCCGTGGCGTCGCGTCATACCTCCCCATCTCGCTCGCACGCCTGCGCCGGAAGTCGACGCTCGCGGCCGGCTTACAGTCGACGCTCGGTGATTTCAGCGACGAGGACTGAGCGTCCGCGTCAGAGGGTCACTCGACGCGTTTCGCGAAGCCGAAGCGCGGCTTCAGATCCTCGATCACGACGGTGACCGTCTCGCCGACCGCCGTGTCGGGAACGAACAGCGTGTAGCCGTCGAGGTAGGCGATCCCGTCGCCCTCCTCGCCGACCTCCTCGATCTCGACGTCGACCCGGTCGCCCGCAGAGACGGGTGCCGTGAGCCGACCCTTCCCGACGAGGTAGACCTCGGACGACGAATCGCGGGAGGCCGGCGGCGACATCGTTCGGACGTACTCGAACGACGGCTCGACGTCACGACGGAAGTCGTCCAGATCCTCGCCCTGAAAGACCTTCACGACGAAGTCGCCGCCGGGCCCGAGCAACTCCTCGGCGACGTCGAACGCCTGTCGGGCCAGATGGACCGACCGGGCGTGATCCAGCGAGTACTCGCCGGTCATGTTCGGCGCCATATCGGAGACGACGACATCCGCGCCGTCGTCGCCGACGGCTTCCCGGAGGTAGTGGCGGGTTCGCTCCTGAGTCATGTCGCCGCGGAGCGTGACCACGTCGTGGTCGTCGAGGTCGTCGATCCGCTGGAGATCGACGCCGACGACGGTCCCGGTTTCGCCGACGGCCTCCGCGGCGACCTGCAGCCAGCCGCCCGGGGCGGCCCCGAGGTCGACGACGGTGTCGCCGGGCGAAAACAGCCCGGCCTCCTCGTCGATCTGTTTCAACTTGTATGCGGCGCGGCTCCGATAGCCCTCCTGTTTCGAGCGGTTGTAGTAGTCGTCGCGTCGAGTCATGCGCGGCTCACCGACGGGGTGCCGGACCGCAGGGCGACCGTGGACGAATTCGTCTCCATGGGCTCCGAAGACGTTCCACTCGGAAAGCGACATCGGATGTCGCTGGGACTTGTGAGGGGGCATGGCCGGGACTCAATCGCCCGCGTCGGCCTCCGCACGGTATCGCCTGCTCACCGCCTTCCAGCGGCCCGAGCGGAACAGCCCGTAGTTGATCCCGCCGGGGACGAACGACTCTAAGACGAGCGCGAGATAGAGCCCGGCGACGCCGAGCGGGGTGACGAGCCCGATCAGCGCGGCGGGTAACGCGAACAGGTAACGCCCGACCAGCGAGGCGACGAACGGCCAGCGGGTGTCGCCGGCGCCGACGAGCGCCCCGGTGGAGGTGCCGTCGAGTCCGAGGCCGACGGCGCTGATCGCGGCCACGGCGACGAACGTCGTCGTGACGGCCAGCTCCTCGCCCCCGGACACGAAGATGGAGGCGATGGGGGAGGCAAGCAGGATCACGCCGCCGGCGACGACGAGGTACGTGACCATCGCCAAGCGAATGATCCCCGCGCCGTACGCCGCCGCTTCGGCCTCCTCGTCGGCACCGAGATGGCGGCCGACGAGCGAACTCGACGCCAGCGACATCCCCCAGTTGATGCTGTTTATCATCGACCTGACGCGCCGGGCGACCTCGAGGGCGGTCACGACGACCGGCCCGAACGAGGCGGCGATCCAGAGCAGCGGAAAGATGACGAGCCCCCCGGCGAGCCGACGGCCGATCTCCGGGGCGGACACCTCCAGAAGTCGGGTGATGACGCTCCACTCGACGGACGCGGTCGCCCGGGTGATCGGAACGGGGCTCGGCTCCATCCCCAATCCGCCATATGAGCGCCCGAGCATGCCCCACGCGAGGACGACCATCACCACGCCGGTCGAGACGGTCGTCCCGAGTGCCGCCCCGGCGACGCCCATCCCGAATCCGAAGATGAACAGCGCGCTGAGGACGACGTTGAGGAGCGCGCCCGCGGCCCGGATAACCATCTCGGTGAAGGTGTCGCCGACGGCGGTGTAGGTCCGGCTGGCGATGAGGTTCAACAGCTCGAAGAGAACCGCAGGCGTCACGAAAAGCAGGTAGAGCGTCCCGTACCGGAGTGCGTCCGGACCCGCGCCCAACACGCCGATCAGCTCGGGGGTGAAAAAGACGAAGACGAGCATGACCGGGATCGAGACGCCGACCGCGACGAGAACGCTCTGGGTGACGACGAGCGCGGCACGGTCCTCCCGGTCGGCCCCGTAGTTCTGCGCGACGAGGCTTACGGTTCCGCCCGCAAGCCCCAAACCGAGGAGCACGACGATGCTCCAGTAGCCGAGCGCGAACGCGAGCCCCGCGGTTCCGGCCGTCCCGACCGCGATCCCGACCATCGCGAGGTCGGCGGTCTGTTTCGACATGATCGCGAGGCCGGTGACGATCCGCGGCCACGCGAGATCGAAGGTCGGTCGGAACCGATCTGCGCCGATGATCCCCAGCCGATCGAGGAGACGCGAGAGCGCGGCGAGCGGATCCGCACGGGGACTCGGCATTGTCATCCCTTCCGCGGGCGTACACTTGCCTTTGGCGACAGCCGGCCCGGTTGCCGGTGATGGGTCAGACGGGCGAGCGGGCCGGGAAATCGATCGTCAGGCGTCGTCCTCGGCGTCGGCGACGAGTTCGTCGTAACGTGCGCCCGTCTGTTTCAACGTCTCCGTCGAGTAGAGCCGCTCGTGCTGGAAGGGGAGATACTCGGCCGCAAGCTCGTCGATCTTCGCGTCGACGGCCTCGGCCTCCCGGCCGTGGATCATGGTGAACAGGTTGTATTCCCACTCCTGTTCGGGTCTGCGCGGTCGGTGATAACACAGCGTGACGTACGGGAGGCTCCCCACCGACTCGCCGCGTGCGTCGAGCTCGTCGTCGGGGACGTTCCAGACGACCATGCAGTTGTTCCGGAAGCCCGTGACGACGTGGTTGACGACACAGCCGATCCGCTTGATACAGCCGTCCGCGAGGAGCCGGTCCACCGCCGCGAGCGTCTCGTCGAGGTCGGCGTCGATGGCGTCGGCGATATCCGCGTAGGGGGTCGCCGTGAGCGGGAAGCCGTCCTGGATCTCGATGAGCAGGGCCGCCTCCAAGGGCGTGAGGTTTCCGCGAGCCTCCTCGGAGATGCGGGTCGCGGAAACCGTCGTCGACTCGACCGACTCGCGGGCGAACCGGTCGTCGTTGACCACGGGGAACTCGAGGTCGATGTAGTAGTCGGTGAGCATCGGGAGGTTCAACACCGTACATCCGGTTCGCTCCTCGATCTCCGCGAGGATCGCGTCACGCCGCTCTCTGGAGCCCGCAGTGACAACGAACCACTGGTTCCACTCGTGATCGCGGCGATAGTTGTGGTTCACCTGCCGATAGCCGTTTATTACCTCGGCGACCTCCTCGAAGCGGTCCTCGGGTGCCTGCACCGCCGCGAGCGTCGAGGAGCCGATAACGGGTGGGTTCAACACCGCGCCAAACCGGCGGAACACCCCCTGCTCGCGAAGGGTGCGGACGCGTTCGAGGACCGCGTCGCCGTCGAGCGATCCGAGGCTGGTCACGTCGCCGTCGATCGGCGCGTCATCCACCGCTCCATCTGACGATCCCTCGGAGAGCGTCGCCACGATTTCGCGGGCGACACGCTCAAACGGGTTCGGCTCCACCGGAAATCCGCTCTGGTACTCGTCGATCAGGACGGCGTCGACGGCGTCGATCCCCGCCCGCCAGTCGGCCTCCACGCTCATTGGTCGAGTAAGGGGTCGTGGCTATCTACGGGTTTCGATGGGAAAGGGAGCATCCGGGTCCGGGGGCCGGACGCGCTGGCTGGCGGTTCAGTCGGTCGATCCGCTCGCGGTCCCGGTGGTCGGTTCGAAGGGCCGGGCACTCGCATGGAGCTGTTCCGGGGAGCAGCCGGCGACCATCGCGGCCGCCTCGATCGTGAGCGTTCCGGACCGGTAGAGCGTCAGCGCGCTTGCCACGGAGTGGGTCGTCATCGTGTTCAACCACACATATACTGCAGGTATTTATAATTCTATCGGGTTTTAGCGTTCGTACGTAGCTCGAAAACGGATCGAGCGTCATGTATTCTGCATCACAAACGCGTATGAGTGCGCGTTTGTAAAATTCATATATGTGCCTGAGTGACACACTACGGGGGCGTGAACCACCGATCCATCCACCTTCGGTGAGTTCGCCGCGCGCCGCCGGCTCACCGGTGATCCCGCAGTCGGCCGGAGCGAGGGATATCGACGGCCGTCGCCGCGTGTCCCACCGCGGTTTCCCACGCGTTGGGAGACGAACGGGAGGCTTTTGGGTTGCGCCCCCGAATTCGCGGACATGGCTCAGGCGACCCAGGAGTTCGGCGAGTGGCCCCTCAAGCGGCTGATGACCGAGGTCTGCGGATCGGGACATAAGTCCGCGGACGACTTGACGCGCGCACAGGCGACCGAGGCGTTCGAGCGGATCCTCGCGGGCGAGCCCGACCACACCACCCTCGGGGCGTTCTGGCTCGCGAACCGCTGGAAGCGGAACACCCCCGAGGAACTCGGCGCCTATACCGACGTGATGTGTGAGCGCGTGGAGTACGCCGAACCGGACTGTGACCCCGTCGACTGCGGGGCCAACTACGACGGGAAGGGCCGAACCGCGATCCTCGGCGTCGCCGCCGGCTGCGTCGCGGCCGCCGCCGGCACGCCGATCGTCGTCCACTCCGGCGATCGCGTGCCGACCCAGAAGCAGGACGCGTATAAACACGTCCTCGACGAGCTCGGCGTCGCCACCGAGCTGACGCCGCGCGACTCCGCCGCGATGGTCGATGAGACCGGCTTCGGCTTTTATTACCAGCCCGCGTTCAACCCCGCGATCGACGACCTGTTCGAGCGCCGCGACATGATGGGCGTTCGGACGTTCGTGAACACGATCGAGACGATCGCCAATCCCGCAGGCGCGTCGACGCACCTCGGCTCCTTTTATCACCTCGCGTTCGCGAAGAAGGTGACCGACACGTTCGTCGCGAGCGAGTTCCACGACCTCGACCGCGTTCTCATGTTCCAGGGGATGGAGGGCTATGACGACGTGCGACCCGGCTACACCAAGGTCGCCGAGTGGGACGCCGACGGCGGCGACGGCGAGCCGACCTTCGATGACTTCGAGATCGAGACCGCCGAGTACGGCATGGACCTCGAAAGCGAGGACCTCGAAGTGGAAGACGTCGCCGTCGACTCCGCAACGATCACCGAGGCGGTGCTCTCGGGGGAGCGGGAGGGTGACTTCGCGGACGCCGTGGCGCTCAACGCCGCGTTGCGGATCTACGCCGGCGAGGATGCCGACTCGATCGACGAGGGGCTGACGCTCGCATGCGAGGCCATCGACGACGGGTCGGCCGCGGCCGTACTTGAGGACCTCCGGGCGTTCTGAGAGCGCCCGGACCGGCGACCCACCTTTTAAAAGCCGGGCGTTCGCTCACTCGGGAGCCGGCGGCATCGACCGTTTGTGGGCGCTCCGTTCGTAGAGTTCCACGACGCGGTCGACGGCCGCCTTCGGGACGTCAAGTTCCCGGACGATCGCCGACCGTGAGAGGCCGCCGTCGACGTGAACGGCGAGGATCGCATCGACGGTGTCGTAATCGAGCCCCATCTCCTCGGCGTCGGTTTGTCCGCTCCACATCCCCGCGGTCGGCTCCTGCATGACGAGGTCGTACGGGACGCCGACGTGGGCGGCCAGCTGGCGAACCTGCATCTTGTAGAGGTTTCCGATCGGGTTGCAGTCGACCGCCTGGTCACCGTATTTGGTGAAATAGCCCGTCATCGCCTCCGCACGGTTGCCGGTGCCGAGGACGACCCGGTTCTCCGCGTTGGCGACGAAGTAGTTACAGACCGCCCGCGTCCGGACGAAAACGTTCCCCTTCGCCATTCGGCTCTCGGCCGCCTCGGGAAGCGCCTCGAAAAATGCGTCCGCGATCGGCTGGATCTCGACCACGTCGTACTCGATCCCGAGGGCCTCGGCGACGCGCTCGGCGTCGCTCATCACGTCCGGGTCGTTGACTTCGGATGGCATCGTGATCCCGTGAAGCCCCTCCGGGCCGAGCGCCTCGACCGCGAGATACGCGGTGAGCGTCGAGTCGATCCCGCCGGAGAGGCCGAGGACAGCACCGTCAGCCCCCGCCCCGTCGACCGTCTCGGCGATGAACGAGACGATCCCTTCACGGGTCGTTTCGAGTTCGTCCTCGGACAGTCGAAGGTCGAGCGGCGGGTCGTCCGACAGCAGTACGGTCTCCGTCGACGTCTGGCTCATGGAGGTGAAGTGGGGCTCGGTCGACTAATAGCTCGTCGTTCGTCGGATATCGGTGGTCGTATATCCGATTTTATACGGAAAAGAAAACGGATAGGAAATAATCGGCGCGTTCCGGACGGCTCATGTGTGGATCGACCGTCCCTTATTCGTCTTCGAACACGCCGCGCCGGATCAACGGAACGAGCCCGACGAGCCCGAAGACGACCGCGAACCCGCCCACGTAAAGCAGTTGGGAGACCGGATCGGGCGGCGAGAGGATCGTTCCGGCGATCACGGCGACGACCACGGTGAGCGCCCCCCACGCGAGCAGGAGTTCGGTCCGTGACGCCGGCTTTCTCCGGGCTCCGATCCAGCGGGTGAAGACGGCATAGACCGGAACGACGAGGAACGGGACGAAGATCGCGGCCGCCGTGAGAAACGTTCGAGCGAGGCCGCCCATGCCGCGTGCGGCGGCATCGCGGTTGAGCACGTAGCCGATCGCGACCACGCTCGCGAGGAGCAGGATCGCCAGCACGCCCGCGAGAACGGCCCCGCCGAGTCCGAGAGCGGTCATGGTGCCCTCCGCAGGTGTGTCGGCCTCCGCAGCTGTGTCGACCTCGTCGGGCGACCGCCCCCAGCGACGAGGGACTGGTGGGCCGGACCGATCGCATCGACGATACCGCGGGCGATTCCGATCGGGATTCGGTTCATACAGGTGGAGTGATAGCCGATCACTAATAGACCCGCCGTCGTGTGGAGCCGATCCGCCCGATGTGGCGGGAACACTCGACGGCGTTCAGGTGGTATCGCGGCGGTACCTGACCTCGCGAAGGAGGTCGCGACGTGTCCGTTCGCTCGTCCGCAAGGTGGCGTGAACCGCGAGCGAGGCGGCGAAGGCGATCGTTCCGAGCTTGCCGCCGGTTCCCGCGAGGAACGGCGCGGTCGCGACGACGAGGACTCCCACGAGCAGCCCGGCGACCGCGACCCATCGGGTGTGGGAGATCCGTCCCGTATCGGTCATTCCTGCGAAGGACGCGCCGAACGCGGTCGCGGCGAGGAACGCGCCGTCGCCGACCGGCAAGAACGGAAGGCCGATCGCGGCTGCGACACCGACCAGCCCGGAAGCAAGCACGGTGTCACCGGTGAGCCGAACGTGCAGGAGGAACGTCGCGGCCGCAGCGAGGCCGCCGACCGCGAGCGCCATCGCCGCCGTGGTCGGGTCGGGTATCATCGTCGTCGGCGTCTCGGACGACGCGAGCAATGTGATGGAGACGACGCCGACGAACGCGGTCGTCCCGAGCTTTCCACCGACGCCCTGATAGACGGGCCGGGCGACGAGAAAGAGCATCGAGGCGGCGACCGCCGCAGCGGCCGTCGACGCGTAGCTTCCGAGGACGGCCGGTGAGGTCATGCCAACGAACGCGCCACAGTAGGCCGGGACCGCGCGGTGCGGGAACAGGAGTCCCGCACCGACGCCGACGAGGGAAGCCCCGAGAACGACGGATACCTCGCCCTCCACGGCGAGTCCATAGGTGACGATCGCGCCGGCGACGATCGCGACCGCGATCGCTCCATCCTCCCGCGCCCCCGGTCGATCAGCGAGCCGGCCGATGAGCTGATCGGGACGCTCGCGACTCGGCCGCGTGGAGGAGTGCTCCCACCGCGCACGGATGACGAGCGTCCGGAGGAACCGCCACTCCGCGACGATAGCTACGAGGACCGCGAACAGCCCACCGACGAGCCCGAGGGTGACGGGAAGCGGCGCGTGTTCGACCGTGCCGGCGATGCCGACCGCGACGAGCGTGATCGCGGCGAGCGAAAGGAGCAGACAGCCGATCGCCGTCCATACGCCGATTGCGACGGGTCGGTCTCGACTCCCTGCGGTCACAATGCACCGTCGTACGCCGCGAGGAGAAGTCCTTCGAGCGTCGCGTCGTTCGTCGGCGGCTCCCGGGCGACCGCGATCGCCTCCTCGACCGGGACGGTCCGGGGGACGAGGAACTCGTTGGAGTCGGCCTCCGCCTCCACGGGTTCGAGCCCCTCGGCGAGGACGTACCCGCGTGCGTGTCTGAGCAGACCGGTCGTGCACCAGACCTCCTGCAGCAGGGTCGTCGAGTCGGGTGCAAAGCCGGTCTCCTCGGCGAGTTCGCGGGCACCGGCCTCCGTGTACGACTCGCCGGGTTCGACGATCCCTGCGGGCAGTTCGAGGCTCGTCTGCCGTGTCGCCGGGCGGTACTGCTCGACGAAGAGGACGTGTCCGTCCGCGATCGCGATCACGACGGTCGCCGGCGGCAGCTCCGCCCAGTAGTAGTTTTTCAGTCGACCGTCGGGCTGTTCGACGCGATCGTAGCCGCCGACGAACCAGCCGGAGTCGTACTCGACGGCGACCTCCTCGACGGGCCACTCCGGCTCGCCTGGGAGCGAATGGAGACGGCCGTCGGAAAAGGCGGGCAGGTCGCGGAGATCCGCCGCGGGATCGACGGCGAGGGGCGGTTCGTCACCGTCGTTACCGACCGGCGATCCGTCATCGTCGTTACCGACCGGCGATCCGTCATCGTCGCCACCGGCCGGCGTGGGATCGGACTCGCCGGTCATGGTTGGACGATCCGCACGTGGTAGATCCGTCCGTCGTACTCGACGCGGACCCCCTCGTCGGTCTCGGCCGCCGAGAGGGTGTGTGTCAGCGAGTCGACCTCATCGAACGGGGTGTGTGTGAACCACTCCTTGAGCCCGAACGGACCCATCTGGTAGCCCTCCGATCGGCCGTCATCGCTCGCGAGCGCGCTCGTCAGATAGGGATACCGGCGTTCGGAGACGTCGTTGACGTCGACGGCTTCCTCGTCCGTTTCGATCGCATCGACCGTGAGATAATACGGGTCGCCCGTCCCGAGATAACTCGGGAGCGCGCCCAACGCGAGCAGCGCGACGATGACCAGCGCGATGGCAATGAGGAGATTCCGGGTGACCCGGCGCATGGACGGAGATACGTGCCGACGCCGAATACCGGTTTCGAACCGATCCAACAACGGACGGCAGTGTGGCTCGTTCGGGTCACGCCGAGACGGACACCGACGATCGATGCCTACTCGATAGCACGGATGAGATCGAAGAGGTCCTCCGCATAGCGGTCCGGTTCGAGCCCGAGATCGACATCGATGGCGACCGAGATCGCCGAGGAGAGGTCCTCCTCGACGCTCGTCTCGACGTTTTCGGCCGGAAACGCACCGCCGCCAACAAGGACGCTGCCGTCGACCCGCCAGACGGCCATCCGTCCGACGACGACGATGTCATCCATCTCGATCGCCACCGGGGCACCGTCCGCGGCGGGAAACGAAACCGGCTCGAAGGGGACGACCCCCTCGAGGTCGGTTTGACGGGCCTCCATCCCGGCGTCGACGGTCAGCGTGTCCGTCCCCACCTTCTCGATCTCCTCCACGCCGTGTGCGGCCATCTGCGCTTCAAGCGTCGCTCGAACGTTGGTCTCGACTTCATCGAGGATCTGGCCGCCGCCGACGCCACCCGGAAGGTCGGTCAGATCCGGATCGAAGGTAATGCGGCTGGCGAAAAACGAGACGGGGGCATCGGTCACCTCCCCGAGGGTCTTTTCGGCCAACTCCGAGCGAAGCGGTTCGTTCTCGTAGGTCCTCGTCGTCGCCGTCGCGGTCAACTCCGCACCGGCGATCGACTCGCTGAACGCCTCCGCTTTTTCCTCCTCGACGAGCCCCCAGCCGTCGGATTCAAGCCGGTCCTCCGGGACGTCCGGCGGGCTCGGCGAGGCGCTCGCCAGACAGCCCGCGACGGCAGTCGCCACGCCGCTCCCGGCGGCCGCAGCGAGAAACCGACGTCGATCCATATCCGTTCTCGGGAACTTCAGGGTCATGAACATATCGGCGATCCGTCCGGGTGGACGGCCACACCGGCTGTGAGACGGTCGTGGCGCATGGCACCTCCACTCGCCGGCGGTCCGAACACGCCGACGGCCTTCACGCGCCGGCGGTCCGAACACGCCGACGGCTTTTACTCGCCGGCGGCCGTCCCGATCCGCATGGAGTTCCGGTTCGAGATGGCGCTGTGTGCGGCGCTCGAATCGCCGGACCGGATCGTCGCCAGACAGCTCGGCGCGGGTGTGGCCCGTCCGGGCGGGCGGATCGTCGACGTCTGTCTCCTCGATCCCGGACCGGGCTTTGCGGACCGCGCCGCGATCACGCCGCGACGGATCCCCGTGACGGCCATCGAGGCCCCCGTCGGGCCTGGGTCAGCGGTCCCGATCGCCGAGGCCTTCGATCTACCGCCGGAACGTGCCCACGCCGTCGCGGACGCGGCCGTCGAGGCGGGCTATTTCGAGCGTGAGCGCCGTGACGGACGGCCCGTCGTTCGGGCGACCGCCCGCTACCCGGACGACTGGGTCGGCTCGCTCACCGCCATCGAGAACAAACCCGACCTCGGAACGCCGGGCGACCTCCGTGCCCAGCTCCGGTATGACGTCGCGCTCGGCCTCTTTGATTCGGTCGTCCTCGCGACGGCCTCGTACGTCACGCGGGCCCACCTCAACCGGATCCCGGACGCCGTCGGCGTCTGGCGGTTCGACCCGGAGTCGGGCGAGCGGGAGGTGATCCGCGAGCCGACGCCGCTGACCCCGGATGCCTCCGGCGTCGAGATCCTGTCCGAGCAAGCCGCACGAACCGACATCGTGCCCGTCGATCCCGAGGCGAAGGCCCGACGACGACGACGGATCGCCGAGCGGGCGTACGGGAAGGGATGGCGACCGGCACTACCGGGTTGTACGCACGGCGGGGCGACGGCCGACGGACGACCCGTCTGTACCTACTTCGACCGCGTCGTCGATCCCGGCCGGGACTGTGGCGAGGCCTGTCCGGCCTACGAGCCCGCCGATCCCCCGAGTTGTGACCGCGACCGGCTCCGTGCGGAACGGTCGGCGTGGGTGGCTGAGCCGACGGATGGCGGGCCGCGACGACAGGCGGGGCTCTCCCGGTTCGGGTGACCGATCGGCCGGCCGTCGATCCGAGGGCGGTCCCGGGTGGGTCGAACGGGTCGCTTCCCGCTCCACGGCAATTCTTATGCCGCGAGCGCGGCATCAGTCGCTTATGGACGACATCGACGACATCTTCGTCGCACGGCTGATGACGACCGATATTCACACGGTGACCCCGGACACCCTCGTGGAGGACGCCGCGGGTGTCCTGCTCGATAACGACATCAGCTCCGTGCTCGTCGTCGACGAGGCGGACCAGCTCGTCGGGATCTTGACGACGACGGACTTCGTCGAGATCGTCGCCAAGAGCCAGCCGAAAGCCCAGACGACCGTCGAACGGTACATGAGCACCGACCTCGTGACGACGGATGCACAGGCGTCCGTCTCGACGGTCGCCACCCGGATGGTCGAACGGGGATTCCACCACATGCCCGTCGTCGACGAGGACGGCACCGCCATCGGGATCATCACGACCTCCGATCTGGCTGCGTACGTCTCGACGGCGGACGTGAGCGCGTCCGTCTGACCCCGCCGACGTGAGCGCGTCCGTCTGACCCCGCCGACGTAAGCGCGTCCGTCTGACCCCGCCGACGTGAGCGCGTCCGTCTGACCCCGCCGACGTAAGCGCGTCCGTCTGACCCCGCCGACGGGAGCACTCGATCTGATCCCGCCGAAGCCGCCGATCCGGCCGGCAAGGCGTGAACCTTGCCGACGTCGCGGACGGGATCGGCGGCCTGGAGGGTGGTAGCCACAACACCCGCCACTATCTGTGGGGTCTTACCGCGTGATCCCATACGGATCGGCATGTCCGAACGGCTGCATCTGAACCTCTTCACGATGAACTCGGTCGAGCACGTCTCGCCGGGTTCATGGACGTATCCGGGCGATCAGTCCGTCCGCTACACGGATCGCGACTACTGGACGGAGGTCGCCCGAACCGCCGAGCGCGGCGGCTTCGACGCGGTCTTCTTCGCCGACGTCAGGGGGATCTACGACGTCTACGGTGACGACCGTGATACCGCCGTTGAGCGGGCGGTCCAGACACCCGCGAACGACCCGCAACTCGTCGTTCCGGCGATGGCCGAGGTCACCGACGATCTCGGATTCGCCGTGACGCGATCGACAACGTATACCCATCCGTACCAGCTCGCTCGCGAGTTCTCCACGCTGGATCACCTCACCGACGGCCGGATCGCGATCAACGTCGTCACCTCCTATCTGGAGTCGGCGGCGGCGAATCTCGGGTTGGAGGAGCGGATGGACAAGGAGACCCGGTACGACCGCGCTGACGAGTTCCTCGACGTCTGTTATGCGCTCTGGGAGGACTCCTGGGAGGACGATGCGGTCAAACGTGATCGGAGTGCACGACGATATACCGACCCCGCGAAGGTCCACTCGATCGACCATGAGGGCGAGCACTTCTCCGTGCCGGGCCCACACGGTTGTGAACCCTCGCCGCAGCGGACGCCGGTGATCTATCAGGCGGGCTCCTCGGATCGGGGCCGGGAGTTCGCCGCCGCGAACGCCGAGGCGGTCTTCGCCAGCCAGCCGACCGAGGAGGGCGTTCGCGAGTATATGCGGGACGTGAAATCGCGCGCAGCGGACCACGGACGCGACCCCGAGAGCCTCCGCTTTTTCATCGGCGTCGTTCCCATCGTCGGGGAGACGGAGGCGGCCGCGCAGGCGAAACACGAACGCTACACCGAGCACGTCGACGTCGAGGCGACGCTCGCGCTGTTGTCGGGCTTTCTCGACATGGATCTCTCCACGCTCGATCCGGACCAGCGCGTCGAACACATCGAGACGGACGCGATCCAGGGGACGATGAACGCGTTCACGACCTCCCAGCCCGACCGCGACTGGACGGTACGGGAGGTCGCACAGTTCTGCGGGCTGGGAACGACCTCCCCGACGATCGTCGGGACGCCCGAGGACGTCGCGGACGAGCTCCAGTACTGGCACGAGGAGGTCGGCGTCCACGGCTTCAATATAAAAGAGGTCGTCCGTCCGAACTCCCTCCGGGACTTCGTCGACCTCGTCGTCCCCGAACTCCGTGAGCGGGGGCTCGTCCCGCCGGCTGACGAACCTACCGTGGGATCCACCCTTCGCGAGCGCCTCCTCGGGGAGGGACGGGCGCGGCTCCGCGACGATCATCCGGCCAGACGATAGGTCCGGTTACTCACCGATGTCTCGTCCCGACTGCTGAGCGGAGATGATACCAGCGTGGTCGAGTCCCGATCCCTCGACAGGCGGGGGAAGTCGTCGTCGAACGTCACCAAGGGCCAGTCGTTCCTCACCGCAAACGGGAGGTGATCTTTGCCGGGATCACCCAGTCGGTCCTGGTCGCGAGCCGTGTGTACGGTTCAACCACGACGACGCGGACCATCGGCGACCGGAACCCGGATACGTTCGTCACAAGACAACGGCCTCATGACTCGGCCGCTTCCGCGGAACGGCAGTCGTCGATGCGATCGGAGAAAAACCGCTGGCCTCGGCACTCATAGGGCTCGTCATCGCCGGTGCCGAGGCGGCTCGGAGCGGTGGATCGTCATCGGCCGGCCGTCGCTACGCTCGCCCGAATGAAAAACGGCCCGCCACGCATCTTCCGAACGACCCCTCCCTACTCGCTCACGGCTTTCGCCGTTCGCTCCGTGAGGAAGGGATTCACCGCCTCATTACAGTTAAAAAGCCGCCGCCGTAAGGGGGAGTATGGCCAAATACTCGACGGGCGGAGGCGGCGGCGACGGCGGCGGCGGTGCCTGTGAGCTGTGTGGGGGGGAATCGTCGAACCTCAAACAGGCGAACGTCGCCGGCGCGCGGCTGCTCGTCTGTTCGAACTGTCGCCCCCACGACGACGCGCGCAAGGGTCGTGGCGGGGGCGGGCACGGTGGAGGCGGCGGAGGCGGCGGCGGATCCTCGGGCGGCTCCGCCGGCAGTTCGGGTCACGGATCGACCAGCCGACGCAAGGAGGTCGCCCGGAAACAGGCCCGGGTGTACGACGCCGCGACGGGCGATTCGACCCACTGGGAGGAGGAGGGAACCAACTACGAAAAGGACCGGCTTCCCTACCTCGTCTCGGGATACGACGATCGGGCGGTCGCCGCTCGACAGGACGCGGGCCTCACCGTCGAGGAGCTCGCGTCGGAACTCGACATAAGCGAGGACGACCTGCTCGCCGTCGAACAGGGTCGCGCCGCACGCGCCGGCGTCGGCGGCTCCGTCGTCCGGGCGATCGAGGAGCGCCTCGACGTCGAGCTCGTCGACGAGTAGGACTAAAAAGAACCAGGGTGGCGCCGCTTTTGTAATAGATCGCGGCTACCGTTCCTCGACGTGGCGCACCTCGACCGCGACGCCGCGGGTCGAGGCGGCCATCTCCGGGCCGCTCATCTCGGCACGGCCAACCGCGAACGCCTTCGGGCCCTCTATCACGACCTCGTCGCCGACGCGGATCGTCGGATCCGCATCGGTGATCCCCGGCGCGAGCACCGATCCACGTGGAACGAACGGGTCGATCGTGACCCGTTTCGTCGGCGCGTCGCTTTCGACCCACCGCCTCGCGCCCGCGAGCGTGAACGAGAGCGTCCCGTACTGCGGAACCATCGTCGCGAGCTGTGCGCCCGGCTCGCCGTCGCGGCCGGCGTCCGGATCGTCGGTACGGACCTGGAGTTTGGGGTACCGTCCCGTCGTCCGGATCGACCCGAACAGGTCGTCGCCGGCGGCGTCGCCGATGAGGTAGTCGGCGATGGCCCGGACGGTGTTGTGCTCGCGCTCGCGCTTGCTGTAGGCCGGTTCGCCCTCCAACGCCGCCGCCAACGCCGCGAGCGACTCGTCGGTCGTCGGGTGGTCGACGCAGGTGTACTCGAAGGGAACCTCGACCTCGGGATCGGCCTCGACGCGTTCACATATCTCACGGTAGCCCTCCGTGGGGACGTGGGCGATCACCCGCGAATAGCCGTCGTTGCGGAGCAGGTATCGTCGCAGAACCTCCGAGACGAACCCGACCTCCGCCTCGGACCAGTCGCCGGTGACGACCGTATCGTAGTGTTGTGCGGGATAGGTCGTCTCCAGCTCCTGCGGGACGACGCCGATCGGCGAGGTCATCGAGACGGTGTGGCCCCGCCAGGCGATCGCGTCGTGGAACTGCCGGTGGCTCTGGGAGTCGCTGTAGGGCTTCGTCGCCGAACAGGGAACCAACACGAGCGGCTGATCGGTAAACCGGTTGCGGTAGCGCGTCGTCACCCGATCGGCGAACCGCTTGATCTCCACGCGGTCGAGCGTCTCCGCGCTCGCGGCGGTGATCTCCGCCTCGCGCAGGATGGGCGTTCGCTCCTCCAGATAGCCCCACTGGGTGTCGAACTCCCGCAGCGTCGCCGTGAGCCACCCCTCGTGTCGGACCTGCCCTTCGAGGTAATCGCGAAGCCGTCCCGCGCGAATTCGCTCACGAACCCGGGCCAACTCCGCCCGCAGGGCGTTGACGTTGTGCTCGGCGCAGTCGGCGCGCGTGAATGCCGAGCGCGGCCCCGCACAGGCCGGACACGCACACGGCAACTCGGTCAGGTCCTCAAGGAAGTGGGCGGCATCGGCGGTGAGATACCGCCCCTGCAGCCCCAGCGCCCTCGCGCGGGTCGCATCGAACAGGTCGATCCCGGCGTACGCGAGCGTGGCGACGTTTCGCGGCGTGGCGACCCCGGAGAGCACGCGGGCGGCGTCCGCCGGCAACGATCCGGTGGCCGACACGATCGCGTCGCGGAACGCCTCGCCGTGGCCGATAAAGCCCGCAGCGTCCGCGAAGACGTAGGCGTCCGCGCCGACGTCGCGAGCGCCCGCAACGTCGATCACGGCGGCGACGGGAAACGCGACGTCGGGGTGTTCGACCCGAAACGAGTCGGCGACCTCCTTGCGGGTGCCGGCCGGGAAGGCGCGGTGTGGGAGCACGGTGAGTACCGATCCGTCGCCGTCGGGGATCGCCCGTTCGGCCGCCCAGAGGCTTCCGGCGTCCTCGATGAAGGGATCCGCGAGCGCGGGCGTCATCACGGGGTCGGCGAGGCGGAGTTCGCCAAGCCGCGCCGCGCCGTCGCGCTCGTGAACCTCGAAATACTCGGTCATATCCCCTCTCACCCGGGGACGGTCAATTCTCTTGTGTTCTCCCGTGGGGCGTCTCGCCCGCACCACGGCCGATGGTTCGACGGTGGCTTCGGGACGCCCGTGTGCCGTGTATGTCTCTCCCGGAGCCGTCGGACCGGCGCGGCCCCCTCAGTCCGATAAGCGATCGTTCGAGATCAACGATCGACGGCCTCGCGAAGCCGTTCGGCGATCGCGGCGGAGGAGCCCCACGGATGGTCGGCCGCGTCAAAATCGCCTCCCCGGACCCGTTGCATCCGATCACGATGCCGGGAGTCGACTCAGCGCCGCTCGAACGCGATCGGCTCGCCCGTGGTGTAGTATGGACCGCCGAGTCGGCCGACGACGGGAAGGTTTCGACTGTCGAGTTTCCCGTCGGTCAACGCGTCCTCGGCGACGTGGTACCGGACCACCTCCCCGAGGACCATCGTCCGATCGTAGACCGACAGCGAGTCGTACAGCGTACACTCCATGCTGACCGCGGCCGCGGCGACCCGCGGGGGCGTGACGACGTCCGAGGGTGCATGCTCGATCCCGGCGTGGTCGAACTCGCTTTCGTCCGCCGGGAGGGTCGTCGCGGTGAGATCCATCGCCTCGATCAGGTCCTCGGTGACGACGTTGACGACGAACTCGCCGGTGTCGAGCGCGTTCCGCGGCGTATCCTTCAACTCGCCGTCCGGCTTCGTGCTACAGTTGAACACGAGCACGGGCGGCGAGGAGGAGACGTAGTTGTAGGAGCTGAACGGGGCGAGGTTCTCGACCCCATCGTCGCTTACGGTGCTGACCCACGCGATGGGGCGCGGCGCGACGGCCGTCTTGATGATCCGATCGTCGACGTCAGGGCCCGGTTCAAGCGAGAGCGATCGTCGCATGTCGACCCCATTCTGCGGCCAGCGGGATAACGACGCGTGTTGGGGATCCCGTCGGAGTCGACCGATCGGTTCCGTTTATATACTCAAAAAACGGGCACGCGACGGGTTATAAAACAGTCCGAAACCTGCCGAGTGGGCGCTTATAAGGGGTCGTTCGAAACCGACCGATCGGGCACTTATAACAGATCGTTGGAGACCAGCCGATCGACGGCCTCACGCAGCCGCTTCTCGCTCGCCGCATACGAGATCCGCGCGTAGCCGGGGGCGTTGAACGCGCTCCCCGGCACGCAGGCGACGGCCGCCTCCTCGATGGCCGCCGTACACCACGCCTGATCGTCGTCGTCGACGGGCAACATCATATAAAAAGCCCCGTCGCCGACGTCGACATCGACGCCGTGTTCGTCGAAGAGGTCGACGAGCAGGTCCCGCCGCTCCTCGAAGGCGGCACGCATCTCCTCGACCTCGTCGTCGGTGTTTTCGAGCGCCTCGACGCCGGCGTGCTGGACGAAGTTCGTCGCACACGAGACGGAGTGGGAGTGCAGTTTGCCGGCCTGGCCGACGAACTCCTCGGTGGCGTGGAGGTAGCCGAGCCGCCACCCGGTCATCGAGAAGGCCTTCGAGAAGCCGTTTATCGTGATCGTTCGGTCGGCCATGCCGTCGAGACTCGCGAGCGACGTAGGCTCGACGCCGTAGGTGATCCGTTCATAGATCTCATCGGAGATGACCGCGAAGTCGTGTTCGACCGCGAGGTCGCGCACGCCCTCCAAGGCGGCCTCCGAGAAGACCGCCCCCGTCGGGTTCGACGGCGAGTTGACCACGAGCAGCTCGGTGTCGTCGGAGACGACTTCGGCGAGCTCGTCGAGGGCGGGCTCGAGCTGGAAGCCGTGCGGGGCGAGGTCGACCCGCGAGAGCGTCCCGCCGGCGAGTTTGGCCATCGCCTCATACGAGACCCACGCGGGGTCCAAGAGGACGACCTCGTCGCCGTCGTCGATGAGCGTCCCGAATATCTCATACAGCGCCTGCTTGCCGCCGGGGGTGACGATCACCTCGTCGGCGGTCGCGTCGATGCCGTTGCCGCGAAGCTTCTCCGCGATGGCCTCCCGAAGTTCGGGGATGCCGTTCGAGGAGGTGTAGCCGGTGTGGCCGGCATCGAGGGCGGCCTTGCCCGCCTCGACGACGGTCTCCGGCGTGTCGAAGTCGGGCTCGCCGACCGAGAGGTCGATGACGTCGGCGCCCGCCGCCTTCCGCTCCGCCGCGAGGTTCGATATCGCCAGCGTCGCGCTGGGCTCTACGCGTCCGATCCGTTCCGAGTAGTCGTATGGGGTGCTCATTCTCTGTGGTTCCGTATGTTCAGGTGTCCGCGGGACCGAGTTCCTCCGCGAGGTCGATCGCGGCGTGAACCGCCTCCGCGCCCTTTTCGACGCGCTCACGCGCCTCGGCGCCGGACATCCCCGGGCCGCTCACGCCGAAGGTGACGGGGGTGTCGCGGTCGAGGCTCACGTCGGTCAACGCGGCGGCGGTCGCCTCGGCGATCACGCGGTCGTGGTCGGTGTCGCCCGTGACGATGGCGCCGACGACGGCGACGGCGTCGACCCCCTCGCGGCGTGCGAGGCGATCGGCCGCGAGCGGGCTATCGTACGCGCCCGGCACCGCGATCTCGTCGGCGATGACGGCGTCGCGTGCCGCGGCCGCCTCACGGGCGGCCTCGGCCATCGGCTCCGTCACGGAATCGTTGAACCGTGCGACGACCAGTCCCAGCGTAACCATACGGATCGCTCGCGTCGGCGACGGCAAATGTCTACCGTTCCGGGACGACGGATCCCCCGCAGTCCCACGGTGAATACCAACGCATAAACCACGGAAGCGTGAACGGGGGACAACCCCATCGGTGATGAGTGAAATAGCCCTCGCAGCCGACTTCGCGATCATCGTCGTCGTGGCGACGATCATCGGGCTGATCGCCCGCCAGACCGGCCAGCCGACGATCATCGCGTACATCCTGACGGGGATCATCCTCGGGCCCGTCGCGTTCGACATCGTCACCGACGAGGGGCTCGTCGATCTGATGGCCGAACTCGGGTTCGCGTTCCTCCTCTTCCTGCTCGGGCTCAAGATGCGGTTTAAAGACATTCAGGAGATCCTTCGCCCGGTGACGAACGTCGCGTTCGGCCAGACCGTCCTCCAGACCGCCCTTGCGTTCCTCGTCGCGTGGGCGCTCGGGTTCGACACCACGGAGATCCTCGTGATCGCGCTCGCGACCGTCTTCGGGGCGACCCCGATCATCGTGAAGATCCTCACCGACAAGGACGAGATCACGAGCATGCCCGGCAAGATCGACGTCGGGGTGTTGATCGTCCAGGACATCTATCTCGTGATCGTCCTCGCGCTGTTCGCCGCCGACGACCTCGGCGGGGCGGCCGACATCGCGACGACGCTCGGCGTCATCCTCGTGATGATCTCGTTCATCGGGATCTTCTCGCTCGCCTCCTCGCGATACGTGCTTCCGAAGCTGTTCCGTCGCGTCGCGGACAATAAAGAGGTCTTCCTCATCGTCGCCATCGCCTGGGCGTTCCTCTTCGTCGCCATCGCGGAGGGCGCGGATCTCTCCGCGAAGGTCGGCGCGTTCCTCGCCGGGATCAGCCTCGCACAACTGCCATACAGCAAGGAGCTTGAGGATCGGATCACCCCGATCACGAACTTCTTCATCCTCGTCTTCTTCGCGACCATCGGCCTCCAGATCGACGGCCTCAACGCCCTGCTCGCCTACTGGTGGCAGGCGATCGTCGCGTCGATCATCCTCATGGTCGGGAACTTCTGGATCATGTTCTATCTCATCGACCGCGAGGGGTTCAGCGTCGAGACCTCGTTTTTGGGGTCGATCAACATGATCCAGGTCAGCGAGTTCTCGCTGATCGTCGGCGCGCTCGCGCTCGATCAAGGATTGATCGAATCCGACGTGCTCGGCTATCTCAGCCTCATGGCGCTGTTTACGATGAGCATTTCGACGTACGTCATCGCGTACAACCACACCATCTACGCGAAGCTCGAACCGTGGTTCCGTCGCTTCGAGACCGAAGGGGACAAAAGCGATGCGCTGAGCCACTATCGCGACCACGCGATCGCGATCGGCTACGACGACATCACCGAACAGGCCCTTCCGAAACTGGAGAAACGGTACAGCCAGGTCGTCGTCATCGACCGGCGAACCGATCACGTCGAGGAGCTCGAACAGGAGGGCCGCTATGGGTACGTCTTCGGCGACTTCCGACACACCGAGGTTCGCAAGGAGGCGAACCTGAAGGGGGCCGACTTCGTGCTCTCTTCGAGCGTCGAGCGCGAGGTCAACGAGGCGCTCCTAGCGGAGGTCGCGGACGACGCGACGGTCTTCGTCGAGGCCGAGCGGATCGACGACGCCCGCGCGCTGTACGAACGGGGAGCGGACTACGTCATCATGAGCACCCATCTGACCGCGGAGAAACTCGCCGAATACGTCGAAGCGCACACCACGGACCGCCACGCGTTCGAGGAGGCGATCGCCGGCGACCTCTTCGAGATCGCCGCACGACAGCGACGCAGCCGTGACCGATTCACCGGCCAGCCGGGGGTCGGCGACCGCGGAGGTGAGCACGATGACTGAACAGCTGATCATCGCGCTCGCGGTCATCTTCGTCGCCGCCGGCCTCCTCTCGTTAGTCGCAAACCAGTTCGACCTCTCGCCGATCCCGTTTTACATCCTCGCGGGGCTGCTGATCGGCGGCTTCGAGTACGTGACACAGGAGGAGGTGCTGGTACTTGCACAGTGGGGGATCGCCTTCCTCGTGTTCGTCTTCGGGATCCGGCTCGACTTCGCGAACGTCCAAACCGTCCTCCGGGACGCGGAGTTTGCGGCGTCGATCCAACTGCTCGTCGTCGGGCCGATCGCGTTCGCCATCGGCTACGCGTTCGGCGACCTCTTCGGCTTCGGGGAGCCGGTTCGGAACGCCCTCTATTTCAGCGCGGCCGCCGTCCTCAGCTCGTCGCTCGTCGGCGGGGAGGTCCTCAGGGGAGAGATCCGGGAAAACCTCGTGCACGGCCGGCTCGCCTCCTCGATCCACTTCTTCGATGACCTCGTCGCACTCACGCTGCTCCTCGTCATCACCGCCGACGCGTTCACGGCCGACGCGATCACCTCACAGCTCGGCTACGGCGTGCTGTTCATCGCCGCAGGGCTGTTTCTCTACCGGCACGGGTTCCAGATCCTCGTTCGGCTCGCCGACGGGGACGGCGAACTCGTCCTCGTCGGCAGCATCTCCATCCTCATCGCCTTCCTCGCGGCCGCGGAGTATGTGGGCCTCTCCATCGTCGTCGGCGCGTTCGCCGCGGGGATCGCCATCCGGGACGACGGCACGAACACGCTCGAGGTCCGCAACGGGATCGACTCGATCGCCGACTTCTTCGGGGCCATCTTCTTCGTCACCATCGGCGCGCTCGTCTCGATCCCCACCGTCGAGGTGGCGCTCGTGGCGGCGGCACTCGTCGGGGTCGTGTTGATCTTGAACCCGCTCGTGCACACGCTGGCGTTTATGTATGAGGGCTATGATTCCCGGACGGCGTTCCTCGCGAGTTCGAGCCTGAATCAGGTGAGCGAGTTCTCGCTCATCATCGCGATCCAGGCGCTTCTGCTCGGGACGATCGTCGACGCGGTATTCGAGGCGATCATCCTCGCCGCCGTCGTGACGATGGCGCTGACACCCGCCGCCCGCCGATGGAAAGACCGGATCTTCGAACTCGTCGTCTCACGCGTCTTCCGCAAACAGCGGACCCGAAAGGTCGACGAGCGAAGCGAGGTCGACGGGACGATCGACGATCACGTCATCGTGCTCGGATACGGGCGGCAGGGACGACGCATCGCCGAACGGCTCGAGGAGCTCGATCGACCGTACGTGGTGATCGAAAACGATCCCATGCTCTGGGATGAGTTGCGGGCGAACTGCCGGAGCTACGTCCTCGGCGACGCGATGTCGGCGTATTCGTGGGAGAAAGCCGGGATCGACCGTGCCGCGCTCGTCGTCTCGACCGTGGATCATCGGGAGCTATCGGAGACGATCTGCACGCTCGAGACCGACGCCGACCTCCTCCTGCGTTCGGAGTCGTCGGCCGAAGCCGAGCAGTTGCTCGATGCCGGCGCGGCCTACGTTACCGTACCGAACGTGGTTGCCGGCAGGGAGCTCGTCGAGATCGTCGAGGCGTTATCCACCGGCGAGCGCGAGATCTCGACCCTGAAGCGCGAGCACCTCGAGATGCTCGATGCGATAGAGCACGCTGGGTTTGCGAGTCGATACGCGCGGTACTGAGGGGACGGGCGGCGCAAACAGCATCAAACAGCGTCAACGCCGGCTTCAGAACGGGCCGTCGAGAGACTCGTGGACGAAAAAGATCAACGCGAGCCCGACGAGAAAGAGCGGAATGGCGATCGCTACCGAGAGTTCGATCGCCTCGGCCAGCCCGAGCGCGGCGTAGACGAGGAGCCCGACGGCGATCCCGTAGATCACGAGGTTGCGAGCGACCCGGGCGACTTCCGTCGTTTCGAGCATGTCCGTGATTCTCGAACGGGCTCAAAAGTATTGTCGATCCCACGAGTGTCGTGGATCGACCAGCGACACCATCCTCATGTATCGTCCACAGAAGCGGTCTCACGTGCCATTCCTCACGTTCACCACGACGGCCATATGACGCAGAGCGAGGCCCGAAAGATTATTTACACCGATTCCGATACGGGAATATGACCGCGAAAATCTCCGTCCTCCACGCCGATGATGAGCCCGATTTTGCGGAGATGGTCGCCACGTTTCTGGAACGGGAGGATGATCGCCTGGAGATCGACACCGTATCGAGTGCGGACGAGGGTCTCGATCGACTCTCACGGGATGAGTATCAGTGTATCATCTCCGACTACGACATGCCGGGTACCGACGGCATCGAGTTCCTCCGTCGCGTCCGCGATCGATGGCCCGACGTTCCGTTTATTCTGTTCACCGGCAAGGGCAGCGAGGAAGTCGCCAGCGAGGCCATCTCAGCCGGGGTGACCGATTATCTTCAAAAACGCCCCGGCACGGAACGGTACCAACTCCTCGCGAACCGCCTCACCAATGCCGTCGATCAACATCGGGCCGAACGACGGCTTCACGAGGAACGACGGCGGTTTCGAGCGCTCTTCGACCGGTTCTCGCAGGCGACGGTTGAGATCGAATTCGACGATGACGAGCCGATCATCACACGGGTGAATCCCGCCTTCGAGGACACCTTCGGATACGACGCCGAGACGCTCATCGGGAACTCAGCCGATCGGTATCTCATTCCCGACGGCCGGCGATCGGAGGCCGAGGCGGTCAATCGCCAACTGCGAAGCGGTGGGTACACGACCCCGAAACCGGTGACGAGACGGACCGCGGACGGCCCTCGGAAGTTCCTGTTGCAAACGGCGGTCTATGACGACGGTACCAGTGGATTCGTCATCTATACCGACATCACCGAAGCCGAGGAACGCGAGCGGGCGCTCGAACGAAGCCGTGGACTGTTGCGTCACACGCAGGAACTGGCCGGCGTTGGCGGCTGGGAAGCCGACGTGGAAACCGGCGAGCAGCGATGGACACGTGGCACGTACGCGATTCACGGACTCGATCCGGACGGCGAGTTCGATCCAGCGATCGACGCGGGGATCGAGTTCTATCATCCGGACGACCAGGGAACGATAGCGGAGGCGGTCGAACGGTGCCGGACGCATGGCGATCCGTTCGAACACGAGCTTCGATTGAACACTGCCGAGAACGACGAGAAGTGGGTCAAAGCCACCGGTGAGCCCGTATACGAGGATGGCGAGATCGTCACGATCCGAGGGGCGATCCAGGATATCACGGCCCAGAAGGAACGGGAACGCCACCTACAACAGTACGAGCAACTGGTCAGGTACTCCCCGGAACTGCTCGTCCTGTTGGATGAGGGGATGACCGTGGAGTATCAGAGCCCGCCGTCGCCGTTGCTCGAGTGGGAGCCGCTGGACGTCGACGGCGTGGACCCACTCGGGTACATTCATCCTGAGGATCATGACGCGGTGAGACGACAGACGACCCAGTTAGCCGAACACCCGGATGAGGTCGTCACGACCGAGTTTCGGGTACGGGACGCTGACGACGAGTGGCGATGGGTCGAGAGCCGCGCACAGAACTTCATCGACGACGAGCCGCTCGATGGGGTTTTGGCCGCGATGCGTGAGATATCCACGCGTAAACGTCAGGAGCAACAGCTTGCCCAATATAGCACCTTCCTAGAACAGCTCCACGAGACGACCCAAACCCTCCTGGAGACGACCGACGTCGACGAGGCAGCCCGATCTATCATTACGGGGATCGAGACCATCTTCGAGTTCGATATCGTTGGTGTCTGGCTACGGGCGGACGATCGGTGTGCACTCGAGCCGGTTGCGACCTCGGAGCGTGGCCAAGATCTGATCGCGGAGCCGCCGACGTACACGCCGGAGGGACGGTCGCTATCGTGGGCTGCCTACGAGGAGGGAACGCTGCGATACATCGCCGATATGAGCGAACACGATCAACGGATGAATCCGGACACACTGATCGGAAGCGAACTGATCGTCCCGATCGGTCGCTACGGTGTGTTGAACATCGGCGCAACCGAACCTGAGGGGTTCACCGAGCAGGATATCAAACTGCTCGAACTGTGGAGTGACACGCTCAGGGTTATCCTCGAACGGATCACACAGATCGAACTGCTTCGGAAACGCGAAGCCGAACTCACCCGTGAACGTGACCGACTCGATGAGTTCACCGGGATCCTCTCACACGACCTTCGAAACCCATTAACCGTCGCACAGGGGCGGCTCCGACTCGCTGCAGAGGAGACCGGAAACGACCATCTGTTACCGGCAACACGAGCGCTGGATCGGATAGAGACGCTGCTCGATGAATCGCTCGCGTTGGCCCGACAGGGGAAGGTCGTCGGTGAAACGGAGTCGGTGGCCGTCGAAGCGATCGCCAAGGAGTGCTGGGAGACCGTTCCCACCGAGGCGGCAACGCTTGCGATCGAGGACCCGCCAACGATACGGGCGGATACGGACCGGTTACCGCAAGTCTTTGAGAACCTCTTCACGAATGCGGTTGAACATAGCGGACGATCGGTCACGATCACCGTACGGGGGATCGACGGGGGATTCTGCGTGGCCGATGACGGCGTGGGTATTCCGGCCGAAGACCGATCACGGCTGTTCGAACGCGGCGTGACAACGAGCGGTGACGGACGGGGCTTTGGATTGGCGATCGTCAAACAGATCTGTGAGGCACATGGGTGGCAGATCGACGTGGCCGAGAGCGACGCCGGCGGCGCGCAATTTCGTATCACGAACGTCGATCTCATCGAGTGATCGATCGATATCCCCGGCAGGGCTGCACGCCGTTCCCGTTGATCCACCGTCGACGCGTCTATACGGCCGTATCACGTATCGGCGTTCATGAGCGAAACTGAAACCGCGACGCTCGGTGGCGGCTGTTTCTGGTGTGTCGAAGCGGCGTTCAAGGAGCTTCCCGGCGTTGTCGAGGTCACCTCGGGCTACGCGGGCGGCCATACCGAGGATCCCACCTATCGGGAGGTCTGCAGCGGACGGACGGGCCACGCCGAGGTCGTCGCCGTGGAGTACGATCCGGACGTACTCCCATATCCGGACGTGCTGAAGGTGTTTTTCACCGTCCACGACCCGACACAGCTCAACCGACAGGGGCCGGACGTGGGAAGCCAGTACCGGTCGATCATCCTGACACACGACGACGAGCAGGCGCGCATCGCCGCGGAATACATCGAGGAGCTCGAAGCCGAGAGCGTCTATGACGACGAGATCGTCACCGAGGTCGAACCGCTGTCGACGTTTTATCGCGCCGAGGAGAAACACCAGGACTACTACGAGAAGAACCCGGGCGACGCCTACTGTACGTTCCACGCCGACCCGAAGATCGAGAAGGTTCGCAACCTGTTCGTCGAAGCTGAACGCTGATCGGCGTTTCAGTAGAATCGACAGCTCGATAGAATCGACGTCGCGTCCGACGCGAGCGTCGGTCGCTTCCACGGGTTCGAAGATCGGATTCGGGGGCGGTGTGGGAGCGGGATTCCCGAACCCGAATGCACACGGACGACGGACGGTGGAAGCGAGTGCCCGGCCCGCCGTGCCCGGTACGGGGATAGCCGGCCGGTTACGTCCGCGGCATATGCCACAATGGAGATCTATTTAATGAAGCCATCGGCCAAACTATTCGATCTGATAACTGAGGGCGAGCGATGCGACTTCATCGCGGGGTGCAAGCGACCTGGTGCCGGTGATTGACGGCAGAGGTATCGAAGCCGACAGGGGAGCTGCCGGAGATCGGCAGCGGAAGTATCGAGGCCGATGGGCGAGGTGCGGCGGTCCCGTCAGTGACCGGACGAGGACACAACGAAAGGCGAAGGGAGGCGGGTTGATGGGCGATCGGCAACACGATGGACCCCCGGATCGTGTCGGGCCGCTCACCCGGTGGCGGACGGGCGCGGTCGATTTTTTCTGCCGAATCCAACGAGAAAAGCGTCGGTCTCCGGCGAACATAGCTACGGCCTTCTTACGTTTAAAGGTAGGCGTTTCCTCGCCGGCGCCGATCGACTCACACGTCGACGCGAACCGAGCGCCGGAGCGCGCGTTCGAGGTTGTCGAGTTCGGCGTCGAAGTTGCGTTTGAAGAAGGTCTCGACGCCCGGCAGCCGACCGTCGACGACGAACTCGTTCGCGAGCCGACAGCCGTCCTCGGTTTCCGTGATCGTGTGTTCGCCCGTCACGCGGAACGCGCGGGAACGGCCGACGAACTTCACGTGCCGCGGGGGATCACGGGCGACTTCCTCGGTCTCGACGGCGATCGTCGAGCGGATCATCGGGATCGGCAGCGCGACCTGCCACGTCGCGCGTCCAGCACCGTGGACGGTGAAGGTATCCACCACGCTGATCGCGCCGGCGCGCTGTTCGGCGTCCGAGATGAACGCCCACACGTCCTCGACGGGGGCGTCGAACTCGAACGTCCGAGAGGCTCGGACGGTCATATGTCGATAGTTGTCGCGGCGGGGGGTTAAAGCAAACGGGGTCACGGGCGGGCGATCACTCGCGGTCGGTGAACGCCTCGACGACCGCCTCGGTATCCTCGACCACACGATTTCGGTCGATGTTCTCCCCGCGATAGGTCCGCTCGACGACGGCATCGGGATTGGCGAGGAACGTCACGACGGGGTGTGCGAAGTCGTAATCCTCCAGCCGGTCGCTTTCGGTCGTCCGCTCGAAGCCGATCCCCATCTCCTCGGCGACGAGCGATTCGGCCTCCTCGGGCGTCTCCGGCCGGAGGTAGTGCCAGTTGCCGAGCGAGAGATCGGCGCCGATCGTCTCGGCGTTGTCCGCGAGCGCCTCTGCGTCGTCACGCTCCGGGTCGAACGTGATCGGCAGGAACGCAACGTCGTCGGTGAGTCCCGCCTCATCGATCATCCCCTGTACGCCGGCGAGCTGGTTGAGGAGGATCCCACACTCCGCCGGACAGTAGGTGAAGATCGCCGTGAGGATCATGGTTCGGTCGATCGACTTCACGTCGATCACCTCCCCGTTGAGCGGGTCTTCGAGTTCGATCGACGGGAGCGATTGGCCGTATGCCGGATACGCGAGCGCCTCGCTTTCGGCGACTTGATCGGACTGTTCGCCGAGGACGACCCCCTCGGGGCCGTCATCGAGTACCGCCGAACACCCCGCGAGCAACGTCGCCGTCGCCGCCCCCATACCGCCAAGCAACCTCCGTCGGTCCATATCGGACCGGAAGCGATCGTCGAATAAAACGCGTCTGGTGCGTTCGACGAACGAGCTTCACTTCGCCGTCAGAACGGCGTGTAGTAGGGGATCGGCGGATGCGGAAGCGGGATGCCGAGCGCGAGCAACCCGTGCTGAAGCGGGATGTAGCCGAGCGCGATGAACGCGACGCCCAGCACGCGGTGGGCACGCATCCGCGTCGTCCGACTCACCGACGTGAGGAGGGTGCCGGTGAGAAACAGCGCCGGGATCGTCCCGATCCCGAGGACCCCGAGCGCGACGGCGCCGCCTGCGGCATCGCCCTGGATGAACGCGTAGAGGAACGCGGGGTAGAGCAGCGGACAGGGCAACAGCCCGTGGGCGGCGCCGAGGCCGACGATCCGTCCGTCCCCAACCCACGCGTCGACGCGGGGGACGATCCGCCCGGTTACGAACCCCGAGGCGGCCGTGAGCCCGGGTATCGCGATGTGACGGAACTCCAACGTCAGCGCGTACCGGATCCCGACGGCGATGATGACGGCCCCGACGAGCAGTCCCGTCAGCGCGTGGACGTCGCCCGCGATCGTCGTCACCGTCGGCCCCGTGACGAAGACGAGACTTCCCGCGAGGCCGAACAGCCCGCCGAGGGTAGCATAACTCGCCGTCCGGCCGAGGTTGAACAGGGTGTGCTGGCGGACCTGTCGAACCGTCAGGTTCTGCCCCCTGGTGCCGCCGTCGGTGCGCATTCGGTCCGCGTACATGGAGACGAGCGGGCCACACATCCCGAGACAGTGCGCGCCGCCGAGCAGCCCGATCAGGAGGAAGACGCCGAGTCCGAGCGGCTCGCTGGAGTGGATCGCGCCGCCGGCCGGCTCACAGCTTACCATCGGTTCCCACCCCCGGCAGACCGGAGCCGATCACGTGTCCGTCGCCTCACGATCGACGGGAGGGGGTGGACGTCCCTAACCGATCTGGTGGGCCTCTCGAACGGGGCCTCCCACACCGACCTCTCAAACGGGGGCTCGCCCGCGACTCGCCCTGGCCCTCCGGGACCGCCGGGGATCACTCACCCACGACGGCGTCGATCTCCGCGATCAGCTCCGCGGCGTCCATCGTCCCGTCGCTCGCGTAGGCGACCCGGCCGTTCGGGTCGATCACGGCGGTGTACGGGACCGACGTCGCGTCGAGTTCGGTCGTCAACATGAGGTCCTCGTCGAGCCCGACCGTCCACGCGCCGTCGTGTTCGTCCCACCAGTCGACGACCGTCTCGCGGTCGACGGAGACGCCGACCGGCTCGTTGGTGACGGAGACCATCGTCGCGTCGACCTCGCGTTCGACCGCCCGGAGGGTCTCCATGTACGCCGCACAGCTCGAACACCACGTGGCGAACAGCTCTACGACGGTCACGGAGCCGGGCTCGGGCACCTCCCGTCTCCCCGCCTCGCTGCCGGGCGCATCGAGCGTCTCGACCTCGACGGGAGCGAGGGTCGATCCGTCATCGCGGCGGCGGTGATAGGCGTACGCGCCGCCGCCGAGGGCGATCCCGACGGCGCCTGCGGCCGTGCTGAGGAGCGTGCGTCGGTTCATGGGTGTGCGTCTCGGTTCATAGGTGTGGCTCGGTTCATGCGAGCGTGTCTCGATTCATGATTCGTGGGGGATCCGGCGGGCGGAGTTGGTCACGACGACGATGCTGCTCGCGGCCATCGCCAGCGCGGCGAAAAGCGGGTTGAGAAGCCCCGTGATCGCGAGGGGGATCGCGATGGCGTTGTAGAGGAACGCCCAGCCGAGGTTGACGGTGATCCGTCGGTTCGTCCCGCGCGTGAGCGTGAACAGCTCGGGTATCGCCTCCAGCCGGTCGTCGAGGAGGACGGCGTCGGCGGCGTCGGCCGCGAGGTCGGTCCCGCTCGCGACGGAGACGCCGAGGTCGGCGGCCGCCAACGCGGGCGCGTCGTTGCTGCCGTCGCCGACCATCGCGACGCGCCCCTCGGCGGCGAGCCGACGGACCGTCTCGGCTTTCGCCTCCGGCGGCACCTCCGCGAACGTCTCGTCGATCGCGGGGTGCTCCCGGAAGCGGCTCGCGGCGGCCATGGAGTCGCCGGTGAGGACGACGACGCGCTTGCCGCCATCGGCGAGCCGCGTCACGACCGCCTCCCAGCCCTCACGAAGCTCGTCGCCGACGACGACGATGCCCCGAACCACGCCGCCCCAACCCACGAACACGGGGACGTACCCGCCCGACTCGGCACGGTCCGCGGCATCGACGGCCTCCTCGGGGACGTCCCAGCCGTCCTCGAACAGGGATCGATGGCCGACGAGGGTCTCGGCATCGTCGACGCGCCCACCCACGCCCCGATCGAGCACCGAGACGGAGTCGGTATCGACCGGGGTATGGGCGCTCCCGTCGATCGGGGGCTTACCCCCGGGTTCGGCGCCGCCCACGACGTCGGCCCCGCCGTCGGTCCGGGCCGCTCCGGCGGACTCGATCGGTTCGACCGACTCCACGATCGCCCGAGCGACCGGATGGACCGAGAACCGTTCGAGCGCGGCGGCCCGGTCGAGGATGCGCTCGATCGGGTCGGCCTCCGCAGGGCGGTCGCCGTCAGTCACCCCGACGGGAACGACCTCCAGCACGCCCATCTCGCCGTCGGTGAGCGTCCCGGTCTTATCCAGGACGACCGTGTCGATCTCCTCGCCGTCCTCGAAGACGACGTCCGAGACGATCACGATCCCGCGGCGTGCGGCGTCGCGGATCCCCGAGGCGATCGCGAGCGGCGTCGCGAGCCCGAGCGCACACGGGCACGAGACGATCACCACCGTCAGCGCGATGAGCGCCGCCGCCGTCAGCGACGCCCCGCTAAACAGGTACACCGCGCCGACGACGGCCGCGAGCGCGAGCACGAGGGGGACGAATATCGTCGCGAGCTTGTCGACCAGCCGCTGGATCCCCGATCGCGAGCTCTGGATCTCCCAGAGGAGCCCGACGAGCGTATCGAGGGTGCTCGTCGCGCCCTCGCCGACGGTCACGACCACCGGCGCGTCCGTCACCACGGTTCCGCCACGGACCGGGTCGCCCGCACGCTTGGTCCGCGGAAGCGACTCCCCCGTGATGAGCGCCTCGTCGACCGCGGCGGTCCCCTCGTCGACCGTCCCGTCGAACGGGATCCGCTCCCCCGGGCGGACGAGGACTTTGTCTCCCCCCTCGACGGCGGCTGGCGGAACGGTCTCCCCGGAGGCCAGCCGAACAGCCCCCTCGCCCGCCGTCGTCAGGTCCGAAAGGAGGCCGGTCGCCCGGCGTTTGATCCGTGACTCGTAGTGGTTCCCGGCGATCACGACCAACACGACCGCGACGGTGACGTCGAAATAGAGGTCGGTTCGGCCCACCAGCATGGCGAGCGTGCTGTAGGCGTACGAGCTCAACGCGGCCACCGACACCAACAGATCCATGTTCGGCTGGCGAGCCCGGAGGCTGACGTATGCGCCCCGAAGGATCGGGAAGCCGGTATAAAAGAGGACGATCGACGTGAACAGCCAGATGTGTGCAAAAAGGTACAGACCGTCGATCCCTCCGAGCCCGACGATCGGGTCGTAGCCGAAGTAGGTCGGGTAGAGGAAGATGATATACCAGAGCATCGTCATCATTCCGAAGAAGCCGCCGCCGATCAGGAAGCGAACGACGGCAACGTCGTCACTGACGGGTTCCGGCTCGGCCCGGTCGCTCGCGACGTAGCCGGCGACGGAGAGGCGTTCCGGGAGCTCCGTCGGGCTCACCCGATCCGGGTCGTATTCGACGCGGATCGTGTCGGTCGCGTAGCTCGCCTCCGCCGCCTCGACGCCGGGCTGGTTTCCGGCGGTCAGCTCCAAAAACGACTCACACGTCGAACAGTGCATCCCGTCGACGTGCAGGAAGGCGGTCTCGCCGTCGAAGTCGTCGTCCGTCCGGGCCGCCGGCGTCCGCCGCTCCAGCTCCTCGGCGTCGGAGATGTCATCCAAGGAGCTTGCGACCGCCAGACAGCCGCGACAGCAGTACTCGCCCTCGACGTCCGATGCAGTCACCGGATGCGGCTCGGTCGGCAGGTCACACAGGGTGCAGTTCGACATGGCTGGTTCGAGGGTCGACGGGGCGGAGACGGCGCGAGGGGTTGATAAACGGGTCGGGATCTTACGCGTCCGAGGAACGGCCGGGAAGTCCCACCGAACCGCCGGTTGCGATGCGAAGCGAGAGCCAGATCAGGAGCACGTTGAGCGCCGCCACCGCGACGAGGAGGTCACCCATCGCGACCGCGTACACGATCACCGGCGCCAGCGCGCCGAGCACTAAGAGCCCGACGATCTGCAACGGGAGATTCATATCGGTACCATGGGCTCATCGGATATATATCGGTCGGCACATTACCAGCTGCCGGGAAGGGTTGTGGGTTTAATATGCACGCAAAGTAGGGATCGAGTATGGCCGGTAGCGACACCGCATCGACGGTCACCGGAGAAGTGAACCCCCCGGGGGACGGGGAACCGATACACGAGGACGCCGAGACGGAGGAGTTCGATCCGATCGGCACGCTCGCGTTGATCATGACGTACTTCGCGATCCTCGTCATCGCGTGGGTGTACGTGTACTTCATCGAATTCCTCAGCCGCGACCTGACGGTTATTGGGTGATACCTGATGCACGTTCACGCATACGAGAAACTCTGGCTCGCGCTCGCCATCGTGTTGATCCTGCTTCTCATCGGCAGCGTCACCTATGGCGCGGTCGGGCCGGGAATCGCGATGGTCGCGGACTCACAGGACCCGGTCGACCCGCAGGCGCTCGATGAGGACGACCGCTTCGCCGAACCGCGCGTCGAGCAGGTCGGCGAGGACGAGTACGCGGCCTACGTCGAGGCGTACCAGTTCGGCTTCGATCCGGACCCGATCGTCGTCCCCGAACACAGCACGGTGACGTTCTACGTCACCTCGCCGGACGTGATCCACGGCTTCCAGGTCGTCGGGACGAACGCCAACACGATGGTGGTCCCGGGTGAGGTCGCCGCGATCACCGTCGAGGTCACCGAACCGCAGGTGTACGGGGTCGTCTGTAACGAGTACTGCGGGTCGGCCCACCACGCGATGGAGGGGACCTTCGAAGTCGTAAGCGACGAGGAGTACGAGGAGTGGCTCGAGGAGAACCAAGACGGCGATGACACCGAGGACGGCGCCGCTGATGAGAACGGCGAGGAGGGTGAGGACGCATGAGCGCCGAACTCGAAGCCGAACCGACGTTCGTCGATAAGTTCCCCGAGGAGGCGCGGATCATCCGCGCGGCGATGTGGGGGTCGTTCCTCGCGCTCACGCTCGGGGCGATATTCGGCATCATCCAGACGCTCCACCGGACGGGGATCGCCCGTCCGTTCAGCTCCGTCGACTACTACACGTTCCTCACCGCCCACGGCGTCTTCCTCGTCATCAGTTTCACCATCTTCTTCCTCGTCGGGCTGTTCACGTGGGCGGTCGTGCGGAGCCTCGACCGCCCGCTTTTGAACACGAAGATCACCTGGACGTGGTACGGGATGATGGCCGCCGGGATGACGATGACCGGCGTCTCCATTCTCGCCGGCTTCACGGCCCGCATCGACATGAGCGCCGACGTGCTCTTTACGTTTTACGCGCCGCTGCAGGCGCATCCGCTGTTTTATACCGGTCTCGTGGTCTTCGTCGTCGGGACGTGGGTCGCCGGCGCCGACTGGTTCCGGACGTGGCTCGCCTGGCGCGAGGAGAACCCCGGCGAGCGGATCCCGCTACAGACGTTCATGGTGCTGACGACGATGATCATGTGGTACATCGCGACCCTCGCGATCGCCACCTCCATCCTCGTCTTCCTGCTGCCGTGGTCGCTCGGGCTCATCGAGTCGGTGAACCCCACGCTCACGCGCACGCTGTTCTGGTTCTTCGGCCACCCGGTCGTCTACTTCTGGCTCATGCCAGCGTACATGCTCTGGTACACCGTCCTGCCGAAGATCGCCGGCGGACGGCTCTTCAGCGACCCGCTCGCACGGGTCGTCTTCGTGTTGTTCCTCCTGTTGTCGACGCCGGTCGGGATCCACCATCAGTACCTCGACCCCGGCATCGCGGAGGGGTTTAAGTTCATCTCGATGACGAACACGATGTTCCTGCTCCTGCCGAGCCTGATCACGGCGTTCACCGTCGTCGCGAGCGTCGAGTACGGCGCTCGGCGTCGCGGCGGGACGGGGATCTTCGGCTGGCTTCGCGCGCTCCCGTGGCGAAACCCCGCGTTCACCGGCATGATGCTCGCGGGGCTGATGTTCGCCGCCGGCGGATTCTCCGGGATGATCAACGCCGGCTTGAACATCAACTACATGATCCACAACACGATCTGGGTGCCGGGCCACTTCCACCTCACCGTGGGAACCGCGGTCGCGCTCACCTTCATGGCGGCGACATACTGGCTCTGGCCACAGCTCACGAACCGGCCGCTGTACAGTCCGCAGATCGGGTTGGCACAGGTCGTCCTCTGGTTCGTCGGTATGGCGCTCATGACGAACGCCATGCACTCACAGGGGCTTCTCGGCGTGCCACGGCGGACCGCGGAGCCGGAGTACGCCGGCTTCGATTATCCGATGGCCTTCGGCGGGTTCGAGGAACTCAACCTGCAGATCGCCATCGGCGGGACCATCCTGTTCGTCTCGACCGTCCTGTTCATCGCCAACATCGTGATCACGAGTTGGAGCCCGAAGGCGTCGGGGCTCGCCCGGCCGCTGCCGCCGGCGCTCTCCGGCCCGGAGGACGCCCCGAAGGTGCTCGACAACCTCCGGCTCTGGGTGGGCATCGCGCTCGTCCTCGTCGTCCTCGCGTACGCCCTGCCGCTCGCCGGGATCATCTCCAACAGCGGGGTCTTCGGCACCGGCGCGGGAACCTATCCGGTCTGGATCGACGCGACGACCGCGCTCGCCGAACGGGTGCTCGCCGCCATCACGACGGCTGCTACCCTCCTCGTGGACGCCATAACGGGGGTGAGCTCGCTATGAGCGTCGACATCACGCGTGGCGGCTTGCTCGTCGGGCTCGCGGTCTTCGGCGTGATCGTCTACGAGCTGCGCACCGTCCTCGACATGCTCGGGCTGCCGCTGCCGTTGATCCCGTACATGGCCGGGGTCTTCATCCTCATCGGGCTCATCATCTGGGTGATCTCGGTTAAGGGCGGCTGGCGAACGGAGCCACGGGGCGAGAAGACCTCCTAACGATGGCCACAGAGACGGAGACGCAACGTTCCCGCCCCGCCCGGTTCACCGGCCTCACGGGCGTCGCGTACCGCGGCCTCCTCGGCGGGACGCTCGCCGCGTTGGCGTACGCAACGGTCCTCGTCGCGTACCTCGTGACGACGCCCACGGAGGTGCTCGATCCGAGCCGCGCGGCGTATCCGCTGATCTGGTTCACCGTGGCGGCGGCGTGTCTCGCGGCGGCGTTCGGAACCGGCGGGGGGACGGCCGGCACGACCGGACGGCAGGGCGGTTCGCGCCGACGGCTGGCGTGGGCGGTCGGCGTCGGCTACGTCGGCGTGCTCGCACTGATAAGCGGCACGCTCTCGGTCGGTCTCACGGGCGTCGGCGTCGACGCGGCGGCCGGCCTCCCCGGATGGGGCCCGATCGTGCTCGCCGACGGGGTCGTGTTCTCGCTCGCGGTCGTCCCGTTTCAGTTCGTCGGCTACGTCGCCCTCGGCGCGTTGCTCGCGAAGGGGATCACCGCGAGCGCCGGCTCGCTCTTCGCGGGGACGCTCGGGCTGTTCAGCTGTGCCGGCTGCGTGTTCCCGGTCGTCGCCGCCGGTGCCTCCGCGCTCGGCGTGCCGCTGTTCGCCGACGGCGTCTCGATCGTCGTCTCGACGGCCGCCTTCGGCGTGACGGCCGTCGCGCTCGTCGGGTTGGTCGTTCACGGGGAACGGCGATCCCCGTCGTGCTCGCGGTGAGCGGTTTTTATATCCCTCTCAGGCGACGACCCGCCGACGCACCCGTTCGAGCGTGACCGTCACGGCGCGGCCGTAGCCGAGCGCGACGACGGCTATCATCGCGCCGGCGACGCTCCAGCCGAACAGCGCGAGGAGCGCCCGGCCGGCGTTCACGGTGGGGCCGTCGCCCTCGAAGGCGACGCCGATCACGTGATCGAAGACGAGCCCGCGGAACGCCCCGTTCGAGGTGAGCGCGAGCAGATCCGGCAGGGCCGCCGCCGGCGTCCCGGTCGACAGCGAGCGCAACACGGCGAGGTCGCCGCCGAGCACGCCGCCCGCGAGGACGAGCCCGCCGAGGGCGATCGCGCCCCGTCGGCTCCCGGCGAGCGCGGAGAGCCCGGCGGCGACCGCGAGGTAGGCGGCACCGAGGAGGACGGCAAAGGTGAGAAATCGGACGTAAAGAAGCGGCGAGTCGACGCCCGTGTGGGTGGCGTAGATCCCCGTATCGGGGCTCGCGGTCGCCCAGACGTAGCCGCCGACGAGCACGTACGGCAGCCCCACGACGACGATCAGCGCGAGCAGCCGGGCCGCGAGGATGCCACCCACGTAGGTGACGGCACCGACGCCGAAGGTACGGATCACGGCGAGTTCGCCGGTCGCCCGGTCGGTCCGTAGCGCCCGGTAGCCGAGCACGACCGCGGCGAGCGGGACGAGCACCTCGGTGGCCAAAAGCAGGTCGACGACCGCCGGGACGAATCCGGTCGCGCCGCCACCGCCGACGGCGACGAGCCCGCCCACGACGATCAGCAGCCCGACGACGAGCAGCGCGTACGCCGGGGTCCGTGCGACGGTCACGAGCTCGCGCCGAAAGACCGTCGTGAACGCGGCGGGACGGCCGCTCATCGGTCCGACACCCCCGGGACGTGGACGGCGGTGTCGTCCTCGCCGTTCGTCGGCTCAGGCTCGGCGTCCTCATCCGCCGGTGGCGAATCGGCGTCGGCGCCCTCATCGGTTGCCGACGACGGGCCCTCCCTCACCGGAGTGGCTCCGACGATCGACCGGTAGACCCCGGTGAGGTCATCCGCCCCGTGATCCGCGAGCAGCCGTTCGATCGGACCAGCGGCGGCGACGCGACCCCGATGGAGCGCAACGACGTGGTCGGCGTACGTCCCCGCGAGTTCGAGGTCGTGCGTGCTCACCACCACCGCGGTTCCCTCGCCGGCACGTTCGCCGGCCGCCGCGAACGCCCGCTCGCGCATTCCGGGGTCGAGCCCGCTCGTCGGCTCATCGAGGACGACGACCGGGGGATCGCCGAGGGTCGCAACCGCGATACCGAGGAGGCGACGCATCCCACCGGAGAGCGCGTCCACCCGGCGGTCGCCTGCATCCGCGAGCCCGACGCCGGCGAGCGCGTCGTCGACCTCGTTCCCCGCGCCGATGAGGCGTCCGTAGAACGCGACCGTCTCGCGGGCGGTGAACGTATCCCGGAACGGGACGTCCTGTGGAAGATAGCCGACCCGCCCGTCGACTGCGGGGCCGTGGCGACGTACCTCGCCGGAGACGGGTGGTATCCGGCCGACGAGCGTCCCGAGCAGCGTCGACTTCCCCGATCCGTTCGGCCCGATCACGACCGTCAAACCCGGCGAGAACGCGACGGAGGCGTCCTGCAGGACGGCGACGCCGCCGTAGCTTCGAGTGACGTCGTGGGCTTCGATCAACGGTTCACTGGCCGTTTCCGTGTCATTCATGCGTTCGGGAGACTGGCTCATCCGATCTCACCGCCGTCCGACTTGACCGACTCCGTAGACGCGTTCCCCGACTCGACCGACTCCGTAGACGCGTTCCCCGACTCGACCGACTCCATAGACGCGTTCCCCGACTCGATCGCTTCCCCGTCCGTTCCGATCCGGTCGCGCCAGTCGGCGTGGGCGGGACCCTCGGGGTCCTCGATCGTCGCCTCGACACGATCCGCGTCGAACGGCTCCACGGCCGGCACGGGATCGTAGACGCCGCCGGTGCGTGCACCGGGGTTCGTCCCACGAAGCTGGTCGAGCAGCCGGGCGGCCGGTGACTCCGCGATCGTCGACGCAGCGGGCTCACGGTGGAACGCGGCGTCGACGGGTGAGGTTGCCTCATAGCCACGATCCGTCGAGTGTAACGGGGCGTCCGCGCCCTCCCAGTAGTTGCCGACGTCGTCGTCGGCCCAGATCCGAAGCGGTCCGGCGCCGGCACCGGCGTGTCGCTCGTTGTCGACGAAGTCGTTTCCGACCACGCGGCTCGACGGGATGACGGTCGTCGCGCGGGCCCCCTCCTCGTTGCCCACGACGACGTTGTGTTCATACAGCGAGCCGCGTGAGCTGGTCGAGAAGCCGAGGCGGTTGTTCACGAGGGTGTTGTAGCCGAGGTACGTCCGCGTCCCGGACGCCTGTATCCCCGCCGGCGAGTCACGCACGTCGTTGCCGACGATGGCGTTGCCCTCCGGCCGCGTCATGACGGTGATGCCGCCGTATTCGGCGTTCCGGACGACGTTATCGGCGATGAGCGCGTCACCCGAATACATCAGATGAACGCCGTAGCGCGTCCCCTCGAAGGAGGCGTTTCGGATCACGGAGCCGTCGGCGCGGTGGGCGTAGACCCCGTCGCGACCGCCGTCGAACTCGCCGCCGTCGACGGTGACCCGCGACTCCATGGCGACGACGCCCATGAAGCCGTCCTGCCAGTCCTCGGGACCATGAACGGAGAGGTCGATGAGCGTGGCGTCGGATCCCTCACGGAGAATGACCCCGCTCGCGTCCGTCTCGATATGGACGTCCTCGACGACGAGGCCGGGGGCCGAAAGCGCCCGGACCCCCGCATCGCCGTGGCCGTAGCCGAGTTGGACGTTCGTGTCCCACGCGGCCTCCCCCTCGTCCCCGTCGCTCGGCGGCTCCTGAACGGCCTCCTCGTCGCGCGTCTGGTTGCCGACGCCCGCGACCGAAAGGCCGGAGAGCCCGACGTCGGGGGCACGAACCGTGATCACGGAGCCCTCGTCATCCCCCTGCACCGTCGCGTTCTCGCCGGCGACGGTCACCGAGCGGTTGATCTCGATCGTCTCCTCGTATGTGCCCTCGGGGACGACCACGGTCGTGTTCGCGGGTGCCTCCTCGACCGCCTCGCCGATGGTGTCCGCGTCCTCGCCGACGACGACGGAGACCGGCCGGTCGGCCCGTTCACGGGCGTCCGCGACCCGGTCGTCCGCCTCCTCCCATCGGTCGGGCGCCATCGACCGGACGGTCCCGGCCGTGTCGACGTCGAACTCGCGCTCGCGGAGCGTCGACCACGGGACGACCTCGCCGCCGTGCTCGGCGGTGAACGTCTCGGCCGCGTCCGCCTCGGCGAAGGGGACCGCCGTCTCGCCGGCCGGCGTCCCGGCTTCGGAGCCGACGACGTAGACGGCCTCCTCGGCGGGCGTCCATGCTGGGGTGCCCTCGGCGGCGAAGAGCCCGTCGTCGGTCACGTCCGGCTCGGCGTCGTCGAACGTCTCGACGTGGACGGCGATCGGATAGCCGAAGGCCGTCTCGCTTCGGTCGTCCTCAAAGGTCTCGACCATCTGGGCGATCCCGTTGTAGCCGACGACGTACTGGAAGCTGGAGTAAAACACCTGCGCGCGGGGCACCGCCGCCTCCCCGCCCATCAGCTCGTCGGTCTCCGAGGACATGCCGAGTTCGATGGTGTCGTCGTAGGTCACCGGGTCGGGCGCGGAGTCGGCGGGGTCGACGAGGAACGCGCCGGCGACGACGACCGCGACCACGAGGGCGAAAAGGATCGCGACGGCCGGAAGGAGCCGCCTCCCGCGGGTCCGCGGCACGGTGGGTTTCACGTGTGACGTTCGCCCTCGAACGATTTATGCCGACTGGTTCGTTCCTCGAACGCCCGCGTGAACCGCTCCGGAGGGGCTAAACGGGCGTCTCCCGTAGTTTCACTCGATGGCACAAACTCACCGGCTCCGACGACGTCGGCTGCTCGCCGGCGTCGCTGCGACCGTTCCTTTCGCGATCGCCGGCTGTCTCGGCGGTGACGATGACGAGGACCCGGAGCCCGTCGGGCTCGAGGGCGAACTCGCCTGTGACGTGTGCGGGATGATAATCGAGGATCACCCGGGACCGGTCGGGCAGATCCACTTCGCCGACGACGAGCCGGAGGGTGGCCGGCCCGGTCAGTTCTGCAGCAGCACCTGCACCTACGAGTACCTGTTCGCCGAGGAGGACGCCGGACGTGAGCCGCTCGTAACCTACCTCACCGACTATTCGACGGTCGAGTACGACGTCTCCGAGGAGGGCGACGATGTGCTCTTTTCCTCACACGTCGAGGCGGAGGCGTTCGCGCCGCTTTCGAGGCTCACCGTCATCGCCGGCAGCGACGTCGCCGGCGCGATGGGGCCGGAGCTCATCCCCTTCTCCGACGCCGACGACGTGGACGGGTTCCTCGAGGCGTACGGCGGCACGGAGATGGCGGCCGAGGAGGTCGATCAGGCGACCGTCGACGCGCTCTGATCGACCGTCGACACGCGGCAAGAACGATCACCGACACGCTCCGAGCCCGAGCACCCGACCCGGCAGGCGATGACCAGCCCGTCACCTCCCGTTCTCCCGTACTGAGAACGCCGACCCCCCTTTTTGTAGGCTGCTGGCGTGTGTACAGGTATGAGCTACGAACAGCAAGTCACCGGTCGAATCGACCTCGACGCGGCGTTCAAGGCGTTCGGCGCGGTCGGGATCCTGATCGCGGTCGTCCTCACGGGCACGGTGGTCGTGTTAACGAACCCGTTCGGTGGGCTGATCACCGCCTCGCCGGCCGTCATCGGCACGGTCGCGTTCACCCTGTTGCTGGTCGCCGTCGGCTACACGACGTTTGCGCTGCGGTCGGGGTGAACGAGGAGGCGGGGGGACGTCGCCGGCGGGCGCTCACCCGCGCGTGACGCGCCACGTCGTCGAACGGGAGCGACCCCACTTTTCTATCTCCACGTCGTCTGATTTCTCCGCGAGGCGTGGAAGGCGCGTGCCGACCTGCTTCGCGGTGAGGCCGATGGCGTCGGCGATCGTCTTCGAGCGCACGTATCGCTCGCCACGCGAGACGCTATCGGTGAGGTACGCGAGGATACGCCGCTCCTCCTCGGTGTACTCGCTCATATGCTAGAAGTAAGTCCCAGTCGCGCTTAACCGTTTCTCGTCAGCTTGCATCGTCGAGCGCGTTCCGCCCGTGAGACCGTCGGGGGACCCTACTCGAAAACCTGAACTGTGACGACCGCCAGCAGGGCGAAGACGATCGCCGCGGCGAAGCCCCACGCGCGGTCAAGTTGCGTCGGCGCGCCGTACATCACGACCGCGCCGACGACCGCCACGGCCGCCAACGCCAACATCACGCCGAGTCCTTTATCAGATTCCATTGATCCCTCGCTCATATACGGACCTTCGCGACGGTGTACTTAGTTCATACGGAGCGGGCGGACGGTGTGAGGGATCCCCGCCGGGAGGATCCCGGCGTGCGCCGAGGTCAGTGATAAGATCTCGACGTGCGCCGAGGTTAGTGATAAGATCTCGACGTGCGCCGAGGCCAGTTATAAGATCTCGACGTGCTCCGAGACCTCGTTCAACGCGAGGTTGGCGGCGATCTCGGCGTTTCGCATCGCGTACTCGGCGGTGTGCTGGAGGCTGACGAGCACCTCCCGGGTCATGAGCAGCGTTTCGTTGTCCAGGTCGTCGGGAAGCTCCGCGAGGATCTCCCGCTCACGATCCTCGAGGCGCGCGAAGCGATCGCGACACTCGACGGTGAGGTCGTAGTCGCGCTCGACGACCGCCTTCACCGCCAGCGCGGTGAGTTCGTCGACCTGGTCGGTGAACTCGCGGATCTGTCGCATCGTCGCGGAGTCCACGTCGAGGGTGTGTCCCTCCGCCTCCATCACGATGTCGGCGATGTCCTCGGCGTTGTCGGCGGTGAGTTCGAGGTTCTTCGCGACCGATCGGTAGCCGATGAGGGGGAATCCCTCCTCCAAGCCGACCGCACGGGCGAGGTTGGGGTTCTGATATGCCGTAAAGATGAGCCGTAAGAGGAGCACGAAGATCTTGTTCGCCTGCCGCTCGCGGTTGAGCGCCCGCTGTGCGAGGTCCGGGTTCCCGTGGGCGAGCGCTTTGACCGCCTCGCCCCGCATCGTCGATCCCGTGTTCTCCAGCCGCTCGAGGAGGTTGTCGAGCGTGAAGTCCTCCGGGTCGACCGAACAGCGGATGGCGATATCCTCGGGCGTCTCCTCGATGACCCCCAGGCCCATGAGCTGCGTCTCCGCTTTATATACTGCGTTGATGTGATCGCTGCCGAGCGCGCCCTCGCTCCGGACGTGAATGACCCGACGACCGAGAACGTACTGGGCGACGATGGCGCGTTCGAGCGCGCTCGCATCGAGGTTGTCCGCGGAGATGATTGCCTCGGACTCCTCGGTACTTACGGACTCGGGCAACACCGTGAGCGTCCCCTTGCCGCCCATCCGCAACGAGACCTCATCGCCTTTGTTCACCCCATGTGCTTTCGCCCACTCCGCCGGCAACGTCATCGCCAGCGTCGACGGACCGAGGCGCTGGACTTTCCGCGTTTCCATATCGAATAGATATTCGGGAGATACCTTAAATCTGTTCGCATGTTCATTATATGCTTGTCTTGAGATACAAGGTAATTGGGAACGTTCGTGAAGAATTCGAGGACATCGTCACAAAACCCGTGAACCGCCCCACTGGTGGGGCGGTCAAGCGAATTGACGGATATTTATATACACGATCGCGATAGAAGGGATATGAGCAAGCGGATACTCGTCGTCGACGACTCGGCGTTTCAGCGGACGGTGGTCCGCGACGCGCTGGAAGACGAGTTCGAAGTGGTCGCCGAGGCCGAAAACGGCGAGGAGGCGGTCGCGATGTTCGAGGAGCACGCACCGGACGGAATCTCCATGGACATCGTGATGCCGGAGATGACCGGGATCGAGGCGACGGCGACGATCAAAAAGCGATCCCCGGGGACGACGGTCGTGATGTGTACGAGCGTCGATCAGGAGGAGAAGATGATGGAGGCGGTGAAAGCCGGAGCCGACGGCTACGTCACGAAGCCGGTGGACGGGACGAAGCTGCTCGAGGAGTTCAACACCCACCTCGGCTGAGCCCGCGGTGACCCCCGGTGGACGCATCGAACGGTTTTAACCGATCGCTCCCATCGATTCGGTAACGTATGGATACGCTCGTCGTCGGCGCGGGGGAGATGGGCCGGTGGGTCGCCGACACGCTCGCGGCCGAGGCCGGCCCCGCCGACGCGACCGTCGCCTTCCTCGACCGGGAGCCCGCCGTCGCCACGGACGCAGCAGCCGGGAGGCCGGCCGCCAGATCGGTCGGCGCCGACACCGCGGAGACCTTCGACGTCGTCTGTCTCGCCGTGCCGATGTCGGCGGTGCCGGCCGCCGTTGCAGCCTACGCCGACCGGGCGACGGGCGCGGTCGTCGACGTCTCCGGCGAGATGACGGACGCGGTCGCGGCGCTGCGTCAACACGCCCCCGACCGCGAGCGCGCCAGTTTCCACCCGCTTTTCGCGCCGCCCCGGGTGCCCGGCAACGTCGCGGCCGTGATCGACGCGGACGGTCCGCACGTCGCCGCGATCGTCGACGCCATCGAAGCCGGCGGCAACGACGTCTTCGAGACCACCGCCGACGAGCACGATCGCGCGATGGAGACGGTGCAGGCCGGCGCACACGCCGCGGTTCTCGCGTGGCGGCTTGCGGGCGAGGAGATCCGTGCGGAGTTCCACACGCCGGTCTCGACCGCGCTTGAGGCGGTCGCGGACACGGTGACTGAGGGGTCGCCCGCGGTGTATGCGGAGATACAGCGCGTCTTCGATGGCGCCGACGACGTCGCGGAGGCGGCCCGTCGGATCGCCGACGCCGACGATGAGACGTTCGCCGACCTGTATGAACGTGCCCGCGGGGAGGGGGAGGGACGCGACCGTCATGCGTGAGTCGCGGAGACACGATCGGAGCACTGGGGGGACGTGACCGTGATCGACAGGGAGGCCGTCAGGAACAACGCCAACTATCTCCGGCGGGTGCGGCCGATCGACCCCGAGGAGATCGCCGAGTACATCGAGGGGAGCCCGCATCCCGCCGTCGTCCGCGAGACGCTCCGTGAGGAGGCGTTCGACCTCCGCCTTCGCGAGCGCGAGGACGGGACGTTCGTTCCCGTTCCGGACGAACCGGTCGAGCCGCCCGGGTGGGCACCCGAGGCGCTCCCGGAGGCGTACTCGCTCGCGGTGGAGGACCTCCTCGTCGGCGAGTTCGGCGCGAACTGGCATCGCGGCGAGTCCGGCGATCGACTCCGGACGACGATCCGACAGTTGAAGGCCGACTATCTGTACGGCAACGACGTCACATACGACCGGATCGCCGCGTTCGGGTACGCGATCTACCACCTGCCGGGCTACTACGCGGCGATCGGATACGTCCTCGACGACCTCGTGGAGAATCGGCTCCTCGACCGCCAACTGCGGGTGCTCGACGTCGGTGCCGGCGTCGGCGGCCCGGCGCTCGGGCTCCACGACTACCTGCCCGAGGACGCGGTCGTCGAGTACCACGCGATCGAGCCGAGCGCGAACGCCGAGGTCCTCGACTCGCTGCTCACCGCGACCGACCGGAACTTCCGAACGAGCGTGTATCGTGAGCCCGTGGAGTCGTTCCTCGGAATGGAGGACGCGGGCTCCCGCTCGACCGCTCTGGCGTCCGCCGAGCGGCTCGATGGCCCGATCGATCTCGTCCTCCTCGGAAACGTGCTCTCCGAGCTTTCAGAGCCGGCGAGCGTCGTCGCCGAACTCGGTTCGCTGCTCGCGGCGGACGGGAGCCTCCTCGCGCTCGCGCCCGCGGACCTCCACACCGCGACCGAGCTCCGCGAGGTCGAGCGGGCGGTCACCGAGGACGGCTCGGATCTGACCGTCTACGCGCCGACGCTCCGGCTCTGGTCCGGAATGACGCCCTCGGATCGTGGCTGGTCCTTCGACGTCGCCTCCGATCTCGCCGTCCCGGCGTTCCAGGCACGGTTGGACGAGGCCGCCGCACGCGGACCCGAGGACGAACCGGGCGAGTTCATCAACGTCGACGTGCAGTTCGCCTACTCGATCCTGCGGACCGATGGGGCCCGGCGCGTCGACGTGCAGGCATCGGTCGACCGCTGTGCGCCGCTTTCGGCATCGGAGGATCACGTCACCGATCGGGTGAACCTCCTCGTCGTCAAGCTCAGCCACGATCTAAGCGAGGGCGGAAACGGCGTCTATAAGATCGGCGACGGCTCACAGCGGGTCGAACACTACGCGGTCTGCACCCGGGAGACGGAACTCAATCGCCACCTGCGGGAAGCCGACTACGGCGCGGTGGTGTTCATCGAGAACGGGCTGGTACTCTGGAACGACGACGAGGAGGCGTACAACGTCGTCGTCGACGCCGAGACCGTCGTCGACCTCGTCGCTCCATAGCGGAGCGACTCGCGGTATGCGGTCCTATCGTCGACACCGCCGGTGTGCGGTCCTATCGTCGACACCGCCGAGTCGTCCCCGCCCGATCGAACCCCTCTTCACGCCGACCGTCATCAACGGGATCGATGGACCTCATCCCGTCGATCGCCGCCGATCCCGGGCTCGGGTTCGCGCTCGCGGCGGCGGTCGTCTGGGGCGTCTACATCTACCCCTTAAAACGGCTCTTCGAGGGCTACCCGCCGGCCGCGCTGACGGTGTGTATCAACGCCGTCGCGATCGCGTGGTACCTCCCGGTGACGCTCTCACGCGGTGACCTCTCGACCGGCGCGTTTGGCGGGTTCGGCCTCGCGGAGCTGGGCCTCGTCGCGCTGACGGTAGTGATGACGGCGGCCGCCTTCGTGCTTTTTTTGATCGCCATCGCCGAGGGCGACGTCTCCTACGTGACGCCGATCAACAAGATCGTCCCGCTGTTCGTCCTCCCGCTCGAGATCGTCATCCTCGGACAGATCCTGACCCCGCTTGAGGTGACGGGCGTGGTGATCGCGACGCTCGCCGTCTACGTCGCCAACTACGACCCGGGTGGCTTTTTCGAGCCCTTTATCAAGGCGGCGAAGTCGCGGCCGGCGCAACTCGCGCTCGTGAGCGCGATGTGTTATGCCGTGAGCGACCTCGGCAAGCGCGTCGCCCTACAGGAGTTCGCGATCCCGGAGACGCTCTGGGTGCCGCTGCTGCTCGCGGGCGTCGCCGCCGTCCTCCTGCCGAGTGCGGTTCGAAATCCCCCGGAGGGCGGGTTCAGGGGCGTCCGTGCGGACCTGCCGAAGTTCCTCCTCGCCGGCGGTTTCGTCGCGGTCGGTGAACACGTCACGACCGTCGCGTTCGCGCTGTTGCCCGCGAGCATCGCCTCGCCGGTGATCAACACGCAGGCGATCGTCGCCGTGGTCCTCGGCGGGATCCTTCTCGGGGAGCGTCACTTCCGGCTGCGCCTGCTCGCGGCCGTCCTCGCGGTGGCCGGGGTCACGCTGATCGCCTTTTGACATCCTCCCCGCCCTAAAGGGCGAGGATTCCCGAGCGTTGGGATATTAAGATTCGCAACCCACCTGTTCTCTCGGGTGGAACAACCCGGAG
>NZ_FZNQ01000023.1 GCF_900188065.1 Halorubrum vacuolatum
GATATGAGTAACGGTCGTTTGGCAAGGCCAGTAGCCTACTTGTTCAACCAAACCTCGGGGCGTTTCGCACCGAACGAACAGGCGGGTTGCAAACCGTAATATCCCAACGCTCGGGAATCCTCGCGCTTCAGCGCGGGGAGGATGTCAACTCCGTCCCGCAGCCGATCCGTTTTTATACGATACCGGCACACGCGTTCGTATGAGCGACGGTGGCGTTACGGATCGAACGACACCGGGACCGGGGACAGACCCCCGACAATAACTGACACTGATTCCATGTATTCGATAATAAACGGACCGGCGGGACGGGTATCGACGATGCGATCGCAGGGCATGACCGACGGCTTTTTCAACTGGATCGCGGATCTTCACGGGCATACATCATGAGCGACGAGGAACTCGCGAAGGACCTCGGGCTGGTCTCCGCGTTGACGATCGGGATCGGCACGATGATCGGCGCGGGGATCTTCGTCCTTCCGGGGGTCGCCGCGCAGGAGGCGGGCCCCATCGTCGTCGTCTCGTTTCTGATCGGCGGGTTCATCGCCCTCGTCAACGCGCTTTCGGTCTCCGAGTTGGGGACGGCGATGCCGAAGGCGGGCGGCGGCTACTACTTCGTCAACCGCGCGCTCGGACCGATGTTCGGCTCGATCGCGGGGCTTGGCGACTGGCTCGGGCTGGCGTTCGCTTCCGCGTTCTACTCGATCGGGTTCGGCCAGTATCTCGTGTCGTTCGCGGGGGACGCCACCGTCGCGCTGCCGCTTCTCGGCACCATCGCGCTCATTCCGTCGTTCGATCTCGGCTTCTTTACGATCACCCAGATCCAGATCGGCGCGCTCATCGCCGGCGTCATCTTCGTCGGCGTCAACTACGTTGGCGCGAAGGAGACCGGAGGGATCCAGACGATTATTGTCACCCTCCTGCTCCTCATTCTCGGTGCGTTCGCGATCGCAGGCTGGTTCTCGTTCGATTACGGGACCATCGTCGGCGACGGCGGCTGGGCCCCCACCCCCGAGGGCTACGGGGCGATCCTGCCCGCCACCGCGCTCGTCTTCGTTTCCTTCTTAGGCTACGCGAAGATCGCGACGGTCGCCGAGGAGATGAAAAACCCCGGCCGGAACCTCCCGATCGCGATCATCGGCTCGGTCCTCATCGTCACCGTCATCTACGGCATTCTCGTGACGATCATGCTCGGCGTCGTCCCGTGGACTGAACTCGACCTCGATGCGCCGGTCGCACAGGCCGCCGAGGTCGCCTTCCCGGCCGAGCTGTTCGGTATCGGCGGCGTCGCCGCGGCGGCCGCCACGATCATGACCCTCGGCGCGCTGCTTGCGACCGCTTCGTCCGCGAACGCGTCGATCCTCTCTTCGGCCCGGATCAACTTCGCGATGGGCCGCGATAAGATCGTCACCAACTGGCTCAACGAGATCCACCCGCAGTACTCGACGCCGTACCGGTCCATCCTGCTCACCGGCGGGATGATCATCTTCTTCATCATCCTTCTTGGACAGGACCTCGCGATCCTCGCACAGGCGGCGTCGGTGCTCCATCTCATCGTCTATGCCCTGATGAACGCCGCGCTCATCGTTTTCCGTGAGGCCGACGTCCCCGAATACGATCCCGACTTCACCGTCCCGTTGTATCCGCTCACACCGATCGCGGGGATCGTCCTCTCGCTCGGGCTGATAGGCTTTATGAGCCCGGTCGAGATCGCGCTGTCGGCGGCGTTCGTCGTCGGCGCGGTGCTCTGGTACTTCCTCTACGCGCGCGGCGAAACGACCCATCAGGGCTATCTGGGTCAGTACGTCCTCGACCGGGCCGACGAGATGCCCGATGCGGCGGTCTCGGCGGCCGAATCCGTCCAACCGGACAAGACCGACTACCGGGTGATGGTGCCGCTCGCGAACCCCCGAACCGAGAGCGAGCTGATCGAGTTGGCCTCGATCATGGCGAAGGCGAACGACGGGATCGTCGAGGCGGTACACATCGTTACGGTCCCGGATCAGACGCCGCTGTATGCCGGCGCGGAGCACCTCGAACAGATCGACGCCGAATCCGATCGCCTGCTCGAATCGGCCCGTGAGAGCGCCGAAACGCTCGATGTCGAGGTGGAGACGAAGACCGTCATCTCACACCGGTCGTTCGAGGAGATCTTCGATGCGGCCGCGACCGGCAACGCGGATCTCGTGGTGATGGGGTGGGCGAACCAGCCGTTCTGGTCCTCCGGGACGACCTCCCGCGGGCTCGACGAGCTCACTCGCCAGCTCCCGTGTGACTTCCTCGTGTTGAAAGACCGCGGCTTCGATCCGTCACACGTGCTCGTGCCGACCGCCGGCGGATCCGACTCCGACCTCTCCGCGGAGGTGGCCCGTGTGCTCCGTGACGGCCGTGGATCGGAGATCGAGCTGCTGTACGTCGTCGACGACGAGGCGAAGCGTGCGGCCGGTGCGGAGTTCCTCGGCCGCTGGGCACAGGAACACGATCTCGGGAACGCGAACCTCTCCGTCGACGTCGACGGCGACGTCGAGGCAGCGATCGCTCGGCGCTCCCGTGACTCCTCGATGGTGATCGTCGGGGCAACGGAGCGCGGGCTGCTCTCGCGGCTGTTCAGCGGATCGCTCGTCTACGACATCGTGAACGAGGTCGACACCTCGGTGCTGCTCTGTGAGCGTCCGGACACCCGATCGCTCTGGCAGCGGCTCCTCGGACGTGGATCGGCGGCGAAACGCGAGCACGAGACGGTGACCGCGGAGGATGCGACGGCGACGGACGACGACTGATCGGCGGGAGCGAACCATGACTTTCGGCGATCGTTTCACACGTCCACCCGGAGCGGGTCCCGTATCGCTTATAAGCACCAGCGTCCGACACCCGCCGTGGAGCTTCACGTCCGGTACGAGGGTGATGACGACCCCGCGAAGTGTACGGCGCGCAAGCTCGCGCGGTTCGACCTCGCGACGCTGCACCGGTCGGATCGGGCGACGCCGTACGGCGTGGTGTTAAACCCCCACGCGGAGCGGGCGCTCTCGCCCGCCGACGCCGACCTCGCCCACGAGGGGGCGCTCGTCGCGCTCGACTGTTCGTGGGAGTCCGCCGGCGAAAAGCGGTTCTCGCTGCCCGGCGAGCACCGGGCGCTGCCGTATCTCCTCGCGGGCAACCCGGTCAACTTCGGTCGGCCGATGCGGCTCACCACCGTCGAGGCGTTCGCCGCCGCGCTCTCGATCCTCGGCGAGCCCGACGCGGCCGAAGGAGTCCTCTCGAAGTTCACGTGGGGGGAGACGTTCCTCGAACTCAACGCCGAACCGCTCCGGCGATATGCGGACTGTGCGGACTCCACCGCGGTGGTGGCGGTGCAGGAGGAGTATTTAAACCGGGGATGAGCCGCTCCGGCGGCCTGCCACGATTCGGGTGCGTAGGTTGGCGTCCGTTGATCGTTGGCTCCTATTTTAAGCCCTCAGAACGCGTATATATGCCGATCTATCATGCACGTCGTCGTCGGTCGGGATAGGGATGTGAACGGTCGCCCAGTGGGCGTGAACGCGACCGAGCGACGGGGGATTACCCGTCGCAGCGTCCTCGCTGCCGCCGGGCTGGCGGCCGCCACGTCGATGGCCGGCTGCGTCGATCGTGCCGCGGCGAGGGTCACGAAGACGACGTCGTCGCCCACGGCGGCCATGAGCGGCGCGATGCTCGGTTTCCGCCAAGGGGCCGAGACGGCCTCCGTCTACGACCTCGGTGCGTGGGCCATCGAACACGTCCCGGCTGACGTTCGCGCCACCGCGGGGTCCGTCTCGGGCTCCGTCACCCTCGAGGGGTGGCTCACCGACGGCGATATCGTTTCGCCGGCGAAGAACTACAACTCCACCCGGTCGAACCGGCGAAAGAACGCGGTCGTGCCGTTCGACGACGCCGATGAGGGCGGTGATGACAGTGAGGACAGCGAGAACGACGTGGCCGACGCAGACCGCGTCTCCGAGGCGTTCGCGGCCGACATCGACGCGCTCTATACGTATCTCGACGACGAGCCGACCCTCGGCGAGCGCCTCTGCGTCTGTCTGCCGGACGCTCGCCTGCCGCGCGGTGGCCCCGCCGTCGCCGATGAGGTGACCCCACGCCGCGTCATCCAGTACCTGACCGGCGAGGCCGCCCGTTGTGGCGTCGACGACGAGGGGGCGCTCTGGTGTTGGGGGAGCGGCGACTCCAGCCGGCAGCAAACGACGTTCTCGACGGACGTCGACGGCCGTCGCCGGGTGGCCGCGTTTGCGACGAGGGAGGGCGTCTGCGTCGCGGGTGTCGCCCCCGACGCCGATGGGGCGTCCGAGGAGCTCGCGATCGTTCCGACGGCGGCTGACGGCTCGGTTCGTTTTACCGTCGAGGATGCCGATATGGACGGTTGGGGTGAGGAGATAGTCGTGGGCGATGTCGCGATCACCTCAACGATCGTCTGCCCGATCGTGGTGCAGCCGATCGACGCGCCCGTCCCGTTCTATGCCCTGCTGTCGCTCACGCGCTGCCGTCACGAAGACGAGTACCTGTACGTGTGTGGCTGGCTGATCGACGACGCGGCGGTTCAGTACGACTCCTGTACGCTGCTCGCCGCCTCCGAGGTGTGTCCGGTCGTCGGGATCACCCCGGAGGAGGCACGGGACACGGACGCCGCGCGCCGGGTGCTCCAGGGTGTGGCCGCGCAGGCGCGCCGCCGTGAGCAGGGTGCGGTCGTCTACGACGGCCCGATCGACGACGGCGCGCTTCGGCACCTCCCGGACGCGCTCGCCGAGGGCGACGGGCTGGACGGCGTCGTCTCGCTCGTCACGTCGAGCAACCGCTCCGCACGCACGGGACGCAATCCCCAGACCGGAAAGGAGATCCAGATCCCGGCAAAGAACGTACCTACCGGCTCGGAGGAGGGAACCGAGATGCGATGTCTGCTGACGGCGCTCGACTGCCCCATCGTCCACCTCGTCGAGGCGGACGGGATCGAGCGGTCCGCGAAGATCGAGGGGTTATCGTCGTTGACCTCCGTGGGCCAGCGTTCGTAGCGATCGGGGGGACGCGATCGCCGTCGGAGGTGACCCTCGCCGGCTTATAACCATCCGAAGCCAGCGGCGGCGGCTGGAACGAAAAGAGTCAGGACGCCGGGCGGCGAGGAACCGAACATGGACGATCAACGCCGGACCGACGGCGGCATCGACGACGCCCGGATCGAGACGCGCGCCATCCACGCCGGCCAGGAGCCGGACCCGGAGACGGGCGCGCTGATGACGCCCATCCACGCCAACTCGACGTATGAACAGGACGGCCCCGGCGACCACCGCGGCTTCGAGTACTCACGAACGGGCAACCCGACCCGGACGGACCTCGAGGAGAATCTTGCCTCACTTGAATCCGGGAGCCACGCCCGCTGTTTCGCCTCGGGGATGGGCGCGATTAACACCGTGTTAAACCTCCTCTCGGCGGGCGACCACGTCGTCGCCGGCGACGACGTCTACGGCGGTACCCACCGGATCCTCACGCAGGTGTACGACCAGTACGACATCGAGACGACGTTCGTCGACACGACAGACCTCGATGCGGTCCGTGAGGCCGTCCGCGAGGAGACGGCGCTCATCTGGATCGAGACGCCGACGAACCCGCTTATGAACGTGAACGACATCGCGGCGCTCTCGTCGATCGCCGCCGACGCCGACGCGCTCTGTGCGGTCGACAACACGTTCGCGACGCCGTATCTCCAGCGGCCGCTCGAACACGGCGCGGATATCGTCGTCCAATCGTTGACGAAGTACCTCGGCGGCCACTCCGACGTCATCGGCGGGGCGTTGATCGTCGACGACGCCGACCTCGACGAGCGGCTCGGGTTCTATCAGAACTCGGTGGGTGCGACGCCCGGCCCGTTCGACTGCTTCCTCGTGTTGCGCGGAACGAAGACGCTGCCCGTTCGAATGGATCGCCACTGCGAGAACGCCGCGGCGTTGGCCGAGTGGCTCGACGCACACGAGGACGTCGACCGTGTCTACTATCCGGGGCTCGACTCACATCCACAACACGAACTGGCCGCCGAACAGATGGACGACTTCGGCGGGATGCTCTCGTTCGCGTTCGACGGTACCTTGGAGGAGGCCTCCACCGTCGTGCGCGAGACGGAGGTGTTCACGCTCGCGGAGTCGCTCGGCGGCGTCGAGAGCCTCATCGAGCAGCCAGCGGCGATGACACACGCCGCGATCCCGCGTGAGGAACGGCTCGCCGCGGGGCTCACCGACGGCCTCATCCGCGTTTCGGTCGGCATCGAACACATCGAGGATCTCAAAAAGGATCTTCAGACGGCGTTCGAGGCGGCTCGCGAGTAGGCCGCTTCCGTCATAATCGGTTCACGGCGGCCGCTCGTAGTTATTTATTCTCGGCGGTCGATCAACCGCGTATGACCGAGGTCCCGATCGACGTCACCCCGAACGTGTCGATCCCATCGGACGAGATCCCGGAAGACGTGCCGGGCGAGTCGCGGATGATCGAGACGAACGGCGTCCGACTGCACGTCGTCGAGGCGGGACCGTCGGACGGGGAGCTGGTCGTTCTCCTCCACGGGTTCCCCGAGTTCTGGTACGGCTGGCATCGCACGATCCGTCCGCTCGTGAACGCCGGCTACCGCGTCGTCGTGCCCGACCAGCGGGGATACAACCTCTCTTCGAAGCCCCCGCGAGTCGCCGACTATCGGATCGACACGTTGGCTGCGGACGTCGTCGGTCTGATCGACGCCTATGATCGGGAGACGGCCGCGGTCGCCGGCCACGACTGGGGCGCCGCGGTCGCGTGGTGGCTCGCGCTGCATCACCCGGACCGGCTCTCGGATCTGATCGCGGTCAACGTCCCGCACCCGACGGTGTTCAAAGAGACCCTCCGCCGGTCGTGGGACCAGCGGCTCAAAAGCTGGTATATCCTCGCGTTCCAGCTTCCCAAACTGCCCGAGGCGGTCGCGCGGGCGGGCGGCTGGCGGCTCGCGACCCGGGCGTTACGCGACAGCAGCCTCCCCGGGACGTTCAGCGAGGAGGATTTCAGGCGGTACCGACGGGCGTGGGACCGCGAGGGGGCGTTCGAGGCGATGGTGAACTGGTATCGGGCGATCGTCCGGGACCGGCCGACGCCCGCCGAGACGCGCGTGTCGGTGCCGACGCTCGTGATCTGGGGGGCCGGCGACCGGTTCCTCCGGAAGTCGATGGCCACCCGGAGCGTGGAGTACTGTACGGACGGTCGGCTCCTCACGATTCAGGGGGCAACACACTGGGTCGTCCACGAGGAGCCCCACCGGGTCGCCGACGCGATCATCGAACAGGTCGAACCGTTCCCGTCGCGTCCGAAGTGAGCCTCAGCGTGGGACCACGGACACGCGGATCACCCCTCCATCCGCCGTTCGTGAAACGCCCGGATGACGTCCTGTCTGGCGATCAGTCCGACGAGGGCACCCTCGTCGTCGACGACCGGGAGCCGGTTGATGTCGGGGTCCGTTGAGGAGAGAAGCGTGAGGACTTCATCGACGTCGGTCCCCGGCGTCACCGTCGCGGGATCCGTGCTCATCACCTCGCGGATCGGTCGGTCGGCGTTGCGGACGAGGTCGACGCCGAGGTCGAGGTCGCGCCAGGGCGGTTTGATCTGGTAGGTGAGCGTGTCGACGAACGGCGGGAGCCCGATCGGGATCCAGAGCGTCTCGTCATCGGCTTCGAAGAGGTCGACGAGGTCCGACTCCGTGATCACTCCCACGACGGTGCCGTCTGCTTCGACGACGGGGAAGCCTGAAAAGGAGTGACGGGCGAACTTTCGAAAGACCTCGGAGACGTCCGCATCCGCTCGAACCGTCACGACGTCTTCGACCATCAGATCACGTGCCTGCATGGACGCGACGTCGTCCCCGCGGCTGGTAGGTGTTTCGCTGGTGTTTGGACTCCGATTCGAGTGACACGGGCGCATGACCTTCATGATTTAAAAAACTAAAGGAATGAAGGGATGGAGGAAGGGCGGTGTGGTTCGTCTTGGCATACATGAGCGAGTCATCACACTCCGACGACCCCTCGAATCGATCGGCGGACTCCGAAGCGGCCGCGCGGCGGTCCGAACGAACTGAGCGCGAGGAGCTACCAGTTCCCGTCGCGACAGTCGAGGAGACGCCGGTCCCCGTTCCGGCGATGGACGAGACGGCCGTCGAGCTCGTCCGCGACGCCATCGGCGTCGCCAGGGGTGAGTTCTCCGATGAACGGTTCTCCGAGAAGTATGGGATCGTTCCGCAAGGCGATCCCGACCCCGAGTGACGCGGAACGGTCAGCCCGACGCCCGTTCGGCCTCGGTTAAGTAACACTTCGGGTCGGGCGCGAAGGGATCGCCGTGGACGGCGAGCGCACGGAGTCGCGAGCCGCCACGACAGATATCCCGATACGCACATCCCTGACAGCGGCCCGTGAGATGGTCCTCCCGCTCGCGAAGCCGTGCCAGAAGCGGGTTCGACTCGTCCGACCAGATCTCGCCGAACGGCCGGTCCTTGACGTTCCCAAGCGCGTATCCCTGCCAGAACTGTGTGAGGTGGACGTTGCCCACGGGGTCGACGTCGGCAACTCGCTCGCCGGTCGGATCGCCGCCGTTACGTTCGAGATATCGCCGGACCCGCCCTGCGTGTTCCTCGCCGAACTCCCGACGGGCGTACTCGACGAGGTAGCCCGCGTCGGCGTAGTTGCCCACGAGCAGCGTCTCGATCTCCTCGCCTTCGTCGTGGTACTCGCGGGTGAGCGTACAGAGCCGGTCGACGGCCTCGCGGGTCGCTTCCGGGGAGAGGTCGGCGTCGGCGACCTGTGCGCCCCGCCCGCCGTAATCGAGGTGATAAAAACAGAAGCGGTCGACGCCGACGTCGACGAGGAGGTCGACGACGCCTTCGAGGTCGGCGACGTTGTGCTCGGTGATCGTGTAGCGCAGCCCCGTCTTCACGCCGACGTCGAGACACGCCTCGATCCCCCGAACCGCCGCGTCGAACGCGCCCTCCTGCCCGCGGATCCGGTCGTTCCGTGCCCGGAGTCCGTCGACGGAGATGCCGGCGTATTTCAGCCCCGACTCCTGCAGCTCGCGGACGCGTTCGCGGGTGAGCAGCGTTCCGTTCGTCGAGAGCACCGGCCGGAGGCCGTTGTCGGCGGCGTGTGCGACGAGTTCGGGCAGGTCCTCGCGGACGAGCGGCTCCCCGCCCGAAAAGAGGACGACCGGGGCCCCGAACTCGGCGAGGTCATCGAGCAGCGCCTTCCCCTCCGCCGTCGTCAGTTCGCCCGGTGCGCCGGTGTGGTCGGCGGCGGCATAGCAGTGTTCACACCGCAGGTTACACCGCTTCGTCGTGTTCCAGACGACGACGGGCCGCCGCTGGCGCTTCTCCGTGATCTGTGGTTTCGATGACTCGTCGGCGGCGTCGTATCGGAGGCCGTCGCCCTCGGCGTCGAGCCCGCAGAGGAGTTTGCTCACGGAGATCATCTGTCGGAGCCTCCATGGTTCGTCATCGGCCGCCCATCGGTTTCGTCGTCGCGGTCGTCCTCCGGAACGACGCCGCCACAGCGGACGAACGGGGTGCCTTCGGTCTCCTCGCGGACACGCGGCTCCTCGGTCGACCCGGACGTTTGGGCCGTCCCGTCCCCGTTTTGTGGCGGATCGGCGGACTCCGCCGATCGACCCAACCGCTCGGCGGAGTACCGGTGTACCTCGGCCGCGGGCGTCACCCAGATGTCGCGAGCGTACCACCCGAAGAGCTTGCTCGCCTCCTCGTGGGCGACGTCGGGCGTCGGCGCGGCCACCGTTCCGACGTGTCGCATCGGGTCGGGCGCGTCCTCGCGGAGGAACACCTCGAATCGACGCCCATCCGCCGAGCGTGGTCCACACTCGCCGCCGTTCCGGTTCGTCTTTTCAACCATATCGCCTCTTATCCTCCACCCCGCAACCCCATTTCGCGCGTTCCCAACGACTGAAACGCCCACCGAACGTGTTCGGGTCGATATATTGGCCCGACGTTCCCGCGGCCCACCGCGGGCCGCCCAGTGGTAATCGACCACATACTACACGAACGTTTATGATATACGGGGGTGTCGGTCGGGGTGTGCCACCAGTAGTACACGACTGAGACCGCTCCTACGTTCACGCGAACCGCCGGCACGGATGCGCCGGACCCCGAGCGGGGACCGATCCCCGAAGCGACGTTCGAAACGCCCCCGGATCACGAGGAGGATCCGTCGCTTCCCGACGGCTCGACGGCCGTCGCGTCCGCGCCCCGGCCGTTCGACCCGACCGACACGACCCGCCTTCCGAACACGGCGGACGCCGAGAACCGATACGCGGGGTCGCTTCATGTGAGGTGACCCCAGCGCCAGCAATCGCCTTGTGTGAGCCGCTCAGGGGCCGAGGTACCCCCACGCCTGTAAGCGGTCCCCGTCGCCGTCGATCCAGCGCTCGCCGATGTCGTCGCGGTAGTACATGTTCGGCATCACGATCCCGTCGATCCGGCGATAACACTGTTCGCGGGCGGCACCCATCGTGTCGCCCTTGCCGGTGACGACGATGGGCATCCCGTTCTCGCCGGCGACACGCCACTGGCCGTCGACCCGTTTCGCGTCCTCGATGTGGATCCCCTCGTGGCCCTCAGTTCCGAAGACGACGGCGGCGTTGCGGGAGCTCTCGTCGTAGGTTTGCTCGTCGTCGAACGGGAACGGCGGCAACACGACCCGGACGGCGACCTGATAGCCGTTGTGGACCTCGAAATCGGGCACCTCACCGCGTGCGAGGGCGGCGAAGAACTCGCCGGTGGACGATTCGATCGACTCCTCCTGTACGGCGATGGTTGGATAGCCGAACCTCGGCGTGAACTCCAACGGATAGATCCCGTCCTCGTTGACGATACAGTTGATGTCGATGCTGCCGACGTAGCCCTCCTCGGCGAGCCAGTCCGCAAGCTTTCCGAGCGTTTCTTTAAATAGTCTATTCTGGCCGGCCCAGAACATCGAGGTCCCCATCTCGCCGGTGGACGGCCCGATGTTGCCGGGAAAGAGCTTCTTGTGCTCGAAGTTGAAGTTCACCCGGTCGATGAACCGTTCGCCGTTGAAAAAGCCGCAGATGGCCACCTCGACGCCCTCGACTTTCCGCTGCAGCTGAAAGCCCTTCATCCGGTGGCCCCACGCCTTTTTATACGCCTGTAGGACGTCGACGACGTCGCTGCCGTCGTCCTCGTTGCCGACGTAGAGCAGCCGTTTGACGTTCTGTACCTCCCCGAGCGGTTTGATGACGTACGGGGCCGGGTGCTCCCGAACGTGAGCGATCCCGTCGTCGAAGTCATGGAAGCTATGATGGTCGATCGTGTCCACACCGTGGTTCTCCAGGACCGCCATCGCGTAGCCGCGGTCCTCCTCCAGCCTGTCGGTGTTCTCCGTCCCGCCGATCACTGCCTTCCCCGCCGCTCTGAGCTCCTCCGCGAGCGCGCCGGTGCCGATGTCGCCGCCGACCCAGATGTCATCGAAGACGATCACGTCGGCCCAGTCGACCTCCGCGCGCCAGTCGTCGGTTTTGGGAACGAATCCGTCGCCGATCTCCCGATCGCTTTCGGCCGCGATGAAGTATTTGACCTCGTAGCCCTCCCGGTGAACCTGCCAGGCGAGGTCGGTGATCAGCGCCGAGTCGGCGGAGACGAACAGAAAGTGCGTCGCGTTCATGCACCCGTCTCTCATGGGGTCTACTTAAATACGAGCCGGCGGCTCCGACGGCGTCGCCGTGGATCGTGTGTCGCTCTGGCTGGTTGACGCGTGCGTAAGCGATCGTGAGCGCTCGGCACCCGTGTTTATATACTCGGGCCGGACGATGTGGGACGCTTATCAACCCGACGCGACTATCTTCGGGTGCCCAATGGTCTCCCCGTTCGACGTGTTGGGGGTCGACGTCGACGCCGATGACGACGAGATCCGTCGCGCCTACCGCGAGCGTATCAAGCAGGTCCATCCGGATCAGGGCGGGAGCCTCGAGGAGTTTCAGCTCGTCCGACGCGCGTACAGTCAACTCACGGAAGACGACCGAAACGGTGACCGGGACGAGGACCTCGCCTCGGTCGACCTCCGGGAAGAGGATGCGGGGATGCGAGCCACCCGCGTCGAGTTCCTCGATTACGAGGTGGTCGACGACTACGGTTGGTCGCTTACGGACCCGGATCTGTTCGAGAAGGCGGCGGAAGCCGACCTCGGGGAGACGGATTACGGCCGGCTGCTCGTCGAGCCGACCGAGACGCTGTTGGAGGCGGCGGAGGGTCGCGGCTTCACCTGGCCGTTCTCCTGTCGAGGCGGGGCGTGTGCGAACTGCGCGGTCTATCTCGCGGCGGGTGAGCTCTCACAGCCGGCGAACACGATCCTCCCCGAGGAACTCGCCGAGCGCGGCTTCCGGCTCTCGTGTAACGGCTATCCCGCCTCGGACCGTCTGCAGATCGTTTTTAATCTGAAAACCCTCCCGGAACTCGATGACCTGATGTTGCCGCCGGGGCCGTTCAGACGCGCGCAGTCGGATTGATCGACCGCGGTACTCTTCGTACGTGTTCGTCCACGGTTTATGCCGTCCGTGAGCGATTCGAAGCGAAACCATTAGGATCGTTACGACCGGACGTCCCGATATGTCCGATGAGATAAACGTCGACGTTGAGGTCGAGGTCGAGGTGGATCCGGACGAACTGGAGATCGACGTCGGGAACAAAAAGGAGGCGACGGCCGAACTCGAGACCGAAGGCCTCGAGATCGAAGTCGAAGTCGAGATCGACATCGAGGAACCGGCGGACGACGGAGGCGAGTCGACAGGCGACGCAGACGAGTCAGCGGCCGACGAAAGCGAGGAGAGCGGCGAAAGCGACGGGAGCGAGGAGAGCGGCGAAAGCGACGAAAGCGAGGGGCGCGACGGCACCGAAACTGGAGACGCCTAACCGATCGCGTTGCAAACGGATCAAGCTTCGCCCTCGTTTTAACGTCGATACCCGCGGCTACATCCCCATATCCGCAGCGTCCTCCGGAACGGGCAGGTCGCCGACGGCGACGCCGAGCAGCTCGGCGGCGTGATCGAGCGCCATGTCGAAGCCGTAGTAGCGCTCCAGTTCGTCGCCGTCCGGGCCCGTTCGAACCTTCAACATCGCGTAGCCGTCGACGTTCTGTGCCACCGTCGCCGCCCGTCCGTCCGTGGAGAAGGTGAGCAGTCGCTCGCCGTCTGCCACCTCATAGCGCGCCGTCACGCCGTCCGCCTCCGTGGTCTCGACCATATCTCCCGTACGTACCGATCGGTGTCGTATCTGTCGGTCAGCGTCGTCGATGCGGCTACCCGATCCGGCTTTTGATGGACGATTCACCACGCGGTACGGAGCTGCTCCGGGACGACGAGGCGCTCCACGAGGGCGACGAGAACGACCCCGGCGAGCGCCCCCACAACGAGGCCATGAAACGACGTCACGAGCGGCAGCTCGAACGCCAACGAGACGCCGATCCAGAGCGGTACGAGAAGCATCGCGACGCCGAAGGCGACCAGCCCAAGTCGGTCACGGGTTGGCACCTCGTATCTGACCCGAACGATCCATCCCACCGGGCCGACGAGAAGGGCGGCGAGGCCGGCGGCGATCGCCATCGTGGTCCACGGGATCGGTTCCGCGGTCGCGACGACGAACACACTTTGGAGGGCGAAAAGGATGACGAGGAGCCACGTCAGTATCCGTCGTCGTCGGTCGGTGAGGACTCGCGACATGTGCGTAACCTTTCGGGCCGGTAACATGTATGGTTCGGTCGGATCCCCGCCGAGCCGATCGGCGACCATCCGCATCCTTTTCACGGCTCGACCGACTACGGCCGGCAACCATGACCGATCCGGCCGAATTGCGGGTGACGATCGTCGACGGCTACGTCGACGAGCCCGCCCACTTCGGGGTGCCGCCGTACCTCTCGACGTATCCGCGCTACACGGCCGGCGCGCTGGTTGACGCGGGCGTCCCCGCCGACCGGATCGTTTACCATACGATCGACGAACTCCGTGAGGACCGATCGAAGCGCGCCGACGTGGCGAACGCCGACCTGCTGATCTACGTCGGCGGCATGACCGTCCCGGGGAAGTACGTCGGCGGGACGCCGGCGGAGCCTGATGAAGTCCGCGAACTCGGCTGGACCGCGGACGGAACCACCCTCCTCGGTGGGCCGGTCCGCTTCGGCGTCGGCGAGGAAAACGCGGGGGCGACCGAGACGGAGCGCGACGACCTCGATTACGACTTCGTCGCGAAAGGCGACGTCGAGGCGGCCGCCCACGACCTCGTCGCGAACGGGCTTGAGGGGTTCGGGGATCGGATGCGCGACGTCCCGGAGGCGGACCGCTGGGCGGCCGCCGGCGCGTTCATCGTCGAACAGCACCCGAACCACCCGGACTACCTCATCTGTGAGCTGGAGACCGCCCGTGGCTGTGCCTACCGCTGCTCGTTCTGCACGGAGCCGTTGTACGGAAACCCGTCGTTCCGTCCGGCCCGATCGGTCGTCGAGGAGGTCGACGCGCTCTCCGATCGCGGGGTACAACACTTCCGGCTCGGCCGACAGGCCGACATCCTCGCGTTCGGCGGCGACGGGGAGGCCCCGAACCCGGACGCGCTGCGGGCGCTCTACGGCGGGATTCGGGAGGTCGCCCCCGACCTCCGGACGCTCCACCTCGACAACATGAATCCGGTGACGATCGTTGACTACCCCGAGGCCTCCCGGGAGGCGATCCGGATCATCGCCGAGCACAACACCCCCGGCGACACCGCCGCGTTCGGGCTCGAATCGGCCGATCCGGTCGTCCGCGAGGAGAACGACCTGCTCGTCTCCGCCGAGGAGTGTCTGGAGGCCGTCCGCGTCGTCAACGAGGAGGGCGGCTGGCGACCGGGGGACGGTCCGGAGACGACCCCCGACGGAACGGGTCGCGTGACCGGCCCGTCCACCGGGCCGGACGCCTCCCTGCGGCTCCCGAAACTCCTCCCCGGTATCAACCTCGTTCACGGGCTCGCGGGCGAGCGCGAGGAGACGTTCGCGCACAACGAGCGGTTCCTCCAGCGCGTCTACGACGAGGGGCTCATGCTCCGGCGGATCAATATCCGGCAGGTGATGGCGTTCGCGGGCACCGAGATGGCGAAGACGGGCGCACGGATCGCCCACGATCACAAACGACTTTTCAAGGAGTACAAGCGCCGCGTCCGCGAGAGCATCGACAATCCGATGCTCAAACGGGTGGTGCCGCCGGGGACGATCCTCCCGGACGTACACCTCGAATATCACCAGGACGGCCGAACGTTCGGCCGCCAGCTCGGAACCTACGCCCTGCTCGTGGCGGTCCCCGGCGAACGCGAACTGGGGGCGACGTTGGACGTCGCGATCACCGACCACGGCTACCGCTCGGTCACGGGCGTCCCCTACCCGCTGGATATCAACGCCGCCTCGATGGCCGAACTGACCGCGATCCCCGGGATCAACCGCGGGACCGCAGGCGACGTGATCGTCGGCCGTCCGTACTCCTCGATCGACGAGGTCGATGTCGGCGTCGCCGACCTCTCACGCTTCGCCGTCGTCGGGGACGATCCGGTGTCGATACCGGGCCGCGACCGTCCCGGGGTGGGACCGGGAGCGCCGGCCGAATCGACGCTCGGGAGCGACGATTGATGGGTCGCCCGGCCGGGGGGCCCGAATCGGCGGTCGTTCGACGGATACCTGTCCCCGTGGAGACGACCGCACCGGGGGGAACGACGAACGCATACGTGATCGACGTGCCGGGTGGCGATGCGGACCGAACCCGCATCCTCGTCGATCCGGGCGCGCGGAGCGACGCCCTCGACGCTGCCGTCCTCGGACTCGATGAATCCTCCGATCCGATGACAGGGGTCGACTCCATCGCCGTCACCCACACCCATCCGGATCACGTCGGGGCGGCCGACGCGTACGCCGAAGCGACCGGTGCGACCGTCCTCGCCCACGCCGACCACGTCGAACGGTTCCGTTCGGCGACCGGCGTCGATCCGGAGGCGACGATAGCGGACGGGGACACCATCGGATCGACGAACGTGGAGGTGCTCGAAACCCCCGGGCACGCCCCGGATGGCCTCTCGTTTCGGGTTCCCGGACGAGAGCAAGCAGGTGGCGATTCGATCCTCATCGGCGATCTCGCGGTCGAAACCGGCAGCGTCGCGGTCGCGGTACCGGACGGCGACCTGCGTGCATACCTCGCGAGCCTTGAGCGCCTCCGCGAAAGCGGCGCTTCTCGACTGTGGCCGGGTCATGGGCCCGTGATCACGGATCCGGCGGCGACGTGTACGAGACTGATCGAGCATCGTCTGGAGCGGGAGCGCCGCATCCTCGATGCGATCGATGCCGGCGCGAGCGACGTGGAGGGGGTGCTCGAGGCGGCCTATCGAAGGGACCTTTCGGGCGTCGAGGGGTTGGCGCGACGGACGGTGCTCGCCCATCTCGGGAAGCTCGTCGCGGACGGCCGGATCGACCGGTCGTGGATCGAGGATGCACGGTAGGTCAGCTGCCGGCCCACACCCGGGGAGGGGGCCGCGTGGAGGGCCCGACGATCACGGTCGGTCGGTGGGACTGAGGGATCAGCCGACCGGGTCGCCGTCGACGGCCGTGACTGCCGCGCGGCGATCGGTGACGACCCCGTGTTCGGCCGCCGCCACCGACTCCGGGATCGGCTCCTCCGCGTACCGTGACCGAAGCGAGGCGAGGACGGCGTCGCGGACGCAGGCCCGCACAGCTGAACCCACGGGGGTCGCGGGACCCGAAAACCGGTCGCCCGTCCCGTTCGTTTCGCACCCGACGACCATCGCATCGCTCGTCGTCCCGGGGAAGCCCGTCGTCGCGATCAGGGTCGTCGCCTTCGCCTCGGCGGCGACGGCGACGAGGTTCGCGAGCGCGCCGGCGGGAAGCGCTCTGGTCGTTCCGATCATGAGGTTGACCGTTCCGGGGGGCGGTCGGGTTTCCTCACCTCCGTCACCGATCCCATCCGCGTCGGCGCGCTTCGGTTCGCCCGTGTGGTCCAGCCAGTCCGTGTCGACCGGGAGGGCAGCCGGGTTCGAGAGCCCGACGGTCGCGACGGCCACGACCGAATCGAGCCTGGCGACACGGGCGTGACGTGTTTCGACGCCGGTCAACAGGATGGGGGCGTCGCGAGCGGGGTCGAATCCGGCGTCCTCGATGCGGCCGGTCGCGTACGCGCGGAGGTCACGCGGCCCTTCCTCGCCCCAGCCCTCCGGGACGGTCACGTTGTACGCGGCGGTCCCGCGGCTGAATCCGCCGTCGAAGCCGGTCGAAAGGAAGCGTGTGTCGGGACCCGAGAGCCGCGTCACCCCGTCGGCGGTCCCCACGACGAAGCTCATACGCCGAGCACGTCGAGCAGCCGTTCGTTTTCGGCCGGCCGACGGATCGCGACGCGAACGTGGTTGTCGAGCCTCGCGAACGTACGGGCATCGCGCAACACGAACCCGCTCGCGCGGGCCGTCTTGAGCACGTCCTCGAGGTCGTCGGATCCGACGTCGAAGAGCAGGAACGGGGCGTCCGACGGATATACCTCCCACCGCGTCGAGAGCCGCTCCGCCATTCGCTCACGCTCGGTCGACACCCGTTCGACGGTTCGTTCGACGAACGCGTCCTGTTTCAGACAGTACGCGCCGACGGCGACGGCCGGCGTCGAGACGCCCCAGGTGAGCCGTGCCGCATCCAGCCGTCGTCGCAGGTCCCCGGTGGCGACGAGGAACCCCGCGCGGAGGCCGGGGAGCCCGAACATCTTGGTGAGCGACCGGAGGACGACCACGTTCGGCTCGCCGGCCATCGAGGGAAACGGCGTAAAATCGAGAAACGCCTCATCGAGGACGAGGGTCGTGTCGGCGTCGCGGCAGCGGGCCACGAACGAGTACAGCTCGTGCGTCCCCACCGCCTCGCCGGTCGGGTTGTTCGGCGTACAGATGATGACGAGGTCGTGTGCTTCGGGCTCGACATCGAGGAGCTCGTCGTGGGCAACGCCGACTGGCGTCGCCCCCTGCAGACGAACCTCCCGAACGTACTCGCCGAAGGACGGCTCGGGGACGACGATGGAGTCCCCGGGAGTCAGCAGGACGGAGAGCGCGAGCCGCAGGCCCGCCATGGCGCCGGCCGTGGGGATCGTCTCCGCCGGCTCACAGCCGACGTAGTCGGCCGCGGCCGTACGGAACTCGCCGTAATCGTCCGCTGGATATCGGCGGGCGGCAGCGAGCGCGGCGTCGTAGACCGGGGTTATCCCGGACGGCGTCTCCGGATTCGTGTTTGCGCTGAAGTCGATCACGTGGGGATCTTGTGTCCCGCCGTGCAGCACGCGATCGACTGTATCCAGCGCGTTCGAGTCCATTACCTGTCTAAAACGTTAGCCAATCTACTAAAATGCTCCCACGCCGACACGGTCGGTTCGCGTGCCTGCTCGCCAGACGACTTGATCCTGCTCGTCGACGGGGACGTTTACAGCGTGAGCGCCTCAAGCAGGCGTTCGTTCTCGCGTGGCCGCCGAACCGCAACGCGCAGATGATTATCGAGGCGTGTGAACTTTCGCGCGTCGCGGAGCGCGAAGCGTTGCTCGCGTGCCATGTCGAGCACGTCGTCGGGGTCGTCCGTACCGACGTCGAACAACAGGAACGGTGCGTCCGACGGATAGACGGTCCATCGCTCGGCGAGTCGATCGGCCATCCGTAAACGCTCGGCTTCGACACGCTTCCGCGTTCGTTCGACGAACTCCTCCCGGCCGAGACAGTAGGTCCCGACGTCGACGGCGGGCGTCGAGACGGCCCAGGAGACACGTGCGACGTCGAGTCGGTCGTAGGTCTTGCCGGACGCGACGAGATACCCCGCACGGAGGCCGGGAAGCCCGAACATCTTGGTGAGCGATCGGACGACGACGATCCCCGGCTCGCCCGCGACGGAGGGGCGCCTGGTGAAACCGAGGAACGTCTCGTCGACGAACAGCGTCGTCCCCGCGTCTCGACAACGGGCGGCGAACGAGCGCAGATCGTCCGTTTCGACCGTCTCGCCGGTCGGATTGTTCGGATTACAGACGACGACGAGGTCGTGTGATTCGGGATCGACCTCCAGCACCTCGTCGTGAGCGACGCCGACGGGCGTCGCACCCTGCAGCCGTATCTCCCTGGCGTACTCGCCGGCGGTTGGCTCCGGCACGATCGCGGAATCCCCCGGATCGAGCACGACGGAGAACGCGAGCCGCATCCCCGCCACGACGCCGGCGGTCGGGATCACCTGCGTCGGCTCACAGCCGACGTACTCGGCGGCCGCCGCCCGGAACTCGCCGTGATCGTCCGGCGGATAGCGTCGCGACGCCGCCAGCGCTGCGTCGTAGACCGGGGTGATACCCGACGGCCGCTCCGGATTCGTGTTCGTGCTGAAGTCGACGACGTGCGGATCGATAGTGCCACCGTGTCGCACGCGCTCGACCGCATCCAGCGCGTTCGAATCCATTCACGCTAGAACACATTGGGCAAACTACTAAAAGACTCCCACGTGAAGACGTGTGGTCACTCCTCCGCAGCCAGACGTCGGGCAACCGCCAGATCGGTCGGTCGATTGACGTTGACCGCCAGCGAGAGGCGGTCCCGAACGATCACCCGGTCCGACCCATCAGCGACGACGTTGAGGCCCGTCGGCGCGACGGGACGTCCTTCGTGTCCGGTGACCGTGTCGATGCTCACCCCAAGTGCCCGTTTCGTCCCGACCGGGACACAGACCGCCACGGACGGCACCGACGAAGATCGATCGATCGGTTCGGCGGTCGCCGCTCCGATCACCTCGTCGATGTCCGACCCGCGAAGCAGGGGGAGGTCGGCGGCGACCGTCACAGCGGGTCCGTCGACCGTCGAAAGACCGTCACTGAGGTCCTCGACGTATCCGTTCCCGTCGCCTGGACGGACAACCAGCTCGACGGACGACGGGTCGACCACGTCCGATGCGTCGTCACGGGCCACGACGCGACCCTTCCGTCCCTCCGCTCGCTCACGGAGATGCCGCGTCGTCGCCGGCGTCATCGGCGAGGGAATGGCGACGACACGGTCCAGACGACTCGTCGCGAGCGCGGCGAGCACCCGATCGACGAGCGGTACGCCACCCACCTCCACGAGCGGTTTCTCCACGTCGCCGCCGAGCCGGCTCCCGCGGCCACCACAGAGCAGGATCGCCTCCGATATCGCTCCGCCACCGTCATCCTCTCTCCGGGTGCCGCGCTCGTCGCTTAGACGATCGCCCACACGACCACCCCCGCGTGGAGCGCGACGGCTCGACCGAGTTCGTTCGTGGCCCCGATCACGTCGCCGCTCACGCCGCCGAGCCAGGGCCGGACACGAACGAGGAGGACGAGCGCGACGAGGGGACCGGTCAGCAGCGCGGCGAGCAACGCCGGAAACGCGCCGGCGGGTGCCGCGAGGAGGACGGGTGCGGAGAGCAGCCCCACCGGCAGCAACGAGAGCGGTCCGACCGCCGAGGTCAGCGTCGAGCCGAGGCCGTCGTGTGCCGGCGACCCGAGACAGACGATGGTCGCCATGCCGGCCTTCGCGCCGACTTCGGCCGCGAGGACGATCCGGAACGCGACCGTTCCCGTCCCGTCGCCGGCACCGCCGCCGCCGACGAAGCCGGTTCCGAGCGCGAGCGCCCCCAACACGGTGACGATAAGCGTCACGCCGAGCGCGAGTGCCCCGCCGACGCCGAGCGTGGTGTCTTTTAACACCTCGCGCCGACGCTCCGGGTCGTGCGCCGCGACGGCATCCCCGAGGTCGGCCAGCCCGTCGGCATGGGTCACGCCGCCGAGGAGGTAGATCGCGACGAGATAGAGCGCCGCGGCCGTCCAGAGCGACGGCGCGAGAAACGCGAGCCCCGCGACCGCCCCGATGAGCGCGCCGACGACCGGAAACGTCCACGGCGCGCGTGCGAACGCCCGCCAGTCGTGGACGCTCCCGCCGGGGATCGGGATCCGGGTCAGAAACGTCACGGCCCCGCGGAGCGCGTGGATCGGATTGTGACCCGTCGGGCGTGTCGAGGGAACCGAGGACGGATCTCCCGCTCGATCGGTATCGACGTCGGCGTTAGCGTCGCCGTCGATCACGTGAGGATCACCACCACTGACGCGACGCCTGCGACCCCGACCCATGCCGCACGCGAGACCAACCGGACGCCGGCCATGGCCGCCCCCGGGGTGGGTAACGGGTGCTCCGGGAAGAGCGTGTACGCACCCGGCTTTTCGAGGCGCATCCGACCGGCGGACGCGACGGTCGCCATCGGCCACCCCGAGTTCGGCGACGACGGTTCCCTCGCCGACGCACCCGCGCGTCCGATCACGGCGGCGGCGGCCCGCGGGCCGCTCACGAGGGCGATCGTTCCCGCTGCGACCCGTGCCGGGATCCACATGGCGACGTCGTCGGCCCGCGCCGGCGCCCATCCCGTCCGCCGGTCGTGGTAGCCGAGCATCGAATCGAGCGTATTGATCCCCTTCATCAGGCCCGCCCCCGCGACGCCTGCCGCGAGCGCGACGTGTGTCGAGACGGCGAGGGCCCCGGCAACGATGACGCCGACGGCGAACGCGAGATATGGCGCGAGCAGGCCGTCGGCGAGGTTCTCCGCGGCGCTCTCGACGGCCGCGGACCGGATCTGTTCCGGACACAACGCGGTGGGGTCCCGTCCGGCGAGCGAGCGGAGTCGATGACGTGCCGCGGCCGGATCGTCGACGGACAACGAGACGACCGCCGTCGCCTCCGCGATCAGCATCCGGTGGCTGGAACAGACGAACAGGGCGACGCCCGCGAGAACGGCCGTGAATCCCCACGGGATCGGCGCGATCGCGCCGATGACGGCCACCGGCAGCGCGAGGGCCAACGCGAAGGCGACGGGGAGGGTGAGCGTGAGGAAGATTCCCGACATACGCGAGTCGGGGAGACGCGTATCGAGGGCGGCGACGACCCGTCCGAGCCACGCGACGGGGTGGACACGAGCCGGCGGTTCCGCCAGCGTTCGGTCGAGCGCGGCGGCGAGCGCGACCGCGCCCCCCGCCGCGAGGCTCACGGTTCGGCCTCCAGTTCGCCCGCGAGCGCCGACAGCGGCGTCTCCGTCACGTCGACGAACCGACCGCCGACCTCGACGACTCCGCCGTCGGTCGTCGGGTCGTCGCCGACGTGAATGAGCGCCGCCGGCTCGACGCCGAGGGCCTCCGCGACGGCCTCGAACGCCTTCGGGTGTGGCTTTCGCCAGCCGCAGCCGACGCTGGTGACGACGGCGTCGAACTCGCCGCGAAGCCCGGCGCGGATAAGCGTCCGCGAGACGAGTTCGGGGACCGCACAGTTCGAGAGCAACCCCACCGGTCCACGTTCCGCCGCCGTCCGGACGGCCTCCAGAGCCCCCTTACGCCGCGTTACATCGGGATCGAACGCGGCGACGACGGCGTGTCGCGCGACGTTCTCCGTCGCCTCGACGCCGCGTGAGGAGAGCGCTTGAGCGACGTGTGCCGGCAACGGCACCTCCGCGCCGGCGGGCGCGTCGACGTGGACCTCGCCGTAGGCGACGTGCCAATCGTCGGGGACGTCCACGCCGCGCGACTCCAGCTCCCGGGCGACGACTTCCGCCGGATCATTCGGATAGTCGACGTCGACGAGCGTGCCGAACAGATCGAAACTGACTGCCACGATGGATAGCTATAGGGATAAACCGGGGTTGAACCTGTCGGTCGTTGCGATCGGCGTCGCCAGCGACGACGCGAGGGCCCCGGCGTCCACGCCGGAGCGGACGTCAGACCAGCGCCGGCACGAGGTGCAGCGTATAAAACCGGTAGAGTCCGGTTATCCACGCGCAGATCCAGAGGATCATGAACCCTGCGACGCCGATCCGCAGCCGTTTGCGCCAATGATCCATGTCCTCGTGGAGGTCGCTGATGTCGGCGTCCGGGTTGTGATAGACGTCGGCGTTACGTTTCGCCTGAAAGATACGAACGATCCCCGTGAACGCGAAGACGAGGAGCGCGTACGCCTGCAGCCCGAAGAAGGCGTGAATGACGGCATCGCCCGTCATCTGGCCGAGGACACGCGGGAGCATCCACGTCACCAGCGGAACCGTCGTGAGCGTCAAGCCGACGCCGATGTATTTGAGATGGTGGATCAGGACGTCCCACGTGACCACCTCCGCGTCGATCATGATCCACGCGCCGTAAAGGAGGAACGGGAGGCTTGCGGTCACGGACAGCCCCGCCACCGCCGCGATGACCGACTCGTCGACCATACGGACGGTTATGCCCGCAGTGCGTAAAGCCCCGCGATCCGGTCACGGGGACGGCAATCACCGCGGGATTTATAAACCGAACGCGGACGAAAACCGTTAGCCCCCGGGGGACGTAGGGGCGCACGATGGACGACTCCTCGACGCGGTCGAGCCCGGACGGCGCCGAGCGACGGGACGGGAACGACGCGGGCGACAACGTGGCGGATGAACACGACGAGAGCGACGACGTGGCGGATGCACACGACGCGGGCGACGGGGTGGCGGATAAAAACGACGCGGGCGACGACGTGGCGGACGGGACGACCGGCGTGAACGCGGACATCGACGAGCTTCGGCAGCGGGTCGAGACGGAGTACGACTTCGAGGACTTCGGCCCTGACGACATGGCCCGCATGAGCGCCGAGGAGTGGGACGTCGCCTTCGACCCCGAGACGTGGATCGTCGGCGACGAGCTGCTCGACCGCGCCGAGGACGAGCTGAAGTCCCGGATCGCCCGCCGCGAGGTGTTCGGTATCCTCGAACGGGTCGAAGAGGACGGCGTAGAGCAGCTGCTGGTCTACTCCGATGAGGGCTATGCGATCATCACCCCGGACGGCGAGGTGACCGGCCGCGGGACGGTGATGCGTGACGTCGAGCCGGTCGTCGCGCTCGCCGCCATGGAGGAGTACGAAGTCCCCGAACCGCCGGACGACTGGTCGCTGCCGGACCCGGAGACGGTGCCGCAGGGCTCCGGGGAATTTGGCAACCTGATGATCCAGATCGTCGCGGCGTTGCAGGTGATCGCCGGGGTCGCGCTTCTCGGCGCGTGGATCGTCCTCGACGTGGACACGATCGTCGCACCCGCCGTGGGGATCCTTTTTCTGTTGATCGGCGTCTTCCTCTTCGCGATGGTCGCGAACGCGCGCCTGTCGGATCGGTTCCGCGCGGAGGAGTATCGCGGACGGCTTCGCGCGCTCCGCGAGGCGGAGGAACGGCCCGAGTTCGTCCCCCTCGATTCGCCCGCCAAATCCGACGAGAACGACGATCGCTGAAACGGCCGTTTTCGGCATCCTCAGGGGCCCTTGAGTGTCCCCAATGACCGCCGATAGTCGGTGGGTTTAAGCGCGACCCGTCCTGAGAGAGTCGTGTATGAAACGGCGGGAATTCGTGCGAACGGCCGGCGGTGCCACCGCCGCGGTCGCCGCCACGACCGCAGCAACCGGCACGGTCGCGGCCGAGGACCGCCCGGACTTCGAAGGCTATCTCGACGGCATCGACGGGGGCTTTGCGGACCTCCGGGGACAGGACGAAGTCGAGGTGGTCGTCGGTGCCGAGGGGAACGGCGGGAACCTCGCCTTCGAACCGGCCGGGATCTGGATAGACGAGGGAACGACCGTGGTCTGGGAGTGGACCGGAGAGGGCGGTGCCCACAACGTCGTCACCGACGAGGAGAACACCGACTTCGAGAACACTCACGACCTCGAGAGCGACACGGTCGACGAGGAGGGGTTCATCTACGAGTCGACCCTCGAGGAGCCCGGACGAACCGGCTACGTCTGCACGCCACACCGCGGCGTCAATATGTTCGGCGCGATCGCCGTCGGCGACGACGTTCCGGTCATCGAGGAGGGCCCGGATGACGGCTGGCCGGAGGACGTCGGCCAGTGGGGCGTTCCCCTTCACGCCCACTGGGTCGGCATCGCGACGATGTTCGGGATCGTGTTGACCTTCGTCTTCACGTTCTACATGCTGAAATACGGGGAGTCCGCCCACACCGGACACGGAGGGAGCCGATGAGTTCGAGCGGATCCTCCTATGGGGACATTCACCGGTACGAGCCGGCCCGCGAGAGCACGACCGCCGCCATCGCCATCGTCCTCCTCACGGTGATCGAGGTCGTCTTCGTCTTCTTATTCGTCTACGGGCTGATGTTCGGCTGGGCGTCGACGGAGTTCGGCAACATGTACATGGGCGCGCTGCTCGCGCTCATCTTCATCGATCTCGGCTTCATCCTGCTTTTGTACCGCAAGGAGTTCCTTCCCGACGTCATGATCGTCAAGAAGCGCCGCCGGAAGTGGGAGGACCTCTACGTGCGTGAAGATCAGAAGGACGGCGTGGAACTCGATGCCGGAAACGCCTGGGACACGGTGAAGCGCGCGATCTACCCCTACTACAAGCGGTGACACCACAATGAGCCTCAAAAAACAAGACGAGATGGACCACAACGCGTGGCTCAAAAGCCAGGACCTGACGGTCATCGAGACCGCGTTCCTCACCACGCTCATCTGGTTGGACAAACGCCTCCGCATCGTCGACTATCTGGAGCTGTTGGAGACGATGTACTACCGGGCGAACCTCCAGATGCCGAAAAGCCACACCGAACAGTACGACCTGGACAACAAGTTCTGGTACTGGTACCCGCTGTACTCGCTGGGCTCGTTATCGATCCTCGCGTACCTCGTCGCCGCCGTTTCGGGTGCCCTGCTCGGGTTCTACTACTCGCCCTCGACGGCCGGCGCGGTCGCACAGGGTGACCCGACGGCCGCCTACGACTCCGTCATCGAGATCATGCAGGACGTCCAGTTCGGGTTCATGCTCCGGTCGATCCACCGCTGGTCCGCCCAGTTCATGGTCGCGGCGGTGTTCCTGCACATGCTGCGGGTCTACTTCACCGGCTCCTACAAGGAGCCCCGTGAGGTCAATTGGATCCTCGGCATCGTGCTCATCGGGCTGACGCTTCTGTTCGGGTTCACCGGCTACGTGCTCCCGTGGAAGCAGCTCTCCTTCTGGGCCGCACAGATCGGCGTCGAGATGGCGCTTGCGACCCCCTTAGTGGGCGAGTGGGCGGCACAACTCCTGTTCGGTGGATTCACCCTCGGACAGGCGACGCTTGTGAGAATGTACATCCTGCACGTGTTCATCCTGCCGTTCGTGGTCACGGCGCTCATCGCGCTCCACGTCGGCATCGTCTGGGTGCAGGGCATCGCGGAGCCACACTGATACCATGACCGACGACACCCACACGCCGACCGACTCGTCCGGGACCGCAACCGAATACCGGGCGATGACCGACGGTGGCACCGACGATCAAGCGCGCACCGACGGCGGCCCGCCGGCGACCGTCCCGCCGGACGACGAGACGCCCACCTGGACCGAGCGTAAGGAGCGACGCCAAGGGCTCTCACAGCTCACCTACCAGTACTTCGAGCGCTCCCGCCGCGAGGACGAGGACCTTCGTGCCGCCTCGACGTACGTCGAACGCGACGTCCTCGGCTTCCCGACGTGGCCCCACGAGACGATCCGCAACCTCGCGATCTCGAGTTTCTTCGTCGGGATCATGCTGCTCGTCTCCGCGCTGTTACCGCCACACTTCGGTGAGCCGGCGAACCCCGGCGTGACGCCGGCGATCATCCTGCCCGACTGGTATCTCTACTGGTCGTTCGGACTGTTGCACCTCGACCCGATCAACCCCGAAATCGCCGTCCTCGGTGGCGATAAGGTGATGTCCGACGAGCTGTACGGTCTCGTCGCCCACGGCGTCATCTTCGGCATCATCGGACTCGTTCCCTTCCTGAACAAGGGATCGGCACGACGGCCGGTCGAGGAGCCCTTCTGGGCCGCCCTCGGCGTCGCTGGCGTGATCTTCTCGGTCACGCTCGGCGTGCTCGCCATTCAGAACCTCGTGCCCATCGGGCTCGACCTCCTGTTGAACCTCGTCTTCCTGCTGCCGGTCCTCGGCGGGATCGTCACGTACGCCGTCCTCAAGACGATGCGTGAGGGCTACATGTACGACCTCAACCGCCGGTACTACATGCTTCGGCCGCCGAAGTAAGCGACGACCGCCCACTCGTCTCCCCGCCTCCCGCCGTTTGCTCCATACGACCCACCGATTCCGCATGACCGATACGAACGCTACCGACTCACGGGACGATTTTCAGGCGGTCGATGAGACCGGCGACCCGATCGCGAAGGACGACCCGGAGGACCCACGCAACGAGCCGATCGGCCCGCGGGTCGGTCCCGACGGTCGCGAGATCGTCGTGCCGCTCCGGATTTATAAGGTGGTGACCGTCTTCTCGACGCTGGCGGCGATCGTCACCTACTTCATCGGCTTCACGCTCATCGACGCGGCGACGCTGCAGATCAGCTTCATCCGCAGCGTGATCCTCGTCGTCCTCGACACCGTCGGGCTCGCGCCCGCCGAGGACGTGTTGACCGCGATCCTCGTGATCTTCGGTGTCCTCTCTATCCTGCTCGGGACGGCCATCTACGTGCTCGGGACCCGGTTCCGCGCACAGGGGATGGGCAGGAAACGGTCCAAAGACGACGAGGGGGACGCTCGGACGGACTCGGGCGAAGGAAAGGCTCAAGAGGGCTCCGGCGAAGAATAAGCCAATGGCAGACGAGTTCATGAAGGGCCTCGCCCTCTTTTGTCTCGGGGGATTCGGATGGCTCACGTTCGCGGGGTGGTACCGCACGCCGAGCTTCTACGACATCAGCCAGCTTTTCGCCGACCCGCGCGCTGCAGAGAGCGTGTACGATGAGATCGGGATCCTCGCCGGCGACGTGTTCTTCTGGCTCATGATCATCGGTGCGGTTACCTTCTGGGTGCTCGTACCGGCGACACGGGAGATCCGCTCCTCGCTCGCCGAGGATACGGCGAACTGATCGACCGCTGCTCCTGTTCCCTCGCGTTCTCCCCTTTTTATCCGGTAGCAACCCGCATCCACATGTGGTCCCTTTTCGGACGTGTCCCCGGTCAGAGCGCCATAAATCCGCCATCGACCTGAAAGATCCCGCCCGTCGCGAACGACGCTTCCTCCGAAAGCAGCCACGCCACCGCGTCGGCGATCTCCTCCGGCTGGCCGATACGACCGATCGGATGCATCCCGATGAACTGCTCGAATGCCTCGGGGCTCTTTTCGCGGAATCGACGTGAGACGCCCGTCTCGACGGTTCCCGGACAGATCGCGTTCACGCGCACGTCCGCGTCGGCGTACTCGACGGCTGCGGTCCGTGTGAGGCCGATTATCCCGTGTTTGGAGGCGACGTACGGGGCCGATCCGGCACCGGTCTGACCGGAGATCGAGGAGGTGTTGACGACCGCTCCACCGCCGTTTTCGATCAACTGTGGGAGTTCGTGTTTGAGACAGAGCCAGATCCCTTTTAAGTTGGTATCGATGACCCGATCCCAGTTGTCGACGCTCTGCTCAGCGGTCGGGGTCGTGTCGCCTTCGATCCCCGCGTTGTTGAACGCGAGCTCGAGCGGACCGAACGTCTCGACGGTCTCCGTGACCATCGACTCGACGGCGGCCTCATCGCTGACATCGGTCTCGATGAAGCGTGCGGATCCGCCGCTTGCACGGATCTCCTCGGCGACGGCTTCCCCACCATCGACATCCATGTCGACGATCGCCACATCGGCCCCCTCGTCCGCGAGACGACGGGCGGTCGCACGACCGATTCCGGATGCTCCGCCCGTCACTATCGCGGTCCGTCCATCCATCTCGTAGGCCATGGCGGATGGAGGGCGATCAGAAACATAATATTACTGAATGGAGGGATAACTTATGGTTTTCTGTGTCTGTGAATACCGGACGGAACAGCCTCGCCGACGGTACGGAGAGTCGAGGAGCAAGCCTCGCCGTTCACGCGTCCGGTTCGTACTCCGCAAGCAGCGTTTCGAGTGTCCCGTTCGGTTCGCTTGGTGGAGTGATAGAAAGCGGCGAAACCGATACTTCACCGTCGAGGACCGCCCGTCGGTCAACGCCAACCGGGTCAGGCACCTCGCCGTCGAACATCCGACCCCAGATCCGGTCATGGAGTTCGATACGGTCGCCGTCCCGTTCCGCGCCGAGGTCGTAGATCGGCGAGGGGTCCGTGATCCGCATCGGCGCGCGTCGGTCAGATTCGGCGGGCGGACCGTTGACGTTGAGGTAATCGACCGTCTCGAATACGCCGGCCGTCGTCGCTCGTTCGATGAGGAACTCGACAGCGTCGGTAACGTGGGCGAACTCCGCGTGGGAAAGTTCGCGTTTCCACCAGTCTTCATCGCCGGGAATATAAAGTGACGCGGCGATGGCGGGCACACCGAAGAACGCCGCCTCGACCGCGGCGGAGACGGTTCCTGAACGGCCGAGCGTGTACGCCCCGAGGTTGGCACCTTTGTTGCAGCCGGAAACGACCACGTCGACCTCCGGGACGAGCGTTCCGAGCCCCGCAACGACACAGTCCGCCGGCGTCCCCTCGATCGCGTAGCCGAGTTCATGTTCCGCGATGTCGACCGTCCCGGAGAGCACCCGTCCGACAGCGGAGCGGTCCTCGACGGGTGCGACCGTCGTCACCTCGTAGTTCTCCGAGAGTCGCTCATAGAGGGCGTGCAACCCGACGGCGTCGATGCCGTCATCGTTCGTCAACAGGATCCGCTCGACGCTCATAACGGGATTCAGGTGAGGGGCGATATAAAGTCCTCGTCGGCCGAACCGAACGGTTCATGCGCGTACTGTCGAACGGAACACACAGGTATCCGGAGCGAGAACGGCGTCGCATGGGATTCGGAGACACGGCAAAGCGGATCCAGACGCTCGCTGACAAGGCGGAACAGACCTATCAGAAGCTCAACGAACTCCGCGATGAAGTACAGCACACCCAGACGACCGTGACGGACACCGCCGAACGTGTCGGCCGGCTCGAAAACGAGCTGGCCGAACAGCGTGCCATCCTGAACGCGATCGCCGAGGAAGTCGGCGTCGACTTGGAGGCGACGAGCGCCGAGGCGCACATCTCCGAGGCCGAACATATCGAGGCCGAACATGTCGAGGCCGAACATATCGAGGCCGCGTCGGATGACGACACCGCCGATGCGACCGCCGACGGCGCCGACGAGGCGGAGACGTCTTGAGCAGACTACGGGCTTCGACACCACCGAGACCCACAACCGCGGAAGTAGATGCCTAAGGACCAGTACTGGAGTAACGCGGTTCCCGGATACTACAGAACGGATGACAGATCAAGAAACCCGTACACAACTCACCCATGACCACCCATCGTGAACCGCTCTCCTCGGTGCTTGAGACCATCGGACGGACGCCGCTCGTCCGCGTTCATGACTCGTCGGCGTCAGTCCCCGTCTACGCGAAGCTTGAGTCGTTCAATCCCGGTGCGAGCATCAAAGACCGGATCGGCAAATACATGCTCGAACGCATGCTTGAGCAGGGCGATCTCGCTCCTGGGGGGACCGTGATCGAGCCGACGGCCGGTAACACCGGCATCGGGATCGCGGTCGCCGCTGGACAACTCGACTTACAGGCGGTTTTCGTCGTCCCCGAACGCTTTTCGATCGAGAAACAACAGCTGATGCGCGCGCTCGGCGCCGACGTGATCAACACGCCGACGGAGGACGGGATGGGCTATGCCATCGAGCGCGCGCACGAGTTGGCGGCCGAACTCGATAACGCGGCCGTTCCCCAGCAGTTCTCGAACCCGCTCAACGCCGAGGCACACTACGAGACCACCGCACCCGAGGTCGACGAAGCGCTCGACGGTGAGGTCGGCGCCGTCGTCGCCGGCTGTGGAACCGCGGGGACGCTCATGGGGATGGCCCGGTATTTCCGTGAACGCGACCCGGATACCCATGTCGTCGCCGTGGAACCCGAGGGGTCCGCCTACCGGGAATTCCTCGGCGAGGACGTCGAGCACGCCTCCTACAAAACGGAGGGGATCGGCACGCACGACATCCAGACGAACGAGCTGTTCGATCCCGATCTCGTCGATGACGTCTTCGCGATCGCTGATCGGGACGTCCACGAGGAGATGGCTCGATTGGCAGCCGAGGAGGGGCAGCTCGTCGCCTCCTCTGCGGCCGCAAATAGCCTCGCCGCGAAGCGTGTCGCCGAGGCCGTTGCGTCCGGCGAGATCGACGCCCCACACGATGCGGTCGTGACCGTCTTTGCCGACTCATCGGAGCGATACCTCTCGAAGGGCGTCTATCGGTCCTTCGAGGAATGGACCGGATAGCGTCGCCGCTCACGGCACCCCTGCGTCGTATCCGGAACTCATCCCTGCAGCCGCCGATGTTCCACCTTGAGACAGCGGTCCTGCACGACCGCGAGCCCGTTCGCGCGCGCCTCGGCCACCGCCTCATCGTGTCGAATGCCGAGCTGGAGCCAAACACGTTCCGCGTCGCCGCGGTCTGCGTGTCGTGCCTGCACTGACGTGAGCACCTCGGGAATCTCCGCGCTCGGCCGAAAGACCTCAACGAGATCGATCGTCGCGTCGACCGCACCGACCGTCTCGTATGTCGGCTCGCCGAGTATCTCGTCGGCGAAGGGATTGACCGGGATCACCCGATATCCTTGCCGCTGCAGATACGCTGGCACGTCATGTGCCGGCTTTCCGGGCGTACTCGAACAGCCGATCACGGCGAGCGTGTCGCTTTCCAAGAACGCCTCGAGTTCGCCGTCGGATAGCATGGTTATCCCTAAAGACGCGGTCCGTGTAGTAATAATTCCGTGCCGTTCTTCACTCGGCCACGCGGATCCGTGGTTCGCCCTCCTCCGAGAGCACGACGACGCCATCGAAGAGCTGTTTGAGGGTGTTCATCGTCTGGTCGTCGTGTGCCGTCGAGTCGATCGAAAAGAGTCCGAGGCCGTCGACGCTCTGGAGACGACCGGTGAAGACGTGCAGAAAGCGGAACACCGTCTGGAGGTCCGAGTACATCAGCAACGTCGACAGGGAGTGGACCATGATCCGGTTTCGCTCGATCCCCCGGTCACGATAGAACGCCTGGAGGAACTCCGAGAGTTTGATCCCGATACCTGTCATGTCGACCGGCGAGGAGGCGTACTTGATCCGGTCGTCGTCACGGACGTCACCGACGGCCTGCTGTCGCGTCACACAGTCGACGACGGCGACTGGTTTGCCTTCATAAGGGGTGCGTGTTGCGTAGTCTTTCAACACCCGATCGGCGCCGTCTTTCGTCGTCACGATGATCGCCCCGTCACCGACTTCGGTCCCGTCGGCGAGTACGTCCATCGCGAGCTTCCGCTTTCCGGTCAACGGGGGCCCCATAATGAGCAGATTCGTCCCGGGAGCGACCTCCGTCTCGAGGTGCGGGGCGAGGTCATACATAGGCGTGCCTCGACAGGGGGTCGATCGACCGCGACTCCCCGTTCGATGCGGGGGTCATCCTACCGGGAGCCATCAACTACATGTAAGATATCCGCTCCGGATAATATTCTTTTTGATCACGTCCCTTGAGCGTGAAAATCTCCCGACGTGTGGTGGATTCGAATCGCGAGACTTAAATCGACGAGCGTGAACTTGCCGATAGGGCGCTTAGCTCAGTCTGGATAGAGTGCTTGGCTTCGGACCAAGTTGTCGGGGGTTCAAATCCTCCAGCGCTCATCATTCTGCGTGACGGGCAACATTTGGCAGACGGCAGTACAACGCTTATAAAGGACCCCCTTTTCGGCCGATCTGATTTCGTCACGCTGCGTGATGGGGGTCGCCGGTGTCATGCGATTCGCTTACATTTGAATGATGGCGGGGACGAAATAATACTGTGCCCCACGGCGTAAGTGGTAGTGCCCATGCGGGATGGCTACTCCCGCGCACGTGACTAACAGATCAACTTGTCGAATCCAACTGGTATACAAGAGTGGACGATTGATGAGTCACGGATTCTGTGTGAGAATCTGTTGATTATGACTTGGAAGTAACTCGGCTTTGAGGACACGCTTGCTCGTCTCGCTGATCTTGCTCTGTCTGTTGGATATCCTATTATAGTTCAAACTATTATAGCTGAAGCACTAACTCAAAGAAGATATGTACCTGCCACTAGATGGAGGGGTATGGAACAGTTCGTGAACCGTCTCGACGAACTTGATCGGTTGCAGACCTTCTATGAAAGTGACGTTGCCGAGCTGGCAGTCATTTACGGACGTCGCCAGATCGGCAAGACTGCACTCGTTCGTCAATCCATTAGCAACCGCGATGACGCCGTCTATTATCAGGCTGTTCAGGGGACACCTACGACACAGCTTAGACGATTCGTCGAGGCTGCAGCGACGGTCTATCCAGATATTACCACAGTCAAAGAGGAATGGGAACTACTGTTGAGATATCTCACAGACAAGGACGCCATTATCATCATTGACGAATTCCCGTATCTCATTGAATCGAACGACGGGCTTCCGTCCATCATTCAGCATCTATGGGATACTGCTGTTGAGGAGAGTCAAGCGACGCTCGTCCTCACCGGCTCCGCAATCGGCATGATCCATACCCACGTGCTCGAAGGCGGGGCACCACTGTACGGTCGCGTATCCCAGAGACCGAACGGTCGTATTGAACTCAGTCACCTACCGTTTCACTCTATCCAAGAGTTTGTCCCGACATACGATCCTGAGGACCGAGTACTCGTCTATGGGATCTTCGGCGGCACACCTCGATACCTCAGCCCCCTTGATCCCTCACAAGACCTTGGAGAAAACATCACACGACTGCTGTGCGATCCGGAAGGTTCTCTCCACAACGAACCTGAGACGGTTCTCCAGATGGAACTCAACGAAGTACACCGATATTTCTCCGTGCTGGAGTCGATGGCGAGTGGAAACCGTCGCCGGAACGAAATCGCGCAGGGAGCCGGCATCGAGAGTACCAATACGTCCTACTACTTCGACCGGTTAGAAACCCTCCAAATCATCGAAAAACACCATCCCGCGCTCGCCGATCCAGCACGCAGCAAGCGGACTCGATACCACATTCGAGACCCTGTGTTCCGATTCTATTTCCGATATCTCTACGGCCGGGGCGGTCAGTATGAACTCTACGGTGAGAACGTCTATACAGATCTTATCGAGCCAGAGATAGCTGACTTCGTCAGTGAAACGTTTGAGTCACTCTGTCACCAAGCTGTACCGGAGCTGTACACTGATTATCAACTCACACAGATGCCAAGCCAGTGGTGGTATAAGGGCCGGGAGATTGACGTCGTCGCGCCGACGGACGGTTCCACGCTCATCGCTGGCGAGGTGAAATTCACCAACTCTCCACTTGGCTATGATGTACTTGCTGATCTCGAAGACGACGTGACGCATATCGACTGGACACCATCAACTGGTGGTGAGCCGACGTACGAATTTGCTCTCTTCAGTCGCTCAGGATTCAAGCGCTCCATTGAGGAAGCCGCAACTGACCGTGACAATCTTCGCCTTTTTGATCTCGAAGATATTGTGTCTGTACTGGAGAATAGAATCCAGCCATGACTTTCTGTCCACGCTGAGTATGAGTGTCTCCCTCTAAGCCGGCGTAATGAGGTGTAAATCACACACAGTCACGAGGCGCCACGCAGAACCCATTTAGCGGCTGAGCGACTATACTGAATAATGGACAAATCATCTTCGACGCAGACACTGTCTTTCATTCATACAGCGCCGCGAACGGATATCTCGCAGAATCAAGGAAAGTTCCGAATCCACTTCAATTTTCCCGGGCGTGCGGTTCCCAACCACGACGATCACGGCTACGGCCCGCTCGCGACCGTCGTCGAGTCGTTCATGGATCCGGGGACGCTTATCCGGATGCATCAACACCGCAACGAGGAGATCATCTCGTGGGTTCCCGATGGCGTAATGCGTCACGATGACCGGCAGGGTAACAATCTCATCACTGATCCCGAGCACCTAATGGTGATGAACGCCGGGAGCGGCTTCTGGCACTCAGAGGAAACGCTCGCTGATGACCCACCGCTGCGAATGCTCCAGATTTTCGTTCGCCCCCACAGTCTCGGTCTTGAGCCGGGGATCCAGCACGAACCGATCCCCGACCCAATTGCTGGTGACTGGCGGCATCTCTTTGGCCCCGAAGGAACCGACGCCCCGCTGTTCGTCCGTAACGACGTCGACTTCTACGACTGCCAACTCGCAGTCGGCGACACGGTCACGATCCCGTCCCGGGCTGGGTGGCATACCTACCTCTACGTCTTCGACGGAGCCGTCGATATTGGCGATACATCCGTCGGATACACCGAGGGTGCGCTCGTTGCTGACGACAACGATGTGATCGTCACTGCGACCGAAGATTCGATGCTAGTCGCGTTCAATATGAACCCTGAGGCCCCGGTTACACGCCAAGGCACTATCGGCCGCTGAATCACTGGGGAAGACTAAGAAATGATTTGATAAGTTGTGCCTCACCTCGTCGAAGAATCGTGCTTGCTGTCGATTTGTCGACGGCGAGCTCGTCAGCTAGTTCTGCGAGGGTAGAATCACGCGGGACATTGAAATAGCCCATTCGTACAGCTGTTTCGATGACCTCTCTCTGGCGCTCTGTGAGCAGGTTTTCAGCATCTGTGGTTTTAACGAGCGAGAGCAATTCGTACGCCGTCGGAGAGGAGTCCAGAGCGTCCTGTAGATCCGCTAGTTCGTCACGTGTCCCCGTCAGATTGAATTCATACCAGCCATTTTGTACGTCGACAGGAAACTCTATCCGCTTTACGGAGTCCTCAACGAAATCATACAACGCGATATCCGTCGTTTCGTACTTGGCGAGTGCTCTCCTGTCATTCGACTCCAACAGTTCGTACTCCGTTATTGTCGGTTGGTTTTGCATTGCTTCGACGACTTCGTTCGGAGTATCGGTAACGACTTCACCCAGTTCCAGCGCTCTATCTCCGATCCTATATCCCGAGAGAAGTCTGAACGTCGCTCGTGGGAAGTTCTGAGATACCTTTGTTACCCAGATACCTTCCGGGAGTCTGATCCGAAGTCGTGCGCTAATCATCTGGCTCCTATGGGATGTTCACGTTGGCCATCCATATATTATTGACATCCTCCTCCGTCTTAAGACGGAGGAATCCCACGGTACCGCACCGCTGGATTGGGATATTACGGTTTGCAGTCTACCACTTGTTCCTGCGGTTGGAATCCGCTGGACAAGTCATACAGGTAAACTCCGGGCTGTGCCAACCAGCCGGTACTCCTATCTCCACCTAAATCGGGTGCAGACTCGGAGTTACTTTGATTTATCTCGAGCCGAATGTTCTCCGCCCCGTTCACGTCAGCGTTGAACGCCGCATCACACTCTTCACAGACGTACAAGCCGCGTTCGACACGCTGGCTCTCGTCTTCTCTACCGCACACACAACACCTTTTGCTCGTGTCCCGCTCAGATACTTCTACGACTTCGATCCCCTCGACTTTCGCTTTGTATTTGAGGACGTTCGAGAACCTGTCAAACGCCCATCCGTGCAGATCGAGATTGCCGTGTTTGCCCCAGTTTTTCGAGTCCCCGCTTTCCTCCTCACGGACACCCGCGAGCTTCCCGATGTGTATTCGTCCAACCTCCTGTTCAACACACCGTTCTACGATGTGTTTCGCCAAGGAATGGAAAAAGTGGGTTCGACGCTCCGACCACTTATGATGCAAAAGAGTGGCCCGCTCACCACCCGGATCGTCGCACTTGGCGATTTCTTTCGGGAAGTAGTATCCGTCCTGTTTCAGGCGATTTCCGGGGTACAGGTCGGCTTCCTCGGTGCTGTACGCGACCGCCGCGAAATTACAGATGCCGAGGTCAATGCCAGCCGTCTTATTGCCGGGAGCGGTGGGTGTCTCAATTTCGTCTTTACAGACGAGGTGCAGTCCCCATCGTCGCTTTGCCTTGTCGTAGACTGCTCTGACCTGTTGGAGGTTCTCGACTGTTACGCCGGGTCGCGTCTCGTATTCGACGAGGATGTATTCCCACGCTTTCGGGTGTTCCTTGTGATTCGCACCCTTCGAGAGGCGAACCCGGTTGTTTTTCGAGTCGTGTTTGATGCCGTTTTGCTTCCACGTTATCGTCGAACGCGGGTGTTCTTCGTGGACGCGGCGCCCCTCGTCGTCGTAGTAGTTTTTCTTGCGGTAGCCGGGCGGATTCGCTCGATCATCAGATTTCCTCTTTTTGTACCACGAGTTGAAGGCTTCAGCGAGTTCCTCCAGAACGCGCTGACTGGACTGCGAGTGCAGCCCTTTGTAGTTGGTGTGACCTTTCAACTCGTCTTTGAGGTCGCCGTGGCCGGGGATCTCGCCCGTCTCCTCCCACACTTGGCGGGAGTGGTAGTTAGCGACGTTCCAGAGCTTGCTGGCCGACCATCCGTGCCGGTCGAGCGATTCCGCTACCTGACCGTGGTTGAGGATTTTCGCTCGGTGGGTGCGATGGACTTCCAGCATTCTGAACGCCTGTATAAGCACTTATACTCACTTTTTTGTAAAGGTTCGGTTTAAGAACGGTGGAATATCCGGCCTCGCTATCGAGGGTGGATGGCGTAGGAATTGTTGGATTCATCCTGACCCTAAAGGGTCAGGGGCACTGTCTAGTTAAGCCAGTTTAAGAAGTGAGCAGTTCGTGGTTTGAGTTGTCTATGCTGTCACCAGAACTGCTCAGAGAGACGTTGGATACCGCAGATCTTGAATGTTGGGAGCGAGAGCGGA
>NZ_FZNQ01000009.1 GCF_900188065.1 Halorubrum vacuolatum
TTCGGTTGCTCTGTTCTCAAGATTGCTCGGTGCGAGATACGCGCGTTGTATTCAGTACCGACCTCGTATCAGCCTTGAAGGATTTCAACAGAGCCTCATTAGCTGTTAAGTCGCTCCCCGGAGATCGGGGACCCGCTGTCCTCGAAGTCACCCGTAACTGTTACTCCGTCTTGGACAAAGGTGCGTTTCCAGACGTTATCGGTTCTAATTTGACGCATCCCTTGGATGATCATTGCTCATGTCGTGGCGGTGATTAGAATCGGGCGTGGATCCTAGATTTCACATTCTAAACAGTCAAGATGTCCGCATTGAGGCGTTAATTGACTGTGAGAACAAAGATGCGTCGACGATTCCACTATTGAGGCGCTGTTGTCGCAGCTTCCGAGTAACTGGCGGAAGACGAGTGAACAGAAACGACAGTTGATTTCTGTTGCAACTACCCTATGGCTCGCTTTCATCCTCTATCACGCGAGAAATGAGCGATGCGATGTCGTCTTCAAGACGTTCTGGTTCAGCAATCACATTGTATATCCAGTTCGTAGAGTAATACTCAATCCGAGTTTTGTACAGGATTTGACCGTAAGGAGTTAGTGTCCAGTTCGCATTCGAGTCCTCTTGGGTAACAGGGCGATTCACTACGGTGGAATCCGTGTAGGAAAGGATTCGAAGGGCACGCGTCTTGCTATGCCTATTGGCTTTTGTTTCGTTCAAATCCTGAATACTCGTCTTTCCATTCTTTCCCAAGAAGCAGACAAGTTCATCCAAGTCAACACTCCAAATTTCACGGTTCTGTATGTGGAACACGTCCTCTCTCAAATCCTTAGAAAGACGATCAATACTTCGGAGCTGTGTTTGGTTTACCAGTCTGGACACAATAGACTCTAAACCGGTCCGGTGAATGTCTTCTGAGGATGGACTTACAGCCGGTGGATCAGGATGTTCTGCTGGGTTCGGATCAGTTGATGATGATTTTGTTGGAGATTCAAGGTTAGTGGCAGTCTCCCCTCTCGTATATTCTTGCAAAACAGTGTCAACGATGGGTGGTGCGGGATCAAATCCTTGTTCACGTAGTAATTCTCGGATTTGACTTCGTTCCTCTCGGAAACCATCATCTTCGCGGGCTGCTCTACCTGCAGATACCAGTCGAGTCTCGTAGTAGTCTTCCAGTTCTCCAAACAACTCGGCCATGTTCCGCGCTTCGTTTTCCCAGTCACGGTCAGACTCTCCAATAAGCCCGATAATGATTCCCCAAACGAACTCTGCCGGTACCGGGTCGTAGTGAATGAACCGGATGAGACTCCCGATCTCAAAGCCGAGCTCTAACTCTGGGCCTGAGTGTTGATGTGCTGTTCGAGCGATCGGTGACTGTCGAACTACTTGTGAGCGGTTCGTGATAGAAAGAAGATCTTCCCAGAGGTCGTCATCAGCATTGTCTAGATAACCGTGGAAGTAAAGTAGCGAGATGTCGTCAACCAATTGCTGAAATCGGTCGGGGAGTTTTTTCGCTTTGGCATGAATCCGATCTTCCATATCAGAGACGGGAGCTGTACCTGAATCACCGGTCAAGAGAAATTGTTGTTCCTTCTCGGCTAAACTTCGATGCTCATCAGGGTCTGTTTCGATCGCATTCCAGAGGGGGTCGTCCATGTGAGGGGTGAATAAAACACGGGAAATATAGTTTGGGGGCTGTCCGAATCATGTTTCACCACGCACTAGAACCCTTCTCGCTCGGTCACACAGTTCAGAAATTTCTGAGAAACAAACAGGTAGAGGTGGATACCTCTAACATGCGGTCCCTGACGGATCGCTCAGTTAGTCAAAGCGTACCGAGTCTGAATCGCACGTATACTGAGTACTTCTACGAGATCACGGTCGAGACGGGTGGGTAGTGATAGCATCGTCGATAATGAGAGCGACAAAACATACTTATCAGATACTTTCGTAGTTCGGTGAGTGCCCATTACCCATCCGATGCGTTATGCGACGTGGCTTGAGCAGCGTGTGAATTCTCGGCTCAATGCTCTTGCAGATGCGGCTGAGGGAAATCAAAGTCTTCGTGATGCGTATGACGCTGAATTAACTAGCCATGGAAATAGCGAGGAGAAGATCGCTCGAAGTCATGAAGGAAGAGAGCTGATTGAATTAATACAAAATGCTCGGGATGCCATTCAACCGTCCGGGCCGGGCCAAGTCTATGTCGGAATCCTTGACGAAGGGATCCTAGTAGCGAACACTGGCAAGCCGTTCGATCTACTCGACGAAGATACGGAGCGAGCGGTGAAAATGATTGGTGAGTCCAATAAGACGGATCAAAAAGATGATGAAACAGCCGGCGTCGATTTGGACTCTGATTCTGTCGGTCACATTGGCGTCGGTCTCAAATCGACCGTTGCCGTCGGGGACGACTTTGAAGTCTGGTCAAGACGCGCCGAGGATTCGGATACCCTACGCGTTAGGTACAGTCGAGCTTACATCACTGCAGCGGTCGCAGCACGGTTCGGCCATGAACTACCAGCTGAACTAAATCTCGATGATGGACTAATAGGACCCTATTATGAAGCCGCTGAGAACGGTTTGTTTGATCCGCATGAACAGTTCAGCAGTGATCCCGTCCCCCTGAATGATGATCTCGGGAAAGCGCCTTTATTCTGGTTTCCGTGGCCGCTTGACCCGTCGTCACCTGGCCCATCGAATGCGACGCTTGCAGACCGAGCGAATAAGCTGCTGACTGCACCGCAGGAAGCTCTTTCTCAATTCGCAGAACCGCCCTCGGAACCGTTCCGAACGGCAGTCTTTATCGAATACAGGGACGATATGTGGCGGAAGTTGTTATCCGCGTTTGATATTCCGACTCCGATTGAGCCACCAAACGACCCAGCTGCGAGAGCCGATGAGCTTTGGGGTAAACTGTCGTATCACGGTGATCGGGCAGAAGGATTCGATCCAGAGACACTCATCAATCTCGGTAAAATAGATGATCTGTATCTTGAGCGAATTCCTCAAGAAGCGACTAATGAAACGGAGCACTGGCACGCCACTGAGACGACGCCCCAACATACAATTCCAGATGCGGGCATAAAGCATCGTAAATTCAAAGTCCAAATAACAACTGATGGTGGGGCTCAGTCGTTGACTTACGACAGTTACACAGCAGAATGGAATGGGACTGAAACGACACGACCACGAATCATTATTGAGCGCCCACGTACGGATGCAGATGGAACCGCGCGAGCAAGCTATCCGTTACATCTCTATTATCCTATTTCATCTACAGATGATGCACTCCCAGTCTGTTTCCACGGTCGGTTTCGAGTTACGACAGAGCGGAAAGATCTGAGCAGGAGTAGCGCTGAACACAACCAACGTGTCCTCAAGCACGGAGCAGAACTTTTCGGGCGGGTTGCGGGCGGAACAGCCATGCTCGCGTGTGATCCCGATACAGTAAATCACTGGAACCGGTATCCGTGGCTGTTGCTACCTGATACAGGCCCGGATCTGGATAGCGCGCCCCAATCACTAAAAGACACACCTGATCTCATTGCTCACTTTCATCGACAAATTGTCGAAGAACTACGCGAAGCGGTTGCAGTTCCAACAATAAACGGGCCTGAAAAGGTTGATAACATCATATTATATCCGTCGGGATCTGTTTTCAAATCGATCGCGGCATCTGTTGAGCTCGCAGAAAAGTCTGGAACTACAGCGATAACGACGGGAACAGATCCGGTTCCGACATCGGAGACACTCCGGGCTGCATTGACGCTGCAATCAAAACGAGACAACCCAGAGCGCCAGTCTCAGCGGTGGGAAGCATTCGTTGGGACAGAGCGAGCAACGACAGCGCTGAAAGAGTGGGCACAATGGCTGAGTTTCAATCTCACCGTCAACGAATCATCTGCATCGGAAACGTATGTGCAAACTCGAACTGTTAATCAACGCCACGGACAAGAACTCTTCGGGGGGCTGATAGAACTTGTCGAAGAAACAGCCGCTGAGCTGGATATATCGATTGCAACTCTGTTGAAGAAAGATTGGTTGGCGGACACGCTTCCGGGAGTGTATTTACTCCCCTGTGAGCAGGCTGGAAGCGATGAAACGGTTGAACTCGTGCCAATCGAACCGAGTCCCAGTGGTCAGATTGAGCGGGGAACCCAATCAACGCGAACCGTACTCTGGGGATTAGACCGCGAGTCACTGCCCTTTTTTTACCCCCCAGAACACGGGGAGTTCGATGTCTTCTTTTTTGATCAGGAGTCCCAACGCGGAGCGACAGATGTACTGAGCAAGGCTGGTAAGACTCGTACATGGGGTGTTCGTGAATACAATGACCTTCCGAATCTGTTCGAGGCCTTACTGCAGACATTCAAATCATCGAAGCGTGATCTTGATCTCGGGAGCGTTGCAGCTCTCGCTACGCTTGTCCCAAATCTAGAAGTCGATTCTAAAGGACTGGGTCAAACCGAGCTTTCCGTCGGCAGTCGCTCACACTTCGTCAGCGCATTATCCAATACAGATCGTCGATCACTGCTTCGACTCCGACTCGGGGTCCGTCGATCGGCGATTCGCGGAGCGGCTTTCCCCGACACGAAGCTATCTGATTTCTCACTACCTGATTCTTGGCAGCAGCTCCGTCATGAAGCGCTTCAGGCAGCTACAACAGATTCAGGGGCCGGCTCGAACACGCCAGAGGAGCCAGAATGGCAGGCTACCGGCGAATTCGGTCCAACCTCATTCCCCGATCCAACAGGAGATGCCGATGCTTGGGCTGGGTTTCCAGAAGACTTGACAGAGACTGAAACTCGTCGTGGACTTGCTCGCGCGATCTCGTTACTCGGCGTCAGTAGTCTCCCTGGCATTCGGTATCTTCCGCTACATGGGGAAACACATCCGCCACTCGACGAGGGAGTTCCTCACTGGCATCCCTCAGAATGGAGTGATGATACCCTGCCTGCTTGGGCAATGACTCACCGGGAAAGTCTTCGCTCAGCAATCGAAGCTACTGATTACACACAATATATTACGAGCTATAACTACCATCCCAAGACGACGATCAATCATCTCGGGTGCGAAAGGGCTCCGACAACTGCAGACTCATCGCACCAAGAATCGTATCTTATCGGTTGGACATGGTTCGACCCAGCCCAGTTAGCGACACTCAAAGCGAGTCCGGAACGGGTTCGGGCACTTCTTGATAGGTATAGCAACGAGTACCGTCAGAATCTGCTCACAACGAAGTGGTATTGCCGTCGGTATCATGGATGCTCGATGAGAGATACAACCGTCCCAACGGTCGCAAACCTACAGCTACGACAACTGCCGATTTGGGACTCCATCGTGAAGATAACCGACTCGCTTGAGGATCAGCAATCCTGGGAGTCACAGCGATCTCAGCTTAGTTGCGCTGTTATTCAGACAGAAAGTGGCGGTAGGGCAGGATGGCGACTATTCCCACATGTTGATCCTGACGATGAAAATGTGATTATAAGTGAGTCACTTCTCGCTGAATTTGGTGTTGTTCCGCTTGGTGAACTGAACGTTACGGGCGCAGAGCATCGGCTGCAGCAGGTACAAGCGGTACTAGCTGATGTTGATACAGATGAGTTGCAAGAAATAGACGAGCCAGTTCAGCTCTCAATTCCGTCCTCACAGGTAGAAAATTGGAAGCGGGCGTACTCACAGCTACTTCGCCCGATCCTTGATGCGTGGGATTCACCAGATGACGCTAATGCAGTTGAGGCGAAATTGGATGAGCTATTATCCACGCTCACGCATATTCCACTAAAACGAGAAGAAGAGTGGTATACGGCATCTATCGAGTGGATTCGTGACCACGGCGGATCAGCTGTCTGGCGGTACCCGCGTGAAAACCCTACCCGGTGGGTGCAAACAGCACTCTCGACTGCCTATGACGACCGACCAGGGTACCGGTTTGAACATCCAGTTCAACAGGCAGGGTTTGCTGAGTTCGCTGGTACGGCACTTGACATTCCATCGATTTCGGCCACGGAACCGCAACTGTCCGCTGAGGAATTTACTTCCCGAAAACGTCCTACAGGCGAGTTTGTAAGCCGGTCAAAACTAGAGGAGTGGACTGATAAGCTCGAAACACGTCTACCGCTTCTTTTGGCTATTATTTCGGCACGAAGTCACGACCGTCTTCAGTCTGCTGCAGAAACGCTTCAAGTTGGAATTAACAACATAGCTGTTATAGAGCAGTTACCGGCCGATATTCGCGCTGATCTTTCTGATCCCAAATCCGTCACGTATCTACTTCCAGATGAGAACGGGCCAAACTCTCACGACGAGCAGCGGAAAGGGATCGCTATCGTTGCTTCCGAGGTCGGCACGCCAGCCATCGGAGACCTTACTCAGGCAATTGCACTCCTTACGAAGCAGTTCGGACACCTGGGAACGATTCAGCATGTATTAGAGGCGGATGAGTATACCCAAGCACGTCGCCGACTTGAAGGAACATACCCTGTTGAGGATGCCGAACTATTCCTTGAGGAACAGCGCCGAACCAATCTTCGAAACCGCCTCGAACTTGCTGCTGATCTGCTTGATTGGCTCGAATACCAGCGACCACCGGTCGAGGGGGCAGCAAAGCAGTTGCAGGAGAGATCAAACGAAGAGACTGATCTCTTTGAGCGACTGAGTATTGATGTCCGAATCGACAGTGACCTTTCTGAACTACCGGATGAGCTTCAAACGTATCTCAACTGTTGCCGCAGTGCTGACCAGGCGGTTCAAGAGATAATTGCACTACTTTTCAACCCTGGACCTGAGGGGGCTACGGCGATTCGTGAACGAATCATAGAACTCCCACCAGGGAACCGTAAACAAGACCTCATCGAATGGTTCGCCGTTCATTCGCGTGAACTACCCGGTGATTTTGTTCCCTTGGCGCTCACTAACCAGTGTCGTCGGTTATCACACATCGACGCTGTGTGGATCGAGACGGATGCGGATTTCGTCCAATCACCGACTGATTGGCATGAGGCAGTAGAAAGCAAGGAGACGACGCTAACTTGGCACAAGGAACTACCAGGATACGCTTCCACCCAGGAATTCGGGACGTACTGGCTCGATCTCTGCAAAGGCGATCGCGTTACTGCACTACTCGACTGTCTTAAGTCTCAACTCACGAGTGAGATTCCGGATCAGACAGCAGCCGCTGTCTGCGATTACGTTATTGACGGCAAGCAGCTACCATCGCCGACTGAAGCGTCAGCCGATCATAAAGAACGAGCCTTTGCGTCTGCAACAAACTATCTCCGTAACAATGAGATCCATTCGCTAGATATTATCGATGATAAGTCAGTACCTGATACTGTTTCCCCTGAACCTTCTGATTCAACTAAACCCACCGGTGGTCCTGGCGGACAACCTCAATCTTTTACTGGCAGAGGAGAACTTGCTGAGGTTGCTGTCACACTCGAAATCCTAACTCGCACTGCTGCTTGGTTAGAAGAAGAATCGGGACGCGGAGAGATACTTATTGAGCAATTTAACAACTTGTATCAGACACAAACTAAAGACGGGAATAATGCTGTTAATTATAAATGGCATACTGAACGTCGCTGGGACCGCGATCTTCTCCAGCTACTCAATCAAGATTCAGAACGGCTTTTGAACGAGTTCATTAACTGGCAATCATCAATTTCAACCGACAGCTCCCTTGCTGATCTCGCGTCGGTTGCGTTGCTTGACGTATCAGAAGAACGAGGCCCAGGATTCGATATTATCGATCCAGTAACACGAGATGGTACCTCGTTTTCGCCACGCCCGGTCGAGATTAAATCCGTTGCAACTACTAACCCACCATTTAGCATCCGTTTATCTACCAACGAATATCAACAGTGTAAGCTCCACGTGAGTCAGTCAGATCACCCGTATATATTACGTATTGTCTACGTCCCATCTGATAATCCAACGATCGCTGCCTCAAAAGACGTTGCAACATATCAGATCACGAGTGTTGACGAACTCAATGCCGTCGTCGGAGAGCCATTTGATATGCAGGTACGTAGCGGCTATCTCCGACCCACACTTGACAAAAAGTAAATAAACCACAATTACTTCCGTTCCGAACCCTATGCCGCCGTATCTCCAAAATTCAGAAACCCAACACCAAGTCAGTCTCATAGTCCAGCAATCTCATCCAGATCTACTGGAGCCTGACGACCAAGAGATACGTCAACTAGTGCGTGCTAGAATCGAGCCGTGGGACGAACCGAGTCACCGCGTTGGATTCGCCGTCAAAGACCCTGTCTACTAACTGGGGAACTCTTATTGCCGGGTGACCAGTAGTTCAAGATGAGATGAGTACCACGGTTCGCATCGTAAAAACGCCCGACGTGCTTCACGGAAAGCCCCGAATTGAAGGGACGCGCGTCGGCGTCTTCCAGATCGGCACTCTCGTACGGGAGCGAGAGTGGTCCGTCGAAGATGCGGCTGCGCAGTTTGATATTGATGTCAGTCAGATTCAAGCTGCCGTTGAATACTATGACGAGCATCCAGAACTGATGGAAACCCTGCAGGCACAAGAAGAAGCCCGGCAGCAGGCCATGCAAGCGGAGAGTAGGTGTGCAGATCTCAAGTAGATGCAAATCCTCTGCGATCAGAACGTCCCGCAGAAGTACGTAGATGCGCTGAGTGATACTGGTGGCATCACTGTTTCCACGGTCCGGGAGAAACTTTCTGCCGACGCTTCAGATCAAGAGATCGCCATGTATGCTGCAGACAATGACTGGGTGATCCTCACGAACGATAGCGACTTCTTTGGTGACGGCCGCGAGTTCGGACTGCTCGTGTACAGCCAACTTGAGGACCCACGTCCCGGCGAAATTATCGATGCAGTTCAGGCTATCGACTCCGCTTACGAAACAAATTCCGAAGTCGTAGAAGTAGTACCTGATGGCTGGGTATAGTTACCCCTTAATAAAACAGGTGAACCACCTGAAATTCGAACAGTTAGAGCCACGTACGGGCCTTTCTTGAGGATCTGTATACCCTGATCTGAAGCACTGATGAGTACCTCGTTGAGAAGTAGCCGGCTTGTGTTCTTGGAGAGTCCTAACTGACAGATAATCAGCCTCAAGACCCTGCCGATTTTGAGCACGATCTTCGTCAAGTAGCACGTACTATGTATCTATACGTGGGAGTTGACGAACCACCAGAGTAGATCCGTGTTGCAGCGCTCAAACAGAGCGTACGCTGTCAGAAAATAATAATCGAATGAAAATTAGATGTGGAGTCGCTGACTACCGGAGTTCACTTAGTCGGCGCTGATCAGCGTCGGTAAGCAGTTGGACATCGTATTCGTCCTCAAGTCGGGCAATTTCTTCGAAGCAGTCGTGGGCTTCTGCCTCGTCTCCCTCGGCGAGATGCTGCTTGCCCTGCTGTCGTTTGACTTTCGCTAAGCCCTGTTTCCCAGCGTATCGAGGCAAGGTTCGACGGTAGTACTGAGCTGCCTGGTTAAGATGCTCCCACCACTCATCTGTCACGCCCACTTCCTGTTTAGTCGTCTTGGCGAGCTTCCAGTGTGTTTCCGCGAGTTGCCCTGCGACGTTCCGTTCTTCATAGTCTTTTGAGGCTAGTTCCATCGCCTCTTCCAAGAGACTCACTGCTTCGTGGATATCTGTCTCTGTGCTATCCTCAAGGAGTGTCTCCAACCGGGCTTGGCGTTGCAGTCCCTCGCTTTTCCAGATGACGTGGCCGCCGAGGTCAATACCGTATGCTGAGTCATCGTCGGGTGCACCGAGTTGAAGCATCCAAGTGCCGTTACGATCGATGAATTTGAGCTGCTGGACGTTTCCGTGCTGGTTTTCATGCCGAAGTAGCTGTTCACCAGCGGAAACGTCAAACAGATAGGTACTGCAGTCAGGATTGAACGTACTAGTGGCAGCGTATTTTCCATCGGGCGTGATTGCAACCGGCCCGATGTTCGAGTCGAACTCGTGTTTTACGAACTGGTGGCCAGACTCGTTGAAGATGTGGAAGGTACCGGAAAGTGTGTCACCCCAGTCAGTCCAATCGACGACCGCGACAGTTCCGTCGTTGGCAACAGCACAAGCGTTCGGCCGGTCGATCTCGGTCGTGAATCGGAGTTCGTCGTCCTCGAAGAGGAACACACGGCCGGATTCGAGGTTTTTGTCTCCAGTTCCGGACCGCCCATCTTGATACGCTGCAATGTATTCACCATTCGGGGCTGTGGTGGTCCGAGCGTAGTACCGGTTGTCGCCGTATTCAAATTCCATGCGATTGATACCCCGATCAGTCGTTGAGATAGCATCATCATCGTGCTGTGAGGCATCTCCCAGGTCAGGTACACTCTCAGTCTGCGTGTCTGATGCGTAGGACGAGGTGGCTGATGCTGTTTGAGACTGTGAATTGGTCTCGGAATCAGAGTATGTTTCCGCAGTCGTCGCGGTATCCGGAGCAGAAGAGGAGTCTGTTTCTGGATCATTATTCGCCGACCCGTCGATTGAGCGGCGTCGCCACAGATACAGACCAGCAGGGATGATCGCAAGCAGCCAGATGAGTGACGTGACGACGTATGCCCACCAGTACTGCGGCCAGTCATAGGATTCTCGGACGTGTCTCGCGTCAAGAAAGAGTGCTACTGGGAGTCCGAACCAGACGGTGAGGAAGGTGATGGCCCACAGTGTTTCAGGTAGCGTTTCGACGCCGAAGAACGCGACGATCCAGCCTGGAATCGCTACTATGATGACTTTCTCCCAGAGTGTGGACGGAACTGGTCCCGAGCGTGTTTCGGTCCCTAGTTCTGATTCAGGTTGCGCCGTCGGTTCAGCTGTCTCTTCTTGAGAATCGTTTACCGCATCTGTTTGCTTCTGTGGATGCTCATTACTATGTTCAGACTCAACTGTCGTCACGAACTCAAGGTAGTTATCCACGAGATCGAGTGCGTCGTACTCAATGACGAGGGATACGAGGTTATCGCCATTGATGAGTTTCACGTTGAGCCGGTCCGCCAGATCACGGGCTTGGCTGGTAAATTCGTTTGTCGTCACCAGGACAACCTTATCGACGCCACTGTATTGCTGGCCGAGACTCGCATACTGCTGAATATCAGGAGATCCAACAGTCGTGTTGGGTCCATACCGCTTTGCCTGAATCAGCGTCGTCTGCTCGTACGGGTGTTGTTTGCGAGCGGTAACGTCAACCCCTTCGTCCATTGCTGCCGAAGAAACCTCTGTTTGCCAGCCCATGCGGTCCCAGAGATCCGCGATGAAGTGCTCGAAATCGTACGGATCCATCTGCTGCAGAACCGTTTTCAACTCATTAGCGTTTTCAATCGGACCGTCATCAAGCGGGAGTTCGTCAAGGCGGTGCTGTGTGGACTGGGGTGACGGCTCATTTGAGTCGCCTGCGCGTGAGGAGTTTGAGTTATCGTCTTTCCCAGCGTTTCGAATAAATCGGTACAGTTCTCGGTAGAGGAAGTAGCGTAGAAATCGTTTCATTCTGATCTATCCTCGCGTTGAACTCGCGCCCCTTCCTGTTGGTATTTCATACCGGCACGTTGGCTGTTTCTTGGGACGTAAACATAATAATGAATCCGGGAGTCAAAATAAATCGTTTGAGACCTGAGAGTGATCCTGATGATAGATTCCTCATTCTTAAGAAGTATTTAAAAGCGCGAGGAAATATACAATTGAATCGATTGAAATGTATAATTGACGTAACTTCCAGATACTAATTGGATTTTTTGACGAATGCGATGAGTAGCGATCAGCACGATAGTAAGACGAACAGCGACAAAAGTAACGGAACGTCACGCCAGCCCTCGGTTCGGACAGGAGCTTGGAACGAGGTAGACTTTACCAACCCAGAAACCGACACGTATCCGTCAGCGTGGCTCGAACGCGAACAATGGATGGGGCACCGCGACAAGCGCCCCTTCGCACCGTGGGGGGACCAAGATCACCCTGAAGCTGCCCCTGGCGTAGATGCGCGATACAAGTGGAGCTTATCGGAGAACTACCTCGATGGTGAAGAGATTGCAGTGGTTGAGGATCACCCGTCACTTGATGGCCGCGTGTTCATACAGCACGAAGAAGATCCCTTTGCATTCATCGACGGTGATAATATCCGCGATCCCGAGACTGGTGAGGTCCATCCAACGTTCATAGCTATCCTTGAACATCTCGGCCTCACCTACGCAGACGTATCCATCTCAGGGACAGGCATTCACGCACCTTATCTCGCACCCGACGGACTCCCAATCGACGGGAAGGAACAGGCATCTTTTCCGATCGATACTGAGCCCTGGGGCACGAACGATGAGCTCCCTAGCATCGAAATTTACGCGAACACGCACGTCTGCGTAACGACTGGCCTTCATGTACCAGGAACCCCAGGTGACATCCGTGAATGGAACGCCGACGCGCTGGAATCGATTTTACGAGCGAATGGCTACGACGATACGCCCGAGGTCAACCACGATACGAACCGTGACTGGAGCGATCTCGATGAATACGAACCCGATGCCACGGCAGTTGACGAAACTACCGAAGATGTCCGAGACGTGCTTGCGGCCATCGACCGTCTTCGACCGCAAGATGTTCCGCTAGAAACTCATCCAGTCGGTACCGACTCAACCGGATGGGAAACCTGGGATCCCAGCACGTACCGGTACTCAAGCGGAAAGGATTCACTCCATACCCCTGACCGTAAAACATTCTATGACCACAAGCAAGGTGAAACGTTCGGGGTGCTCAAACTGTTCGCACTTGAGCAAGGTATCCTGTCACGCCCCGGTGAGCGCCTTGCCGGCGAGAAGTGGTGGGAAGCCATCGAGAAGGCCCGGGAAGCTGGCGCGCCGATCCCGAGGTATGTCGGTGAACCGGAACCAGTCGGAGTGTTACCACCTGCTAAACGTGACCTTACGATCGCCGCTAGTGGATGGGATTGGAGACAGGCAGCCAAGCAAGATGAAGAAACACTCACGGTCTCAGAGGCACGGCAACGTACGACTGACGCGATCGCTAAAGCGTACACGTCGTATCAGCGTGTGCTGGTCGAAGCACTTCCAACGATGGGGAAGTCCTACGGTGCGGTGAAAGCCGCTGCCGAGACTGAAACACCAGTCACGATTCTCACCGGCCGAGGACACAAAGAGCAGTACGATCAGTTCACGAAGTGGTGCGATGAGTTCGACCTGAAGTACTACACACTCCCAAGTTTCACTCGTCACTGTAGTACCGCCAACGGCACGCATGGCGACGACTGGGCTGACACGGTTCTTAACTGGTACGTACGCGGTGCAACCCCGAAGAAGATCCACAAGACCGCCGAGTACGTTCTTGATCGCCCGCTCCCCTGTCATGAGCACGAACACCAACGCTGCCCGTACTCCGATAAATGGGACTTTGAGCCGGACGAATTCGATGTCCTCATCGGCCACTACGCACACGCCTACAAACCAAAGGTAACTATTGGACGAGCCGTCGTGTTCGATGAGTTCACCGATACATACGAAACGACGCTTGATTCGAACCTGCAACGCGCTGTCTCATACTGGCTTGAAGCCACGCCTGAGGTACCCTTTGACAGCTACACGGATCTCATCGAAAACCGCGACGATCAGGACCGGCGAGGACAGGCACTCCACTGGTTCATACACAATGGTATCGAACCTGACGAAATGTCCGTATTCGACGACGACAGCGCACATGCTGCAGCTCCGATCGCAGTATACACACTACTTGCCAGTGACGACCTGGGCAATGGATTCGAGCATGCCGAAATTGACGACGGTGGGGTTGCAGTCTTCAATCGGGAAGTCGGAGAAGTCTCGATTCTACACACGCCTGGGTTGGACTACGCCAGCAGCGTCGTTGCCCTTGACGGTACCCCTACGAAGCGTATGTGGGAGCTCGCACTCGGTGAATCACTCACATACCGACCCGTACTCGAAAAAGAAGAACGGGCAGAGTATATCCGAGATGCCCTCAACCTGAATCTTGTGCGTACGACGGAGTACATCAAGCCCTACAATCCAAGACCCGAGTACGCGGAAGATCGCATCGCCATCGAGAAAGATGCTGCACTGCTCGATGCAATCGTCGAGAAACACGATCAGCGTCCCGCCCTGATCACGACTACGACCGCGCTCAGAGAATACGACAGAGCAGGGGTGATTGATTTTGATCTTACCGCTGCAACCGGCGACCGCGTTAAGGACGGTCCTGTTGACTGCGTGAAGTGGTACGGAGATGTACTCGGTAGTAACGAATTTGACGAGACTCGTCTTGGTGTCGTGATCGGGTCAAACCATTACGGCGACGAGTTCATTAAAAAATGGGGAGCTTACGCTGGGCAAGCCGTCGAACGAAACGGTGAGAAAGGCAGTGAACTCTCGTACGGTCGATTTGGCGACCAAGTGCTCCAGCACATGCGCGAGCACGACACGCTTCAAGCAGCGATGCGATTCGGTCGTGACGGCAGGGGCGCAGTCGTCTACGTCCATACGGATACGCTTCCCGAGTGGGTACCACTCGTCGGTGAAGGGCGAGTCGTGACGACTTGGAGCGACGGAATGAAAGCCGTCGTCCACGCGCTCGAAGAGCTTGGCGAGGCGACGACCGCCGCGATCGTCGAGCATCCGGCTGTCGATCTTTCCCGACAACAAGTCTTCAACCATCTCGAAACACTCCGTGAACGTGGCGTGCTTACCCGGGAACAAGACGAGGAAGATGGGCGTCGAGTCGTATGGCGTGATGAAGGCCTTCATTGCCTCGGCGAGCACGGCGATGTAGACCTCGATTCCGTCGAACTGGAAGAGCTTGATGACGATGAGGAGATTCGTCAACTGGCACGTACTAGCACCTATACGTGGGAGTTTACGAACCTGCCCGGAGAAAAACCGAGCCCCAGTACTCAATCCGATCACTCGCCATCAGCTGGTGACGGTCAGCGGGGGATCGAAGGTAATCCTACGTGATACGGCCGTTAGCTCCGGAGCAGGAACTGAGTAGTCGCTTGATCATAGGAGTTAGCAGAGACACTCGATAGTTTTGCTCCATCCATTTTCAACGGCTGAGGGAGAGATGCGGTAATGGATACAAGATGTGCGTTGCACGAATTACGGAGCTATTCACTGTAGTTGTTTGCGCACCTCGTCGATATATTCTGGCTTGAGCCGGTGCGAGACGTGTCTGGTATTATTTTCAATCTCACTATCATCGACCCACTTGATGACCACCATATGTCTGGGGTATCTTGACGTTCGACGTATCACAGCGTTCATCCCGTTCTTTGTGAGTTCAATGCCGTAATCTTCTTTCAGTCGCCGACGTACCTCGACACCCCAGAGGGCTTCCCCGTCAGCATCAGCCAGTACCTTCAGTATCGCTTGTTGGTATTCCGTCAGGCTAGTCAAGTCCATTTCAGTATTACTGGTCATCTCTTATCGACTTCAGACAGATATAATATCAAACTTTCTATAAGATAAATCAGACGGAGTGTGTAGCCTCGACATCTTGCACGGTTGATTTCAATATGTCCGCTGCGCTAGTTGGCGTCTAGGTCGTCACTAAGCCAATCAGTCAATACAGAGTGTGACTTCATCAGGTTGATCTGGATGCCCATCTAATCCGAGATTCCATAGCTCGGTCAGATCGACGAGCATCCCGACGGTCATTAACTGTTCAGTCGCTCTCTGCAGATCAGAAACGTGCCGTTCTCGAAGTCCCCAGTAATCATCAGTCCGTCTCCGACACGAGATGCGTTTTCGGGCACTATCGATTCGAATCTGACGCCCTTCTGGATGGTCGAGAACTACATCATGCCGCTTACCGGAGTGATGTGATGGATCCCAGGGTTCAACGATGCACTCTACAAACGACTCGTATTCGGAAGTCGTGAAAGGTTGGGGATGACTGGGCATTTGTATCCGTACTAGTGGATATGCGTGCTTGAAAAGATATGTATATCAAAACCTCATCAACAAATTACTGCATAGCTTTCTGATAGTCCCTCGCTATTTGGGCGTCATCGTCTTCCACGTATGCCATCGTCTGCTGTATACGGGCATGACCGGCGATCCGCCGCACCTGATGCAGATCTAATGACTCACAATCGTTCACCCAATGCGAGATCGCTGAGCGGCGAATCCGATGAGTGGTCACAAACCACTCTTTAACCTCGTCATCGGGGGTGGGATTAGGTGGCCGTAACGGACGCTGCACTCCGGCATTCCTAGCAGCCTGTTTAACCACATTATTGATCTGCGGTCCCGGCATCTCGTTCTTATGTGTGGTGACCAGAATACGTCCGGAGTTGGGTTCCGCTGCTGAAGAAAACGAATGCCTAACCCGAGTACACCATCGTTTGAGCTGGAAACGGAACTCTTCGGGAAAGTAGACATCCCGTCGGATCTGTCCGCTGTGTTCTTTTACGTTCAGCTTCGCGCTCCGAACGTTGATGCTACACTCATCCCAGTCAATATTCTCGATTCGTAGCCTCGATAGTTCGACGCTCCGACAACCAGTGTACCAATTCAGACGGACCGCAATCTCGTTGCGTTCTTTGGTCGGTCGTGTTTTTCCCGGCACCGAATCGAAGAGGCGTTCTACCTGTTCCGGTTTAAGAGCCAAAATCTCCCCTGCACCATCCCGAACACCCTCAATATCGCCTGCAGAAAGATCGTGTTGTAGCTTGTACTCAGCTTTGTTCTCGAAAATATCGTAATCCTGCTTGAGGTCGATCGTACGCTTGTCCGGGCACGGATGTCCATTAGCGAGTTCAAGCCGATCGTCTGCAGCATCATTCTCAACGATGCTGTAGAACGACTGTACTGAGCGGTAATACGAGCCAATAGTCGTATCGGCCAAATGCGTGTTTACTTGGATGTATCCTTTAACATCCTCTGTGGTAGCCGCAAGGGGATCAATATCGTTTGACTCACAAAACGCCAGCCAGTAGCGGACCTCACGTCGCCGTGTATCGATCGTTGACTCTTTTGTACGCTCTTTCTGCTGTTGTAGACTGGAGAGATACCGTCCAAGCAACTCTTCCATCTCTCCCGAAATCTGTTTGTCTTCGGGACTAGCGTACTGACCTTTGGTATTTCTCATAGTCGCATCCAATGTCGTTTACCGCTCACAAGCCCACTGTGGACGTTCTCTGTCGTTTCATTTTCGAGGTAGCAGAGCGCTTCTCTGACGAGGTAGGTGTGTTCTTTCATTTCGGTTGAGAATCGTTGCGCACGCCCATCGATCGATAACTGCGGATCAGCACGGCTGGCCTCAACGATGTAAGAGATGTACTCTTGTGGTTCTCTACCCCCCATACCATCCATTTCTCTGAGTACACGGTCAGGGATGTCGTTTGGATAGGTCGGTAGACGTGGGAGAAGGTCCATGGCGAGGTCCTCGATGTCCCTGTCAGAAATTTCACCTGCTTGAGGAGCGGACATTGTATCGACCTTATGCTCAACAGAGGTCAAAGACTGACGAAGGTTCTCAAGCTGATCAAGGACTGGAGAGAGGTCCGCGTCGCCATCACCAGCGGTCACAGCGAAATCGTCGATCGCTTGTGTCGGAACGTATTCGTCATTAACTTCTCTGTCAACTGCCCTACGGACGAGTGACGAGAGTGTCTCGTCGTCATCAAGGGCGTCTTGCCACTCCTTTTTCTTACTGGGAGTGACCCGGACGTTGAGTTTGACTTTCCTGTGGGCACCGTCAGGCATGCCCCCGGCTACGCAGACTCAATAAATAAAGACTGGGACCCCAATGGGGTTACTCTCGGCCGAACATCTGGCGCATCATCGGATGCATCTCCATCAGCTGTTCTTCGGCGATCTCCTCGTACAGCTTGTACGTGATCGAGACCGCTAGCAGCAGTCCAGTTCCCTCGACACCGCCGATAGTGCCGAGCATGTTCGCCATGACGGCGAGCACGCCGACGAGCGCACCACCGATGACGGTCACCTGCGGGATGTACCGCTCCATGACCTTCTCGACGACCTGTGGATTACGCCGGAAGCCGGGGATCTGCATCCCGGAGTTCTGGATCTGCCGCGCGGTCGCCTCCGGGCCCATGCCGGTCGTCTCGACCCAGAAGATCGCGAAGATCGCGCCGCCGATGACCATGAACGTCAAGTCGACGGTGATCCGGACGGCGATCATCCACGGCTCAACACCTGCCGGAAGCTCCCCGAGGAACCACATCCAATCGGTCGGCTGATGGATGGGGTTCAAAAAGTAAAACAGGCCGTCGATAGGCTGCCCCTGCTCGCCGTAGACGCCGAGCCATGCGGGCATTCCCGCCCACTGTGAGTGGAGGATCTGCCCGAAGAACTGGATGTTCGCCTGCAGCGCACGCACGAGGATCATCGGCAGGACCGACGCGTAGATGAGCTTCACCGGGAACCGACCCCGAGCACCCTTCACGCGGGCGTGGGAGAGCGGGATCTCGACACGAACCGACTCCGCGTAGACGACGACGGCGAAGATAAACACCGTCGTGAACAGGGCGAGCACCTGCCCGGGATCGAAAAGCAGCTGTTCGAGCCCAGCCGGCGTGAGCGGCGATTCGAGCGGTACGTCGCCGAGGATGATCCCGAACCAGCTCGCGAAGAAGCCGGTCTCACCGAGCGCCGAGAAGCTGAAGAAGCCGCCGATGATCTGCTGGCTCACCGCGGCGATAATGAACAGCCCGACGCCGGATCCGACGCCCCACTTGCTCACGATTTCGTCCATGAACAGGATGAGGACCCCGCCGATGAACACCTGCGTGAATATCAGCAGCTCGACCCCGAACTCGCCGATCCCTAATGCGGCCGCGACGGCCGGATCGGATGGAAGGAACTCGCCGGTAAACACCATCGGTGCCGCCGTCAAGGCGGTGACGATGATGACGAGCAGCTTCTGGAGGCCCTGATAGAGGACCTGGTCACGTGGGTCGTTCGTATCGAGCCCGAGCAAGTTGGCACCGCCGAGCAGCTGCAGCACGATGGATGCCGTGACGATCGGGCCGATCCCGACCTGCAACAGCGAGCCGTGTTCGCCCGCAAGCACCGAGCGGAACTGCCCGAAGAAGTCCGTCCCCTGACCGGCCGCCAACCCGAACGGGTTGATGTTGGTCAGGAAGAAGTAGACGATCAAGATACCGGCCGTCCACGCGAGCTTCCGCTTGAACGGAACGTGACCCGCCGGACGCTCCACGACGGGGAGCCGCGTGAGCACCGGTTCGGCGACCTCCTTCCAGCTCATACTTACGCCTCGTCAGCCTCGTCGTCTGAAGTGTCTTCTGGTTCGTCGGCGGATTCGGCACGTTCCGAGAGGACGGCCGCACCGCCCGCCTCCTCGATGAGCTCGACCGCGCTCGCGGTGAACGCGTCGGCCGTCACGTGCAGTTCACGACGAACCTGTCCGGAACCGAGCACCTTGACGACGTCGGCCTCGTAGCCATCCTCAACGATATCGCGTGCGTCGATAACGTAGCCATCCCCGTCGGTCTCGGCGAGATCCTCCGCGACGTACAGCGCCGCGTCCTCATCGAGCTTCTGGACGGTGACCTCGACGACGTCGGCGACCGAGTCCTCGGGTCGTTTGAACCCGTGTTTGCCGAGCGGGCCGTAGTTGTGGAACTCGTGTTTCGAGCGGCCGGCCGCACCGCGACCACCGCGGTGACCGGCACCGCGCCGATTCTTGTGCGTACCGCCGCCGTGCGTGCGGGAACCGCGTTGTCTCCGTTTCTTGTTCGTCATCGCATGGCCTCCAGAAGTGCGTCGATCTCCTCGGTCGTGTGACGGCCGAGTTCGCCGCCCTCGACGACCGGGTGTTTGATCCCGTCGTGACCGCCGCGGGGAGCGTGCAGCCGCAGTGTCGGGGAGAGTCCCTGCTCGCGCAGGGTCGTCTCCTCGTCCACGAGTGCGGCAGCGAGCGCGTCGACGTCGTCGTAGTCGGTGTGTTCGCTCACCCACTCGTCGTCGATATCAGCGGCGCCTTCGAGCGGCTCGCCGCGGCGACTGATGAGCAGCGCAACCGTCTCGGCGCTCGGTTCGCCGAACGCCACGAGGTCGTTCACCTTCGTGATCATCCCGCGGTAGGAATCGGTCTCCGGAACCAGCGTGGCGTGATTGACCCGCCCGATGTTGAGCATATCGAGCGTGTCGGTTACCTCGTAATTCACGTTAACCTCGCCGCGGAGCTGGACGATCGCCTGCATCACTCGCTCACCCCATCATAGTGCACGCGACGGGCGTGCTCGGGCGTACGCGACTGTGCGGCGTTCTCCAACGCGTTGAACGTCGCCTTCGCGAGGTTCACCGTCGTGCGGGTGTTGCCATCGGAGTTCGTCCAGGCGTCCTCGACGCCGGCGAGCTCCAGGATGTTTCGAACCGTCTCTGCGGCGGCCAGCCCGAGCCCCTGTGGGGCGGGCTTGATCTCGACGGTGACGGAACCGGCCTTGCCGGTCGCCTTCCGCGTCAACGAGTTCGTGCCGCCGGGCTGGTCCTCCCAGGATCCCGAGCCGCGGTCGACTTTGATGATGTTCAGCTTCGCGACGTCGATCGCCTTCTGGATCGCGCCGCCGACCTGATCGTCTCGCGCCTGAGCGAATCCGAGGTAGCCGTCGCGGTTGCCCACGGCGACCACACAGCGGAACTTCACCCGCCGCCCGGAGTCGGTCATTCGCTGGACCATGTTGATGTCCAGCACTTCGTCTTCGAGCCCCGGGAGGAGCTGGTCGACGATCTCGGCCTCCTTCAGCGGGAGTCCGGAGTCGAGCGCCTGCTCCATCGACGTGATGTCGCCGTCCTGTACCTTGCGGCCGAGCCGCGTTCGCGGTTCCCAGCCGTCGTTATGTCTACTCATGGTCCTCCTGTAGGGTGGAGAGCACCTCATCGAAGTGCTCGGGTAACGCGGTCGCGTCGAACTCCCCAGCGTAGAGCGGCTCGTCGAGCTGCTCGGCGTACGCAGCGATATGCTCGCCACGCGTGCGCGACCAGTCGGCCAGCACGTCGTCGTTGTGGGGGATCTCGAGGCCCGCGTCGATCGCTCCTTCCTGTACTGCAAACGTCTTGTTGCCGGGGGTCGCCGTGTTGAGCCCGATGTCGAGGACGGCCTCCTCGAGGCCGGCATCGACGGCGCGAGCGCCCGCGAGGTAGCCCGTCAGGTACGCGCTGGGAAGGTTACCCGTTGGGGCTTCCCAGCCGTACGCCGCGAGGTCCTCGCTGGAGGCGGCCGCATGGGTCTCATCGCCGTTCGGTCCGGGAGTCACCAGCTGCGCCCTGACGTGAGCGTTGCTCACCCGGGCGACCAGGCGAGGCTTGCCCGATTTCAACAGGCGCAACCGCTGATGGTAATCCGTCCGGACCTCTCGGCGGCGCCGCATCGGCACCTTGTATCGTGGTCCTGTTGCCATTAGTCCGTCACCTCATAGCCGTACTGCGTCCGGATGTACGCCTCCAGACGCGCGACGTCCTCGAACTCGCCACCGCTCGCTTTGTTGTAGAGCTCACGGTATTCGGACGGGTCAAGGACGTCCTCCTCATCACGAAGTTCGCGAAGGCGGCGTCGCTGTGCGCGAATGCGCGCCTTCCAGTCGTCCTTCGTGTTCTGTCGAGCGCCGGCTTTCCCTTTGCGGGTCCCGGCACCCGAGCGATGCCCGTACGAGCGCTTTTCGGCGCGCTCACGGGCACGGCCGCGCGAGTTCGTCTTCGCGTCCTTCGCGCGGATCGTCCCTCGGTCGATCAGATCGCGAATGTCTTCACGCGTGATGGCGTCCGCGATCTCCTCCTGTGCGTCGGGGTCGAGCCACACGCGGCCCTTGCCGACATCGAGTTCGTCGGCCGCGAGCCGCTTTTGTGCCTTCAGGTCACTCATCGTCCACCTCCACCTCGATGTAGGTCGGGTTGAGCACGCGGATCTCGCGTTCTTCGGCCTCGTCTTCGATCAGCTCGCGCTTTCGCGCGCCGACCTTCGAGGCGATGCGAACCGCCTGCGTGTCGCCGTCGACGCCTTCGAGGTCGTCCACGTTGTGTACGCGAACCTCCTCGAAGCCGCTCGGATGCAGGCCGCGCGCCGGCTTCGGCGAGCGGAAGCCCGCCTCGACGACGTCGCCTTTGCCCTTCATCCGACGGCGCTGTTTCGAGAGCCCGCCCCGCGGCTTCCGCCACGAGGTCGGGACGCGTTTCTTCTTGTGGTAGTCCTGCCGGTTGAACTGCGGTTTGCCCTCGCGATGCTTCTGTGCGAGCGCGCGAGCGGTCTCATCCGACAGCGTCGGCGTGCGGTCAGCGTGACCGCGGGGACGAAGCTCCGTCTCGACGTCCGACTCCTCGTCGTCCGCGTCGGCTTCGTCCTCCTCGTCGCTCTCGTCTTCGATCTCCGCGTCGGCCTCCTCGTCGACCTCGAGGCCGCCGACATCGGCTTTAATACGCGCGGCGAGCGCGTTGCCGATGCCGTCGACGTCGGAGAGTTCCGACTGGGAGGCCGCCTTCACGTCCTCGACCGTCTCGTAGCCGGCCGCCCGAAGGGCGTCCGCCTTCGACGGGCCGACACCGCTGATGTCTTCGAGTTCCTCGGACATGGTTAGGCACCTCCAGTGGGTTTCTCGACGATGTACACGCCGTCCTGGAAGACGCGCGTGTCCTTGTCGGTCACTTTCGTCAGCTGTTCGATGTCGGCTGCGGTCTGCCCGACGGCCTCCTTGTCGGAGCCCGAGAGCGTGACCGTCTCGCCGTCGACCTGTACGTCGGTGTCGCCGCGGATCGGTGTCCGGCGTGCCGCTCGTTCACCGAGGAAGTTCTCGATGACGACCTCATCGCCCTGCACGGAGACCTGCATCGGGAAGTGAGCGTAGTACACCTCCATGGTGTACTCCCATCCCTCGGTGACACCGTGGATCATGTTGGCGATGTGGCTCTCGAAGGTGCCGACGGTGGCGTTCGTCTTCGCGTCCTCGTTTTCGGTCGCGATGACGATGGCGTCGCCGTCGACGCTCACGTCGATATCGGGGTACCAGAGGCGTCGCGTGACGCTCCCGTTTGGCCCCTCGACGGTGAGCTCGAGGTGGTCGACCTCGGCTGAGACGTCGTCCGGAATGTCGATTTCGATTCTGTTCATTGTTAGTAGACGTATGCGATCACTTGGCCACCGATGCCCGCCTCGCGGGCCTCGTAGTGGCTCATGATGCCGTGGCTCGTCGTGACGATGAGCGTCCCGTAGTCACGGGCGGGGAGGAACCGCTTCTCCCACTTTTCGAACTCATCCGCGCCCGCCGAGTAGCGGGGTTTGACGGCGCCACACTCGTTGATCGCGCCTTTTAATTCGACCTCGAACTTCCCGGCTTTCCCGTCGTCGACGAACTCGAAGCCGTCGACGTACCCGCGGTCATAAAAGACCTCGAGGACGGAGCCGATGATGTTTGAGGCGGGCTCTACCGTGAACGACAGGTGGCCAACGCTCTCGGCATTGTCCATGCCGGCGAGCGCGTTGGCGAACGGATCGTTTCCTGCCATGATTAGCTGTACTTCTCGAATCCCATGTCTCGGGCGACCTCGCGGAAACACTGCCGGCAGAGGTTGATGTCGTACTTCCCGACGAGCCCCTGCTTGCGGCCACAGCGCCGGCACTCGTTCAGCTGGCCGGTCCGTTTCGCCGCGTGTTCACCCGTCTCTTCGTTTGCTTCGCTCATTCGGTAACCTCGACGTCGAAGTTCGCTTCGAGGAACGCGATCGCGTCCTCGGCGGTCATCCGGTGATTCGACGGGATCGACCGGCTCGCCTTGTCGCGTTTGGCGACGCGATAGCCCGGACGGACGATCGTCGTCGTCACGTCGAGCCCGTAGATCCCGACGTTCGGGTCGTACTCCTGGCTCGGGAAGTCCGTGTGATCGGCGATCCCGAAGCTCAGGTTCCCCGTCTCATCGAACTGGCCCTTCGTGACGTCCACGAGCGACAGCGCGGTCTCGAGGAACGCGTGGGCGTCCTCGCCGCGCAGCGTCACCTTGACGCCGATCGGGTCGCCCTTGCGGATGCCGAACTCGCCGACGGTCCGCTTCGCGGTCGTCCGAACCGACTGCTGGCCCGTGATCGCCTCGATGATCTCCTCGGCGTCCGCGAGCGGGTCACCGCCGCGGCCGACGCCCATGTGGACGACGACCTTCTCCAGATACGCCTCACGCATCTCGTGGGAGGCGGTCTCGGCTTCACTCATCGGAATCACCCGCCTCGTCGGCGTCGACCTCCTCGGTCGTCGCATCCGGCGCGTCGTCGTCCGTGAAGTTCTCGTCGATGACGACGAGGTACTCCTCGACCGTCTCGTAGCCGCCGTCGTCATCGCTGACGACGACGCCGTTCGAACCCGAACCGAGCGTGACGTCGATCGACTCGATCTCGCCGATTCGACCGGCGTGCTGGCCGGCGACGGCGGTCACGAGCGCGCCCTCCCCGTACTCGAAGTGGGCGACGATCTCCTTCGACTCGTTGTCGATGACGATCGAGTCCTTCGTGGCGTAGTCCGTGTCGGCGTCGACGCGGACGTTCGTCCCGTCATGGAGCGTCAACTGGATCTCGCCGCCGGGAACGACCGTCTTGTTCATCACCTTGCCGAGCCGACCGTCCGCGGCGGACGCGTCGATGGGCGTCAGCGCGAGTCGGCCACCCTCGTCGGGGAAGACCCGGAAGTACTCCTCACGCGACGGGAACGACAGGATGTCGAACATCCCGATCGGCCGTCGTTCGTTGGAGACCGGATCCCCGTTCACGAGGACCGCGTCGTTGTTCAGCGCATAGCGCGCCTCCTTTTTCGAGTCGACGTAGCCGAGCACGTCACGCAGCAACACAACGAGGGGGACCCCGGCTTCGCCGTGGGGGCCCGCACCCGCCTTCACCGTGAACGTGTTCGTCTTCCGTTCGACCGGCCAGGAGTTCGGTACCGCCAGTCGTTTCTGATGTCGCGTCATTCGTCGTCCTCCTGGAGCCGCGCCGCACGGCGCTCGTCCTCGAGGTCCAGTTCGGTCACGCGGACGTTGCTCGCCGGGAGCGGACGGGGAACCTCCTCCCCGTCCGCCTTCTCGACGGTGACGTCCTCGACGGTGATCCGTCGTGAGGACAGATCCACGGCGATGACCTCGCCTTCCGTACCGGCGTGGTCGCCGCGGAGCACCTCGACGGTGTCGCCCGCGTTGACGCGGACGTTCCGCTGACCGTACTCCTCACGGAGGTCGTCCGTGAGCGTGGCCCGGACCCGCTTCTGTCGCTCGTGCAGCGACGCGGTCTCCGACCGTTTTCGTTGTTTACGTGGCTGTTTCGTCATGGTTATACGATCATCGTCGCGGTGGACGCGATGCTCCCGTAGCGCTCGGCGACCTCGCGGGCGACGGGACCTTTGATCTCCGTGCCGCGTGGTTCATCGAGGTCATCGATGATGACGGCCGCGTTGTCCTCGAAGCGGACGCGCAGGCCGTCGGGACGGCGGATCGGCTTGCGCTGGCGGACGACGACCGCCTCCAGCACCTGCCGCCGCATCTCCGGGGTTCCCTTCGTCACCGAGACGGTCACCTTGTCGCCGATCCCCGCCTTCGGGTGGCGGCTCTTCACGCCGGAGTAGCCGGCGACGGAGATGACCTTCAGCTCACGCGCGCCGGTGTTATCCGCACACGTGATGAGCGACCCCTTCGAGAGACCCTGCGTGATGTCGGCTTTGAGCGCCTCCATCACCGATCACCCGAGAGGTTCTCGACGACGACGTGTGATTTCGTCTTCGAGAGCGGTCGCGTCTCCGCGATTCGTACTTCATCACCGACTGCGAGCGGCTCGAGCACGCCCGGCACGTGGGCCGGGATGCGCGAGCGACGTTTCATGTACCGGTCGTATTTCGGCACGAAGACGTCGTATTCCCGCTCGACGATGACGGTCTTTTCCATGTCCGTCGACACGACCGTCCCCTCTCGGAGCTGGCCGCGGACGGGAAGCTCCCCATAAAAGGGACACTTCTCATAATCGTAATCCTCCGGGTCGTCTGGTTCCGGAGGCGTGGGTACGTCGATTCCTATCGCCATTGTGTAACACCTCGTTCGGTGCGTTCGGCGGGCCGGTCCCGCAACCGCGTGCCATCCACCGTCACGTAGACCGCGTCTTTGCACTCGCCTCGCTGGCTCGCCGGATCGGCGTCGGTGACGCCGCCTCCGGACGGGCCAGACTGACGGGGGCGGACCCCCGCAGTATCCGACCCGAGTTGGGACGCGGACCCCGACGACTGGCCGTCGTCGGCGGCTTCATCTGTGCGGACGGTCGCCTCCTCGACGACCATAAACTCGAACGTCGTGCCCGATTTGGGCACCCGTTTGTCCCCCGAGCCCGTGCGGATCACGAGCGTCCGCTGTGTCTCACCCGACGTTCGACCGGCGAGCCCGACGTGGGCGTCGCTGTCGGCGTCGACCACCCGAACCGGGAGGCCGATGAGTTCGTGTCGTGTGAGGGTTTCGGGGGAGATCATTCGTATTACTCGTCGTCGAAGTCGCCTTCTTCCGCCTGGATCGTCTTGATCCGAGCGATGGTCTTTTTCAGCTCGTTCATGCGCCCCGGGCTCTCCGGCATGCCGCCGGCGGCCTGCTGGGCTTTCATATTGAGGAGCTCCGTTTCGAGTTCCTCCAGTTCGACCTCGCGCTCCGCGGCGGTCATGTCGCGGATCTCTTCGGTGTAGAGGATCGCCATCAGTTGTCCTCCTCCGTCTCCTCGTCGGCGGCTTCCATCTCGGCGACGAGGTCAGCCGCCTCCGCTTCGATCTCCTCGTCGAGGTCATCGAACTCGGCGTCGTCCGTCTCGCCGGTCTCGACCGGCTCCTCGGGCGCGGCGTCGGTCGCCTCCTCGCCCGTCGAGTGGGTCTCCTCGACGACCTCCTCGACGATCTCCTCGTCGATGACGTCGGGGTCGACGGAATCGTCGGCGGCGTCGTCATCCTCGTCGCTTTCGACCTCGGGCACCTCGTCCGGCTCCTCCTCCAGGAGGGCCTCGACACCCTCATCGTCGCCGGCGGCCTGCTCGACTTCCGGCACCTCGGCATCCTCACGGACGTCGAAGTCGTCGGGGAGCTTCGCGCCCGGCGGGATGATCTTCACCGTCACGCCGATCGTGCCGAGTTTCATCACCGCGACACCCTGACCGGAGTCGACGACGGTCTGTGCGGGCTCGCCGTTGTGCTTGATGTAGCCGCGGTTGAACTTCTCCACGCGCGAGCGGGCGCCGGTGACCTTCCCGGAGAGGACGATCTCGGCGCCGAGTGCGCCCGCGTCCATGATCCGGTCGATCGTCGTGTGGCCCGCCTTCCGGAAGTACCAGCCGCGCTCGAGGGCGTTCGCGAGCCGATCCGCAACGATCTGTGCGTTCAGATCCGGTTCGTCGACCTCCTGGACATCGATCTGCGGGTCGTCCATGTCGAACCGGGTCTCCAGCTCGCTCGTGATCTTTCGGATGTTCTTTCCGCCCTTGCCGATGACCATCCCGGGCTTTTCGGCCTTCAAAACGATCTGGGTGCCCATCGGCGTCTTGGCGACGTCCATGCCGCCGTACCCAGCGCGGCCGAGCTCCTCCGCGAAGAACTCGTCTATCTGTGCGCGCCGGAGCCCGCTCTCGATGAATTCGTGTTCGTCAGCCATTAGTTATCCGCCTCCGGGTCCTCGATGATCAGTTCGACGTCCGCGAGCGTGGTGTTCCACTTCGTCGCGCCGGCCGCGCGTGGGTTGCGACCCGGGCGCTCGCCGACCTTGTGTGGGGCGACGTGTTTGATCACCATCTCCTCGCCGTCGAAGCCCTGTTCGTTCGCGTTGTTGCGCACGTTCTCTAGGAGCTTCAGGAAGTCCTTGGCGGCCTTCTCGGGGTAGCGACCCGCGTCCCACCCGTCGATGTCCGAGCGGTGGCCCGCGCCGGCGTTGTGCTGGCGCATCGGGACCGAACGCTCGCCGTCGATGACCGCGCGGAGGAACGCCTCCGCGTCGGCGACGGTCTCGCCTTTGATCTCCCGGGAGATCTCCTTGCTGTCCTTCACGCTGATGGGCCGGTCACGGAGCATCCCCTTGGCGGTGGTCTCCGGGTCGGCCTCGACGCTGTAGTTGATTCCCATGGATTATTTGAGGGGCACGAACTTCGAGGACCGGGTCGCGCCGATGCCGGCCTGTCCGTGTTCGACGGTGCTTCGGGTCAGGTGGAACTCGCCGAGATAGTGACCGATCATCTCGGGCTCGATCTTTACGCGCTCGAAGCTGTGTCCGTTGTACACGGCAAAGGTGAGGCCGACGAACTCCGGCAGGATCGGCATGTCGCGCAGATGCGTCCGGATGGGGTTTTTCGCCGTCCCCTCCTCCTCGCGGCTCCGGGCCTTTTCGAGCAACTTCCGCTGCTCGACGCCCAGCCCCCGCGTAATGGTTCGCCGCTGTCGTGCGGGCAACAGTTCCGCGACCTCCTCTACGTCCATCTCCTGCAACTCCTCGAGCGAGTGACCACGGTAGGTGAACGCCTCACCCTCGCGGCCGATACGGTATTCGGAACTCATTTGTTTCCACCTCGTCCGGTCCGCTTCGATGCGATGTCACCGACCTTCCGGCCCGGCGGTGCGTTCCGCGAGACCGACTTCGGCTTGCCGGGATGTTGTCGGCCGCCACCACCGAACGGATGGTCGACGGCGTTCATCGCGACACCGCGGACGCGCGGGTACTTCGTCCCGCGGGCACGCAGTTTGTGATGCTTCTTTCCGGCCTTGACGTACGGCTTTTCGGTCCGACCGCCGCCGGCGACCACGCCGATCGTGGCGCGGCATTTGGGGTCCAGTCGTTTCACTTCACCGCTCGGCAGCTGGACGACCGCGACGTCGCGGTCGTGGGTCAACAGGGTCGCCGAGACGCCGGAGGCGCGGGCGAACTTGCCGCCGTCGCCACGGTTGCTTTCGACGTTACAGACCGGGACCCCCTCGGGGATCTCGGCCAGCGGCAGCGTGTTCCCGGGTTTGATCTCCGCGCTCACACCGACCTGGATCGTCTCGCCCACGCGCACGCCCTCGGGGGCGAGCACGAGGCGACGGTCGCCGTCCTCGAACTCGACGTCCGCGAGCGGGGCCGAGCGGGCCGGGTCGTGTTCGATCCCGACGATCTCGCCGGTGATCGTGTCGTGGTCTTCGAGCGTGCGGTGCGACAGCTCCGCCTTGTAGCGGTGGGAGGGGGCCCGGAACGTCGGGCCGCCGCGTCCACGCCGCTGTCCTTGAATTCGTCGTCCCATGGTCAGAACACCCCGATTCTGGAGGCGATCTCGGTGGCGTCGTCGTCATCCGACAGCGTGACGATCGCCTTCTTTTTGCCCTGCGGGGTCACCTGCGTGTTCACGTCGTCGACGACGACGTCGTACCGGCTCTCCACCTCATCGCGGATCTCCGGTTTCGTCGCGTCGACGTGGACGAGGAACAACAGCTTGTTCTTGAAGTCCATCTCGTTCATCGCCTGCTCGGTAACGAGTGGGTGTTCGAGGATGGAGCTCATCGGTCGGCCACCTCCTCGAGGGCGCTTTCGGTCCACAGCGTCAGTCGGCCCGGGTGTGCACCCGGCGCGAGGTCCTCCGCGTTGACCTCCGAGGCCGTCGCGACGTCGACGCCCGCGAGGTTGCGGGCGGCACGCGAGGGCTCCTCGCTCGTCACGACGAGCAGCGACTTCGGCTGGCGGTACTTCCGTCCGCGGGTCTTGCCGCGGCCGGCACGGACGGAGCGACCGTCCTCGGCGCGCGTGATGTCGTCGGCGACACCGAGCGCCTCCAAGGTGGCGAGCGCCTCCTTGGTCTTGACGAGTTCCTCGAACTCGTCGGAAACGACGAGCGGTAAGTCGAGGTCGTCATCGAAGACGTGCCCGCGTTCGGCGACGAGCGCCGGATCCGCCGTGGCCGCGATGGCCGAGCGGGTCGCGAGCTGTCGCTCCTTGTCGTTCAGGTTCTTCGATTGGTCCTTCTCGGCCTTCGGTGGGTGTGCGCGGCGTCCCGACACGGCGTGGGGAACGCGCCGGGCGACGTTCTCCTGACGGGGAACGTGTGCGAGCCCGCGCCCGGAGCCGAACGACTCCGCGGGGGTTCGCATCCCGGCGAACGGGTCGGCACCGTAGGCCTGTTTCCGGTTTGCCTGTGCGGCGGCGACCGCGCGACCGATGAGGTCCGGTCGGAACGCGGTTTCGAAGACGGCCGGCAGCTCGACGCTGCCCGCCTCGCCGCCGTCCAGGTCGTGTACTGGTGTATTCATGGATTAGCCCTGGTTGGATGCGGTGGATACGTACCGAACCTCGGGATCGAGGCGCGGCTGGTCGTTCGGCCGGACGGCCGGGCGGAAGCGCAGCAGGCGCTTGTTCGGCCCCGGCAGCGAACCCTTGATGAGCGCGTAGTCGCCGTCGACCTCGCCGTAGTTGACGAAGCCGCCGTCGACGCTCGCGTCGTCCCCGTCGCCGAAGGCGATGAGGCGCTTGTTGAGTTCGGTTCGCTGGTGGTAGCCGGTCTGCCCCTGCTGGGGCACGGTGGAACGCACGCGGGAGGGGTTCCACGGACCGAGGTTGCCGATCCGACGCCGCCATCCCTGGCGGGCGTGTTTACCCTTCCGCTTCTGGACGCCCCATCGCTTGACGGGACCCTGCGTCCCTTTGCCCTTCGTGACGCCGGAGACGTCGGTGTACTGTCCGGCACGGAAGACGTCGCCGAACTCGTGTGCGCCGCCCTCCTCAAGCAGGTCGAGGGCGAACTCGGCGCGCTCCGCGAGGGAGCCGCCGCCGACGCGCGTCTCCATGACGTCGGGCTTCTTTTTGGGCACGTTCGCGAGCGCCGAGGGGGCCGTGTGCGTGATGACCCGAAGGTCATCGACGGCGCCGGCATCGAGCAGCTCGTGCAGCTCGTCGGCGTCCTCCTCGAACGTGTCGTCGGTCGGCAGGTCGAGGGTGCGGTCGAGTTCGTCGTGGAACTCGGTTCCCCAGACCTCCGCGACCGGCTGTTGTCCGTATGGCGTTTCCTCGTAGGCGCGCAGGGCGACCGCGTACATCGGTGGCGTCTCCACCACCGTCACGGGGACGGACTCCTCCATCCCCTCACGCGGCGAGTTGGCCTCGTCGTTGACCATGACGACGTGGGTCATTCCGGCCTTGTAGCCGGCAAAGCCCTGCAGTGCGGGTGCACCGTCGTCGTCTGGCCACGAACGGATCCGTGGCACCTCGCTCGTTGCGCGGGTGCGCGGGCCGTAGCCCAGCGAGCCTCTTCGTGGTCGGCTTGGTTGTGGCATGTGTTTACTCCGTGAGTGTGAGCGAGCCGAGGGTCGCGAACAGCGCCTCCTCCGTTCGGACTACCCCGCTGCCCTGTGCCGGGATCGTGTTCAGCCAGAGGTCGAACCCCGGATCGGGTTCGACCGGGCGGCCGTCGGCGACGGCCGCGCGGAGCTCCTCGGGCGACAGCCCGAGCATTTCCGGCAGCCCTCGACCGGGCGCACCGAAGGCGACGACGTAGCCGCCAGCCTCCTGTGCGTCCACGACGATCTCACCGAGCCGCGAGACGGAGAGCGATTCTCCGTGTCGCGACGTAGCGACGGCGAGTCCGTCATCGAGCGCTGCCGACAGGTCCGCGGACACGACCTGAAAGCCGTCCGCCGGCTTTCCGGTGATGCGGGCGCGGACCGGTTCTCTCGAAGAGACCCTGATGGTGACGCGCTCCCCCGGCTCGACCGACAGATCGTCGGGAACGAGCAGGGAGATCGGGTGTTCCCGCAGCGGGGAATTGACCCGGACGCGGCCTTCAGGTCCGACCTCGGTCACGAGTCCCTGTGTTGTCGACTCGTCCCCGTCGGGGGGCGAGCCGGTCCGCCAAGACACGCGAAGCGGCGGGAGGATCCCCGCGTACCGGAGCGCGTCGCGTTCACCCCAGAGGTCCTTTCGGAGCTCCGGTGGCGTCGCGGCGTACCCCAGTACGGCGCGGACGAACTCCCCGCCGAGTCGCCGTTCGCCCTCCCTGTCGGGGAAGACGAGCAGTCGTTCCGCCCGGAAGACCGCCGCCGCGCGGGCGACGGTGCCGAGTTTGCGAGTCGCCTCGCGGACGTCCTCGGCCTCCCGGACGATGGAGGACGGAACACAGATCGTGAGTCCATCCTCGGTGCGCATCGTGGCGAGACTGTACCCCGACTTCCGTACGAGCACCTAAAAGGATGGCGGTACTGATTCGTGGCTGAGAGGCGTTCACACGGGCCCTGAGGGCGGTTTCGGTGTGGTGTGCGTGACAGCACGCGGCATGCGAGGCGTGACGAAAGAGTGACGGAGAGATGTTATCGATCGGAGGAGGCCGTTTCGGCAGCGTCATCGATCAGTGAGTAGGCCGTATCCCGAAGGCTCCCCGTCAGATGGAGGCCATGGGAGTCGATCCGATCGACGAGCGTGTACGCATCCTCGCGATCGAATCCCTCCTCTACAGCCCGGACAACGACGCCGATCGTCCCGGTGACGACGGCTCCGAGTCCACGAGCCGTCGTGCGGACACGACGATCATCGGAGACGATGCCGACCGACAGCTCATCTGCAGTGTAGCCGAGGACCGCACCGATCAGATAGACATCGCCATTTATCTCGTCCTCGCCAAGGACCGCTTTTGCTTGCGTAAGGTAGTCGTCAACGACGGCATCCGTCGTCTCAATCTCGTACCGATCGATGAACCGATCCACATTTGTCCGGGCAGGTTCCGTCGTGACCTCATCGTGCACTGCCGGAAGGACGACAAGATCGCCCGAAAAGTTCTGCAGGTGGTCGAGTTCGCCGACGGTTCCGAGCGCGATGAGGGTCGTTGCATCGACGAAGAGACGCGTCATAGCTCCCGTGCAGCCGCAGCGTCGGAATCGAGATCCTCCGGGGTGAGTTGGGTCGTAAGGTTATGTTCACGGGCAATTTCAAGCCACTCGGCAAGGCTTACGTCGGCAATTCGGGCCGCCTCGTTGACTGAAACCTCGCCGCTCTGGTAGCGTTCGATCGCGATCCGCCGACGGATCGATGAGAGGCCCTCCGAGAGTGCTTTTCGAATAACGGTGCTTTTGTCCTCGTCGAGGAGTTCACTGACCGCGTCGATCTCGGCTTCGTCATCGTCGGGGACGCGGGCACTGATCGAGGGCATGTATACATAGTAGTACATCGTGTTACATAAGCGTGTCTCACACCGGTTCAAGACGGAGTTTCTCGATTCCTGTCAGTCATGGTTGGTGAAATATCGGTGACGGCGGTCGAGGTTATTTAAAAAGGCTTCGTGGCAAATTATAAAGAAATCGCCGACACCGACTCACTCGTACGTCAGTTTCGTCAGCCCGTACCGATCGGTGCTTCCGCCGCGCTCGACGGTGAGTCCGTAGCCGTCGGCGTCCTCCGTGAGCGTGCAGGTGAACTCGCCGAGGTTGCCGGGATTGAGCGAGGCGGGTGGCGTATCGAGCGTGAAGATGAACCGGCCGCCCGAGCCACGAACCCGCTCCGGCTTCTTCGCGTGCGCCTTGATCAGCTCGCCGTTGCGTTTCACCTCCAGCGTCCCGGTCAGCTCCCACGTGTCGCCATTGTACCTGAGGCGTTCGCCTTCGAGTTCGGAGACCTCGGTTTCGACCATGGACGACCCTACTCCCGCGGGGTACAAAAGGGATGAGGCGACCCCCATTCTGGACAGCGTTCGCAACCCTTATGTTTCAGAGTGGGCCTAGAGTGAGATGCGGACAGGCACCGGTAGTGTAGTGGTATCACGCAACCTTGCCATGGTTGCAACCCGAGTTCAAATCTCGGCCGGTGCATTCTTCGAACATCGTGAGAAGAATCGCCGATGATTTGAACCCTACCGGACGCGCGCAGCGGAGCGAGCACGTTCGGTTCCGGTTCAGAATCTCGGCCGGTGCATTCTTCGAACATCGTGAGAAGAATCGCCGATGATTTGAATCAGGAAGCTTTGTTGAAATCCGCTTCTGCAGACACATTCTCATCTGAAACACCCGGTTGCTGAAGGGGCGAACTGACCGCTGAGAATCTTCTCGGCTCGAAACGAGGGTCAGAGCGTTGTGCAGGACGGACAACGCGGGTCGGTCAGTACAACACCAGCCAAACGTTATTACAATGATTGAATTATCAACGCTGTATGACGACACTCGCTGGCGTTGGTGCCCTCCCGATGCTGGGGTTACTAATTCTTGGGACAACACTCGTGACCGCGATGCTTCAGTCGCGCAACCGCCTCCCGTTCACGCCCTCTGAAAGGGCGTATATCGGCGTCTCGGTCGGTGCGGTGTTCCTCGTTGCGAGTTTCCTTGTCGATTCGACATGGGAGACGATCGTGATCCTCTGTGTCGGCTGCTTTGCGTGGGGTGCTGGGTACGAGGTTGGGCAAATATCAGAGGAGCGATAAACACTCAGGTCCGGAAAAGAAATGACCGGCTCCGTCGAAATCCCTCTCCTGTCGCCGTGCTTCCACTGAAACGGCCGGTCGACAAGGAGTGCGAATCAAGCGGTCGGTTGCCCGGGTTGTTGATAAACGGTCGTGAGGGACCGTGGGGCTGTTTATAAAGAGCGACGGTGATCAAGGGGCGCTGTAGCGACGAACGAGGATCGACCGCCGCCGTACCCGTACCGCAGCCTCACGCCTCCCCAGCCTCGCCACGGCTGGCGTTCCCGCCAGCCGTGGGCTCCCTCGCGCTCGGCTTCGCGCCCTCCGGGCGCTCACCGGAGCGCGCCGACTGCAATGGCCCGTTTATAAACGTCCCCGTCCCCAGGTCGGCGGCTTTTATAAACGAACGGGCGGGTTCGGGCCCGCTCGCTGCGTCCCCTAAACTGAACACGGTGGTGCAGCATCTCCCACTTGCTGGGCAGTTCCACGGAGCCGGATGGACACAGCCCAGCGCAGCGAACGGAGTGAGGGAGATCGCCGGGCGGCTGTATATAAACCGCGTCCGCGTCGGGTCGACCTCACTCCTCGCGTCGCTTCTTCATCCCCTGCCGGGTGAACTGCGGTTTCGCGTGCAGGACGCGTTTCTTCCGGAAGGATCGGTAAAGCGCGATCGCGAGGGGAAACGCGAGCGCCAGGACGACGAGCGCCAGCCGTGGCTCCTCGGCGAATGAGTAGAGGATCGTCGCGGAGAGGACGCCGACGGCGAGCAACACGGAATAGGCGATCCGCATCGCGAGTTTATCAAGCACGTTCGTATCGTCCTCGATGGTGACGTTGACGTGAAGGTCGCCGCGGTTGGCCCGGTCGAGGAACTGGTCGGCCTTCGGCGGGACGGTAAACAGCGCCTCGGTGGTTCGCTGTATCTGTCGCCCCGCGTCCTCGGCGAGTCCACGGGCCGTCCGCTCGTAGTAGCCCTGCTCGCGGAGATAGTCGGTCGCCGTCGAGATGAAATCGAACTCGGGATCGAGGGTGACACAGACCCCCTCAACGACGGTGGCGACCCGCAACACGAGCGCGAGGTTCCGCGGGAGCCGCAGCGGGAACTCGTACATCGTCGATTCGACCTGCTCGATGATCTGGTTCACCCGATACTGCTCGATGTCCTCGCCGCTGGCGTCCGCGATCGCGAGCTCCATCACCTCGCCCATCACGTCGCGGTCGGCCTCCGGCGAGAGCGTCCCCATGGCGATCAGCGTATCGAGGATCCCGTCGATGTCCTGCCGCGCGACCGCGACGTAGAACTCGACGATCTTCTCCTGAATGTAGGGGTCGACGCGGCCGGACATCCCGAAGTCATAAAAGATGACCGCGCCGTCGTCGTCGACCGCGAGGTTCCCCGGGTGTGGGTCGGCGTGGAAGACGCCGTCGTCGACGATCATCTGCAGGTAGACCCGCTGGAGCGTCATCGCGATCTCTGTGCGGTCTAAGCCTGCGGCGTCGAGGTCGTCGATCCGGCTGATCTTCGTCCCCCCGATATACTCCATCGTGAGCACGCGCGGGCCGGAGGCCTCCTCGTAGGCGGTCGGGATCCGGATCCGATCGTTGTCCGCGAAGTTCGCGCGGATCTCCTCCAGCATCTCGCGCTCGCGGCGGTAGTTCATCTCCTCGCGGATCGTCTTGGCGAACTCATCGGAGAGGTTCTCGAGCGAGAACGCCCGGCCGCCGCCGATGAACCGGCGAACGAGCGGCAACGACCAGCGGATCGCCTTCAGGTCGGCCTCGACCAGCTCCTCGATCCCGGGCCGTCTGATCTTCACGGCGACGTCATCGCCACGATACCGGGCGGTGTACACCTGCCCGAGGCTGGCCCCGCTTATCGACTCCGTAGAGAAGTCGTCGAACGTCTCCTCGACCGGGCCCAACTCCTCCTCCAACACCTGCCGTGATTCCTCCCACGGGGCGGGCGGAACGTCGTCCTGGAGGTCCTCCAACACCTCGATATAGGCGGGCGGGAGGATGTCCGGCCGTGTCGAGAGCAGTTGGCCGAGCTTGATGAACGTCGGGCCGAGCGTGAGCAGGATGTTCAACAGGACGTCGGCACGCTCACGCTGGGTAGCCGCGTCGACGTCGCGTGAGCCGCCGAAGAGGAGAAATCGTCGGCGGTCCCGCCAGTAGGCGATGATCAGCGGCGAGAACCGCCGAATGACGACCAGAAACCGCCAGTAGGAGCGAAGATGGACCAGCGTGACCACCCGTCAGGCCGGATCGGCGTCGTCGATCGGGATGGATGTCGAGTCCCCGTCAAGCCATTTGGGGAGGGTCACTTCGAGCACACCGCGGTCCATTTCGGCTTCGGCCGCGGTGCCGTCGGCGTCCGACGGGAGGGGTAACTCGGCATCGAGGAACAACGGCCGGTCCTCACGGATGTATCGGAATCCCTCCGACGTCGTCTTCTCGCGGCGGGCTTCGATGGAGAGCCGGCCGTCCTCGGCGACCACGTCGGTCGTTTCGGCGGTCGCACCGGGGAGGTCGACGACGAGCACGTACGCGTCGTCGGATTCGAGCAGGTCCGCAAACACCGCGTCCGGGAGATCCCGAAGCGCATCGCGCAGCGCTGTCATATACGATGTACGGGTCCCGGAGCAAAAAAGGGTGGTGAACCGACATCGCAAACTCCCGGAGTGGCTGGGTTTATCAGCGATCAGCGCTGGTGAATCGTGGTCCACAGCCGCTCCCGGTCGTACGAGCGCTCGGAGCACGAAGATTCAATATCGCTCACGCGACGAGAGGGACATGGTCAGGGGCGAGGAACACGCCGGGACACAGCGAGACGTGAGCGTCGTGTGGATCGGTGTCGTCGGTGTCTTCCTGATCGTCGGCGTGAGTCTGGTCACCACGCTCTGGCCGCTACTGCCCCTGTTGAGCGGCGGTTCCGCGGGGATGACACCCGGGTTCGTCTTCTGGCTTCCCTTCCTCATACCGGTGTTGATCGTCGTGAGCATCCTCGCCATCGTCCTGTCGGCGGTACGGGCGGACGAAGGCGACACGGGGACGACGCCGGATCCGCTCGACGTGCTCGAGCACCGGTACACGAACGGGGAGATCGACCTCGATGAGTACGAGCGACGGCTGGAGCAGCTCTTCGAGATCGAAGGCGACGTCGACATCGATCCGCGCGTCGAGCGGCTGGCGATCCGGTACGCCCGCGGCGATCTCAACGGGAGGTCGCTCGATCGCGAGATGGAGCGGCTGAGTGCCGCCAACCCCGACGTCAGTCCGGACGATGTCGACCGGTTCCTCCGGGTCGCGTTCGCGGTCGACGGACGGGATGAGCTCGAGCAAGATGTCGGTACGGAGTCGGGAACCGGGCACGAGTGGCCCACGACCGTCGATCCGCAACTGTCGACGACGGCGGACGTGGATGCCGTGGAGCGCCTGCGCCGCCGATACGCTGAGGGTGAACTCACCGACGAGGAGTACCAACGGCGCCTCGCCGTCCTGCGGGAGACCGCGTGATCACGCCGTCCCGATTCGGACCGTCCGGTGTGTCCGTCCCGGTCCGGTAGGTTTACCGGCGACGCCCGCCCTCGCTCGCATATGAGTCTGGAGGTCACCGTCGCGACGCCGTTTAAGCTGCGGGCGACGGACCGGCTCGGGGAGGGCGAGTTCGTCGTCGCGCTCTCGCTCGAACGCGAGTGGTTCTCACCCGATCAGGCGAAGCGGCTCGTCGACGTCGCCATCGGCCGGGGGCTCCTCGCCGAGGAGGAAGGTGCGCTCGTTCCACAGTTCGACCCCACGGCGGTCGAGCTGCCGGAGGGGTTCTCCCCCGATGAGTCGATCCTCCGCGAGCAGTCCACCTTCGAGGCCGCCCTCGACGCCATCGTCGCCGCGGACGTCGACAAGCAGGCGGCCGTCGCCGCGATCAACGAACGACAGCGGACGCTCGGGATCACCATCGAGGCGGCCGCCGTCCTCCACGCGAAAAGTCACGACATCGACGTGGAACGGATCGCCGGGAAGGCCCGCCGGAACCTGCTGAATGGAGGCGAATAGCGATGCAGGGAGGGGAGTGATGGTGCAGGACCGCCTCCGCGACGGCGTGCGGATCGCCCAACTGCTCGCGAGCGAGGTGACCGGCGACACGGCGTGGCTCACCGACCTCACGGTGACCGATGCCGACCCGGACGTGGAGCCGACCGTCGACGGGGCGCTCGCGTACACCCTCACACGCGGGAAGGGGAGGAAAGGGGAGGGTGGCGACCGCCTCGCGGAGGTGTTCGTCCAGCCGGACCGCGTCCGTGTCGAGTTCATCGACCGCCCCGACGTCGCCGCCGAGGCGGCACGGGAGGCCTCCCTTCGGGTCCGGCCGAAGGCGGTCCGACCGCCGCGGACGCTCGTCTTCGTGGAGGACGGCGCACAGGTGAAGTGGCTGCTCCCGGTCTTAGAGGCCGTATTGGAGGAACACACGGGCGAGTGAACGGCGGTCGCAGTCGAGGCGTCCGGCTCACTTTCGGTTCGGCAGGGTTCCGGGCTCGACCGACTCCTCCTCCGGTTCGCTGTTGATCTCCCGTTCGAAGCCATAGAGGACGAGCCCGGTGTTCGCGGTGACGATGATCCCGGTCATCGGCACCGGCGCGAGGAGGTACATCGCGAAGCCGATCGAGATCGGGACCGCGGCGACCGTCGCCCACAGGACCGGCCGGGACAGCTCGATCCGGGTGGCGTCCCAGCGGATCACCGCAAACACCGCAAGCGTCGAGATAACGCCGAGGAGAACGATCCCGGGCGATTCGGCGATAACCATACCTCCTCTTGGTCGACCGGCTGAAAAAGGGTTCCGTGCCGGAGGCGGTCGATGCCGAAATAAGTGACAGTTCGACAGCAGCCCGGCTACCGATCGAGGGTCGTCGGGTTTACGGCCCCGGGACCACCGCCGACGTCGTAGCCGCGTCGGATCGCCCCGCTCATCTCCCCGACCGCGGCCTCGACGGCCGACGCAAGCGGCTCCCCGCGGGCGAGTCGCGCCGCGATCGCACTCGACAGGGTACAGCCGGAGCCGTGGGTCGCGTCCGTATCGATCCGCGGGTTCTCGAACCGTCGAACGGTCACGTCGTCGATCGCGAGGACGAGGGTGTCGTGGACCATCGGGTCGCCGGCGTCGTCCATTGACGACCCAGCGCCGTCGAGATGGCCGCCCTTGATGAGTGCCGCGTCGGCTCCCCGGTCGACGAGCGTCCGGCCCGCCGCCTCGGCGTCCGCGAGCGACTCGATCGGGTCCCCGACGAGCACCGCGGCCTCGTCGGCGTTCGGGGTGACGAGCGTCGCCTCACGGATGAGCGCGTCGTAGGCGTCCTCGGCGTCCGGCGAGAGGAGCCGATCCCCCGTCGCCGCGACCATCACGGGATCGACGACGGTCGGAACCGTGGCGTCCGCGAGCCGATCGGCGACCGTCTCGACGACCTCGGCGGTCGCGAGCATCCCGGTCTTGACCGCGGTCACCGGAAAGTCCTCGAGAACCGCGTCGTACTGGGCGGCGACGTGATCCGCCGGCAGCGCGTGAACGTCGTGGACCCCCCGGGTGTTCTGGGCGGTCGTCGCCGTCACGACCGACGTGCCGAAGACCCCGTGTGCCGTCATCGTTTTCAGGTCCGCCTGGATCCCCGCACCCCCGCCTGAGTCGCTGCCGGCGACCGTCAACGCGACCGGGGGCGTAACCGGATCGTAGGTGTGGGACATACGCGAGTGGTACCGCCGAGTGAATATAAACGGTGCCGACCCGGGCGTACCCGAGCGTATCCCGGAGCCGACCGCTTCGAGGCGCAGCCGTGCCGCAACCTCAGTCGCCGCCGTCACCGACGGCCGGATGGCCACCGCCGGGGTCGGCGGTCGCCTCCTCCGGTTGCTCGTCGGAGCCATCCGCGGGTTCTTCGTCCTCGATGAACCGGTAGGAGAGGTAGACACAGCCGAACGCGAGCCCGATCCCCGCGATCACGTCGACGAGCCAGTGGATCCCGAGGTACATCGTCGAGATCATCACCGACACCGCGAGCCATATCGAAAGCCCCGCCCAGATCGGGTACTCCCGCCGGGTCAGATAGCCGAAGACCCCGGCCGTCACCGCGAGCGACGTATGGAGCGAGGGGAAGACGTTGGTGTTCTCGTTCACCTCGCTCGTGAGCGCCTGGAAGTCTGGATTGAACGTATATAAAAGCGACGTGACCGCATCCGGCATCACGTTCCGGGGACCGTGTGCGAAGATGATCGTGTAGATCAGCAAGCCGATGGCGTAGTTGAGCGTGTACGCGACGATGAGCCGTTTAAACGTCGTCGTCTTCGGGAGCGCGGCGTACGCGATGAACGGGAAGACGAGCAGGAAGACGTACCCGTAGACGTAGATCCACGAGAAGTAGATGGTGGCCTCCGGCGTGACGAAGGTCGCCTGCAGCCACGCGACGAACCCCCCCTCCAGCGCGTATATCGTGCCGGTTAGCGGGATCCCGACCAGTCGCGAGAGCGTCTCAAGCGCGCTCCGGCCGACCGCGCTCACGATCAGCACAACCAGCAGCCCGGCGATCGGGACCTTGGCATCGCGGAGGATCGGGACGACCTCATGTCCGAGTTCGTAGAGCCGCCGTGGGCCGATGAGCGCGATGCCGGCGATGAAACACAGCACCCCGACCCAGAAGACGAGCCGGAGGACGACCGAAAGGAGGACGCTCATTGGTCCCGGGCGAGCAGTTCGCCCGCCTCATTGTAGCGGTAGCCGGCATCGCGGAACGCATCGCGCACCGCGTCCGTATCGAGCGCTCCGTTGCTCCCGTAAAACGGATGGACGGGGTCGGTTCCCCGATCGTCGTCCCATCGAAGCTCCTCCGGAACCAGTTCCGGCGACGCCGCGAGCATCGAGGTGGCGGGAGCGGCGTATCCCTCGAACGCGTCGTCGACGATCGTCGTCTTATCGAGCATCGACGCGATGATCGCCCTGAACCGTGGGTTCGAAAGCGGCGCCCGCCTGACGTTGTAACCGACGTGATAGAACGCGGCCGACCGCACGCTCACGAGCCTCGCGTCCGCCTCGCGACCGACCCGCGGCACCGCATCGGGGCCGAGGTTCGAGAGGGTCCCGTCCGCAAGCCCGTCGCCGACCTGCTGGACGGCCGCGATGTCCGACGGAACGACCTCGATGACGATCCGCTCGAAGCTCGGCTTCCCGCGGTAGGCGTTCGGGATGGGTCGGGCGTCCGTCACCGGATCGGTGTCCGTCTCCCCAGTCGACGGGTTCGGATCGTCGTCGACCTCCTCCAGAGGATCGAGCGTCCGGAGGAAGTGATCCGGGTTCCGCTCGAAGATCACCTCGGTTTCGGCGGTCGACTCGACGAGCCTGATCGGGCCGCTGCCGACCGGGTCGTCGTTGGGCGACACGAGCGCTTCGGTGATCTCCTCGTCGACGGCGATCCCCGCGATGCTCACGAGTTCCGTCCGGTCGCTCCAGATGTGCTCCGGGAGAACGGGGATCTCGAGCGCCCGGGCTCCGACATCGGGGTTGACAGAGCCCACGTCCAGCTCCACGGTCGACCGGTCGACCGCGGTGACTGACTCGGGGATGGTGCTCCGACCGCGGAAGATCGGGGTCGGAATCGGCGTCTCGGCTTCCCCCATCGAGGTGTCCTCGAGGAACTCGTAGGTGAACGCGACGTCGTCGGCCGTCAGCGGCTCCCCGTCGTGCCATTCGACCTCCCGTAGGTCGATGCGAATCGTCTCCGAATCCAGCCATTCCCATCCCTCCGCGAGCCACGGCAGCGGCCCGTCATCGTGACGACGGACGAGCGGATCATACAGCATCGAGGTGAACGTGCCGTGACGCCGATACTCGACCGCGATGGGGTTCCAGTTCTCCGTGATCCGGTCGTCGGTCGTCGTGAGCCGGAGCGTGTTCGACTCGTCCGCGTCGGCATCTTCCTCGGTGTCGGTATCGGTCCCCTCACGCTCCTCCGGAGGCACGTATGAAAGTCGGAGCAGCCCCTGCGCCGACGTCGGATGCCCGAATTCCCACCCGTCGAACCGCTCGTCGCGGTAGGCGGTCACCGCGTCCGGGAACGCGACGACGGAGAACGGCTGGAGCTCACAGACGGTTTCCTGCAGCTCCGCGAGCACCGCGTCCCGGTCCTCCGCCCCCGCGGATCGCTGCTCCGAGAGGAGGTCGTCGACGGCGAGTTCGGTGAATCCGAACGGGTTTTGCCAGCCCGATTCGGCGGCGAACCGCGAGTTGGCGAACGAGTAGAGCGCGTCGGGTTCGAACGGCATCGCCTCGGGGAACTGTCCGACGTAGATGTCGAAGTCGTGGTTGAGCAGGCTTCGCCGCAGGAGGTCGTCCAGATTCACCGTGTCGATACGCGTGTCGATCCCGGCCTCGTTCATGTGTTCGGAGAGATGTCTGGCGATCCGGACGGCGTTCGGGTCCGTGTCCGCGGGGACCGTGACGATCTCGAGCATGAGCTGGTCGGAGGGCTCCCGGCTCACGATGTTTCGGACGCGACCGACACAGCCGGCGCTCGCGACGGCGAGACCCGTTCCCGCCAGCACCGATCGTCGGCTCGTCGTTCGCGTCATTCCTTCATCTACCTTCGTCACCGAGGATATAACAGTTCTGTGGTCGGAGACCCCCAATTCGTGGACGGTGAAACGATCGCGGCGGGCCAGCGTGTCGGCGACGGTCGGACACGGATTTAGATCACGTCCGCGAGCGGAAGGACGAGGCCGACGGCCCACGCGATCAGCCCGGCGGCAAGCACGCCCCGTTCGGCGGCGGCGCGACCGACCGCGACGAGCCCGAGCGCGGCGAGCATCGCCACGCGATGGACGATAAGCTCCGGAGGGACCGCGACGCCGAGACCGGCGAAATCGAGGACGAACGCCGTTCCGAGGCCGAAGACGATGCCGAGGAAGGCGGCTGTCCGCTCACACTGCCCCGCCGCGACGAGGACGAGCGCCGGAAGGCCCGCCGCGATGACGAGATACAATGGGGCCGCGATCACCTTCGGCGGGACCCCCGGATAGGCGACCTCGAGGCCGATCCCGGCGGCCCGGACGCCGAGATAGACCGCCGCGAGCGCGGCCCCGAGGATCGCCGCGTCCGCGTGTCGCCCCGCCTCGCCGCGAAGCCGACGGGCCGCCTCGAGACCCGCCCGTCGCGTGCGGCGGTGGAGGAACGTGCCGAGAACCGGGAGCAGGACCGCGAGCTCGATGATCGTCAGCCAGCCGTCGCTCCAGCCGCCGTCGAGACCACGGTGCTCACGGGAGACCGTCGCCGCGCCCGACTCGATGAACTCGTCCTCCAGCCGGACCGCGGGATCGTCGATGTCGGTCACCGTGTGCCGGAGCCGGAACCAGTCGTAGTACTCCTCGTGGACTTGGATCGCAGTATAGGCCCCGTCCGGCGATTCGTAGGCCCGGATGTGATCGCGTGAGCCGAGGTACTCGCCGTCGTGGAGTTCGAAGCTCTCGGCCGCCCAGCCACTCTGGTCCGGCCCCTCGAAGTACGAGTACCGGACCGATCCGTGGGCGTCCTCCCAGTCGGTTTCGGTCACCGCTTCGGCAACGAGATCGGGATCGGCATCCGTCTCCAGCTCGTCGGTCTCCTCCCAGTCGGTCTCGGGCTGTGCGGTGAGCGCCTCCAGAACGGCGTCGCCGTCGTCGTGAAACACGACGTTGATCGCGAGCGTCCGTCCCTCGACCGACTCGCTCCGGCTCGTGTACGGCCACAGCTCGTACTCGCCGTCGACCTCGATGAGCGTGTCGGCCGGCACGGCGCCCTCGACGGGCTCGTCGGCCGTCCCACCGAGCAGTCCCGACAGCGAGAGGCCGACGGCGACGACGACGAGCAGCCCGACGAGCAGCGCCTTGTTTCGCATTCGTGTCGGCCCTCTTGCGACCGATAGTTAAAAGGGTATCACTCGATGCATCGAGGAAGCTCCAGAGGAACCATCGAGGAAGCTCCAGAGGAACCATCGAGGAAGCTCCGGAGGAACTGCGGGCAGGCGGGCGCAGCGATCGGGCGGGGATCACCGTCCGGATGCGGCGGAAGCAATACCGTCGGAGCCATCCCCGCCGGGGTAGCTGAAAGGAGGCGCTAAGCCCCCTTCCTCAGCGAACGCCAGCTTTCGAAGTAGGCCCCGGCCGGATGGTAGTCCGGTTCGACTCCCGGGGGCTCCGGGACGACCGGGCCCCCGCCCTCGGACGCCGAGCGTCGCTCGTACCAGAGGCCGGCCGGCCCCCGAAACGCGTCCGTGTGGTCGATGAGCCGGGCTTCCCAGCGGCGGAACCGGTCGGCCGCGTCGCCGTCGCCGTGTGCGTCGGCCCGCTCGGCGAGCACCGCCGCGGCGCCGATCGCCTCCGCGAGCGCCCACCCGTAGCGGTCGGAGACGATCGGGTCGCCGTTCCGATCGACGGTGTACAGAAAGCCGTCGTCGGTCCACCCGAGTTCGACGGCGGCGTCGAACAGCTCGTGAGCGCGGGTGTAGAGCCCGTCCCCCTCGCCCGCGCCGTACCGGTCGAGCAGGCCGAGGAACTTCGCCCATTCGACGTGGTGTCCGGGCTGGTATCCCGGCGGTCTGAACTGATGACGGGGGTCGTCCTCGTTGTACGTGAAATCGTGCTCCCAGTTCGGGGTGTAGTGTTCCCACAACGGGCCGTCCGTCTCAGTCGCGAGGTCGACCGCGATCGTTTCGGCGAGCTGGCGAGCACGCTCGAGATAGCGGGCCCCCTCGGTCGCCTCGTAGGCGGCGAGGTACGCCTCGCAGGCGTGCATGTTGGCGTTCTGCCCGCGGTACGCCTCGAGCTCCGTCCAGTCCGGCCCGCAGTCGCTACGGAGCATGCCGGCGGTATCCCGGAACCGCTCCTCAATGAGGTGGTGGGTCCGCTCCAAGTCGGCCTCGGCGCCGTCGACGCCGGCCGCGGCCGCCCGCGCGTACGCCAAGAGGACGAACGCGTGTCCGTACGCCGACCGGGTTCGGTCGACCGGCTCACCCGCGGCGTCGACGACGAGGTCGTAGCCGCCGTCCGCGCGTCGGTGACCCGCACGCAGGAACTGCAACCCGTGATCGACCGCATCGAGGCACCACTCGGGCCCGTCCACGAGCGCACCCAGCGCGAAGTTCGATATCGATCGGCAGGTCGCGACCAGGTGCCGCCGGCCGTTCGAGTACGGCTCCCCCGAGACGGGATCGAGGAGCTGAAAGCCGTGGTCGGCGAGCGCGTCCGGATACTGAACCCGCAGGACCGAAAGGAGCCGTGCCCGCCGGTCGGTCGTGAGGTGCGATCCCATACGGGAGAGGGACAACATGACGAATAAAAACTATCGACCCGGTTCGAGACACGGCGGGGGACCGGCGCTTGCATCGCACGGTGATGGTCCCCGAACCGTCTGGAACGCCGCCGTGACCGTTGTGACGGTTCACCACGTCTCGACACAGCCCGCACGAACGTCCTCGGCACAGCCCTCACAGTCGGGATGCCCGGACTCGAAACAGGCCGGTCGTCCCTCCGTATCCACGGGACGGGCACGTCGTTCGGCGTATCGCCGACAGACGATCCGGGCACGTCCCTCGTCGTCGGCCGGGAGGTCATACAACACGGCCCCAGCGTTCGAGCCGTCGGGATCGAGTTTTCCCTCTCGATAGGCGCGTCTCGCCTCCTCGAACTCCCTGCCGGCTTTGCGGAGCTGTTGGCGGAGCACGCGTTCGAGCCGGTCGTCCATGACGGCGCTTCGGCCGCCGGAAACATAGGTCCATTGGCGGCCCCGACATGCGGGGGCGTGGAGCGCGTCAGGAGTGAATCACAGGCGGGTTCCAGTCGAAACGGCGCCCGCGCATGGCTGACGTGCGTCCGACGTCCGGCTGACACCCTCGACGGATGCGTCGAGCGGGATGTGGGGTCGGCCACGGCACGGTACGAGAGGATCACCCCGACGAGTTCGCGTCTTCGCGGTCGTCGCTGACCGTCCAGCGGGCGGCACCCGGCAGGATCCCGACCAATCGCGTCACGTAGCCGAACTTGAAGAGCCCGAACTGCGAGAGAACGCCCAGAACGAAGATCGCGAGGAACGCCGGCGACGTGACGTCGAAGAGGATCGGCTCGACCGTGACCCCCTCAACGGCCGCCTCGAACGACTCGGCGGTGAGCGCCCGCGAGGCGAGCGCCCCGCCGAGAAAGGCCGTGGAGACGACGAGCGTGGTGCGGCTGAGCACGAATCCGAACAGCGCGCCGACCGCCAGCCCCGCGAGCGTCGCCCCGACGAGAAGGAGGGTCCCCTCTACCCCGGCGGCGTCGGCCGCGTAGAGCGGACCCACCGCGAAGCGGCCGAGGAACGCGCCGATGAGGCCGCCAATGGCGACGACCGCAAACGAGAGGCCCGCGTACGCGAGAAACCCGCCCACGGCGGCGCCCGCGATGACGACGCCGCCGGTGAGCGCGACCGCATCCACCGTGACGAGGCCGACGAGGGTCGGCGAGAGGAGGTAGCCCGCGCCGGCGCCGATGAGCACGCCGGTCAGCGTGACGGCGTAGACGGAGACCGCCGCGCCGATGAACGCGAGCAGCACCCCCACGAGGACGAGCCCGGCATCGAGTGGCGTGACCATGGACAGTCTGTGCCGCGATCCGACTTAAAACGTCGTCACGTCAGTTCGTGTGACCCCGTGGTTCGCCGGCTCTATATAAAAGGCCGTTCGATCGGTCGTATTTAACGGGCCGACCCGTCACGATCGTCGTCATCCGAATCCTGCTCGGCGCCTCCGCCGTCCCCGTGTTGTGGCTCGGGAGTCGAACGGGCCCGACCGCCGTACTCGGCCGGATCGACGGTGTCAGCGACGTCGGCGTCGGGGGCATGGACGTCGATCGGATGGCCGGTATGTCTCGCATGCGTTCGGGCAAAGCGGTTCGCCGGTCGCTCCGCGAGAAACTGTTCGCCGGCCGGACAGATCCGGCAGGTGACTATCCAAGGGGTCACCCCGTCGGGATAGTGGCCCGTGTGGCGCTCGTGGTCCATCGCGAACCGTTCGACCGCACGGTTGCCGGCGAGGAGGTCGTCGAGTTCGTACGCGAGGTCCCACTCGTGGTCGCAGATGGAACACCGAACCGTGGGGACGTCGTCGACCGCGTCCGGATCGGTGACGCCGCTCCCGGAGGGATCGGCGGGGTCGCGGGACGGGGGGACGTCCGGGACGTCCGAGCGGTCCGGTCGCCCCGGGTACGCCGGAAGGTCGTCACTCGATGCGTCCGTCTTTCCGTCGCGGGGGCCGTCATCCGCCGGTTCCTCGGACACGATGAACGCTCCGTCGGGCCGATATGTTAACGTTGCGGCGGCCCGGGGGGGCCCGTTCAGCGTGACCGGCGTTTGTCCTGTCGGTCGAGATATCGCGTGTAGCCGCCGACGACGAGCCCGAACCCCGAAACCAGGAGGGTGAAGCCGACGAGTCGGCTCGTCCCGAGCGTCATAACGGTCAGGATGAGCCCGAAAAGGAACGCGAAGACGCCGCCGCCGACCAGCACCGCATCGAGCAGCGGTGATGGCTGGAGCGCCGAACAGTGCGGACAGAGACGCGCGTCGCTCGGGATCGGCTCCAAGCAGTCGACACAGCGGACGCGATCGCGGGACACGCCCGTCGATTCGAGCCCCGGCGGTTTATATTGGCCGCCGGAAGCGAAAAGGCGTCGTCCGGCCGTCGGAAGACGTCGTCCGGCCGCCGGATCACTCGACCGCCTCGACGGTCCTCGGACGGTCGACACCGGTAAACTCGAAGCGTGCGCCGCCCGATTCCGAGTCGGTCACCGTCACCGCCCAGCCGTGTGCGGTGGCGATCTCGCGGACGATCGACAGCCCGAACCCGGTCCCGTCGGACGTCCCGCTGTAGCCCGGATCGAAGATCGCCTCGCGCCGCGTCGGATCGATCCCGGGGCCGTCGTCGGCGACATAAAAGCCGTTCTCGAGGTCGCCGACGTGGATCGTCACCCCGTCGGGGCCGTGTTCGATGGCGTTGCGCAACAGGTTCTCGAAGAGGTTACGGAGGCGGTCGGGGTCGGCCAGGACGTCGCCCTCGGCGAGAATGTCGATGGAAGGTCCCTCGCCGTTCTCCATACCCCTGTCGCCACCGACGGAGGCCTGCGGAGCGACGGCCCGCCAACTCTTCTCGACGTTCGAGGCGAGATCGACCGGCTCCGGATCCCCGACGGTCTGTCCCTCCCGGGCGAGCGTCAGGGTGTGGTCGATGATCGACTCCATCCGATCGAGCGCCTCGATAGCGGGGTCGAGATGCGGATCGCCGTTCGGATCGCGGGCGAGTTCGGCCCGACCGCGGGCGACGTTGAGGGGGTTTCGGAGGTCATGCGAGACGATGCTCGCGAAGGAATCGAGCCGTTCGTTCTGGCGTTCGAGCGCCTGCTCGCGCTCCACGAACTCGGTGATATCCTCCTGGAAGCCGACCCAGTTTTTCACCTCGCCGTCGGGCCCACGGATCGGCGCCATACTGACGCGGTTCCAGAACTCGGTGCCGTCCTTCCGATAGTTCAGCAGTTCGACGGTCACCGGCTCGCCCGCGTCGACCGCCTCGCGCATCCGACGGACGGGTTCGGGATCGGTTTCGGGCCCCTGGAGGAAGCGACAGTTGACCCCAACGGCCTCCTCTCGGTCGTAGCCGGTCATCTCGACGAACCGGTCGTTGACGTAGGTCATCGGGTTGTCCGGGCGGGTCGGGTCCGTGATCGTGATCCCGACCGGGGCCTCGTCCATCGCCCGCCGTTTCGTCTCCAGCTCCTCGCGACGGCGCTGCTCGTCGGAGATGTCACGGAGGATACCGACGCTCCCCTCGAACTCCTCGCCCTCGTAGGGCAGGACGGCCATGTGGTCCCGGCAGGGGATCGGATCGCCCGCCTTCGGGATGATGTCGACGGTGAACCGCTGGACGTCCGGTCCCGAACTGGAGAGGATCGTGCCGAGCCGGTCCTCCGCCTCCGTGACCGCCGCGTCGTCCTTGATGATCCCCGGTTTGCTCCCGACGATCTCCTCGACATCGTAGCCGGTGAGGTCGGCGAAGGCGTCGTTGACGAACTGGAACGTGCCGGTCTCATCGACGACGTAGATCGGGTAGCCGAGCGCCTCCATGACCGTCGAGTAGCGGTCGGCGATGGCCTTCGTTCTGGACTCCTCGACCGCGTCGCCGACGCGGTGGGCGAGCCGCTGCTGCTGTTCGGGACCGCCCTTTTGAAAGTAGCCGGTGACGCCCGCGTTGAGCGCCTGGCTGGCGATCTCCTCGGAGCCCTTGCCGGTAAAGAGGATAAACGGGACGTGGTGAAACTCCTCCCGGAGGGACTCGAAGAACTCAAGCCCGTTCATCCCGGGCATGTCGTAGTCGCTGACGATACAGTCGAACGGGAGGTCGTGTTCCGTTCCGGCGCCGAGCCGGTCGAGCGCCTCCTGCGGATCGGTGACGCTCGTCACCTCGACGGCGTCGAGTTCACGCGCGAGGTACGCCGCCGTCAGATCGGCCATCGCGGGATCGTCGTCGACGTGGAGAACGTCGATCCGTTCGGTCATACGGGGATTATGGGATCGAGGAATATACAGACTTCGCCCCAAGTATCAGCGGTGAATTTCCGGCGCTGTGCGGGACCGGTCCGTCCGGGGCCGAGACACCCGAGGTGGGTGTCGTTTAAGTCCGCGCGAGGCCGACCGACCGACGATGGACGACGGGACGCTCCCGGGCGTCGGCGTGGACGAGGATGCGACCGACCGCATCATCTGTCACGTCGACATGGACTGCTTTTATGCCTCCTGTGAGCGGCTTCGCCGACCCGACCTTCGTGGGGAGCCCGTCGTCGTCGGAATGGGCTATGAGCCCGGCGAGACCGTCGGCGCGGTCGCGACCGCGAGCTACGAGGCTCGGGCGTTCGGCGTCGGGAGCGCGATGCCCATCTCCGAGGCGCTCGACCGGCTGCCCCGGCGGGCCGACGCGGAGTCGGACGATGGTGACACCCCCGACCCATCGGAAACGGGCCACTACGTGCCGGTCGACCTCGATTTTTATAAGGAGATCGCGAGCGACGTGAAAGCCATCCTCCACGACTGTGCGGGCGTCGTCCGCGAGGTCAGCGTCGACGAGGCCTACCTCGACGTGACGGATCGGACCACGTGGGCGGTCGCCGGCGACCCGGACGACCCGGCGACGAGCGCGGCGGCCGGTCCGACGGACGCCCGTACGCTCGCGGAGGGCTATGCGAGACACATCAAAGAGCGGATCGCCCGTGAGGTGGGCGTCCCCGCGAGCGTCGGCGTCGCGCCGAACATGTCGACGGCGAAGGTCGCGAGCGACGCCGACAAACCCGACGGGCTCGTCGTCGTCCCGCCGGGCGCGGTGAGCGAGTTCCTCGCACCGCTCCCGACCGCGGAGCTGCACGGCGTCGGCCCGGTCACCGAGGAACGGCTCGCGGAGCGGGGGATCGAGACCGCGGGCGACCTCGCACGGGCGGACCCCGAAGCCCTCTCCGAGGACTTCGGCGAGCGCGGGCGCGAGCTGTGGGCGCGTGCCCGCGGCGAGGACGACCGCGAGGTCACCCCCACCGGACTGCCGAAGAGCCTCTCGCGGGAGTCGTCGCTGTCGACGACGGGCGACGCGGAGCGAAAGCGCGAGACGGTCAGCGCGCTCGCGGCTGACGTGGCCCGTCGAGCCCGCGAGCGTGGCTGTCGCTACCGCACCATCGGGATCAAAGTCATCGAGCCGCCCTACGAGGTCAACACGCGGGCGAAGAGTCTCCCCGGGCCGGTCGACGATCCCGCGGTCGTCGAACGGGTCGCACTCGACCTCCTCGCGGAGTTTACGGACGCGCGGGTCCGAAAGCTCGGCGTCCGGGTCTCGAAGCTCGATTTCGGCGGCGGCGATCAGGCGACCCTCGGCGGGTTCGAGTCGGAGGGGGACGCGGGTGGTGCACGAACGAACCCCGGATCGCGGACGGCGACCCGGGGGCCGCCCGGCTCGACGCTCACCGACTGGGCGGCGGGTGCGGCGATGGACTCGACGGACGGGGAAGCGACGGGCGGATCGAACGGATCGGAGGACCCGGACGCGCGCGCGTTCGGTCGGGAGGAGCCGGAGGAGGGGCAGGCCTCCCTCGGGGAGTGGACCGAGGACGGGTGACGTTCCCCGTCGCCGTCGAACGCCGGATATGGAGGCGAAGCTCTTTGTCACCCGGCTCACCTGTATCACCTATGAGCGAAGCACAGACGATCCACGTCGCGGACGTGAGCGATGGGATCGGGGGCGACGCGACCGCCGAGGCGGGTAGCCCGGTCGAGCTCCCGGTCGTCGACGTCCTCACCGGCCGCTCGTTTATTACGGGTAAAAGCGGCTCCGGCAAGTCGAACACGGCGAGCGTCGTCATCGAGAACCTGCTCTCGAACGGCTTTCCGGTGATGATCGTCGACACCGACGGCGAGTACTACGGGTTAAAAGAGGAGTACGAGATCCTCCACGCGGGTGCCGACGACGAGTGTGACATCGTCGTCTCCCCGGAACACGCCGAGAAGATCGCGTCGCTGGCGCTCGAACAGAACGTCCCGATCATCCTCGACGTCTCCGGCTACCTGGAGGAGTCGACCGCGAACGAGCTCCTCTTGAAAGTCGTCAGACAGCTCTTCGCGAAGGAGAAGAAGCTGAAAAAGCCCTTCCTGCTCGTCGTCGAGGAGTGTCACGAGTACATCCCGGAGGGCGGCGGGATGGACGAGACCGGCCGGATGCTCATCAAGGTCGGCAAACGCGGGCGAAAACACGGCCTCGGGATCGTCGGGATCAGCCAGCGCCCCGCCGACGTCAAAAAGGACTTCATCACCCAGTGTGACTGGCTCTGCTGGCATCGACTCACGTGGGACAACGACACAAAAGTCGTCGGACGGATCCTCGGCTCGAAGTACGCCGACGCCGTCGAGGAGTTGGGGGACGGCGAGGCCTTCTTGATGACCGACTGGGACGAGTCGATCCGGCGGATCCAGTTTCACCGCAAACAAACGTTCGACGCGGGCGCGACCCCCGGGCTCGACGACTTCGAGCGACCGGAGCTGAAGTCCGTCTCCGGCGACCTCGTCAGCGAGCTCCAGTCCATCTCCGATGAACGCGCCCGCCGGGAATCCGAGCTCGCCGACCTCAGGCAGGAGCTCGATAAAAAGCGTGCGCGGATCAACCAGCTCGAACGGGAACTGGAGGAGGCGCGCGACCTGAAGAACATGGCCGACAAGTTCGCGCAGGCGATGCTCGGCCGGGCGGAAGCGCCCTATCGCGGCGGGGAGGGGCGGAACCTCCGGGATCCTGCGGCCGGAAAGGCCGAGCGCGACGGGCAGGCCGACCTCGATGCGTACGGCGACGGGGACACGAGCGACGGGACCGAGGGGGTCTCGATCGACAGCGGCGTGGATGCGGTCACGGTATCCGATACGGCTTCGGCGTCCGAGGCGACGCCGGCGGCCGAGGCGACGCCGGCGGCCGAGGCGACTCCAGCGCAGGCGGCGGACGCCGATGGGATGACTGCCGACGCCGGTCCGGACGCCGGATCGACGGATACCGATCCGACCGCCAAATCCGTGACCCGGGAGGACGTCGCGGCGGGCGTGCTGGAACTCGACGCGAAGGCCAACTTCGGCACACGCGAGGCGGTCATCGAGGAGCTTCAGTCCCGGGTCGCCACCCTCGAACCGCTCTCGATCGGAATGCTCCGCCACTACCGCCGGGAGGGGGTGAGCGAGCCGGTCGCCGCACACATCGACGCCGGCGGCGACGCCGACCGCGAGCACGCCTACGCCCGACACCGACCGATCCGGACACAGGGGCTCGTCCGACACGTCGGAAAGGGGCGATACGCGTACGCCATCCCCGACCTGATCCGCGAGGCGTACGCCGACCGACTGCGCGAGGACGCCGTCGACGAGATGGTACGGGAGGTGGAAGCCGCGTTCGTCCCGACCGCCGAGGACGACGCCGACGATGAGGGTGAGGATGGCGCCGACACGGACGAGGAGCCCGAGGTCGATCCGGATATCGACCCGGATACCGAGTCCGAGTCGGAGACCCGTCCGTCACCGCCCGGGCTCAGCGAGGACGCCAAACGGTTCGCGGAACGGGCAACCGGAAGCGACGGGAGCGAGTTCGGGGGGTGAGGAGATAACGGGACTCAAAACAGCACGATGAGGGCCGTCGAGGTCACGACGAGCGCGACGTGAAACGCCGCATGGGCGATCATCGCGGTTTCGAGCGACCGTTTCCAGAACAGCCAACCGAGGACGATCCCAGCGAGCGCGTTCAAAAGGACGGTGCGGAGGATAAGCGGGGTCGTGAGTTCGAAGGTCGTCGCGAGCGCGGGAAGATGACCGACGCCGAACATGATGGCGCTCACAACGATGGCGATCCAGAAGATCGGCTCCGAGGGGGCATCGGTCGCCTCGCCGGCCCGGTTCCCGACCCACCAGAGGCCGTACGCGACCGGGGCCATGAACCCCCATCGGAGCAACAGCTCCTCGGTGATCCCGCCGTACAGCAGCCGCATCGGGATCGAAGCGAGGAGGTCGGCCAGCGCGTCCGCATCCCCCGGCGGCTCACCGGTGGGGACCCCGGTAAACTGGGCGAATACGACGTCAAGAACGACGATGAGGACGAACAATCCCGTACCGAGCGCCAGCGCGAGCGGCAGGGAGTCACGGATCTCACCCCACTCGGGGGTGCCATCGGCGGCCCACGTGAACACGTGAGAGGTGAGATCGATCCGTGGAGCGGTGGCCGCCCCAAGGAGGACGAAGACGACGAGCAGAAGGAGCGAGTTGATCGACGCGAGCAGCACCAGCGTCGGGTAGGAAAGCGCCGAGAGTTCCGGGATCTCACGCAACGCGGGAACCGTGTAAACCGCAAGCGCGAGGACGCCGAGCAGGCCGAGGGCGAACAGCGCGGCCGCCCCACGGACGGACGCCTTCCAGCCGTACGGCGAACTCATTGAGCGGGATGACGCCGGCAAGCATATAAATAATGAGCGCGGGCCGTCGGGACCACCTTACGATCCTTCGCGGTCGGTCAGCGCGTCGACGACCGATTCGGCGACCCCCGAGAGATGTGCCTGTCCGAACGTCGCGACGACGACCGCCCCGAGCGTGTTGAACATCATGTCACGAACCGTGTCGTCGAGTCCGTGTTGCGCGAGCGGCATCGCGATCCCGGTCACGTCGGCGATGATGTCGAGCCCGAACTCGAACAGCTCCCAGATCACGCCGAAGGCCATCACGACGATGAGGATGTAGACGAACGCGAACTTCGCGGGGAGGTGGATCCCGTCGTGGTGGACGTCGAGCGCGCGGGCGAACGTGTAGCCGATCCCGGCGACGACCGAGGCGGACATCGCGTGGGTGAGATGATCCCACCAGCCGATCGCCGCGTACAACCCGGCCGACCCCATCGTGTGTAAAAAGACCGCAAGGGTGATCCAGAGGCCGAGCCACGGGTCGAGGGGAACGTCGTAGTTGCGCTCGAACACCGCCGGGGCGAAGGTGATCACCAGCGCGAGCGTCCCGTTCGTGATCGCCTTCGGCTCCGCGAAGACGATCCCGAACGTGATGATCCCGACGAGCGTGAGTTGCATCCCCCGCGTGAGCCGACGCTGGGTGCGGACGGACGGCCGTGGCAGCAGCGTCATCGGGCGATCACCCGCCGGAGATGGCGACGGAGGCGTCGACCACGACGTCTGAAGTACGCATCGAAGAGGAGGCCGGCCGCGAGCCCGGCGAGCGTGACGTAGCCGAACTCGACCATCAACGCGGCGTTCGCGGCGTCCTGTGACTGTCCCGGCTCGATGAGGAAGGTCGTGCCGAGCAGCCGGTCGGCGTTCCAGCGGACGATCGACCACGCCGCGACCGATGCGAGGGTCGTGAGCGTCACGAAGAACACCGCGAACCAGTGGGTGAGCCGGAGCTCGGTCATCATGTGCAGCTCGACGGTGATGATGAGCGCCAGCGCCGCGACCGAGAGGTAGTAGCCGAACGTCCCGAGCTCGCCGCCGAAAAGCGCCCGGACGAGGATCGGAAGCAGCGCCAGGACGAGCAGCTCCCACGGGAGCATCATCCGCCAGTCGCGGCGGCTTATGGGCGGTGCGAGAACGACGAGCCCGACGCAGGCCACAAAGAGCGTCCAGAGCCAGTCGGCATCAAGCACGCTCTCGATGAACACGCCGACGAGGACGGCGACGAGGAGCCAGGAGATCAGCGCGTTGTATCGACCGTTTCGAAACAACCGCGCGAGGGTGTCATCACGCTCGCCGGAGCCGGCCGTGGAGTCGTCTGCAGCCTTCTCGCTAACATCACCCGCCGCGCTCCTATCGCCCATCGTAGTCACCGCAGACCGTCGTGCGTAATAAGAATGGCTCACCACGCTCGCGGCGACAGCATACGTTCGCGTGGCCGCGTCACCGCGGCAGCCACGAGCGTCCCGACCGTCAGGGCCGATATCGCTCGGGGACGTATCGAGCCAGCCGGTCCGGAACGTATGCGAAGACCGTGGGGGCGATCGCGGCGAGGCGGCGGCGCAGAACGACATAGATCGTTCCGACGGCGAGACAGACGACGACGACGAGCCGGAAGGGGCCCTCGAGGACGAACAAAAGCGGAACGCCGAGCGAGGCGAGCAGCAGGAGGTCGCCGGGCGAGCCGTCGTATTCGATCCAGCGTTTCGGTCGTCGCCATCGCCCCCGGACGTGGTCGTACACCGCCTTCTCGGAGGTGCCCTCCCACGGACGGAGTTCGAGCCCGCCGCCGTAGCGGTCCATTCGGCAGTGGACGGCCGCGCCGACCAGAAACGCGGCGATACCGACGACGAGCGGGCTCGCGATGACGAACGCGGCGACGGCCGCGGGCACCGCCAGCGCCGTGTAGATGACTGGATAGTGGAGCGTCCGGCGATGGCCGGCGTACAGATCGAGGTCGGGAAAGACGCTACCGAGAAGCGCCCCCGTGAGCGCGGCCGTCGAGAGGTCCGGCGCGAGGACGAGAAGCGGCGCTGCGAGCGCCAGACCGACGACGGCGTGTGTTGGAAGCATCATGGACGGACCGTTCTCACCGGTGGAAGAGGCCGCCCGCTTTTATAAGGATCGAGGATGCTCGGCCGCCGATGCGACGGATAACCGGCCGTATCCGGTAACGGTCGGCTACGGGTTGTCAACGGGCGGCTACGGGTTGTCAACGGGCGGCTACGGGTCGTCGCCGGCGTCTGTTCGCTTCGCATAGAGCGCGACGGCGATGGCCGTGAGGAACCAGATCGGCGCGCCGACGCGGATCGCGAATCCCGCGCGGGCGCCCCACGTATCGAGCGTCACGAACGTCGAGAGGACCGCGACGATCGGCGCGCCGACGACGATCGTCACCACGAACGTCGTCTGCATCACCCAGCCGTAGTCGATCCCCTCGACCTCGGTTCGCTCGACGGGTTGCACGGGTCGCCCTCGGCGGGCGAGCGACAAATCGGTGCCGGTCCGGTGTCGGCGGCGGTCCAGCGCCGCGGGCGACGGTCCGCCCACCCGGACGCCATGGACGCCGCCGATCCCATCGAGTTTAACCGAGTGCGGCGGCGACCTGTCGCGCATGACCACGACGCGCGGACTGCGGGACCGCGACGAGCCGTTCACCATGCTGACCGCCTACGACGCGCCCACCGCGGCCATCGTCGACGAGGCCGGGATCGACGTGATCCTCGTCGGCGACAGCATGGGGAACGCGACGCTCGGCTACGAGTCGACGCTCCCGGTGACGATGGCCGACGTGAAGAGCCGGACCGCGGCGGTCGCCCGGGCGGTCGAGGACGCGCTCGTCGTCGCCGACCTCCCGTTCCTCGCGTTCGGCGTCGACGAGGCCGAATCGATCCACAACGCCGGGACGTTGTTGAAGGAAGCCGACGCCGACGCGGTGAAGATCGAAAGCGGCCCGCACACCGTCGAGACCACCCGCCGGATGACGGAACTCGGCATTCCGGTGATGGCACATCTGGGGCTCACCCCGCAGCACCTCAACCGGCTTGGCGGCTACACGCGGCAGGGAACCGATCGGGAGGCCGCCGAGGAGATCCGCGAGCTCGCACGCGCCCACGAGGAGGCGGGCGCGTTCGCGCTCGTGCTGGAACACGTCCCCGCAAATCTGGCGGCGGCCGTCACCGACGACCTCGAGATCCCGACGGTCGGGATCGGTGCCGGCGGCGACTGCGACGGCCAAGTGCTCGTGATCACCGACGTGGTCGGCCTCGGCGACTGGTCGCCGCCGTTCGCGGAGCGGTTCGGCGACGTCCGCGGGGAGATGCGCCGGGCGGTCGATGAGTATAAAAAGGCCGTCGAGAGTGGCGCCTTTCCGGCCGAGGAACACCAACACGTCGAGGAGGACTTGGAAGAACGGTACTGAACCCGCCGGAAGCGACGGTCGAGCGGTTCGCCCGCGGTCGGTTCGGCCGTGATCGATTCGGCCGTGATCGGTTACCCGCCCGGCCTACCGCGAAAGATAGGTGATGTCCCGGCGCAGTTTGTAGCCACGCGGGACGCCGACGGCGCCGAGACACTCCCCGCAGAGCACCTTCTCGTACGCCCTGTTCGTGTGTTTTTCTAAAAGCGAGACGTCCTCCAGCGCGAATATCTCCTCACATCGGTCGCACTCGGCCTTGTCGCCATCGACGATCTTCATCTCGGTCACCCGAGATTGCTCGGCACCCTATATAATCCTCCGCACAGCGTTATCACTCGGGATAGTTGGAATAAAAATCAGAGTTCAGTCCGCTGGTCGTGAAGGGGACGCGCCGGGATTACCCGAACAGCTCGCCGAGGCCCTCGCCACCGGCGCTGTCGTCCTCGTCGTCCTCCTCCTCTTCGGCGGCCTCTTCCTCCTCGTCGTCGTCATCGTCGTCGTCGTCGTCGGCCGCGGCGGCGCCGGCGGCGGCACCCGCGGCGGGCGCGGCGGCGGCGGTCTCGATGGCTTCCTCGATGTCGACGTCCTCCAGCGCGGCGACGAGCGCCTTCACGCGGGATTCCTCGACATCGACGCCGGCGGCCTCGAGCACGGCCGTGACGTTGTCTTCGTTGATCTCTTCGCCAGTCTCGTTCAGGATGAGCGCAGCGTAAACGTATTCCATTGGTGTATCCTCGTTGTATTATCCGAACATCGCGCCGAGGCCTGCCCCACCGTCGTCATCGTCATCGTCGTCATCGTCGTCGGCGGCCTCCGCGGCTTCGTCTTCAGTTGCCTGTTCCTCCTCGTCCTCGGTCGACGCCTCCGGTGCCGCGGGGGCTTCGACCCCACGCAGCTCCTCGGGCAGCGCCTCGTCGTCGTCGATCGCGGCGGCGAGCGCGCGAAGCTGGGCGTCGGCCCGACCGATGAGGTCGGGGATGACGTCCGGGCTCTCGATCTCCGCGTGTAACGCGACGGATTTGGCCTCGCCGGACGCCTTCGCGAGAAGGGTGCCGGCGGTGCGGGCCGTCGGGTACGCGGCGTTGACCGAGAGGTTGCGCGCGGCGGCGGCGGCGGACCGGACGTCCGCCGCGTACTCGTCGACGTCGATGGCGAGTTCGTCGGGCTCGAAGAGGATGCCCTCGGAGTGGACACCCTTCAGGTCGAGACCGACCTCCTTCGGCTCGATGCCGAGTTCGGAGAGCACGCCGGCGAGGTCGTCGTCGACGACGCCACCCTCCTCGAGCACGGTCGAGTCCTCGGTGACCTTGATCGACCCGTCCATGATCCGCGCGGACGCGCCGACGGTCTGGAGTTCGCCGACGAACGGGCCGGGATCGACGCCGGTGTCACCCTCGGGGATGACGATGTCGTTCGGGGCGACCTCGCCCGCGTTGATCGGGGCGGGGGTCTTCGAGGCTTCGAGCTGTTTGTACAGGCCGAACGGGTTGTCGTTCGTCCCGATGAGCGCGACCTGTCCGTCGACGTAGTCGACGAGCTCCTCCAAGCCGTCGTCGACCGACTCCAACGCCCGGGTCGTGAGCGTGTTGCGGCTCATCCGGACCTCCGCGGAGCCGTGCAGCTCGCGGCGCATGGCCTGCAGCTGGCGGCTCGGGATGCCGGTGACGCCGACGATCCCGACCGAAGTGTACGACTCGAGGAAGTCGACGAGTTCGTCGACCTCCTCGCGTTTCCACTGCGGGATCGTCTCGGTCTTTCGGACGGAGCTCATACGGGCACCTCCTGTGCGGGACCCATCGTGGTCTTCACGTAGATCCCGTCGATGTTGAGCGGGCCCTTCTCGAGGTCGGCCTCGAGTCGGCGGATGATAACGTCGATGTTGTCCGCGATCTCCTCGGCGGACATATCGTCCGCGCCGACGCGCGTGTGGAACGTGCGGCGGTCACGGGAGCGGAGTTGCACCGTGTTTTTCATCCGGTTGACGGTCTCGACGACGTCGTCGTCCGGCTGGAGTGGGGTAGGCATCTTCCCGCGCGGACCGAGGACGGTACCGAGGTACCGACCGATGTCCTGCATGAGGTTGGCCTCGGCGACGAAGAAATCGGTCTCGCCGGCGAGGTCCTTTGCGCGGTCGTTGTCGTCTCCTAAGTCCTCGAGGTCGTCGCTGTCGAACACTTCGTCAGCGACGTCCCGGGCGCGGACGGCGGTTTCACCCTCCGCGAAGACGACGATTCGGGTATCCTGCCCCGTTCCAGCCGGCAGCACGACGGACTCGTCGACACGATTCGACGGATCGTTGAGGTCGAGGTCTCGCAGGTTGATCGCGAGGTCCACCGTCTCACGGAAATTCCGTTCGGGGGCCTCATCGAGCGCGAGCGTCACGGCCTCTTCTATTGTGTCTGCCATTTTTCACCTCCGTAGTACGCAGGTATGCTCCTACGGGTCAGTGAAACAGGCGAAGCCTGTCTCACCGGAGAGTGGCCCATGAACCGTTTAAACCCGTCGAAGGACGCTTGCGCGTGTGAACGGCCGACAGGGCGGCACCGGGTTTCGCCGCGGTGAGGGAGAAACCGCGCTCGTGGCGACCGATCCGACCCCGGAGTACGACGTTCGTCGAACCGCGTATCGTCGGATAGGGGAACCCTTTTGCCGTCGCTTGCCGACCCACGAGATAATGATGCAGGGTGGTCCGGCGTGACGATGGAGGATCGCATCGAGGACCTCCGGAACCGGCGCGAACGAGCCGCGAAGGGCGGCGGCGAGGACCGTATCGAGTCACAACACGAGAAGGGGAAGATGACCGCACGCGAGCGGATCGACTACTTCCTCGATGACGGGACGTTCCACGAGTTCGACCGGTTCCGGACCCACCGAAACCATCGGTTCGGGATGGAGGAGCGGCAGATCCCGGGCGACGGCGTGGTGACGGGATACGGCGAGGTGAATGGGAGAAAAACGTTCGTCTTCGCACACGACTTCACCGTCTTCGGCGGCTCGCTCGGGGAGGTGTTCGCCGAGAAGGTCTGTAAGATGATGGATAAAGCGATGGACGTCGGCGCGCCGGTCGTCGGGCTCAACGACTCGGCGGGCGCGCGCATCCAGGAGGGGGTCGCCTCCCTCGGCGGCTTCGCGGAGATCTTCCGGCGCAACACCGAGGCCTCCGGCGTGATCCCACAGATCTCGGCGATCATGGGCCCGTGTGCCGGCGGCGCGGTCTACTCGCCGGCCATCACGGACTTCACGTTCATGGTGAAAGATACCTCCCACATGTTCATCACCGGCCCGGACGTCATCGAGACGGTGACGGGCGAGCAGGTGAGCTTCGAGGAACTCGGCGGCGCGGTAACGCACTCGGCGACCTCCGGGGTCGCCCACTTCGCCGCTGATTCCGAGGAGCAAGCCCTCGATGACATCGCGCGGCTGCTCTCGTATCTGCCAGCGAACAACGTCGAGGACCCGCCGCGGGTCGATCCGTGGGACGACCCCGAACGCGAAGCCGACGAGCTGGAGGAGATCGTCCCCAACGCGCCGCGAAAGCCCTACGACATGCACGACGTCATCGGCGGCGTCGTCGACGAGGGCTCCTTTTTCGAGGTCCACGAGCGCTTCGCGAAGAACGTGATCGTCGGCTTCGCGCGACTCGACGGCCACGCGATCGGCGTCGTCGCCAACAACCCCCGGGTGAACGCCGGCACCCTCGACATCGAGGCGAGCCAGAAAGGGGCCCGATTCGTGCGGTTCTGTGATGCGTTCAACATCCCGATCCTCACCTTCGAGGACGTGCCCGGGTTCATGCCCGGCACCGATCAGGAACACGGCGGGATCATCCGCCACGGCGCGAAGCTACTCTACGCCTTCTCGGAGGCGACCGTGCCGCTTCTCACCGTCATCACCCGAAAGGCGTACGGCGGGGCCTACTGCGTGATGTCCTCGAAACATATCGGCGGCGACGTGAACTACGCGTGGCCGACCGCCGAGATCGCCGTCATGGGTCCGAAGGGGGCGGTCAACGTCCTCTATCGCGAGGAGCTGTCCGAGGCGGAGGATCCGGACGCCCGCAGACAGGAGCTCATCGACGAGTACCGCGAGGAGTTCGCGAACCCGTACATCGCCGCCGACCGCGGCTTCGTCGACGACGTGATCGAACCGGCCGAGACCCGCGCCCGGCTCGTCGACGACCTCCACATGCTGAAGGGGAAACGGACGGACCAGCCGCCGAAGAAACACGGCAACATCCCGATCTGATGGCCGAGAACACGGAGACCGAAGGGGGTGCGCATCGGCTCCCCACCGGACTCGTCATCCCCGACGACGCCGACGACGCGGAGGCCGCCGCCATCGCGGTCGCGGTCGCCGCACACCTCCGGGATCGGGAGGCTGCAGCGGCCGCCGCGCGCGACACGGAGCCCACGTGGAACGGGAAGCGGTGGGCGTTCGCGGGGCGGGTGGAGTCGCTCACGCGCCGTCGCGTTCGCGTGTCCGAGGGAACGCCGACGGACGCGTGGGCGGCGGCTGGCAGGACCGATCGGTTATAATCGACCCCCCGCTTGGTCCTGCGACCTCACCCTTCGGGTCCGAGGCGTCGCCTGGAAGCCGTCGACTTTTTCGATCGCTCGTTCGTGCTCGCAGCGATCGCGTCCTCGCACGTCCGAGGGACGATGGAGCGAGTGGCGCCTGAAGACAGCGACGATCGGCACGTGAAGGGTTGCCTTTATCAACGCGCCGGGCCACTATTCGGTAATGCGAACACCGACAGGCGATCTCTCGGGAGGGCTGGCCGGCGAACTGGGTCACGACCGACCCATCTTCGGGCCCGAACTCGGCGAGTTCGATGCCGCCGAACGTCGAAACGCGGCCGCGGACGATGACAAAGGCGTCAAGACGGGAACGACGACCGTCGGGCTCAAGACCGACGACGGCGTCGTGCTCGCGACCGACATGCGCGCCTCGCTCGGCCGGATGGTCTCCTCGAAGGACGTCCAGAAGGTCGAACAGATCCACCCGACCGGCGCGTTGACCATCGCCGGCGGCGTCTCGGCCGCACAGAACCTCATCTCGACGCTGCGTGCGGAGACGAACCTCTACGAGGCCCGCCGCGGTAAGGACATGTCGATGCAGGCGCTCTCGACGCTCACGGGCAACCTGCTTCGGACCGGCGCGTTCTTCATCGTCCAGCCGATCCTCGGCGGCGTCGACGAGACGGGCGCGTACATCTACTCCATCGACCCGCTCGGCTCCGTCATCGAGGAGGAGTACACCGTCACCGGCTCCGGAAGCCAGTACGCACTCGGTGTGCTCGAACAGGAGTACCGCGACGACCTCACCGTCGAGGAGGCGAAGACGGCCGCCGCGAGGGCGATCAAATCCGCCGTCGAGCGCGACGTCGCCTCCGGGAACGGGATCAACGTCGCCGTCGTCACCGAAGACGGCGTCGAGATCACCCGTCACAAGGAGTTCGACGACCTCCTCTGAGGGGTCCGGAAACGCGCCGGACCGATCGGGCAGCCGCCGGGAGCGGTCTGCCGGCCCGCCGGGAGCGACCCTTTTTAAGTCCCGCCACGCTCGTGAATGACGTACCGACCGATGGCGACGCCGATACTCAAATGGGCGGGCGGAAAGCGACAGCTCCTCGATGAGCTGTACGCGCGGTTTCCAGCCGCCTACGACCCCGGTGAACACGCCTATCACGAACCGTTTCTCGGCAGCGGCGCGCTCTGTTTCGACCACGAACCACGGCGGGGGACGGTCAACGACCGAAACCCGCGGCTCGTCAACTTCTATCGGCAGGTCCGCGACCGTCCCGAGGAGCTGATCGAGCGCTGCCGGACGTTTCCGGACCCGAACGACGAGCCCGATCCGGCACTGGCGTTCACGGAGACGGACCGGAAGGGCCGATCGATCGACGCCGCCTACTACCAGCAACGCGCGCTGTTCAACCGCCGGCCGAACGGCGAGTCCTTCGACCCCCTCGATGAGGCCGCCCGGCTGCTGTATTTAAACCGGACGGGGTTCAACGGCCTCTATCGCGAGAACGCCGACGGCGAGTTCAACGTCCCGATCGGCCGCTACGTCGACCCCGACTGGGTCCGTGCCGAACAGGTCCGCGGGGTGAGTCGGGTGCTCCGCGGGCTCGGCGAGGGCGCGGTTCACCACGGCGAGTACGACTACGTTCTCGACGTCGCGGAACCGGGCGACCTCGTCTATTTCGATCCGCCATACGAGCCGATGAGCCCGACGGCGGACTTCGCGGAGTACAGCGCGGGCGGGTTCGACCGCGAGGACCAACTCGCGCTGCTTTCGGTCGTCGAGACGCTGGCCGATCGCGACATCCACGTGGTCCTCTCGAACTCCGGGGTGATGTACGACCCCTACGTCGATGCCGGACTCTTCGTTGATCGCGTGGGGGCGACCCGGGCGATCAACAGCGACCCCGACGCCCGCGGGGAGGTAAACGAGGTGATCGCGACGACGGTGCCGCCCGAGCAGCGTCGTGGGGAGGATCAGCGATCGCTTACGGATTTTTAAGTGTCCACAGGAGTCGCCCTCGGGGTGTCCCTCCTAAGTCGCCCTCGGAGTGCTTCCCAAGTCGCTTTCGGAGTGCTCCCGTTCACTTGGGGACCCCGAGGCCATCCTCGCCCCAGTAGAACCGTGGACCGAGCAGGAGATAGCCGCAGGCCAAAAACAGCAGCGCGAACGCGAACCCCTCCCCGATCCACGCGGGCAACGCCGGAACGGCGGCGCGGGCGAGCGGGGCGAGGATCACCGCGGCCTGCACGATCCCCATCACGACCGCGTCCTGTGCGTGGAGGTCGGGATAGGTGATCGTCGTCCCCATAAGCACCGCGAACGCGACCGTCGCCGCCGTGAGGACGACCGGATCCGTATAGCCAGCCAGCACCGCGGCCGCGAGGACCGTCGCCGCGAGCGTCGTGGGGACGCCCACCGTCTCACGGCTGCCGGTGTCATAGGCCGTGTAGAGTCCGAGCCTGGCGACCGCCATCGCGACGAAGAGCGCGCCCGCGAGGACGCCGACGGCGGCGAGGCCGGGGTCGGTCGCGAACGAATGCGTATCGAGGACGACGGCGGCGACGATGGCGGCGGGCGCGACCCCGAAGGAGGCGACGTCGGCGAGCGAGTCGAGATACGGGCCCGCGGGCGTCGAACCACGGTGACGGGCGACGACGCCGTCGAGCCCGTCGGCGATGGCGGCGAGCAGGATCAGCCGGGCGGCAAGCTCGACATCGATCGTCGCCGCGACGACCGCGAGGAAGCCGACGGCGGCGTTCGCCACCGTCACCGCGTCGGCGAGCCCGAGTCGGCCGATCACCCGCAGGTGCATACCGATCGGTCGCCGAGCCCGGTTTTAGGGTTTATCATCGGGCGACCGGGATGGCGTTCGTTGTCGGCGGGCTTGGCCATCGTCGTTCCCACCCGACGGAATCGATCGCGACGTTCAAACGACCGCGGCCCCGAGGGAAGATATGAAGCGGAGACGGTTCCTCGGGCGGCTCGGTGCCGCGAGCGTCGCGGTCGGAGCGCCCGCCGCGCTCGCCGGCTGTCTAACCGACGATCACGACATCGCGATGACGGCAGACGGGTTCGTCCCCGAGGAGCTGACCGTCACGCCGGGGACGACGGTGGTTTGGGAGAACACCTCCAGCCGGCGCCACACCGTCACGGCCTACGAGGGCGGCATCCCGGAGGACGCCGAGTATTTCGCCTCGGGCGGCTTCGAGGACGAGGGGACCGCGCGCGCCGCGTTCTGGGACGATTTCGGCGGGGAGATCGACAACGGGGAGCGATATTCACACACCTTCGAGGTCCCCGGACGATACGACTACGTCTGTATCCCCCACGAGGACGGTGGGATGTACGCGACCGTATTCGTCGAGGAGTGAACGACGCGGAGTGACCGACCCGTCTCGCGCCTCGCCGCTAATATCGAAGCGTCGCATCGAGGATCCCCGCCGTCTGTCCGACGCCGATGAGCGCGATCCCGGCGACCACCACGGTCGTCGACGGCGCGAGCGCGACAACGAGCGCGCCGACCGGGCAACAGGCCGCGCCGGCGAGATAGATCCACCGGCCGACATCGACGCGGCCGGCGGTGTATATAAAGCCGGCCGCGGGCAGCAGCGCCCACCCGTAGAGCGCGACCGCGAGCAACGCGTCCGTCGTGAGCGACAGCCCGGCGACGCCGGCGAGCGTGATCGGCACCCCGGCGAGGATCACCGCCCGCCAGCCCGCGAGGACACCCGTCGACATCTCGCGCCAGCCCGTGAGGACGAACGCGACGAGAAAGAGACTCATCACCACGTGCATGATGAACAGGGCCTGCGTGGAGACGAGGCCGGCGACCGCGGCGGCGGCGACCGTCCAGGCGGCGGGAACGAGCAGGGCGGGGCCGTGTTCGCGGATCGATCGAAACACGACACCCGTTCACACCGCACAAACTTAAACGTCAACCAAGCCGCGGTCGGCGGATCGACGATTCGACCGAAACCGGCCATGAAACCGACCGATCCGTCGGTTCCGACGGCGAATGGATGCCTACGTGTCGAAGGATCGTGGTTTGCGTACCCGATCCGGCTGACGAACGTCCACACAAATCCGTGGTAACTGTACACTCGCAAGTCTTATCTTATAACCACCCGTGTGTCTATTTGCAATGGCAGAAGGGAAGGTTGATTTCTTCAACGACACTGGCGGCTACGGTTTCATTTCGACGGACGATGCGGACGATGACGTGTTCTTCCACATGGAAGACGTCGGCGGCCCGGACCTTGAGGAGGGACAGGAGCTCGAGTTCGAGATCCAGTCCTCGCCCAAGGGCCCGCGCGCAGCGAACGTCGTTCGGCAGTAAACCCGTACCGGTACCGGGTCGGACCCGAACACGGTCTGCGGCCCACACACACTACTACAACTTCTTCTTCCGCGTCGGGGCGACCCGTGCGGCGGGAATTTTTATCCTCGTGAGCGACGGCGATGGGTCGTCGAACGACGTATAGCGACGACGCTCACGCAGTGGGATAGGAGGGACGCCGCTCGATCCGAGTCACCGATCCGCTTCGTTCACACGTGCTGTCCCCAGAGCCCGCGGCCTTTCGTCACCTCGACGTCGCCCATCACGCGCGTTTGACACGAGAGGCGGACGTCGTGGCTCGGATGGTGCGGTGGGAACCAGAGCCGTGCCTTCTCCTTTTTGCCCGGCTCGCTCACCTCGCCTTCAACCTTGACCGCACAGGTCCCACAGGACCCCATTCCGCGGCAGTTGAGCTGTTCCGATCGGCCATTATAAACAGAGAGCCCCGCCTTCCGGAGCACATCGCGCAGCACGGCACCCTCCTCACACTCGATCTCCTCGCCCTCGTAGTAGACGGTCGGCATGTAACGACCGATCATATGTGACCGAGCATTATAGCTACTGGTGTCGGGACGATCCCACCGCGCCGACGTCGGTAACCGTACGCCGAGCGTCCGACGCCGACGGGTCGTTTTTTACGTCAGGACGCCGGAGGTGGTGATAATGGGACTCAGGTGTCTGCTCGGGCACGATTTCAACGAACCCGAGGTGGAACGTGAACGCGAGGAGGACGGCAACGAGGTCGTCACCACCGTCCGGGAGGTGAAGACCTGCACACGATGCGGCGAGACACAGATCGTGAGCGAGAACACGGAGGTGACAACCATGGAGCGGCTCACCGAGGCGGCGACGTCCGCGCCGACCCCGGAGGAACCGGCCGAGCCCGAAGGTGGCGTCCATCCGGGCGGCGTCGGAGCCGCGGAGATCGACGAGGAGCCATATGAGCCGCCCGTCGACGGCGACGATGCGGTGATCATCGACGCGGAGGACGACGGCCCGGAATCGACCACGGCAGGGGCGTCGACCGACAGCGTGGAGCCGGCAGCCGACATGGAGGGAACCGCCGTGGACGGCGAGGAGGTCGCCGAAAAGACGGACGACGTGGACGTCGACGCCGAGGAACCGGACGGCGTGGTCGACGACGATGCGGAGTTCATCGAGTCGGGCCCGGGTGAGGCGGAGTTGGGACCGGACACGGCGGAGGGGCCGGCGGACTGGCCGGATCCCGGCACCGATCCGGACGGGAGCGAGGACGTGCCCGACGACGGCGAGATACTCGATGACGACGCCGGCGGCTCCTCGCCGGACCGCGAGCGGGGCGCCTGGCCGGAGCTGGATCAGGAGGAGAAAGCCGATCACGAACCGACACCGTGGCCCGACCAGCGGGGGGAAGACGAGGGGTGGAGCGCGACGGTCGACGACGGGGACGACGCGGGGCCGGGCGTCGAGTTCGGGGGCGGGCTCACGCCGGAAGCCACCGTGGACGGCGCGGACGTGGACGAGGACGTCGAGTTCATCGACGCCCCCGAAACGTCGGCGTCGGCCGGGGACAAGGCGACGAGTGGGGGGATCGGAACGGAGACCGACGATGCCGCCGATGGCGACGTGGTGGGAAGCGGGATCGCCCGTGAGGATCCCCCAAGCCTTCAAACGTCGGCCGATGACATCGACATGGAGTACTACTGTCCGGCGTGTGAGATGACATGGGACGCCGCCGGCAACTCGATGCGCGCCGGCGACATCTGTCCGGAGTGTAAACGCGGCTACGTCAACGAGCGACCGCGCTAGATCGGGCCGATCGACGCCGGCCGGATAGCCGCCGATCGATCCGTGTGGACGGCCGTGACGAAAGGGGTTTACCCCACCCTGTCAAACGGACCCGACATGAAGGAGTACAAGATGCGCCGCGGCGAGCATCTGGAGGACCGAATGCCGGACCTGAAAGGCTCGATAGAGGAGTACTTCGGCGAGGTGACCGGCACCGAGGAGTGGAACGGTCATGAGCTCTACGTCGTCGAGGAGCCGAAAAACCCCGTCTTCGAGCGCATCGTCGCGGGCGCGGCGAGCTATAGCGGCAAGAAGGACAAACTCGCCGTCCACTTCGAGGAGCGACCCGCCGAGGAGCTCATCGCCGAGGGCAAGGTCGACGCGGCCGCCGACGCCGTCGACGTCAAGAACGCCTTCCTGTTGGAGGCGACCGGCCGCGATGCGAAGTCGCGCCGCGATTCGCTGAAACGCGAAGTCGAGGACGACGCGCCCGATTACTGATCCGGCTCGTCTCGTCATCGACCGAGTATCGGCGTATCGACGGCGACGGATCAGTCTTGCTCACGCAACTCGAGGTCGGCGACGATCCCGTACGGATCACGGCCCTGTCGGACCAACTCGAGGATCCGGAACGCCTCATCGGGTGCGAGAAAGTGTCGACAGATCGCCCGCCCGAGCGGCGTCGGCGAGAGCCCATCGATGAACGACCACTCCAGGAGCTTGCCGACCGCGTGGGTGGTCGGCACCTCCCCGACCATCCGGTCGTTGAGCCGCTTGGCGCCCGACCCGGCGACGACGACGTTCGCGAGCGTCTCCTCGACCGCCGCCGTCTCGTCATACCGCGGGGTGACGTCCTCCATCTCGCCTTTGAGGAGCGTGAACGCGACCTCGTCTTCGGTACGATCCATCGAGTTGTGATAGACCCCGTCGGGCTCGACGAGGAGATAGACCCGTCCGCGGTCGTGATAGTCGGGGCGACCCGCTCGTCCGAGCATCTGGGAGAACTCCTGGACCGACAGCCACTCGATCCCCATCGCCAGCGAGTCGAAGATCACCTGTGAGGCGGGGAAGTCGACCCCGGCGGCGAGCGCGGCCGTCGTGACCACCGCCGAGAGATCCTGGTTGCCGAAGCGTCGTTCGACCTGCTTGCGGCGGCCATAATCGAGGCCAGCGTGATACGGCGCGGAGTCGTATCGGAGCTTCCGGCTGATCTCGTGGCATCGCCGCCGGGAGTTCGTGAAGATGATCGTCTGGCCGCGGTAGCCCTTCGAGGATTTCGTGTCGAACTCGCGTTTCACGAGGGTATCGGCGATCCGCGCCTTCTCACGGCCGTCCGCGAAGGTTACGTGTCGCTCGATGGGAACGGGTCGCTCCTCGAATTCGATGAGCGTCGCTCGAAGCCTCTCGGCAAGCCATTCGGGATTGCCGACGGTCGCCGAGAGGTAGACGAACTGGATCCCGCCGTGTTCCCCGCGGTCGGCAAAGTGCTCCTCGCCGTAGTGTTTCAGCCGGGAGATGAGCCCGTCGAGACGATGGCCCCGCTCGCCCTCTTTGAGCGTATGCACCTCGTCGATAACGACCGTCCCGATCTCGCCGAGGTCCTTGCCCGTCCGGAGGGCGTGGTCGATTCCCTCATACGTGCCGACGATGACGTCCGCGCTCGGGTCGAACCGGTTCCCGTCGTCGGTGATCCGCGAGGAGCCGACGCGAATGGAGACGTCGAGGAGGTCGCCGTAGCGGTCCTCGAAATCCTCGTGTTTCTGGTTGGCGAGCGCGACGAGCGGCACCAAAAAGAGCAGTTTGCCCTCCCCACGGAGCGCGCGGTCGATCCCGGTGAGCTCGCCGACGAGCGTCTTGCCGGTCGCCGTCGCGCTCACCACGAGCTGGTCGTCGCCGTCGAGCAACCCGTTGCGGACCGCGAGGCTCTGGACGGGTAACAGCTCCTCGAAGCGGCCTTCGAGGTGGGCGGCGAGATCCGGGTGAAGGTCGAGGTCCGCGGTACGGACCGGCGTCACGTCGTCGACGTTCGCGGAGACCTCGTCATATTTCGTCAGGTCCGGGTCGAGTCCGCCCGAGAGCAGGTTGATGATCCGATCGAGGTCGCGTGAGTCGTACAACAGCTCCTCCAAGCGCTCCTCTGCGGCCCCGGTGAACGAGCCCGCATACGAGAGTTCACGCTCCAGTTCCCGACGGGCGCAATCGCGACAGATGTGTTCACCGTTGTGTTCGATCGCCGTGTCGGCCGTGATCGGCCCGTATCGGCCGGCGTTCGAGCAGCGGCGACACGTGCGGACGGTGATCGCTTCCAATTGGTAGCCGTCGAGCATCGCCGTGAGCCGCTCACGGGCGGTCGGGGAGGTCTGTTGGGAGATCCGGATCCGGTCGGCGGCCCGCGCGAGGTCGACAAACTCGTCGGGCGGACGTGGGTGTTCCTCACCATCCCGGGTAACGCGGAACTTCCCCGGTCGCGGCCCCGCCGACGTCTCCTTCAATTCGAGACGGCCCTGGAGAACACGGCTCCCTTCACGGGTGACGACGACGGTGTAGTCGCTGCGTGCCTCGTGAAGAAACAGCGTCTCGACCTCGGCCAACTGCTGTGACACTATATAAACGATAGACCCGCGAGGGTATATCAGGGATTCGGCTCTGCGATGAGATCTGCAGCCGGTGACGGTCCCCGCTTATACGATCGCCCTGAACGCACCGACTGTGACGGCGACGAGCGCGGCGTGATAGATGATCGTCGAGGTGAACGCATAGACGATGAGCGGCGGGATCGGATACCGCGCGATGCCGGCCGGAATAAAAATGAGTCCACGGAGGTAGGGGACGAAGTTCGTGATGAAGACGGCCGGGCCGCCGTATCGCTCGAAGAGCGCCTCGACCTGATCGAGCCGTTCAGCGGAGATCGAGACCCGTGGTGCCGATTCGATGGCCGACCGACCACCGCGGCGTGCCATCGAGTAGACGATCAACTGACCCGTGACGTACCCCGATGCGGAGACGGTGACGATACCCGCCATCTCGATCCGGTCCGCGCCGATGGCGAGGATGTAGCCGGGAAGGAAAATGGACGTCGGCAGCGGCTTCCCGATGAGTGCGCCTTTAAGAATGAAGAAGATGAAAAGTGCCGGGAGCCCGACGTATAATAACAGGGCAAACGCGGCGTCGATGGTCGCATCGAGCATCCGTGGGGTCGCTTCGGGGGCGACACCGATAAAGCACCGATATCGACGACGGAAAAAGCGGGGAGCGCCGACCGATCGAGAGCGGCCGTGTGGCCCCGATCAGGCGACGAGCAGGTCCTCGCCGCGCTCGACGGTGATCCGGCACGGCGGCGAGAGCTTGTTGTACGCGCGACGGAACGCCTCCTTCACGACGGGCGCCTGATCGACATCACAGTAGGCCGTGAAGATGACGTCGTTCGCTTGGATCCGGGCGGCCGTACCGACGGGCTTGCCGAACGCCTGTCGCATCCCGTCGGAGACACGGTCCGCACCCGCGCCGGTCGCCTGTTTGTTCTCGCGGAGGACCTGATGGGGGAACTTCCGGAGGACCATCTTGTAGTTGCCCTCGCCGAGCGTTTTGATCAGGTGGCGGTTGGCCGACAGCCGTGCGCTCTCCAGCGACCCGTGGCGGATCTGCAGCTCCTCTTCGACACGGAGGCTGATCTCGACCGGGTAGTCGTCCGGCTCCGCGGCGAGATCCCCCATGTTGTACTGGGCGATCTTCGAGCCCGGGATCCCCGTGATGTACTCTCGTCGTGTATACGACGGCTTATCGATCGTCCGATACATTGAGGCCGGTTTTTCAGACATGGTTACTTGTGCGAAGTAGCCCGTGCTGCGGCCATAAGCCCTTCGATACGGTGACGTCTCGGGCGTGTGCATCGATCACTTGTCACCCGAATCGCACGAGCCGTGTTCACGCCGATTCATCGGGGCGGGAACCGGACCCAGCGGTCGTGTTCGAGTCGTCCAAGTCGTCCGAGTCGTCCGAGTCGTCTGCGAGGGCGTCAACGCTCTCCCCGGCGTCGGCTGGAGGTCCGAGCGCGACATGGTCGAATCCACGGTCCGCGAGCAGGTCGGCCGCCCGATCGGTGAGGGAGGGTGCAACGAGGACGCCACGAACCGAGTCGTCCGCCGTTGCCGCCTCGTGGTCCGCGAGGAATTCCCCGTCGCCGGTCAATTCGTCACGGACCGCCGCGACGTAGCGGGCGAGCTGGCCGACCGCATCCGGCCCGACGCGCCGCCGTTTCAACTCCACGACGACCGGGTCGCCCGCGTCATCGACCCCGAAGACGTCCACGGGCCCCGCGGCGGTCTCCCGCTCGGTCGATACGGGCTCGAAGCCGGGAGCGATCAGTTCGGGTCGTTCGAGCACCCGCGTGCGGAGGTCCTCCTCGCTGCCGTGAAGCTCCAGGTCACGCCCGCCGGTGACGGACATCGCCGAGAGCTGATGGACCCGTTCGAACCGAACGAGGAGCGTCTCGGCCGGATTCGTTCGCTTCGAGCGGACCCGAAGGCGTCCCTCGCGTACCGCGGCGTGATGTGTCGACCCCGGTGGCTGCCAGTTGACGGGCGTCCGTCCCTCATCGGTGTGGACGAGCGCCGCCCCGTCCGGCTTCAGGATGAGCAGCCGATCACCCACCCCGAGTTCCGAGGCCGCACGGCCCGCGTACGAGACCGTACATCGGCCGAAGACGGTGATGAGGTCCCCACGCTCGAAGGCCGACTCCAGCTCCCAGAGCGCCTCGCGATGGCTCGGAGCGTGGACGCTGATGACGGTCACAGCCGTGGTAGGGCACAGATAGCAAAAAAGGCGCTGACGGACGCATCGAGCGTATATTCCATCCGGAGGAGGATGTGGGTGCCCCGATCCCGACCCTTATATCCGAAGACGCGGCCAGACCGCCCGTGACGTGACGATCAGTCCACGTCGGTCGAGGCGGGTGTGCGGCGCGCCGTCGTGGGAGGGAGGAGCCGCCTGTTCGCCAAACGTCGGATCACACCGCAAGCACGAGCGGGGCCGCTCGAACGGGGCCCGCTGGCCGCCCTACGTCCCGTGTTCCCAGCTGTCCATGTACTCGCGCTGCGTGTCACTCAGCGTGTCGTGTGCGACGCCCTCCGCGGCGAGTTTGATCTCGGCGACCTCGCGATCGAGGTCGTCCGGGACGTCGTGGACGCCGGGTCCGTAGGTCGCCCCGTTCGTCGCGAGTTCGCGGACACAAACTGCCTGCACGCCGAAGCTCTGGTCCATCACCTCAACTGGATGGCCGAGCGAGATGGGTGCCGCGAGGTTGACGAGCCGACCCTCGGCGAGGACGTTGAGCACACGGCCGTCCGGCAGTTCGAATCCCTCGACGCCATCACGGGCTTCGAACCGGTCGACCGCGAGGTCCACGAGGTCATCCAAGTTGACCTCGACGTCGAAGTGGCCGGCGTTCGCCAGCAGGACGCCGTCTTTCATCACCTCGAAGTGCTCGCGGGTGATCACGTCGCGGTTGCCCGTCGTCGTGATGAAAACGTCGCCCTTCTCGGCCGCCTCGATCATCGGGAGCACCTCGTAGCCCTCCATGTGTGCCTCGAGCGCACGTCGAGGGTCGACCTCACAGACGATCACGTTCGCGTTCTGCCCGGCGGCTTTCTTCGCGACGCCCTTGCCGCACTTGCCGTAGCCGCCGACGACGACGTTCTTGCCGGCCCACGAGAGGTTCGTCGTCATCGCGATGGTCGCGAGCGAGGACTCACCGGTCCCGTGGACGTTGTCGAAGAGCTGTTTCATCGGGGTGTCGTTGACGGCGAACACCGGATATTTCAACTCGCCGTCGGCGTCCATCGCCCGCAGCCGATGCACGCCGGTCGTCGTCTCCTCGGCCCCGCCGACGATGGAGTCGAGCAGTTCCGGGTACTCCTCGTGGACGAGTTTCACCATGTCCATCCCGTCGTCGACGGTGATCGTCGGGTCGTGGGCGATAACGGCATGCATCGCGTCGTAATAGCCCGCGTCGTCGACCCCGCGCACCGCATAGGAGGTGATCGAGTCGTGAGCGTCCAGCGCCGCGGAGACGTCATCATGTGTCGAGAGCGGGTTACAGCCCGTGATCGCCACCTCAGCGCCGCCGTCAGCGAGGAGTTCGACGAGGTTCGCGGTCTTCGCTTCGACGTGCATCGCCATCGCGATCGTCTCCCCCTCAAGCGGCCGCTCCGCCGTGAACTCCTCGCGGAGCGCCTCCAGGATGGGCATGTGCTGGAGCGCCCAGTCCATCTTTCGGCGGCCCTCCTCGCGGGCCGTCTCCGGGTCGGAGAGATGCTGTGTCACCGGTGGGTACGCGGCTTCGCTCATGGACAGTCGTTCGCCGACCGGCCACAAAACGCTGCCGACACTGGGCGTGGGAAGCGGAACGGGGAAACCGCGATCAACAGGCGGTCACGGGCCAACCAAAGGGGAATTGCGGTCCGTTAGTTCCCGGAGCCGCCGCTGTTTCCGGGTGCGCCATCACTATTGCCCGGCCCGTCGTCGCTACTGTTTCCGTCGTCGGAGTCGTCCGCATCGGTGTCGTTCGAGTCGGCGTTGTCAGCGTGAGCGTGGCCGTTCGAACCGCTACCGGCGTGCTCTTGCGGGCCGACGTCGCTATGATTGCCCGCATGGCTCGGCGGACCGGTGCGGTCGTCGGAGGCGTTCGCGGAGTCGTTGCCGGTAGCATCGCTCACGTTGTGGGGTCCGCCCGCATGGTCGGGAGCGTTACCGGGGTTGTTGTCCGTCGCGAAGTCCGAGACGGCAGGGCCGATCCCGCCACTGCGGTCTCGGAGTCCGCTGATGAACTCACGAAGCTCCTGACCGAACGGATCGGAGGCCATCTCCGAGTCGTCCGCGTCCTCAACGGCGACGAGGTCTTCGGTCGTCGATGTCGTCCGATTGTCCGCGGACGCCGTCACGTTGACCGTGACGTTCTCCTCGGCCGCCGGAAGCGTCACCGTACCGTTCGTATCGGTTTCATACTCGTCCTCACCGACGTAGGTGACGTTCTGGTCCGTCGCCGTCGTGACGTTCACCGACGCGTTCTCGACGTCGGTTTCGTTCGCCGTCACCGTCACCACCGGCTCCGCATCCGTCTCCGTCACGTTGATCGCGAGATCGCTCTCCTCGGCGGCGACATCGGCCGCGCCGGCCGCGGCGAGCCCGATAGTCACCACGGCGAGGAGGAGGATCGTTTTCGTCGTTGTGTGCATGCTACGTTCGACCGCTGGCGGGGCATCCATCTAAAAAGGGAACTCCGGTGAACTACCCCACCCTACTCGCTCACGGCTTTCGCCGTTCGCTCCTTGAGGGTGGGGCTTCCTGTTTCCACGACGCGCTTTGCAGATACCGAGGTATCCACAGGGAGCGCAGTCTCCACAGGCGTTGATTCGGAGTATCCCACTCCTAGTTTCGAGAGTCCGCGAGAAAGAATATTCCACGCCGCATTTGCATCCCTGTCCGCCTCAAACCCACACGAACGACACGAGTGTTCGCGCACCCACAGCGGTTTGTCCGTCGAAACGCCGCACGCCGCGCACTCTTTGGTCGTCCCTCTCGGGTTGACCGCGACGAAGTGCGTCCCTTCTCGCTCACACTTGTATTCGAGCAACGAGAGGAACGTTCCCCACGCTGCTCCTGCGCGGTTCCGCGAGTTCCCCGGGAGCTCGACCAACCCCTTCGCGTCGAGGTCTTCGACTGCTACGAGGTCGTACTCCCGAGCGTAGTAGTTCGAGAGCTTGTGGAGGAAGTCGCGGCGCTTTCGCTTGAGGTCAGCATGACGCTCGGCCACGACGCGGCGCTGTTTCTCCCAATTCGCGGAACCGTGTTCTTTCCGCGAGAGATCGCGTTGTGCGCGTTCGAGCCGTTCTCGTTCGTCGCTGAAGTCGGGGCTTTCGATGGCGTACCCACCGGTGTCGTGAGCGTACTTGAGAATCCCTACGTCGATACCAACGACCTTCTCGGGCGTGTCTGGTTTTTCCGGCGTGTCTTCCTCCACGTCGACCCCAAACGTGGCGAACCACTCGCCCGTGGATTCCCGTTTGACCGTGACCTGTTTGATCGTCGCGTTCTCGGGAATGTCTCGGTGGAGGTGGATCGAGATTTCACCGATCTTGCTCAACCACAGGACAGGCCGACCACTCGTATTCTTGAGTTTGAAGCCGGACTGGTTGTAGGTGAGCGACCGATACTCCCGAGGCGGTTTCCACTTGAGCATCCCCACGGCGCGTCCGTTCTCCTTCTGTGCTTTGAGTGTAGAGAGGTTGTCGTAGACGCGCTTGACGACCATCTGCAACACTTTCGAGTGAACATCTCCGAGGTCATCCCACCACGTCTTGAGATCGGGGAGTTGGCCCTGCACCTCGTAGCGGGCGGGAATGTCGTCTGCCTCGTTGAGCAGGTAGAGGACGTGGTTGTAGAGTTGCCTACAAGTATCGACGTGGTGCAGAAGCGTCTCGGTGAGGGCTTCTGGCGGGTCGAGTCGATACTTGTAGTTGTATTGCATGGGCTATTCGTCTGGGTCGGGTTCGGAAACCCGGACGACTTTCACATCAGCTCCACGCCACCGTTTCGGAACGATAACGTGGGCGCTATTACCTGACGGTTTTGCGGTTCCGTCGAGGACTTCTTCGCCTTCGATTTCAAATCTATCCATCATTTGTGTATATACCATGGATAGACATAAAAGTATCGGTGGGCCTGCGGGCCGAGCGGTGGACATGTTTGAGAACCGTGCGGCGTTGACGAGACTCCGCGTCTCGTTCGCACACCAGAACGCGGAGCGTTCTGGGGACGCTGTATCCCCCCTACTGCACTACTCGGTCGCTTCGCTCCCAGCGTTATCGTCCGAAAATCGGAGATTTTCGGGATCACGAGAATCTTCTATTCTCGAACGACTCCTTGAGGAAGGGGACTTAGCGCCTAACCACAGTTAAACCGAGTTCGGCCCGAATTGTGCCCGACTTTGGGGCCGTTTGTGCCGATCGCCGCGACGGTCGGAATCAGGTGTCGCCCTCGGCGCGCGCGATGAGGTCGGCGGCGGCCGCGGAGGCGCGTTCCATCACACGATCGGGGTCCAGCGTGGTAAGTTCGCGATCGCGCATGAGCACCCGACCGTTACAGATCGTGTCCCGGACGTCGCTCCCGCGGACCGCGTAGACGAGATGGGAGATCACGTCGTGGGCGGGGGTGAGGTGTGGCGCATCGAGGTCGACGACGGCGAGGTCCGCCGCCTCCCCTTCGGCGATCCGACCACCGGGGAGCCCAAGCGCGTCCGCGCCGGCGGCGGTCGCCATCCGGAGGACCGACTCGGCGGGAACCGCGGCGGCGTCGCCAGCGGCGATCTTGCCGACCATCGCCGCATCGCGCATCTCATCGAAGAGGTCGAGGTCGTTGTTCGAAGCGGCCCCGTCGGTCCCGAGCGCGACCGTGACGCCCACATCGAGTAAGTCCTGGACGGGCGCCATGCCGCTCGCGAGCTTCATGTTCGAGGCCGGACAGTGGACGATCGACGTGCCGGACTCCGCGAGCAGGTCGATCTCCGTGGCATCGAGGTGGACACCGTGTGCGAAGAAGTTCCCCTCAGCGAGCGCGCCGATCCCCTCGGCGTACTCCATGGGACGGATCCCGCGCTCCTCGACGATCGGATCGACCTCATCGACCGTCTCGTTGGCGTGGAGGTGGATCGGCACGTCGATATCGGCGGCCCCCTCAACCGCCTCGCGGAGATACCGCTCGCCGACGGTCGTCAGTGAGTGGGGCATCACCGCCGTCCGGATCCGACCGTCCGCGGCACCGTCGAGTTCGGCCGCGACTGTGACGCTCTCCTCGATATCGGCGCGGGCTGCGGCTTCGTCTTTGCCGATCGTGACGGCCCCATGGCCGAGCAGGGCGCGCATGCCGGCGCGGTCGACGACGCTCGCGACACGGTCCTCCGAGAAGTACATGTCCGCGAACGTGGTGGTCCCCGAGCGGATCATCTCGACGGCCCCGAGTTCGGCACCGATCTCGATATCGTCGGGGGTCAACGCCGCCTCGACCGGCCAGATCTCCTCACGAAGCCACGTCTCAAGCGGCGTGTCATCGGCATACCCACGAAGCAGCGTCATCGAGACGTGAGTGTGTGCGTTGACCAGTCCGGGGATCACGACACACCCGGTCGTATCGATCGTCTCCGTGGCCTCGTTTACGCCGTCGATATCGCCCCCGACGGCGGCGATCGTGCCCCCCTCGCGGTCGACGAGGACGTCGGCCGTCTCAACCGTCCCGTCGGGAAGGAGCGCCTTCCCACCGGTAAGCGCGAGCGTGTCCATACCCGAGCCAACCGGCGTGGGCACCTAACGGCTTCCGTTTCGGACGCGAAAGAAGGGTGGGGAAACGGTCCGTTCGGGGTCGAACGCTCGACGATCAGTAGCCGAGCTGTTCGCGGATCAAAACGACCGTCGTCCGGTCCTCCTCGGTCTCCATCCGGTAAATGAGCTGTTTGGCGATCGCCGACTCGACGCCATAGGCGTCCTGTGCGCGCTCGTTTTCGAGCGGATACGCGACGGATTCGAGCCGATCGAGTGCGTCCTCAAGCGTCCCAACGATCTTGTTCACGCCGCTGACGATCACGACGTTGCCGGCGGCGAACGGATACGCACCGATCCGGCTGCCCGAGAGGTCGGCGGCGACGAGCTCGCCGGTGCTCGCGATGGCGTTGATCCCGCCGAGGAAGTAGTCCGCCGTCTGTGAGCGGCGTCGTGCAGCCTGCCGCTCGGCGTCATCGTCGATCGACCAGATCTCATCGGGGAGGCTCTCCCAATCGTGATCGCCCTCGCTGAGGAGTTCGTCGAAGCCGATCTCCTCGAGGGTCGTGGAGTGACCGTTCATTACGGATGCGCCCGCGGGGATGAGCGATTCGACGGTTTCCAACGCCTCCGAAGCCGAATCGACGACGACCACCGAAAATCCGTTTTCCTCCAGATTCGAGACGGCCTCATCGATCGTCTCATCGTCCGGCAGCCGGTCGAGTGTGGTTTCGATAGCGACGTCGTCGATGTAATCTCCCTTTTGTTGTGACATGATGGTGGATCGAGGGTCCCCCGTGGGGGTACGGGCCAAACGAAGTGGCGGAATGACGGGGGAGCCCCGGTGAAAGGATGGACGGCAGACGATCACTTAACCGCTCGCGAACCGACGCGTCAGGGGGTGACAGCGGTGTTACCGCCGGATCCGGATGAAAAGGATCAGACGGTCGCCGGGTAGCCTCCGGACGATCGGATCGACGAGCCGCCGGCTCGAAGCGGTGGTGAATATAAAAGAGCGAACGTGGTGAGGTGGCGATACCGCGGCAGGTGGTGGATGGATCTCGTGTGTCCCGACGCTTACATCGCGCCGCCCATGCCACCCATACCGCCCATGCCGCCCATGCCACCGGCGCCGCCGGCGGGCATGTCCTCGCCGTCGTCATCGTCGCCGCTGCTGCGGAGGTCGCCGGCCGCGATGACGTCGTCGATGCGGAGGATCATGACGGCCGCCTCGGTGGCCGACTCGATCGCCTGCGTCTTGACGCGGAGCGGCTCGACGACGCCCTCGGCCTCCATGTCGATCACGTCGCCGGTGTAGGCGTCGAGGCCCGCACCGAGCTCACCGCCGTCGTGGCGGGCACGGAGGTCGACGAGCGAGTCGATGGGGTCGAGCCCGGCGTTCTCGGCGAGGGTGCGCGGGATGACCTCGAGGGCGTCGGCGAACGCCTCGACCGCGAGCTGCTCGCGCCCACCGACGGAGTCGGCGAAGTCGCGGAGCTGCAGCGCGAGCTCTGCCTCCGGGGCACCGCCGCCGGGGAGGACCTGTCCGTCCAGCAGCGTCGTGCGGACGACGCCGAGGGAGTCCTCGACGGCGCGTTCGACCTCGTCGACGACGTGCTCGGTGCCGCCGCGCAGGATGAGCGTGACCGACTTGGCCTCCTCGACGTCCTCGACGAAGATGCGCTCGTCGCCGCCGATGTCCTTCTGGGCGACGGAGCCGGCGAATCCGAGGTCGTCGCTGTCGAGATCATCGAGGTTCGAGACGACGCGGCCGCCCGTCGCGCGGGCGAGCCGCTTGAGGTCGCCGGACTTCGCACGCCGGACGGCGAGGATGCCCTCCTGTGCGAGGTAGTGCTGGGCCATGTCGTCGATGCCGTCGCCGACGAAGACGACGTCCGCGCCGACGTCGACGAGGTGGTCGACCATCTCGCGGAGCTGCTGTTCCTCTTGATCGAGGAACTGCTGGAGCTGTTCGGGGTCGGTGACGTTGACCTCGGCATCGATCTCCGTCTCTTTCACCTCGATGTCGCCGTCGAAGAGCGCGACGTTTGCGTCCTCGACCATGTAGGGCATGTTCTCGTCGACGCGCTCTTTGTCGACGATGACGCCCTCGACGAGCTCTGACTCGTCGATTGAGCCGCCGACGACCTTCTCGACGGAGACGTTCTCGGTGTCGATGTCATCCTCGTCGGCGACGGCGAGCACGGCGTCGACGACGAGTTCGGCGAGGCGGTCCTTCGCGGACTCCGCGCCCTTGCCCGTCATCGCCGTGGAGGCGATCTGCGTCAGGGTCGCGCGGTCGTCCGTGGAGACCTCGATGGCCTGCTCGTCGAGGATCTCCTTGGCCTTCTCGGCGGCCTGGCGGTACCCCTGTGCGAGCGTCGTCGCGTGGATGTCCTGATCGAGCAGCTCCTCGGCCTGATCGAGGAGTTCGCCCGCCACGACGACCGCGCTCGTCGTCCCATCGCCGACCTCCTCCTCCTGGGTCTCGGAGACCTCGACGATCATGTTCGCCGCGGGGTGGTCGATGTCCATCTCCTTGAGGATGGTGACGCCGTCGTTGGTGACGACGACGGAGCCGCCGGAGTCGACGAGCATCTTGTCCATCCCTTTCGGTCCGAGCGTGGTGCGGACGGACTCGGCGACGGCCTTGCCAGCCGTGATGTTCATCGTCTGTGCGTCCTTTCCGGACGTTCGCTGCGATTCCTCGGAAAGTACGATCATGGGCTGGTTGCCCATACGCTGTCGCTGAGCCATAATCACTCACCGATTGATTGTGATTCTATATAAATGTTCTGTATATGGTTCAACGATCGGCCTACCGGGACCCGATCATACTGGTCCATGTAGACAAATACCAACCATTTAAATATCCAAACTGAACAACCGGAGTCGCGGGATCTCGATCCGGTATGAGAGTTTCTCCAAGTGAGAATTAGGCGGCTAAGCAAACAAAATCCCCCGGCTATCACTCAAAGGCCACAGCGCTCCTGCCGCCGCGTATCCATCGGCTACCTATTAGTGTTGCTGTCACATATATTATCAGCTGAAAATGCTTTTGGCGAATGTTTATACTCCAGTATTATAATAGATTGCTTGTCAAGATGAATCTTCCAGGTAGAATATTCGCGGTCGGGGGCGCAGGAAAGGCGATAACGTATGAACTTCTCGCGGCCGAGTGGGTTCAAGAGGCCGTCCTTCGTCCACGTCCAAATCCTGAATCTCTCGAAGTGAGAATTATCGACACTGCAGAAGAGGAGGAGAACCGAGACCTCGAGCGGATACAGGAACTCAGACAGCAGATACAGCAAACAAAAGACCGTCTTCGACAAGAATACGACGGGCGGCCGGGGGAAATAAATATTAAATATTTGCCACTAACGAAGAACGTCCAGTTGCACGATCAGAACGACCTCATCGGTGAGTCAGTCGTTCCACGGATCGCTTCCGGAATCGGAATGGATGAGGAGAATTGGTGGCTTCAGCCGGAATTTATCAATGAAAATCTCGATTTCGCTACCGGCGTCGTCCGGAAACGAGGACTCGGAAAGGGGTTGTATTACAAGGCGTACGCGGAGGACGATGATGTCCGAACGGAGATCGACCTTCCTGATAGCGGAAAAGTCGCCGTAATAGCTGGCCTCGGGGGCGGTTCGGGATCTGGAATCTTTATTGACCTCGTTAGCCATTTAAAACGCACACAGCGAACAGCGGAAATAACGCTTTTTGCCGTATTGCCGAACGACGACGAGGGTGACGCTGAGAACGCGAACGCACACGCAGCGCTTTCAGAATTGGAGTATCTCAGCCTACAAAACGAGAACTTGTTCAAAGACCGGGTGTTAATTCCGATTGATCCAACCGGATTCGGTGGGAAAAAAGCTAATATTCTACAGAGTTCGGATGCGCTCATTGAGTTCGATCGGGCGGCGATCTATCTGATCGCGACGTACTACAACATGATGGATATGGAGGACCCCTTCGCGGATACGCCCTCCTATGCGCCATTCGTTATCGGGATCCCGCAAGTCCTCCGGTACAACGTTGATGCGATCCAAGACGCCAAAGCCGTCACTAAGGAGATCCTCAACGCGAAACAGGACGCACTGGAAGCTGAAGAAGATGTGTACTCAGGCGTAGATCGGTTTCTTTCGAGGGAGTGGGGTCCCGATGACATGAGTGGGGAACTACATGATTCCGACCGAACCGATCTCGAAACACGGCTCAGGAATGTCAAATCACTTCTCGAGCTCGATCTATTCACCGAGTTGGAGTATGAATCCGTCTCGATCTACCGGGAGATCATCTCGGAGGCTGAAGCCGAAAGCGAGGAGATAACCGAACAGATAGAGGTGATCGGTGGATCAATCCGAGCGGGGACGGCGGAAGTGAGTACGGACGGTGAACAGTTCGTCGATAGCATCGATAAACAGTTGGGGGACGTGATCAGCGAGGAACTCAGCCGGCTCGCGCATCGCAAGGACCTACTTATTCGCCTTCGAGCGATCGAGGACAACCGGGTCGAAAGCACGATCAGCTACCTTCTCGCGCTGGAAGACGAGGGGATTAACGCGGGGGTCCGTCTTAATCAGTTGGAAGCGAAATTGGATGAGGCTGCGGACCGCCGCGACCGGCTCCAGTCGGATTACGACGAGATTGTCGACGAACTCGAACGACGGCGGCGCGAACAACAGGATGAGGTCAATCGACGTGTACAGACGTGGGAACGAACGGTCCGCCCGCTGTATGAGCGATACGACGAGTGCCGATCGATCCCGATCGACGGAATGGTCGGGGATCTCGAGGTCGCCATAGAGAACTTCTCACGGGAGGTTGAAAACGCCGAGACGGTGGATCAACTCGAGGCCACGGACGAGATGCAGGTCCGTGATGCGCTGACGGCGCTTTCGGAGGAGCTCGATGCCGTCGGGATCAGCATCAACGAGACCGAGCGGGCGATAAACGCCTCGCTCGTGGATCTCACGGACGCAAAGAAGGCATTCCTCCAGATGAACGAGGACGAAAGCACCCTAGAGTCGCTGTTGCCATGGGAGACGTCGAGCGAGGAGGATCGAAAGCAGGCGCAACGAACCTACAAAATGAAACAGAGCCAGCTCGACGACAACGAGGTGTTCAGCCTCTCCCGGCTGGGCGATACGTTGTCCATCGAGCCGCAGTTCTCGACAGGCAGTCTGCGACGAACCGTCGATGACGAGGCCGATCGAAAACGGCGGGAGATCGTCGAGCAGACCCGCGAGGAACTCGAGGAGGACCACGGAACGGCCGTGGACGATCTCGGCCGTGACCTCGATGCCGGCGTGGACTTTACCGAGTTGAAAAGACGGTTCGAGGACCTCGTCATGGAGGAAGCCGTCGAGACCGACGACGTTGAAAGACGTCGTGAGGAGCTGGAATCGGAGCTTGCAGACGCCGAGCGAAAGACCGCTCTATATGAGACGACTGTCGGGATGTTCGAAGAGCTCAACCGACCGCGAGACCTCTTCACCTCCGCACAGGATCGATATCGACAGCTCAGGGAAAGCCATAACGAAAACAGAGAGACAACCGTCTCAACGGAGACCGAAGAATACAGTTACGTCAAGACGATCAAACCACATGACATCCTTCAACTCCGTGACGACGCGGACATCGCCGAAAGCAAGCTCTTCGACGATCAGACTGAACGACAACGGCTTCGGGGATCCCTCGAGGAGTTAGCGAAGAACGCACACAATCCGAAATATACAGGGATCCGAAAACGACGGATCAGCAACGATCGTGCCCGATACAACGAGATGAACGTGGTCGTCGGCGTGATGAGCCGGGCGATAGACCAGATCGGTGATGTGGCCGATCTGAAGCCCGTGTTCCAGGGCGCATATAACCTCGGGGCGGGGAGCGAGAACTTCGCCTCGTTCCCGGTCGAGGCCGGAAACAGTTGGGACATCGGACTCGGAATCTTCATCGACGGCATCTTCCTCGACAATCTCCGTGCAGAGGTGGAGCCGGACGGCTACCAAACGGGATACCGCTCCCGCGAGCAGTCGGACGACATGGATATCCTCGTTCATCACACCTACGGCCTCGAAAATGGTGAGTACGTCCGGCGAAACGAGGTATTAAACCTTGAGAACCCGAACGACATCGAGTTCTTTTTGCGGGATGAAGCGGAGATACGTGAGGACTTGCTCAACGACTACTGTGAGGTAGTCACGTTTAATTCGGCAAGCGTAGAGGCCGACGGAGGGGGCGATCAGTAGATGTCGATAGGGACGTTCCTCGAGGAGAACGGCGAGAAGGTGCTTCTCGTCGTGTATTTTGTGGTGATGATCGTCGTCGCCGGACCCCTGTTTTTGGTGCTCGGTGAAGCATGGGAAGCATCCGATGTGTTTCGACCGTTAATTTTGTCTTTGAACCCGCTCATCGGGGTGAACCTGGAGCAGTTCTCCTCAGCAATGTTCGGCGGATATCTCGGACTACTGGTACTGTTAACGCTTGATCCGAAAAAGCGTATACAGGGATTGCTGTTGTGGTTGGGGACTGTTTCCGCACTGATCGGCCTCCTTTCTATCGGGCTGTTCATCCCGAACATCGACTTTACTGCCAACGTTCTCTGGATCCTGTCTGGCTTCGTGGTTGGGGCGATCGTCGGAGGGGGGCGGCAGTTATTGGAGGTCCGAACGGCAAGCGCGCTCGAATTCCGGCGGTCGGCGACGCTATTGTTTTATCTGATAAGCGTAGTCGTCGCTGTCGGATTGATCGAGTACCATGTGAACCTTCCGCAGGTTATCGAGGTCGCCAGCAACGAGGTCCACGTACAGGCCGAAAATCCGAGCGTGGATGTCGACTGGAACGGCATCGGGAGAAACACACTCATGGCAGGGGTGTTCGTCGTGACGCTTCGTCGGTTCGTGACGTACGACGCCTCCGAGAGTTTCTTTATCCTTGGTCCACCGGGATCCGGCAAGTCGCTGTTCCTCGTGGGAAAGTACCTCGAAGCGCTCGATGACGCCGTCGGTCGGGACACCGACACGCCGTTGAACCCCAGCGGCGATCTTATGGAGTTGGTGAGTGCGCTCGATGCGGCCTCGAAGGACACCGGCTGGAAGTTGGATTCAACGGGTGCAACCGACATCGAGGACCTCCGGTTTCGGTTTATAAGCGGTCGGGTGTTCCCGAAGAACATCGAACTCTCAAGTCTCGATTATGCCGGTGAATACCTCGAGGAACTGCCGACCGCACTGATGAGCGCCGACGAGGAGATCGACAACTCGACGGTTCGGCTCCTCGCACAACGGGTGCGAGACGCGAACACGCTGGTTCTGGTTATCGATGTCGAACGGTTCCACAACAACGAGCCGTTGGATATCGAACCCTACTTCGACATCCTCAACGCGGCCTCGAACAAGGACGTGCTGCTCGTGGCGACGAAGTGTGACATCCTCGCCGAGGGGTTCCGCGACAAGCAGGCGCTCGAAGCGTACCAGTACTTTGATGAGTTCAAGGAGTTCGTCAACGATACCCTCATTCAAAACAGCCAAGCCGTTCGAACCCTCGTCCAGGACACCTCAGGCTCGGAGATTCATCCGGTATACTATCAAACCACGACGAACGAGAACGGTGAGCGGGTACCGATGCGGAACCAGAATGGGAACGTCCAGACCGTCGGGTTCGACGAACTCCTGCAGAAGATGGGGTGAACACGGATGTCAGCATTACGGATATACGATACGAAAGGAAACGAGTATGCGCCGAGCGGTGGGACTGAACGAACGAACGAGCGAATAAAGGAGCTGTTTTACGCCGGCGTGCGTTTTTCGGTGGAGTCCGTCGGGGAGACGCGGATAATTGCGTTCTTTCGCGCACGCGAGACGCGAGACGCGAGAAGCGAGCAGTTCTACGCGGAGTACACCGCGGGAAGCGTCTCGAACTTACTCAGCGAGTTCGAGTCAGCCCTACGCCAGCGCGTGGAGTCCAGATGGGGATACACCATCGATGAACGTTCAAAAGAGATGGAGGTGTTCCGTGCGGTCATCCGTAACGAAAAGACGGTCCCTGGAAGCAAGCAGGAACGCCGGATACTGCGTGAAATCATCAAATCAGGGCCGATCGCAAACATCGGGGTTCGTGATGCAAACGCCGCGGTAGGGCTCATGCAGGAGGTGCTTGACACCGGTTCGCGGTTCGCGATCACCGACTCCGAGAATACGGACGCCCTCTCGGATTACGACGTCGCGTTTGTGACGGGGAGCCGGAAAGAGATAGAACCGCTCGGGGAGACGGCGGATCGGTGGGAACAGACCGAAGAATCGTTACGTGAGCGGTTTATCAAGGAGGAGATCGACGAGATCGAAAGGGCGGTACAGTCGTTATCGCGCGATTACGGGCTCTCAAGCGGAGAGATACGAAATCGGGTAACGAGGCGTGTGCCGGCGCTGAAACAACCGACTGTGAGCGGATCCTCCTCGTCGCTCGGAAGTTCCTCAAGCCTCAAAAAAAAGGACGGTCTCCTCCCGTCCGGGAAGGTCGGAATGTACGTCGCCATCGTTGCGCTCGCTTTAGCCGTAATCATCGGCGGGGTGTACGCCGCAGGGATGCTCGGAATGGGTCCGCTCGCCGATGGCGGTGGTGATACCATCGAGGGAACCGTATTTGACGATGAGGGCGAAGCGATATCCGATGCCGAAATACAGCTGTTGCATCAGAACAACAGCATACGCAACTCGACGGAGACTGATAACGACGGTGAGTTCGCCTTCGTCGATCTCGAATCCGGCGGCGAATACAGATTGAGCGTTACCGCCGACGATCACAATTTCGCGGAGAAGAGCGTTACGGCCGGTGAGACCGTCGAGCTCACGCCGATCGGGGACGATGAGAGCGTGACGGGTACCGTCGTCGACGCTGTCGAGGGCGAGGCGATCAGCGAGGCAACCGTCGACCTGTCCGACGAGGAGGGGGAGCATCTCGACAACGCGACGACCGATGAGGAAGGTGCGTTCTCCTTCCCCATCGAGGACCAAGATGCCACCTACACCCTAGAAGCGAGCGCCGACGGCTACGACCCCGGAGGCGTCGAGGAGGTCACCACCGATGAATCAGAGACGATCGAACTCGAGGAGAGCACGACCGCGTTGGAGGGAACTGTTCGGGACAGTGACGACGGTGAGCCGATCGATGGAGCGACCATTACCGCCGAGGACGACGCGGGCGATACCCAAACCACGGAAACGGATGCTAATGGCAACTACGAACTCGAACTCGAACGCGGGCAGTACGAGGTAACCACCGACGCCGACGGCTTCATGACCGATGAGGAGTCCGTGGTGGCCGATGAGGATGTCGTCGAACAGGACTTCGAACTCGACGCACAGGCGTCATGGAGGGGGACAGTAGTTGAGGAAGGAGATGAAAGTCAGACACTGAACGGTGCGGAGATCACCTTACTAGTCAACGGTGAGACTGTCGCAGAGGAAACATCCGATGGCGACGGTGAATTCGAGTTCACAAACCTTGATCCTGTAGAGCACACGGTTGAAGTTAGAGAAAGAGCCGGTCACGAAGACAAAGACACCACGATCGAATTCGAACCCGGCCAGGAGCGTGAGGACAACATCGAGCTAACGCCGGATTAAATCGGATGGACATTTCAGGCGAAACGCTCGACGGCACCGGGGCGACCGTCACAGTCCGTGAGGAGGTCGGGACCGGAGTCCACTGGCGAACTCATCGCGGGGTCACCGCCGCTGGCGACCCCGTCGCCGTCAGAACGCTCCTGGGGACCGTCCCGGAGTCGGCGTATGACCGTTTTGATTCGCTCTGTCGACAGTGGCGGACGATCGCGGGACGCCAATCGGTCAGATCGATCGTCGGTTGGGGCGTCGAACCAGAGCCGTGGGTCGCCGTCGAATATGCCGGCGACGAGATCGAACGCCTCGCGAACGGCGAGACCGTCACCTCAGCCCAAGCTTGCGACGCTGCAACCAAACTCAGCTTAGGGGACGGTATCTGTGAGGCGATACGTACGTACGGACGCTACGGATCGACGAGGACGCACCTCGCGGTGCACCCCGAATCGGTGACGTTTCGACGGGACGGTGACGAACCCATCCCGGTGGTCGGCGACTGGGGTGTGAGTCGGCTCGTCGAGGAGCCACCGGTGACCCCGTACACGGCCCCGGAACAGATCGACGGAAGCGACGCCGCGGTCACCGAACGGACGGACGTCTACCGGATCGGCGCGCTCATGTACACCCTCATAGCCGACGAGGAGCCCTTCGCCGACGTACGCGATGCCGCGCTTCCCGAGGCGATCGGCGACGGGATCCGCTCCACCTCGGACGGACTCGACACGCTCCCCGAACGCGTTCGGGATCCGATCGCCCGGGCGATGGCCCCGGACCCGGGTGACCGTCACGCGTCGGTATACGAGCTACAGGCGGCGCTTTCGGCGAGCGCGCCACGAACACCGGCCGATGAGCGACGGGTGCAGACGTTGGGAACGATCGATGAACCGCCGCAGGAGGGCCCGGACGGAATCGATGACCGTGATACCGCTGCCCAAGCGGCCATGACGACGACATCGGACGGCTCGGAAGCGGCGGACGAGACGACGGCAGCAAACCACGACGACGGCGAGACGGTCGAAGGGAGCGAGGATACGGAAGCGTCGGAGGAGGTATGGGAGGATACCGACGGAGCGTCACCGGAGGAGACGAGGGAGGACACTGCGGGCTCAGACGGCGAATCGATGGCCTCGGATAGTGACACCACCGACGCTGGTGGGGGGAGGTCAGCGTCGGACGACGAACCGACCGGGTCGTCATCGGAAGGGATGACGAACACGCGGCGATGGGCACCGGCGGTGACCTTCCTGCTGATGATGACCGTTCTCGTGTCGGTCGTCGCGTACGGCGCGGTCGCGCTCGGGATGCTCCCGCCGGTCGGCGATATCATGGGCACGGGTGAGACCGCCGACAGCATCGATGGGGTCGTCCTCGATGCGGAGGGTGAGGATGCGGAAGCGATATCCGATGCCGAAATACAGCTGTTGGATCAGAACAACAGCATACGCAACTCGACGGAGACTAATAACGACGGTGAGTTCGCCTTCGTCGATCTCGAATCCGGCGGCGAATACAGATTGAGCGTTACCGCCGACGATCACAATTTCGCGGAGAAGAGCGTTACGGCCGGTGAGACCGGCCTCGAACTCACGCCGATCGCCGATGATGAGGGCGTAACCGGTACCGTCGTCGACGCTGCCGATGGCGAGGTTATCAGCGAGGCGACCGTCGATCTGTTCGACGAGGAGGGGGAGCATCTCGATAGCACGACGACCGATGAGGAGGGTGCGTTCTCCTTCCTCGTCGAGAACCGGGAAGCCATGTATATATTGGAGGCGGACGCCGACGGCTACGACCCCGGAACCGTCGAGGAGGTCATCACCGATGAATCAGTGACGATTGAACTCGAGGAGAGCACCACGGTCGTTGAAGGGACTGTTCGGGACAATAGCGACGGTGAGCCGATCGGTGGGGCGACCATCACCGCTGAGGACGACGCGGGCAACATCCAAACCACGGAGACGGATGTCGACGGGAACTACCAACTCGAACTCGTACATGGTCAGTACGAGTTCACCGTCGATGCCGACGGCTTCGCCACACGGACCGAATCCGTACCCGTCGAGGGCGACACCGTAGTCCAAGACTTCGAACTCGACGCACAGGCGTCGTGGTCGGGGTCGGTATTTGAGGCAGGAAATGAGGATCAGATACTGAACGGTGCAGAGATCACTTTGTCAGTTGACGACGACGTTGTAGATGAGGAAATATCAGATACCAACGGTGAGTTCACATTCACGAATCTCGACCCGGTCGAGCACACGGCTGAAGTCAGAAGAGCCGGTTCCGTAGACAAAGTCAAGATGATCGAATTCGAACCCGGCGAGGAGCGTCATGAGGATATTAGATTAACACCGGAATAGCATTCAAAAGGGCGTACATTCGTCTGGCGCAGTCGACGTGAAACAAGATAGGCCCACGCCGACAACGACGACTACCGCGGCGCGCTGAAGGAGACGTCGTCGTTCAGCTCGTTCGATTTCCGTTCGAGATATGAGTAGACCGCCCCGTGAGGCGCACCGTCGAGTAACATCCCGACGGCCCGGCGGACGACCTGCAGCTCCTCGGGGCCGCCGATCGCGCCGACGGTCGTGCCATAAATAACGACGTTCGCGCCGGAGAGCTCCTCGATCAGCTCGCGGGTGCGTCCGTTCTCGCCGATGATCCGACCCTTCTTTCGCTGGAGGTCGTTGTCGTTGCGGGTGTGTTCGGTCAGATCGATCAGATCGAGCGTCCGGAGGTCATGATCGAGGATGGACAGGGCGGTCTCGGGGGTGAACCCGCGGCCGATCGCCCGGACGATATCGGGGGCGACGAGCGCGGCGACGGGGTCGTCAAGCTCCTCGATCGCGACGCTTCCGGACTCGGAGTCGATGTCGAGCCGCACGTTCGCCCGCGATTCGATCTCCCGCATCGTCTCGCCACCGGCACCGATGACCACGCCGATCCGGTCCTGCGGAACCGTCACGTGTTGCATAGAAGCGGATACCCGTCGGAGCCTTTTAAACGTGTTCCGCGGCGGGCGACGCGTGAGCGCCGCAGTCAGGCGTCTTTCGCGCCTTCAACCGTTTCACGAACCGCGTCGACACCCTCGTCGTGCAGGAGGTTTCCGACGACGATCACGTCGGCGTGTTCGGCCATCGTCCGCGCGCTTTCGTAGTCGCAGATCCCGCCGCCATAAAAGAGACAGGCGTCGGTGAGCCCGTCGGCCGCGGCGGCGACGGTCTCGGGGTCGCCGAAGGCGCCGGAGTACTCGACGTAGACGATCTCCTGACCGAACATCCGTTCGGCGACCGTCGCGTACGCCTCCACGTCATCGGCGTTGAGGTCGCAGTTCGCGTTCGTGAGCTGGGCGACGGAGGCGTCGGGGTTCATCACGATGTACGCCTCCGTGTGAGTTCGCTCCCAATCGAGGTCGTCGATCCGGACCCACTCTTTGTGTGCGCCGGTGATCCAGAAGGGACCGCCCGCGTTGAAGACGGTCGGAATGAGGTAGCCGTCAAGCGCCGGAGAGTCGATAACGACGCCCGGGTTCGATGGCTCCTGATACAGGGGAACGTCGTACTCGGCGGCGGCCTCGACGACACGGGCCATCTTCTCGGGCGTGATGTCGAGCGTCCCGCCGATCTCGATCGCGTCCGTTCCGGTCCGGCAGACGTCCTCGAAGGTCTCCCCCGCGAGCAGGTCCTTGTCGGGGTCGACCTTCAGTACGTGGTCCCAATCGTCCCACGGGTTGCTCATTGGGCATCTCTCCTCCGGGGGTCACTAAAAAGGTGCGGAAGCGCCGGTACCGCCCACGGACGGCTACCGATCCGGGGGATGAGCCGTCAGCGGTCGTCATCGGTGGCGGAGGACATATCGGTCGTGGTCCGCCCGTCCGCAAGCCGAAGCGTGAGTTCCACCCGGCTGCCGCCGGCTTTGCTCTCGGAGATGTCGAGCGACCCGTGCCCGGCGGCGACGATCCAGTTGACGTACCAGAGGCCGAGTCCGCTCGCATGTTCGAGTTGCGTCTCCTCGCCGGTGAGCACGGCCCGCTCGGCGGCAGGGATCCCCGGCCCGTTGTCGGTGATAAAAAGCGAAACCCACGACTCGCTCGGCAGCTCGGCCGCCCGAACGGTGACACACGGCTCCGAGGAGTCGTTGTGTCGGATGGCGTTATCGACGAGTTCGGCGATCGCCTCCGGGAACCGCTCGATGACCTCCACGGTCACCGACTCCGGAACGTCGACGTCGATGGTCGCCCGCGATACCAGGGTGTCGGGGAGCGAATCGATCGCGTCCGCGACCGCCGTCGAAAGCGAAATCGAGATCGGCGTGGGGCGCTCATCGAGCAGCCGTTCGACCTTCCGGGAAGTCTCGCCGACCCGAAGCAGGCGGCCGGCCGTCGCCGCGACGCGTTCGAGCCGCGAGACCGTCGTCGGGTCGTCGATATCGGCGATCGCCTGCTCGGTGAACCCCGAGATGACGTTGAGTTCGTTCCGGAAGTTGTGCCGTAACACCCGCGTCAACACCGCGAGCCGCTCCTCACGGAGCGACGATTCCGTCAGGTCGTGTCCGATGCCGATCGCGCCGATCACGTCGCCGTCGACGGTATAAATCGGGCCAGCGGTGAGACGGTAGGGGATCCGCTCGCCGGAGCGCGTGATCAGAAGCACCTCACGTTCGACCGTGTCGCCGGCATCGTACGTATTGGTGAGTACGTCGGAGACCGGATCCTCACCGTCGATAAAGAGGTCGTGCAAGGAGCGATCCGAGAGCGTCGCGGCATCGTAACCGCTCACCGTCTCCAAACGGCGGTTCCACCGCGTGAGCGTCCCGTTTTCGCCACACTGGAACAACACGGCAGGGATGGTGGCGGCGATGGCGTCGACGAGGCGGCGCTGTGTCCGGAGGTCCCGTTCGGCACGACGCCGCTCCGTCGCGTCGCGGAAGCAGACGACGAGTCGATCCGCACCCCCTATCGACGCGACCCGTGCGCTGACCTCGACGTGACGGCGAACCTGCTCCGTCGGGGCGATAACCCACTCGAATCGGGTCCGATCCCCGTCGACGCCCGTCGAGGTCAATCGGTCCGCCACCGGCGTCCCGTCGACCGTTCGATCGAGCTGGCCGAGGTCGATCACGCCCATCAGGGTGAGCGTGCCACGGTCGAGACCGAACAGCTCGGTTGCCGGTTCGTTGACCGCCACGATGGCGAGCGACTGCGGGTCACACACGACCGTCGGACACGGGACCGCCTCCAGGAAGGATCGAACGACTCGAGGAGGGTCGTCCGGGAGATCCGTGGGTCCAGCGATCGTCCCGTCAGCGTGTTCGATTTCATCGGACCGATCGTCCGTGTGTTCTTCCGACATGTATTGGTTCCGCAGGTCGGCCGCGAGCGAGGGGTGACCCCGATTCCCGGTCGATAGCTAGAATCAATTGTCCACGAGTAGATAAGTATGCATCGGTCATCCACAAGCGTTTCCGGTCGGAGCGTGGCGGGTCCTGTCAGGCGGATGCGGGGGCGTCAGTCCGCATTCGCCTGCCAGTCACGAACCGTGTCGGGGCCGACGCCGTCCACGTTCGCCGCGAGATCGTCCGGGTCGGCCGATTTGAGGTCCTCGACGCCGTCGATCCCGGCACGCTGGAGCTTCTCGGCGGTTCGCTCGCCGATCCCCTCGACCGTCCGGAGTTCGGAACCATCCTCACGCGCCCGATACTCGCGGTAGTTACAGATCGGACAGCCCAATTCCCACGGGTCGTCACCGGCGTGGACGAGCAGGTGGGGGAGGTCGTGTTCGTCACAGATCGCATCGGTGACCTCGATCTCGCCGCGACGGGGGAGCGGCAGCGAGTACTCGCAGTCCGGATAGCGGGTACAGCCGACGAGCCGTGACCCGGAGCGGAGCGTCTTGATCGCCAACTCGCCGCCCGCGTCTGTCTCCGTGCCGTCGCCGCAGTCGGGACAGTCCCCGATCACCTCGTCCGCTGCCGCATCCGCCTCGTCGGCTTTGCACTGCGGACAGCCGTGGACGAACGTCTTGCGTCCGGCGAGCATCTTGACCTGATGGAGGTCGTGTTCGGCGCAGGTCTCGTCCAAGATGAGCGGTTTGCCGGTCGAGGGAAGCGGGAGGGTGTACTCACAGTCCGGATACCCGTCACAGCCGACGAACGAGGAGCCGTATCGCGACTTTCTGACGAGCAGGTCGGACCCGCAGTCCGGACAGGGCCCGAGCGTCCGATCGGCTTTCAGCGATCGGCGGAGGTGATCGCCGACCTCCTCGCGGGAGGCGGTGAGGTCCTCGAAGACGCGGTCAAGCAGTTCACGGGAGGCTTCCGTCACCTCCTCGTACTCCCGCTCCCCGGACGCGATGGCACCCATGTCGCGTTCGAGCTGGGCGGTCATCTCCTCGCTCACGATCCGATCGGCGAACTCCTCGGCGGCCTCGACGACCGCCTCCGCGAGCCGAGTCGGCCGTGGTGGATCGTTCTCGATGTAGCCGCGGTCATAGAGCTTCTCAAGCGTTCGGTGGCGGGTCGCCTTCGTCCCGACACCTCGGGACTCCATCTCCTCGATGAGCCGCGACTGGCCGTACCGTCTCGGGGGCTGGGTCTCCTTCGCCGCCGTGTTCCGCTCGCCGATCGAGAGGGTCTCGCCGACCTCGACATCGGGGACGATCCGCTCGTCGCTCGAGAGGTAGGGGTAGACGTCGTGATAGCCCGCTTCGAGCAGTCGCTTCCCGTTCGCCTTGAGCCGGAGCCCGCCGTCGGCCGCGAGCGACGGGGCTCCTTCGGCCGAGTCGGGCGCTCTGAGGGCGGCGAACGGGTCGACGTTGGACCCACCGAGAACCTCGGTCGCCCCGCCGTTCGCGAGCGCGACTACCTTCAGTCGCTCCCATGTCGCCGGCGGCGCGCAGGTCGCGAGGAAGCGACGGACGATCAGCTCGTAGACCCGCCACTCGTCATCGGAGAGGTCCGACGCCGACGGTAACTCGCCGGTCGGATGGATCGGCGGGTGGTCCGTCGTCTCCTCGTCGCCCTCGGTCGGGGCTAGCTCCTGTAACGCGAGCAACGAGGCGACGTCCTCGGCGAACGTGTTCGACTGCCCCAACTGCTTGAGAAGCTCCCGGGGATCGAGGTCGTCCGGATAGACGGTGTTGTCCGTCCGCGGATAGGTGACGTAGCCGGCGGTGTAGAGGTCCTCGGCGATGGACATCGCCCGCTGGGCGGAGTAGCCGAGCGATCCCGCCGCCCGGATGTACTGGGTGGTGTTGAACGGCGCGGGTGGCTCATCCACCTGCGTCCGTCGATTCACGTCGTCGACGATCGCCTCGTCCGTCGCCGCGAGGGCGTCGGTGAGCGCCTCGGCGACCGACTCGTCCCAGACACGCTCAGCTTCGTTGCCCGCGTCATTTAAATAGAAGTAGCTGGCCTCGAACGGGTCGCCGGAGGACTTCGAGAGCGCCGCGGACAGCTCCCAGTAGGCCTCCGGGTCGAACGCCTGTATCTCGCGTTCGCGGTCGACGATCAGCTTCAGGGTCGGCCCCTGCACCCGGCCGACGGAGATGAAGTCGTCGCCGAGTTGGCGGGCCGAAAGCGAGAGGAACCGGGTGAGCGCCGCCCCCCACATCAAATCGATCACCTGCCGGGCCTCGCCCGCCGCCGCGAGGTCGAAATCGAGCTCGTCGGGCGCGGCGAACGCCTCCTGCACCTCGTTTTCGGTGATCGAGGAGAACCGCACGCGCTCGATGGGGACGTCCTCGTTGACCTCGCGGACGAGTTCGTAGGCCTCCTTGCCGATGAGTTCGCCCTCCCGGTCGTAGTCGGTCGCGATGACGACACGGGAGGCGTTGCGTGCGAGTCGCCGGAGAGCGGCGACGATCCCCTCCTGTGTCGGCTGTTTCGTCACCGGGGCGTGGATCAGTTCGACCGGCTCGACGTCGCGCCAGTCGTTGTACTCGGCGGGGAAGTCCACGCCGACGACGTGGCCCGAGAGGCCGATACAGCGCTTGCCGCCCCACTTATAAACGTTGACGTCGTTCACCCGCTCCGTGCTCGCGGAGCCGCCGCTGAGGATCTCGGCGATCCGCCGCGCGGCGTTGTCCTTCTCGGTGATGATAAGCTCCGGGCCCCGACTCATTGCGCCGGGGTACGCCGCTGGCTCGCGTAAACCTTTCGCGATGATGGCTGGGAGAAAAACGGCCGACTCGGTCGCTTCGGATAAAAATCACGGCGAGTGACTTCGGGTCGTGAAGTGACGCGCCACCCCGTTCGCGAAGTATTTTAGCGCCCGTCCGTGACCACCAGCACGTGCGACTCGTCCACCGACCTCGATCGGCCGACGGAGACGAGGAGCGAACCCTCGCGAGCGACGTCGACCTCGCGGAGACGACGTTCGAGCAGGGACGCGGCCTCATGTTCCGACGATCGATCCCCGACGACTACGCGCTCGTCTTTCCATTTAAAAATGCAAAAGCACGGACCCTCCATATGATCGGCGTCCCGTTCGCCATCGACGCGGTCTGGATCGTTGACGAGGAGGTGAGTCACGTCAAACGCCTCGCGCCGATGATCGGCCTTGGGCGCGGGACTGCCGACTGCATCGTCGAGCTTCCCGCGGGTGCCGCCGAGGGGGTAGCCGTGGGCGACGCGGTTCGGCTGGTCGAGTAGGTCGGTTGGTCGTCGAAGAGGCCGATCGAGGCCGCGGAACCGATCTGAGAGGCTTCTTATGATCCCGTTCACAACCCACGGATAGCGTGGTTTCAACCGTGGTTGGGGGGTGGCGTGACCTGTTCGGCGGGCGTTCGGGGTCGCTACTCCTGATCATCTCCGCGATGTGGATGCTCACGATCGGAGCACGGATCGTCTACCCAGCGGTCATTCCCGGGATACAGGATGAGTTCGGCTTCGGCTACTCGACCGTCGGGATCCTCGTCGGCTTGGTATGGGGTGCGTACGGCCTCATCCAGTTCCCGGGCGGCCTGTTGGCCGATCTCCGAAGCCATCGGCTGGCCATCCTCGTCGGGATGGGCGTCACGATGATCGGACTGTCCGCGCTGCTTTTGGGCAACTCGTTCGTGCTGCTCGTCCTCGCGACGGCCGTGCTGGGTACAGGAACGGGTATTCTCGGTCCCTCCCGTGTCATCGTGCTCGCCAACGCCTTTCCCGAGGCCAGAACGACGGCCGTCTCGGTGAGCCAGGCGGCGGGAGCGCTCGGAAACAGCGTCTTTCCGGTCGTCGCCGGCGTGGTGATGGGCGTGTTGGGCTGGCGTGCGGGGATCGGGTTCCTGCTCCCGCTCTGTGTGATCGTGACCGTCGGCCTCTGGCTGCTCGTTCCGCGCCGCATCAACGGTAGATCGGTAGCCTCGGCCGACGGTGGCTCGTCGGAACCCGCCGACGGTAACTCGACGAGGTCGCCCATCGACACGCTCGTCGCGAGCGCTCGCGCGCTCACCGGACGGTCGGCCGTCCTGGGGACGATCACGATGTTGGGCGTGATGGTGGCCTTTCAGAGCGTGACGGGCTTCCTGCCGACATACTTCAGGGACGTCGCGGCGGTCTCGCCACGGCAGGCGACGGTCCTGTTCGGGCTGTTCTTCGCGACGGGACTCGTGATGCAGCTCTCGGCGGGCGTCGTGGGCGACCGACTCGATCCGGGCCGTACCGTCGGCCTCTTCGCCGCGGTGGCGATTCCGGGACTGCTCATCGTGCTGAGTGCCGAGAGCCTGTGGCTGCTCACCGTCGGCGTCGTGTTATCGAGCGGGCTGCTCGGCTGTTTCCCACCCGGACTGACCTACCTCGCCTCGGCGTTCCCCGCGAGCATCCAAGGGACGGGGTTCGGCGTCATCCGAACGGTCTACATCGGCGGAGGCGCACTCGGGCCGGTCGCCGTCGGGGCCATCGCGGATCAGTACTCGCTGTGGATCGGCTTCCTCGCGCTGGTCGTCGTCCTCGGCGGTGTCGTGCTCGTCACGGGGCTGCTTCCGCCACTGAGCGACACACAAACCGGTGAGGACCCAACACGAGCCATGGAATCATCTCCCGCGAGATGATCGGCGTCGCCCACCTATTGGGCCAGCAAGAGGAATCGCTTCAGGGCCCTCTCTCAGTACGTTTCCACGTCGACGTCAAGCCGCTCGAAGTCATCGACGTTTCGGGTGAGAACGGGCTCTTCAATGATGTCAGCGGTTGCACCGATGATCACGTCACCGTCACCGACTGGGTTTCCGTCGTTCATCAGTTCCCCGGAGAGACGGCCGGCTTTTCGCATCACGGCGGTGTCGGCAGGATGAATCGGTTTTGAAGCGAGAACGTTCGCCACCTTCTCGTGTTCCGCATCCGACTGTTCCGAACGGGCGACGCCATAGGACAACTCGAACAGCGTCATCGCCGACAGCCGCTGCTGGACGAGGTCGGTTTCTAACTTCCGCGCTTTCTCCACCGCCTCAGCGTCGCCGTTCATGAGATCGATGAGAAACGACGTATCCAGCAACACGCTATCGGTCCTCCATCTCCGTTGCAATCCCCTCTAATTCCGCGCTCCGTCGGTCGCGTCGCTCAGCGATCGCGTCGCGGACGTCCGCAGCGTCGTCATCGCTGAGGATGCCTGCGATCTCCAGTAGTGAACGCTCACCGGCAAGCCGAAGGACGACGTCCGAAAACGTCTCGTCCGTCCGTTTGTGCGCTTCGAGCCGCTCGTAGGCATCGTCGGAGAGACGGATACTTTTCGACATGTGCATACAGTTGTATGCAGACATGCAAAGGGATTTCCCCGCGACCGGTCGTTTCCCAAGGGAGAAAGAGGTTATACGTGATGACGCCGAAGGCCTGTCGTAATGGCTCAGGCCGGGAATCAGGACCTCACGGAGCGGTTCATTCAGTTCTATCGGAACTACTACCGCGACGAGATCGGCGCGCTCGCCCAGCGCTACCCGAACGAGCAGCGCTCGCTGTACGTCGATTACGACGACCTCTATCAGTTCGACCGGGACCTCGCGGAGGACTTTCAGTCCCAACCCGACCAGCTGCGCGAGTACGCCGAGGAGGCGCTTCGGCTCTACGACCTCCCCGCCGACGTCAGCCTCGGCCGCGCACACGTCCGCATCGAGAACCTTCCCGAAAGCATCGATATCCGCGGCATCCGCGTCCACGACGACCATATCGGTAAGCTCGTCTCCATCAGAGGGATCGTCCGCAAGGCGACCGACGTCCGCCCGAAGGTGACCGAGGCCGCCTTCGAGTGTCAACGCTGCGGGACGATGACCTACATCCCGCAAGCCGACGGTGGCTTTCAGGAGCCCCACGAGTGTCAAGGCTGTGAGCGACAGGGCCCCTTCCGGGTGAACTTCGATCAGTCGGAGTTCATCGACTCACAAAAGCTCCGCATTCAGGAGTCGCCGGAGGGGCTCCGCGGCGGCGAGACCCCCCAATCGATCGACGTCGACATCGAGGACGACATCACCGGCCACGTGAGCCCCGGCGACCACGTCACGGCCGTCGGCGTCCTCCACATCGAACAGCTCGAACAGGGCAACGAGAAGTCGGCCATCTTCGACCTCTACATGGACGGCGTCTCCATCGCCATCGAGGACGAGGAGTTCGAGGACATGGACATCACAGCCGAGGACCAGCGCGAGATCATCGAACTCTCCGAGCGCGACGACATCTACGAGGCCATGATCGGCTCCATCGCGCCCGCCATCTACGGCTACGAGGAGGAGAAGCTCGCGATGATCCTCCAGCTCTTCTCGGGCGTCACCAAACACCTCCCGGACGGCTCACGGATCCGCGGGGATCTGCATATGCTCCTGATCGGGGATCCGGGAACCGGAAAATGTGTCGATGGAGACACCAGCGTTGTTCTCGGGGATGGACGAGCAGTCGAGATACGGGAGCTGGTCGAAGCAAACCTCGACGATCCTAAACCGATCGACGACGGCGTGTGGGATACGGTTGATTTCGAGGTTCCCGCCCTGCAGAAGGACGGAACGGTCGGGATGTCGCGTGCGACGAAAGTCTGGAAGCGAGAAGCACCCGAGACGATGTATCGGATCGAGACGGCATCCGGGAGCGAGCTTACTGTGACGCCGTCACATCCGCTGTTCGTCCAGCACGACGGGCGTTTTGAGCCGACCGTCGCGGAGCAGTTAGCTGAAGGCGAATTTATCGCGACACCAGACCGACTTGAAACAGCGGTGGACGATACGTTGGATGTGGATTTCCGCCGATCGCAGTCGTGGAACGCTGCCCGGCTTGATCTCCCCGAAGAGTGGACACCGGAGCTTGCGCGACTTCTCGGGTATATCGTCGCTGAGGGCTATGCCGAGGCGCGTGATGATGGAACGGGGTTCGTCTCGATAACCGACAATGACGAGGCCGTGTTATCCGATGCTCGGTCTGCATTTGAGACGCTTGGGCTCCGAACATCGACCCGTAAATCACGCGAGAAGAAGACGGCCCGTGAGCTATTGTGCTCCGCCAGCGAGTTTGTTAGATTCCTTGAAAACCTCGATGAAGCGCTTTTAAAGGGCTCCGCAAAGCAACGAATTCCGACCGAAATTTGCCGTGCATCACCACCGATCACGCGAGCATTTATCAAAGGATACGTCGAGGGTGAAGGTCACGTCTCGGCGACACAGCGGGAGATTACCGTTGCATCGATGAGCGAGCAGTTACTGAGGGACCTCCGTACGCTACTGCTTCAACATAGGATCACGACACAACTCCACGAACGGAAAAACGGAAGTCATAGGCTGCGCATCAGTGGTGCACAGTTCGATCGCTATGTGACTGAGATCGGATTCGTAACCGGTCGCAAACAACAGGCAGCTGAAGCGCATCTATCGACAGACCGGAATACGAATGTGGATGTCGTTCCCAACGTGGCACCGATCATTCGGCGGGTACGGGAGTCGCTTGGATTGACGCAATATGACTGCGGGGTACCACGGAACACCTACCGGCACTACGAGTCAGGGACCAGAAATCCGAGCGTCGGGGCGCTTAAACGGATCGTAGAGGCATTCGAGAACGCGGCTACGAAGCGAACTGAGGATGCGAAAATAGGGAAGGCACGACCCGATGGTGGGAGGGTTGCAACCGACATCGCTGCACTCCGTCAATTAGCGGAAGGGGACGTTAGATGGGATCGGATCGACACCATCGAACCTATCGCTCCCGAAGACGATTGGGTGTACGATCTTGAGGTTGAGGAAACGCACAACTACGTCTCGAATGGCATCATCTCACACAACTCGCAAATGTTGTCATATATCAGACAAATAGCCCCTCGTTCCGTCTACACCTCCGGGAAGGGAAGTAGTTCCGCGGGGCTTACGGCTGCGGCGGTACGCGATGACTTCGGCGACGGCCAACAGTGGACCCTGGAGGCCGGCGCGCTCGTGCTCGCTGATAAAGGGATCGCCGCTGTCGACGAGCTGGATAAGATGCGGTGTGTAACCGGCGAGACGCTTGTTCATCTCGGGGACGGACGAATCAGTCGCATTCGCGAGATCGCACGGGAGGCCGAGGAGGACGGCCAGATCGAATCGCTTCCCAACGGACGAACCATCCGTGACGTCGACCTCGACGTGTGGTCTATGGCTCCGGACGGATCCCTCACGAGACGCTCTGTGACCGCCGTCCACGAATACGCGTCTCCGGAGGAACTGACCGAGGTATCGCTTGAATCGGGAGAATCCGTGACTGCCACGGAGGATCACCCGTTCTTTGTCTTGGAGAACGGGACACGAAAGACAAAACCAGCAGGTGATCTCGAACCCGGAGATTGGACGTTCGTCCCCGATACGATCCCACGTCCGGCGAGAGACGGGGGCGTCGAGGCAGCGGCGAGGCCCATCGAGACGTATCGTGAGACCGCAACCGCACTTGGTGCGGTGCTCGGATATTTATCGGGAGATGGAAACGTGCACCACGATCGGGAGCACGGGAGCTACGCGTTACGGTTCACGAACACCGAGGAAGAACTCTTAGAGGACTTCGAGCGGGCGTGTCGTACTGTGTTCGATGCGGAATCCGTTCGTCCACCGAGCGAGCAGCACGAAGACGGAAAGGAGACGGTCAGAATCCACGGAAAGGCGTGCGTCGATCGGGTACTCAACGCCGGAATGAACCTCGAGACGTACGAGAACAAAGCGTTCCCCGCGGCCGTGTCAGAAGGGGACAGCCGGATGAAAGCCGCATTTATTCGTGCGATGGCCGACAGCGAGGGGACCGTCGACGAGAACGCGGGATTCGTCCGGATCAGCTCCGCTAGTTATGAACTGTTGATGGGTATCAAGAGTCTGTTACTCGAGTTTGGAATCACGACGCAAATACGGGAACGGAACCGTGACCCGCCCCGGCAGACCCTTTATACATTGGCCATCACGTCAGCACCGTCGCTCGATGCGTTCAGAAAACATATCGGGTTTACCCTTTCGAGAAAGCAGACCTCCCTAGAGACGGTATGCCGGAACAAATCCGGCGAGAGAACGATCCTCGACATCGTACCCGACTGTGGGGACATCCTGTACCGGTTACGGCAGTCCCTTCGGCTTCACCAATCGGAATGTGGCATAAACGCCACGACGTACTGTAATTTCGAGAACGGCGACGCGAACCTCTCGTTCCTCAAAGGGCGACCGATTCTGGAAACGTTCGAAGAGCGGGTTCGAACGGCGGAAGTCGATCATCGAAGGGTCAGCACGCCGTGTTCTTGGGAGACGCTCAAGCAGATCAAAGATCGATACCACGTCTCACAGACCGAACTCGCTAATGGAACGGAATACACACAACAGGCCGTCTCACGGCTGTGGGGGAACGATGACGATCTCCAGTCGGCGATCAGAGAGAAGCTGTCGACGGTGGTTGATAGGGTTCGTTCCACCGATCTTGAGGAACTGGCATGCCTCGTACGTGGCAACATCAAGTGGCGACGGATCGAGTCGGTGGATTCCGTTCAACCGTCGATCGCTGATGATCAGATCCCGTTACTAAAACAGCAATTAACCGAACTGCTTGGTGGACCGATCTCGACGGTTGAAGAACGTGCGAAGGAGCTGCTGAACGATGAGACGGATCCGAGCACGTGGACTGAACTTCGGAAGATGATCGAGCGGTACGACATCTCCCAGCGCTCGATCGCTACCGATGTCGACGTGGATCAATCCACCATCTCACGTTGGTTCGACGGAACCGTCACGACCGACCGATTTGATGACGTCGTCGACGTCGCGCTCAAACACATACGCGCTCGTCGTAGGGCGATTCGATCGCTTCTCGAAGAGATCGAGGATCGGAGACAACCGAAGGTGTACGACTTGACGGTTGAGGGAACACACAATTTCGTCGCCAACGGAATGGTAGTCCACAACTCGGAGGATCGCTCGGCGATGCACCAGGCACTTGAACAACAACAGATCAGCGTGAACAAGGCCGGGATCAACGCGACGCTTAAATCGCGGTGTTCCTTGCTCGGCGCGGCAAATCCGAAGTACGGCCGCTTCGACCAGTACGAGCCGATCGGTGAGCAGATCGATTTAGAGCCCGCGCTCATCTCACGGTTCGACCTCATTTTCACCGTGACCGACCAGCCGGACCCCGAACACGACTCCCGGCTGGCCCGCCACATCCTCAAGACGAACTACGCCGGCGAACTCAACACTCAGCGGGCGAACGTCCCGAGTTCGGAGTTCACCGCCGAGGAGGTCGATGCGGTCACCCAAGAGGTCGCCCCCGAGATCGACGCCGACCTCCTCCGGAAGTACATCGCACACGCGAAGCGGGACTGCTATCCGACGATGACCGAGGAGGCGATAGGGATCATCGAGGAGTTCTACGTGAACCTTCGCTCGAAGGGTGCCGACGAGGACGCCCCCGTCCCGGTGACGGCCCGGAAGTTGGAGGCGATGGTGCGGCTCTCGGAGGCGAGCGCACGGGTTCGGCTCTCCGATGTCGTTACCCCCGAGGACGCGGAGCGGGCGACTGGGATCGTCGAGTCGTGTCTCCGGGATATCGGGGTCGACCCCGAGACCGGGCAGTTCGATGCCGACGTGGTGGAGACGGGTACCTCGAAGAGCCATCGTGACCGGATCAAAAACATCAAAGGGCTCATCGAGGAGATCGAACGCGAGTACGAGGAGGGTGCGCCGGTCGAGGAGGTACTCGACCGCGCCGACGAGATCGGAATGGATCGGAGCAAGGCAGAAAACGAGATCGAAAAGCTCCGGACCAAAGGCGAGGTGTACGAGCCGAGCCAAGGCCACCTCCGGTTGACCTGAACGATGGATCGGATCTCAGCACTGCGGAACATCGAGGAGGCCCTCAGAGCTTTCGAGGAGGGGGAGGTCGATCTGGCGGCGACGGAACGGCAGGTTGCGACGGTGTTGCGCACGTACGCCACCGATTTCGAGGGCGACGACGACGTGTTTCGGGCGGTCGGCGATCCACCCGCGGACGGCCTCGTCGTCATCGCCCCGTCGGCACCGGCCGCACGCGAGCGCGTGCAAGGATTGATCGGCGAAGAAACCGGCGAGAGAGGGACAGAAATGACGTTTGATCTCGAGCGGCTTTGAACCGATGTCGCTCCACCGGGGTCGCCGGAGGTCACCGTCCGCGACGGATCGTTTCAGCGACGCGAAACTGCGGGGTTCGTAAGTGCTTTTATTAGGGATCGATGACCGCGTAGCGTGTTGCTGGTGGTGACGTATTCGACGTCGGCACGGACCGGGCTCCGAAACACCTGCCGGGCCCACGAGGATCACGTCGTCCGCCGCTTTGGGCGGGCGGCGCTGTTCGAGGCGACGGCGTTCGGCGCGTTCCTCGCGCTGCGGTTGCAGGAGACGTACGGCGCCGACGTGCAGATCGAGCGCACCGAGCCGTTCAACGAGTTCACCGACGTCGACGAGGCGGTAGTGGACGCTGCACGAGCGTACGCGAATCGAGAGACGAAGGCGACGCCATATGCCGCGTTCGCCGCGGGAACGGAGTACCCGGACCCGGACGAGTTGAAGGGACGGAAGTTGTGATGACGAGCGAGGCGATCTCGAAATCCAGAAGCGGCCCGATTCCGGATCCGCAGGAGGTGCTCGGACGGGTCCCGACCGGACGGTCGTTGTACCACGAGTTGGCCGCGGCGGCGCGCTCGCGTGGGTGCCGATCGACGGTTGCCGATGCGATCGCGGAGACACACGCCGCGCTCTCGGAGATCGACGTGCCGGCGACCGAGATGGAGCACGCCAGACGGCGTCTCGCCGAGGCAACTGGCGAGGAGGAGCGGCTGAAAGAGCGCGTCGCGGCCGCACGGGGTGACCTTCGCGGGCGACGGGCGGTCGACGCGCCGACCGAGGAGGCGCGTTTGGAGCTTCGGGCAGCCGCCGCGGCGCTCTCGGAAGCCCAAACGGAACGGATAGCAGCCGAACAGGCGTTCGAGCACGAACGACGACGCGCCATGGCCGCCCGCGACGCGAGGGAGCGTCGACTCCGATTGCGTGATCGCCTCGACAACCGGCGACGGGCGGCACGGGTGCAGCTCGCACGCGAGGTGTATCCGACGTTTCGGATGGCGCTTGCGGCCGTGCCGGCGGGCGACCCGGACGAGGCGGGCACGGAGGCGGGCGAGTACGCGGGATCGGAACTCGCCGCGTCGCTGGCGGCGGTTCGGATCGCCGAGTTGGAGGGACCGGTGACCCTCTCCGAACGTGCCGTTGCCGCCTTCGCGACGGCGTCCCCGGCTGAAGCGAGATCCGTGGTCCCCCCACAGCGATCGGGAGATGACGCGAGGATGGACGACGAGCCGATCGTGCGGGCTGAGCGGATACTCGGCGTGTCAGTCGAGATGGACGACACTTTATAAACAAAGGGGAGGCCAACCGGCACATGGAGCGGTCTTGGAGCGTCGACCGGGTGGACGGTATCACGCTGGTCCGCTGTCGAGTGCGCAACGACCGGAGCGTCCCCCGTCGAGTGCGGATCGAGAGCCGTCTCGACGGGCCCGTGCTTCCGCCCCGGCGTCGCGGCGTCCCGGAGAACGGATGGGACGAGTCGGGCGTGACGCTGCGGCTTGAACCCGGGGAGCGACGAGCGCTGGGGTTCGCCTCGCCCGCCGAGCCGACCGATCCGCCGGTGACGGTGAGCGAAACCGAACCGACGACGGAAGACCGGGAAGCCGATGCATGCGAGGCCGTCAGGCGCCTCGAGACACACCGGCCGCCCGCCGACGTCGTCGAACGGATCGGCGGCGCGTTCGGGATGGATGACGACGATGAGGGCGATGACTCCGGCGATAGCGACGATGAGAGCGATGACTCCGGCGATGACGACGATGAGAGCGACGGCACAACCGGCAGTGAGGGTGGGACCACGTCCGAAGAACCACACGGGCCGGAGGGATCCTGCGGACCTGAGCGAGTCAACGAGTGGCTCGGTCGGATCGAAAAGCGGATCGAGCGGGGTGAGCGGCTCACGAACCCGGACCTCGAAACGGCGACGGAGGCACTCGTGGAGACGGGAGGACTCACGGCGCTTGCCGACCTCAACGATCGGTTGGAGGTCGATGCCGAGCAGCTCCAGCAGATAAGCGACCGCGCAGCGACGCTCGCCGAGCGCGCGGACGCGGTCGACGTACCCATCGACGCCATGGAGGAGCTTGCGTGATACTGGCCGTCGCGGGCGGAAAGGGTGGGGTCGGCAAGACCACCATGGCGTACAACGTCGCCGCCGCGCTCGGTGCCATCGTCGTGGACGCCGACCTCGGGATGGCCGATCTCCCGGGACGGCGAGGGCCGGACCTCCACGACGTCCTCGCCGGCCGGGCCGACATCAGCGAAACCGTCCGGTGTGGGCCGGTCGATATCGTTCCCTGCGGTCGAACCCTCGCCGGGGCGAGAGCGTGCGACCTCACCGCCCTCGACGGGGCGCTTCGGCGGCTCGAACGCGAGCGTGGGACCGTTGTCGTCGACTGTCCAGCCGGTCGGCGGGCCGACGCCGGCGTTCCGCTCGCCGTGGCGGACGCCTGCCTGATCGTCGTCTCCCCGCAGGCCTTCGCGCTCGCCGACGCGATACGGACCCGCGAACTCGCCCGGGAGCTTGACGCCGGGCTGGTCGCCGGTGTGATCAACCGAACCGTCGAAAGGGCGCCGACAGAAACCATCGCGGACGCGCTCGGCGGCCCGGTGGAGGTGGTTCCCGCGGATCCGCGGGTCGGCCGCTCGATTGCCGAGGAACGCCCGATCGTCGAGGGTGCTCCCGACAGCGTCGCGGCAAAAGCGATTCGGGCGCTGGCGACGCGTGTCCCCAACGGATGATCCGGAAGAGGAGAGCGCCTCCGAAGTCTCGCCGTCGCTACCCGTCCGTATTGAACGCGAGCCGATCGGTTCGGTGAGCGTCATCCCCGGGGATCGAAGGAACACCGGCGGTCGGTGATGCCCACGTCATCGACGCGGACGACGACGCTGTCGACGGATCGAGCCCCGCCGCCGTAACGAGCAACTCCGCGAACCGCCACTCGTCGACCTCGGCGGCGGCTGCGGCCCGCTCGAAGGTGATCTCCCCCTCCGCAAACCGCTCGATCGCCCGGTCGAGACGCCACGACGCGAGGGCTTCGGCGAGCAGTCGCTCGGCCGCAACGTCGCGGTTGAGCTGTCGCCGACGCGCGTATCGCGAGAGCGAGCCCGCGAGGTCGTCGTCGAGGGTCACGGCAACCCGTTCCATATCACGAACGAATCAGGCGAGGGACAATCAATCTTTGTCCGTCTCGGGGCAATTTCCGGCTCGTTCTCGGGCCGACGACCGACGCCCGTCGGACAGCCGGCACACGGGAGCGGGAAGCCGACGGGTCAGTCGTCGCTCGCGGGCGTCGCGGGCGTGCGTCGATCGCTTCGGGGGCCTTCCATGTCGACATCGGCGAGCAGGTCACGGAGGTATCGACCCGTATGTGAGTCGTCGTCGCGCGCGACCGTCTCGGGCGTGCCGCTGGCGACGACGGAGCCGCCACCCTCGCCGCCCTCGGGGCCGAGGTCGATCACGTGGTCGGCGTTCTTGACGAGGTCGAGTTCGTGTTCGATGACGACGACCGTGTTGCCCCCGTCGACGAGCCGGTGAAGCACGTCGATCAGCTTGCGTTCGTCCTCCTTGTGGAGCCCCGTCGTGGGCTCGTCGAGCAGGTAGAGCGTGTCGCCGGTCGCACGCTTGCCGAGCTCCTCGGCGAGTTTGACGCGCTGGGCCTCCCCGCCCGAGAGGGTCGTGGAGGGTTGACCGAGCTCCATGTAGCCGAGCCCGACGTCGAGCAGGAGCTTGAGGCGTCGTTTGAGCCCCTGGTGGCTCTCGAAGAAGTCGTAGGCCTCCTCGACGCTCATATCGAGGACGTCGGCGATCGTCGCGCCTTTATATGTCACATCCAGGGTCTCGTCGTTGTATCGGGCCCCACCGCACTGTTCACAGGGGACGTAGACGTCCGAGAGGAAGTTCATCTCGATCTTCACGGTTCCCTGTCCGCCACAGCCCTCACAGCGACCGCCCTTCACGTTGAACGAGAACCGCCCCTTTTCGTAGCCGCGCCGCTTCGCGAGCTTCGTCTCCGCGAACAGATCACGAACGTGATCGAAGACGTCGGTGTAGGTCGCGGGGTTCGAGCGCGGCGTGCGGCCGATCGGCGACTGATCGATGAGCCGAACCGTCTCGATGTGTTCGATCCCCTCGATGGTGTCGTGCGCGCCGGGGTCGACGCTCGTGTTGTCGTTCATCTCCCGGACGAGCGCTTTATATAACACGTCGTGCATCAGCGTCGACTTCCCGGAACCGGAGACGCCGGTGATCGTCGTGAGCGTGCCGAGCGGGATGGTCACGTCGACATCTCGCAGGTTGTGCTGGCGGGCCCCCCGAACGACGAGTTCGCCCGCGTCCTCGGGGTCGCGGCGCTCCTCGGGGACGGGAATTTCCTTCCGACCGGCGAGATAATCCGCCGTGATCGAGTCGTCGCTCGCGACGATCGTCTCGAAGTCGCCCTGCGCGACGACCTCGCCACCGCGTTTGCCCGGCCCGGGGCCCATGTCGATGATGTGGTCGGCACGCCGCATCGTCTCCTCGTCGTGTTCGACGACGACGAGGGTGTTTCCGAGGTCACGGAGTCCCGCGAGGGTGTTGAGCAGACGATCGTTATCGCGCTGGTGGAGGCCGATCGACGGCTCATCCAGCACGTAAAGGACGCCGACGAGCCCGGAGCCGACCTGCGTGGCGAGTCGAATTCGCTGACTCTCACCGCCCGAGAGGGTCGAGGCCTCCCGGTCGAGGGTCAGATACTCCAAGCCGACCTCCTCCATGAAGCCGAGCCGGGCGCGGATCTCTTTTAAGATCTCCGTCGCGATCGTCCGTTCGCGCTCGGTGAGTTCGTCCTCCAACCCCTCGAAGTGTTCACGGGCGTCGGCGATCGAAAGGCGATTCACCTCGTCGATGGAGGTCCCCGCGACGCGGACGTGCCGGGACTGCTCTTTTAACCGGCTGCCCGCACACTCCGGGCAGGTCGTCACGGCCATGTACTCCTCGATGTGATCGCGGGCCCGCGAGGAGTCGGTCTCGACGTGTCGCCGCTCCAAGTTCGGGATCACCCCCTCGAAGCGCTCGGTCTTCTCCCGGGTGCCGTTGCGGGTCGTCCACTCGAAGTGAACGACGTCGTCGGTCCCGTAGAGGAACTGGCGCTGGATGGCATCGTCCAGTTGCTCGAAGGGGGTGTCGAGGTCGACGCCGAAGTGTTCGGCGACGTTGTCGAGCTGTCGGGAGTAGTAGGTCCGGTTGTAGCTCCACGGCTCGAAGACGTGTTTCAGCGGCTTCGTGGGATCGACGACGACGAGGTCCTCGTCGATCTCCTTCGTCGAGCCGATCCCCTCACACTCCGGGCAGGCGCCGTAGGGGCTGTTGAAGGAGAACGAGCGCGTCTCGATGGCCGAGAACTGGAACTCGGAGTTCGGGTTGCCGAGCGCCTCGGAGAACTCGACGACGAGCCGATCGTCGCCCTCGGCGTCCTCCGCGAGCGAGCCCGTCGAGCGGGTGTTCGACGCGAACGGGACGTCCTCGGGCGGATCCGGGACGATCAGCTTGAGGACGCCATCGGCCTCCTCCAGCGCGGTCTCGACGGAGTCGACGATCCGCGAGCGGGAATCCGATGAGACCACCACGCGGTCGACGACCACGTCGATCGTGTGGTCGTAATTCTTGTCGAGTTCGGGGTCATCGAGCGTGAGGTCGAGCGGTTCGCCGTCGACCTCCACGCGGCTGTAGCCGTCAGCGACGAGCTCCTCGAAGAGGTCCTCGAAAGCACCTTTCTGGTCGCGGACGACGGGCGCGGCGATCTTCGCGCGGGTCCCATCGGGGAGTTCGAGGATCTGTTCGACCATGTCCTGTGCGGACTGCTCGCCGACCTCCTCGCCGGTGATCGGGTCGTACTGCGTGCCGATCCGCGCATAGAGGAGCCGGAGATAATCGTGCAGTTCGGTGACGGTCCCCACCGTCGAGCGGGGGTTGTTCGCGGCGTTCTTCTGATCGATGGAGATCGCCGGCGAGAGCCCCTCGACGGCTTCGACCTGCGGTTTATCCATCTGCCCGAGGAAGTTGCGTGCGTACGCCGAGAGCGACTCGATATATCGTCGCTGGCCCTCCGCATAGACGGTGTCGAACGCGAGCGACGACTTCCCCGACCCGGAGAGGCCGGTGACGACCGTGAACTCCTCGCGCGGAATGCGGACGTCGAGGTCCTTGAGGTTGTGTTCCTCGGCGCCACGGACCTCGATGTAGTCCTTGCTCATCTTGAAAAGCCCTTGCGGGCGCGCGCGGGAATACCCGTCGGTTTCGGCGACCAGCTGGCGGGATATACGACGTCCAGGGACGCGATCGGTTTTTGATGCTGGGAGCGAACATCCGGCCGTGCGTACCGTCTTACTCCTCGCGACGTGGCTCTTCATTATCACCCACATCGACACGTTCGCCGTGCTCGTCGCCTTCGGCGTCGACGAGGCGTACACGACGGCGGAGGTCGTCGTCGGCCACTACATCGGATTTACCGCCGGGCTCGTGGGGGCGGTCATCCTCGCGACGGTCGCCGGCGCGGCGTTCCGCGGGTGGACGTTCCTGCTCGGTGTCGTCCCGCTCGCGCTCGGGGTGTGGGGGCTGCTCCGCCGGCGTGACGACGAGGCGCCACCGGTCGTCAACGACGAGGAGACCCCCGGCGGGGTCGCCGTCGTCGCCGGCGCGGGCGTGGGTTTGAGCGGGGAGAACCTCGCGGTCTTTATCCCCTTTTTTAGCGGGCTCGACGCGGTGACGCTCGCAGCGATCGTTGGGTTCTACCTCGTCGCTGCCGGCGTGCTCGTCGTCGTCGCGCTCGCGATCGCCCGTCGGACGGCCGCCGACCTACCGCCGTGGGTCGACCGCTGGCTCGTGCCGGCGATGCTCGCGCTCGTCGGCCTCTACGTCCTCGGGGCAGGGCTGGCTTTCTGAGCGAAACGAGTGGGTCGGATCGACGGACCTTATCCGTCGGTCCCCGAAGACGGGACATGGTAACCGACGCCCAGCAGGCGTGTTTCGAGGCCGGGATCAAGTTCGGCTCGTTGTACCACCAGTTCGCGGGGACGCCGGTGAGCCCGTCAAGCACGCGAAGTTTGGAGACGGCGATGGCCGAAGCGATCGAGAACCAGCCGCACTGTGAGTCGGTGACGGTGACGATCCACGACGACCGGGTCGCCGACGCGATCGACCACGAGAACGGCTACACCGAGTTGACCGGCTCGCTCATGGACGTGGAGATGGCGATCCGGTACGCCGACGTCGCCGTGTCGACCCGGATGCGGATGGTCGACGGGTATCCGCTGATGGAACTCGTCGACGTCGACGAGAGGTGAAGTTACTGCGGGCAGGCGGCGGCATGAAGGGATGTGAGGCGGATAGGGTGCGAACAGGATGATCCGATCCCGTCGCGCCCCTTTTAAGCGACGATGAGGTAGGGGGTGACGATGAAGCTCGGGCTGTTCGATCTGATCGGGTTGGCGGCGACGCTCGTGTTCGCGATCCCGCTCGCGAACTACGCCGTGATCCAGCTGCTCGCCGGCGAGACGGCGCTCGGGGCGGGATTGCTCGTCGTCGCCGTCGCGATGGTCGTGCTCCCGCAGTATTTCCTCGATCCGGGTCGGATCCTTCGTGGGCTTTTAAGAGGACTCCTGCCGCGTCGGTTGCGGGGTGGTGCCACCGGATCGGAAACGGACGAGACGGCCGGTTCGGACGGTGTGGACGACCCGGACGAGACAGTCAGCGCGGCCGAGACGGATGAGACGGACGACGCGAACGGGGCGGTCGAGACGGACGAACCAATCGACGCGGGCGGAGCGGCCGGGACGGCGGACGGACCGCCGTCGGATCGACGACGGGGACGCTCACGCTGACCCGCCAACCTCCCGATCGTCTGGACCGGACTGCAGATGGAGCCAGACCGCACACGCGACCGCGATCACGCCACAGAGCGTCGCGATGGCGAACGCGAGCCGATATCCCGTCGCCGTGTAGACGCGCGCGCCGCCGACGACCTCGCCCGTCCAGTAGGCGTCAAGCGTCCGGCCCATCACCGTCGGCAGCAGCGCCGCGCCGAGAAACGAGGCGCCGTTGACCGACCCCAACGAGATGCCGCTCGCCCGGCTCGGATGTCGCTCCTTCACCATCGGATAGGTGAGCACGAAGGTCCCCAACAGCACGCCGTTAATAAAGAACACCAGTCCGACGACCGGCAACGGCGGATCGCCGATGACCGCGATCAGCGCGAGCCCGAGCGTGAAGACCAGACACCCGACGATGATGAACTGCGTCCGCTCGCCGACTCGATCCGAGAGCCAACCGATCGCCGGCGGACCGAGCACGGATCCAAGTCCGCCGAGAAGCGTCACGACCGACGCCACCGTCACCGTCGTTCCGTATGTCTGCACGACGTACGGGACCCCCCAGAGCCCGAACAGCGTGAGGTTCACCCCGCCGGTACAGAAAAGCAGCAGCGAGACCACCCAGACCGATCGGTCCGCGAGCGCCCGCCGCGTGTACGTCCGAACCTCACCCATCGTGAGCCGTGCCTGTTCGGGAACGCCTTCGATGGATCTGAGGCCCGCCCGCTCCGGCGAGTCCCGGACGAGCGCGTAGGTGAGCGCCGAGACGACGAGGCCGACCGCGCCGAGCGCGAGCAACGTTTCTCGCCAGCCGGCGGCCTCGACCGCGAGCGCGAACGGCGTCGTCGCGAGGATCCCGCCCACGCCGCCGACGGCGAAACACACCCCGCTCATCGTCGCGAACTCCTCGGATCGGTACCAACTCGCACAGAACCGGAGCATCGAGACGAAGATCACGCTCCCGCCGAGACCGATGAGGAGCCGCGCGGCGAGCGCGCCCGTGTAGCTCCCGGTCAACGCGAACCAGATCGCCCCGAGGTTCATCACGAACGCCCCGACGGCCGCGGTTCGACGAGGGCCGACGCGATCGACGAGGATCCCCGTGGGGATCTGCATCACGGCATAGACGTAAAAGAACGTGGCGTGGAGCGTGCCGAGCTGCGCGCCGGTCGTATCGAAGGCAGCCATCAGCGGCTCGGCGATCACCGCCGTCGAAAGCCGGTAGACGTTGACCGCGAGAAAGACCGCCGCGAGGACGGCGAACAGCACCTACCGTCGCGACGTCGGCTCGGCCCACCAGCGCGCCAGTCGGTTCGATACCACGACGTCGGTTGGCCGGGCGACCGAAAAAGCGTGGGGAAACCGGAAGCGGAAGTCATGAGCCGAAAACGGGCGCACCGATCCGTAAGCGAAATCCATGAGCCATCGGCGGGGGCGACGGGTCGGACCGCGGTGGATCAGCCGTCAAGCAACCACAGCAGCGCGAACGACAGCGCGAGCACGACGCTCACCCCGGCGATCGCCGGGAACGCGGCGATGACGCCCCACCGACTGGAGAGGATGCCGAACACCGCCGGTCCGCTCGCGCTCCCGATCGCCGAGCCGGTCTGGATGATGCCGAAGAGGCTCCCGCTCGAACCGGCTTCCGCCTGCTGGGAGACCATCGCGTTCTTGACCGGGTAGCTGGCGTACATCCCGGCGCCGATGACCGCGAACCACACCGAGAGGATGACCGTGAGCGCGACGATCGGCAGCCCTTCAAGCACGGTCGTCGCGAGCGTCGCCGCGACGAGTGCCGCAGTCGCGAGCGAGGCGCCGATGCCGAGGGTGACCCGGTCGATCCGGTCGGCGAGGTCGCCGGCGTACAACGAGGCGAGGCTCCCCCCGACCAGCAGCGCGAAGAAGGCCACGTTTCCCGCCGCGACGGACGCACCGGTTTCGGCGGTGACGTAGGAGGTGGTGTACGTTTGGATCGCCCGGTGCTGCATCGAGAGCACCACCGTCAAAAAGAACAGGACGACGACGCTTCGCGTAATGTGAATATCGAACACACCCGCCGATCGGAGCCGTTCGAGCGCCGAGGGTGCACGTTCCTCGCCCGAACCGCCGTCGGTTCGTGGCCGGGATGAAGCCGCCTCATCGACGGGTTCGGGATCCTCGGCGGTGAGAAAGAGATACAGAACCAGACAGCTGACGGCGGTGCCGATGAGGACGCCCGCGAGCAGCGCGAGCCGCCAGCCGGCGATCACGGCGACGCCCCCGACGATCACCGGCGCCGACATCGTTCCGAGCGCGCCGCCGAAGCCGAACACGCCCATCGCTTTACCCTCGGTCGACTCGGTCTCGTAGTCACTGATGAGCCCCATACCGGCCGGGTGGAACGCGCTGCCGCTGATGCCGGCGATGGCCTGCGCGACGAGCAGCGTCTCGTAGTTCGGCGACAGCGCCGCGAGGAGGATGCCCGCGGCCATGCCGAACAGGCCACCGACCAGCAGTCGCTCCTTGCCGACGACATCGGCGAGCATCCCCGCCGGAAGCTGAAAGAGGGCGTACATGACGAAGAAGATCGTCACGAGAAAGCCCGCCTGCGCGTAGGTGATGCCGAAGTCGGCGACTAAGAGCGGAATGATCGGAGGGATAACGATCGAGAAGAACTCGTTGACGCCGTGGCCGACGGTGATCGACCCGATCGCTCGTGGATGGGCGACCTCGCGAAGCCGACGGGCGAAGCTCAACACGGTGGCTCAGCGCTCGGCGTCGGACCTACTAAGGCGATCGGAACCGGGGGTCCCCGCCGGGATCGATCGGCTCGCGAGCATGCGCCTCGGCGAGATGGGCCTTGCCGGATGTTGAACCACGGTCGTTCCGCAGTGGTCCACTCCCTGATTCAAATCCACCGTCCAGCCTCGCGGCTCGCGAACGTGCTCGCCGCGAGAGATGGGCCTTGCCGGATGTTGAACCACGGTCGTTCCGCAGGGTCACTCCCTGATTCAAATCCGCCATCCAGCCTCGCGGCTCGCGAACGTGCTCGCCGCGAGAGATGGGCCTTGCCGGGTGCGAACCACACGCTTGCTGCTAATTTTCGGTTATCGTTATTGTGAATCATTCTCTCGGTAAGTAGTCGCGCCGCTGCTCAGCCTTCTCCCGTTCACCCCGCCGATCGTAGTGCCGATCGAGCACATCCTCACTCGCGTTCAATCGATCGCTCACCACCTGCCGAGGGACATCATCACGTTTGTACGCCGTCACCCGGCCACTCCGCACATCGTGAGGCGACCGCGAGGAAGGGCACTTCGACGCATGAAGCGTCATCGTCGCCTGACAATCCTCGATCTCACGATCATGCGGACACTTTCCAGTACGCCAACACGGGCGGGTGATCACGTACAGATCGCTGCGAAGCGTCGAAACCGCCGGTCGCCCCTTAGAGGTCGTCACCAACGGATGGCGACCAAACTTATCGACGACATTCTCACGCTCCGATTTGATGTAATCCTGAAGTACGCGGGCGACGTGGGCCGAAATCGCGTTCCACCGCTCACCACTCGGCCCATTCTTCAGCGGAGTATCCGACTCCGGACGATGAGCAAACTTCACACCGGGCCGGTCACTATCAAGATCGCAGTCACCCACGTCGAGCGCGCGAATCCCTCCGACCCGAGCACCCGTGTGCCACAGGAGCAGCATCACGACATGCCGGCGGGAGGCGTACCGATACCGTGAAAGGTAATCCAAGATATCGACCGCCCGCTCAGGATCGAGCGTACTGTCGCTGACCCCCTCGGCGCTCGTAACCGTGGGCAGCGGAACCTTCTCCCGAAGCGCCTCCGGAACCGCGTTCACCTCGGCACAGAACCCGAGAAACGAACGAACCGTCGCCAGCTGCCCACGAAGTGTGATCGTCGTGATCGGCTCCCGATCCTCACCATTCCCCTCACGTCGCCAAATCCGGAACTCGTACATATCCCGACCGGACAAGTCATTCAGATTCTCGACGCCCGTCTCTTCGCACCACTGTACGAACGCATCGAGGCGGTACATATGCCCGCTGAGCGTCCGGTCGCTCAGTTCGTCCTGCCGGGCCTCCAGGTACATCTCGACCGCGCGCGCCGGATCGAGTGGCTCCAGATCGTCACTCATGCTGAGCCCTCCCGTTCGAGCCGCTGCTCGTACTCGTCGCTGACTGTACCGAACCGTCGTCGGGGGCTTTTAGACCCCCTCCATTGTGTGAACACATGGCTTTCGTGCTGTCCCACGGAAGCCCACGCGGACCCGCTGTCATCAGCAGCGGGGTCCGCATCGTTCTGAGCGGACTCGTCTCCATCCGACGAGCCCATGAGAGCGCTTCCGTAGCAACAACTAGTGAAGTGCATTGTCATAATACTAACGACGTACATAGTTGATATCAAACTACGATCGTAGATCAGATTCAAGTGGTAGAAGAGACCTTTTTTTATATGGCCACTAATGATTCTCGAAAGATGGTAGAGCGAATATCGTGGTTCTCTCCCGTTGACTACGAAATTCTCGGGTTCTTTGAGAACCATGACATCCGATCTTCGCCGCATATCATCGCACTCAACATTGACTATGACCGCCAGTACGTGAGCAAAAGATGCCGAGTACTCTTCCAGCAAGGTATTTTGACGCAGCACACGGATGGCGTCTACGAACTCTCGGACGAAGGAAGGGCATTTATTAAAGGAGATGTGCCTCCTGAACGGTTCGAGCAGGATGTCTCTGAAAGTGATTAAATCCCGATGTGGACCGGCGTGATTGGGTGGCTTTTTAGGTTCTACCGGAGTAGCCAGCGGTATGTCGTATCGGACTGAGGAGGTAGATGGGTGAATGGCGGAACCTGCCTTCTCAGTGCTTGAGATCATTGCGATCGCCGTACCTCTGATCGCGATCGTCGTATTCCAGATTTTCAGCTCTAATCTCGACGAACGGATGCCCGATGAGGCATTGAAAATGATCGGACGGTTGCTAATCGTTACTGGCTTTCTGTTTATTGTGGGTCTCGTTTTTACTCTCGATGCGATCCTACGGACATCGCTCGACTCAGGACTTTTAGTGGGAACAACCGTGCTCGTGTTTGGCCTGTCGTTTCTCACTATGGTCGTGCTTGTGTTTCCCATGTACCTACTGGTGAAATCCGAAGATGAAACCCAACAGACCGAACTCTCGGACCTCTCCCCGAAAACAATGGAGGAAGATTTAGAACCCCAGAGTGATGATAACCAAGTAGAGACGGAGCCTGAACCCGAGGTCGAGGAGACGGAATGAATCGGGTTCGCTACCTCCAAAGAACAATGGCTACCAAGAGTTTCAATCGTCGGGACATCGACCGGTTGATGAAAGGAGGCGTGGGCGGCATCATCGCGCTCGGCATCGGGATGGCGCTCATGGTAGCTGGTTCTATTTTCGGCGTAGCTATCGCAAACTCGCTGGGCTATGTCGTGGTTTTCCTTGCATTTGCGCTGCTGATTTGGACGATCTATCCTGCCTTCAAGTAATTCGGTCAAGTGCGTATTCATCGCTGATCGATCTCTAATCGGTCACCCACGATCTCAAGAGCATCAGTCACCCAGTGTGGGAGATCTCCATCGACACCGGAGCCGTCGCGAACCGCGTAGGTCGCTTCAAGCGATCGATTGACGATCCGGGCGTCGACGCGCCAGTCTGCATACGCCTCACCAGTTTCGAGTTCAACCTGGAGCGTCCGATTCGCGTCGAGCGTGATCGTCGCCTCGACGTGTTCCGGATCGCCCGGTCGGTGGATACCTTCGGCGATGAGATCGATCGTAAGTTCGGTCGTCTGTGCGCCGCCATGGGCTGGTTTCGTTGAGACCATACTCGGCCGTGGTTGCGATTACGTTATGAGTCTGACCCGGAGTGTTCCGAATGGTTCCGGATGGTCAAAATCGACAGACAGAAGCGACTTACACTTGTTCCGGATGCACTTCGTGATGCTCAATAGACAGGTCGTAGAACTTCTTTCCAGCCCGGTGTTCGGTCTCGATCAGGTCGTAGTGCTCAAGTTTCAAGAGGTGAGAGTCTCGGAGGTATCGGAGGGTCACGGGGTCGGCGTGCTTTCGGGTGTAGCGCTCGTATAGCTCCCGCTGGATGAGCGGGCCCTCTTCGCGCAGTATCTCGTAGATGACGCGCTGGTGCTGGTTGAGCTTCGAGTAGGTCTTTCGTGCCATTTCCCGTTTCGCCTGGGGGAGAGCATCATCCACGACTCGCACAGGGATCGTCGAGAGACCTTCATCCATCGCGAAGCGGGCCGACACACGGAGCGTCTTTATGCCGGTTCGCGCATCCCCGTCGCAGAGGCGAGCGATACGCTCGAAGACATCTGCTTCCGCCGCGTTCGGTCCGAGGCCGGATCGAGCGCGTCGTTCGAGTATCTCCGCGATCATATCGTCGCTGTAAGAGTCGAAGCGAACACGGTAGCCGACAGAGACGCGAGAGCGTACACGGTCGTCAAGGCCAGCGAGGAGATCGATCTCGTCGTTCGCGATGCCGATCCACGAGAGGCCACGGATCTCGTGGAGGTCATAGAGCACCTCCGTCTCTTCCAACTGGTCGACCTCGTCGAGGATGACGACACCAGGACTGTTGAGGTTCATCTTCACGCGCTTGATTAGCTCCGACGTCGAGGAAGTTCGTGACACGGCCGTCCCAACGAGATCGCGAGCGAGAATCTCAAGGACCGCGTTTCTGGTATAGTCCTGCCAGCAGTTCACGTATGCGTGGGGGACATCGAGAACTTCTCGGCGAAGGGCTCGAACCGATGCACGGGCGACCGTGGTTTTGCCAGCTCCGGACGGACCGAAGAGGAAGCAGTTCTCGGCTCGGAAGCCGTCTTCGATCGGTGAGAGGGCATCGGTAACTTCGTTCATGTGGCTGTTCCGCCCAACGACCTCACGCGGGAGGTGATCGTCATCAAACACCGCTCCATCACGTATCACAGTTTAACCGACTCACTGGAGAGTACATAAGGTGAACCCCGAGTGTTCCGGATGGTTCCGGATGGGACAGAATCGCTATATCATGGACAGTTAGTATTGTTCCGAATGGTTATGTGGGTGGCAATGACCTGTTATTAATCTATAATGACCGTATTCGATTGAATACTCCATTTCATCGCGACAGGCGGCTGGGACCTACTTTTTTTAATTTGCCCGCAATATTGGCAGGCGTGCAAAAAATAGAGATCCAAAGATTCGGTCCAATAAAACAAGCCGAAATTGATGTGTCACCACTGACTGTATTAATCGGGCCAAACGGCTCTGGAAAGAGTTATACTGCGAAGCTCTTGCATTCATATTACAGGTCTTATGGAGATGTACTTTTCCGACGTGTTACACAAAAAACAAAAAAAGAGGAACTATTATCCGAAGATCAATACGACGCCTATGAAGAAGCTCTTCAAGAATTGCAGAATGGGAATGAAGCACACGTTGATCCTTCGATAATAAACGCGATAGCAGAGTTTGTATACCAAGAAATGTCGGAAAAGTTAGACAGGGGAATCACATCAACATTTTCTAGCGAAGCACACGATCTGATTACCGAAGGACGTAGGAAGACTAGATTTGACATATCTACTGAGTTTGGTGGGACTGAAATCAGTTTTTGGCGTGAAGACGAAAACATCCAAACTAGGCAGTTTCCAGAAATAAATGATCGCGTGGTATTGGTACCAGAAGGAGGTGGATTTGAAGAGGTAGCCACAGGTACAAAAAAAGAAGACAGAGGGTATCTATTCGAAGTTCCTGAAGATGCGTTAGCAGATATAGATTTAACCACAATATTGGCTGTTCTGACGTTGAGTGAGATTGGTATAGGCATTCGTACGGATTCTCGCTACTTACCTGCTGCAAGGTCGGGGCTACTGGAAAGCCATAAAGTCATTTCTCAAGGTGCATTTGACATGTTATCTCATGCGGGCATCGAGCCAATAGAAGTCCCGGCATTTTCTGGCGAAGTCAAAGACTATCTTAATCAGATCGTGAATATGTCTAACAAAGACGAGGGGGAATTGAGCGATATAGCTGATGATTATGAGCAAGATCTGTTGGATGGAGAAATTAAGATAGAGCAAAAAGACGACAGACCTTACCCAGAAATAAAATTCTTACAACTTGGACGTGAATTTCCACTGCATCTCATTTCAACCGGCGTATTAGAAACAGCTCCTCTTATTTTATACACCAGATATTTGCTGTCAAGCGATTCAACCCTTGTAATTGAAGAACCAGAAGCTCACCTCCATCCCGAGAATCAACTGAAGGTGGCACATTTTATTGTTAGGCTTTCGAACGCAGGTGTAAGGGTTATTGTTACAACTCATAGTGATTTCTTTTTACAACAATTGAGTCACTCAATCAGGCTATCACAGGTTAATGAAAAATCAAGAATGATAGCAAATTAGCTGATGTCCCTGAAATAGACCCCCAGAAGGTATCGATCCACGTTTTTGAGTCTGTAGGAGAAGGACCAGGTGACTTCCAAGAATATAGCGCGACAAAGCTAGACATAGACGGAGCAGAGGGTATTCCACTAGAAGAATTTGAGCGTGTAACTGACAATCTCTACGGACTTTCCTTTAAAATCAATAGATTACTTGAAAAAACATGGGAGGTGAACTAGTAGAATGTCCAGTAATGGTGTGAATATAACGCTTTCACAAGTGTCCAATACATTGTCCATATCAGAATACGATTCTTGTGAGGAAAGTGGCTGCAGGATAAGATTTGATGATATTCCTGAAAGAGTCGTTGTTCGTCCTGAAGAGCTTGGTGATGATGATGAACGGGCAGATTATGCAGTGTTTTTTCCTGAACCACAGACTAACCGACCGTCTGGCATAGGGACCCCTCTGGATTCAGCTGGGAGCAGTAATAGTAATGCTGTTGATTATGTTGCAGCTATTGAGCTTAAATCAACATTTGACGATAGAAAAAAGGTAAAATCACAAATAGAGGGGGCTATCGATTTTATAATTGACACATTGACAAACATCTGTCAGCCATGGTGGGAAGTTAAGTGCTTATGTTTGGTTGTTCCTAGAACAAGCAATATCAATCTTAGAAAAAATCCAATAACATTTGACAAGCACTTGCGTGGAAAAAGAAAAATATTCGAGGTGGTGACTCTGAGAAACAATCAGGAGTTGGTGTCTGTTTTTGAGCGATATGGCGAAGATGTTGGAACGCCGTTGTGATGATTAACTTTCGTGTAGTAGATCAGCCAGAGTAGGTCTGTCCTCCCAGGACCGGAAGCCCGAAGAGAAGATATTCTAGGCTCGAAGATCGTTCTCGATCGGTACGAGGACGAACTGAGGTGAACGTGGTCGTGCGTACCTATCGGACGGACCTCACGCTGACAAACTAGAGAGATAGTAGAGTAAGGTTAGTGACCTGAGACTGTTTCTACGGTCTATGCCCTCCCAACAGAACTTCATAATCGGCAGTACCGCAATTGTCATCGCCACCGCGGGGTGTTCCGATCTTGCAGAATTCGACTCCACTTATTCGTCATCCGATGACAGCGGGTCAGATGATAGGCCAATATTAGACGACGAAGAAACCCGTCACGATCTTGTTGAAATCTATAACGATGCGATCGGGACGTGAACTGGAGGAAGAGGCCAACGAACTAGAGATGAAAAACATAGACGAGCTAGCTGAGATGCTTGATGTCGAACCCGAAAGTGGATTCTAGCGCCACCGACTTTTGATCCTTGTCCGGTAGTGTAGGCCGATCACGTCAGTGTTGAACTGCTGGATCGTCACGGGGTCCAGCTCATCACGGGCGTCCCTCATGTTCTGCTCGCTCTCGATCAGATGTGCGAGCGCCGCATCGATCACAACGCTCATCGGAGGGTCGTCGTCAGAACCGCTCGCGACGATCTCACTTGCGCGTTCGAGCTGCCGCTCGCGTTCATCCGTCAATTTGAGCGACGTTCGACGGCTCATTCATATACCTCCGTATGCACCGGGGGTCGATTCCCGTCGATCTGGAGTGACTGAACCGGGCCGCGTTCATATAGGGGGGTGGGGCCACCGCCACGATCGGCGCGGGGACCCCACCCGAACCCCTCCGTTTTGATGCACCTGTCGAGCCCATAGCCCACGGGAAAGTGCATAGATCGAGGATCGGTAATACATCCACACCGCACCCCACGGGGTCGCATCGAAAACCCCTCTCCGACGGGTTTCATCGGATCCCCGCTGGTAGTTCCGGAATTCGGCCGTCCGATACCGCCCGCACCACGTACACGCCGCGGTCGAGCCGCTGGACGTGCATTCGCTGGTCGTCGGGGATTTGCCCATCGTCGAGCACGCCGTCCATCCCCAGCTCGCCCTTATCGAGCGTCACGCGGGGTGTTCCATCACAATCTACGAGCTTTCGTAGCGAAGACATCGTTCCTCCGGGGCACGGTGGGGTATAAAATGATACCGGCGTATCCACCACGTATCCATAGCATATCCGCAAACCGGCGTTTAACCACGGCGCGCGTGGGCTTCACGGACGCGTATGGCAACAGCATTCGGCGGTCTAAGCGAGTACACTGGTAAAGAAATCGACCTGATCGACCTTGCGGCGGTGATCGGCATCCCCTGGTTCGCGGCGACCATCTTCGGCGTGTTCAGTTTCGAACTGTCGATCTTCGGTGGCTACAACTTCTCGGATGCGATCTGGAGCGTGGGCGGGGCCGAGATCTCCTTCGCGCTGCTCGCAGTGTTGTTCCTCACCGTCTGGATCCTCGGCACGAACGAGTTGAACGGGAGCGACTACCGGCCTGAAGAGTTGGCAGCGATCGTATTCGCGCTCCTCACGCCGTTGATGTTCGTGTTCGTTCCCGCGTTCGAGAGTCTCGTACTGTGGAACGACATCAGCCAGCTGTTCTTCACGCTGGCGGTGTCGGTGGCAACGACGTGGATCAGCTACGTCGCATAAGCGGCCTTTCGAGAGCGTTCACACTTATGACAGAGACACCAGCGATCGGACCTCGAAGCGCGTTGATCCTCGCGGCACTGTGGGGAGGAATCACCATCGCGGCGTACGCCGCCGTGATCGGCTCAATGCTGTAACAACTAACACGACAATGACAACGAAATCTGAAGATACGAGGATCAATCGACGGCGGTTCATGCAAGGAGTGGGAGCATCGGCTGGAGCGGCGATCGGGCTCGCCCATGCCCACGGTCCCGTGCAACAAGCAGACGCTATCGCCCCTGCGGTCGCCGTCGGAGCGGTCGGCGGGTCAGCCGCCTTGGGGTGGGCACTCCGTGAGTTCGAAGTAGTCGGGAGTGACAGTCCTGCTGAGGGTCTTACAGCCGATGCTCTCGAACAATCGGCTTATGAGACGATGCGAGCACGTCGGAGTAACAACTACTCCACCTTCATTGACAACAAAAACATTCTCGATGGCGCTGAACACTCGGCATATACGGAAGCTAAGATCGCAGCGATCGAGGCGTTAAACGATCAAGAAAGCCAAGACGATGTACAAGATGCGGCCGTTGATGCCGTCGATGAGTACCAAACAACCATAGAAAAGAACCTCCTCAAATCATGGAATGAGTCCGTTGAGGAGTTCTACGCCCTCTATGAGACTGTCGACGAGCACGACGATCTGGGTACTAGCTCGGTTTTTCGGAACTCGTTCTACGAAAATCCTCGAAAACCCGATGATACTGAGGAGTACCAAGATGAACACACCTACGAACTTGCGAATGGTGAGGAGTTCGAACTCCACTACCTCCAGATCACCTACAACCCCTCGAACAACACCTATACTGAGAACTACTGGTCTGCTATCTACTTCCACCAAGAGGATGGTAATAACGACCGTCAATACAGGTACTTCGTAAAGTTCGACCGCGACGGCTCCGACCGCGTCGACGAACTCGAAGAAGAAGGCGCTGAGGGGTTCTATCTCGCATACTACACGTGGAAAAACTTGATCGACGATATTCAAGACGCATTTTCCAACGTCCGTGATGGCGTCATCACATGGGTAGATGAAGTGTACGGTGAAGTTCAGTCCGGAGACATCGACATCGAGGAGCTGATCACACCTCGTGAGCAGGCTGAAATGATGGCTGAAGATGAGGACATGGCGAAAGCCATCGCCGACCTTCAGGCACTCAATATCCCAATCGACGTTGAACGGGAGGCTGAGATCTACCTCCCTGAACCCGATGCCACCGTACGAGGAACACTCGGAATCACACAAGATCAATCGATCGAAGCCGGCGAGGAGTACGACCCGGATGAAGACATCGACGGGTCGGTGTACCTCACGTACGACGTATCACTCGGCGAGGGATCATGGGGTGCATATGAGGACGAGATCGATGGTGGCGAAGTCACTTTCACTGATCATCCGTTCCCAGATACCTCTTTCACGATAACCACGATCGCCGACGAATCCGTCACTGTCACTGATGACGAGTTCACTCCTCGTGATTCCGACGGCGACGAATACGACGGCGTGAACGACGAGGACGCCGATCACTTCACGATTGACCTTAGTGACGACCTAGACGATGCGATCACCGAAATCGAGGGTGTTCAATACTTTCCGACAGACGATGAGTCGAACTATGAGACGATCCAGCTCTCGGATCCCTTCGAAGTCGTCTCGATCGAGACTTCAGGCGGCGAGCAAGTCGAGGAAATGAACTTCGAATCCTCCGAGCCGCAGTCCGACGATAATTACATCTCACAGGAAGAGTGGGACGAACTTGAGGAGCAAAATCAAGAACTGATCGACAAATTCAACGAGTCACAAGAGGGTGGCGGGATCGGTGGCGGACTCCCCGACTTTGGGGACTTCGACGCCGGGATGGGAACGATAGCGGCCGGTGTCGCCGTCGGCGCGGGTGTCCTCATCGGTCTCAGAGAGATCATTTCCCTATGGCTCCCCGGCGGCCGCTAAGTCACTACCATCATGAACTACCTTTTGACGGTACTCACAACGGTGTTAGTGGCGCTTTTTCTTGTGGGCATGGGCGGGGGCGTAGCGGCCGAAACGCCCGATCCCGAGAACGTCTCACTCATCGAATCAGAAACGGAAGCCGACACGCTCGACAACCAAGAGGAGATCCAACTCTCGAACAGTATCACGCTCACCGGGTGGGAATTTAGCGGGGATCGAGCGAGAATCGGCATCGAGGCTGAACGAGCCGAGCGGATCGAAGTAAGTGACAACGTAGCAGGGATGGGCGAATCCGGCGCGTCGAGGGTTCCCGTAACCGACCAACGAGTGTTCACCGGTTCGACCGTCGTCGTGGTCCCCGTCGATAGCTTCGCCGGAGGCCACGCCGTCACCGTCTCAGCCGGGGGAGAATCGCTCCGTCTCTCGACAGATATGGATACAGAGGGAGACGACCCATTCCGACACTTCGGCGGGGAGAGTGGGCTCTTCTCCGGGATGCTGTTAGCCCTCTTTTCGAGCATGGCGGGAGCCGGGTTCGTCCTGTGGCGAGAGGATAGCGGGGTAATGAAAGCATGAGCGAGAGCACATCAAGCACCTTCAACGGGTGGGCGGATCGACTCACGTGGCTCTTAGCGGAGGGACAGATCCTCGTGTTGGGGTTAGCGTTTACCCTGGGTGGAATCATCGTGATCTATCGCCCGACGCTTCCCTCTGTCCCGCCGATCGTGGTCGGATGGATCGCCGCGATTCTCCTGTTCGGTCCGCCACTGTTCGCGTTCTTCGTCGTATTCGTCCGTCGGCTGCGGAATCGAAACATGGTCGCAGTCCACCAGGTGAACGGACGGAGCGATGTCGTCGAGAAGTACTACGTCGAGCCCACGATCTGGCAGGACAAGAAGATCGAAGGGCCCGCGCCGTATCCTATCAACGGTGGGGCCGCGTGGGGAGTTCAGGAGTTCGAGTACGACGAGGACCTCGGAGATCTCCGGGTGAAAGGCGTGTGGCTCTCCGAATGTGAGGACACGAAGATCCTCACCTCGAAGTCGCACTTCGAAGCCATCTACGAGAAACTCACAGAGTCACACATCGCGCTGAACGTGATGCGTGATTCCGTCTCCGAGTTCGGTGCGGACATCCAGCAGACACTCGTGAACCGCGGCGCGGAAGCCCGCGAGAAGGGTACGCTCATGGACGAGCGGGCGGTGAAGGACGTCTTCGAGGCGTTCGGCGAGGACATCAGTGGAACGGGAGCCGACGACCTGCCCACGCTAGAGCTGGAAGAACTCGCGAGTGAGGCGGTCGGCGAGCCCGAGAGAAACGGATCGGCCCCGAGCGATGGGCTTGGGCCGGAGGAGGTTCCCGCCGATGACTGACGACAACGACGTCTACACCCCGGCGCAGTACCGCGAACATCAGGACGGCTACGGAATTCGTGATCCGGACGCGCACCCACACGCGGGGATCGTTCGTGATCCGGACGTGAGTCGGTACGCCGCGATCGTGGGCGAGAACTACGATCCCCGCGAGCAACCCGCCGGGATGCCCGGTCGCGCCGAGGAGCTGCGGGAGATCCGCGAGATACGCGCAATCGCGGCCACCGAGACCGCCCGGATCGCGCTCGATGCGGGCGACATGCCGACGCTCAAGCACCTCACGGGCGACCAACAACAACGGGCGGACATCAGCGGGATGAAAGCCATCCAGCAGCTCGACGAGATCATCACGTCGCCCGCACCCGTGATCGTTATTCTCGGAGAGATGGGAGCCGGCAAGACCGACGCCGGGTGTCTCATCGGACAGCGAGCGAGCCACCTACTTGGCGTCGAGAAGGTCGCGAGCAACATCCCGACGCTCAAGGAAACCGACGAGTGGACCGATCAGCAGGGTGAGAGCCGGTCCGGGTTCATCCCCGACTTTCCCACGATGGACGAGTGGGTCAAACAGGACGGCGACCCGCTGCATAACGACCAGTCGCGAAAACTCTTCATCGGAGATGAGTTCTCATCAGTTGGCTCCGGAACCGGGAAATCGGGCCACTTGATGCGCCAGCGAATGGGGCCGCTTGTGTTCAAGATCCGGAAGTACGACGGATTGCTCATCTACATCGCCCACGACGAGAGTTCGATTCACCCGCTTCTGTGGCGGGTCGGCGTGATCCTCAAGAAGACGTCGAAGAAGCAGGCGGTCATCGCGGACAAGATCAAGTCGGGCGAACTCCGGAACGAGCGGTTCCGCATCGACGGCATCCCACAGACGGACTGGCGATACAACACCAAGGATCCGTCCGTGTGGTCGTGGACGAACGAGGAGGTCGAGGACGACCCCGAGCCGGGAGATGTCGCCTACGACGTCGCCGTGTGGACCGCCGTGTACACGGACAAGGAAGGACTGTCAAGCCGCGAAGCCGCTAAATTCGTGCCGTTCAGCCACTCGTGGGTGGCAAAACGCCGGAAGGAGTACCACGAGGAGGGAGCACACCGCGATCGCCTTGACAGGGTGGAAGCCATAACCGCATGACTGCACCGACCTGTAACGCTGTAAGCGTAAACCTACCCCCTGTACGTAGGGGTGAGATACGCGGCCCACAGCCCGCTCGCGAGACGAGCGGGGCGAGCCGTGGGCGGGGCGTCGTACATGGCGAGGAGATGATATATAAGACGCGCACGAGGCGCGGGAGCGGGTAGATCGATGCCGAGCCATCGAGCGAACGCCCACGGCACAGCGTGTGAGTACTACCTCGCCGAGAAGTACGATGTTCGGCTCGTCGACGAGGACGGTAAGCGGCTGGATACGAGCTGGTACGATGGGCTGAAGCGGGGCGTTCCGTGGGAGTTCAAAGCGACCGCCCGGCAACACGCGGACGGACAGCCGGGCAACTTCAAGATCTACAAGAAGTACCACGATCGGCTCCAGCAGCAGGGCGGTCGGTACGGGTTCGCTGTGTACCGTGTCCGTGGGCGAGGGACGCAGATCCTCAAGACGGCGACGGTCCGGGCGTCGAGGCTACCCACCGTGCGGTGGCATGGAGGTGGGAGTCATCGAGGGAGTCAGCAGGCGAAGGTATCTCTATCTAATATATTCTAAAACCTCTTACAACTGCTCTATTGAAAATGCGGTACGGGAGCGGGATCATAGTGTTTTGGCGAGCTTTTTGAGGTTGTTGAGGGCGAATGAGAGGATGATCTCACGGAA
>NZ_FZNQ01000011.1 GCF_900188065.1 Halorubrum vacuolatum
GATATGAGTAACGGTCGTTTGGCAAGGCCAGTAGCCTACTTGTTCAACCAAACCTCGGGGCGTTTCGCACCGAACGAACAGGCGGGTTGCAAACCTTAATATCCCAACGCTCGGGAATCCTCGCGCTTCAGCGCGGGGAGGATGTCAAGACCGCGGCGTTACACGGCGATGAACTCAACGGCGTCAAGGTGTTACAGGAGGCCGCAGCCCGGTACGATCCGGCCGAGATCGCCGGGACGCTCGTGTTGTTACACGTGGTCAACGTCCCCGGCTATCTCGCACAGCAGCGCTATATCCCCATCTACGACCAGGACCTGAATCGGTCGTTTCCGGGGAAGGAGCGTTCGAACACGGCCGAGCGGATCGCGAACGCGGTATATAAACGGTTCATCGAACCCTGCGATTACGGCCTCGATTTTCATACCTCGACGCGGAACCGCACGACGATGTATCATGCACGGGCCGACATGACGGATCCGGAGGTGAACCGGATCGCGCGGGCGTTCGGGGCGAACCTCATCCTGAGCGGGGAGGCCGACCCCGGCAGCCTTCGGTCGGTCGCGACGCGGAACGGCACGCCCACGATCACCATCGAGATGGGGAAGGCCCACCGGTTCCAGCCGCCGCTCATCAAGCGCGCCCTCGACGGCGTCGAGTCCGTGCTCGCCGAACTCGGCGTGTTGCCCGGCGAGTCGGTCGACTGGCCCGGCTGGCGGCGGGTGATCGACTCCGCAAAGGAGAAAACGTGGCTCCGTGCCGACCGCGGCGGCCTCGTCGACATGCGATATGATCATCCGCTTGTCTATGAGGGCGACGCAGTCTGCCGGATTTCCGATCACTTCTCCCGGGAGGAGACCGTCGTCAGGGCGCCGTTTACGGGCCTGCTCGTCGGCGTCCTCCAGAATCCGGTCGCCGCGCCCGGGCACCCGCTCTGTCACCTCGTCGGCGTCGACGGCGAGACCCTCGCGGAGATCGAACGCGAGATCGAGACGGGCGAGTTCACGGAGGAACCCTGGGCCTGATCCGGCATCCTCCCGCCCTGATCCTACCGGCCATCATCCCGTCGGGATCGGTCGCTCACTCCGCTCGTTCGGCATCCGCCGTTTCGGTCACGACGCCCTCCGGCGCGGCGGTATCGGTCACGACGTTTTCGGTCCACGTCCCGCGGAGGAACCACGCGACCGTGATGATCGCTGCGCCGACATAGGAGATGGCGACGGCGTACCAGACGCCGACCACGCCCATTCCGACGACGGCGAGGAGGACGAAACCGATCGGGATGCGGAACACCCAGAGTTCGGTCGTCGAGAGCACCATCGCCGTGCGGGTGCTGCCGCTTCCCCGGATCCCGCCGAGGACGATCTGAAAGACCCCCAAGAACACGTATGCCGGGCCGGCGATCCGGATGTACTGGGCACCGATCCCGATCACGTCGCCAGTCGCGACGCTCCCACCTGCATCGACATCGAGGAAGATCGCGACGATCCCCTCGGCGAAGGGGTATGCCGCGGCGATGACGGCGGCGAAGGCGGCGACGACGATGGCCGTGCTCATATATATCGTCCGTCTCGCCCGATCGACGTGGCCCGCCCCGAGGTTCTGGCCGACGACGGTTTCGGTCCCACGGGCGAGCCCGAGCGCCGGGAGGAACATCAGCGATGAGAGACGGTTGACGATCCCGTAGGCGGCGACCGCGTCGTCGCCGGCGAGCGCGATGATCACGGTGAGCGCGGCGATGCCACCGGCCCGAAGCCCCTGTTCGGCCGCGATGGGCGCGCCGATATCGAGGATCTGTCGAACCGTCCCCGTCTCCAGCCGGAGGTCATGGACGGTGAGTTCGAGTCCGACCCGTCCGTCAAACAGCAGGTACAGACCGACCACCGCCGCGAGCCCGCGTGAGAACACCGTTGCGATGGCGGCCCCAGCGACCCCGTAGCCCGCGAAACCGGTCGCCTCGAACAGGGTCGCTTCAAGCGATTCCAGCCCGAGCCAGATGAAAAGCGGGTTGTCCTCGAAGCCCAGGATGAGGATCGGGTCGATGGCGACGTTGAGCATGACGCTTATAAACATGAGATACAGCGGCGTCCGCGTGTCTCCCCAGCCGCGCGAGAGCGCATCGAAGATGAAAAACCAGAACATAAACGAGATGCCGATGAAGATGATCCGCGTGTAACTCACCGCCATCTCGAACGGTGGGGTTCCGGGGGTCGCCCCGACGAGCGAGATGAGCGTCGGCGACAGGACGTAGCCGAGGATCGCGACGGCGACCGAGATGAGCGTCACGAACGAGAGGGTCTGCCCGGCGACGTGGTTCGACTTCGTGAAGTCCGCGGCACCCTTGTATTGGGCGACGAGCACGGTTCCGGCGACAGTGAACCCACCGCCGACGCTCACCATCAGAAAGACGATGGCCCAGGAGTACGAGAGCGCGGCGACCGGGTCACCGCCGAGCTGGCCGACCCAGAAGGTGTCCGCGAGGTTGTATCCGACCTGGAGGAGCTGTGAGAGGACGATCGGCGTCGAGAGGATCATCAGGGGTTTAAAAAGGGCCCCGTCGGTGACGTTCACCGAACGGTCCGTTCGCTTCCCCTCTGATCCCGCTGCATCCATCCTGACTGAACGTTCAGTCAAGGTGAGTATATCGATTGCGATCGACTGTGCATCGGCCGCCGCGACAGGCGTGCTTTGTGCACACGTTTCTCGAAGTGGTGTTTATATACGACAGACTCCACCCTAGACCGTGATGCGACGCATATTCACCGGTTGCGAGAGAGCAACTGGGTCGTCCGATAGACACCAATTCACGACGATCGAACCGACGACGAGACGGTGAAGAATGAACACGCAGGCACGATTTGGAATCGCCGTTGGATTGGTCGTTGTTTCAGCGATCGTGAGCGTCATTGCAGCCCCTGAGTTGCCCGATCACGTCGTCTCACACTGAAACGCTGCAGGCGAGCCGAGTGGCACGATGCCGAGGGAGACTGCACTCTGGGCGATACCGGCGGTTAGTGCGGGATTGCTCGCGCTGTTCGCGCTTATTCCCCGAATCGATCCGCTTCGTGGGAACATCGAGGCGTTCCGCGCCGAATATGACTGGTTCATCGTCATCTTCACGGCCTTCCTCGCTGCTATTCATGTCGGCATTCTCGCGTTCAACCTCGGCTATGAATTTGACATGATCTCGCTGATCCTGATTGGTATCGCCGGCCTCTTTTATTACTGCGGGGTGCTGCTCTCGAAGGCGAAACAGAACTGGTTCGTCGGGATCCGGACGCCGTGGACGCTCACCAGCGAGGTGGTGTGGGACCGAACTCATGCGCTTGGCGCGAAACTGTTCAAGCTGACAGCTGTTCTCGCGGCGATCGGCGCCTTCGCGAACGAGTATGCAATCTACTTGCTTGTCATTCCATTACTGGCGACGGTGGTGATCACCATTGCCTACTCATATTACGTCTATCAGCAACTGGAGAGCGAAGGGACGAATTCGGGATCGGCGTAGCCGCGTACAAGCATTGGAGGCCGGTCTCGGACAAAACTCCGCCCGGGTGGACTGACCCGAGGTGTTTTTGATGCGCCCCAAAAAAGGATGTGAACGGTGAACACGTGAATGGTCGAAGTCGGGCTCGCAAGCGACGTGGCGATCATCCTCGTGGCCGCCGCGTTCGCCGGCATCCTCGCGGTTAGACTCGGCCAGCCGACCATCATCGGCTACATCCTCACGGGCGTCGTGATCGGTCCGGTTGGGGTGGGAATCGTCGAACCGAGCCTCATTACGGAGGCGATGGCGGAACTCGGTCTCGCGTTTCTGTTGTTCTTACTCGGGATCAAGATGCGGATCAGCGAGATCCGTCATCTCATCGCCCCGATCGTGAAGATATCGATCCCACAGATGGCGGCGATCGGGCTGATCGGCTTCGGCCTGGCCGCCCTCCTGCCGTTCACGTTCGAACAATCGGTGATCATCGGCTTGGCGGTCATGTACAGCTCGACCGCAGTCGTGATCAAGATGCTCAACGACAAGGGCGAAGCGACCTCGTTACACGGCAAGATCGACGTCGGCATCCTCCTCGCACAGGACATCGTCGTCGTCATCATCCTCGCCGTGTTGGCCGCGGGCCGCCCGGAAGGTATCGGCGACGTCGCGACCTCGCTCGGGATCGTGTTGGTGCTCGTTACGGCCACGACGGCCGCCGCGATCGCCGCCTCCAGATACCTGTTACCGTCGCTTTTCAGGCGGATTGCCGAGGATACGACGTTGTTTTTCCTCGTCGCCATCTCGTGGCTCTTCATCTTCGTGCTCGTCTCCGATCAGGTCGACGTGTTGTTGGCTCCCGTGGGCATCGAGGCGTACCTCTCCGTCGAGATGGGGGCGTTCCTCGCCGGACTCGCCATCGCACAGCTACCCTACAGCAAGGACCTTCAGGGCCGGGTCAACCCGCTCACGGACCTGTTCGTGATGGTCTTTTTCGTCTCCGTCGCGCTGGATTTCGAGGCCGCGGATCTCCTCGCATACTGGCAGGAGGCGATTGTCGTCGCCGTGGCGCTGATGATCGCCAAGTTCGTCGTCTTCTTCGCGCTGTTGAACTGGCAACGGTTCGACCTCGAAACGACGTTCCTCGGCAGCGTGGGGATGCTCCAGGTGAGCGAGTTCGGGATCGTCGTCGCCGTCGCCGCCGCCGAGAGCGACCCGCCGTTTATCGGCACCGAAGAGCTCGGATTCATTACACTCGTGGCGCTCATGACGATGAGCGTCTCGGTGTATTTCATCCAGTACAACCAGCAGCTTTTCGAGCGGGTCGAACCGTACCTCACGCGGTTCGAACAGTCCGATCCCGTCAAGCCGGCCGGTACGGACCACAAAAACCACGTGCTCGTGATCGGCTACGACGAGATCACCCGCCGGGCGATCCGTATCCTCGAAGCACAGTACGACGACATCGTCGTCGTCGACCGCAACGTCGAACACATCAAGGCGGTCGAGGGGGCGGGTTACGAGGCGCTCTTCGGCGACTTCAAGTACGCGAAGATCCGAAAGGATGCCGGCGTCGCCTACGCCGATTTCATCTTCTCCTCGTCGGTCCAACTCGAGATCAACGAGATCCTCTTAGAGGAGGCGAGCGAGGAGACGACCGTGTTCGTCGAGGCCGCCACGACGGAGCAGGCCGATCGGCTCTACGACCTCGGTGCCGACTACGTCATCATGGCCCCACAGCTGAGCGTCGTGCAGTTCATCGAGTACCTCCGTGCCTATTTCTCGGATCGCTCGACGTTCGAGCGGGCGGTCGCTGCGGACATGGAGCTGTTGGAAAGCGGACTGCTGTTTCCGGAGATGAAAGACCGCGGAGGTGAGGATAATGACTGACGTCTCGCTGCTCACAGCGCTCGCGATCCTGTTCGTGATCATCGGACCGCTCCTGCTCATTGCCCGAAGCTTACGCCTTTCGGTCGTCCCCTCGCTCATCCTCGCGGGATTGATCGTCGGCCAACTCGGAATCATCGATGAGGAGCTCATGCTCGAACTCGCTCGGCTCGGGATCGCGTTCCTGATCTTCGCGTTCAGCGTACAGATCCACACGGAGCGGGTCCGTACGACCGTTTCCGATACGGAAGTGGTGGCGATCGTTCAGGCACTCGTGTTGGGGGCGCTGGGTGTCGTTTTCGCGCTCGGGATCGGGATCACACTGGAACTGGGCCTCCTCGCTAACGTCGGCTTCGAGGGGACGTTGGGGATCGAACAGGCGCTGTTCGTCGGGATCGCGGCGGCGCTCTCCTCGACGATCGTCGGCACCGCGCTGTTCGCGAAGGGACAGTCGGACATCGTTCACGACTATCTCTCCGCCGAGATCGACTCGTTCAACGACCTGCTGGCAGTGATCATTTTGCTCGTTGTGAGCGCCGGCGTCTTCACGCTGGAACCGATCGCGACACAGCTCGGATACGGCGTGATCCTCTTTGCGGCGGCGGTGATCGTGAATCGATACTTCTTCGGGGTCATCGAGCTGCTCACCGGCGGCTCCGATGAATCGATGCTCATCAGCATCGTCGCGCTGTTGATCGTCTTCCTCGCGGCGGCGGAGTTCCTCGAGACGTCTATCGTCGTCGGCGCGTTCGCCGCCGGCCTCGCCGTCAGGGACAACCCGGTCACCTACTCGGAGGTCTTCAACGGGCTGACTTCGATCCGACAGTTCTTCGTCGCGATCTTCTTTGCGACCGTCGGTGCGCTGGTGACGCTTCCCGCGCCGGGAGCCGTCATCGCCACCCCGGCCGAGACGCTCTCGCCGTTCCTGCCCGTTGCCGCCCTCGCGTTCGGGCTTGTCGTCTTGACGGTTATCGTCAAACCGATCGTCACGGTGGCGTTGCTCGTGTACAACGGCTACGATCGGCGCTCCGCGACGGTCGCGGGGCTCGATATGGACCACGTCGGCGAATTCAGTATCATCGTCGCTATCGAGGCGCTCATCCTCGGGTTGTTGATCGAGCCGGTGTTCGAGGCGATTATCCTCGCGGCCGCGGTGTCGATGCTGCTTTCGAACCTCACACAGACGTATGCAGAAGACATCTATCGGGCGATGCTCGATCGGGGGTGGCTCGGGCGACCGTATCACAACGTCGACGACTGGCACACCGTTCCCGAAGGGATCACGGACCACGTCGTCATCGTCGGCTACGGTCGACAGGGCCGACGGCTCGCACAGTTCTGTGAGGAGATCGATCAGCCGTACGTCGTGATCGAGAACAACCCACAGGCGCTCTCTGCCCTCCGTGATGAGTGTGCGGCATACGTGCTCGGCGATGCGATCGAACCGGAGACGGTTGAGGTGGCGAACTACGATCGCGCACGCCTCATCATCTCGACGGCCGAGCTGCCGGCGCTGACGGACTACTTCCTCTCGCTGAGCGACACCGTCGACGTGATCGTCCGGACCCGAGAGCTGCCGATGGCTGCCGAACTCCTCGAACGCGGTGCGACCTATGTCATCGTGCCGGACTTGCTTGCGGCCGATCAGCTCGCCTCCCGCCTTGAAGGGCTTTTAGATGGGACGTATGGGCCCGAGGAGATCCGTTCGGTCGGGCTCGAAGCGCTTGGCGTCGGGGACACAGCGCCCCACCCGTCCAGTACGGACCTGCCCACACAGACTGACGATTCCGAAGTGTAACGGTCGTGATTCAGCTGTCAACAGCCGAGACGTTCGAGGCGACCCAGTCGGCGAACGCTTCGGGTACGTCAGACTCCTTGAATCGCTCGATACACGGGACGTCGTGCGGGTGGAGCTCCTCGATCGCTTCCCGTAGAGCCGGGTAGGCGTCGGCGGTCGTCTTGATAAGCAGTATCCGCTCCGATTCGCTGTGGACCGCGCCGTCCCAGCGGTAGGTCGACTCGCAGTCAACGACGTTGACGCAGGCGGCGAGACGCCGTTCGACGAGGGTTTCGGCGAGTTCGTCGGCGTCCCCCTCCGGAGCGGTGACGTAGACGGTCGTCACGGGCGCTCCGTTATCGGGACGAAGGTCCCGTTGATGTCCCACTCGTGGAGGCAGTAGATTTGGCCGGCGTCCTCATCGATCCGCCACCCTTCAACGGCGTCATCCCATCGTTCGCTCCGCCCACATCGCTCACAGGTCCGCTCGGTTGGGGGGGTGATACGCACGCCCATAGGTGTATGCAGGACCAGCGAGATATATAAGCGTGTCCTGACCGCTTGGCGGCTCGGTCGGGATGTTCTTGCCGTACTGCCTATCGTTTGTCCACATATTCAGCTAGAATCAAACGATCAAAAATATAATTGGTATAAACATAGATGTTCAATATCAGGGCGGGACTTATATTCGTTTGTATGTAATCTCCCCCCATGACACGGAACCTCACATCGATCGATCCGTACAGTCCCTCGACGGGGTACTACGAGTGTCGTCTGTGTTCGTTCCGGTTGCGTTCGGATGACCGAGTGGAGCGCTGTCCCGAGTGTGGCGGCGCGGTTCGGAACATCGCGGTCCCGCGCGAGTGACGAAGACGCGGGAAACCAAAATGCCGCCAGGTCGGTCGAGGGGTGACGAGGCCGGCCGTTTCGGGCGACGGCGGTCGTCGGCCGTCCATCAGTCGGTGAACTCGATCCTGATCGTGGTCTGATGAATGAGGAACTCCGCGTCCGACCCCGGCTCGAAACATACCGTGACGTCACCGTCACCCTCACACTCCGGGGTGTCGCCGTCGTCCAGACGGATCTGCGAGTGTTCCGCCGCGAGCTCCTCGTAATGCCGCTCCCAGACGGACGCCCGCGGGGAGTCGATCTCCATCGTTACCTCCTCTGTGTCCCGCGGTCGGTCGACCACCTCGCGATCGGCGTTCGATCCAACCACCAACACGGTTCGATCGCCCGCGATCGAGCGGCTCACGCCGCCGATCCGAATCACCGAGACGATGATTCCGTCGTCGTTGACGAGCAGGTCGGGACCGTTGAGGACCGTGCCGTGATCGCCGTCGGTCACCAGCACCGCGCCGTTCTCGTAGGCGACCGCCGAGTCACCAGCCCCGCGATAGACGATCGGTCTGGTACGTTCGACGTACTCGCCATCTTCCGCCCACCCCGTTCCATTGAAGCGGATCTCCGTCCGCTCTTCAAGCGTGAGGGTGCCGCCGGCAAGCCGGATCTCGGTCGCCCGGCTCGGCACGCCGTCGCGTGAGATATCCCGCAGGTTGTCATGCATGACGTCGAAGGCCCGCTCCACGTTGGTGTCGCGTTCGGCGAGTTGGGCGTCCTCCAAGCCGCCGAGCCCGAAGGTGAACGTCACGGCGATGGTCGTGGTGACGAGCGCGAACACGAGGACGAACCCGAGGGTCTCGCTGACGGCACGCGACTCCCCGGTTGTCCCTGGATCGGTACGGATGGATGTGAAACCCGACGAGTCGTTCCGTCCCGAGCCGTTCACACCTCGACCAGCTTCGCGTTTCGGACCGTTCACGTCTCGATCACCTCGATTCTATCGTCATCCCATCGGATGATGAGGTCGCCACCGCCGACCGTCGTCGGCTCCACGTCATTGGTTGCCCGATACGGCACCTCGACGCTCACGTCGCTCCGTGGATGCGTCAAAATGACCACCTGCGATCCCGCGTCGATCTCGACCGTGTAGTCGTCACCGGAGACCCGTGGGGGGAATTCGGCGGTTCGCGTCGCCGTGAGCTCTTCGGCATCCCCCGAGTCGCTCGCGAGCCGATCGACGGTCATGATATCGGCGGCGACGCGTTCGCCGATCACGGTCATTTCCCCGTGGATCGCCTGCTCGCGTTCCCCCTGCACGAACGAGCCCCCGGCGATAAACAGCCCTGACAGGAGGAGGGTAGCGATAGTGAGCGTGAGGACGTAGCCGACGGTGACCGAGACGGCGCGTTCCTCCCGCCGTGTATCGAACGACGCCCGGCGACGATCACGCATCGCGCTCACCCGGGGCGACCCGAACCTGATCCTCATACCGGAGTTCCGGCGTGTGGTGACGCATCTCGAGATTGACGTCGTAGACCGCTTCGACGGCGTACGGCGACCCGGCAGTCGGGTCGTCATAGAGCGGCTCGTCCGGCCCGGCCTCCGCGGCCGGGTCGGGCGTGTCGAGGATGAACTCGTAGGTCCCGGACACCGTGTCGCCGTTCGCGTAGCTGATCGTATACGTCGTCCGACCGGTCAGATCGTCCGCGTCGTCCTCGACGCCCGCGGCCCACGCGAGCGGCTCCTCCCGTTCTCCGTCGATCGTTCCGCCGGTGAGATCGAGGGACACGTCATCGCCGTCACCGGTCCACGACTCGGTTCCATCCTCCGACTCGACCATCACGGTCACGTCCTCGTTTTCGAGTTGATAGACATAGAGCGTCCACTCGTCGCCGTCGTCGGACTCGACGTGGAGCCGAAACGCGTCCGATTCCCTCTGAGTGACGTTCTCAAGCTCGGTCTCGACCTGCAGATCGAGCACATATGATCGGGTACGGGTCGCATCCTCGACGAGCGTCCACTCGTCGCCGGCAGTCCCGGAGTTATCGAGATAGTCATCGCTCGGATCGAGCGTCCGGTTCTCCTCCTGTGCGATGTACGTCCCGTCCGTCAGCTCGCCATCGATACGGGCGAGTACGCCCTCACGGGTCCGGTGTTCGGCCGTCGTCTCCGCGTACCGGTCGAAGTCGTCTTCGAAGTCGTCGGTCGCATCCGGCGCAGACCAGTTCGCCCGCGTGAGGAGTCCGGTGACGTCGGCCGCGGTGCCTTCCCGGAACTCGGTCGCTTCGGTGCCGCCGGCATCGACGCCGCGGGTGGCGAGGTTCTCGGTGTAGATGGCGGTATTTAACAGCAACACGACGGCGACGAGGATGACCGCGAGGGTTAGCCCCGTGATGATGATAAGTTGGGCGCGCTCCGACTCGGTGCAGCCGCGTGCATCCGACCCGCCGTGGGTGTCCGGCCTCAGAGCTGCCATACGGTAATTCGCACCTCCACGACCGCATACAGCAGCTGACCGTCCTCCTCTCCCTCGATGAAGAAGGCGTCCGACTCGCCGAGCGGTGTTCCGTTGTATGCGCCATCGAGGTCGTCGCCGTCGGGATCGAAGAGTCTGTCGTCGGTATATAACGTGACGCGTGTCGCTGCCGTCGCCGCGTTGTCGCTCGGCTCGCCCATGTTGACGAGTCGCTGTCGTTCCCGCGTTTCGCCGGGCTCGGCGGGCCCGTACACGTCGATATTGAACGCGACCTGCCGCGAATCGAACGCCTCATCGAGCGGGTCGGAAAGGGGATGTTCATCCTGCGGCATCAACCCGGAGTAGTGGTCGGCGTTGGTCGCGCCCGTAAACTCACGGTCGCTTTCGTTCCATGCGAGCAGTCCCTGTTTGAGATCGCCGCGCTCTTTCGTCGTCGCGAGCAGATCGGCGGCGGCGATCTCCCCCTGATTTTCGACGTGCTGGTTCGACGTGCTCGCCGACAGCGGGGTCACGGCGGTCGCCTGCGTCGCGAAGATCAATCCCGTCACGAGCAACAGCGCGGCGACGAACGCCTCCAGCGTGTGTGCCTGTCCCCGGTCTGAAAGGTGTTCGATGAACATGGCTACCACACCCGCACCGTGAGACGGTGCGTCTCCCCGTTGAGGTCGACGATGCGACTCGCCGTCGATATGCTTGCATCCGGCGGCGGATCGTCGCCGCCAGCGAGCGACTCCCTCCCGATGCTTACGACCTCACCACCTCGTGTAATGGTGACGTTCACCGAGGTGAACTCGCCCGCGCCGATCTCCTCCTCGAGCGCGTCGGCGTCGTGCGTCCAGCCACACGCTTCACCACTGGGATCTTCCCCCTCGAAGAAACCGACCGTACACGCCGTTGAGAGCACTCCCGGCGCGCTCCCCGCCGAGAGGGACGTCTCGGTGAGATGGGCCGCCCCGCGCTCGGCGATGATGGTGTTCGCACCCTTGTTCGTCGCGAACGGCTCCAAAAGTGACGGCACGAACGCGAAGACGAACGCCACCGCGAGCAGGAAGACGGACATCCCGATGGCGAAATCGAGGACGGTTTGTCCCCGGTCGATCGCGCCGCTCCGGGAACGTGCCGGTGGGTGCCCGCACGGCCGCTCATCCGACATAGATCCACACCCCGAGCGCGAGCGTCATCAACGAGACCGCGAACTTGACCCCCGAGAGGACGTCGGCGTTCCTGATGTATCCGGCGATGAACCCCGAGAGCACCGCTTGGATCGTCACGGCGTGGAAAAAGAGCATCGAGAGGACCTCCGGGTCGACGCCGCCGCCGAAGTCCATCTCCCCGGGTGCGTCCTCCGCGCCGTTGCCGCCCTGCTCGACGAGCCCGCCCATGACGTCTATGAACTGCGTCTGGAGGATGGCCATCACGCCGAGCAGCGTGACGTACGTCATGAGGATGATCGCCACCTGCATGCGGGTCCGTGAACGACGTTCCCGCTCGATGTCGTCCTGGTTCTCGGAGGCCTGTGCGGCCGTCGTCAACACATCCGTGATCTGTGAGGAGGCCTCCTGTGCCTTCGAGATGAGTTTTACCGTCCGGGCCAACCGCGGGACCGCATAGCGGTTGTTGAACTCGATCATCGCCTCCTTGAGGCTCATCCCGTAGTTGACCTTCGCGTGCATCACCTCGAACTCATCGGCGAGTTTCCCCGAGGAGGTCTCCGCGACCGTCTCCAACGATTCAAGCAAGGTCTGTCCGGTGTCGTTCGCCGAGGAGAGCTTCCGGAGGTTCTCGGAGAGCGTCCCCGTGACCGCACGACGTGAGTGCTGGTTCCACTCGTGAAAGACCGCAAGCGGGACCAACACGAGGTAGGCCGGTACGTAGACCCAGATGAACGCCGACCAGACGGGACGGTCGATCCAGCCATCGACGGTGAGGGGCGCGCTGTCCGCCGCGACGGCGATGACGAGCAGCGCGAGCGCGGCCGGGACGGTAAATGCCATCGTGTAGAGCGGGTTCTCCTTTAAGAAGAGATGTGGGGCGCTCAGCAGCTGTTTGGTCTTGTAGGTCCCCTCGCGGTCCCGGATCCGCTCGAAGACGGTGAACTCCCCGACGAAGCCCTCGATCAACCCGAAATGAAACAGGCCCTCCTGGCTGGACTGTTCCAAGCGTTCGCTCTCGCCCTCGGCGCGGAGATAGCCCGTCCCCGGTTCGTCCTGTTTGACCGTCGAGACGAGCACGAGGAAGCCGATCCCGGTTAGGGGAATGAGCAGGTAGACGGTGGCATACAGCAGCATCTCGTCCGATTCGCCCATCATACCCATAATGACCAGAATGATGATGAGCAAAAGCGGGAACAGCGAGAGCGTCATATACATCTCGCCGAACAGCTCCAGCGTCTCCAGGGTCATCTCCTGTTCCTGTTTGGAGGTCCGCATGTGTTTGTCCTTCTTGTCGGACAGAAAGCTCTCCATATCGCCCCCGGAGTTGACGATGGAGAGCATATCCGCGAGAAACTGTGAGAGCTCCTCCGAGGGGGTTTCAAGCGACTGCTGGCGGATCGCGCTCCGATAGTCGGTGCCGAAGTACTCCGTCTCGTTGATGATGCTCTGGAACTCCGTGGAGACCTCCCCGTAGGTGTCTTCGGCGTTCGCCATCGCCCGCAGGATCTCGAGCTGGTTCAGCCCGCCGACCGAAAGGGCGTACATGAACGAAACCGCGTCGGCGAGCAGCAGGTTTATCTCCCGTTCGCGTGCGGACGCCCGGGAGTACGGAATGACGAGGAGGCTCCCGAAGCCCAACAGAAACCCCACGGTTCCGAAGAAGAGACCGCTTAAAAACACCGCCGTGGGAACGACGAGCGCCCGCAGCAGCTCCGCGGTGGCCGGATTCGGCGCGGGGATGCCGAGCGAGAGCACGTCCGGATCGAGAAACCCGAGCGCGAACACGCCGTACCCTCCCACCGTCCCAACGATCCAGAGAAGTATCCCCGCGATCAGGCCGAGCCCGAGCGATCGAGAGAGGTACATCTCGACGGGGTCCGGCATCCGGGCCTCGATGAGTTTTCGTTCGACGTCGGCGACGAACTGACCGTCCGGATCGAACAGGAACCGAAAGACCGGATAAAACAGCGCGGTGAAGAGGTCCTCACCGGCGGTTCCGCCGCCGGGCTGTTCCGTGAGGCTCATACGGAACGCCTCGCCGCGAACATCACCACACCCCCACCACCGTAGTCGATGCCTCGTGGTGCATTCCGCTCATTGTTCTTCCTCGTCGACCTCACGGCCGTCGGCGTCCGTTTCCCCTCCGGCCTCCCGTTTATCGACCGGATCCTTCTCATTCCTCTCACCTTCGATTTCGATCGACGGATCGGATCCCTGATCCCGGTCGTCAGGCTCTTCGGCCGGCTCCGTCCCGTCGGGTTCATCGGTATCGGTCCTGCCGTCGGGTTCCTCGACATCGGTCCTGCCGTCGGGTTCCTCGACATCGGTCCTGCCGTCGGGTTCCTCGACATCGGTCCTGCCGTCGGGTTCCTCGACATCGGTCTCAGCGGTGAAGCCGTCGGTCCCCACACGGTGGTCCTTGTGACCGCCGTCATCGACCGCTCGGTTCGGCTTCGAGGGATCATCGTTCGACCCTCCCATCGAGGGCGGTGCCGATCGATCAAGTGGCGTCGCGGAGACGGCGTCATCGTCCGGTCCGTCGGGCTCCTTCCGACTGACGTCGAGATACGGCTGGTCCTCCGCTCTGGCGATCGGATCGGGTTCCAACACGTCGATCCCTTCGTTCGGAAGGGCATCGAAGTCGGGCCGAGCCTCCGCATCAGCGGCGGTCGCCATCACCTCGGCGTCCCGCGTTTCAGCCTCGCGAGCGGTTGCCTCAAGCAACTCGTGCTCACCGTCCGGATCGGCCTCGACCGTCGGCGCGGATGTGATCTCGAGGAGGGCGTCCGTGACCGAATCCGGCGTCCCGCCACGATATTGCTCCAACAGATCCTCCGCCTCCTCGAGGATCCCTTTTGCCTCCTCACGGCCCGCCTCGTCGGGGTCGGGACGGGGAACCTGCGCTTCTTTTTCCGGGTCGACGTTGATAAGCACCGACTCCATCTGTCGGAGATCCTCGAGGGATCGCTCCAGTTTGTCGGTCGCTATCAGCGCGAGGATCGTCTCCGGGTCGTTAATGAACGCCTGGAACGTCGCCGCCACCTCGGCGTAGGTGTTAAGCCCCCTGTCGATCAGGTATGCGAGCACGACCCGCCGCTTTTGCAGCTCGTCATCGAGCGTCTCACGGCTCCATCCCCGGTCGAACATGATCTCCTCCAAGGTGTTCGAATTACCCATTCGGAGGAACTCGTCCGTCTCAGCTTGCCACTGGAAGACGTCTTGGACGTTTATTTCGTCGTTTTCGGCGTCGTAGTGGTTGATCTCGGTGATCGACTTGTTCCGGCGGACCTTCCGTCCCTGCACCCGGGTTGACGACTGGACGGACACCAGATCCAGCGCCGTGAACATCGTCTTCGAGACGTTGATCGGGTCCGTCGTGAACCGCTTGAGCACCTCCCCGACGCTATCCGCGTGGAAGGTCGTGTAGGTGGTGTGACCCGTCGACATGACCTGGAACGCCGTCCTCCCTTCCTCACCACGGATCTCACCCATGACGATGTAGTCGGGGCGCTGGCGAAGCGCCGCCTCCAGCAGGTCGAACTCGTCGACGTCGCCCTTGTCGTCGTCCGAAAAGGAGGGCCGGGTGACGCTCGCGATCCAGTTCCGCTGTGGCAGTTCGACCTCCCGGGTGTCCTCGATGGAGACGATCTTCGCGTTCGAGGGAATAAACAGCGAGACGGCGTTCAGGCTCGTCGTCTTCCCGGAGGCGGTTCCGCCGGCGAAGATCAGGCTCTTGTGGTTCTCGATACAGAGCCAAAGGAACGCCATCTCATCGAGCGAGAAGGTCCGCCAGTTGACCAGATCGACGGGGGTGTAGGGAACGTCGTTGAACTGGCGGATGGTGTAGTTCGTGCCGTGATCCGACACCTCCCGTCCGAGCGTGAGCTGTGCGCGGGAGCCGTCCGGGAGCGTCGCATCGACCTGCGGCCGACGTTTCGAGATCCCCTTCCCGGACCGCTGTGCAAGCTTGACGACGAAATCGTCGAGTTCGTCGGTCCCGTGGTGGATGTTCGAGATGATCTGTTCGTATTCGGTGTGATAGACGAACACCGGCGAGCTGTAGCCGTCACAGGAGATGTCCTCTACGTTGATGTCGTGTTTGATCGGATCGATCCGCTCATACCCGATGAAATCCCGGACGAGATAATAAAGCAGCTTCTCGACCTGATATTCGGTGAGCGTCTCGGCGTCCTCCGCGAGCACCGCCGGCTCCGGTCTCGCGGCGATCCCCGAGAGTCCCGGTCCGGACTCACGCGGTGGACGGTAGCCGAGCGCGTCAGCGATGCGCCCGAGCCGCCCTGCGGTCGGATCGACCCCGATCCGCTCCTCGACGGCACCGGGACCGCCGAGCCAGTCGAGCAACTCGTTCGCGATCCCCCGATCGGTCCCCTCCTCGTAGAGGTCATACCGGGCGAGCAACCGACGGGTCTCATCGACGATAATGTCCCGACGAAATTCCTCGTCGCCGCCGGCTATCGACTCGTCGGCGTATTTGATCGAGGTCCGAAGCTTTCCGGTTAGAAACTCCTTGAGGTCGGCTTCGATCCGCGTCAGATGTGGCTGAATCGCGTAGTACTTTCGCTCGTTCTCCTTCGTCGAGTGGAAGACGATCACGAACGCGTACGGCTCGTTCACCCAGTAGCGCTCGACTTCGCGGAAATGGGTTTTTTTTCGACGATGGAACCGCCTTCTCGAGGTCATATCGGTTGGCGATCGTCGTCTCGCCGTCGACGGTCGAAAAGAAGGCGTCCTCATCGAGGTCCGGATCGACGGTGACGGTCCGCTCATCGACCAGCGTACCGAGGGCTTCGGCCGCTCCCGCTCCGTTCGCCAGTCGGTCGACGAGCTCATTCGGATCGAAGCCGAGCGCCTCCGTTTTGTCCTCGTGGGTGAGTTCTGCCGATCGATCCTCCGAGTCGGTCGGTCCCTCCTCGTCGGCATCGACGACGAACTCGCGGCGATAATCCTCCCACGTGTACTCCCCTTTTCGGACCGGTGTCGCGAACCGCTCGGAACGGTCGCGACATCGATCGAACACCTCCTGTGCGGTCCGAACACCCGATCGGAGCGTGGACTCCGTCTCCGCCGGATGAAAGCCGAGAAGCTCGACCGGATCGACAGCCATCCGATCCCACTCCGCCGCCGTCGGCGGTCGTTCGGGCTGGGTTCCGACGTCCGTGGCCGCGACGAGGACCGGACCCGTCGAGCCGATCGCCTCGCCGTCGGGGGTTCGTTCGGAGCCGACGACCGCATGGCCGCTGACGACGACATCGTTGCGGTCGGTGTCATCGTTGCGGTCGGTGTCATCGTCGCGGTCGGTGTCATCGTCGCGGCTTTCGATCCCGTCGCGCCCGACGCCGTCGTCGCCATCGGCGCCTCGACCATCGTCCACCTCGTCCGGCCGTGTCCATTCCGTGCCGTCGCGGACCCACTCCGGTTCGAGCGTGTCTCCATTGAGCGTCGCTTTGACGGCCGACGCCGGAACCGCGGGCGCCGTTCCGATATCACGGTACAGCCGCTCGGCGGCCTCAGTGTGTCCGTGTTCCGTGAGAAACGTCCACCACGTGTAACGCTTTCCGGACACGTCGCTCATGGACGCCGACGACTCCCTCCCGCCCGTCCCGCCGGGCGAGCGTTCGGCATCCCTCGTAGCCATGGTAACTTCCATACCGTGCCCGGTGAAAAAGATTCCCCGCCGATGCTGATATTTGATAACGCCGGGGCGATCGATTTCATCGGATCCTGTGGCCCTCAATTCGGCTCTCGACCGTCGATCGGTTCACGCTCCGATCGCGGGAGTTCTATAGCGTTGACGACCGAACCCCGACCGTGCGTCGTCTCGAACGGATCGGTCGCCTCCGCGACCCCGTCGTCCGCCGTCTGGTCAGGGACGCCTTCGCCGAGGAACTCCTCGGCGAGCCTCGGAGCCTCGGCGTCGTCGTGGTCCTGACGGCGTTCATGTTCCTCGTCGGGGTCGCCTATTACGTCCCCACACTCACGGACGTGCCGCCGATACTCTGGCTGCTCTATGCGGACTCGGCGGTCGCCGTCGGCTTGGGGTTGCTCTCGCTCGCGACGCTCGTGCCGACGGTCCGCTCCGGCGAGGATCTGGGCGCCGTTCCGGCGAACCGCCCGCTCGCATACCTCCATACGCTCGCGTTCGTCTGGCTCGTCACCTTCGGGCTGTGGCCGCTCGTGGCGTTGAACCTCGCGTTCGAGGCGTATCTCACCGCGCCGGACGCGTGGATCTACTACTGGGGCGTTCTCGGAACCCACCTCTGTTTCGTCGCGCTCGCGCTGTTGTTTCCGGCCTTCGGATACACGACGCCCGGAGCGCTCGCGCTCGCGGCGGGGCTCGGCGTCGCCAACGTCATCGTCGACTACGGGTTTGGCTATCACCCGCCGCTTTTATACGAGCCTGGGCCCGGGCTCGCGGCGGCGACGCTCGGCATTACGGCGTTCGCCGTCTGGCTCGCGGCCCGATCGTTTCCGTGTCTCGGGGCGGACACACACGTCGAATAGGCGTCTCGGGAAGCACACACACGTCGGATAGGGATGTATGCCACCTTCAGGAGCTACCGTCGGCCTCCTGCAACGTGATGACGACCTCCTCGCCGTCCTCGGTCGTGTTTCGGGTTAGTTGTCCACCGTTCGATTCCGTGATCCACCGAGCGAGCCACAGGCCGAGGCCGCTCGCATGTGTCAACTGGTCGACTTCCTCTTGCCCGGAGATCACCGCCCATTCGTGATCGGGGATCCCGGTACCGCCGTCGATCACGGCGACTTCGACGGTATCGGCAGTCGAAGACCGGACCGCAACCGTCACTTCCGGTTGTGATCCGCCGTGAAGGATGCCGTTTTCAATGAGTTCCCTGATCGCTCGCTGGATCGTTTCATCGGATTTGACATGGATGGTCTCCGTGGTGTCGGTTTCGAACTCGAGTGAAATCTCTGCATCCGGATGCTCGGCCGCCGCCCATGAAACGACGTTTTGAAGCGGCTCGCTCAGATCCACCTGCTCCCGCTCGTCACTGCGGGTACCGATCACCTGCTCGATCTCTTTGGCTTTCTCCCCGAGGGTGACGACCCGTTCGGCGTTTCGACGCAGGATCTCCGCCCGCTCGGCGAGTTGTTCATCCTCAACTTCGGTCGCTCCGTCGAGTTCAACTACTCCGAGACGTGGCTCGCCTACTCCATGCTCGGGTTACGACTCGTGATGGCGTGGGTGTTTCTCCAAGCCGGCCTGGAGAAGCTGCTCGACGGCGGGATCGGTGACCCCTTGGCGTGGTCGTCCGCCGGGTTCCTTCAGAACGCCGTTCCCGAGGCCAACCCGCTGCAGGGGCTGTTCTTGTGGTTTGCGAACTTCTCGACGATCATCGACCCGCTCGTGATCTTCGGGCAGATCCTCATCGGCCTCGCGCTGCTTTTCGGCGTCTTCTTCCGATTTGCGGCGCTTATGGGGGCCATCCAGATGGCGATGTTCTGGACGGCCGCCTGGCAGGGTGGGCTGATGGAGGGGTTCCCCGTCGAGAACGGCTACTTCATCGACAGTTCGTTCGTCTACATGCTGTTGCTGTTCGGACTCGGCGCGTGGGGCGCGGGCCGGCTGCTCGGTGTCGATCGGGCGTTGGAGGGGACGGCATTCGTACAGAACAACCCTTGGATGCGCTACCTCCTCGGCTAGCGCCACCGTTTTATAACCACCGGTGACGTCACCGATTCCAGGCGGCCGCCTCGGGATCGATCTTCCGGTCGCCGTCGACGAGTCCGTCGATGGCGGCGAGATCCGCATCATCGAGCTCCAGTTCTAAAGCCGCCAGATTTTCGGTCACGTGGTCCCCGGTCGCTTTTGGAATCGGAACGACGTTCCGCGCGAGCGCCCAGGCGAGCGCGACGATCGCCGTGCTCGTTCCGTTTCGTTCGGCGACCTCGACGAGCGTCGGCTCATCGAGGATCTCCCCCCGGCCGAGCGGCGAGTAGCCGACGAGGTGGTGGTCGAACTCCGTTGCAAGTTCACGGAGTTCGGGCTGTTTAAATAGGGGATGACACTCGACCTGATGGGCGGCGATCGGCGCATCGAGGATCTCGCGTGCTTCACGGAACAGTTCGGGAGTGAAATTGGAGACTCCGATGTGTTCAGTTACACCCGCCTCATGGAGGGCATCGAACGCCGGAAGCGTCTCCTCGGGGTCGTACTCGCCCATCGGCCAGTGGACATACAGGAGGTCGATCCGTTCGAGGCCCAACCGTTCGAGGCTCTCGTGTGCGGTTTCCCGGACGTCCTCGGGCGCGAGGTTGTCGTGGTGGATCTTCGTCGCGATCACCACGTCCTCGCGATCGACGTCGCTGGCGCGAAGGCCCTCGCCGACGGCCGCCTCGTTGCCGTACATCTGTGCGGTGTCGATGTGACGGTATCCCGCCTCGAGCGCGGCTTCGACCGTGTCAGCACAGATCTCCGGGTCATCGAGCCCGGACGTTCCGAGCCCCAGTTCCAGCGTGAGCGATGGCATACCCACATGTCCTCCCCGACGGGATAAAAATCGGCCCGTTCGGGGTCACCGGGACGCCCGGTCACGGAACGAACCGACCGCTGCCCGCGTCGGCAACGACGACATCGCTCCCCGACCGGTCGTACTCCGGGCCGCCACCGCGTTCGCGAACGCGAGCGTCTCACGGAGGCGATCATGGGGTTCATCCTCGACGCCGACCCCTCCCGTACCGTCATTCGTCGTTCTCGATTCCGCATTCGGCCCTATCGCCCCGGAGAGTGCGGCGATAGATCCCGCGGTGAAGGCGTCGCCTGCTCCGGTCGTATCGACCGCATCGACCGAATAGCCGGGGTGTTCGACCACGAGGGGATCGTTCGTCGGATTCCACGGTGCCTCCGGCTCCGCGCGAACGAGTGACCCATCGGCACCGCGCGTGACGAGCGCCGTGTGCGGCCCGTATTCACAGACGGTCTCGGCGACGACGGCTGCGTCATCGTTCGTGGTTTCCGACGGGACGAGCCCCGCGACTTGGAGGTCCTCCACCGTCGTCTTCACCACCCCGGCGCTCCTGAAAGCCCGTTCGAAGCTCGCTCCAAGCTCGTGTCCCTCGAACAGCTCCGGACGGGCGTTCGGATCGAACGAGACGACCACGTCCTCGCGTGATCCCGCCCGTTCGAGGAGTTCAAAGGTCGCCTCACGGCTTGAACCGGACGTGAGCGTCACCCCGCCAGCATGGACCCAGTTCACGGTGGAAAGCGTCCCATCCGGTATCGTCCCGGGCTCCATGCGGGTGTCGGCGGTGTCGTCACGGTGGAAGCTGAAAGAACTCACCGCATCCGAGTCGAGACCCACGAACACGAGCGACGTCTTCGCGTCCGGGTCCCGCATCACGTAGCGGTCGTCGACGCCATTGTCCGTGAGCGTCTCACAGAGGAACTCGCCGAACGGGTCGTCGCCGACCCGCGTCCAAAGCAGCGGACTCGTTCCCAGCCGGGCGAGGCCGACGGCAACGTTGGCGGGTGCACCGCCGGCCCGACGGTGAAACGTCTCGACAGTCGGCAACGGCCCCTCAGTCTCCGGAATAAAGTCGACAAGCGCCTCGCCGGCAACGAGAATCTGTGTCATATTCGGTCGGTCGATGCGATCGGATAAGTGGATTTGGGTCCGATCTATTCGGCCACAACCATCTGTCCACATCGGTCCGGCCACATCCAACATCCTTCCAGGCACTGCCGACCCCACCCGCAGGCTTATTCGGCTGGATCGGCTCTCATGAACCGATGGCGACGATCCCCGCGCTGGAACTCGTCTCGGGGACCCTCCGATTTGACCGATATGTGGAGCCGTTGCTTGTCGATCCGGACCCATCGCTGTTTCAGTCCACGGTCGAGACGCTACGCTCGTCGCTCCCGGCGGTCGAAACTGACCACGATGCGGCGAACACCCGTCATCCTGAACCGTCCGACCCGAACATCCCTCGGCTCCGTGTTCTCGCGCGTGAGTCGACGCTGACAGCGATCACCGACGGGTTCCATCCGGCGGGCCGGGTTGCGGCGCTTCTCGAACGTGACTTGCTCTCGCTTCGGGTGTTGTCCACCCCCCAGCCGAACACGGTTCTGCTCGGACGAACCGAGACGACGGTACTGGTTTCGACGCCGGCTGGGGTGTATGCGATCGAGGCCGGAAACGACAGCCGTCTCCGGGACCGCTACGAGCCACGGTATCTGGAGAGCGACCGCTTCCGGCTCAGGGTTCCGAGCCGCCGGCGGATCCACCAGGCGTTCACGGCGCGCTGTGGTGCGTCGGTCGCATCGGACGTCCTCGCGGTACTTGCGGCCGGGGCCGACCCCGACGAGGACACGCTCGACGCCAGGCACCGGGCGGCGCTCGCCGCCGCTCGGTGTGGGGTCGACGACTACGAGTTCCGACGGGCCTGTGAGGAAGCCGGCCTCGGGAGTCCCTCGACGTTCACGGCGGTCAAACGGCGGCTCGTCGATGCCGGACTCCTCACCACCGAACGTGTTCCACAGCCGGTCGGTCGGCCACGCCAGCGACTCCGACCCGGAACGGTGCTCGATGAACGTGTCGACACGGACGATCCACCGGCGACGCTGCTGTCGGTCGCGAGGGAGCGACTCGACGTCTCGGACGCCACCGTCGACCCGGACGATTAACGTCACGCCCGCGAAGACACCACTCATGTACGTCCTCTCCGACGACGATGTCGCGGCCGTGTTGGACCTCGAAGCGCTCCTTGACGTGGTCGCCGACGGGTTGCGGGCACAGGGTCGCGGCGACGTGGAACGACCGCCCCGCCCGCACTTTCCGGTCGGGATCGACCTCGACGATGACTTCGAAGAGACTGGGGGGCGGAACGACGGTTCCGCTCCCGACGGGAACGACCGCGCGCTCGGTACGGGACTCGTTATGTCGGCGTACGTCCACGGCGCGAGCACGTACGCGACGAAGATCGTCGGCGTCCACGAGGGTAACTCGGCCCGGGGACTTCCGACCGTCAACGCCAGCATCACGCTCACCGCGGCCGACACCGGACGCCCGCTCGCGACGATGGACGGGACGCGGATCACGAACGCGCGAACGGGTTGTATCGGCGGGCTTGCTGCCCGCCATCTCGCCGTCGACGGCCCGGTGCGCGTCGGGGTCATCGGCGCGGGCCAGCAGGCGAGGTGGCAGACACGGGCGATCGCGGCCGCCGTCCCGGTCGAATCGGTCCGAATATACGCCCCGAGCGAGTCGCGGGAGCGCTGTGCGGCCGATCTCCGTGCCCGCGATATTCGGGCACAGACGGTCCCGTCCGCGGCCGATGCCGTCCGCGACGCCGACGTGATCGTCACCGCGACGACGGCTACCGAACCGGTGTTCGATGGGCAGGACCTCCAGCCCGGTGCGCTGGTCGTCGCGGTCGGCGCCTACACGGCGACGACGCGGGAGCTTGACGACCGAACCGTCGAACGCGCGGCCGCGATCTATGCTGACGTCCCCGAGGAGGTCGCGGCGACCGGCGATTTTCCGACACACGATCCGGCGGATCTCCTGCCGTTCGCCTCGGTGTTGGCGGGCGATCGTGGCCGGGAGCGCGAGACCGACGTGATCGTCGTTGCCTCCGTGGGAACCGCCGTGATGGATGCGGTCGCCGCGGAGGACGTCTACGAACGGGCGGTACGCGAGAACGTGGGAACTGACGTTCCGCTATCGGGGGACGAATACGGCCGGTGAAGCGGATAGACGCTCAGCCGTCGAATCCCTGAAACAGCTGTTCGAACTCGTCGTGCTCGTCGACCTCCGAAAGGACCCGATCGAGATCCGCGCGTAACTCCTCGATGCGTTCGGTTAGTCGCTGGTACTCCTCGTTGTCCGCGAGTTCGCTCGCGTTCTTTTCGGCCTCGAGGACCGCGCGTTTCGAGGTCAACGAGAACAGCTCCTGGACGCCGGCATCGTAGCTCCCGCGACGGAGCAGTCCCTCGACGGTCTCACGGAGTGCCTCCTTCGTCACGGGCTTGACGAGATAGTCGTCGAAGCCCATCTCGAGGATATCGAAATCCGGCTCGACGGCCGTCACCATCGCGACACGGCAGTCGATGCCGCGCTCGCGAACCTCCACGAGCACCTCGTCGCCGGAGAGCCCGGGCATGCGTCTGTCGAGGAGAATGGCATCCACGTCCGGATCGAGTTGGTCGAGCGCCTCCTGGCCGCCGTAAGCCGTCCGGACACGGTAGTCATCGCCGAGCCACGCGGCGTAGAGGTCTGCGAGATCTCGTTCGTCCTCGACTACGAGGATCAGCGGAGGATGCTCATTCATATGTCACCGAACGGGCGACGGACTCGCTCACACTCATTATCTCGGCGCACGCTATATGAAAATACCCCTTCATCGCTCGCCGTCCTCGACCAGTGCCGGCATACATCTCCGCGATCCGGAACACGTGGGTACCCCGACCGCGGGGTTGGTCTCCACGGATACTCGCGCACCGTCGGCCTCACGCATCGATCCCTCCCACGGCGACGTCCGTCGGATCGTCGATCCCGGTGATGGTAAGCCGGGTTGCCTCGACGTCCTCGACGACGGCCCCCCACCCGCCGACGGACACACGGCGCTCCCCGTCGTCAAGCTCGACGGTCACCTGTCCGGCGAGCTGGCCGATCGGGATCTCGCCGTCGGCCCGCGAATCGCCCGAGTAGACCACATCGACGATCTCGCCGGCCACAGTGACCGCCCGACCGGTTCCGACCTCCGAGCCTTCGACGGTCGCCTCGACGGCGAATCCCTCCGCGAGCAACGGTTGCACGTCACGGACGAACCGGCGGAGGTTCGCGTACACGATGGGTGGATCCGTCGCCCGATCATCGTACACGACGTCCCAGACCTCCCAGAGGCTCGTATCGAAGTACCACCGGAAGACGTAGGTCAGGGAAAAATCCTCGACCAACACTCCATATTCGTTGATCGACCGGCGATGCGGGGCGAAACAGGTCGTCGTTCGATCGACGATCGCGACGAACGGCGTCGGAAGGGTTCGATGGCGGATCTCGGTCGCCGCATCCTCGTAGCCGGTCGGAAGGCTCGCGGTCTCATCCTGTGTATGTATCGATACCTTGACCACCGCGCCGTTCGCCTTCGCGGTCGCGAGCGAGTCGCGCAACGTTTCGAATCCCTCGGGGGTGACCGCGACTTGGACCTCGGTCGTCGCTCCCTCGATCGCGCTCGCAGCGTGCTCAAAGACCGTTTCGAACCGCTTGACGATATCGACTCGGTGGTGATCGAGTGCCGGTGCCTCCCATCGGCGTTCTATCTCCTCGGCCGCGGCCGTCAGCCGCTCCGAGCGGCTTCGGAGGTCGGTGAGAACTTCCGCTGGGTTGCCCGCTCTGGCCCTGAGGCTATCGCTTTCATATGTTTCGACGTAGCCACGGTCCTCCAGATCACGGAGTACGTCGTAGATCCGCGCGGCCGGTACGTCGCTGGCGTTCGCGAGCTCCGTGGCGCTCGCGGTCCCCAATCCCAAAAGCGTCGTATACGCTAGCGATTGGTATTTCGAGAGCCCGGCGTCCCGCAGGACGCCACGCAGCTCGGCTGAATCCATACCCATATCACGGTCACCGTCGGCTTAATCCCTGTGTTCGGGGCAGTCCGCTTTCGGCTCGCCGGATCGGCGTGTCGGTGCTCGTTGGGCCGGCGCGTCGGTACTCGTTGGGCCGGCGCGTCGGTGCTCGTTCGGCCGTCCTCTCGTTCACTCGGTCGGGCTGTAGTTCGGGGCCTCGTCGGTTATCATTACGTCGTGGGGGTGGCCCTCGGTCTGTCCCGCGCTGGAGACGCGCACGAACCGCGCACGCTCGTGGACCTCCGGGATCGTGTGCGCGCCGACGTACCCCATCCCCGAACGCATCCCGCCGGTCAACTGGTACAGTTCCGACGCGAGGCTCCCTTTATACGGCGTCGCGGCCTCGACGCCCTCGGGAACGAACTCCTCGTCCTCGTCGGCGTCCTTCAGGTAGCGGTCGCCCCCGCCGGACTGCATCGCGCCGACGGAGCCCATCCCGCGGTACTGTTTGTACTTCTTCCCCTGCATCGTGATCACCCGACCCGGAGCCTCGTCGGTTCCCGCGAAGTACGACCCGAGCATGACCGCGTCCGCGCCCGCGGCGATCGCTTTGATCGCGTCGCCCGAGTAGCGGATCCCGCCGTCGGCGATAACCGGCACGTCGTGGTCGCTCGCGACGTCCGCGACCTCCGAGACGGCGGTGATCTGTGGCATTCCCGCGCCGCTCACGACCCGCGTCGTACAGATCGACCCGGGACCGATCCCGACTTTTAATCCGTCGGCGAACTCGACGGCGGCCTCCGCGGCCTCCCGTGTCCCGATGTTGCCGACGACGACGTCCGCCTCGACGGTGCCTTTTATCTCCGCCGCCGAATCGAGCACGTTGAGGTTGTGCGCGTGGGCACAATCGATAAAGAGCACGTCCGCGCCCGCCTCGTCCGCGGCGACCGCGCGCTCCTCCTCGAACGGCCCGACGGCGACACCGACGAGCAGGCGACCGTCCTCGTCGCGTGCGGCGTTCTCGTGCTCGCGCCGCCTCAGGATTTCGCCCATCGTGACCAATCCAACGAGCCGATCGTCGTCGACGATCGGTACCCGTTCGATCTTGTGGTCGTACATCAACTCGAGTGCGCCGCGCGCGTCGATGTCCGCGGAGGCGGTGATCACCTCGTCCGTCATCGCCTCACTGACCGCGTCCTCCTCGCCGACCTCGAGGTATGGACGGATGTCGGTCCCGGAGATGATCCCGAGGACGACGTCGTCGTCGTCGACGACGGGGGCACCGGAGACACCCTCACGCTCCATCGTCGCGTCGGCCTCGCTTATCGTGTCCGTCGGGCTTACGGTGACGACGTTCTCACGCCGGATGATGAGTTCGTGTGCCCGCTTGACCCGCTCGACCTCCGCGACGGTCTCCTCCACGGTCATGTTCCGGTGGAGCACGCCCAGGCCCCCCTCACGGGCCATCGCGATCGCGAGGTCGCTTTCGGTCACCGTGTCCATCGCCGCCGAGAGCACGGGGACGTTCAGATCGACGTTTCTCGAGACGCGGGTCGAGAGGTCCGCGTCGTCCGGCTCGACCCGACTCTCCATGGGTCGCAACAGCACGTCATCGAAAGTCAACGCCTCCGGCACCTCGAGTTTCGCCGAAAATCGTCCGGAATCGCTCGCCATGTAAACCGTCGTCAGGCCCCGCTCAAAAGGATTGCGAGTCGGCGAGGACGAGTGCGAGGAATACCGACCCTCCGTGCTTGATGTTAACGGAGCGAGCTGACTTCGGCCACGAGTACGGAGAGCCCCTCGGAACGCGCTTCCGAGTCGCGTTCGCTGAACCCATGATCGTGATAAAACGCAGCCACACCGGGTATGTCCGACTCGACGGTCACCCGGACCCGGGCGATCCCCCGTTCGGTCAACGCGGTTGCGACCCTCGTTAACAGCCGGTCGGCAACACCGCGTCCGCACCGTTCGGGATGGACCCACAGCGCCAGCAGTTCGGCCTCCCGGCCGTCCTCGTCCGGATGGGCGATGGCGATACCCACCGGTTGGCCGTTCTCCTCGACGACGAACGAACAGTCGGCCTCGCCGGCCGCCTCACGAACGCTGGCGGGCGAGGCGGGGAGCGGCGGGAGGTCGGCGTCCGCAAGCACCGACTCCCCTCGGGACCGTGCGACCGCCGCACGCAACCGCTCGGCATCGTCCGGGTATGCCGGTCGAACGCGCATGTTCGGATCCAAACCGCGACGCCGCCTATACCTTTTGGGCGGGGCAAAGAGCGTCGGGGGAGAGACGTATTCACTCGGATGCGTGTATCGACTATTCGCAAAAGTGCTCCCCGATCGCTCGTCACTCGGCGACCGGCTCCACGCCGAGCCTGACGGTCACGTCTTCGACGTCCCAGCGCTCGATCAGGCTGTCGGTACCCTCGGCGGCGTCCGGCGCCTCAAGCCAGGCGTCGGCACGGACCTCACCGGCGATCAGGTCGGCGTGCTCCTCGATGAAGCCGGCGACGCGGTCGTCGTCGATCTCGACGCCGACACGGATCCGTGCCTCGACGTCGAGGTCCAACTCCTTGCGCATCTCCTGGATCCGGCGGATCACGTCCCGTGCGTAGCCCTCGGACTCGATCTCGTCGGTAAGCGAGGCGTCGACATAGACGGTACCGCCGTCGAAATCGGTTCCCGAGACACCTTCGGGCGGCTCCGCGACGTACTCGACCATGTCCTCGTCGAGTTCGATCGGCTCGCCGTTCACCCGCACCTCGCCGCCTTCGATCGCCTCGCGGGTGGCCCCCTGCACGGCCGTCATTACCTCCTGTGCCTCGCCGCCGAACGCGGGGCCGATGGCCGCCATCACGGGCCGTGCGCGCTCGACCAACTCGTCGAAGACGTCGGTGACGACGACCTCCCGGGCGTTCACCCGGTCGGCGATGAGCGCCGTCAAGTTCTCCACGGCGTCGGCGACCGCCGGATCGTCCGTCTCGATGATGACACGGGGGACGGGCCAGCGGAGCTTTCGGCCGGCCTGCTGACGGGCGTTCGCGGCCGCTTCCTCAACGTCCCGAAGCACGCCGATATCGCGCTCCAGCTCCGCATCGCGCAGCGACGGATCCGGTTCGGGGTACGACAGCGCGTGGACCGTCGTCGCGCCGCCGTCGAACCGCTGGTACATCCGCTCCGTCAGATACGGCGCGATCGGCGCGAGCAGACGGATCGTCTCCGCAAGCACGGTCGAGAGCGTCGCGTACGCGCCGCGTTTGGAGGCGGAGTCGGCCTCCTCCCACATCCGGTCGCGGACGGCTTTCACGTAGAACCGTGAGACGTCCTTGGTGATGAACGACAACACGGTGTTCACCGCGTCGTGGACGCGGTAGTCGTCCCACGCGTCCGCGACGTCCGCTTCCACCGACTGGAGCCGTGAGAGCACCCACCGGTCGACGACTTCGAGTTCCCCGTCCTCGAGGGTCGCCGCCGCGGGGTCGTAGCCGTCGAGCGCCATGTATTCGAGCGGGAACCGGAAGACGTTCCAGAGGATGTTGAGTTTTCCCTGGATCTCGCCGAGTCCCTCCCATTCGAACGCGAGATCGACGCCCTGCTGGTCGTGGCTCAGGAGATACGTGCGGAGGGGGTCGCGCCCGACACGGTCGATGGCCTCCTGCGGCGTGACGATGTTGCCGACGGACTTCGACATCTTGCGTCCCTCGCTGTCGTTCGCGAAGCCGTGCATCAACACCTCCTCGTAGGGGACCTCGCCGACCGCGGCCGTGCCCATGCCGAGCTGTGACCAGAACCAGCCGCGCGTTTGGTCGTGCGCCTCGATGATCAGGTCAGCGGGCCACAGCTCGTCGAACGCCTCATCCGCGCCCGGATAGCCGAGCGTTCCCCACGTGGCGACCGAGGAGTCGAGCCACACGTCGAAGACGTCCTCCACGCGCCGATAGGTAGTTCCATCCTCGACGATCGTGAGGCCGTCGACGCTCGGGCGATGGAGGTCTATCGTCCCCGGATCGATCTCCTCTTCGACGCGTTCGGCCAGCTCCTCACGGCTCCCGATCACGATCATCTCGTCATCGAGCGCGCCGGGCTCGGCGTCCTCCGGTACCCAGATCGGGATGGGGATCCCCCAGTAGCGTTGTCTGGAGACGTTCCAGTCGGGCGCGTCCTCGATGAAGTCGCGGAACCGGTTGTCACGCGCCCACGACGGGTACCACTCGGAGGTCTCCATGTTCGCGAGGAGGTCCTCCTTCACGTCCGTGATCGAAATGAACCACTGGTCGGTGACGAGTTGGATCACGCCGGTATCACAGCGCCAGCAGTGCCCGTAGCTGTGGTTCACCGTGCCGGAAGCGAGCATGTGGCCGTCGGCTTCGAGGTCCGCGATGATCGCCTCGTTGGCGTCGCGGACGAACGTGCCCGCGTACGGTCCCGCCGCCTCGGTGAACTCGCCGTTCGGCTCGACGGGACAGAAGATCTCGAGGCCCAGATCGCGACCGCGATGGAAGTCCTCCTCACCGTGTCCGGGCGCGGAGTGGACGAGCCCGGTGCGGTCGGCCTCGACGTACTCGGCGGTGTAGACCTGTCCGGCACCTTCGAAGTCCGGGTACTCCGCGACGCGATCCGCGAGCGGGTGGTCGTAGGCCCAGCCGACCATCTCCTCGCCGGTGTACTCGTCCTCGACGGTGTAGTCGTCGTAGCGGCCCTCCTTCAGGACGTCCTCGACGCACTCGGCGGCGATGTAAAGCACCTCCTCGTCGCCATCCCGCTCGGCGCGAACGGCCTGATACGTGAGGTCGCCGTCGACGGCGACGAAGGTGTTCGCGGGGATCGTCCACGGGGTCGTCGTCCAGATGACGAGGCTCCCCTCCCGTTCCGCGAGCGGGAACTTCACGTAGATCGAGGGGTCATCGACGTGTTCGTACTCGACCTCGTTGTTCGCGAGTCCCGTCTCACACCGTGGACACTGTGAGATCGAGCGTTTCCCCTGCTCGACCAATCCGTTCTCGGCGACCTTCGAGAACGCCCACCAGGCCGCCTCCATGTACTCCGGCGAGACGGTCTTATAGGGGTCCTCCCAGTCCATCCAGACGCCGATCGACTGGAAATCCTCGTCCATCGCCTCGCGGTTCTCCTCGGCGAATCGGAGACACTCCTCGATGAACGGCTCCATGCCGTACGCCTCGATGTCGCGTTTACTCTCGAAGCCGAGCTCCTCCTCGACTTTTACCTCGATGGGAAGCCCGTGCATGTCGTAGCCCGGCCGGTCGGTCACCCGGTGGCCGGTCATCCGCTTATGCCGGATGACGGCGTCCTTCAGCGTCTTGTTCCAGGCGGTCCCGAGGTGCATCTGTCCGGAGGTGTACGGCGGGCCGTCGACGAAGAAGAACGGCGGGTCGTCGGCGTGTGCCTCCGTGGCCGCCTCGTAGGCGTCGTGTTCGTCCCAGTACCGCTCCACCGTGGACTCGACGTCCGCGGGGCGGTATTGGTCGTCGATCTGCTCCATACACCGTCAGTTTGCGTCCGCGTATTTCAATACGACGGAGTCGCGGGGGCGTTCTCACGCGAGACGGCCGCGTCGCTCGTGGGTCTGTCCGAATGAAAACGGGTCAGCAGGTGATCGGCGCCTTACAGCAGGCCGGTCTTCTGGAGCTTCATCAGGTCCTCGGTGTCGAGCGTCTCGCCCTCCTTGAACTTCTGATAGATCTCCTCGGCTTCCTCTTTCTCCTCCTCGCGTTTCTCGGCGCGCTCGTCCTTGCGCTCGCGCTCCTCCTTCTTGTCGAGCTCGCGGAGTCGCTTCTGGACGCGGACGAAGTCCTCGTGGTGGCGGTCGGCGGCCTCCTGGGCCTCCACGAAGAGCTCGTGCATCTCGTCGGCCTCGTCACGGACGTCGTCGGCCTCGCGGTAGGCTTCGATCATCCGGTTGTGGTGTTCCTGGGCCTTGTCGGCCAGCTCCGTCACCTTCTGGTGGTGTTTCGACGCCTCCGAACGGACCTCCTCGGCCTCCTCGACGAGCTCGTCGAGTTCGCCGGTGTCGCCGAGTTTCGCCTGCTTTTCGGCGAGTTGCTCGCGCTTGTCGTCGATCTTCTCGATGAGTTCGCGCTCGTCCTCCGCGGAGAGGACCTCCGTCTGCTGGCGGAACTCGAGCTTTTGGATCTCCTCTTTAAGCTCCTCGACGGACTTCCCCGAGCCGAGCTCGAGGTCCTGTTTCATCTCCTCGACGTTGTCGAACAGCTCGTTGGCTTTCGCGTTGAGCTCGTTCCGTTTGTCCTTGTGCTCTTGGACCTGTTCGTTGAGCTCGTCGCGTTTTTCGCGGTGTTCCTGGGCCTTATCAACCTTCTCGCGGGTCTTCGCGTTGAGGTCGTCGCGCTTGGAGGCGCGCTCGGAGGCCATCTGGTTGAGTTCGTTCCGTCGGTCACGAAGCTGGCCGGCTCGTTTGATGAGCTGGCCCTTCGAGCCGTTCTCCAGGTCCTCTTCAGAAAGGTCCACGTTGTCCGCCGATTCCATTGCTTCGATGCCGTACTGTTCGATGACTTCGTCTTTCGTTACCATTTTTCTATCTCTCCATCACCGCTCCGAGCGTGGCGAAGGCTCGCCGATGTGCGTCGAGTCGTCCACGAGAACTCCCGTTCATTTCAGCGTGCGATTCCACCAGCGCCGGAGGCGTTCTGGTAGCTGAAAATATGCCACTCCAGTATATAAATCCGTCGATGAATCCGAGCATGAAACTCGGTAACACGGGGCTTGAAACGGACGAATTCAACGGAATCGGTGAAACACCAAGAACTGACAGTACTGCATTTTTCACAGTCGGTACAGCGGTCGTTACGGTGGTCAAACGAACGAAAAACGGTCCCCCTACAGCGTCGGTGTCACCGTGCGAGGGCCGCGTAGATCACGCCCGCCACGACGCCGTAGACGGCGTGCCCCATCAGACTCTGCATGTTCCAGTCGGGGACGGGCGGGGCCATCTCGGTCATCGCGCCGACCCACGCGGGCATGACGAACGACGCGAGGACGATCCACAGGACGACCCCGTAGACCAGCCCGACACCGGCGATGGCGGGAGCGCTATCGAGTTTCTTGTCGAGTCCCGTCGGTTCCAAAATCAGTGCGAAGACGACGCCGAGAACGACCGAGTGAAACATGTGGATCACCCAGCCGACGGCAAGCGACGGCCCGAGCCCGTACATTCCCGGGATCGCCATCTCCATGATCATTCCCATCTGCATCGTCATCATCACGCCGAAGATGAGTCCGCCGCCGATTCCGCCGGCCAAGCCGGCCTGCCACGATGCGATCTCGGTTCCTGTCCCTGTGTTCGTCGGGGTGGCTGTTTCGGATGCCATGGTTACCCGTGGGGGGGATACGGTACTAGCGGTATCTCGGTAGCGCGTTGGAGATGCACAACAGCGAAAGAAGGCCCGAAACTGACTGATGAATGGGTCCCAACACGGGGAGACGGACGTCTCGCGGTTCAAGCAAGAGAGATTACGATGTTACCCGTGCGCCGATCCCGAAACGTCGATCTTCCCGGCGACGTATATCAGACTCACGAACAACAGGCCGATCCCGAGGGGTAACAGCCACGTGAACATCGTCAACAGCAGCCCGCTGGCCTGAATTCCCAGAACGAGTAGGACCACGGGACCACAACAGACCGTGCCGGCAAGCAAGGCAGGCATGGAAGCGAGCAGACCGGAACCCGTCCCGAGCCCGCAAGCAGCCGGCTGAACGACCGCGAGATAGCTCATCGCGAGGTTGAGGCCGACGAGTCCGGCGACGAAACCGCCGAGAAGCAGGTTACCCGGCGAAAATAGCAGCCGGGCGACGCCGGTGTCAACGATAGCGATCGCCTCGAACGTCGCCGGGCCGGTTCGATCGAAGACGCGCCACAGGGGATCGTCGACGATCAGCAATCCGGCAGGCATGTCGGGTCGCACGGAGAGGTCTCCGACGGCCCAGAGAAACGCCGTTAGATACCCGACCAGTACGAGGCCTGCAACCGCCACCGAATCATTCCGTCGGAGGACCAGCCGCGTCGCCGCGGCCGTCTCCGCGATCCGTGACCGCGGGCGGAGTTTCCCCGCGAGTCGCGTATCCACGCTCACTCGTGCACCTCCGTCGACGGATAGTAGCCGTACCAGGCGAACCACATGGCGTCGAATCCGATCTCGCGGTCGAGCGGCAGCGCGTCCGGCGCGTGGGTCTCGCCATCGACGAGGAACGTGTCCCCGTCCGGCTCGACGGACGTATCGTCCGGGTTTCGATACACATAGCCGGTGTCGAGCGCCTCGTCATAGACGGTCGCGTAGGGCGTCCCGTCGACCGTCCCCTCGATCACGGTCCGTTCACGGAGCGCGTCTTTGGGAACGGCCATCGCGCCATCGGCGTTTCGAGCCCCGATGACGACCTCCTTTCTCGGGAAGCGATCGTCGGACGCCAGCGGGGGAAACAGCGTTCGCTCGTTATCGTAGTAGCCACTTGGAGGATTGTACTCCCCGTACGGATCGCTGCCGTAGTCGCGGGCGTGACCGGTCTCCTCCGTGAGCACGGTCGTCTCGGGATACTGATCACGCCACCGATCCCACGTCGTCCAGATCACCTGAAACTCCTCAAGATACGCGCCTTCATGGGGCCCAGAGATACCGACCGGAAGCATCTGAGGCCACCAACTGTCCGTTCCGCGGTCGAACATCACGAGGTTGCTGTTGATTAAGCGACCGGAGACGCCGAACTCGCTTGCGCCCCGGTAAAAGCCTTGAGCGGTCCCGGTCAACGGACAGTACGTCACCGCCACCGACTCGTCGCCGACCACGTCGTTAACGATCTCGTGCCACACGAGGATGTACTGCGGATATGCCTTCGCCTCGCCGTCGAATTCGACCCCAAAGACGGGGTCGCCCCCGTCGAGGTTCGCCGGTGGATCGTCGGCGGCGGTGAACCTCGGATCGTCGATCGATGGAATGCCGTCCGGACCGGGCCCACCGGACATGCTCTCCTCGTTCAACCGATCGATCGAATACGCCTCGGGTATCGAGCGCTCGACGGTCGGTGGACCGTCGTTCACGTCGGCCGCATCGTCGTCATCGACCTCCTCGTCGGTCGATCCGGCGGGCATACCGGAGCCTTCGAGACAGCCCGCGAGTGCGGTTATACCGACGGCACCGATCCCACCAAGTACCTGCCGGCGACGTCTGCGATCACCCGTGGGAGTCCGTTCCATACGTGAATGACCCACTCTCATAGACATATCCATACCGCGGTTGTGCGTTCACGATGCACCAGCGTGAGCGGTCGATATCGGTGAAACGGGCGACCAATTTATACCATGGTCGACGTATGATGGGCGTGTAGATAGCGAGTCGAGATGAACGACTGCAACAGCGTCCCCCACCAATGACGAACGTTCTCCGTGTCGACAGAAAGGAGCTGACCTCCGGCGAAATCCTCGATGAAGTCGAGGCCGGCAAGCGTGTCATCATCGAGGTAGACATGCTCGGAAAAACGGTCCGAATGGCCATCCGAAAGCGGGAGGATACGTACTACTGTGATACGCCGATCAAACTCCTCACGTTCGACACCGAAGCGGAGTTACAGACGTGTCTGGAACGATATAAACTCGCAAAGGTGGAGGAGGGAATGGATGAAACCGGGGTGTCGCGGACCGAATGACCCGTGGGGATCCGGAGGATATGGAGGATCTCATGCGCATCGACGACCCGGCGTTCGATCGGGTCCTCGAGTGTGTGTTCGGGATCCATGCCCACGAGCGGCGGACGTATTTCGCGTTGCTCGAGATGCCCGGCAGCACCGTGTCGGAGATCGCGGACGAACTGGATCGCGATCGGAGTAACGTCAATCGCTCACTGTCGACGCTCGCTGAAAAGAGCCTGATCGAACGCGACCGCAAGATCCTCGACGGTGGCGGGTACATCTATCAGTACTATCCGACCCCGATCCCCGAGGCGAAGGAGCTGATGCACGACGCCGTCGATCGGTGGGCGGCCGACGTTCACGAGAAGATCGATTCGTTCGATACCTGAGCCGAATCACCCGAGTACGGCGACGCGGATCTCGTGACTGACGCCGTCGGGATCGATCTCGATCCGATCGACGACGGCCTCCCGAACCGCCACACGCCACTCCTCGATCGCCTCCAGATGACGCTCCCGCCGAGTCTCGAGGTCGACATCGGGATACCGCCGTGCGGTCTCATCGGCTTCCGGGTATGCCGGCACGTCGTCGACGAGCGTACGCGGGTCGAGGTGGATCGAACCGGCCGAGGCGGTCGGGTCCTCGCCGCCGCGTTCGTGGATCCGGGCCCGCATCCGGCGATAAAACGGCGGCGTGATACGCAAGACGACGTGGCGATCCGTTCGTAACGTCGCCTCGAGCGCGGTCGCGACGTCCTCACGATGGACCGCGATGGAGCGGATGCGCCGTGGGTCGTCGGTGTCATCGCGCGCGTCGCCATCGTTCTCACCGGTATCAGTCATCGTCACTCTCGGGTTTATCAGTCATCCTCCCTCTCCCCTCTCAGTCATCATCGGGTGACCAACGGGCGTCCGAAAGCGTTCGTTGCACGGCCTCCTCGCCGACGGCGGCCGCGAGGTGTTCGAAGCCGCCGCGGACGCCTCGGTCCGTCGCGTTCGCGACGAGCCGTGAGACGATGAACTCCGGGGTCGACTTCCCGATCGTCCCGTATCGCGGCTGGTAGTCGACCCGAAGTTCGAGGTCGTTGTTCAACCCTTCAGCGAAGATGCCATCGATCCGGGCCGCATCGGGAAGCGGACTCAAGTCCTCCGCGAGATGGGTGACGTAAACGCCGAGGGCGTCGCGCTCGACGGTCAACTCGACGAGTCCATTGAGGAGATCCGCGGCTCGCCCCGGCTCCGTGATCGCCTCGAACTCGTCGACGAGCATCAGGGTTCGCCCCTCCTCGACGAGCGGCGGAACGACCGACTTCAGCGTCGATTCGAGCACCCCCGCGTTGAACGAGGCGTGGCGTCGATGAAAGACGACGCGGTCGAACGTGCCGACCTCGGCCTCCTCGGCCGGCACCGGCAGCCCCATCGAGGCGAGCAGCGCGACCGCACAGAGCGTCTCCAAGAGCGTCGTCTTGCCCCCGGAGTTCGCCCCCGTGAGCACGCTCACACGGTCGCCGGAGGGCGGTCGTTCCGTCCCGCTCAGATCCGGCACGTCCGCCAACCCGTGCGTCCCGATCCCGTACGTGACCGGCTGAACGTCACCCGTAATGAAGAGGTTCCGGGCGTTTCGGACCGCGATCCCGTCATCGACAAACCTCGGGCGACGCAGATCGTGTTCGGCGGCAAACCGCCCGAGTGAGAGATGAACCGCGTTCGCCGAGACCGCCTCGACCGCGCGGGTGACGTCCTCGCCGGCCTCCGCAAGCCGCGCCTGGAGCGTCTCGGCCACCGCCTCCTCGCGCTCCGTGACGTCGGCTTCCAGCTCCGAAACGAGTTCGCGAAGGGTGCCGGAGACGAAGTCCGCGGCGTCGAGCGCGTCGTCCGGGGCGGCCGACCGGATCGTCGCCGGCTCGATCCCCGTCTCGCTTGCGAGATGCTCGACGACGCCCGCGCGGAACGCCTCGAAGTCCCGAGCGGAACCGTCACGCACCGCGTCGATCACGTCGAAGGCGGCGTTCTCCAGCCCCCGTGCCGCTTCGAGACGCTCGCGTCGGCGATCGAGTTCCTCGTCGGCCCCCGTCGCGATGGTCGCTTCTGTCGGGTCCCCGGAGCCCACGTTCGCAGCGTCACCGAGCGATCCCCTGACGCCCCCGAGCGCCCCGACGGCGTCACGCAGGGCATCGACGTCGAGCGCCGCGAGGGTGTCGAACGCCTCCCCGGACAGCCCGGCCTCACGAAGCGTGATCGCCGCCTCGACGGCGGCCCGATCGGTGGCGCCGGCCTCGTCATAGGCCCTGAACGCCTCGACGACCCGATCCCGCTCGGTCTCGGAGAGCCCTTCCCAGGCGTCACGGGCCGTCATCACCTCCGTCAACCGGTCCTCGATCGCCTCGCGGTCGGTGAGTGGTGTGAGCACGCGGATCCGATCGCCGGCGTGTGCGGTCAGCGCGTATTCGGCCGCCAAAGAGAGCAGTTCGTCGTAGACCGCGCGGGCGTCGCCCGTGGCGAGGACGTCCATCCCGGCCTTGCCGTTGGCCCGCCGGAGGATCCGGGTCGCGCGGCCGCGTTGGAGCCCGGCATCGGAGAGCGCCCGAACGTCCGCCGACTCGATCGCCTCGACGGCTCGCTCGGTTCCGAGCGCCTCAACGAGCGTCTCGCTCGTCTTCGGCCCGATACCCCAGTAATCCTCGAGTCGCATACGTTCGCGTCTCGGCGAGCGACCTTGGCGTTTTCGTCACTCGTCGCCATCCCGGCGATCAAAAAGCGGCTCACTCCGGCAACAAAAAGCGAGTCAGTCCGCCGGTGACGGGGCCGCTGCATCCGCGCGCGTCTCGCGGAGATAGCCCTGCAGATACGCACCGATAAACATCCCGAGCACGCCGTAGAGGATGACGACGTTGCCGATCCCGAGGCTCGCATAGGCGGCACCCGGGCAGATCCCGGACAGCCCCCAACCGACCCCAAAGATCCCGCCGCCGACGATCACGTCCCGATCCATCGACTTGAGTCGGCGACCGAACCGTTTGCCGGTCATCGGAGCCGAACGTCCCGACAGCGTCAACGCCCAGAAGGTGATCCCGACGACGACGCTTGCCCCGCCCATCACGAAGAGCAGCCCGAGGTCACGAAACTGCAGGAACTCTAAGACGATCTCCGGGCGGGCCATCTGACTCATCGCGAGTCCGACGCCGAAGATCGCCCCACCGAGGAAGACGAGCGGCAAAAAGAGCGGGTGGCTCTCGTGTTCGGCGATGATCCCGGCGCCGCTCATCGGCGACGCACCTCGCTCGGGCGGGGTCGGGTCGGTCATGGTCGCACCCCCAGCGCGAAGACGAACTGGGCGACGCCGATGGCGACGAGCATGAAGATAGCCACGTTGAGGATCGACGCCCGTGAGCCCGATCCGACGCCACAGACGCCGTGCCCGGAGGTACAGCCCTTGCCGAGCCGCGTACCGATCCCGATGAGGACGCCGCCGAGCAGGAGCCGCCACGGCTGAACCTCGGTCGTCCAGCCGAACTCGCCCGTCACGAGCGAGTACGCGGCCGCGCCGGCGACGATCCCGAGCGTGAAGACGACCCGCCAGTCACGCGAGGCGATAAACCGGGGCTGTTGGAAGCGGCGCAGCTTCGAGCCGTACGACAGCGTCGATTCGAGGAACGTACTCGCGCCCGCGTGTATGCCGGTTCCGGCGTAGATCACGGCGGTTCCGAGCCCGATCAGCAGCCCCCCGAACAGGTAGTGTTCCCACCCGCGCGGGAACAGCGTGTCGACGAGCAGGACGATCTCGTGCATACCCGTTCGCTGGTGTCGAAAGGTGGAAAGCGCTACGCTCCCGGCGGGATCTTGCCGTGCTCGCTGACGGACGGGGAGGAGATATACACAGCCGTCAGCCGCCGAATTCCGATTCGCTCACGCGGACGACGAGCGTCTCCTCAACCTCGCGAAGATCGTACTCGGGAATCGATCCCTGAACCCGTCGGACGAAGAGCGGTTCGACGAGTTCGTCCTCGACGAGCCCGAATATCTTGAGCCGCTGGTCGGTCTCCTCGGGCGGCACATCGCCGTCGCGGACCGCACCGGCGAGTTCGCGCGAGAGCCACTCGGTCCCGGAGATCGACGGTTCAAGCACGAGCGCTTCCGCGACGAAGCGGACGCAGTACCAGTTGAGGTCGTTGAGCAGCGCCACCGCGGCCCCGAGGCTCACCGTATCCACCGCGACGCTGTTCGCGAACGGCTCGTGGATCTCGTAGGTCGCGAGCGCGTCACGGGCGGTCTCCCGCGAGAGCAGCTCATACAGCAGGTTGATATCCGGGTCCCCGACGAGACACACCCGCGTCATGTTCGGTCCAAGCCGCGGCCCGTGCAAAGCGATTGTGGTCCGGGCCGGCCTCGTTCGAGAACGGACGCCTCACCGATCGACGAGCACCTGCTCGACCTTCGCTCCCGGCAGGTTCCGACCGGTGACTGGGATGACGATCGTTTGACCGTTGATCTCCTCGCTGAGATCCTCGAGAAGGGCGAACGGTGGGGCACACGCGCCCTCCATCAGGATCCGCTCCTCGCGAAACAGCTTCCCGACGGTCTCGATGATCGCCGCTTCGCTCACCGTGTACATCTCGTCTACGTGCTCGCGCATGACGGCCATCGGAAGGGCGTACGGGACGCGTGCGGCGATGCCGTCGGCGAAGGTGTTGGCCTCCTCCTGTGGGATGAGTTCCCCGCTGCGCCATGCCCGAGCGGCCGCATCCACTTCGGCCGCCTGCACGCCGATCACCTCGGCGTCCGTAACCGCCCCGACCGACAGGCCGTAGCCGGCCCCGATGCTGCCGGCGCCGATCGGTCCAATGACGAGGTCCACGTCGGGGAGGTCCTCGGCGATCTCGAGTCCCGCGGTGCCGGTCCCGGCGATCACCCCCCGTTCGTTTCCGGGATGGACGTATCGGTAGCCCTCCTCGGCGGCGAGGTCGGCGGCCCAGTCCGCGGCGTCATCGTAATCCGCCCCGACGATTTCGACCCGCCCACCGAGCCGTTCGATCCCCTCGATCCGGTTCTTCCCGGTTCCCTCCGGGACCGCGACGATCGCCTCGGTGTCGAACCAGCGGGCGGCCTGTGCGAGCGCCCGTCCGTAGTTGCCGACGCTCGCCGTTATCACCCCTTGCTGCCGGAACGCGGGGTCCAACCCGGCGACGAGCGTGGTAATGCCACGGATCTTGAACGATCCCGTCGGGAGGGTGTCCTCGCGTTTCAGGTAGATCTCGGCCCCGTACGTTTCCGACAGCCATTCGCTTTTTATAAGCGGCGTCCGCGGGAGGTGATCGCTGAGCACCCGTCTGGCGCGGTAGACGTCGGCGGTCGTCGGCGGGGTCAGATCGTGATACTCGAAGATGGTCGAGGCGTCGGGGGACTCGACACGCTCGAACGATGACGGTGGCATACCGAACGCAGTGTTTCCGAGGAGCCTGAAACTATCCCTTGCCGTCTCGGTCCGTCGATCCGTACTCTGCAAGCCTCCACAGCCTCGTCGCGACCGATCTCCGCGGGCTCCGGTACAGCTGCGCGGTCTCCTCGCACCCTTGGGGCGCTCGGAGTCGTGCGCCGGAATCAGCTTATAGGAATTCGAAAAGAATGCCCACGGCTTTCGTCGCGGAAGATGTCAATCGGTGTCTTCGTCCAGTTCGTCACTCAGGAGATCTCGAACACGCTCGAAATGCTGGCTAATGCGGTTCGGCATCTCCATATATTCCGCCTCGCTCACGGGTCGATCCCGCCGTTGACGTCGTGTCATGACTCACCCTTTTGATATACGATTCGACGTTTTCGTGTATAATATATCCGGCCAAAGAACGGTTCAACTACCCGATCTCCCCCGATCCATTTAAAACAGTCCGTCGACCGCCTCGGCGGCGAGATCGATGCTCGCCTCCAGATCGGGCCCGAGCGGCGATCCGACGACGAGGCCATCGGCGTACTCGGCGACGGCAGCGGCCCGCTCGCGCACCGTTTCGGGCGTCCCGGCCATACAGAACGCGTCGATCATCGCCGGCGTCACCCGCTCGAAGGCCTCCGAGAACTCCCCGGCGGCGACGTGCTCGCCGATCGCTTCGGCCGCCTCGGGATCGATCCCATGACGTTTCAGGACGGGCGGGGCCGCCCCCGCCGTTATAAAGGCGACCGGTGGACGGGCGGCCTCGCGGGCGGCTTCCTCGTCGGTATCGACGCTCACGGCGGCGTAGGCGATCAGCTCGAACGCGCCGCGCTCGTCGGGGCGGGCGTCGAGCCCGTCGTCGACCTGCTCGCGGGCCCACGCGAGGTCGTCGGGGTGTGAGCCGTTATATAAGAGGCCGTCGGCGTGTTTCGCGGCCATCCGACACATGTGTGGGCCCTCGCCGCCGACGTGGACGGGGATCGACGCGCCCTGTGGCGGTTCGTAGTTCAGCCCGGCGTCGGTCGCATCGAACGTGCCGTCGTGATCGACGCGCTCGCCGGCCCAGAGCCGCTGGGCGACCTTGAACGCCTCCAACACGGACCGGAGCCCGCGCTTGTCCGCCAATCCGAGGTTCGAAAGCGTGGAGGGGTCACCGGGGCCGAGCCCGAAGACGGCTCGCCCGCCGGAGGCCTCATCGAGGGTGGCGATCCGGGAGGCGAGGGTGACGGGGTGGGTCTCATACGGGTTGGCGACGCCGGGTCCGAGTCGGACCTCGTCGGTCGCCATCGCCAGCCGTGAGAGGAACGCCCACGGGTCGCGGTTGTTGTAGTGACACGTCGAGTAGACGGCGTCGTAGCCGGCCGCTTCGGCGCGGACGCCGAGGTCGACGAGACGATCCAACTCGTGTTCGGGGGTGAGTTCGATTCCAAGCATCGGTTAGTGTATCCCTCCAGTATATCGCCACTCGCGAAGCGCCTGCCGGACGTAGTCGCCGTCGACCTCGCGGAAGTGCGCATCGGAGCCCGCATGGTCGCCGAAGGACCACCCGCGGACGACGACGACCGGCGTTCCGCCGTCGCCCTCGCCGGCGACGAGGTTGGCCGCGCTCGCTAGCTCATCGATCACGTTCTGGACGGTGACGCCGAGTTCGCGGCCGTCGCGGTCGCGTTCGCCGCGCCAATCGCGGCTGGCGGGCAACCCGGCCCAGCCGAGCGCGACGCCCCGCTGTCCGTGTCTGAACGGCCGCCCGCAGGTGTCGGTGACGATCACCCGATCGGCGTCGAGTCCCGCGCGGATCCGTTCGGCGCTCTCGGTGGGGCGTTTCGGCAACAGGAGGAGGTCGCCGTCGGCGACGTTCGAGCGGTCGATGCCGGCGTTGACGCCGACGTGACCGAACCGGGTGGCGGTGAGGAGGAACGGGGCCTCCATGATCAACTCGGTCGATTCTTCGAGAACGGCCTGGGCGAATCGCGGGTCTTTCTCCTCGCCGGTCAGCTCGCCCAGCCGGGTCGCGAGCTCGTTCGCCCGTGGGCTCGGCGGGAACTCCTCGAGGTCGAAGAGGCGACCTTCGGCCTTCGAGACGACGGTGCTCGCGACACAGACGACGTCGTCCTCGCGGAGGTCGACGCGCTCGCGAATCAGCGCCGCGAGGTCGTCCCCTTCCCGGATCTCCGGGAGGTCCGGCACGGCGAACAGCTCCATATCACCCCTGCGTGTCGGCGAGTGAAAACCCCGCCGGTACCGGGTGGACTTGACGGCGTTCACCACGGGCGTCTCGGGGAAGGTTCGGCCCACGGGTCGCCGTGTGTTTAACACGCTTCGGGACGTGGATGAGACATGGCAGGGTCCGCGCTCTATTTCACCGCGCCCGGCTCCGTCGAGACCGAGCCGATCGACGGAGGACCACCCGATCGCGACGAAGTCGCCGTCGAGACGGTCGCCTCCGCCATCAGCGCGGGGACCGAACTCCTCGTCTATCGGGGGCAGGCACCGACCGAAATCCCTCGGGACAAGACCATCGAGGCGCTTTCCGGCGAGTTCTCCTATCCGATGCGCTACGGCTATGCGGCCGTTGGTGAGGTACAGGCAGTTGGCGAACACGTCTCGAACGAATGGGCCGGACGGACGGTCTTTTCGTTCACCCCACACCAGACGCGTTTCACCGCGTCGCCGGACGTGCTGGTTCCGGTGCCACCCGAAATGGACGCCGAGACGGCGACGCTCATCCCCTCCGTTGAGACGGCGACGACGCTGGCACTCGATCTCGGAGCCCGACTCGGCGAGGAGATCGTCGTCTTCGGGGCCGGCGTGATCGGGCTCTGTCTGGTCCGACTGCTCGCCGCGTTTCCGCTCGATCGCCTCGTCGTCGTCGATCCGATCGAGCGGCGGCGAACCGTCGCCCGTGAATTAGGTGCGGACGAGACGATCCATCCCGATGACGGTGCGGAGGGCATCGACGGGTTCGATGCCGCCGTCGAACTCTCCGGCCGTCCCGCCGTGCTCGATGACGCCGTTTCCGCCGTCGGGTACGGCGGTCGGGTTATCGTCGGCTCCTGGTACGGAACGAAACGGGCACCGATCGATCTGGGCGGCCGGTTCCATCGTGACCGGATAACCATCAGATCCAGTCAAGTGAGCACGATCGCCCCCGAACTCCGGGGTCGGTGGGACACCGAACGGCGGATCTCGACGGTGCTCGACCGATTGGACGGCTCCCTCGCCGAGACGCTGATCAGCCACCGGGTTCCCTTCGAGCGTGCCGAGGAGGCATACGAGCTCCTCGATGGGCGTCCCGAGGAGGCGCTTCAGGTCGTATTGACCTACTGATCGCTCGCTTGAGCGTCCGGTCAGTAACTTCGCACCTTCGGTTCGTACGTCCGCATCTCACCCCTCAGCAATACCGGCCCGAAGTGAACCGCCGGCCGCCCACCGTTCCACGTGACGTACGTGTGGCGTAACCACTCCTCGTCGTCGCGCGTCTGATGGTTCAGCCGCCAGTGTGCTCCGCGGAACTCCTCGCGGACGAACGCGCCGATCGTGATCGCCTCGGCGACGTCCAGCATGTTTCGCGTCTCGATCGTCTGGATGAGATCGGTGTTGAACGTGTGGGATGGATCCGAAACGCCGACCTCCTGATACTGCCGGCGGCATCGTGCGAGCGTCTCCAGCGTCGATTCGAGCCCGGAGCGCGTCCGGAAGACGTTGACGTGCTCCTCGAAGGCACGTTGAAGCGTCGAGCGGATCACGGCGTGGTTGGTTCCATCGCGTTGCATCAGCCGGTCGATCCGACGGCGCTCTCGTTCGACTGCGCGGGAGACGACCGCTGCTGGGGAGTCATCGACCGTGGATTCATCGGCCCGTCCACCGTCCATCGCCGTGAGCGGATCGGGCTCCGGATCCCCGATCGGCGCGTCGATCGATCCGCCCCACGTCCGGGTCCTCGCCTCCGCGCCGGTCGGGATCGACGCCGAAACGGGATCGTCGCTCGCGGCCCGCTCGCCGGCCCGTTTCCCGAAGACGATCAGCTCGGGAAGCGCGTTACCGCCTAGTCGATTCGAGCCGTGGACGGATGCACAGGCACACTCGCCGGCGGCGTAGAGTCCCTCGATACTCGTTTGTCCGTACTCGTCCGTCTCGATCCCACCCATCGCGAAGTGCTGTCCGGGTTTAACCGGCATCGGCTCCGCGGTCGGATCGACGCCTTCGAAATCCTCAGCGAGGTGGATGATGTTCTCCAACCGGTCGCGGATCCGACCCTCGCCGATGTGTCGCATGTCGAGATGAACGTGGTCGTCATCGAAGCCGCGCCCGTCCTGAATCTCGAATAGCTCCGCCCGCGAGACGACGTCGCGGGAGGCGAGCTCGCCGGCGTTGTTCGCGTAGCCGCGTTCGAACATGAACCGCTCGTTCTCACGGTTGTAGAGGACCCCACCCTCGCCGCGGACGCCCTCGGAAATGAGCACGCCCGTGGAGGGAAGCGTCGTCGGGTGGAACTGCACGAACTCCATGTCCTGTACGGCCGCGCCGGCCCGGTAGGCCATCGCGACGCCATCGCCGGTGTTCGAGACGGCGTTCGTGGTGTGGTTGTACACCTGTCCGAGCCCGCCGGTGGCGAGGACGACGCCGCCGTCCGCCCGGAAGCCTTCGAGCGAGCCGGTCGCGAGGTCGTAGGCGACCACCCCGTGACATCGACGGTCGTCCGGGTTCGGCACGTCAGTCACGGCGAGCGAGAGCACGTAATACTCGTCGTAGATCGTGATCCCACGCTTCACGACCTGCTGATAGAGCGTGTGAAGGAGGTGATGGCCCGTTTCCGCACCGGCATACGTCGTTCTCGGCGCGGAATGACCCGCGAGATATCGCAGGTCGATCTCGCCCGCGTCGTTTCGTGAAAACGACATCCCCCAGCGTTCGAGTTGGATCACCTCTTTGGGGGTCTCCCGACACAACGCCTCGACGGCGGGCGCATCGGCGAGATAGTCAGCGCCCTTCATCGTGTCGTACGCGTGGGTTTCGGGCGAGTCCCGCTCGTGGAACGCGGCGTTGATCCCTCCCTCAGCGGCACCGGTGTGCGAGCGGACCGGATGGAGTTTCGAGACGATCGCGACGTCGGCGCCGGCTTCGTGTGCGGCGACCGCCGCGCGCAACCCGGCCCCGCCGCCACCGACCACGATGACATCGTGCTCCCTCATTCGTCTGTCCGTCAGCGATGAAGATCCATTAACATATGGGTATGCCGGAAGCCTTCGCCGTTCGGGAGGGCTTCGGCGCGTGGATCGAACACTCCCTATCGGTCGATGTGCGCCGCGTACCGTCGCTTGAACCCCTCGTACGCCGCCGGTTCGATGTCGATACAGCGGAACCGCGCGTCGTCACCGAAGGTCTGCCGTGCCGCGATCGCCGCCGGCGCGGTGCCCGCACAGGGGATGATCACGAGTTCGCCGGGCTCCACCAGCCCGGAGAGCCACGCCGCATACGGCTCGACCGGTTTGGCGCGTCCGCCACGGCCGTACGTCTCGGTCGGCCATCGGGCTACCTGTCGGGCCGAGACGGCGGTGCGTCTCTCGGTCGGGCCCTTGTGGGCGAAGACGACGCTGTATCCGCCGGTTGAGAGAAACGGACCGTGGGTGTCGCGGTCGGGCTGGCCGTCCGCGGTGAGGTACGTGACGCCACCGATCCGCCGGAAGCCGCCGCCCTCGTGCTGTTCGGTCGCATCGCCCCACGTCTCTCGGAGGTACGAGACGAATCGAGGGAGGAGCCAGTCGTCGACGTCGGCGATGAGCCATCCGCCCGGCATGAGCGCCCCATAGCAGGCGTCGATGATCTGGGTCGTCGTCAACGCGTCGGTAACCTGCGGGCCGTCCGCGGGTTGATCGTCGTCGAACGGATGCAGTTGGTAGCTGACGCTCGTCTGCTCGCGCCGACCGGGTCGTGCCCAGGCGTCGTCGAGGAAGATCGCTGCCGCCTCGTCGTCATCGTCCGCAAGCGCCGCGAGCGCGTCGCCAACGATGTACTCGCCGCCGGGGCCGACCGTGTGTCGCTCGAACCCATCACCGGTTGTCATCGATCGCCTTTCGGCTCGCCCGCCCCTGAACGTTCCCCATCGTGCACCGTCCAGCCTCCATCGCGCACCGTTCTCCCTCGACGTCCGCGACGGCCCGAAACCCCGAAATAATCCCATACGAAGTGTGCGAGGATCGGTCCGGTGACGAGCCAGCCGACCGCCCGCGAGACGGCGGGATCGACCGTCGGAAGCAACCCGAGGGCGATGGTTCCCATGATCAGCGCGCCCGTCACCTTTCGGTACCGACTCGCTTCGAGGTCATACACCGGCAGCCCACGCCGTCGTCGGAGCGCGACGCCGCCAACGAACCCGTAACGGGCGAGTCCGACGAGCAGGAACACGGCGGGTACGAGACCGAGCGCGACCGTCGCGACCGTCCCGACGAGCACGATGAGCGCGTCGACCTCGGTGTCGAGACGCGCGCCGAGTGCCGTCTCCGTCTCGGTGCGACGGGCGACCGCGCCGTCGACGGCGTCGAGCGTGATCGCCGCGAGGAACAGCCCGAGGGCGATCCACCCGATCCGTGTGGCGGTGGGTGCGAGCGCGACGACCCCCGTGAACACCACGAGCGCCCAACCCCGACAGAGCGTGATCCACGTGGCTGCGGTGATACGTCGTTCTCCCGCCCGCGGCGTCGTCGACGCCATCACCCAGCCGATGACGACCGTCAGCGCTGCGAACGAGCCCGCGACACCGCCACCGACCCACCCGGTGATGGCCACCGTCTCCATCGTTGCGAGCAACCCCACCGTCCCGCTGACGACCAGCAGACCACAGAGCGTCACCAACGCGTAGGGCCGCCACGGCGGTGTGCGTCCCGCCGCCCCGACCGTGGCGGTCATCGTGTCACCGCTCGCGTGCCGCCGGTGCGTGTCGTCAGCGGAGTGAGGTCCGGATGATCGACGGTCGCCTTGGTCGCACCCGTTAGCCGACGGCGGTCCCGTTTTGCCTGCCATTGCCGGTGTCGTCGATGGCACAACACGGGGATCGATTCGAGGTCGAGCAGTTTGGCGATGGCGAGTCGATGTTGACCATACGCCCGCCAGTACAGCGTTCCGTCCCGCCCGATGTCGACGTTTATCTCGTCGGCGCGATCGGCAAGCGTCGGTCGGTCGCGGCCCGCGAGCGTCTCCTGTCGTCGGTAGCCATCGGTCGAGAGCGACGTATACAGCCGCTCGATCTCTCGGCATCGCGGCTCGAACCCCTCGATGCTGCGGTAGCCCCAGGCGTTGCCGAATCGCGAGAGCTGCTCACGGAAGGCCGCAAGCAACGCCGTCTCGCGCCACGGCGTCCCCTCCTCGAAGTGTTCACGGAGCCCGCGGACGACCGCACGGTCGGCGAACCGCTCGGCATGCTGATCCCAGTCGCCGTCGATCACCCGGCCCCACTGGGGTCGTTTCGGCGCGTGCGGAAGCAGGCTTCCGGTGATCGAGGCGGGGTCCACCTCGATCAGACGGAACGGATGAGCGTCGGTATAGCGCCTTGGCTCAAGCCGTCGTCGCAGTCGGTGTATCCGTCGACACCACGCGATCGGTATCCGACGGGCCACCGGTTGGGTGAGGCCGTCGCGGACCGCTAGCACGCCGTGAGCTCGAAGGCGTTTCCTAAGCGGGGGCGACTCGGCCGCCACCAACGGGGGTGACTCACTCACGGCGGAGCAACACGACGAGCGCCACGATCAACCCGATCTGTGCGAGTTTATCGACCACTTCTATCGTCTCGATCGTCGCGAGCGTCGGTTCATTAAGCAGGGCCCATAACACGATCTGCCCGGCCGTGAACGGGATCCCGACGAGGTAGACAAGCCGCCGCCGGACGTCGAACAATACGAGCAACACGCCTCCGATGAACCCGGCAAAGGCGATCAGGAAGCCGATCCCGAAGGGGCTCGTCAACGGCAGGTCTACGACCGCGATAATGAGATGGACGGCTGCGCTCACGAGCGCCATCGCGATGGCCCCCCAGTGTAGCGGGGTCAATGAGGCCGTCTCCAAACCGAGGCGGCGAGCGGACATGCCGATCCGATGGGACTACGGTTAAAAAGGTGTTTTCCCCGAAAACGGCGAACGTTCCATCGGCCGTGAATCGCTGGATTCAGCATTATGCAACATGGTGCTCCGTCGCCGACTCACTGTGGCTCCGCTCCCCAGCAACGTGCCGGCTTCGTCAATTACTACCCGCCGCGGGTGCCACTCACGGTATGAGTGCTGCCTCGTATCTCCCGTACGCCCTGCTCTCGATGGGTGCGTATGCACTCGTCTCCCCGCTCATGCGGGTCGCAACGACCGGTCCCGACGCCATTCCGAGCGACGTCGCCGTCATCATCACGAACCTGATCTTGGTCGGGCTCGCGGCGAGTATCGTCGTCTACACCGGTCAGGAGGTCACCGGGACGCTCGGTTCCTCGAAACTCCCGCACGTCATCGCGGCCGGGATATTCCTCGGGATCGGGATCATCGCGCTCTATCGGGCGCTCGCGTTGGGTCCGGTGAGCGTCGTCACCCCGATCTTCGCGATGTTCCTCGTGTTCTCCTCGGTCATCGGCATCGTCCTTCTCGGCGAGTCGTTCACGGCACGGAAGGGTATTGGTATCGTGTTCGCGGTGATCGCCGTCTATCTCGTCTCCGGGACGTGAGCGTTCCCGTGGCATCGTCCGCTGATGATCTCCCGTCGGGCCCGGAGGCGGTGACCGCTGCCGGGTAAGGAAGGCCCTTTTATACCGAGATAAAACTCCCCGTGTTCGCAGTGTCCCGCGTCCCCAACCCGATCCGCCTCGTCGTCCTCTCCATCGGCCTCGCGCTGGCTCGCGCCGGGCTGATCGACCGCCACCGAGTCGTCCGCACTACGGATCTCGCCTGGCCGCGGATCGTCACCGGTATCGCCCGCATGTCGAAGAACGCCGTCGACGTGGCGATGGTCGGCGTCGCCGTCGGGACCAGCGCGGTCGCGGGTGTCGGGTTCGCCGGGCCCTTTTGGGGGCTGGCGTTCGCCATCGGTGGCGGCGTCGCCGGCGGAACCATCGCGCTCGTCTCCCAGCGATACGGGGCGGAGGCGTTCGCGGAACTCGGGGACGCGGTCCGGGCGAGCGCGCTCCTCGTCGTCCTCATCAGTCTCCCCGTCACCGCCGTCTTCTGGACCATACCGCACGAGCTTATCGCGCTTCTCAGCAGCAACGAGCGGGCTATCGGCCTCGGTGCTGAGTACCTTCGGATCGTCGGGCTCGCCGTCCCGCTTGCGGGATTGAACCTCGTCGGGAGCCGTATCCTCGTCGGCTGTGATGACGCCTACACCGCCATGCTCGTGCGGGCCGGCGGAGCGGTCGCGAACGTGATACTCACGGCGTGGCTGGTGCTCGGGCTTGGCTGGGGTGTTGCGGGGGCGGCGATCGGCACCGTCCTCGCGAACGCGACGGTGACCGGGGCCTTCGCGCTCGGGCTCACGTGGGGTCGGCTCCCCGGGATCGGCGAGTTCCCCGTGCGGATCGACCCGTTCGGCTCGTATCTGAATCCGGATATGCTCCGGGATCTCGTCGAGATCGGCCTGCCGGTCGGCCTCCGGAACCTCGTCTGGGTCGTCGCCGAGTTCCCGATGCTCGCCATCGTCGACGTCTTCGGCGAGAACACCGTCGCGGCGTTCGTCATCGCCCGCCGTATCTGGGGGATCATGAACACGCCCGGGTGGGGGTTCGGGCTCGCCTCCTCCAGCCTCGTCGGCCAGGAGCTCGGCGTGAACGATACGGCGGAAGCGGAGGCGTATGCCCGCGACATCATTCGGTTCTCGGTCGCCACCTACCTCGTCTCCGCCGCGCTGATCGCGTCCTTTGCCCCGAACATCGTGCGGCTCTTCGCGGAGCGCCCGGAGAGTCCCGAGGTGCCCATCGCGGTGACGCTCGTCTACGCGGCGTGCGTGGCGGTGACCTTTCAGGGCGTCTCGGGAGGTGCCGCGGGCCCGCTCGATGCCGCCGGCGACACGAAGGTGCCGTTCGTGAGTCAGTTCATCGGGATGTTCCTCGTCGCGATCCCGCTCGCGTATATCGGTGCGACGACGGCGCTCGGGCTCTGGGGGCTCTATCTGGCATTTCTCGCGGAGACGAGCGTGCCAGCGGCGATCAACTACTGGCGCTTCCGATCGGGCAAGTGGAAGGGTATAAGCGAGGCGTATCGTCCGGACATGGCGCGGAACGATTGAGACGGCGGGGGACGACTGAGAGGGCGAGGGCTGCTTTTTGACGGATGGGATGCCGACCGTTTCGGATCTCGTAGCGTCGACACAGCCGATATTCACGAGGGTGCATACTGACTGGCGGCCCCCAGCCGGGAGATTCAAGGTCGCTGCCCGCACCCTCTCTGACGATGCGTCAGGACCACCTCATCACCGCGACACAGCTCTCGCGGGATGACATCGAGGCGGTGCTCGACCGGGCCCGCAGGATCGCGGCCGACCCCGCCGCGTTCGCGGACCGGCACGCCGAGACGGTGCTCGCGCTCTGTTTTTTCGAGCCGAGCACGCGAACGAAGATGAGCTTCGATACCGCCGCAAAGCGGTTGGGGGCGGACACGATCGACATGGGGACCGTCGAGTCCTCGTCGGTGACCAAAGGCGAGTCGCTCGCGGACACCGTCCGCGTCATCGAGGGCTACGCCGACGCCATCGTGCTTCGCCATCCGAGCGAGGGCGCGGCGACGCTCGCCGCCGAGTTCGTCGACGTGCCGGTTATCAACGCCGGCGACGGCGCGGGTCAACACCCCTCACAGACGTTGCTTGATTTATATACCGTTCGGGAGAATCACGGTCTCGACGGGCTGACCGTCGGGATCATGGGCGATCTGAAGTACGGACGGACGGTCCACTCGCTGGCGGCGGCGCTCACGAACTTCGACGTCAACCAGCACTTCATTAGCCCCGACTCGCTTCGGCTCCCACGCTCGGTGCGGTTCGATCTGCATGAAGCGGGCGCACAGCTGCGTGAACACACGGATCTGGAGGACGTGCTCCCGGAACTCGACGTCCTTTATGTGACCCGGATTCAAAAGGAGCGGTTCCCCGATGAGAACGAGTACCACCGGGTCGCTGGCCAGTACCGGATCGACGCGGGGACGCTCGCGGACGCACGCGAGGATCTCATCGTGATGCACCCGCTTCCCCGCGTCGATGAGATCGCCGCCGACGTGGACACCTCCGGTCACGCGCGGTATTTCGAGCAGGCACACAACGGCGTCCCGGTACGAATGGCGCTTTTGGACACCTTACTGGAGGGCACACAATGAGCGACCACGAACTCCGCGTCTCGAAGATCCGCAACGGAACCGTCATCGACCACGTCGAGGGGGGACAGGCGCTGAACGTGCTCGCCATCCTCGGGATCGACGGCTCGGAGGGGCTTGGCGTCTCCATCGGCATGAACGTCCCATCCGATCGGCTCGGCCGCAAGGACGTCGTCAAGGTTGAGGATCGCGAACTCTCCTCCTCGGAGGTCGATGTCCTCTCGCTCATCGCCCCGGAGGCCACCATCAACATCATTCGGGAGTTCGATGTGGTCGAAAAGAATCGCGTCATTCGGCCGACGCACGTCTCCGGTGTGCTCTCGTGTCCAAACCGGAACTGTATCACCAACGCCGGCGAGCCCGTCGAGACGGAGTTCGCGGTCGTCGGCAACGGCGTTCGGTGTGGCTACTGTTCGACGATCATTCGCGACGACATCGCTGCACACATCGACGTCTGACCGACGGACCGATCGGCAACGCGTTCGGCGGTAGATTTTAGCCGCCACCCGTTCGATATGTATCCATGAGCAAGAAGGCCAAGCTCGTCCTCGTGCTGTCGCTCGTAGTCCTCGCGTACTTCCTTCTCGCCGGCGACAAGGAGCCGGTTGAAGTGGAGTAACCTGGGTTCACGCCAGTCCGATCGTACCGCCCGGTGACTGCCGAACCGTTGCGCGCCCATGTCCGCGTCGTTGCGGGTCCATGCCCGCGTTTTTATGACCCGCACCCGTAGCGTTGGGCATGTACGGTGTCGTCACGCGAAACGCCGACGAGGTCGACATGGACCCGTTCGACCTGGGATTTTATGAAGTTAAGGACGTCACGGGGCGTGCGGCCGCGCCGCTTCCGAACGCCATCAACATGGTGTCGTGTTTCGGGGACAACGCGGCCGCGGGCGAGAACGCCGACCTCGTGCCGGTCAACGAACGGGGCGAGCCGGCCAACCGCGACCGCACGTACTTCGATTGGGCCTACGTCTGCCCGACCCATCCGGAGTATCGTGCCGGGCTGTTGGAGATCATCGACGACTGCGTCGCCGTGAACGACGACGTGCGCCTCGATGACGTGGGCTTTCCGCGGGAGGGATACTGTCGCTGTGACCGCTGTCGACGGCTCTTTGCCGAGAGCGACCACGACGAGTGGACCGACTGGCGTGCCGCAGTTATCACCGAGTTCGTCGCCGAGGCGGCCGACCGAATCCCCGGACGGACCCTCCTGACGCTCTACCCCGACCCGTACCCTGGACACCTCCATGCGCGCGCCGGACTCGATATCGACGCGCTTGCCGAACACGTCGACGAGTTCGTCGTCCCGGTCTATGACCTCCACTACGGGACGACCTACTGGCTGGAGTCCATCGCACGTGGATTCCGGTCGCGGCTCGGTGGCGACTACGACGTGCACGGTGCGCCGCCGGAGACGCCGTTTTCGATCGAGCTGTACGCCGTGAACGTCGACGTGGACGACCTGATCCATGCGACGGCGGTCGCGGAGACCTACGCGAAGGACGTCTTCTTCGGCTACGACGCGAGCAACGCGGCCGCGGCGCTCCGCCGGAAGGCCGCCGACGCCCGGGAGGGGAAGGTGCACCGGCCGGAGTGATCGCGGGCCGGATAGGTTGCGGTCGCGCCGGGTTTATAACCAGCCCTCAGTGGACGGTTCGGTCGTCGGAGGTATCGATCCCCTCTATCGGATCGGCGTTACCGAAGGCGGGGGTCGGCCCGTCGGTGGGCGCGGCCCACTCGACGGCGTTGCAGAGCACCCGCTGGACGTCCTCGTCGTAATACACCGGATAGGTCTCGTGGCCGGGGCGGAAGTAGAACACGTTGCCCGCGCCGCGCCGATAACAACACCCCGAGCGGAAGATTTCGCCGCCCTCGAACCAGGAGGAGAAGACGAGCGTGTCGGGTTGCGGGATGTCGAACCGTTCGCCGTACATCTCCGTCTCCTCGAGTTGGATGTACTCGTCGATCCCCTCGACGATCGGATGGCCGGGCTCGACGACCCAAAGTCGCTCACGTTCGGCCGCCTCACGCCACTTCAACGAACAGGTCGTGCCCATGAGCCGGGTGAATATCTTGGAGTAGTGGCCCGAATGGAGGACGATCAGCCCCATCCCATCGAGCACGTGTTCGTGAACGCGGTCGACGACCTCGTCGCGGACCTCGTCGTGGGCGGCGTGGCCCCACCAGGTGAGGACGTCGGTCTCCGCGAGGACCTTCTCGGTCAGCCCGTGCTCGGGACCCTCATCGAGCGTCGCCGTCCGAACCTCGTGGCCGGCTTCCTCGAAGACGTCGGCGAGGACCGCGTGGATGCCGTCCGGATACACCTCGGCGACGACCTCGCTTTCGCGCTCATGGCGGTACTCGTTCCAAACGGTTACTCGGACCATAGTGAACGTTTTCGGAGATGGCTTATAAACATGGGCCTCCCGGCGGGGCGATCGTCCGAGTTGCACCGTGGCGGCTGACGTAAGCGGGACGTTGATGACCGTCCGTTCCGTAGTATGGAACGTGAACGCACACGACGCGACGACCCCCGGAGAGACACCCGAGCGTCGGTTCAACGGGCCGTGGCTTCGGATCCTGCTCGCCGCGGTCGTCGGCTGGGGACTCCTATATGGACTCGATCAGCTGTTCCTCTCGCCGGCGACGCCCGCCGGTGCCGCGATCGGGTTCGGTCACGCCTACATCCTCGCGCCGCTCGTCACCGCCGCGATCCTCCTCGATGCGCTCTCGCTGGCCGAACAGGACGTTGCGGATCTGGGCCTATTTAAATGGCTCTACGGCCTCATCGCGCTCTTTGCCCCACCGATCGCGATCATCTACTACCTCCACCGCGAGTGGCTGAAACCCGAACACCCGGAGCTGCTCGGAGCGATATGATGGAGGGGGCGGATTCGCCGGTGGACTCCGCCTCGGGAACGGTCACGTCGTTGGTTACCGCGCCGACCGCCGGCGCCGATCCGGTCCGAAAAGACCGGGTTGCGATCGTCGCCGGCGGCGTTGCCGGCGATCGCTACTGTGTGGATGAGGACGTGGGCGGGGAGGGTGGGCACTTCGCGCTGGACGCCTGTGCGGTGACGCTCGTCGCCGCCGAGGCGCTGGCAGCGGTCCAAGACGCGACCGGGATCGACGTCTCCGACGGCCGTCATCGGCGGAACATCGTCGTCCGTGGCTTTGGGGAAGGGATGGATGCGCTCCTCGATGCGACGGTCGCGATCGGGGACGCACGCGTACGCCCCACACGCCGGAGACCGCCGTGTGCTCACGTCGAGCAGCTCGCGGGCGAGGAGGGGCTCGCCTCCGCGCTCTCGGGACGTGGCGGGCTCTGTTGTACGGTGCTCGAACCGGGCGCCGTCGGCGTTGGCGACCCCGTTCGGATCGTCGAGCCGGATCCCGGGACTGCCGGGGAAGCGATCGCGGCGCGGCTTCGCGAGGCGGCGGACGACGACACCTGAGCCCCTCAGCCGGTCTCCAGCACCTCCACGAGGTTGCCCTCCGGGTCGCGAACGAAGAGTATCTCGGTCCCACTTTCGGTCCGTTTCGGATCACTGATCGTCTCGACTGCCGGATCGAGGGTCGAATGGAAGACCTCGAGGTCCTCGACGCAGAGTCCGAAATGGACGGCGCCGGATCGGTTGAGCGATGGCGACGGAAGCGGCTCACCCGCCGGCTCGTACTCGACGAGTTCGAGGCGAACGCCGTCGGCATCGAGGTGGGCGAACGTGCCGGTCGCATCGGGCACACCGACCCCCGACGAAAACGCCTCGCCGCCCACGGAGAACTCCGCGATCAGGTCGAAGCCGAAGGTCTCGGTATAAAAATCGACGGCGCGGTCGAGGTCCGCGACGGTGATGCCGACGTGGTGAGCGCGTGGCTGGGTCGTCGTCTCGTGGTCATCCGCTGCGGGATCGCTCATGCGGATGCATCGATCGACGGGGGCAAAGCCATGTCGACCGACCGGGCGTCCACGCGATCGAAACGACCATTCGGGGTGCGGGCGACCGACCCGATATGCACGTCGTCGTCAACGCCGCCCAGAGCGTCGACGGAAAGCTGTCCACCCGCCGCCGCGAGCAACTACGGATCTCGGGACCCGAGGACTTCGACCGCGTCGACCGGATCCGCGCGGCCGCCGACGCGGTCTTGGTGGGGGTCGGAACGGTCCTCGCCGACGATCCGAGCCTCACGATAAAAGAGGAGGCACGGCGCGTGAGCCGGCTCCAGAACGGCCGTCCCGGAAATCCCGCCCGGGTCGTCGTGGACTCACGAGGCCGGACCCCGACGGATGCCGCCGTCCTTGACGATGCCGCGGAGACGTTCCTGCTCGTATCCGAAACAGCGACATCCGATCGGCGAGAGGCCCTCGAAGCGGCCGGTGCGGAGGTCATCGTCGCCGGCGAGGAGCGTGTCGACCTCGAAGCGGGATGCACCGAACTCGCGAAACACGGTGTCGATCGGCTGATGGTCGAGGGCGGCGGCGAAGTGATCCAGTCATGTTTCGCGGCGGGGCTCGTCGACGAACTCGACGTGTACGTTGGGTCGCTCGTCGTGGGCGGACGGGATGCCCCGACGCTTGCTGACGGCGACGGTTTCATCGAGGCGTTTCCGCGGTTGGAACTCCGTGGAACCGAGCGGCTCGACGACGGTATCGTGCTTTCGTATGCCGTCGGTGAAACCCGGTGATGAAGGGCGAAGCGATCAGAACGTGTCCGCGAGTTTGTCCCGCCGGTAGCAGTCGATCTCGAGCGGGGCCGTCCCGCCGGCGGCGGCCGCGAAGGCGATCGCCTCGGCGATCTCAGCCGGTTCGGTGACCGTTCCCGGCTCGAATCGCTCCTCGAACGGATCACCGTCCGCGCTCCCGAACTCGGTCCGCACCTCCGAGGGGTTGATCACGGAGACGGCGACGCCGTCGTCGCCGACCCGTGCGGCGACGCTCTGGGCGAACCCGCGCACCCACCACTTCGTCGCGGCGTAGACCGGGTTGAACGGTCGTGGGAACTTTCCGGCGAAGCTCCCGACGAGGAGGAGGCTGCCCTCGCTCGCGCGAAGCGCCGGGAGCGCCGCACGCGTGAGGTAGAAGACGCCGTCGACGTTGGTGTCCTGCATCGCGTGAAACTCCTCGTCGGTCATCGTCTCGACGTCGCCGCCCCGGCCGAGGCCCGCGTTCGCGACGACGACATCGAGACTGCCGAATCGGTCGACCGTCGCCTCGATCGCCGTATCCGAGGTCGATCGCTCCCGCACGTCGCCTGCATGGACGAGGACGTCGACGTCATATGCATCACGGAGCGTCTCCGCGAGCGACGCCAGCCGTTCCTTCCGCCGCGCAACGAGCGTCAGGTCTACGCCCCGTTCCGCCAGCTCGTGTGCTGTCGTCTCGCCGATCCCCGCGCTTGCTCCGGTGACGATCGCGGTTGCATCCTCTAGGGAAGCCATACGATCGGGACCGTCCGAACCGACTTAAAAGGAAACGGGGAAGCGGCGACGGTTCGATTAACCGTTAACCGGTTGACACCACGATATCTTCGTCGGCCTCCGGAAGTCGCTCGGGTTCCGTAGTAACGGCGGCGTCGACGGCAAGCACGTCGGCGACGTGATCGGCGACCGATTCCGCCATGAGCCGATAGGTGGTGAGCTTTCCGCCGCCGACGCTAGAGCAGTTCTGGACGCCGTCCGCGTCGTGATCGAGGAGGGAAAAGCCACGTGAGATGCCACGCTCCGCACCGGTACCGGAGGGTGGATCTGCGTGAAGGCGTCTGCTCCTGTCCCGATTTTACGGAGAATCGAAGCAAGCCGCGCGCTTCAGCGCGTGGAGGATGTCAATCGGTGTTGGCTATGTCCTCGGTCGGACCGCGAACGATGCTTACGTTACCCGTCCCGCTTCGAGCGATCCGCTCGGCGATCGAGCCGAAGAGCTGTCGCACACGCTTGTCCTTCGCTGACAATCCGACACAGACGATGTCGTATTCCGCGGCGGCCGTAACGAGCGCGGAATCGATGTCCTCGGCGACGATGACCTCCGATTCGTACTCACCGGGGTCGAGCCCGGCGCGCTCCGCGATCCACTGGATCGCCTCCTGGCCGCGGTCAAACGGCACAGCACCATCCCCGTCCGGCCGCTGTGCGTTCAGCAACACCGGCAGCGTCCCGGCGGCGTCCGCCAACTGCTTGGCACGTTTGACGGCGGCATCCGTGTTCGGGCCGGGGCCGGCGAGGGCGGCCGCGGTAGTGACCTCCGCCTCGGTCACTTTGACGAGCGAGAGTTCACAGTCGACGTCGGCGAGGACGGTATCGATCACGCTTCCGAAGACGTGGGTACCCTGCTCGATCTCGCCCGTCCAGCCGAGCAGCACCTCGTCGGCATCCACCTCGTCGACGAGGGTGACGATCCCCGACCCGACCTCCTCGGCAACGACCGCCTCGGTACGGATGTTGACCGGGAGCCCCTCGGCGATCTCGGACGCACTGGAGAGGAGTTCGCGCTGGCTCTCGAAGCGTTCCGCCTCGACGTTGCGTCCGTCGGCGTCCGTCGCCTGCACCACGTTGATGACGACGAGTTCCGCGCCGTTTTCACCGGCATGCCGCTCTGCCGCCGCGGCCGCAAAGCGCAACAGCCCCCGCTGTGTCTCCGGGTTCATCACCGGCACGACGACGCGATACGGCTGCTGTCCGCGACTCCGGTACGCCCGCTCTACGACGCCCGCGTCAAGCCCCTTCGGGCGCCCATAGACGAAGTACCAGCCCACCCCGATCCCGACGATACCGGTTCCAACGATGAGGACGAGCGGTGCCATCTGGGAGATAACGACGAACGTCATCACCACCCCGAGGATCGGCACTCCCGGGTAGAGGCCCCGAGGGAGACGGAACGCCGGATCGTAATCGGCCGGCTCGGCATACCGGAATCCAACGAGTGAGATATGAACCAGCGCGTAGGAGACGAGGAAACTGAAGCTTGCGACCTCGGCCAACAGTTCGACGATCGCCTCCACCCCCAGACCGAGGCTGATGAGCAATCCCGTCACGAGGCCGGTCGTGATGACGGCTCGATGGGGCGTGTTGAACGAGCCGTGCGTCTCGTTGAGCCAGGAACTCATCAGCCCGTCTCGGCCCATCGCGTAGATGACCCGTGACGCCGCGAGCGTGGAGGAGTTCGAGCTCGAGATCGCCGCGACGGCGGCGGCGAAGACGATGAGTCCGACGCCGAGCGGGCCGGCGATCACCGAGGCGACGTCCGAAACCGGGACGAGCGACCCGCCGAGCTCCTGATACGGGACCACCCCGGTGGTCACGAGCATCAAGACGACGTAGAGGATCGTCACGAGCACGACCGAGAGGATCATGGTCAACGGGATCAACTTCCCCGGTTTCTTGATCTCGCCGGCTACCGTGGCGATGATCTCAAAGCCCAAAAAGGTGACAAACACGATGCCCGTCGTTGCCACGATCCCGCTCGCGCCCCTCGGTGCGAAGTCGACGAGGTTACCGAGCGAGACGAAAAACAGCCCGAAAACGAGGTACAACAAGACGATCGACACCTGCGTGCCGATCATGATGTTCTGGGCTTTCCCGGTCTCCTCCGTGCCGTAGTAGTTGATAGAGAGGATCAACAACAACCCGATCAGTCCGACCAGTACCACGAGCACCCGCCCGTCGAGAAACGGCAGCGGCTGGACGATATACTGGCCGAAGCCGATCATGTAAAACGCGGTCGCGAACATCAGTCCAGTCCACATCCCCCAGCCGACGATGCTCCCGAAGAGTCCCCCGAGCGATCGATTGACGTAGTGGTAACTGCCGCCGGCCAGCGGCATCGCCGTCGCCAGTTCCGAAAGCGAGAGCGCAGCTAACAGCGCGACGAACCCCGCGATAGCAAACGACACCGAACTCGCCGGGCCGGCACCGTCGGCGGCGATCCCGGGAAGGATGAACATCCCAGCACCGATCATCGTCCCACCGCCGATCGTCATCGCCTCAAGGAAGCCTAAGTTCCGCTCGAGTTCGCCGGATTCAGCAGTCATCGGTCATACGTTGCTGTAACCCGGTCTCTCCAACGGCTGATCGGCCCAACGGCACCCCCGATCAACCTGCATGACCTATCCATGGGAACCCGTCCATGCTGCTTTCGTTTGGATACTGTGGCCGCGCCATAGTAATCCCTCGGATACCCACACGACAGGAGCCCCCACGCTGCCAGTTCATGAGTCGAGACGCCGAACGACGATCTGTGGGATGGTAAGCGTCGGTTGCAGCGCGCGGTATATTCCTCCGAGGATGTTCGTTCGTGATACCGGTTCGCTTTCGCCTGCGACTATCAGATCGAACCCCTCGGCTTTCTCGCGGATCCCTGCCGCGGGGTTCCCGGGGGCGGCGACGTTCGTATCGATTCGGGACGGGCCGATACCTCGGTCGATGAGTTGGTCCCTCGCGGTCGCAAGCAACGCTTCACCCGATTCGACCCCGTCAGCCGCTTCGGGAACGTGAAAGAGCGTTACTGACGTGTCGGCGTCACTGAGGAGATCGGCGGCGACGGCAAGGATCCGCTCGGCGTTGCGTCGGTCACGTAGCGGAACCAGCATCCGTGCGAACGGTTCGTCGGTGCCATCGCCCGGGATCAACACCGCATCGCAGCTTTTCTGTGCGGCGATTCGGTCGATCGGATCCTGGCGGTCGTGGGTGAACACTATCCGCGTCACAAGGCTCCCGTTCGATGAACCGAACTGTCCGGCCACTGCGGACAACCGCCGTTGGGCCTCTTCTCCCTTGGTCTCCCGAAGTTGTGATGGGGCCGTCTGTGCCGGCGTTGGGTAATACCCAAGCAGGACCACGTCGACCTGCTCTAGGAGCGAGACGAGTCCCGGAGAAAGCGTGGCCTCCGCCGAGAGGTCGACGGGCACAAGGACGACCGACTTACCCGTGAGTTCCATACTGGCCATTTGTTCGATCGCCCGATAAGTGTGTGGTGAGTTGTGAGACCGCTCGATCGCCCCTTATCGAACTGGCCGTAACCGACTCGCACCCATGGGAACACTCCAACTCCGGTCGGGATCGGTTGCCGCTACAACGCACCAACTCACGGCTCCAGAGTGGGGTATTAGTTATAAAGAAGCCGCGCCGTATGGGGAATGTTCCTCAGGCGCTCCCGTCATGGACTCGCCGGGATTTGAACCCGGGGCCTCTCCCATGCCAAGGGAGTGATCTACCGCTGATCTACGAGCCCGCGTACGCACTCATCGGTTTCGCCGTGTATCTCTTAAGGGCTTCGACTCGCGGGTAAGCGGGAGCGCTGACTCATGCCGATCGAGGCTTCTCGATGCGACAGCGCGGCTCAGACGACCGCGCTGTCGCCGTCGCCCTCGGAGTTCTCGGGCGACCCATATCGCTCGGTGAGGTAGTCGATCATATAATCGACGGTGCTCGGATCGTAGCTCCAGAAGCCGTAGAACTTCCCGGATTCGCGTTCCTCGGCGAGCAGGGCACACTTCGCTTCATCAACCCCGCCACCGTCGAAGGCGACGAACCACGTCTCGCGTATTTCGGGGGTCCGCTCGATGTGGACGGTGAAGTGTTCGGGCGTCGGCGCATCGCCCTCCGCGACGGCGTACGCGTGGACCTCCAAGTCGGGCTTCTCGCCGAGCCGGTCGTACGTCCGCGTTTCGCCCGTCAAGACGTCGAGCGTCTGAAAGCCGGCATGCAACTCGCCGCGGCCGACCCGCCATGCCCGATCCTCGATCTCGCGTGAGGCGGCGACCATGTCTGCCCGCGAGTAGGAGGTGAACATGGTCTCATCTAAGTGATCAAGGATCGGCTTGCCGGGACGTGCGGGCGTCGCCTGCGGTGACCCATCGCTCCCGGCGTCCGCACCGCGTCCATCCCCGTCCGGGCCGTATTCCGGTAACAGCTCCGAGACCGGCACCGCCGCGACGAACGCACCGTCGCGCGCGAGGACGGTAAACGAATCCGGCGCGTCCGGCGCCACCGCGGACTCGATCCGGATGTTCCGGTCGGAGAAGTACTCCGCGAGGTCCTCGGCGACCCCGGGGTCGGCGTTAAAGACCGTAAGCGTCGCCTCATGGGCCTCAACGCCGGCGATGAGTTCGATCAGCGACATACGTCAGTAGGATCCTCTCGCGGGGGGTATATGGTAGTACCCCTCCCAACAGTATAAGTCGTGTTGTTTGAGAACACGGATCACGGATTGGCGGCAAGCGAACCGATACCGTCACCGGTTCCATCGACCACGAATATGAAGCTATTTGCGCTCACGGCTCACGAGTACCGGTATGTTCATCCTGGTGAACCTGAAGGCGTACCCGTGTGATCCGATCGAGGTCGCGACCGCCGCACGCGACGTCGCGGAATCCTCCGGCGTCCGAATCGCTGTCGCCCCACAGGCGGCGGACCTCTCGCGCGTCGCGGAAACGGATGTGGAGACGTGGGCACAACACGTCTCCTCGAACGGTCATGGCTCGTACACGGGGTCGACGCTCGCGGAGGCGGTCGCGGACAACGGCGCGGCCGGGACGCTCATCAACCACTCGGAGAACCGCCGCAAACTCGCCGACATCGACGGGTCGGTGACCGCCGCCGAACGCGCCGGCCTCGAAACGATCGTCTGTGCGAACAACCCGACACAGACGGGCGCGGCGGCCGCACTCGGACCGGACGCCGTCGCCGTCGAGCCGCCGGAGCTCATCGGCGGGGACGTCTCCGTTTCGACGGCCGATCCCGGCATCGTCGAGGACGCTGTCGCGGCGGCTGCGGCCGTCGACCCCGACGTCGAGGTCTTCTGTGGCGCCGGCGTCTCCACCGGCGAGGACGTCGCGGCCGCCGCCGACCTCGGCGCCTCGGGGATCCTGCTCGCATCGGGCGTGGCGAAAGCCGACGATCCGGAGGCGGCCCTGGTGGACCTCGTCTCCGAGATCTGAGGTCACTCCGGCGGGCGACGAACTGGATTTGCGGATCAGTATAAAGACACCGTCTCACACGACCAGTGGTTTCTCAAAATCGCATGACAGAGCGAGGATACGCTGAACCGCGGTCTCGGCGTATCTAGTAACCTTTAACCGACGGAAGCCGATAGAATATCCCAAGATGGCGAGCAACAAGATCCTCGGTATCGACCTCGGTACCACGAACTCCGCATTCGCGGTGATGGAGGGTGACGAACCCGAGATCATCGCGAACGCGGAGGGCGATCGGACGACGCCTTCCGTCGTCGCGTTCTCCGACGACGGCGAACGGCTCGTCGGGAAGCCGGCAAAGAATCAGGCCGTTCAGAACCCGGACCGGACGATCCAATCGATCAAACGGCACATGGGCGAGGGGGATTACACCGTCGCGATCGGCGACGACGAATACACCCCCGAGCAGATCTCGGCGATGATCCTGCAGAAGATCAAACGCGACGCCGAGGAGTACCTCGGCGACGACGTCGAGAAGGCCGTCATCACGGTCCCCGCCTACTTCAACGACAAACAGCGGCAGGCGACCAAGGACGCCGGCGAGATCGCCGGCTTCGAGGTCGAACGGATCGTCAACGAGCCGACCGCCGCCTCGATGGCATACGGGCTCGACGACGAATCGGATCAGACCGTCCTCGTCTACGACCTCGGCGGCGGCACCTTCGACGTCTCCATTCTCGACCTCGGCGGTGGCGTCTACGAGGTCGTCGCGACGAACGGGGACAACAGCCTCGGCGGCGACGACTGGGACGAGGCGCTCATCGACCACCTCGCCGAGGAGTTCAAAAACGACCACGGTATCGACCTTCGCGAGGACCGTCAGGCGCTCCAGCGGCTGAAAGACGCCGCCGAGGAGGCGAAGATCGAGCTCTCCTCGAAGAAGGAGACGACGATCAACCTCCCGTTCATCACGGCGACCGATAGCGGCCCGGTCCACCTCGAACAGTCCGTCACGCGGGCGACCTTCGAGAGCCTGACGACCGACCTGCTGGATCGGACGGTCGAACCGACCGAGCAGGCGCTTTCGGACGCCGGCTACGCGAAATCCGACATCGACGAGGTCATTCTCGTCGGCGGCTCCACCCGGATGCCACAGGTCCAAGAGAAAGTCGAGGAGCTGGTCGGCAAGGAGCCGAAAAAGAACGTCAACCCGGACGAGGCGGTCGCGCTCGGTGCGGCCGTGCAGGGCGGGGTGCTCTCGGGCGACGTCGACGACATCGTCCTGCTTGATGTCACCCCGCTCTCGCTCGGTATCGAGGTGAAAGGTGGCCTCTTCGAGCGGCTGATCGAGAAGAACACGACGATCCCGACCGAGGAGTCGAAGGTATTCACCACCGCCGCCGACAACCAGACCTCGGTCAACGTCCGGGTGTTCCAGGGTGAACGTGAGATCGCCGAAAAGAACGAGCTGCTCGGCGCGTTCCAACTGTCCGGCATCCCGCCAGCACCCGCCGGCATGCCGCAGATCGAGGTGTCGTTCAACATCGACGAGAACGGGATCGTAAACGTCTCCGCGGAGGACCAGGGCTCCGGAAACGCGGAATCGATCACCATCGAGGGCGGTGCCGGGCTCTCCGATGAGCAGATCGAACGGATGCAGGAGGAGGCCGAGAAACACGCCGAAGAGGACGAGGCCCGCCGTGAGCGGATCGAGGCGCGCAACGAGGCGGAAACGACGATCCAGCGCGCAGAGACGCTCGTGGAGGAGAACGAGGAGAACATCGACGACGATCTCATCGGCGACATCGAGGCCGCCATCGAGGACGTCGAGGCGGTATTGGAGGACGAGGACGCCGAGACCGAGGCGATCACGAACGCGACGGAGGACCTCACCGAACAGCTTCAGGAGATCGGCAAACAGATGTATCAAGAGCAGGCCGCACAGGCCGGACCCGGCGGTGCCGGCGGAGCCGGTCCGGGTGGTATGGGCGGTATGGGCGGCCCCGGAGGAGCCGGACCCGGCGGTGCCGAGGCCGCAGGCGATGACGGGGAGGAATACGTCGACGCGGACTTCGAGGACGTCAAGGACGACGAGGAGTGACACGCGTCCATCGGACCGCCGACGATGTACAGACGGTCCATTTAAGCGGGTAGAAGAGAGACGAAAGCCCAACGACGACGATATATGAGCGAGGACTTCTACGACGTACTCGGGGTTTCACGGGACGCCAGTGAGGAGGAGATCAAAAAGGCGTATCGCAAGAAGGCCGCCGAGTATCACCCCGACGTCAGCGACGCCGAGGACGCAGAGGAGCGGTTCAAGCGGATCCAGAAGGCGAAGGAGGTCCTCACCGACGAGGAGACGCGCCGCCAGTACGACCAACTCGGCCACGACCGGTTCACCGAGGCAGACAAGCGCGGGGCTACGGGCGGCGGTGCGGGCGGGCCGGGCGGGGCAGGCGGCCCGTTCGGCGGCGGCGGCGGGTTCGAGGACCTCTTCAACCAGTTTTTCGGCGGCGGTGGCGGCCGCGACGACCGGCCGCGTCAGGGGCGTGACCTCCGGACGGGACTGACGATCGACCTCTCGGAGGCGTTCGAGGGCACGACGAAGGAGGTGACGCTGACGCGTCCGACCCGATGTGATGAGTGTAACGGCAGCGGGCATCCACCCGACGCAGACATCCGAACGTGTCCACAGTGTAACGGGCAAGGGCAGGTGCGGCAGGTTCAACAGACGCCGCTCGGCCGCGTCCAGCAGACCTCGACGTGTCCGCGCTGTTCGGGCGAGGGAGAGCTCTACAGCGAGGACTGTTCGGCATGTGCCGGCGACGGGATCATCCGTGAGGAGGCGACGCTCTCGGTGGAGATCCCCGCAGGCATCCGGTCTGGTCAGAGTCTTCGGATGGAGCGTGAGGGTGCACCCGGCGAGAACGGCGGGCCGAACGGCGACCTGCTGATCGACGTCGAAGTCGACGTGGGCGAGCGGTTCGAGCGTGACGGCGACGACCTGCGCGTCACGGAGGCTATCTCTTTCCCACAGGCGGTCTTCGGCGACACGATCGAGGTGGAGACCGTGGACGGGGTCGTCGAGATGGACGTCCCCGCCGGCACACAAAGCGGCGAGACGTTCAGACTGCGCGGGAAGGGCATGCCGCGCCTGCGACGGCGCGGGCGTGGACGCAAGCGCGGCGACCTCTACGTACAGGTCGCCGTTGTCGTCCCCGAGCGGCTCAACGACGAACAGCGGGAGGCGCTGAAGGCGTTCGCGGAGGCCGGCGGGGAGGAGGTCGACGTGGGCGGCGGCTTCTTCGATCGCTTGAAGGAGTCGTTCTGACTCACTGATCGTGATCGCCGGCGCGTCGTGACCGTTAACACCGGCTCACCCTGACGGATACCTATGAACGTCGTCGGCGATCTATTGACCCGTGACCGACGTAGCCGTGCGATTGCGCTCGTGACCGCCACGGGAAGCGAACGGAGCTATCACGATCTGATCACGAACGCGTACAAGTCGGCGAACGTACTCAGGTATCTCGGCGCGCGGGAGGGATCGACGGTCGCCATCGATCCGGACCCAGGGATCCATTCGATCACCGCGTTCCTCGGCGCGGCGCGGCTCGGCGCACGGGTCCGCTTCGATCCGGCCGAGGGTGTCGCCGCCGGGGACCGGATCGTGTTCGTTCCGGTCGGGGACGAGGAAAGATATCACCCGGACCCGGGAACGAACCTCGTTACCTACGGCGGTCCGCCAACGCGACCCGAGACTACCCACTGGGAGAAGGAGCTCTGGAGCGAGAACCCAGGGACGCCGCCCGCAACCGTCGGCGCGGACGACCCGTTGTTCGTGATGTCCGCGAGGGAAACGGATGAAACCACCTCGCATGAGGAACGCGAGGTGAGTCACGCGACGGCGATCGAGGCCGCCGACCGCGTCGTCACGGCACATGACCTCACGGCCGACTCACGGGTGGTGTTGCGGACGTCGCTTGTTCATCCCGGCGCGGTCGTCGCGGGCGTCCTCGCCCCCCTCGTTGCGGGCGGGTCGGTCGTGTTGACCGCATCGGAACGAACGAAAAACGGGGGCGAGAAGGATCGGCAGCGACGTGGCGATCTGGCAGTCGTGGCGGATCCGGAGGCTGATGGATCGATGGGATCGCAGACCGTTCCCGAGCCGCGGCGAGTGACGCCGCCGCCGCTCTGGTGACCGACGGTCGGGGCCGCCTTCGGCTTAGTCGAGGATGCCTTCGGCTCAATCGGGGCCGGCCTCCACTCAATCGGGATCTCGTAGCCCCTCCAGCGCCTCCGGGTTTTCCATCGAGGAGAGGTCGCCCGGGTCCTCGCCGGTGTGGACGGCCTCGATGGCGCGACGAATGATCTTCCCGGATTGGGTTTTGGGGAACGCGTCGACGAAGAGGAGCTCCCGCGGCCGGAACGGTTTACCGTGCTCCGCGCCGACGACCTCGCGAAGCTCCTCACGGAGGTCATCGGTGGGTGTTATGCCCGGCTCTAAGACGACGTACGCGACGACGGCCGTCCCGGTCGTGTCGTCGGGGACGCCGACCGCGGCGGCCTGGTTGACCGCGTCGTGTTCGATCAGTACCCCCTCGATCTCCGCCGGGCCGACCTTTCGACCGGCGACGTTCAGCGCGTCGTCCGCGCGGCCGTGGAGGAACCAGAAGCCGTCCTCGTCCTGCTGGGCGAAATCGCCGTGATCCCACAGATCCCCGAATCGCGACCAGTACTCGTCGAGATAGCGTTCATCACCCGACCAGAGGCTTTTCGTCATCGACGGACAGGAATCGCGGGCGACGAGCAGGCCACGTTCGTGCCGATCCCGGACCGACTCGCCGTCGAAATCGACGATGTCGATCGCCATCCCGAGACCCGGGCCGCCGAGCGTACAGGGTTTCAGCGGTTGGGTCGGCATCGGCATCAGAAAACAGCCACAGATCTCCGTTCCCCCGGAGATGTTGATGATCGGTGCCTCGCCGCCGCCGATCACCTCGTGGAACCAGAGCCAGGATTCGGGATCCCACGGCTCGCCGGTCGATCCGAGCAGTCGAAGACTGGAGAGGTCATGCCCCTCGACCCACTCGTCGCCGTGTTTACGGAGCGCCCGGATCGCCGTCGGGGAGATACCGAAGACGGTGAGCCCGTGGCGGTCGATCAGCTTCCAGAAACGGTCCGGTTCCGGGTGATCCGGTGCGCCCTCATACATAAAGACCGTGTTGCCGAAGGTGTGGTTGCCGATGAGCGTCCAGGGACCCATCATCCAGCCGATATCGGAGACCCAGAAGAACCGATCGTGCGGCTTGGCGTCGAAGCCGAAGTAGATCTCCTTTGCACACTGCACCAGCACGCCGGCGTGGGTGTGAACGATCCCCTTCGGCGTGCCCGTCGTCCCCGAGGAGTAGAGCAGCATCGACTCCTGATCGGAGCCGAGCCGCTTCGTCTCGTAGGTCGATGGCTGTGCGCCGATCGCCGATTCATAGGTGGCGTCGCGGTCATCATTCCATGGGACCGATCCGGTGGCTGTGGAGTCAACAGCCTTCGTATCGCTTCCGGATTCCGACGCTGGCGTCTCTCCAAGCCGATCGTAGACGACGACGTGTTCGACGTGGCCCGCCTCCTCGATGGCCGCGTCGGCGTCGCTCTTTAAGTACACCTCGCTCCCGCGCCGATAGAAGCCGTCGGCGGTGAACAACACGCGCGCCTCGGCGTCAGCGATCCGCGTCGCCGTCGCCTCGGTACCGAACCCCGAGAAGATCGGCACGACGATCGCGCCGACTTTTAAACACCCATAGAGGATGGCGACGACTTCCGGCACCATCGGCAGATATAACGCGACGGTGTCACCAGTCCCGATCCCGACCGATTCGAGGTAGTTCGCCACCCGGTTGCTCTCCCGGTGCAGTTCGTGGAAGGTAACCTCCCTGACGTCGCCGGGTTCACCCTCCCAGATCAGTGCGACCCGGTTTCGGTTCTGCGAGTCGATCGCCGCGTGTCGATCAAGCACGTTGTGAGCGATATTGATCTCGCCGCCGGGATACCAGCTCGTAAACTGTGGTCCCTCGGTATCATCACGGACGGCGTCGTACTCGGTATAAAAATCGATCCCGAGGTACTCGATTATCTCGTCCCAGAACCAGTCGATCCCCGAGTCGGGTGCGCCGTCGACCCTCGTCGTCGTCCGTTCGATCAGTTCCTCGTGGCTTTCGATCCCGTGTTCGCGCATGAACGCGGCCACGTTCGTCGACTCGACGAACGCCGGATCCGGCTCGTACACGACCTCGCCGAGTAACTCGTGATCGTCCATCTCGTCCGCCGATTTCCGGCCGAACGGTAAGTAACTTTCCTGAACGATCTGGCCCGGTCCTCAGTCGTCTCCGTGCTCGCTCGAAGCGTCCACGTCGCTACCATCCACGTCACGTCCGTCCACGGATGCGGCATCGTCGCCAGCGTACACCCGTTCCGGAACGATGTCGACGCAGGCGACCTCGTCGTCCTCATCGAGGGACATCACGATGACGCCCATCGTGTTTCGGCCAACCGTGGAGATCTCCTCGACGCGAGTCCGCATGATCTGGCCATCGGCGCTCATCGCGAGCAGGTGATCGCCGTAGGTGACCGCCTCGACGGCGACGACCGAACCGTTTCGGCCGCCAGTCTTGATGTCGACGAGCCCCATCCCGTTCCGTGACTGAGGTCGATATTCGTCGAGGTCGGAGCGTTTTCCGTAGCCGTTTTCGGTAACGGTGAGGACCCAGTTGTGTCGATCCTCGTCGATGGCGGCGACCCCCGCGACCTGATCGCCCTCACGAAGGTCGACGCCGTAGACGCCGCGGGCCGTCCGTCCCATCGAGCGGACCTCCGATTCATCGAAGCGGATCGCCATCCCATCACGGGTGCCGATGACGATGTCCGTCGTGCCGTCGGTCACCTCCACGTCGACGAGTTCATCACCATCATTGAGCGTCAACGCGCGGATCCCCGTCGAGCGGATGTTCTCGAAGGCCGTGACGGCGGTGCGCTTGATGTACCCATCCCGCGTGACCATCGTCAGGAACTCCTCGTCATCGAGGTCCTCGGTGGCGACGACGGCTTCGATCTCCTCGCCGTCGTCCAGATCGAGGAGGTTCACCGCGGACTTCCCGCGTGCAGTCCGTGACATCTCGGGGATCTCATACGTTTTCAGCTGATAGATCTGCCCTTGATTCGTGAAGATGAGGAGATACGCGTGGGAGTTCGCCCGGAAGACCGAAGAAACGCGGTCGCTCTGCTTTAACGCCGTCCCGATGATCCCCTTCCCACCGCGGTTCTGGGCGCGGAAGACGTCGAGCGGCATTCGCTTGATGTAGTCGTCCTCGCTCATCACGACGACGCACTCCTCTTCGGGGATCAGGTCCTCGTGGGTGACCGTCCCGGTGTCCTCGATGAAGCTCGTGCGTCGCTCGTCGCCGTACTCGGCTTTCACCGCCTCCAACTCCTCGACGATGACGGCATCGAGCTCGTCGGGATCGTCGAGGATCGTCTCCAGTCGCTCGATGCGGTCGGTGACGTCCTCGTACTCCGACTCGATCTCCGCGGTCTCCATCGACGTGAGCGAGCCGAGCTGCATCCGCACGATGTGTTCCGCCTGCGGCTCCGAAAAGTCGAATTCGGCTTCGAGCGCCGCCCGCGCCGCGTCGCGATCTTCGGAGTCACGGATCGTCTCGACGACGTCGTCGACCTGCTCCAACGCTTTTAACCGACCTTCGAGGATGTGGGCGCGGTCCGAACGCTCTTCGAGTTCGTGTTCCGAGCGCCGACGAACGACCTCACGTCGATGATCGACGTAGTGTTCGAGCGTCTCTTTTAAATTCAACACCTGTGGCGCGCCGTCGACCAACGCGAGGTTGATCACGCCGAAGGTCCGTTCGAGGTGACTCTCCAACAGCTGGTTTTTCACCACCTCCGCCATCGCATCCCGTTTCAATTCGACGACGATCCGGATCCCGTCACGGTCCGACTCGTCGCGAAGGTCGCGGATTCCCTCGATCGCGCCCTCGTTGACGTCGTCGGCGATGCGTTCGACGAGCCGCGCTTTGTTCTGTTGGAAGGGCAACTCGGTGATGACGATCCGCCCCGCTTCCTCGTCGACCTCGAACTCCGCACGGACGCGGATCCGCCCTCGCCCCGTCTTGTAGGCCTTGTGGACGGCGTTTCGTCCGACGATGTTCGCGCCGGTTGGGAAGTCCGGCCCCTTCACGTGCTCCATCAGGTCGGCGACCGTACAGTCCGGATCCTCGATCAGCTCGACCGTCGCGTCCACGACTTCCCCCAAATTATGCGGCGGGATGTTCGTCGACATTCCGACCGCGATCCCCGAGGAGCCGTTGACGAGCAGGTTCGGGAACGCCGCCGGCAACACCCCCGGCTCCTCCAAGCGGTCGTCGTAGTTCGGCTGGAAGTCGACCGTGTCGCGCTCGATGTCGGCCAACAGCTCCTCGGCGATCGGCGACATCCGCGCCTCCGTGTACCGCATCGCCGCCGGCGGGTCGCCGTCGACGGAGCCGAAGTTCCCCTGGCCGTCGACGATCGGGTACCGCAACGAGAAGTCCTGTGCCATCCGCGCCAACGCGTCGTAGATGGCGCTGTCGCCGTGGGGGTGATAATCACCCATCGTCTCGCCGACGATGGATGAGGACTTTCGGTGCGCCGAACGTGCCGAGATCCCGGCCTCGTTCATCGCGTACAGAATGCGGCGGTGGACGGGTTTCAACCCGTCACGGACGTCCGGCAGCGCCCGGCCGGCGATCACCGACATCGCGTAGTCGATGTACGACTGTTCCATCTCGTCTTCGATGCGTGCGGTCGTGATCCGGGCGGCGCCGACGTCTTCGGGCCCGGGTGCTGGTGTCTCGGAACTCATCAGATATCCACCCACTCGGCTTCGGTCGCGTGCTCTTTGATGAACTGCTTTCGCGGCTCGACGGCGTCGCCCATGAGCACGTTGAACATGCGGTCGGCGGCCGCCGCGTCGTCGATCGTGATCCGTTTGAGGATGCGGTTCTCGGGGTTCATCGTCGTCTCCCAGAGCTGGTCGGGGTTCATTTCGCCGAGCCCCTTGAAGCGCTGGACCTGCGTCGGCGAGCCGTCACACTCCTCCTCGATGATCCGGTCGCGCTCGGCGTCGGTCATCGCGTCGTAGGTCTCACCACCCTTCCGGATCCGGTAGAGCGGTGGCTGTGCCGCGTAGACGTAGCCCGCGTCGATGAGCGGCTTCATGTGGCGATAGAAGAAGGTGAGAAGCAGCGTGCGGATGTGTGCGCCGTCGACGTCGGCGTCGACGAGCAGGACGATCTTGTGATAGCGGGCGTCCTCGATGTCGAACTCCTCGCCGATCCCCGTCCCGATCGCGGTGATGAGCGAGCGGATCTCGTCGTTTTCGAGGATGCGATCGAGGCGGTGTTTCTCGACGTTGAGGATCTTCCCCTTGATTGGCAGGATCGCTTGGTTCTCGCGATTTCGGCCCTGTTTGGCGCTGTTGTGGACGAACACCCCGGATTCGAGCGCAAAGTTGTGCGTGCCGGGAACTTCGAGGTCGTATACGTCCTCTGTCTCATCGATGGGTTCGACCGACACGACGGAGTGGTTGTGTGTCCGAACGGCCTCGATCAGTTCCGATTCGTCCTCGAAGAACTTCTCTATCGTCGTCGACTTCGTGAGCACGTTGGGGCCACCATCACGTCGTCTCCGCTCGTCGTAGTTCTCGAGATCACCTTCTTTTTCAAGAACCTCCTGCATGAACGGGATGGTGTGCTCGAAGTATGTCTGGTTGTATGCCTCCATGCGCTTTTTTCTGAAATCCTCATCCCACTGCGCTTTTGTCTTCTCGCTTCGCCACTCACGAAGATCTTCGTCTTTCCACTGTTTTTCTGCTTCCCGTCTGCGTTCCTCGACTGCTTCCGGATTGTTCTCGTAATACTGCTCGACCCGTTCTGACTGCTCTTCCCGGTTCGATTCATCGGCCCAGTATTCCCTTGCTTCTCGTGTTAAGCGCTCGCGGACGCGCTTTCTGTATTCCGGATGTGTATTGTAATACTTCTGCCACGCGTCCCGCATCTCCTCACGATACTCATCATCTTCCCACTGCTTTTTCGCCTGCTCACGCAGTAACTCAACTGTTTCCTCACGTTGCATGCGTTCGCTCATCTTCTCGCGGAACTCGTCGGTTCGTTTGAGTTCCCGGAGTTTCTCGAACACTTCCTCGGTATGGAGCGTTCGTGTCGCGTGTTCACGGTGTAGCTGAAGATGCTCGTCTTTCGGGAGGCGCTGGATGTTATCCGGCCGATTGTTCCGCTTGTCGAAATCGACGTGATGTTTGTGATCCCCGTCGACTTCGGCATACTGCTCTCGATCGAGATTATAGCGGTCCGCGAGCAAATGCGTGAACTCCCAGAACCCACGCATTGCGGGCTGTTTGACCATCTCGTAGCCGTCGATGGTGATGTTCTTCTCGTCGGAATCCGATGTTTTACGGTACAGCGGCATAAGGGACTGTCCGTCCTCGAGATCCTGCGCCTCACAGTAGCTCCCGTCCCTGAGCATGAACTCGTGATCCGGGGTACATCGTATCGTCTCGCCGTTATCGAGCGTGACTCGAACGAGTTCCGCATTCTCCTTCGTCACTCTCGGATGCGTGATCTCACCGATCTCGATCCGGCCGTCGGGTCCGACGGTGTAACAGTAGTGGGTCTTCCCCTCCTCGTGTTCCTCGACCAGTTGTTCGAACGTGATCGACCGACCGGAAGCGAGGGCAACTTCGGTATCACCAGTAAAACAGCCACCCGCGCTGTCTCCCTCCACCACGAACAGCTCCGAATCGGCCGGATCGCGGGTCTGACAGTCCGCAAGCTTGCCCGGCAACGCCGTCGATTCGAGCGCCGACTTCCGCCGGGTCAGCTCCTCGGCCTTCTTCGCGGCCTTCCGTGCCCGCGCGGCCTCCGCCGCTTTATGAACGACCTTCCGCGCGGTCTCCGGGTTCTCCTCGAAGAAGGTTCCGAGTCGCTCGTGGGTCGCGGACTCAACGACGCCACGAACTTCGGAGTTTCCGAGCTTCGTCTTCGTCTGTCCCTCAAACTGCGGATCGGGGTGTTTCACCGAGATGACGGCGGTGAGCCCCTCGCGGACGTCTTCGCCCTTCAGGTTGGCGTCAAGATCGCTAATGAGGTCGTGTTCGTTCGCGTAGTCGTTGACGACGCGGGTGAGCGCCGTTTTAAATCCGGTGAGGTGGGTGCCGCCCTCGCGGGTATTGATGTTGTTCGCGAAGGCGTGGACGGAGCCCTGTAGCTCCTCGGTCGCCTGCATCGCGACCTCGACGTGGATACCGTCGGACTCGCCGTCGAAGTAGATGACCTCCTCGTGGATCGGCGAGCGCGTCTCGTTGAGGTAGGTGACGAACTCGCGGATCCCGCCGTCGTACTGGAAGGTCTCCGTCTCGCCGTCGCGGTCGTCCGCGAGGGTGATCTCGACGCCGGAGTTGAGGAAGGCGAGCTCACGAAGCCGGTTCGCGAGCGTCGAGAAGGTAAACGTGGTAGTCTCGAAGATATCGTCATCAGGCCAGAACCGAATGTACGTCCCGGTCCCCTCGTTGGCGTCGAGGTCACGAACGCGCTCGAACCCATCCGGTTCGGGTTCGCCGCGCTCGAAGCCGTGACGGAAGACGCCGCCGTCGCGTTTGACCTCGACTTCGAGCCGCTTCGAGAGGGCGTTCACGACGCTCACGCCGACGCCGTGAAGTCCGCCCGAGACCTGATAGGACTTCGAGTCGAACTTCCCGCCCGCGTGCAGGACCGTCATGATGACCTCCAAAGCCGGACGGTCGTACTTCTCGTGGGTGTCGACGGGGATCCCACGGCCGTCGTCAGTGACGCTCACCGAACCGTCCTCGTGGATCCGCACCTCGATCGCCTCACAGTGGCCCGCGAGGGCCTCGTCGATGGCGTTGTCGACGACTTCATAGACGAGATGGTGAAGCCCACGGTCGTCCGTGGAGCCGATATACATCGCCGGACGTTTACGAACGGCCTGCAAGCCCTCTAAGACCTGAATTTGGCCCGCACCGTATTCGCTTTCCTCTGGCATAGAACGTGAGAGAACCTAATGGTCCCCCACTAATAAAGCCGGCGTACGCGCGCGGGCGCGCACGCCGGAACGGTAAGAACAGATCATCGATGGCAACACATGTAGACAGATCACCGATGGCAACACATCACGAAGGAAATAACTCACTACGGCAACACGAATCCGTTCACTTCGATTCGCCTTTCGGTTGGAGCGTCCCGTCGGTGAGTCCATCCCACTCGATCCGGTAGCCAAGCCGTGAGAGCAGCGCGCTGGTCTCCGCGATGGCGTATTCGTCGAGTACGGACTCAGCAGCGTCCCGTGACATTCCGGCGGTCAACTCGTCGTCGATGGCGTCGATCGTCGCCGGGCGGACGAGCGAGCCGCCGACCCGTTCGTGTTCGGGGAACCGGACGCCCGCGAGCGCATCCATCCCGACCCCGTGTTCGGCCGCAAGCGTATCGAGCGTCACGACATCCGGGTCGGGAACGAGTGCCGCGGGCAGCGCGGCCGCCGCATCGGCGACGAGGTCTGATTCGTACTCCCGAAGCACGTCCACGATGTCCTTCACCCGAACCGTCCCCGAGTAGGTGACCACGCGGTGGTCCCGTGCGGCAATCTCCTCGCCGACCCCGAGGCTCTCATCGACGGCGACGAGCATCTCGACGTCCTCCAACTCGCCGAGCTGTGCGAGCTTCTTCTCGACGTATTCGGGGGTCCAAAAGCCCATTACCTCGAAAAAGAGCCGAAAGTCGGCGTGGTCGTACTCGAAGGCGAAATCGGGGATCATCACCCGGGTGCCGGTCTCCAGCGGCTCGGGTTCGCGGACGAGCGTCCAGTCGAGGTCGAGCGCGCGGAACCGCCCGGCGAAGTCGGCCTCGACGCCGCTGTCGAAGGCTGGCTCCGCGAGCGGCTCGACATCCGGCACCGAGATGTCACGGTCGGAGAGCGTGAGCGTCCGTTCGCGGCCGCGGTCGTCGATCGTCGCCGTGAGCCGCCAGTCGGCGGTGCCCGCGACGGTCCGCAGCAGCCGGGCGAACGCCGTGCCGTAGCGTCTGGTCCGCCGAAAGAGCGCGTCGGGGCCGGTGACGACCAGCTCGCGGCCCTCGGACGTCCGTTCGATCTCATACATCAATCGAAGCCGCTTGACGGCCGAAACGAGCGCCTTGGGGTCGTTCGAGCGCACGCGGACCTCGGTGGCGTCGAAAAGCGCCGTCTGGGCCAACGAGAGGTCGTACTGCGCACACAACGTCTCCGGATCCCACGGCACGTCGGCGTCGACGAGGACCTCGTTGACCGCGCGGTCCGCATAGAGGCTCCCCTCGATGGCGTCGGGATCCACCTGGAGTGAGTCGGCAGCCAGACGGATCGCCCGCTCGCGTTCCGCCGCGGAGGCGACGCCGACCGCTGCGGCGGCCTCGAAGGCGGCTCGGCGAACCCGTCGCGGCGGCAGCGGCGCATCGACCTCGAAGGAACATTCCCGTTCGACGAGCGCCGCGAACCCGCGGACGAGTTTGAAGTCCGCCGCTTCGGCCTCCAACTGCTCCAAGGCATCGTCGAGATCAGCGCGGCGGCTCCCGACGTGTTCGGTGAACGTTCCGAGGACCTTCGCCGCGAGGGGCCGGTGGCGTCGCTCGGTGAACTGCGGTCGGTAGCCGCCGCCGGCGCGGGAGACGCGAAGGAGGTCCTTCCGGAGCACAATCAAGGGTCGGATGGAGGGTCCCTAAAGCGCTCGGGTTGATTCCCTGCAGCGGCCGTCCCCTCAGTTACGACGTCTCATCGAGTATCCGCCCGCCGGCGAGGGATCGAGACCGGTGAGGCGGTCGGGGGGCTCGCTTCTGGATAGCGGATATCAGTCCCGACCGGTTCGTTGCGCGACGTACTCGCGCGTGTTCCCGTGCAACACGTAGTCCGTCCGCTGTAAGTCCGCGATCGTCCGTGAACCGGTGACGAACATCGCCGTCCGCAACTCGGCGATCAGGTCCTCGATCTGCTCTATCACCGCCTCGGGCCCGGCGGTGGCTGGCTTCAGGAACGGTTTTGCCAACCCGCCGGCGACCGCACCTAACGCGATCGCCTTCGCGACGTCCAGTCCCGACCGTACGCCGCCGCTTGCGATCACGCAGTCGTGTTCGGTCACACACTCGATCGTACTGACCGCGGTCGGGATCCCCCACTCCCGGAACAGCGTGCCAACCCGCTGCTGTCGTGGTGCGTTCGCCGCGGCCGCGCGGTAGGCCTCGATGCCGGACCACGTCGTCCCGCCCTTCCCGGCGACATCGATCGCGTCGACGCCCGCGTCGGCCAGCTTTCGGGCCGTCCCGGCGGAGATTCCGTTTCCTGTTTCCTTCACGATGACCGGCACGGACAGCCCCTCGACGACCCGGTCGATAGCCGTGAGACAATCGCGACCGTCGACGTCGCCTTCGGGTTGGACGGCCTCCTGGAGGAAGTTGAGATGGACGGCGAGCGCGTCCGCCTCGACCATCTCCACTGCACGCTCAACCGTGTCGAGGCCGTACTCCCGGAGCTGTGCGGCACCGAGGTTGCCGTAGATAAACGCCTCGGGGGCGGCCTCACGGGCGACGGTATACGATTCGAGGACGCTCTCATCGTCGAGTTCGAGGCCGGCACGCTGGCTTCCAAGCCCCATCGCGATACCCGTCTCCCCTGCGGCACGGGCCAGTGCCCGATTGATCTCCGTGGTGTTTCCGTGCCCGCCCGTCATGCTTTCGATAACGATCGGCGCGGAGAGCTCACGGTCGAGAAACTCGACGGAGGTATCGATGGCGTCGTAATGGATCTCCGGAAGCGCCTCGTGGACGAGCTGAACGTCTTCAAACCCCGTTCCGGTCGTCTCGACGTCCCGCTCCTGTACGATCCGAATGTGGTCGTCCTTTCGGCGTTCGATCTCCGGCGAGTGCCGTTCTGTCATTATTCTATCTATCGGGAGCGATTGCAAAATACTACTGATTTACCGCGTTAGTGTTGCTCGACTGGCTGCCGAAACGACGCGCTGCTCGTGGCTGACTCTCCGCGCCGATCCGCACCAGCCATCCTCCGATTTCGGACGATTGACCATATCTGACGTAGATCGGTGATGCCAACGAACCCGCCAGTACCTATAATATATAAGTCAACGAAATGTCTGGTTATCACCTCCAAATGAGTGACCAATCTACACTCACCGATTTTACGCAGGGTGTTGGTTCAGACGGTGACCTGTACGATTGCGAAGTCTGCGGACGGACGTTCGACTCTAATAAGGGCAGGGGGATCCATCGAGCGGCCGCACACAGCGAAGATGAGGTTCGCGGAGTACTGATCACCGAACTACAGAGACTTGCTGAACGACTGGGTCATCCTCCTGGGTTACGGGATATGAATCAGCTCGGAGCTCACAGTTCTAAGACTTACCAGGATATGTTTGGTTCGTGGAATGAGGCGCTCAAAGCCGCCGATTTGGACATTAATATGGAGCAGAATATCAGTAAGTCGGACTTGCTTGATGAATTGGCTAGGCTGGCGGATGAGCTCGGACGGACGCCAACGTCCCGTGACATGGCCCAACTCGGCGAGTACGGAACGGCGACCTACTCTAAGACGTTCGAATCGTGGAACAATGCGGTACAGGAAGCAGGATTGGAAATTATTAGGTATCGTAACATTCCGAGAGACGCCCTTATAAACGAAATCAGGCGGCTCAGCGATTGTCTGGGACGTACCCCAACAGCCGAAGATATGGAAACGGAGGGAGAATTTGGAGCTAAGACGTTCTCAACTAAATTCGGAACGTGGAACAATGCATTGAGATCCGCCGGATTTGAGCCGAACCGTCAGAAGAACCTTTCAAAAGAGGTACTCATTGCTGAACTCACTCGGTTAGAGGACAAATATGGCAGACCACCGACGGCAAAGGAAATGGAGGGTGACGGATTGTACTCGGTTGGCACGTTTTCAAGATCGTTTGGTTCATGGAATGAAGCGCTAATTTCTGCCGGATTTGAGGTTCACAATCGGACCAATATTCCCAAAGAAGAATTACTGACGGAACTCTCTCGTCTTCACGAGAGTCTGGGCAGGACTCCCACTGTCGAGGACATGGACATATTAGGCCGCTTTGCCCATGCAACCTATTCTACAGCTTTTGGAACGTGGAACAACGCCCTCAGGGAGGCAGGCCTCGATCTACACGTCCGATCAGGTATTCCGGAAGCCGAATTATTGGATGAATTGCGGTCGCTTGCTCGGGAACTCGAGATAACACCGGAACGGCGGGATATGGATCAACACGGTCAGTTTGATTCAAAAACATACAGCGCCAGATTCGGTACTTGGAACGACGCACTTCGAGCGGCCGGTCTGGAACCTGTAAGGCGCGTGAACATCCCCAACGACGAACTGAGGAGCGAACTCCGCAGACTGACCGATAAATTCGGTCGGCCGCCAACACGCGACGAAATGACGCAACATGGAAAATTTGGTCACTCTGTGTATTCTCATCGGTTCGGCTCGTGGACCGATGCGCTGATCGAGGCTGGATTAGAACCACATAAGATGCTAAATCCAGACCATCTCGATCATTGGGTGGCTTCGGTTCTCGAATTAAAAGTCGCCGAGTTGTTGGTCGATATCGGCGTAGAGTATGAATATGAAGGGCTCACGATCGAGTACGATGACGGGCGGAGTTATACGCCTGATTTTGTCACGGCTGACTACGTGATCGAGTGCAAAGGCCAAGATTGGGGTGACTTATATAATCAAGACGTGACGGCGGAGGACAAGGCGGAGGCTGCGATGGATAGTCTTGAGACGCGTAAGTATGTGGTCATTGGCGCGAAGATTCCGGCTGATATCCACATCAGATGGGACGACCGCGCGGCAATTCACGAATTGTTCGAGTAGTCGAATGCGACCTTGGTTTACGTACCATCGGTGTTCGGTTAAGCATTAGATGGCCTCACGAAAGCTTTAGCCACACGCTCGTTCAGTAAGACGCGTGATCTCTCTGGTTGACGAGCGTCACGAAACATCAACTCAGCCAAGTTCGGCGGCGGATACCCGAGCGACTGGGCCAGATCTTCGAGGATCAGCTGGGCGACAGACCGAAAGGTCTTCGCCCAGCGTTCTCGCGGGAAGACTGTCTCAGGAAACCGCTCTTGAAACACGCCCAGCAAGGCTCTGCTGACCGTCAGCGTCAGCAGAGCCGCCACCACCAGAAGCTCCACGATTGCTGGATCGCTTGTCTCGAACTTCTCCAGTCCGTACAGCGACTTCAACTCCCGAAACAGCAACTCCACTTCCCACCGCAACCCGTACAGCGCCGCGACCTGTCTCGGAGTGAACTCATCGGGGAGATTCGTCACGTACAGGTGGTAGTCGTCGGTGTCCTCGTTGTGGACACCGACGACGCGAAGCTCCATCGAATCGGTTGACTGCTTCCCAGCGTATGCCCGCCGTTTGAACTCGATCTCCACGGTTACATCGATGATCTCCCGTGTGAGATCTCCTAGAACGTCCCGAAGACGGCGCTTTGGCAAGGAAATGGCGCGCCCGCGCCATTTCCGTCGCTCGCCGACGATCAACGGATTCGCGTTCGACTTCAGCCGAGTCAGAAAGAACCCGCCGTTCTCATCGATCAACGCGAACCGACGGAAACTGTAGAAGCCCAGATCGAACAGTAACAGCCGCCCTCGCAGCCAACTCCCGGTGTGGAGTTGGCTGCTCTCGTGAGTACGTTCATCGGTGAGCTGGAACTGCTCAATCGTCTGCTTGGTCGCGTTCTGTACGAGATGAAGTTTCGCACCGGATTGATCCGGGTGAGTGGCTGGAAACGCATCGAGAAGCCGATGCAACCTGAACACGGTTGCATCGGCGATCAGCACCTCTCGAAACAGTTCGAACTGCGGAGCGATCGTGTGAGGAACCGCGACCTCCTCGAGAGCGTGCTCGAGGAGGTCGCTCAACAGTGCTTCTAGAGCCGGCGTGAACCGATCGTAGAAGCTTGAGCGGGCGACGGTCTGATTGGTTGCTGCGGAGTATGCACGTTGAAATCCGGCGATGGTACGGGCTTCGCCGTCGACGGCGAAGCCCATAATGAGCGTCCAGACGAGCATCGTGATGTCGATCTTCCGGTCACGCTGGACGACATCGCGCTCGCGCGCGATGTCTTCGATAAGCTCAGCAGGAAACAGGGAAGTCAACCGCCGTCGTATGAGATCTGGGGAGAGCGTTTTGAACACATTCTCTCCCCACGCGGTCTACCACGATAACTTCGTCAACAGAGCGCTGTCTGTCGGTTTCTCCCCTTAACCGAACACGGATGGTTTACGTACCCACTGCTGGACTTTCAGGGACATTCAAACTTGGCGACTGTATCTGTATCCCCGAGTCACCGCGTCGTCGGCCGTGAGTCACCGCGTCGTCGGCCGTGGCATCCGTTCGAGTTCCGCGATCTCGTTCGTCTTCTCGACGCGATCGTATTGTCGGGACCACGCATCCTCCGGAAACAGGTCGTTGTCGTCGAACATCTCCCGCGCGTCATCCGATAGCGTGTAGAATTTGTATGGGTACCCACGGATGCGCGACCCTGCAGGGACGACCAATTCCTCGACGACACCGTACGCTTCGAGCACGTTGAGGTGCCGCCTGATCGCGTCTTCACCGAGATCTGGATTCATATAATCGAGTTCTTTGACGCAGGGTGCGCCCTTCGGATGCCCGACGATGTCCGCGAGCACGTTGGCTCGCGGCGTATCCGTGGCCTTCTGTAGGGCGCTCCAGCGGTCAAACGAACCGCCCTCTCCGACCCCCCGATCGCCCGACGGGGGTTGTTGCGTTTCCGGCTTCATATTCCCTACTCGAACGGCGATCGACATAAACACTTGGTCAATGGCGTCAAGTAGTTCTACAAGTGATTGTACAATCAGTTCTCTTATCAATGATTGTAACGGAAGCCAAAGTGGAATGGGTGAACGCGAAGGCGGCGATGAGGAGCTGTTAGTTGGGATCGATCGAAAGGAGGTACGCTTCCCGGAGCGCCTTTCGCTTACTCCTGAACAGCATCAGCGTCTCAAAAATATCGTCAATGCCGACCCGCTTGATGCGATGAAACGGGCATCGCGTAGATATGTGATCGTCGGTAGTGGATCGGGAGAGGCGGGGTTGCGTCGGGAGATGGTCACCGACTGGTTTGATAGCCGTCCGAACGCGGTTGGGATTCGCCTGGAGGATGTCGATCTCGATACCGAGGACATCGATCTCTGGGCACCCGTCTTCGATATTTTGGCGACGCAAGCGACGTGGATCGTGGGTGTACTGGAGAATTTCGATGGCGGCCACGTATGGGAGTTGGGCTACCTGTACCGCGTTCAGACCGAGCTTCGGGACGTGCTATGGATCCTCAAGCGGGTGTACGAGGATCGGGAGCGGATGCGTGAGGAGTACGATAATGGGATGGCCGCGTCCCATCTGAAGGTGCTCGAAGAAGCGGTGGAGACACGTGTGCTCACGTGGGAAGACGAGGGGGACCTCCGGCGCGTCGTTGAAGACGTTCCCTAGACTCGGCCCCATACAGCGAGTCGGAGATACATACACAGCAACTCCCTCGCGTTTATAACGACAAACGCCACGCCCCTCACACCCCCACGGATTCCCCTCACCGCCGCCTGTCGGCAACCCGCTCCTCGGCGGTCTCGGCGCTCACGAGTTCATACAGGATCGCCCGTCCGCCGTCATCTTTCGGTCGGAGGATCCGGCCGAGCCGCTGGGTGAACTCCCGTTCGCTGCCCGAGCCCGAGAGCACGACCGCGACGTTGGCGTCGGGGACGTCAACGCCCTCGTCGAGGACGTTCGCGGCCACGACGCGGCCGTAGGTTCCATCACGGAAGCGTGAGAGAATCTCGCGGCGCTCCTCGGCACCGGTTTCGGCGGTGATCGCCGGGAGCAGGAACCGCTCCGAGAGCCGATAGACGAGGTCGGTGTGGGCGGTGAAGACGATGATCCGGTCCTCACGGTGACGGTCGAGGATCGACGCGAGCCGCTCGATCTTCCGCTCCGCGTTCATCATGATGTCGCGGGCGGCGGACTTCGCGAGCAGCGCCTCCCGTGCTCGGGGGTCGTTGCCGGAGCGTTTGACGAGCTCCTGATAGTCGCTCCCGTTCGTGAAGGTGATCCCGGCCTCCCTGACGTACTCCACGAAGGTCGACTGTTTCGCGTCGTATCGTTCCCGTTCGGCCGGCGTGAGCTCGACCTCGATCCGGCGCACGTCATAGGGGGCGAGATGCTCGCCGGCGAGATCATCGACGTCGACTGAATAGGCCCGGTCGCCGACCAGCTCGGCGACGACCTCATGGGCGTCATCGGGTCGCTCGAACGTCGCGGTGAGTCCCAGACGAGCGGGCGCCGCGAGGAGCCGCGCGATGTCCCGATAGCCCTCCCCTCCGAGATGGTGTACCTCGTCGAAGACGACGAGTCCGAAGGCGTCGCCGACGTCCTCGGCTTTTAAATATGCCGAGTCGTACGTCGAGACCGTGATCGCCTCCTGACGTTGTGTACCGCCGCCGAACCGGCCGATCGGAACGTCGAATTCCGCCTCCAACTCCGTCGCCCACTGTTCGAGGAGGTCGATGGTCGGCACGACGACGAGCGTGGGCGTGCCGAGTTCGACCATCGCCTCGATCGCGATGACGGTCTTTCCGGCCCCGGTGGGGAGTTCAAGCACGCCTCGGTCGTCCGCGTCGCGCCACGCGTCGAGCGCCTCCCGTTGGTATTCACGGAGGTCATACGCCGTCGAGAGGTCAAGCGCCGGGAGATCCAGCACACGATCCTCGACGTGCAATCCGGCCACCGAAAGCGCCCGACGGATGGCGGCGTACCGGTGTGCCGGTGCGCGCCCGTTCCCGGTGCGGGGATCAGCCTCGACGCCGGGGAGCGGCGGGAGGGAGTCGACAGCGCCTTCGGGCGCATCGACCCGGATGGTCCCGTCCTCGTAGGTCAGTCGGACGCTCATCGTCGTCTCCTCGGGGGCAATTCATAAAGGGTCACCGGGTCGCCAGCGTGACGATGGGAGAGGGATCACGCGACGGTCGACGGATGTCGGTAGCCTGAAGTGACCGGCCACGTACCGGCGGATATGAGCCTCATCGGATCGCTGATCGCGTTCGTGGTCGGACTGCTCGTCGGCGGACTCGCCATCTTCATCGCCGCGAGCGTCGTCGCGGATACGCGTGATTACAGCCACGCGGTCTTTACCGCGCTCTTCGGGGCGATCGTCTGGGGGCTCTCGGAGTTGTTGCTCTCGTGGGTCCCGCTGGTCGGCGATTTCATCCCGCTTATCGCCTGGATCTGGGTTATCCGGCGCCGGTATGGGACCTCGTGGCTCCATTCGGGGATCATCGGATTCATCGCGTGGGGGTCGGCGATACTCGTCCTCGCGGTCCTGCCGTTCGCCGGGATCACGGACGCCGTCGGCGTGCCGTTCACGTGATCGGACCGTGTGGCCGTCGCTGCGCGGTCGGCGTTCAAAAAATCGTGTTTTGAGGTGAGTCCGTGTGCCGTTTAGGGCTCGAGCAGGACCTTCGTGACGCCCTCTTCGCGGGCGTCGAACGCCTCGTACATCTCCGGTGCTTCCTCGAGGCTGACGCGGTGTGAGACGACCCAACTCGGGTCCGCGCGGCCCTCGATGATCATGTCGCGGAGGTACCGGTTGTACTGTTTGACGTTACACTGGCCCGTGCCGCACTTGAGGCCCTTCTCGAAGAACTTCCCGAAGTCGATCCCGAGACGGCCCTGAGCGGCCATGTCGTCGGGCGCGCCGGGGTCTTCCGGGACGTACAGACCGGGGATGCCGAGCTGGCCGGTCGGCCGAACGACGCGGATCAGGTTGTTGAGCACGATGGCCGGGTTCTCCTTGGCCGGGTCGTAGGCGTAGTCCTCGGTGTCGGTGTCGACGTCCGCGGGGTCGGTCGCCTGATACCCGACGGCGTCGACGCCCTTGTCGACCATGCCACCGTGGGCGTCGATGATCTGCTCGACCGGGTCGCCCTCGCGGAAGTCGATTGCGTGTGCATCGCAGTTCTCCTCGGCCATCTCGAGCCGGCTCGGTACCTGGTCGACGACGTAGATCTCCGAGGCACCCTGGATCTTCGCGCTGTATGCCGCCATCAGTCCGACCGGTCCCGCACCGAAGACCGCGACGGACTCGCCGGGCTGGAGATCCGCCAGTCGGGTGCCGTGCCAGCCGGTCGGGAAGATGTCCGCGAGCAGCGCGAAGGCGTCCTCGTGTTCGCGTCCTTCCGGCAGTTTGAGCGCGTTGTGATCCGCATATGGGACGCGGAGCTTTTCGGCCTGTCCGCCGGGATACGGGCCCATGGCGACATAGCCATACGCCCCGCCGGCGAAGCCGGGGTTGACGTTGGTACAGAAGCCCGTGAACCCCTCCTCACAGTTCTGACAGAATCCACAGGAGACGTTAAACGGCATGACGACACGATCGCCCTCCTCGAGGGTCGATACCGCCTCGCCGACTTCCGAGACGACGCCCATGTTTTCGTGGCCGAAGACGATCCCTTCCTCGGCCGCGGTTCGCCCCTCGTACATGTGCAGGTCGGAGCCGCAGATGCACGACGTCGTGATGTCGACGATCACGTCGTTCGGGTGTTTGAGTTCCGGGTCCTCGACCTCCTCGACGGCCACCTCGTATGGCCCTTGGTAAACGACTGCTTTCATGGTGTGATCCGTTCGGAGGATCTAACCGACCGTACGTAAACGTATCTACATGACAGTTACACTTAATAAATTCGAGGTGGGTAATGTTAATTAGTTATATATCATTGGCACCCGAAGTAGAGCGTCGAAAAACCATTGACGCCCACGGGACGGACCGTGGATCGTCGGGGGTTTCGATTATATGTCAGCTAACAAACTAAACACGTTTTTGGGGGCGTGCGGACACCGGGTGATCGATCACTCGGCACGGCCGACCGTCGACCTCGACTGACGACGCCGTCAATTGGTCACAGCAACCAGTGGTGCTGGCCGCTGGGCCAAGGTTCTATACCGTGGTTTGTGTAGGCCAAGCCATGACGACGTTTTATAAATGGGGGTCGGGGACGAACCCCGACGCTCCACGGGTCGACCACGCACACGACGAATTTCTGATCACAACGGATGGGGAGCGGATCATCGACGCCGCCTCGGGGGCGCTCGTCGTCAATCTCGGTCACTCGGTTCCGGGCGTGTCGGAGCTGATGGCCGATCAGAGCGAGGCGGTCGCGTACGTCTCGACGTCGTACTTTCGAAACGACCCCGCCGAGCGGCTTGCCGACCGACTCACAGAACTCACTCCGGATCCGCTTTCGGCCGCCTTCTTCGTCGGTTCTGGGAGCGAGGCGAACGAGACGGCGATCAAGCTGGCTCGCGCGTATCATCTCGCGCAGGGAAATCAGCGAAAACAGACCGTGATCTGTCGCCACGGAAGCTATCACGGGGCGACACTCGGCGCGCTCTCGTTGAGCGGGAAACCGACCCGCACCGCGCCGTTCGTCCCGCTGCTCAAACGCGGGCCGCGGATCCCCGCCGCATACCCGTATCGCTGGACGTATGAGGGAACGCCTGAGGAGCAGGCGATCGCCGCGGCGCGCGAGTTGGACGCGGCGATCACCCGTGAAGGACCGGAAACCGTCGCGGCGTTCATCGCCGAACCGGTCTCGGGCTCGACGCTCGGTGCCGCCCATCCCCACCCGACGTACTACCGCGAGATCCGCCGCATCTGTGACCGACACGACGTCTGTTTCATCGCCGACGAAGTGATGACGGGCTTCGGGCGGACGGGGGAGTTCTTCGCCGTCGACCACGCCGACGTCGCCCCCGACATCCTCACCGTCGGGAAGGGGATCTCCGGCGGGTACGCACCGATCGCCGCGGCGATCGTCACTGAACGAATCGCGGAGACGTTCGAGGCGGACTCGGAACACGCCTTCGCTCACGGGCACACGTTCAGCGCCAATCCGCTCTCGACGGCGGTCGCCGATCACGTCGTGGCGCAGTACGACGAGGACGTGCTCGCCGATGTTCGGGATCGGGGGGCGACACTCCGGTCGGCGCTCGCCCCGTTGACGGACCATCCACATGTCGGGGAGATCCGTGGGCTTGGGCTCATGTACGGGATCGAACTCGTGGCCGACGTCGAGACGCAACGTCCGTTCGATCCGGATCGACGGGTGAGCAAGCGGATCTTTGAGACCTGTCTCGCGGAGGGTGTCTACGTCTATCCCGGAAGCGGCTCGGTCGACGGGCGGGCCGGCGATCACCTCCTGTTGGGTCCGCCGTTTATTACCTCACCCGAGTCCATTCAGGAGATCGCCGAAACGGTCATTGGAGCGATCGAGTCGGTTACCGACGAATCGGTGTGACGCCTCGGCGAGGGTGTGGCCGTGCTCCATGTTCCCAGTTAGCGATGGGTTGATACGGCTCGACACCCTCCATTCTCTCACACCGAATCGGCTTCGGAAGCGAACGATGGTGACCTACAGACGGGGCGGGTACGTCCAACACAACGATGATGCGGTCGAACGGGCCTGTGAACACTGCGGCTGGCACGGGGTCGCGGACTCCTACCCGGCGCTCATTCGTGCGTATCAGGCGCATCTCAGGCGTGAGCATCCCCGGGCGTGGGTCCGTTCCTGAGGCCGCACAGATCCGGTGTTATCGTTCGGCGGATTCCTTCCAGATCCGCCAGATCGCCATATAGAGTTCGCGAAGATCACAGTCGAGGTCGCTCGCGAGACCCCGTGACGTTTGAAGGTATCGCGAGTACGCCTCGGCGGTCGGCGGATCCGGATACTCATCCGCAAGCTCCGACAGCGAGGAGACGACGTGCCACTCGCGGTCCCCGATCACGATGAACTCCTCGGGATGTGTGAACGCGAGAAACGCCGAGGCGACCGCGAGGTTCGATCCGGGCAAGTCGGCGAGGGCGGCGAGCGCCTCACGGTACTCGTCGGGAGTCGCCTCTGTCGCGAGCGCGATGGCGTCTCGGACCGTCTCGAAGTCCGCACCGGCGAATCGAGTCTCGATGTCTCGTCGTTCATCGTCGGGAAACGCACCCAGATACCGACGGTAATACCACCGCACCACCCACTGGGCGTCGCGCCTGCCATACTCGCCCGTCCGAAACGCACGCGGAAGCGACTCCACCGACTCCTGTTCGACCGGATACAGCGGCTCCTGTTCGCGATATCGCTCGACGTACTCGTCGATGTCGGCCGTGGTGACTTCCATGGTCCTCTTTCGCGTCTCGGCGGGAAAACCGTTCGGCGCGATGGGGCGGCGGCCGGACTGCCTCGTTCCTGTAGGCATCTCGGATACGGGTGCATGGAGGCGCCAAGTGAATCGTGCGGGCGCCAACCAGGGGCATCGGGATGGTCAATTCCACCGACACACTCATGAATTAGCCATAACAATCATGTCGTATGACGGCACGATCCGTGGGTGATATCCATGTCGAGTGAGGAAGCGGAACCGGTCAAAACCATCTGTCCGTACTGCGGCGTCGGCTGTGGGATCCAGGTAAAACCCGGCGATGAGAACCCCGGCGACATGCGGTTTATGCCGTGGGGCGATGCGCCGGTGAACGAAGGACGTGTCTGCATCAAAGGCGGCGCGGCGACACAGGTCGTCGACCACGAGGACCGCCTGACGGACCCGCTGATCAAGGAGGACGGCGAGTTCCGCGAGGCGACCTGGGAGGAGGCGTACGATCGCATCGTTTCGGAGATGGAGCGCATCCGCGAGGAGCATGGCCCCGACGGGATGGGCTTTTTCGGCTCCTCGAAGACGTTCAACGAGGAGAACTACCTGCTCCAGAAGATCGCCCGTCGGTTCGGAACCAACCAAGTGGACAACTGCACGCGGATGTGTCACGCCTCCACCGTCTGGGCGCTCCGCACCAGCCTCGGCCAGGGTGCGATGACCAACAGCATGGCCGACCTCGAGGAGGCGGCCGACGTGCTCTGGATCCAGGGCGCAAACCCCGGCGAACAGCATCCGATCGCCAACAGCCAGTACTTCAGACAGGCCGTCCTAGAGGGGGCGACGGTCATCCAGGTCGACCCACACAAGAACAAGACCACCCGGTCGTTCAAGATCGACGAGACGGAGCGTCACCAGCACCTCCAGTTGAACCCCGGAACGGACATCCCGCTTCTCAACATCGTCATCAAGACCATCTTGGAGCGCCACGAGGAGGAGCCGGATGCCGGCTGGATCGACGAGGCGTTCATCGAGGAGCGGACCGAAGGGTTCGATCATCTCAAAGAGACGCTCGCGGACTTCGACAAGGAGGCGGCCGCCGAGGAGTGCGGCGTTCCGCTCGAGGAGATCGAACTCGCCGCCGAGAAGTACGCGATGGCGAACAACGCCGCCATCTTCACCGGGATGGGGATGTCCCAACACACCTGTGGCGTCGACAACGTCCAGAACGAGATCAACCTCGCGCTGATCACGGGGAACCTCGGCCGCCCCGGCACGGGCGTCAACCCGCTGCGCGGCCAGAACAACGTGCAGGGCACCTGTGACGTCGGCGCGATGCCGAACGTCCTTCCGGGCTACCAGCTTGTCGACGACGACGAGGCGCGCAAGTCCGTCGAGGAGGTATGGGGCTTCGAGGTGCCCGACGAGCCGGGACTGACGAACGTCGAGATCTCCCACGCCATCGGCGACACGGTACACGGGCTGTACGTGATGGGCGAGAACCCCCTGATGAGCGAGCCCGACGGCCACGCCGCGGAACGACGGTTCAGGGAGGACCTCGATTTCCTCTGCGTGCAGGACATCTTCATGACGGAAACCGCCAAGTTCGCCGACGTAGTCCTTCCGGCGACGACGTGGGCCGAGCGGGGCGGCACCGTCACGAACACCGACCGCCGCGTCCAGCGGATGCGGGGCGTCGAGAAGGTGCACGAGAACACGAAACACGACCTCGAGATACTGATGGAGGTCGGCAGCCGGCTCTTCGGCGAGGACGGCTTCCGGTTCGAAGACGAGGAGGCGGTCTTCGAGGAACTCCGCCAGGTCTGTCCGAGCTACTACGGGATGACCTACGACGCGCTGGGCGAGGAGGGGATCCAGTGGCCGTGTTATGAACCCGGCGACGAGGGCGACCAGTACCTCTATGCGGACTCCTTCGACACCGAGAACGGTCTCGGCAAGATCGAAGGCGTCCGTCACCAGCCGCCCGCGGAGGTGCCCGACGAGGACTACCCGCTCATCCTCACGACGGCCCGGCTGGAGGAACACTACAACACGGGAACGATGAGCCGACGATCCCCGACGCTCAACCGCCAACATCCGGAGAACTTCGTCGACGTGCACCCGAACGATGCCGCAGACTACGGCATCGAGGACGGTGACATGGTGACGCTCAAATCGCGGCGTGGCGAGATCGAGGTCGTCGCGAACGTCACCGAGGACACGAAGGAGGGCGTCGTCTGGACGACCCCACACTTCGCGGCCGCCTCGGCCAACCGCCTCACGAACGACGTGCTCGATGAACGGGCGAAGATACCGGAATATAAGGCGGCCGCCGCGGAGATAGCCGTCAACGTCGACGCACAGGGCGCGGAACCCGCCGACGACTGAGCTAGGTCGCGCCGAAGGCGACGCGACCGTTTCGACGCTTTTTATACGACTTCGATCGCGCCGAGCATTCCGACCCCGATGTGTGGGGTACAGACGTATAGCACGTTGCCCTCGTCCTCGAAGGTGTACTCGTATGTTTCCCCCTCCTCAGCGACTGCGTCGCCGCTGGAGAACTCCGTTACCGACCCCTCGTCGGACTCGACGTTGTGTTCCCCACCGGCGCCGGTCCACTCCCACCGGACGGTTGTGCCGGCGTCGATGCGGATCGCAGCCGGATCGAACGCGAGGCCGTCGTCCCCACCGCCGACGGCGACTTCGACCTGGTCCTCGCCGGTGTGATCGGCGATGGTGCCGTCGTACAGTCGGGCGTCAGCGAGGAACTCGTCGATCTCGGCGGGTGCCTCCTCCGCGCCGTCGTCCGGGTCGCCGGCGTCATTACCGTCGTCCCCGGCACAGCCGGCCAGCGCGCCGAGCGTCATGACCGCCCCGGTTCCGGCTACGTACCGCCGTCTCGACAGTTTCTGTGACATCACTATTTAGTAGGTGTCGAGGCCTTACAAACCCCTCGATCGGATCGTCCGTATCCGTGTGTTTTGAGTCTTCTATCGCCAAAATGTTCATATTCGTTCAGCACTTACCTTGTCGGGGATATCGTACCCATGGGGAACTTTCACATAGCACATTTATCAAATGTTGTATTATATTTGAAAACTATCATGATGCCGGCTCCGGGATCTCCCAGCCGGGGTGTTTAAGCGCCGACGGGCCCCGGATCCGACCGATGCGGGAGGACGAACTGGCGACACGGCTGGTTGAGCACTACACGGCCGCCTATGACGACGCGACGGTCGCGCTAGAAGAGCCGTACGATGCGGAGGGTCGTCGAGGCCTCGTCGACGTCTACGTCCAACTTCGGACGCCTGAACGGGTTGATCACGTCATCGAACTTAAAAGCGATGCGGCCGTTCGACGCGCAACCGGTGCGAATGAACTCCTCAGACAGTTCCGTCGGGCCGAACGGTACTTCTATGAAGATCCCAGACACGCCGTGCGGCCGAAGCTCTCCCGGCGAGGGCCCGCGGTTCACCTCCTCCTGTTTTTCGCACCGACGCCGACCTGCGTCCATCACGTCGCCACCCACGCGCGGTTGTACGAGTCTATCGACGTGGAGGCGCGGATAGGCGACGTCCAAGCCGTCCGAAAGGTCGCGTTTCTTACCGGCCTCGAGGGCGGCCCGACCGAACTCGGCTTCCTCTCGATCAACGGCGACGTCCCGTTCGGCTCGCCAGCCTTCCGCGCGGCGGTTCCGGACGGATCACGGCTTGCGGAGAGTCTCCGGGGGGTCGATGACGACCTGATCCGGTTCGAGTGATCCACCGAACCCGGCGTTCCAGCTCACTCCGGCGTCCCCCCTTTCGGCTCACTCCGGCGTCGTTCCGTTCGCAAGCGCGGTCAACACATCCGCGGTTCCGTCCATATATCCGCGGGCCAGAACGTGATCGGCCGCGTCGCGGGCAGCTTGGTCCGCGTTCGCGACCGCATAGGCGTCGCCGGCGACCGTGAACGTGGAAACGTCGTTTTCGCTGTCGCCGATCGCCACGAACGACCCGGGATCGATCCCCAACACCATCGAGAGGCGTTCGAGCGCGCGTCCTTTGTCGATGCCTGCGGGCTTGAGATGGTAGGCGTAGCCGGTGTCGACGACCTCGACTGCTCCATCGGCCTCGTCGGCGACGGCTCGCAACAGCGACTCGTCCGCATCGAGCGGCAGTGCGACCTCGGTCTCACGCCATCGGTTCACCGTTCCATCGGCCGGCCACGCAACCTCGCCGCCCTGTTCGACGTAGGCCTCAAGCGCCGCACGCGGGGCCGCCGGATCGCCGAGGAACGTCGTCTCCTCGCCGTCGTGTATGACGCCGCCGTTCTCGGCGATAACGAGTTCCGGTCGTCCGAGGAAATGTGCGAGCGCGACGGGGTACGGAAACGCCTTGCCGGTCGCGAACACGACCGGCGCGTCCCACTCGGGTAACAGCTCGAAGACCCGCGGATCCATGCGGTGATCCGGGGTAGTCAACGTCCCGTCGATGTCGAGCGCGAGCGGTGGCACCATCGATCGGATCGTGCTGTCGACGGCCCAACCGTCTTTCGTTCCCGGTATGGGATAACAGCCGTCTCAGCGTCGCTCGAACAGTTCCCGAAAGACGAGCGTCGGAAATCGCGGAACGAGCCGGCTCGGCGGCCGTCCCTTCCCGTTCGATCGACTCACGGTCACCCGGTCGAGCAAGCCCACGTCGGCGAGCTCATAGAGGATCCGCCGAACCGTCGATGCGGAGAGATCGACCGCGGGCGTCGCCGCGATCGACTCGGTCGCCGCGTTGACCGACTTTCGATCCGACTCCGAGAGACGAACGAGTTCGTACAGCAGACGCTGTCTGCTCTCCGAGAGCGCCAGTACCCGCCCTAACGCGACACACGGTTTCGGTACACCCTCGATACCGGCATCGAGATCCTCGGGAGCGATCGTGGTGGCGTCCGTTCGTTCGGCGTGCCACGCCGCCCCTGTGATCGCCGAGAGCGCGTCGTGTGCGTCCCCCGCGGCCCATTCGGACACTTCACGGACCTGCCCGTGGGTCAGCGCGTTCCGGGTGAGTCCCGAGGAGACCCGACTGGTCAGCAGTTCGACGAGGACGTGGTGGCGATACCGATCGAACTCGAACGTCACCTCCGGTAGCCAGTCGATCTCGGCGGGCGGCTCCCGGCTCAAACAGACGGGGACGATACGCTCGCTGACCGACGAGAGCCAGTCGATGACCGTCGAGACGTCCGGAGACGCCGGCTCGTTCGTGTGATCAAGCGCCACGACGACGTCGATCGGTCCACGAACGGTGTCGGCAAGCGTCGAGGCGAGTTCCTCCGTTCCGATCCCGTGATCCGGGACCTCATCGCCGCCGACAGTACAGAGGATATCATGATAGAGCCGAAACCGGGTCCGGGCGTGTCTCACGTCGACGTAGGCGAACTCGGGGAGGACCGGTTCGACGGCACGCGTCGACGTCTGGATCGACTGCCGCCGGCCACCGTGTGCCGCGAGCCGATCGAAGAGCGCCTTCACGACCGCCGACTTTCCGCTTCCTTTCGGGCCGTAAATATACATACTCGGCGGCAACGAGCCGGCGAACGCCGGATCGAGCGCGTCGAGAAGCCGTTCGAGGTCGGGACCGCGGCCCACCGGTGAACGTGGATGCGATACCGGCGAGATGGCGTCCGGATCGGCGACGACACCGGTGACGGCATCGAACCCGAGTCGACGTTCGATACGGTCGTCGATGTTCACGTTTCTCCCTCCGTGGGTAAGGGAGAAGACGCGTTTGCCATACAGGAAAGGGGCTGCCAATTGAGAACGACATCGAACGGCTGCCTCGACGCGTCTGCCGCGACGGTCCCGTGCGAGGCACTTTTCGGCCCGGACGAGGCACTTATCGGCCCGTGCGAGGCGACTACCAGTGATCCGGTTTGTACCGTCTGATGAGGACCGTCGTGATCACGAACACGAGGGCGCTTACGAGCCCCATGATCATCCCGGCTATCAGCCGGGCGACGATCGGCGCATCGATGACGATCGTCATCACGGCCGTCATGATCGCGGCGACCACGAGGAGGTTCCGTCCGTCCCGTCGCTCGAATCCGAAACGCGCCATCATTCCGAGAGGTGACCTGCCGGGGTAGTAAACCCACCCCTCCATCGATCAGTCCGAACCTCCCGAGTTGTGCCTTCGCGTGTTTCGTATACTTAATCATGGGTGCCACCGACGTGAGGGATATGTCGGAACCGGAGTTTCACGAGTCGGTCGTCGTTGCGAGCCGGCGGAGCAAGGTGCTCGCGCTGTTCGTCGCCATCGCAGTCTTTCTGCCCGTTACGACCGCAACTGGTGACATTCAATTTTCCTCGATCGTCGCGGCGGGCGCGGCGATCGGCGCGCGGTTTTATTGGCCGTATCGAGCCAGTATAAAAGTGCCCGAGTCGGAGCGGACTCCGCTCAGCGAACATCCGGCCGCCGGGAACTACCACCACGGGGCTGCGGGCATCGCGCTCATGATCGCATCGGCCCTCGCCGTCGCCGTCTTTCTCGTCGCTCATGCCTTCCTCACCGCCATCGCGATCGGGGGCGTTCTCGGGGTCGGATCGTATTTCATGCTCAGGTCTCAGCTACCCGCCTGATAAAGGGGTGAACCGCTGGTTGGTGAATCGCGTCGGGCGCGATTAGACTGCGCCCGGAACCCACACGGCCGTCCCCAAGATCCCGAGGATCGAGAGGATGCCGATGATCGTGTGGGTGATCGCGATGGACGCCGCCGGCGGGTCGACGTGGGTGTCACCGTGCGCGTAGAAGACGCGCTGGAACGCCTCACCGACGAGCGCACCGAGGATACCGAAGAACCCAGCGACGAGGAGTGCCGCGGTCGGACCGAATCCGGTCCCCTCGGTCGCGAGGAACGCAGTCGCGGCCGGGAGCGTCATGTGATGGGTGACCGGAAGCTTCGCGACACCCAGGTTCAAGAAGAGCAGCGACGCCGCGCTGATACCGAACCCAAGGAAGGGATTTCCGGTCTGAATGGCCGCGTACGCGCCGGCGAGACCGGCGACCAGCCCGATGGATGCGACATGTGACCACTTGTACATGTTGGGCAGCCACGGCTCGACGGCTAACCGATCCTCGCTCTCCTTCTCGGCGTCGCCCGGTACCTCTCCGGGCTCGCGCATCTCCCCGCGCTCGAACGGCCCCATGTCCATGTAGCCGTCCGCCTTGGCGCTGAGGTTCCCGATGATCGAGTAACCGAAGACCGCCCGGTGCAGGAGCGCGCTGGCGACGACCGTGAACGCGATGGGGTCGGTCGGGATCGCGAGGTTTCGAAGCACCTGCTCCAGTGCGATGCCGAACACACCGAACGCCGCACCGACGGCGAGGATGTCAGGTTTGCTCCCCAGCGCGACGGTGATGTCCTTCGCGTTGTGGTAGTCGAAGCCGGATTCCACGTACCCCTTCTTGGCCGCGTACGCATGGGCCGCCGCACCGCCGGCGAAGGAGATGTGTGGACCGAATACCGGACCGAACCCGACGTCGACGCCGACGCCCTGGGCGGCGTCGGGGCCGCCCCAGACACCCGCGATGACGAGGAAGCCGGTGAAGACGAACGCCGGGAGTGCACCAATGGCGGCGCCGAACGCACCGCCGGCGGCCGCACCCATCCAGATCGTCGGGTCACTGAGGACATCGATGACGACATCGATCGACCCTGCGTCCCAGCCTTGTGCGAGTACGCCCGTGAGGGCGAACTCAACTGAGCTTACTCCCGTCATTACTCATCATCCTCATCACGGGCCCAGTCCTTCGCGCGCTCGACGGCGTCCGCCCAGCGTTCATACTGCGCGTCGACCGTTGCGGGTTCGGCCTCCGGCTCGAACTCGCGGTCGATCTGCCAGTTGTCACGGAGCTCGTCGATCGTCTCCCAGTAGCCGACGGCGAGGCCGGCGGCGTATGCGGAGCCGAGCGCCGTGGTCTCGTCGACCTCCGGGCGCGCGATCTCCGTCTGGAGGATGTCCGACTGGAGCTGACACAGGAAGTTGTTCTTCACCGCGCCACCGTCGACACGGAGGCTCGTGAGCTCGACGCCGGAGTCGGCCTCCATCGCCTCCCCGATGTCGCGGGTCTGGTAGGCGATGCTCTCCAACGTCGCCCGGACGATGTGCTCCTTGCCCGTTCCGCGGGTCATCCCGACGATGGTCCCGCGGGCGCGCCCGTCCCAGTGCGGGGCACCGAGACCGGTGAACGCCGGAACCATGTAGACGCCGTCGGTGGAATCGACGGACTTCGCCAACTCGGCGGTCTGTGCCGCGTTGTTGATGAGGTCGACGTCCTCCAGCCATTCGATGGCGGCACCGGTGATGAAGATGGAACCCTCAAGCGCGTACTGGACGGGTTCGCCGGACATCTGGAACCCGATGGTGGTGAGCAGGCCGGTGTCGGAAGAGACCGCCTCCTCGCCCGTGTTCATCAGGTAGAAGGACCCTGTGCCGTAGGTGTTCTTGGCGTCGCCGGCGTCGAAACAGGTCTGGCCGAACAGCGCGGCCTGCTGGTCGCCTAGCGCGCCCGCGACGGGTACCTCGGCGCCCAGGAAGCCGTCGGGATCGGTGTGGCCGTAGTAGTCCTCATCGGAGGATGGCCGAACCTCGGGGACCATCTCTTTGGGCACACTGAACTCCTCTAAGAGCTCGTCATCCCACTCCAGATCCCGGATGTTATACAGCATCGTCCGGGAGGCGTTGGTGACGTCCGTGATGTGGTTGCCCGTCAGGTTGTAGATCAGCCAGGTGTCGATGGTCCCCATCAGGAGCTCGCCGTCGCGAGCCCGTGCGCGGAGGTCGCGTCCACGCGAGGAGGACATCTTGAGCGGCTCCGCGTTGTCGAGGATCCACTCGGTCTTCGTCGCCGAGAAGTACGCGTCACACTCCAGACCCGTCTTCTCGCGGATCTCCTCGACCTTGCCGGCCTCCTGGATCTCCTCGACGCGGTCCGTCGTTCGGCGGTCCTGCCAGACGAGCGCGTTGTGTACGGGGCGTCCGGAGTCCTTGTCCCAGACGACGGTCGTCTCCCGCTGGTTCGTCACGCCGAGCGCGGCGAGCTGCTCGGGGTCGACGTCCGCCCGTGAGAGCGCCTCCTGGATGACGCTCTGGGTGTTCTCCCAGATCTCCATCGCGTCGTGCTCCACCCAGCCGGGCTTTGGATAGATCTGTTCGTGCTTCTCGTAGGCGTTCGCGACCACCTGCCCGCTGTGGTCGAACACCATGAATCGCGTCCCTGTCGTACCTTGGTCGATCGCACCGACGTACTGTGTCATGTTTTTGTCCCTCCTGCGGCGGTGTGCCGGCCGCAACGGTGCGTCCCGGCCCTCGATCGGGCCCTTCACGGCCGAGAGTGGCCGCAAATCGCCGTCCTACGGTGGACGGGTCGGACGCCACGGCATATCTTTACGTATGCTGCCGTGCCGTTCGTGAACATAATGGATAAGCATTTTAATCTTACTGTTCGATCCGTCGATTGCCGGCTGAGTAATACTCCCCCAGCCCGAAATCAGCCATATATTCGGCCATGACCATTCGGAACGATAGACATAGTTACGACCATCCCCCCCACAGGGGGTAAAGTAAAGTGGACCCAACCCAAATCACGGGTGTCATGAGCGAACAGGCGGACGTCATCGTGGTCGGCGGTGGTTCGACCGGCTGCGGCGTCGTCAGGGACCTTGCGAGACGGGGGCTCGACACCGTGCTCGTCGAAAAGGGGAACCTCACACACGGTACCACGGGACGCATGCACGGGTTGCTTCACAGCGGCGGTAGATACGCGGTTTCGGACCGCAAAAGCGCCCGCGAATGCATCGAGGAGAACCTCGTTCTCCGCGACATTGCTGGCCACTGTGTCGAGGAAACGGGCGGGATGTTCGTGAAACGTCCCGAGGACTCGGAGGAGTACTTTCAGGAGAAACTCGAGGGATGTCGCGCGTGCGACATTCCCGCTGAGGTGATAGACGGCGAGGAGGCCAGACGCCGGGAGCCGTACCTCGCACGGGACGTCGAAAAGGCGATCGTCGTCCCCGACGGCGCGGTCGACCCGTTCAGATTGTGTGTCGCGAACGCGGCCGACGCGCGCGAGCACGGCGCGCGAATAGAGACCCACGCCGAGGTGACCGACGTCCTCATCGAGGACGGGGAGGTCGTCGGCGTCGAGGTCGAACACGACACCGGCCCCGGAAAGCGGGTTCACCGCGAGCCGGGGACGACCGAGGAGATCCGCGCCCGGTATGTCGTCAACGCGACCGGTGCGTGGGCCGGCCAGCTCGGTGAGATGGCCGGCGTCGACGTCGAAGTTCGTCCCTCGAAGGGTGTGATGACGGTGATGAACGTCCGGCAGGTCGACACCGTCATCAACCGCTGCCGGCCGAAGGGCGACGCGGACATCGTGGTCCCGCACGAGACGGCCTGTATCCTCGGCACGACCGACGAGGAGGTCGAAGACCCCGAGGACTATCCGGAGGAGGAGTGGGAGGTCGATCTGATGATCGAGACGCTCTCGGAGCTGGTTCCCGCGTTGAAAGACGCCCGGACCCTCCGGTCGTTCTGGGGCGTTCGACCGCTGTATGAGCCGCCGGGAACCGGGACGGACGACCCCACGGACATCACCCGCGACTACTTCCTCCTCGATCACGACGAGCGCGACGACCTGCCGGGGATGACGAGCATCGTCGGCGGAAAGCTTACCACCTACCGGATGATGGCCGAGTCCATCTCCGATCACGTCTGTGAGAAACTCGAATACGAAGCCGAGTGTGACACCGCCGAGGTTCCGTTACCCGGTTCGGAGGACTTCAGCGTCCTCAGGGAGTACATGGAGGAGTTCGGGATCCGATCGCCCGTCGGGAGGCGCTCGGCACAGCGGCTCGGCTCGAAGACGGACGACGTGCTGTCGAGCGTCTCGCCGAACCCGGTCGTCTGCGAGTGTGAGGGGGTCACCCGTGCGGAGATCAGTCACGCGATCGGGGAGGCCGGATCCGACCTCAACGCCGTCCGCCTGCGGACCCGTGCATCGATGGGCAACTGCCAGGGGGGCTTCTGTACCCATCGGATCGCCGCCGAGTTGACGCAGGAGTATCCGGAACCGGTCGTCCGTGATGCCGAGGACGAGCTGTATCAGGAACGCTGGAAGGGCCAGCGACACGCCCTCTGGGGGCGACAGCTCTCCCAAGCGATGTTAAACCATCTGTTGCACGCGACGACGATGAACCGCGACGGCGATCCGGCCGGCCTCGATGCGGGCGTCGACTTCGCCGCGTTCGACGCCGGACCCGATGCCGCTGACGATCCGACGGGCGGTGACGCCGGCGCTGACTCGGGGACGGCGGCCGCCGATGGCGGTCGACCCTTCGACGAGGGAGGTATCGATGGCGATCGATAGCGACGTCCTCGTCGTCGGCGGCGGGCTCGCCGGAATTACCGCCGCGGTCGCGGCCGCTCGTGAGGGGGTCGATGTCAGGCTCGTTTCGTATAAAGCGAGCACGCTCCGGCAGGCGTCCGGGCTGATCGATGCGCTGGGCTATCTCCCACCCACGGAGCCGGCGAAGCCGCTCCGTGACGGCCCGCCGACCGCCGGACGGGGGATCGATCCCGATGAGTGGGACGATCCGGAAGGTCCGCTCGCGGACCCGTTCGCGGCGATCGACCGGCTCCCCGAGGAACACCCGTACCGGATCCTCGGTGCGGACGCGCTTCGCGACGGTCTCGCGCTCTTCGATGACCTCGTCGGCGACGCGTATCTCGGAAGTCACACCGATCGAAACGCGCTCCTTCCGACCTTCGGCGGGAGCGTGAAGCCGACCGCACGCTACCCGCGGGCGGCCGCCGCGGGACTCGCAAGCGACGACGCGTCGACGTTGATCGTCGGCTTCCGGTCGCTGACCGAGTACGACGCCCGCACGTTCGCCGATCGGCTCGCCGCCGCCGGGGTACCGTTCCCCGTCGCCGGTGCGGAGGTCGAGTTCGCGGAGGCGTTCCAAACGGACGCGAAGATCACCCGATTCGCGGGCGCGCTCGATCTGAACCAACCGATCGATGGGACGCCGGCCCGCGAGGCGTTGGCGAAGGCGGTTGCCCCGCACTTACACGACATCGTCGATGCCGACGGTGGCGTCGAGCGAGTCGACCGAATCGGATTCCCGTCGTTCCTCGGGGATGAACACGCCGACGAGGTTCGTTCGGAACTCGCCGACCGGCTGGGCGCGGACGTCTTCGAGATCCCGATGGGACCGCCGAGCCTTCCAGGGCTTCGGCTGGAGGACCGGCTTTATAAAGCGCTGGACGCAGAAGGCGTCCGGTTCGAGACGGGTAACCCCGTCGTCGGGATCGAAACGAACGACGCAGGTCTGGTCGACCACGTCCTCGTGGACCGGAAGGGACGGGAGATCCCCTACTCGGCGGACGCGTTCGTCGTGGCGACCGGTGGGCTCGTCGGGAAGGGGCTCGATTCGGATCGGACGGGGGTCCGTGAACCCGCGTTCGACCTGCACGTCCCACAGCCGACGAACCGATACGAGTGGTTCGTCGACGACGTCTTCGGCGAGCAGCCGTACGCCCGGTTCGGCGTCCGGCCGAACGACCGTGGACAGCCGCTCGATGCGGACGGTGAGGTACAGTATGAAAACGTCTTCGCGGCCGGATCGGTGGTCGGGGGCGCGGACGTCGCGCGGGAGAAGTCCGCGAGCGGCGTCTCACTCGCGACCGGGGTAACTGCGGGGACGGAGGCAGCGGCGGCGATCGAACGCGCGACGGAACCAGCACAATGACAGGACACGACGAACGCGATACGACGACGGATGCGGACCGGATCGATGACGGGGACAACGCGGGGGACGTACACGAGCCCCACCCGGGGGTGCCGACACTCGGACGGGATGAACAGCCGTCCATCTTCGTCCCCGACGACGGGGAGCCGGAGGTGGCCGACGGCGGGGACGAACGGTCGGCGGCGACCGACGGCGGTGTAAAAAGCGCGACGGGCGGGAGCGACTCGGCGGAGCTCGATCCGACGACGTACGATCCAGTCGACGTGTTCCCGGGCGGCGATCTCGATCTGCGTGATGGGGCCGACTCCTGTTATAAATGCACCTCCTGTGACACCTCCTGTCCGGTGGCTGCGGTCGATGACGAGTTCCCGGGACCGAAGTTCCAGGGGCCCGAACAGTGGCGGTTGAAACGGAAAGACGATCACGACATCGACGCGTCGATCACCTCGTGTTCGAACTGTATGCGCTGTGATGACGCCTGTCCATCGTCGGTGCCGCTCTCACAGATGCACAACGAGGCCCGCGGCCAGTTCGTCGAACGGCAGATGGAGAAGCTCTCGCGGGAGTACGTTCGCAACCGTATCCTCTCGAATTATCGCTTCTTCGCCTCCATCGCGAGCAAGGTTCCACGGTTGGCGAACTTCGCGACGAACCTCCCGGGTGCGATGTGGCTCGCCGAGAAGACGCTCGGCGTGACGGGTGAGCGGGAGTTCCCCCCGTTCGCCACACAGACCTTCCGGTCGTGGTGGCGTGAACGTGGCGGCGCACAGGTTGAAAACCCCGACAAGCGCGTGGCGTACTTCCACGGTTGCTACTCGAATTACAACACGCCGGAGGTCGGCAAGGCGATGGTCCGCGTGTTCGAGCACTTCGGTTATGAGGTCCTCGTGCCGCCTCAGAAGTGTTCGGGGACGCCGATGTTCGCGAACGGGATGTTGAAGGACGCCCGTCGGCACGCGGAGACGAACGTGGAGGAGCTGGTCGCCGCCATCGGGGAGGGTGCGGACATCATCGCGTCCTGTACCTCCTGTTCGATGTCGCTCAGGCAGGAGTATCCCGAGCTGTTCGACATCCACGGGATCGAGGACGTCTCGAATCACACGTTCGAGGCGCTCGAATACCTCCGGATCTACGAGGACTTGGAGGGCGCGCTCGCCGACAGCGAGCTGGACGAGGAGCGCGCCTTCGCCTACCATGCGCCGTGTCACGCACGGAACCAGGGACTTGAACGACAGGCCGTCGAGACGTTCCGCGACGTCGACGGCGTGGTCATCGAGGACGTCGGCGACTCCTGTTCGGGGATCTCCGGAACGTACGGCTGGAAGAAGGAGAAGTACGAGACGTCGATGAAGATCGGCGAGGAGATGTTCGAACACATGGAACACGCCGAGGGCGACGTCGGAATGACCGAGTGTCCCACCTGTGCGATGCAGATGGAACACGGCACCGGCTATGAGATCGAACACCCGCTGCAGCTGCTGGCCGACGCGTTGCCCATCGACGCCTGAGTCGGCACATTGATAAACGGGTGATCCATCGACGCGTGAGCACCCCCATCTGAGGGCCGACGCAACCGATAGATCAGCCTAACGGTTCGCCAATTCTCACCGATGGTAACGCCCGCCAAAACATTTTATCCAGATGATGACTGTAGCCCACTAACGTGAGTCTCGTGGACATGATCGATCGGTTCGACGGCGTTGAGCGTTCGTTGGCCGTGGTCAATCGAACCGAACCGGATCCGGTACGGAACATGCTCGTCGAGACGTTTAACGGCGGACAGGTCGATGTCAGCGACGTGCGGCCGACCGCCGAAGCTGGAACCGACGATGGAACCGACAAGGACGATTCCGAGGAAGTACTTTCGGCGTTGATCGGTGACGGAGGAACGACGACGGACGTCGCGGTGGACACGTTAACCGTTCGGGACTCGGCCGGCCTCTCGGAGGCGGACCTCACCGCCGTTGAGAACCTCGTAGTGCTGATCGAAGGCGACGAGATAATCGCCGCATCGCCGCTTTCGGAGCTAGTCGAGGCCATCCTGCTCGTGAACTCGGACCTGTACATTACGGGAGCGCGACAGCTCGACGCGATCGAGTTGCCGCCGGTCGTCACCGGGCTCGATGGCACGCTTTTTACGGAGAGTCAAGGAGAAAGCCTCGCCGTTCACGGCGGGGATGAATCCGACAAAAACATACGCAAACCACCGGTCGATAGCACGGCAGGATAT
>NZ_FZNQ01000013.1 GCF_900188065.1 Halorubrum vacuolatum
GGTTCAGGGATCTCAAACACATCCAGAACCAGACACTTTCTCGTGGTTAATTCGACGATTCAATCTGACCGATTACGTCATTCGTGAAGTACCGACTATACCAATCAAATTAGAGTCTCTTTCTAGTGACTTAAATAATCTACGAGATTCATTACTTTTATCTTTTATATCGACACGTGATTGTACGATTACAGAAGAGGGATTTAAAAGCGAACCACGGTCATCTGAATCTGATAAATGGTTGTTATTGAATAGTCGGTTTACACAATTTGCGCTTTTATTCACCTTATCCCGGATTACTAGTAATAAATAGAGTACAAATAGTAGTTTTTAGGAACCCAAACTGCATATCTTAACTACTCTTTCTGGCACCTGAGTAACAACTTAGTGCAGTTATTCCTCTTCCAAAGCTACTCTATGACATGACCTTTTTATATCGAAATCGGACATATTAACGGGAAACAGGACTATCTCTACGAGATAGGCGCCCTGTATCTTGCACGCCAGCGTTTTCATATCTGAATTATGTCACACCACGTGATGAGCGATTCGCGCCCGAGATCGGTCACGAGTATAGACCGACGAGTGTTGTAGATATGATCCGTATTCAGTAGCCGAACACGATCTCCACCGATAGCTGCTGCACGACCCAAGATCTTTTGATCTTCCACCGATCTTCGGGTCAGTATGATCTACTAGTAGTTCTCGAATATGGAACGCCGTGCCTCGTGATGTCCCCCTCCGACTATGCAGTCACAGCATCGAAAAACTACCAGTAGTCCTTTGATATTGACCTAGGGTTTCTTTCAGGATTGCTTTTGCCCAACTACCGTAACCGATCACGATGGTACACACAACAGCAGGACCACTTCGTCCAACTACACAGGAGTTCACGATCTCAGGATGCTCAGATTTGCGCTGTACCGACTCGGGTAGAATGGATCTTTAGTGAACTCTCAGGCCGTTACAAGTCTTGTGGCATGACAGTCTTGCGGTCATTCGCTTCAGCACGACGGGAGGCTTCCTCAATAAGTTCGGCTACTTCTTCATCCAGAGCATCGTAGAAATCTGCTGCAACCGGGTGGTCTTCTAGTGCATCCTGCACCCCGCTATTGACGATCAGGTCTGTCATACAACCCGGTATTAACGGGTCAGAGTAGTAAATATTGGCAAATTGGCTCGTGAGTACCGGGACAATTCCGAGACTGGTCACAGAGTTAGGTCAGCAATCTCCCAGTCGCCCGAGAGCTCATTGTCCAGTCCCTCGTCACTCACGAGCTTCCGTATCCGTTGCTCAACATCATGATCAAGCCTAAATTCGAAGTCGAACTCCTCCTGCCATTCCCAGTAGCGCGGGATCGTCGGCGAAAACTCACTCACCGCTCCGGCGGGTGCATCCAAAAGATGGCGGGTTTCGGATATTTCCCCTCGTGGATGGTCAAACCTTCTGCTGATGTCGCCGTCATTCACGATTCGTTCCAGTAAGTCGATAGCCGCGTGTTGGTCTGCGTAGAATGCATGTTCGAGCATTGGATTTACGACAAAGATATCCTTCGAGGCATGCTGGTGAATGGTGTCTGCAACAGCGTGATCAGGATGTCCGATCCCCCAACCGTACGGATGGACTCCCTCGTTGATGAAATCGTATCCGTCTCCCTCGACACGATCAAGAATTGAGCTGAAGAACTCCAACGATTTGGCTGGGATCTCCGTAACACCCTCTGTGAGTCGGGTCCGGATCAGACACCGACCCGTGACATTCTGAAGGACTGTCGTCACATGAGGGAATTCGTCTGATGTGTCCGGGTGATAGGCGTCAAGAAACTCTTCAAGCAACTCCCAATCTTCCGCTAGTACGGCATCATCAAGTACAGCGATGAGTCGTTCCCGATACGCACGGGTAATCCCCCGATAGCGGTCGGAGTCGCCTTGTTCATCTGCCGACAGTAACTTCGCCTCATACGTTGCTACTGCCTGCATGAGTGCCGCCACATCCCCATCGTCAGCAGTTGCTAACTGCTGTTCAAGCGCCTCTATTTCGATTGGATCTGATCGTCTATCTGGCACCATTGGTTCTCTCTACAGAAACCCTAGTCGTAATGCTTGTGTCTCAAAACCGTAATAGTAGCATATGACCGCGACGTATGCGCTCAGTGTTGCCATCGAATCACACGACTACAGGGGCGAGTTCTATCTTATGGGCGATAAATACGATACAGGTGAAGATGTCCTAAAATACGTTGCAACTGACCATATCTTAGCACTAAAGCAACGCCCACACGTTGCCGAGTACCTTTTAGAGACACTCCGAGATGGTGAGAACGTGAGCAAGGCAGAGTACGACCAAGCTACCCCGGATGTCTCCTGTGGGCTCCACTTCGATGTTAACCACCAACAGTTCGGATTCTGGGTTGGCGACCGTAGAGTCGAGATCGGGAGGCGACCAACAAAGAGCGAATTGCGCTCAATCGCTGACGACCTTTCGGTGTAGTCCCTTCCTCGTTCTCCACTCCAGCAACGACAAGTATGCGACCTGCATAAAGAGAGTTGAATGCGTCTCTCGTTTGATGACGGGACACTCCTTGTTGAAGACGCTCCTGAGTCTGTGCCGTATGCTGAGTGGGACGACCGTGTCGATGAGTACCGAGCACAGGCACACCATTACCGTGACATTCGAAAGTGGGTGAGCGGATCTGATGGGCAAGCCAGTCTTGAACAGCCAATGGGAACTGTGGCTGAATTGGAAGACGAGGCTCGTGCGTACTCGAAGTTCCATCTCACGCCTTCTGTCGCTATCGAACCTCGTGATTACCAGCAGGAGGCACTCTCAGCGTGGCAGGATAACAACCGTCAGGGCAGTGTGATCCTCCCCACAGGAAGCGGAAAGACGTTTCTCGCCGTCCAAGCAATTGCTGACGCCGGTGTCAGCACGCTTGTTGTCGTTCCGACTATCGACCTGATGAACCAGTGGCACGCCACTCTCACAAACGCTTTCGGGAATCAACTCCCTGATGGAATCGGCGTCTTGGGCGGTGGAAGCCACAATGTGACCAATATCACGGTGACGACCTACGACTCTGCGTACCGGTATATCAACGAGTACGGCGACCGGTTCGGGCTTCTCGTGGTGGACGAAGTACACCACCTTCCGGCACCGACCTACCAACAGATCCCTGAGATGACGATTGCCCCGTATCGACTTGGACTCACGGCTACCTACGAGCGTGCTGACGGGAAACATGAAGAGCTAGCGGAACTGTTGGGCACAGTTGTGTATCGAGAAGGAGTCGACGAACTTGCAGGAGAGTATCTGAGCGAGTACGAGACGCTCCATCTCAGCGTGGAACTCACTGATGAGGAACGGAAGCAGTATACTGAGGAATACCAGATTTACCGCGACTACGTCGACAGTCATGATTTTGACCTCTGGAAAGAGAGCGGCTATCAGGAATTTCTCAAACGCACGTCATACGATCCGCAGGGACGACGCGCCCTCATTGCGAAGCAACGAGCCGAGAAAATCGCTCGGACCGCCGAGAAGAAACTCGATACGCTGGATAATTTGCTGAAGAGACACCACGACGACCGTACAATCATCTTTACAGCGAACAACGAGTTTGCATACGAGATCTCTCAAGAGTTTGTTGTTCCCTGTATCACGCATCAGACCCAGACTGAGGAGCGAACAGAGATTCTCGAACGATTTCGAACAGGAAAGTACTCGATGCTTGCTACCTCGCAGGTGCTGGATGAGGGAATCGACGTCCCGTCTGCAAACGTGGGTATCATCCTCTCTGGAAGTGCATCGAAACGACAGTACGCACAACGGCTGGGACGGATTCTACGTCCAACAGATGACCGCCAGCCAGCCCGACTCTACGAAATCATCACGGAAGACACGATGGAGACTTACGTCTCTGAACGGCGTCGGCAAGGGGTGAGTGCCAATGCTGACAGCTGACCTCGCCCGCTCACGTACGTACGACGGAACTATCTCTCCGCTGTTCATCGACGCGGACGACCAGCAGTACCGAGAGACCGCAACAGAACTCATCCAGATCTTCGAGGAGCATCTCGGACAATCCAAGGGTGGGCTGGAGGAGACGATAGACCAGCTCACTATCGCAGACACGGACTACAAGATCGTACAAGGACTGGCGAAACTCCTGAAAGATGAGTGCGAATTCAAAACCGTTGCACCAGTAGATCCGCAGGCGATCCGGCAGCAGCTTTTTGAGAAAGCGAACGATTCGTACCCGATTGCACGTCAGCCCACGCTCGGTGAGGACACACAAAAGTTGGAGGTGTACAGTGCTGTTGCTGACCAGTTCGGGATCTCACTCGAAGACTGCTACCGAGGCATGTATGCCGATTTAGAGGAGAACAAGCAACTTGTACGATTTGGACACCGTACGTCCGATGAGTATGATGAGGCTGACGACGGGACGACCACGACACGGTTGACTGGAGATAGTGAGGAATCGTATGCTGAGGATACGATAACGGTCGATTGGCTTCTCACACGCTACAATCTCGCTCTGGCACAAGCAGTACTGTACGATGCGACAGAGATGCGGATACGAGTCTGGGACTCGTTTGCGACGGTGTTCAGCTACGTGAAACTGTTTGGGCTGATGCACCGCATCTATCCAATCGACGCCAACGGCAACCGCGTTTCCAGTACTGACGTTGCTGACGGGTACGAGGCCATTCTGGATGGAGCAGCATCTCTTTTTTCGAAATCGAGGAAATACGGAATACGGATGTCAAACTTCCTTCCAGCTCTCCCGTTGTGCGACCGCTGGGAGATGGAAGCTGATATTCTTGATGACGATGGAGGAGCAACGAGTCAAACGCTCTCGTTTGAGCTTGACCACACGGACGAACTCTCCTCGCACTACTCGGCTCAGAGCGATTTTGACTCCGATGTGGAACGCACACTTGCTCAAAAGTGGGAACGTGCCAACACTGACTGGCAACTCGTCCGCGAGGATGACGTACTGGACCTAGGGGCAGAGGTAATGCTCCCGGACTTCGCTATCGAACACCCTGATGGACGCCGAGTCGTATTCGAGATCATCGGGTTCTGGACGCCAGAGTATCTGAATGGAAAGCTGGCGAAGATACGGAATGCTGACCGGGACAACCTCATTGTCGCCGTCTCTGAACGGCTGGACTGTTCATCTGAAGATTTCGATGGACTGGATGACCGTGTCTTGTGGTTCAAATCGGGTATCCACGTCTATGACGTGATTGAATTAGCGAAGGAGTATGCTGTCAAGTTCTCACCACGGTAATAGCGTTGATCTCGCCTATTACTTCCGCTGGACTCTCATTGGTTATACAACAGCGGGGTGCGTAGATCACCGTGGAACTTGGAATCCTGTCACACGCTCCAAGTTCCTCATCACATCATGTCCAATGCAGTGTCGGAACTCGGTACGTGTCCATATTGTGGGTCGGCTGTTCCAGCCGGAGCGATACTTATCGAATACGAAGTGGAAAGTGAAACGCGTCTCTTTGCGGAGTGCTACGAATGTGAAGAGCCGGTCCAGCCACAGTAGCTGTAACACGCACAAACTACTGTTCATGTCATACTGTCGAGTCACTATCACCTAGCTGCTACGGACACCATCACGCTACGTATAGAACACGGCATAGATCGAATACAGTCCGCCGCAGGCGAACTGCATTGGTGGTTAGAAGAATCTCCGCATGTGGAACGTTTCTCTTATTGAGCAGCTCGTAGCCTCTCGGGACCACCGTGTGCTCTGTTATGAAGGCAACTACGAATCCAATAAAACCGCCGACAATGAGAGCCTGAAACGGTGGAACGTACGAAGGAACGCCGAACGCCAGCGCAAGCCCGAGCGTGATCGGAGCAGCTATCATAACGACTCCAAACGCGACTAATGCCAGACGTTCTCTGTGCTGTTCGGAGTAGTGGTCCCGCAGTAGCCAGACAACCGGGCCAGCAAGAATTGCTATAATGACTCCAATGCCAGTAATTGAAATCCATGGAATGGCACCCCTCTCCATGAGTTGCAGAACGCTCAAAAGAGCAAATATCCCAACAAATACGAACACAAGTAACTGCCGCATGAAGTGAGAAAGCGACTTCATCACGGCCCTCCTCGGGGATGTGTATGAAATTGTGAGCCGGATTTGAATTCGGTTAGCTCCGCGATCCGATTTTCAAGCTCTTTGATTTCTCCACGGAGCTCTTCCGCCTCGCTCCCCTCTGTTGCAGCCAACTGGTCTTTCAGCCCCTGCAGCCGTGTTTCTTTGTGTTCCTCGTCAACCTCGGCCTTCCGGACATACTCCGACTCTTCGATATCGTACACATCACTGTCAGATAGGGGTGTGACCTCAATTGCATCGTCCACTTTGCTCCGGTCGACGCCCAGCACGCGCTCACGCTCAATCCCGGCTTCTTCCAGCGTCTCCAGTACCTCTTCATCGGGTTTGAGCGACCGGTTTCTCCGTGTCGTCCGTTGAACGGACCCAAACGGTCCAGAGACGGGTTGATCGTGATGGAGTCGGTTGAGAAGCACATCGCTCACATCCTGCCGGAGGTCGTTGGCGTTCCGTTGGACATCCGAGAGTAGCGTGTAGAGATTCACCAGCACGTCCGTATCCATCTCTTCGAGAGTGGTTACCTCGTGTCGCTCCAGTACATCAACCAGCAAGAGTGCATCCGCATATACGTCCAAGTCTGGCTCAGTCCGTTCTCTTTCCTCACTCTCTGGCTCGTCCCCAGTGTCGAGAATCTGGGTAGTGGTCGGTCCGTCCTTTTCGACGATCACGCCGGCATCCTCATCGATCTCAAAGCGTGGATGGAGACTCCACACCGCTGGGTAGGGGTCCGCATTGGGTGGGAGTCGGTCTAACTCAAATCCCGCCTCGGAGTCAGTGATCCGGCGATATAGTGTCTCGAATTGGTCCTGCTGGAGCGGCTGTGAGTCACCGCTGTGTATAAATTGGATCACGACGCGGTGCTCTTGGACGTCCGTGATCCAAAACCGGTCGTGGGACAGCGGCGTCCGGAGAGTAGCTCCCTCTGGCAGCTCATCCAACCGCTCGATGAGATTATGCCAGTTAACTCTGAACGACATACCTGCATGGAGAGGGTCAGGTGCTAAATGTCTGCGGGCGATTCAGGCTGAATTCTCAGAAGATATTCGGTCAGCGCATCCAGAGTGCCGTCGAAAAAGCTACTCCGAGTCGTCCTCAGCGATGTCTGCTCGGCGGCGGGCAGCCTGTTCGAGAACGGCAAGCATCTCGGTGCGTTGCTCAGCAGGGACGTTACGCCACTGCTCGCGATAGCTCTCGATAAACTGGTCGAACTCCTCAGCAAACGCCGTTTCAGGATCGTCGGACGCCTGAATTCGAGCAACCGCGTCCTGCCAGAGCTCTCGTGTTGCCCCGCGCTCAAATACGTAATCGATCAAGAGGGTTGCATCGAACGAGAACTCGCGGGTGAGCTCTGTCACCTCCCACTCGCCACTGGTGAGGTGGTAGCGATAGCGGGTCCGAATGTGCCAGCGCGCAGGTGTTGGCCCTCCAACCATTGAGGCAGCTAATAGTGGAGAGGGGTGCCGTTCAAGACGGAAACTGAAGTCCTCTTTATTGAACTGCCACCATGCGCCACGCTCCCGAATTTTCCTGACTGTCAATCCATCTGGCAGCAAGATCTCGCTCGTGGTCAACAGTCGGAGTGCATCTTCCCGATCCTCAATGCGCACCTGCGATGGATCGGACTTGTTCATATCTTGAGATAGTCACACACTCACAAAGCTGTTATCCAGACTCTCAGTCTCCCCTGATCGGAATGATTAGAGAGTCTCTGACAGAAAGCAGAGAGTTCATTCGGCAGATGCTGAATACAGAGGTTCAATGCAGCAAAAGCTTCGTCTTAATCTACGAGAGCGGTGATCGATCAGTACGGAAAACCCGTAACCCACCTATGGAATAAAATAGTTAGACCTGCTAACATTATCCACTTAAGCATGAACAGGGAGAAAGTAAATAAAAGACAATTTTTGAAAGGCCTTGGAGGACTAGGAGCAACAGCAGGCCTAGCAGGATGTGGGGACACAGGAAACGGATCACCTTCAGATGGCAGTTCTGATACCAGTGATACCGGAGATGATATTGAAACTGATTCATCTCCAGAAGATGATGGTAAAGATCGAGATGATGATGATGGTGAAGTGGAAGATGAGGATCAATTTGAGGTAGTTGATGCTGAAGTGTTGGGCGCGTATGATTCTGAATCCGATTCCTTAAATTTGAATATTGATTATGAAGGTGATTTAGATGAAGGTTATACTCCTGATGTCAGGTTGAATGGTGAGGCCTTAACAAATCTAGATGCCTTGGAAGCTGATGGCTCTTTCAAAGTTGAAGACATTGACGGAATGCTGGAAGGCGGAGAAGGCAATCTAATAATAGTTGATGGCAACCGTGTCAACTTCAGAGTATATGACTCCTGGAACGACATAGAACAAGCAGAATACGAATTTTGGAGATATCGAGCAGATAGAGCTCCTAGAGGAGCAGAACAAGCTGCCAGAAGAATATTTGATCCCGACGCTGACTTCTCAGATAAAAATACTTTCATGGAAGAACATCTAAATATTATAAATGAAATAGTGAAAGACCCTGAATACGGTGACGGATTCTCAGGTGCAATCGATTGGGTTTATCCAATATTAAACGTTATTCACATAGAAAATGATAATAAAATCAGGTTGAGCCCAGGAACTATATCACATGGCTTTACAAAAATCAAGTCAGGTCATGAAACAGATGATCAAGGCTATGGTTTTCCATTAATTACCGCTGACTCTAACTACCCTGCAGTGGGCCTAACCGAAGATAATCCACTAGATGAAAGAGGACAATCAAACGTCTACGGAGATCTAGGAAAAAATGTAGTAGGCGAAGATTTTGAAGACTTAGATACTAGTGGAAGACGAGCAGGCAGTATGATGTGGAATAATATTATAAGAGTTCCTAGTGCGGGTAATGATAACGTTGTAAGCTTTGATCCAAGTGTGATGACTGAGTATCTTGATCTTTATTGGGATGGCGATGGACATATATTGTTTGGTAAGGTAAGACATGCGCTTGGTACTTTAACAAAGGCCTTAGCAAACGGTTTTGTAGAAGAAGATTTCAGCGACCATTACAATGGTGATGATGAAGAAGAACTAGCTAACTTGATGATTACCTCAGGTGTTGAAGACCTTCCTAGTCCTGAAAACTTTGATAACCATGGAGAATATGCAGAGGAACTGCTTCATGGAGGACACGTTGAGGCCTATGCTGAGGCCGCCTTCTGGAAAAAGCTTTTGGATTCTGAACACTATTATGGATGAATTCTTATTTACTTCACTGGAATGAGTCTTCTGACAAGTCGAAGTTTTCGTTCATTATTTCTTTTCTTGAGTTGTCCTTGTGTATTTCGAATACTTGATCGTTCTCTCCACCTCTAACTAAGTCGCTTCTATCTTGTACTTCGTAAGCCCACTGACATGCATAACCTGAGTAACCACCGCTTGTATCAACAGTATCAGAAACACTCCATAACTGATCGAAAAATGTCTGTACCTTACACTATGTTGAAAGACGGTATGCAAAGCAAACCTCTGCATGTTGCACCGGTCTTCTGATGGATTTCATATAAGTCGCCACTCCTCACGGTACGTGTACACCCTGTAGTGACCGATCACTACTCTTTGGGATCTGCTTCAGTCCGTGCTGCATTCGCGCGCTGTATCTTGCACGCCCGCGGTTTTATGTGTGAATTATGTCACTCCAAGCGATTAGCGACTCGCGCCCGAAATCGGTCACGAGTACAGACCGACGCGGGCTGTAGATATGATCCGTATTCAGTAGCCGAACACGATCTCCACACATAAGCTGCTGCACGACCCGAGATCTTTCCGTCTTCCACCGATCTTCGGGCCAGTACGATCTACTAGTAGTTCTCGAATATGGAACGCCGTGCCTCATGTTGTCCCCCTCCGACTATGCGGTCACAACACGGCAAAACTACCAGTAGTCTCTTAGTGGTCGGCTCAGGGCGTGAATACAGCACTCATCGTTGGCTCCTTGTAAGCAATTAAGAGGCGAGAGCGCTCAACGGAACTGACGGTTTGTCGAGTAGCCGAGAAGAATATGCTGCAAGATACAGAGCGTGAGTTCAGCACGCACTTCGATTAGAGGTGTCTCAGATGTGCACGGTCGAACGCTTACTCAGTCTGTACCGAAACTGCCTCGCGCCAAGCTGTCGCAGTCGGGATATCGAAGCCGCATTTCGACGATTTGAGTTCGTCAGCGATCGTCGCGACGACCTCTGTATGGAGCTCCGGATCTATCTCGGTCAACTGGTCGATAGACTCTACGACCAAGTCGAAGGGTGGCTCAGGCTCGATGTCAACGGGCGTTCGTTCGAGAACTGCGGCAGTCACGGCCGCTAGTGCGTCAACACGGGAATCCCCGTCGAGCAACGAGTGGCCGTCTCCAACTTCGTCGATAGTTGCTTCCACTAACGTGACTGCCTGCTCTGGGTCGGCGTGGTCGAGCCCTCCAGCCCGGCGCACACAATCGACGTATGTATTGTCGGGGTCGGTGGTCCGGTCAGCGAGGTTGGCGAGATGGGCAAACAGAGTATCGAGTTCTTCGTGGCCGTCGGCGGCGGCGCTCATTGCAAGACCATGAGCGATCGTCCGTTCGACGAAGACATCCCGCGCATTCGTAGATTTTAGTGAGGGACCTAATAGGCCAACCGGCGGTTGATTACCGTCAAGCAGTTCAGCGGCGCGAGCCGTAACCGCAACGAACTCATCCGCGTTGCTCACGGCAAGTTTCCCGACGAGAGTAAAGAAGTCCTGAACATCGTCGTCGACGAGCGGCACACCGCTCTCAACGAATCTGTGATGGGCTCTTCCAATCCCGACGGCGACAACTTCGATCCGATCGGCTTGCGACTCGGAGTGTGGATCCGCTTTTTCGATCTTGTGGATGAGATCAGCAAGGATATCGACAACGTTATCCAGCGGATTGGCATGGGAAATCAAAATATCGTACAGGATGAGGAATCCATCGCGGTTGAGAGTCCTACTCGCCCGATCGAGGAGTGTCTGTGTCCATGGGTCCAGCAAAAGCGATCCAGAGTCGGGGATTACTTGCAGGATCGACAAACCGACATACGCTGCTCGGAAACTATCTGAGCTCATTCCGTGTCGGTCGTCGGTGGCTGCGGTGGCGGCGCGGTCGTCGAGTTCGTCGAGCCACGGTTCGACCTCCCCGGGAGCGTACTGATCGGCCAACCTCTTGATAGCCGTCGAGTAGACGTTTGCGAGGAACTGGCCGGGCGGTTCGCCGTGTCGGTCGTCAGCGAGGACAGCTGCGGTGGCGGCGCGGTCGTCGAGTTCGTCGAGCCACGGTTCGACCTCCCCGGGAGCGTGCTTATCGGCCAAGTTTGAGATGGCCATCGAGTAGACGTTTGCGAGGAACTGGCCGGCCGGAAGGCCGTGTCGGTCGTCAGCGAGGACAGCTGCGGTGGCGGCGCGGTCGTCGAGTTCGTCGAGCCACGGTTCGACCTCCCCGGGAGCGTACTGATCGGTCAACCTCTTGATAGCCATCGAGTAGACGTTTGCGAGGAACTGGCCGGCCGGAAGGCCGTGTCGGTCGTCAGCGAGGACAGCTGCGGTGGCGGCGCGGTCGTCGAGTTCGTCGAGCCACGGTTCGACCTCCCCGGGAGCGTACTGATCGGTCAAGTTTGAGATGGCCATCGAGTAGACGTTTTCGAGGAACTGGCCGGCCGGAAGGCCGTGTCGGTCGTCAGCGAGGACAGCTGCGGTGGCGGCGCGGTCGTCGAGTTCGTCGAGCCACGGTTCGACCTCCCCGGGAGCGTGCTTATCGGTCAAGTTTGAGATGGCCATCGAGTAGACGTTTTCGAGGAACTGGCCGACATCCCATCCGAGTTCTTGCTCTGTTGCCACCTCGACGTACTCCTGAACGACTTCGTCTGCCTCTGTTAGACGGGTTGGGTTGCTGGATACTCCCAGTAACCCACCGAACCAGTTCTGTATGATAACACTCTGCTCGACGGGACTTGCCCCAGATATCTGCAGCAACTGAGTTCGATGGTCGCGCATCACCGAGGGGTCGATTGGGACTCTCGTGAGGGGCAGTGCGAGTCGTGAGAATGGTTCCGGGTCTGTATCAGCCAACGCCTGCTCGAAGGTCGCCTCACTTGCGTCGACCACCTTTGATATGAGCTCGTCGTCACTGCGCTCCTGTCCAACGCTGTGGGCCATCAGTAAATTCAGTGCTAGCCCCATGTAGGACTCGGCCGCTACGTCGTGCTCTGAATCAGCAAGTGTAGCCAGAAACCCTTGGAGTTTATTTTCCGTAATCGCCCTCCGACGGAATACGACCTCACCGTAGATATCCGGCGAAATACTCCACGTCTTATCTTCGTCCAGAGGTCTGAAAGAATCCCCGAGGAGAACATCCATTTCTTCGCCTTCGAGGTACCCCGACAATTGCTCCAGCACGTCGCGTAAGGTACCCAAATCTTCGCCAGTCAACGTCGATAGTTGGCCAAGCGACAGCGATCGGGTAAACGCAAGTGTCTGGAACACCCGTGGCCCCAGCGACTCTCCGTGAACCATCGCCGATGGAGGATTAACTACGTTATCGATGTCCTCCCAGATCAAGTCGTCGACTGTCTCGAACGCCGATAGTGGTTCGTCCTCGACCGCAACGTACCGGGCCGCGAGTTTGGCTATCTCCGCGTTCCCACGGGCAAACTCGACAACTTCCGGCACTGCCCCTTCACGCCGTTCAGGAGACAGCTCATATACATCCTTCAGAACCCAATCGACGAGGTCGCCCAAGGTTCCGTCTTCACTATCATCGTCCGAATGTTCCGGGAGTTTCGAAAACGGGATCCGTTCACGGTTCTTCCATGCCTCACTTCCGACCCGGAACTCTCGACTCTCGTACTGCTGTTTGAGCGCGGTGGAGAACTCTTCACGTACCTCGACGATCACTGCGTGACAAGGGCCCTCCTGAACCAATTCGAGGATCGTGGCTAAATCGTCGTTATCGAAATGTGCGGTCCCGACTCGATAGCTCGTCACTAACACTGATGGCTCGTCGGTTCGGTCTACTGCCCACTCGATATACTCTGGAGAGTCCCAATCGTCCGGCAAGCGCACGTCATAGCCCCGGTCGGCGAGTTCTCGTGCCGCATTCAGCGCTCCCGCCGTCTTTCCTGTCCCGTATGCTCCTTCGAGTGTCACCAAGCCACCGTCGGCGACCGCTTTCACAATTTGATCGACCTCGTCCCCGTAGTACGGTATATTGGTCATCTCTGGAAGCGTCAGATCCTCATCTCCGGCCGATCGATCGCCGCCAGTGAGTAGTGTCCGTTCGTTATCTCGGACTGTCTCTTCGAACGCCGGCAGTCCTCGTGTTGCTCCTGCCAGCCTGTTGGACATTATCGATTCGAACTCCGAGGCTCGCCGGGTGTGTTCAGCGAGGTGCTCGACTGCGGCATCGATGTCGTCGAACTCCGTCTCGAACTCTTCGGTCCACGCATCGACGGCTGCGTCAAACTCTGTACGGAGTTCCGGAACTTCCTCGCAGGTCGTTCTGATACGTCGCAGGTTCCCCTTCCTGCCGAGCCACGTTAGGTTGTCTACCGTCCCCGGCGGGAGGTCGAACGTGTCCTCAACTTGCTCCCGAGCCGGCGGTGTGAGGGTGTTGTCGACGACCTGATCTAACAGTGCATCTACCGGAAGCGCATCAGTACCCTCTCCGCTTTCCTCCCAGTCACGAAGTGCCAGCCAGAGTCCGAGTCCGAGAAGTGGTCCCAACGGAGTAGCCCAGATCGTGGGCGATCCGAGACTTCCTCTAAGCGATGACCGTGCTTCGTCGATTATGGTTTCCGTGTTCGACAGGACCTCGCCTAGATTGGTCTCCCGAAGTGTATCGAGATCGGCGGTCGGAAGGTGAGACCTCACAAACCCGACCACTTCTGAAAGACCGGCACTTGCACCGAAGTCGGTGAGTGCGTCCCGGACAACACTGCCGGTCAGCACACCGTCGGACTCGGCTTCAGATGTTCCTAGTCTGTCGGAGACGAATCCAACCATCGGCGGCAGGAGCGTGGGCTCGTACGGGCCGAGGGCCTCGGAGAGCGTATGGTGTTCGAACTCGTACCCTTCGTATCGGAGTAAGTCGAGTGACCCTTCGACCACTTCCGCAACGAGATCGTCACCAATCACCACACATCGCTGAACCGCTCGGGCGACGTCTTCGTCGCTCTCGGGATCGTATTGAAGTTTGAACACCTGATCGACCGGTGTGAAATCTCCAGCTTCGATCGGTATCTCGCTCTCGTCTTGCCGGACCATCCAATCGAGTGTTCGCGGACGGGTCGCCAAACAAACACCCGCGTCCCTGTCGAACAGTTGCGTCAGTCGCTCGCGAACAGATACGTCTCCGAACTGCGTAGCCACGATCGACTCGTAGAGATGATCGACGATCAGGAGTGCGTCGTCGGCGTCCTCGATTGCCTCGTCGCTCAAGTCCTCGACGTACTTGACGCCGCTTTCCTTTCCGAGACTCTTCAATCGTTCTGTGGTTCCGACGTAGGGGGCACCGAGGATGAGAGTTGCCTCACCGTGTAGTTGCTCTACCTGAAGCCGATCAGGTCGGCGTGATGTGACGGTGAGATCTCCTTCCGTCATTTCGTCGTTTCTTGCCAGAATGTTAACTCAAGGCAATTTAAGTCTATCTTACAGTCGTCCCGTCTCCCGGGCGGAACTACATCAGGAATATGGGTGACCGACTCAGGGAAGATATTTGTCCTAATTAGTGTGTTGAGGTATCGCCTGTGGTGATTATGCGCGCTGTATCTTGCACGCCCGCATGTTCATATCTGAATTATGTCACTCCAAGCGATTAGCGACTCGCACCCGAAATCGGTCACGAGTACAGACCGACGAATGTTGTAGGTATGATCCGTATTCAGTAGCCGAACACGATCTCCACCGATAGCTGCTGCACGACCCGAAATCTCTCCGTCTTCCACCGATCTTCGGGTCAGTATGATCTACTAGTAGTTATTGAATATGGAACGCCCACATGCCGTTCATTCCCTTCGATGACCGTCCGATCTCCATCGATGAGGGCTCACGGGAGGTCCAACTGCCACATGAGACCGGCATCTCGCTCACCACGCGGGAACACGAGAACCCGTATAAAGCCGTCTCGATGGCGGACCTCATGACCGAGACGAACTACCTCAACCCCGACGTCGAGGTGATAGCCGAGATCAATACCGCCGAAAGCTTCGAGACGTTCGGCGAGCTGTTGAACACCGGTCACGGGGTGATCGGAACGACACACGCCGAGGACGTTGAGACGCTCGTCAACCGCGTGATCGAACAGGGATTGGCCGCATATCTGCTCCGGGAGATCGACGTGGTCGTCTTTCCACACCACGTCGAGGGGAAGCGATACGTCACGCAGGTCGTCGAACTGCTCTCCGGGTCGGAGTACGACTCGCTCGCGCCGGAGACCAAACGCGGACGGGATGGACGTCCGAAACACGGCGGGGCAGGAACCATCGAAAAGGGTGACGCGACCATCCACTACAACACCATCGCCTGGCGTGAGCCGGATGGAACCTTCCGGTTCGTCGGCAATCCCGAGAGGACGGCACACGACGGGTCGGTGAAAACCCCGGATCACACGGCGCGCAGCCGACACCACGTCTTTACCCGACTCGCTGAACGCACCGATCGGGATCTCGAGGCGGTGAAAGAGGAATACGTGCGAAAGCATCGATACGTGCGGTATCTCGTCCGTGACGGCGTAACCGACTTCGAGGAACTCTTCGAGTTCCTCTCGGACCTCCGAACAGACGAGGCCGCGACGGTGGAACGTGCCGCACGGACGATGCGAGGTCGGCCGTGATGCGGATCGGACCGATGAAGCGGCGTGCCGACCGTGGCCTCTCGCTTCTCGACCGTGGGTTGTACGCGCTGTTCGCGAGACACGCCGACGAACGTCGGCACGCGCTCGACCGGAAACGATACCCCGGGACCGGCCTCCGTACCGGCTTCGACAGCTACCTCGCCAGGACGTATGCGGTATCGTGGGTCGTCTGTCTCCTCTCGATAGTCCTGACGCTCGTGTTCGTCTCGGCCGTCGCACCGACGTTCATGCCGCTTCTCGATCGGCTCGCCGAATCCGCTGCTTTCGGCCGTGTGGGGACGATCGCTGACGTACCCATGCTGTGGATCGCTGCGGGAACCGCCGGGGTGGTCGGTGTGGCGGCCAAACGCCTCACCGTACGGCTAAGCGGGCGCTATCTTCGCTGGCTCGCGGCCGCCCGACGTGCGGACATCGAGCGGACGCTTCCCGGGGCGGTCCGGTATCTCAATGCGCTCGCGGCGGGAACCGACGACGCGCGGACGATGGTCGCGAAGGCCGCCGCGAGCGACGCCTACGGCGAAACGGGCGTCACGTTTCGAAAGGTAGTCAACACGACACGGCTCACGGGAAGCCTCGACGAGGGGCTTCGTCGAGGTGCGAGGGAAACCCCCTCACGCGACCTGTTGGCGCCGTTTCTGCTGAAGTTCCGCGAGCACGCGAGCCAAGGCGAGGACGCGTTGGCCGACTACCTCCGGATGGAGAGCCGGATGCTTCGCTATCGACAGGACCGGGCGCGAAAGCGGGCCGAAGGCTACCTCGAACTCCTCGCGGAGCTGTTCATCGTCGTGCTCGTCCTGCCCGCGTTGCTCGTGATCGTCGTGACCGTCATGGGTGTGCTCGCCCCCGGCCTCTCCCGGCTGATCGAGACCCCGTTCGGGACGATGGAGACGCGGACGATGATCATCTACGGGGCCGCGGGATTCGTTCTCGCGGTCGGGCTCGCCGGTGCGATAACCGTCGAGACGATCCGACCGTCCGACCAGCGCGTCACGTACCGGCGGCCAAGCGCACCGGTCGCGACCGTCCGATCCGCGGCCAGAAACCCGAAGAGTGCGACGGTAATCGTGCTGATCCCGGCGCTGCTCGTCGGTGTCGTGGCATCGACCATCGTCCATCCGGTACAGGCGGCTCTCGCCGCCTACGTCGCATTCGCCGTTCCCGTGGGCGGCGTCGCCGTAAGACGCGCCCGCCTCGACGATGCAAAGGATCGGGAGTTGAAGGACTTTATCCACGCGGTTTCGGGACACGTCTCGCTCGGTCGACCGTTTGCTGACGCCGTCGAGACGGTCGCGACGGAGGTCGATCTCGGCGCGTTGAACGAGGACGTTGCCGACCTCGCGTTCAACCTCTCGTTGACGAACACGGGGACACCACGGCCCGATGAGGCGATCGTGTTGGCGACGGCGGGATCCGTCTTTGGGACGGACGCCGACCGGAGGGTCGACCGTCGAACGGCCGCGCTCGACCGGTTCGTCGAGCGGGTCGGAACGCCGCTTGCACGACAGACTGTGGGGTTGGTCACGGGCGCGTTAAACGCAGGCAGCGACGCGGACACGGTCTTCGAGACGCTGCAAACGGAGGTCGGCCAACTGTACCACGAAAAACAGGCGCTCCGGTCGGCGATGCTCGTCTATGCGGTCGTCGGATGGACGACGGCGCTGCTCATCGTCGGGATCGTCGTCGCGGTCAACACGCAGGTGATCGACGGGTTCGCACAGCTTTCGGAGCTCTCCGGGACGTCGGGGTTCGCCCTCGATCCGAACGCCGTGGAGCCCGAACGGGAGCGGTTCCGGTTTTATATCGTCACGCAGGCGACGATGCTGGCGTCGGGCTGGTTTGCGGGCGTCGCCTCACGCGGCCCATACGAGGCGTTGCTGCACTCGGGACTGTTAGTGACGTGTTGTTATGCGATCTTCGCCGGGGGTGGCATGATATGAGCGACTGTCGGAGGGGAACGATCGGACGCAGCCGTCGGGCACAATCGAACGTGATCGGCGTCGCGCTACTGGTCGGGTTGACCATGGTGAGCCTCGGCGCGCTCACCGCGACCGTCGGCACCGTCGTCGATAGCAACGCCGCCGTCGGCGACGTGGACCGCGTCGCGAGCGACCTCGACCGCGCCATCGATCCGGTCGAGTCGATCGGCACCGGAACCGGACGGGTGACCTATACGGAAGGGACGCTCCGGACGGAGATGCGGACGGTCCGTGTCTTCCGCGATGACGACCTCGTCGTGAGTCGGGAGACGGAGGCCATCGTCTATGAACGCGGCGCCTATCGGGTGACTGCCGTCGGCGGGGCGGTGATCCGTGACCACGCCGGAAGTCACTCGATCGCGAGGGGCCCCCCGGTCTCGGCGTCATCGGAGGTCGTCACGATCGGGGTGGTCGCGCTCACGGCGACGGACGTGGCGATCGACGGGTCGGGACCGACGACGCGAACCCTCGTCAGCGAGGTCTCACACGAACGCATCGTCGATGGCGAATCGGGGGAGTGGACGGTCGCGGTCGAAACGCCGGAACCGGATCCGTGGGTGCGGTCGTTCGAGAATGTCGGCGCGACCGTCTATACGGGGGAGTTCGACGACGACGAACACCAGAGCGTCGTCGCGACCTTCGAGGGCGACAGGCGGGGACACGTCGTGGTACACCGGGTCGAGACGGAGGGACGCGATGGGTGATCGAACGCGACGGATGCGAACGCGGCGGATGCGAACGCGGGAACGGGCGACGACTCCGATGATAGCGAAATCGATCGAGGCGGCGGTCGTCATCCTCTTCATCGGGGTGGTAACGAGTGGCCTGTATGCGGGCGTGATCCCCGAGTACCGGTCGGTGACGGCAGCGGAGGTCGGTGACCGGACGCTCGCGACGGCCGGTCACGAGATCGAACGCGCCGTCCCCCCTAAACAGGGCGGAACCGTCCTCGAACAGCGGACCGAACGCCGCGTGTCGTTGCCGGCGACGATCCGAGCCGAACCCTACCACATCGTCCCCGACGAGGGAGCCTCACGGATCGAACTCAGACATCCACACCGGTCGATCGGGGGATCGAGAGCGCTGTCGCTGCCCGAGCACGTCGTCGAGATACGCGGCGAGCTCCCCGGTGGCGAGGGCTGGATCGTGGTCACGACCGCCCCGGAGGGTGACGGCGTGATCATCATCCTCGGGGCCGAGCCAACGGAGGCGGGAGAATGAAGCGGTGCACGCGTGGGGAACCCACATGTCGTGGAGGATTGGGGGCCGCAGGCAACGACTCTCGGGAAACCGTGTCGGGAACGGGGCGCGCACAGGCAAACCTTCCCGTCGTCGCGGTCGCGCTCGTCGTGCTCACGGCCGTGACCGGCATGACGGTCGCGATGGCGGAGGGCGCACAGCTCGCCGCGGAGCGGGACGTCGAAGAGCGTGCGGCGGCCGTGTCGATCGCGGACGCCTTCGTCGACGGGGAAGCCGAACACACCCGGCGGGACAACGTCCTCGATGCCGAGGCGCTCGCAGCGCTGACAGCGAACGAGTGGCCCCCCGTGGCAGCGGTGGACGACGCTGCCGTGCGGGTCCGCGCGGGCGAGGAGGTCCTCCTCGAACGCGGTGACCCCGAAGGCGGGACGACGGTGCGTCGGCTCGCGCTCATCGCGACCGAGGAAACCGATGACGGGAGCATCTCTGCCGACGGAACGGAGGAGTTCGACCTACCGGAGGGAACCACCGCCGTCGAGGTCGATCCCGAGGGATCGGTCGAAACCGTCCGGATTGACGGCCGCGTGATCACACACGAGGGACGCGGAGCAGATGCGACGACGCGTGTCGACGTTCGGCCGGATCGTGACGTCGCCGTCTCCGCGAGCGGTGGGCATGGACGGGTCCACGTCACCGCGGTCCGTGAACGGACCGAACGGGTCGTCGTCGAGGTGACCGTCGATGCCTGAGCGGGCCGACGACGAGCGTGGCCAGTTGTCCCTCTCGCTCGTTGAGGCGGCGGTCGGACTCGTGTTCGTGTTGACCGTCGCGGCGACGTTCGGGCTGGCCCTCCCGGAGCCGGGGACGACGGAGGCACAGCTCGACACGTACGCGACGGACGTGGCGACGATCGTGGCACATGAGCGACCGGCCGACGGGGACGGACCGCGGATGGCCGATATCGACGATCGGGAGACGTTCGAGCGCGAACGGGAAACGCTGGAGCGGCGGATCGACGAGCTGCTGCCCGATAACCTGTTGTATCGGATGGAGACTCCATGGGGAACGCTCGGCGTCGAGCCGCCCGCAAGCGTGCGGACGGGTGGAGCGACAGTCACGATTCCGGCCGGGACGGTCACCGTCGAGGTGTGGTACGGATGAATCGGCGGCGGCTGAATCCGGTTGCCCGACGATTGGCCGGGCGTGGGGACGACCGTGGACAACTGATCCTCGTCGCGGCGGCCGCACTCGCCATCGCGCTGTTCCCGCTGGTGCTCGCGTATCTCCAACTCGGGTACGCGGGCGATGTCGACGCGGAGCCGACCGGGACGGATCCCGAATCGGAACTGACGCAGGCGCTTGAGCGGGCGGTTCACGACGCGGCCGCCGAGGTCGATCATCGGACGACATCGGAGTCGGGTGCGGGAGAGTCGACCGATGACGGAGGGGTTGGAGACGGCCATATCGACAGCCCAGAGGGTGCTGCTGCGGCGTTTCGGACGTCGGCCAGTGACGACCTCAAGCGGATCGAAACCGCCTACGTCGCCGACGGGTCGGCGGCGCGGATCGAATACGCACCGACGGGCGCCGAGACCTGGATCGATGACGGCCATTGGCGAGATGGCATCGCGGGCGACTTTTCCGAGCCGACGGCTCACGGTGGCGTGGTGATCCAAGAGCGGGGCGGTGAACCCACAGTCATCGCCGTCGCCGTCGACGTCCACCTACGAACCCCGGAGGCGACGATCGATCGGCGCGTCATCGTTCACGTACCGCGGTGATCCGCGGGCGCGTCGTTTGCGTGCCGGGCGGAGCCGAAGAGACGCAAATGGCGAGGGGATGTCGAGGAAGTGCCCCTCACCGATCGAAATACGGACGGAGGATCGGCCCGAGAATGATCGCGACGATCGCGACGAGCAGGAGCAGCGAGATGGGTCGCACGAAGAAGATCGAGATGGGGAGATCGACGGGGAAATCGACGCGTCGCGAGAGCAGCACCGAACGGTAGAGGTTCTCCTCGGCGATGGAGCCGAGCACCACCCCGAGCACGAACGCGATGATGGAGTAGTTGTACCGTTTCATGTAGTAGCCCATGATCCCGAGCGCGACGATGGTGATCACGTCGAACCAGTTCCCCGATCGCAGCGCGAACGCGCCGAGGAATGCGAGCGCGATGATCATCGGGATGATGTACTTCGTGTCGATCCGGGTGAGATAGCCCGCCCGGGTGACCAGCCCGAGCCCGACCAGCAGGATGACGATGTTGCCGAGCAGCAACGCGATGAACACCGAATAGGTGACGACGAGGTTCGCGTCGGCGTCGAACAGCTCCGGCCCCGGCACGAGCCCGTGCATGATCAGCCCGCCGATGAGGACCGCGGTCGCGGCGCTACCGGGGATACCGAAGGCGATTGCGGGGACGACGGAGCCGCCGATCGTCCCGTTGTTCGACGCCTCCGAGGCGATGACGCCGACCTCGTTACCCTTACCGAAGGTACTTGCATCGTCGGAGGAGCGCACCGCTTCGGTGTAGGCGACGAAGTTCGAGACGGTCGAGCCAGCGCCGGGGATCGCGCCGATCCCCATGCCGATAAACGCCGATTTCAACAGCGTGACCGGATGGTTTATCACGGATTTGACGGCTGGTAACACGTCGCCGCCCATCCGTACCTCCCCCCGGGAAATACCACCCCGTTCGCCGGCGAGTTTGAGCATCTCGGCGATGGCGAACAGCCCGATCAGCGCGGCGACGAACGAGACGCCATCGAAGAGCGCGAACTGTCCGAAGGTGTAGCGAACGTCCGCGGTCATCGGCGCGGTGCCGATGGTCGTCAACGAGAGCCCGAAGAAGCCGGCGATCAGCCCCTTCACCATCGCCCCCTGTGCGACGATGGTGATCATCGCGAGCCCGAGGATGGCGATCAGGAAGTACTCCGGCGAGCCGAACATCCGGACGACGGTGATCAACACCGGCGAAGCGATGATGAGCACGGCGATGGTGATGAATCCAGCGAGCGCCGATGAGGTCGCCGAGAGCGACAGCGCGGTCACCGCCTGTCCCTGTCTCGACATCGGATAGCCGTCGAACGTCGTCGCCGCCGCCGCGGAGGTTCCCGGCGCGTTCACGAGGATGGCCGAGATCGACCCGCCGTACATCGCGCCGCTGTAGATGCTTATAAGCAGGATGATCGCCGAGATACCGTCGAGCGTCAGGGTGAGCGGCAGGAGGATCGCCATCCCGAGTGAGGCACCGAGCCCGGGAAGCGAGCCGACGACGATCCCGATGAGCATGCCGGCGACGAGCCAGAAGGCAACGGGCCAACTGAGCACGACGCCGAACGCCTCGACGAAGACGCCGAGCGACATCAGAGCACCCCCACGAGCCACTCGTGGATCCATCCGGTCATGATATCCAGGTTGAGCACGTCATAAAACAGGAAGGCGAGCACGAACGAGAGCGCCGTGAGCCCGATCACCGCGAGCCATCGCTGGCCGGTCCATCTCGTGTACGCGGCGACGAAAAGCGGCGTCGCCCACAGCATGCCGATCAGATAGGACGCAAAGAGGTACGCGACACAGAACCCACCGGTGACGAAGGAGCCACCCGCGATCCCCACGGACTCGGATTCCGTCTCCGATTTCTCGCTGGCCTCGACCTCCTCGTCCGTGACGTCCGCCTCGCCGGCCGTGGCTCGCTCCCCTTCGGCTTCGTCCTCGGAGATATCGACATCGACGTCTTCGACGATCTCGTCGACGTCGAACATCGCCTCCTCGTCGATGACGATCCGCTGGAGCGACGCCGGGAGGTATTCCCGAAAGACGAGGAGCAACCCCAACACGATCACGGCGCCGGCGGTGAACCGGGGAAACATGCCGCCGGCGGGTTGGAAGGTAAGCGATTCGACGAACATGTACACCGACGTGCCGATGAACGTCGCGAGGAGCACGTGCTCCATGGTGAGCCGCTCTCGGACGTCGCGAACGCGATCCTTCATTTATCTGGTTGAATGTCGCGGGGAGAAGCCGCTCGTCCCCCGCGAACGCAGCGTGCTCACTCGCGGAGCTGTTCGAGGTCGACGGAGTCCTGAATGTTCGAGATCGACTCCTCCATCAGCTGGTACGTCTCTTCGGGGCCAGTGTAGTCGACGGCGTTGCCCGTATCGTCGGACCACTCCTGGACGCTGTCGCTGTTGACGCCTGCCTCCATCGCCTCCGTGATAACCTGGATGCGATCCGGGTCGGTTCCCGGCGGTGCGAACTTCGCGAGCACCGTCTCGGAGACGAAGTCGATGTTGGGATAGCCGAGGTCCGTCGCCGGCGTGATGTCGGGGAAGACCGGCGTTTCGGAGCTCGAGAGGTTGGCGACGACGTTGACGTCGCCCGCCTCCGCCGGGCCGAGCGCGGAGGTCGCCGTGGCGATCCCCACGGATACCTCGTCCGTCGCGACCGCCTCGTTGGTCGGACCACCGCCGTCGTACGGGACGATATCCTCCCACGCCATGCCGTACTCGTCACGGAGCAACAGCGCGATCGCGTGTGTCGAGTGACCGATCCCCTGCATCGCGAACTGGGTGAACTCGCCGTCCTCGTAGGCGTCGACGAGCTCGTCGAGGTCCGTGATGTGGTCGTAATCGGAGTTGACGATGAGCATGAACGGGTACCGCCCGACCGTTCCGACGCCCTCGACCTCCAGCATGTCAAAGCCGGGCTCCTGAACGAGCCATGCCGTCACGACCGACGGAAGGTTCACCGAACCGATGGTGTAGCCGTTCGGGTCCGCACCATGCATCGACTGTGCGCCGTTCAAGCCACCGGCACCCGGGTCGTTATCGATCTCTATCGACTCGCCGAACGCCTCCTGCATCGGGCCCTGTACCTGCCGTGCGTACGTGTCGGTTCCGCCACCTTCACCGAACGGGACGACCCACGTCAGCGACTGGGACGGGTAGTCGTCGTCATCCTCCGCGTCGTCGAGACAGCCGGCAAGTCCCATCGTCGCCGGGATAGTTGCCGCGCCGACACCTTTCAGATAGTCACGTCGTTGCATATCGTATTGCTGGAGAGAGGCATATATAAATATGTCTGTGGACACCATCTAAGGGTTTGAATTGTGTAAATAATCGAACGACAATAAAAAATTTTATTTTTATATGCCGAAAAAGCACCTATAAGTTAAATTGCTGGTGGAGCAACGATAGGAAGGTGCCGTGAGCACCTTCCAAACTCGATCCCGAGGCACGCTGCCTGCGACCGCTATGGGTTCGGACAGGATGGGGTCCGAGAAACGTGAACACGACGCCGCACCGAACCGCGTTGTTTGGCCACGACTCGCGGAGTGTCGGACGGACAGCGGGTCGATGCACCCGGCGTGGGGTATATACGAATCGATAGCCTACGTTTCGGCGTGACAGCCCGGACCATCCGCGCCCGCGACCGGCCGGTGTTCGGCGTCGACGTCCAGAGCGGCGACGTCCGCGGTGACGACCCCTCATACGCGCTCGTGATCCTCGATCCGGTCGACGAGGACGACCCTGACGCACCGGACATCGACGGACCGCTCGCCCGGATAACCCGTGACGTAGTCTCACTCAGGAAGCTTCGGCGGCTGATCGACGACCGGGAACCCCTCTACGTCGCCACCGACAACGTCTACGAGCTGGCACCCGACAAAAAGGCGCTCATCCACCTGCTCGGAACCCTCCCCGACCGGACCCGGCTCGTACAGGTGACGGGCGCGGAACGGCCCGAACCGCTCTCACGGGTCGCCTCCAGACACGGGATCCCCTACGGCAAGGAGCCGATGAAGGAGGCGGAGGCCGCCGCCCGTCTCGCTGCCGCGGACGTCGGACACGAGGTGACGGCGTTCACCGACGAGACGACGGTGAAGGTCTCCCGTGGGCGCTCGACCGGAAAGGGAGGCTGGAGCCAGGACCGATACACCCGTCGGATCCACGGCAACGTAAAAAAGCGGAGCCGACAGGTCGAATCGAAGCTTCGCTCGGCGGGGCTTGATTATGAGCGTGAGGTGACTGAAAAGTACGGCGGCTACTCCAGTGCGGTCTTCTCGGTCGAGGCCCGTCCGGAGGACATCCCCGTCTCGAACTCCCGGGCGGGCGACGTGCGGGTGGCCGTCGAGCGGGAACGACGCGACGGGATCGAGTATGAACCGCTCGTCAAACGCCGCGACCGGGTCATCGTCGGGATCGATCCCGGGACGACGACCGCAGTCGCCGTCGTCGGCCTCGACGGTTCCGTGCTCGACGTCTACTCCTCGCGAACGGCGGATACGGCCGGCGTGATCGAGTGGATCGTCGAACGTGGGCGACCGATCATCGTCGCCGCCGACGTCGAGCCGATGCCGGAGACCGTCGAGAAGTTCCGGCGGTCCTTCGATGCGGCCGGGTGGCGGCCGACAACTGATCTCCCCGTCGACGAGAAGCTCCACCGAACCCGTGCGGTTCCCTACGACAACGACCACGAACGGGACGCGCTCGCGGCGGCGCTGTTCGCCTACGACGACCACGAGGACCAGTTCGAGCGGATCGCCGAACGGACGCCGCCTCGATTAGACCGCGAGGAGGTCATCGCTCGGGTGATCGCCGACGATGCGAGCGTCGAGGCGGTGATCGAGGAGTTGACCGCGACGCCGGAGACGGAAGGCGACGAGACGGAGGACGGCGAGGACCCGACGGAGCCGGAACGAACCGAGGAGGAGGAAACGATCCGGCGGCTTCGCGAGCGGGTCGACCGGCTCGAATCACACACCGAATCGCTCGAGGACGACCTCGCGGATCGGGACGGGCGGATCGACGAGTTGGAGACGGCGCTCGAGGAGGCGAAACGCGAGGAGCGGATCGAAGCTCGCAGCCGCCGGATCGTCTCCCGGCTCGAACGTGAAACCGACCGGCTCGAACGCGAACGCGACGACGCACGCGAACGGGTCGATGAGCTCCGGACGAAAGTGGAGACGCTGAAGCGGCTGTGGAAACTCGATCACACGAACTTCGCCGACGTCGCCGGCGGGCGGGACCTGATCACCGTAAAGCCCGTCGCACAGTTCACGCTCGATGAGATCGACGCGGCGGTCGAAGCGTACGGGATCGCCGCCGGCGACGTGGTCTACCTCCGGGACGCGTCGGGTGCGGGCCGGCGAACCGCCGAGCGACTCGCCGATCACGAGCCACGCGCGGTGATCCGCGACGGAAACCTCTCCGACGACGCCGACGCGGTGCTGTTTGAGCGCTCGATCCCCGTCGTCCCCGTCGAGGACGTGCCGGTTCGGGAGGTCGACGAACTCGCTATCGTCGACGAGGCGGCACTGGAGACGGCGATCGACGAGTGGCACGAGCGGGCCGCCGAGCGAGCCCGAGAGGAGAAGGCCGAACGACTCGATCGGATCATCTCCGAGCATCGCGCGGGGACGACGCTGCCGGAGACCGAGGAGTAGCGGACGAGAACGCAGAACGGGACCGAAACCCGACCGCCTTCCAGAAGTCATATGTCCGGTAACCACACAGACGGACGTATGGATGCCCACGAGCTGATCACCCGGAACGTGGCCGAGGTGGTCACCGAGGCGGAGATCGAGGCGTTAGCCGAAGACCCCGAGGGAAAACGGGCGTACGTCGGCTATGAGCCCTCGGGCGTGCTCCACATCGGTCACATGCTCACGGCGAACAAGCTCATCGACCTCCAAGAGGCGGGCTTCGAGGTGACGGTGCTTCTCGCGGACGTTCACGCCTACCTCAACGATAAGGGCTCGTTCGAGGAGATCCGCCGCACGGCCGAGCGGATGCGCGATCAGTTCATCGCCTACGGCCTCGAGGAGTCGCGCACGCAGTTCGTCCTCGGCTCCGACTTCCAGCTCGATGACGACTACACCCTCGATCTGCATGCGCTCGGGCTGGAGACGACGATCGCCCGCGCGGAGCGCGCCATGGCCGAGATCAAATCGGGCGATTCGGTGAAGGTCTCACAGGCGGTCTACCCGCTGATGCAGGCGCTCGATATCCCCTATCTCGGCGTCGACCTCGCCGTCGGCGGGATGGAACAGCGAAAGGTTCACATGCTCGCACGGGATGTCCTCCCCGGAATCGACCGGGAGCCACCGACGAGCCTCCACACCCCGCTCATCGCGGATCTCACCACCGGTGCGGGGAAGATGTCCTCCAGTATGGGTGTCACCATCTCGATGGAGGATTCCCGCGAGGAGATCGACGCCAAAGTCGAGAAGGCGTACTGCCCCCCGACCGCGGAGCCGGAGCCGACCGGCGAGGGGATCGAACGGGAGAACCCCGTGCTCCAGATATTCGAATACCACGTCTTCCCGCGGTTCGAGACGGTCGTCGTCGAACGACCTGAGAAGTACGGCGGTGACCTCGTCTATGACGAGTACGCCCCGCTCGAAGCCGACCTCGAGTCGGGCGAACTCCACCCGGCGGACGCGAAGGGCGCGCTCGCGACATATCTCGATCGACTGATCGCACCCGGACGTGAACAGCTGGCTGAGTGAGCCGCGGGACGCCCCGACTCCTTATATATCGAGACGCGGCCACCACCTCCATGTTCGCGAACGGTGTCACTCGGGGTTCCGGGGGACGTTCGAGTCGAAGGAATGATCGACCGGTTCGAACGGACGGCGGAGCGGCGACGAAAACGGACGGTGGATCGAGGACAACGGCCGACGAGAGCACGGACATCGGTGTCGATCCCGCAGGAAACGACCGAATTCGAGGCGACGACACCGAACCGAACGGTCGAAACGACGCGGCCGGAAACGACGAGTGGCGGCTCGAAGAGCGGCTCCGCGCGGTCGAGCGCGCCCTGACCGGCGGCGGGCGTCCCGTCGCTGATCTCGAGCCGGGCGCGGCGGCCGCCGACGAGCGGGAGCGTCTCGACGAGCGATTGTGTGATCTCGAGTCCCGTGTCGAGGAGTTGGAGGCGGCCACCCAGGCGGTCCGCGGTTACGTCGGGGCGGTTCGGGCGGTCAACTGCGAGGTCGAGCGCCGTGCCGACCTCGCGTTGGCGGCCGCAACCGAGGCGCGCGCGGAGGGCGCACGAAAAGCGGAGGACTGTGCCGAGGACGAGATGCGGTCCGGAACCGACGGGACGGCCGTCGGCGCGGACGAGCGTGACCCGCTTGACGCCCCCGCGGTCGCCGCCGCGCTTCCAGACGCTCGGTTGGAAGCAGCAGGCCACGGACGGGCGGCGGATCCGGAGAACGTCGGGGGCAACCGTGACGATACGTCGGGGGAGGACGGAACGATCAACGGCAGCGCCGGCGATGACGGACAACCGAAGGAGGAACGGTCGAAGGATCGATCGGCTTCAGCGTCGACGGCGCTCAAGCGGCTCAGGGAGGTGTTGTAATCGTGGAGAACGGGTGGACGAGCGAGACGGGTGACAAACCAGCGGACGGATCGAGCACGTATGCGGATCGCTGCCACCGAACCGTAGGCAGGGTGGACGGAAGCGATCCGTGATCCGCGCGGTGCTTGCGGTGCTCGTCGCCGTCGCGCTGCTCGCCGTGACCGCACCGGCGCTTGAGACCGCCCGAACGGACACGACCGCCGAACGGCTCAACGTCGAAGCGGAGCGCCTGGAGCGGCACGCCGGCGCATTGACTGCGGACGCGGTCGCCGTCGACGATCCGACGCTTGCCGCCCGAAAGACCGTCACCGTTCGGGTGCCCTCGGGATTCACCACCGCCCCGATAGAGCGGGTCGTCATCGGCACTCCGGAGACGATACCGGGGGTTGCGACCGATGACGAGCGCGATGTGACGGGCCCCTCCGATATGACCGGGACGACCGCCGATATCGTGTTCGTGTATCAGTTCACCGGCGCCGAACCGGAGGCCATCCCTATCACCACTCCCACGGGGGCGGAACTCGATGTCATCGACGGACCGATCCACCTCCGACATGGTGGGGAAACCCGGGTGCGGCTGTCGTTGATCGACGACGGAGAACCGACGGTTCGTCTCACCCGCGTCGGGTGACGAGTTAAATACGATGTGGGAGCCAGCGACCCCATGACGTTCGATCCCCCGACAGCGTCCATCGGACGCTCGCTCCGCCGGACCGTCGGTGACTCACTGGACGAGTACGTTGGGCAGATATTACGGTTCGGATGGGTAGATGGCCGATTCGAAGCCGCCCTTGAAGCGGTCGCTCCCGACGATGGAACGTCCGACGGCTGTGGCTGTTCGGCGACGTTTCATGAGCCGACCGGAACGGACATCGGCGACCACGTCGTGCTCGTCGTCGACGCGGACGACTGTCCCGGTCGAGGTGACCTCGCTTCGAGCCAGGCCTGTCGGGCCACCGTCGTCCGGGCGCTCACCGACCGCGATGCCGACACGATCCGAACCCGATCCGGCGGGCGGGAGCGTCGGTATGCGGGACGGGCGGCGGCGCTACTCCTCGCCGCCGGGCGGTTCCGCGAACGGGTCCGGTTTCATGAGGACCGGCTGGCGGACCGAGTCGCCCGCGATCCGCTGGGTGCGGCCCGGGAGGCTTCCGGGCGTGCCGGAGTACCGAAGCGGATCGCAGCCGAAACCGGGCTCGAAGCCATCGCCACCGAAGCCGTCGACGACGCGGACGCCTTCAGGGCGCAGATCGGACCGTCGATCGCCGCGGCCCGGATCGTCGCCGAACCCCCGGCGGAGGCGAGGCTGATCGATCGCTGGGAGGTGGACACCGGCGCGGTGATCCGGTTATATGAAGGAACGGATGCGCTCCGAACGTATCACCTCACGCCGCCGACGGCCGATTTCACGGACGAAGCGCTCGCGACGCTCGATGCTGCCCGCGAGCGCCTCGTTCGGGATCCGATCGGGGGCGATCGCGCCCCGTATCGCGCCGTGCGGGCCGTCGCGTCGGCCGAGGACCCCGTCGAGGACCTCCATGAGACGCTACGGAGACACACGAGCGGCCACGGAATGCTCGAACACGTCTTCGCCGACGAACGTGTCGGCGACGCCACGCTCACCGCGCCGGTGACGGAGAATCCGCTCCGGGTCGTCGTCGACGGCGAACGGTGTCACAGCAACATCTGGGTGCCACCGACTGGAGCGGCGACGCTCGCCTCCCGGCTTCGGCGCGCGAGCGGACGATCCTTTTCACGGGCGAGTCCAACGCTCGATGCGACCCTCGAGACGGAGTCCGGGTCCGTTCGGGTGGCGGCGACCACCCCGCCCGCGAGCGACGGCCTATCGTTCACCTTCCGCCGCGGCGACCCCGGCGCGTGGACGCTCGCCCGCCTCGTCGAGGTCGGGACGTTGACGCCGGCGGCGGCGGGGTTGCTCTCCGTGGCGGTCGAGCACGGCGTCTCCGGACTCATCGCCGGTGGGCGCGGCGCCGGGAAAACGACGATGCTCGGCTCGTTGCTCTTCGAGCTGCCGCCGAGAACGCGTTCGTTGCTGATCGAGGACACGCCCGAGCTTCCTGTCGACGCCCTCGCCGCCGTCGGGCGCGACGTACAACGCCTTCGCGTCGGTGACGGTGCCGAACCGTCACCGCGATCGGCGGTGCGAACGGCGCTCCGGCTCGGATCGGGGGCGCTCGTCGTCGGGGAGGTCCGTGGCGAGGAGGCGGCGGCGCTGTACGAGGCGATGCGGGTCGGTGCCGCGGGTGAAACCGTCCTCGGAACGATCCACGGCGAGGATCCCGAAGCCGTCAGGGAGCGTGTCGTCTCGGATCTCGGCGTTCCGGTCACGTCGTTCGCGACGACCGATCTCGTCGTGATCGTTGACGATCGGCGTGTCGAGACGATCGCTGAGGTGTGCGATCGCGGCGGCGAGATCGGATTCGAGGCGCTCTTCGAACGCACCTCGGAGGGACTCGTGGCGTCCGGTCGGATCGATCGTGGGGAGAGCCATCTCATCGAATCGGTAACGGGATCGTCCGGGGAGTACGCGGCGACGCGTGAAGTCATCGAGGCTCGAACGACGGCGATCGGCCGGGCCGTCGAGACACGGCGGCTCGATCCGCGACGATACGTGGAGGGACGAGGATGACCGGCGACGACGGGGGTCGCCGCGCGATGACCGAGTTGGGAACGGTGTTCAACGGGAAGGCGGCGGATTCGAGGACGGCGATGACGGGATCGACGGACGACCTTCAGCGGGCGCTCACGTTCCTTGGATGGGACGTGAGCCGGGATCGGATCGTGGAGGCGGGATACGTGGCAGGTGGCGTACTCGCGGCGCTCGGTGTGATCCCCGCGGCGTGGTGGTTCGGGATATTTCCGGGCATCGTCGTCGGGATGGCCGTGGGGACGGCGACAGTCCACGCGGTCCATCGAGCGCCGATATGGTGTGCGACGCTCAGACGGACGCGAGCGTTAGGGGCGGCTCCCGGCTTGGTTGGACGGCTCGTGTTACGGATGCGGCTCGATCCGTCGACCGAGCGTGCCGTTCGGTTCGCCGCCCGAACCGGCGAGGGACCGCTCGCCGACGATCTGGCCGCCTACGAACGGCGTCACGTCGATTCCCCGACGAGCGGCCTGGATAGGTTCGCCCGCGAATGGCGGCCGTGGTTCCCCGCTCTGGATCGAGCCGTCACGCTCGTTCGGACGGCCGCATCCACGCCGCCGAATCGACGGGACCGTTCGCTCGATCGCGCGCTCGACGCCGTGCTCTCCGGCACGACGGATCGGCTCGCCGCGTTCGTCGGTGACGTGCAGGGTCCCGTCTCCGCGCTCTACGCGTTCGGCGTGTTGTTGCCGCTCGCGCTGATCGCCCTCCTTCCCGCTGCAGCCGCTTCGGGGGTCCCGATCGGGCCGGCTGTCGTCGCCGTGCTCTATCTGATCGGTCTGCCGATCGGCCTGCTCGCTGCCGGGGCGTGGCTCCTCTCGCGACGGCCTGTCGCCTTCCCGCCGCCGGTCGTCGACGCCGATCACCCGGAGGTCCCACGGCGAGGACCGATGGCGACGGCGGCTGGGATCGTCTCCGGAGGGGTGGCCGCCCTCGTGTCGGGAATACTCGTCGAGCCGTGGACGATCCCGATTGCCGGTGCCGGCGTCGGAATCGGGGTCGCACTGCTCGTCTTCGCCCGGCCACGACGGCGCGTCCTCACGCAGATCCGGGCGGTGGAACGTGGGCTGCCGGACGCGATGACCGTCATCGGCGGGGACGTCGCCGAGGGGGTGTCGGTCGAGCGGGCGATCGCGGAGGCGAGCGAACGTATCGACGGCGCGACCGGACGACTGTTGCGGCGTGCAGCACGTCGAAGCCGGACCCTCCGTGTCGGTGTTCGTGAGGCGTTTATCGGCCACGGGGGGCCGGCTGAGACGATCCCTTCACCGCGGGTGCACGGGGGCGTCTCGTTGCTCGCCGTCGCCGCCCGGGAAGGCGACCCCGCCGGCGACGTGATACTCGACCTCGCCGATCAGTTGGAGCGGTTGCGTGAACTCGAGCGGGAGTCGCGACGGCAGTTGGCGACCGTGACGGGAACGCTATTAAATACCGCCGCGGTCTTCGCACCCCTCGTCGGCGGTGCGACCGTGGCGCTCGCGACCGGGATCGACGCGACCGGATCGCTGAGCGGAAGCGGCCTCGGCGCGCTCACCGATGTCGGGACGATGACGACGGATCCGGCGGCGACGGGTTCGGCGGCCACCGACCCGGGAGCAGTCACGGCGGGCGACCAACCGCCGGAAACGGACACGGACGGCGGATCGGCCGATAAAGTCGAAACGGGGCTGACCGTCCCCGTCCTCGGGCTGATCGTCGGGACGTACGTTCTGCTGCTCGCCGTGATCCTCACCGCGCTGGCGACTGGGCTTGAACGGGGGTTCGATCCCACGCTCATCGCGTATCGAACGGGTATCGCGCTGCCGACGGCGAGTGCGACATACCTCGTCGCGTTCGTCGGCGCGGGCGCGTTGCTGTGATCGACCGACGGTATCTGAGGAAGCGATCCCCGGAGTGGCTCACGGCGGAAGGGGTGGCCCGAGCGCGGATCGCCACGGCCGACAGTTTACATACGATATCGAGGCCAACCGACCTATGTTCGATGCACCCATCGACGCGACGTACGCGTGGCTCGGTATCGCACTCGTCAGCGTCGTGACTGCCGGCGTGGTCGCGTCGCTCCCGTCGTCACCGCCGCCGGACGCGGCCGGTGTCGCACACACGATCGACTCCGTCGCCGACGGTGAACACCCGGCGACCGCGGAACACGGCCTCGGAGCCGACCGGATCCGACTCACCGACCGGAGCGTCGCGCTCGAAACCGGTGACGAGGTCGCCCACACGACGCTGCTCGCACCACGGATCACGCCGGTTTTGACGTGGGAGGAGGGATCGGATGACCTCCGACGCGTGCTCAAGGGCGTCCCGCCGGAGCAGGTTTTCGACGATCCGGGCGCGTTCGAGGACGCCGCCCGGGATGCCCGGGCGGCCGATCACGAGTGGCATCCCGCACCGAACAGGCTGCGAGTCCGGCAGGCTCACTACGACGATGTTCGGGTCACCCTTGTCGGATAGAACAACGATGGTGGGCGGAACGCACGACGTGGGAGCCGGTCGAGTAGCGCGGACGGAACGAGCAGTGCAGACGGAGCGGGCATGGCAGACGGAACGAGCGGCCGTCGAACCGGTTGCGGCCCTCATCGCGCTCGTCGCCGTCGGCCTCGCACTCGGCCTCTACACCGTTGCATTGAGCGACGCCGAACCGGAGCAGGAGAACGGATCCGCGACGACAGTCCTCGAACGGATCGAACGAGAATCGAGCGTCGGCGGCATCGTGCATCCCGACCGGCTGGATATCCCGACAGACGGATCACAGATGGGGGTCGCGGTCGAGTTGCGAACCCGCTCGGAGACGTGGCGACTCCGGAGTGGATCGGATCCGCCGTCGCTTCGGGGCGGGGACACGGCCCGGGAGACCGCCGTCGCCGAGCGGGCCGTCACGGTGAGGGTCGGCCCTGGACGGAACGTACCGGGAACGCTCCGTGTGGTGGTGCGCGGATGACGAGCACCGTCCTGGACGTGACGGTCATGCTGCTCTGTGTCTCCGCGAGCGTCGTCGCCCTCGTTGCCGTCGACGACGGGACGTCGACTGCAGCCCCGGACGCGGAATCGGCCGCCGATCGGCTCGCGACCGAAACCGCCACCGTCGGGGTGGGTGAGACGGTCGAATCGCTCACATCCCCGAAGGTCGTTATCGGGGATACCGAAGGGACTATCCATGCGACACTGGCCGAACTCCTGGTGATGGTCGCCGAAATCGACGAAGGGGACGACGCGCGGGCGAAAGGGTCCGCTGATGAACGGATGCAGGCGATCGAGGAGTTTCGTACGACGGTCATCGAAACGGTCTCCGAACGTCTCGGGCCACGGGTTCGGATAGACGTCCATGCGGCGACGGACGACGGATCGATCACCGACACCGTGGACGTCGCCGTGGGCGACACACCGCCACGAAGCACCGACGTGAACACCGCCGTCGTGTCCGCACCGGGACCCCGCACCGACGGCGGACGGGTGAACGGATGGCGAGTGATCGTTCGGACGTGGTGAGAATGACCGAGGGAAACCCGGACGGCCACCGATCGGGGAACGTGACCGGACTGATCGCCGACCGGAGGGCGCGCGTCCCGTTCGCGCTGATCGGCGTGTTACTCCTCGTGACGAGCACGGCGTACGCGCTCGGGGTCGCAGAACAGGGACTCGTCGGCGAGGACCGGAGCGTCGAACGCGCCGTCGAACGCGTCGAGGCGGACACGACGACGGCGCTGAAAACCGCCGCACGGGAGGCGTCCCACGATGCCGCCGCGGAGCCGGTGACAGCCGCACCTAGCCGAATCGATGGCGTCGAAACCGGAGCGGACGGAACGACGCAACAGACCACCGATGCCGTTCGTTCGGAGTCGGCGTTCGAGGACGCGTTGCGTATCCGTCTCGCCATCGCCGCCGCCGAATCGCTCTCGAACGTCGAGACGAATGTGGGGGAGGTCTCGGCATCGGCGTCGATGGCCGGCGCGGACGAGCCCGATGAGTTGGCCGAGGCACGCGATCGTGTGTCGATCGAGCCGGTCGCCGACGGTACCGCGATCCGTGTGACGTTCGCCGAGGTCCGGACGGTCGCGACGCGGGATGGCCGGACCGTCGCGGATCGAACCGCGGATCGGACGGTCGTCGTCGACGTGCCGATCCTCGGCGCACACGAACGAACGGAACGGTTCGAAAAGCGACTCAACAGCGGGCCGGTCGAGGGACCGGGACTGGGGAGACAGCTCACTGCGAGCCTCTATCCGATGACATGGGCCCGTGGCTACGCCCAGTACGCCGGCGCGCCCGTGCGCAATGTACTTGCAAACCGACACGTCGAACTCGCGACGAACGCCGGGGTCGTCCGCACACAACGTGACGTCTTCGGTGCCGCGGATCCGTCCGCACGCGGTGGGCTCGCCAGGGCGACCGCCGAAACCGGCGTCGCCGACGTGCTCGAACCGACCGATCTCGACGAGGAGGACTGGGCGGAGACCGTGCTCGATGCACCGACGCCCGACCGTGACGCCATAGGGACCGGCGACGGACGCGATCCATCGCTACCCGGAGCGGATCCCGAAGGTGGCCTCTCGGAAAACGACCATGCGGATGAAACGACATCCGTCGCGGTCGACCATGCGGCCGATGTCGGCCTCACCCGGACGACCGAGGAGATGGACCGACTCCTGCGTGAGGCACACCGCGTCGAGGCGACCCTCGAAGCGGAGGGAACGCGCGTCGAATACGGTGGTCGTCTCAGACCACCCTCGCCGGGAAGTGACTGGAGACGGGTCGACAGACGGACCAGCTCGTCGCTCTCCGTCAGCGGGGAGGGAACCCCGACCGGAGTGCCATCGGGGACGGTCGAACCGCGGGAATCGGTATCGTTCGGGGACGCCACACGGGAGGTCGTCGTCGAGCGGCGGGCGACGGCCGATTGGGAACGGGAGGTCGAACGGCGCGATGAGGACGGGGAGGTTACCACGGTGACCCAACGAAGGACCACGCGGGACCGGGCGACCGATCGATATCGTGTCGATGTCTCCGTGACGGGAGAATATGCGCCGACGGATCCCGGCCCAAGTCGGCGAACCGCGACGTTCGGGGCAAGCGGGTCGGACGCGGAGCCGGACCTCTCCGATACCCCGGAGACCGCACGTGCGGATCTCAACGTCGCGGACGCATCGGGGGTCGACCGGATCGCCCGTCGGGCGGTTTCGGAGGGTGATGTCACCGAGTCGACGACCGTCGTCGGGGCTCGACCCGACGACGCGGAAGAACGGATCACGGCGGACCTGATCGAGGTACACGAGGAGGTCCGTGGGATCGAGACGGAGACACGGATGGGCGACGTCGCCGGGAGCGAGGCCGATCCACACGGAACGTTGGCGTCGCAGATCGAAACGAAACGGATGGCCCTCGCGGACCCGCCCGAGCGCTACGACGGCGCCATCGACAGGGGGCGCCTCGGCGTGAGGATCTACTACATCGACGCCGTCATCGAGGAACTCGAGTCGGCATCCGAGGACCAAACGGGAGCCGTCGACCGGCTGTTCGATCGCATCGAATCGGCGTTCGGCGGGCCCTCGATCGGCGAGGTCATCGCCTCGAAAGAGAAGACACGCGACGTGGAGCCACACGCCGTCGGGGCGGACGGTCCCGGCGGGGAGGTGCGGTTCGTGCCGGAGGGCTCACCGGGATATCTCCCACGAACGGCCATCGACGGGGCCGACGTCGACGGAGTCGACGGCACCGAAACACGGCCGCTCGCCACGCGAAACCTGAACTACGTGACCGTCCCCTACGACGACATCTCGGGCGGAATCGTCGATCGGATCCTCGGAACTGAAGAGACCGTCGGCCCGGGTGTCGCCGGGCGGGCGTTGGTGACGGCCGACGCGGCGCTTGAGGCGTCGGGCGGTCCGGATGCGGATCCGGATCTCCGCGCGGACCGTGACGTGCTCGCGTATCGACTCGATCGGTCGCTGATGACGGTCGACCGCGAACTCGTGGACGCCGCCGCCGATCGGACCGACCTCTCCGAGACGGAGCGACGGGATGCCGTGGAGGCCGTCACGGACTCGTATGGGTCGACGGGGGAACACGCGCTGCACGTTGGAAATGGGAGCCACGCCGACCGCGTCGCGAACGAACTAGCCGCTCGTGACGGTCTGTCACGGCGCGACGAGGTCGCGCTCGGGGCCTCGCTCCGAGTAAGCGTTCGTACAGCCGCGGGTCGGGACGCGGTCCGCGTTCCAGCCAGGTTCGTCGACGAGACGACCGACGAAGCCCGCGATCACGTCCGTGACCGGCTCGAGGACGCTGCGGAGGACGGAACCGAACGTGCCGTCGAGGAGGCGAGCGAGCGGTGGGCACCGGAGCCCGTACGACGTGTCGGTGCCGGCCTTCCCGTCGCCCCGACGCCCGGATATTGGGTAGCAACCGTGAACGCGTGGCAGGTCGAGGTTCGCGGCGAGTATCCCGCGTTCACTGTCCACGCCGACGTGGGATCGCCGGGCCGGTCGTTCGAGTACGTGCGGACGGCCGGGAAAGCGACGGTGACCGTCGGGGACACCGAGATCGTTCTCGGGGAAACCGAACCCGTTCGCTTCGAGACGGGGACGCTCGTCGTGATCGCGGTTCCCCCGGGACCGCCGGGGGTTGGCGATGTCGACGGGACACGAGATGAGACGTCCGACGGTTGGCCCTGTCCGGGCGTCCCGGCCGGCGTGGACGGGGCGAGCGCGTCCGAGGGGGACGACGCGACAGGGGAACCGTGGGACGGTGAGTGTGACACGAGGCCATGACTCGCGAACACCGAGAGCGAGATCGTCGCGGGACGACGTATCGGCTGGGCCCAACGCGTCCCCAACCGGTGTCGTTTTGCGCCACGCGTCCCGATCCGAGGACATGTTTCAGGAAGCCGTTGCCGACGCGACGGGAGACGGTGAGCGGGAGACGATCGAGGCAGCAACGCTGCTCGCATCGTTCGAGGCGATCCTCGCGGAGGCGGTCGAGGATGCCGGTGTCGAACGCGTCGTCGAGGCGACGGCGCTCGATCCGGAGCGGGTTTCGGCCGTCAAATCGGGTGATTCGGCGGCGGTAACCGTCGAGACGGGAGCCACGATACTCGCGACCGCGCGCGGGATCGATGCCGAAGCGGTCGTTGCCGAGCTACGCGATCACCTGCTTTTGGGAATGACGACGGCGGTGCTCGACGTGGACACCATCGCGGGAGCGATCGACGCCGACCTCACCGGCCAGGAGGTGCAGCAGGCGCTTGAGGGACGTGCCGACATGACGCTCGCGGAGCTGGCGGAGGTGATGGCGGTGATCGAGGGGCGGAAGCCATGAGCGTCGTCATCGTCGGATGCGGCTACGTCGGCATGGAGCTGGCGAGACAGCTCGCCAGCCGCGGTCACGAGGTGACGGGGGTGAGACGCTCCGAGGCGGGAATGGAGGCGATCGAGGCGCTCGAAGCCGAGGGGGACGGATCGATCGCTGCCGTCGGCGCTGACGCCACCGATCCCGAATCCCTTGCCGTCCTGCCGGATGCGAACGCGGTGGTCTTTGCGGCCAGTTCGGGTGGACGCGGCGCGACGGCCGCACGAACCGTCTACGTCGAGGGCCTCAAGGCGGTCATCGAGGAGTACCGAACCCGGGAAGAACCGCCCGACCGGATCGTCTATACCTCCTCAACGGGGGTCTACGGCGATCACGGCGGTGCATGGGTGGACGAGTCGACGCCCATCGAGCCGACGACCGAAAAGACGCGTGTGCTGGCGGAGGCGGAGCGCGTCGCGATCGAGGGGGCCGAAGCGGCCGGGATCGATGGAACCGTCGCCCGATTTGCCGGCCTGTACGGGCCGGACCGATACCGACTCCAGCGATATCTCGACGGCCCGGTGACGGCGGGCTACCTGAACATGGTCCATCGCGACGACGCTGCCGGTGCGGTCCGGTACCTGCTCGAAGGGGATCTCGCACGCGGTGAGCCGGTCGTCGTCGTCGACGACGAGCCGGCGGATAAACACGCGTTCGCCGACTGGCTCGCCGACGAGTGTGGAACTGAGCGCCCAGCGAAACAGTCGAAGGCGGAACGGATCACAGCGGGTGACCTTTCGGAGCCGGCGAAGCGTCGGATCCTGACGAGCAAGCGCTGTTCGAACGCGTACCTCCGCGAGCTCGGCTATTCGCCCGCGTATCCGACGTTCCGAGAGGGGTATCGGGCCGCGATCGACGCGTTCCGTGCGGAACGAGGCTGACCCATCAGGACCGTGTGAGGTGGGCGACCGTCGATGCAGGAGTGTTGCACCGTAACCACGGACAGAGCACGAAGATCACGGATAGAGCACGAAGATTCTTGTGTCGGCGGCGATTCCGGGGTGGTGTATGTGGGTGCAAGCGACGGTCGGCGACGCGCTCGTCGAAATCGAGGCGTTCGTGCGAGCGAACCCCGAGCTGACCGTCGCCGGCATCGTTGCGGCGTTGGTGATCGCCACGAGCGCGTACGCGTTTTTGCGGCTTCGACGCGTTCCCGGGGCTCGGTTCAGACGACTGCTCGCTGAACAGGACGAGATTACGGTGTTGATGCATCCGAATCCGGATCCGGACGCGATGGCCGCCGCCATCGGGGTTGCGTCGCTCGCCGAACAGGTCGATGTCGACGCGACCGTGCAGTTCCCCGGACAGATCCGCCATCAGGAGAACCGGGCGTTCCGAACGGTCCTGGATCTCGAACTCGAACAGATCGACCATGTGACCGATCTGGCCGCAGGGTTCGTCGTCCTCGTCGATCACAACGAGCCGCGCGGATTCGAGGGATCCGATGGCGTCCTTCCCGCCGCGATAGTGGACCACCATCCGGGCGATGGGACCGCTGAGACGTTCACCGACGTTCGGACCGATTACGGCGCGACCGCCTCCATCATCGCGGAGTATTTCAAGGAGAACGACGCGATCCCGGTGCCGCCTGATAAGCACGCGAGCGAGACGGACGGGGCCCTTGCGCTCCCGACGGACGCTGCAACTGGGCTGTTATACGGGATCTTATCCGATACGAAGAACCTCACCGTCGGCGCGAGCGACTCGGATTTCGCGGCGGCGGGCTACGTCTATCCGGGCGTCGATCAGGATCGACTCGATCGGATCGCAAACCCCGCGGTCGACGCGGAGGTACTGGAGGTGAAGGCACGGGCGATCGCCGGCCGACAGGTCGAGGGATCGTTCGCGGTGGCGGATGTCGGCGGGGTGAACAACGTCGATGCGATCCCGCAGGCCGCCGATGAACTCATCCAGTTGGAGGGAATCAGCGCGGTGGTGGTCCTCGGCGAACGGAACGGAACGATCCATCTATCCGGGCGGTCACGGGATGATCGTGTGCATATGGGCAACGCGCTCGCGGCCGTCCTCGATGACGTGCCCAACGGCGGCGGTGGCGGACACGCCAGGATGGGGGGTGGAACCATCGAATCCCGCACCGATCCGACCGGCGAGCAGGAAGTCGAGCAGATCGATCGGAACGCGCTCTGTGACGAGCTCTTTCGGGCGATGGCCGGAGACGTCTAAGCGACAGGAAAGGTTCGGAGCCCACAGCTTTAGGTCCCATCCGAACGAGCGAGGCGTATGGATTGGAGCACGTTCAAAACCGATGGGTGGCCAGCGCTCGCCGGCGTCGGCGTCGGCTACCTACTTGCATGTGCACTGATATTCGCGGCGTTCTTCGTGGTGCCGTACCTGTTGGTCACAGTAGCGTGAACGAGGAGCTTGGCGGAAAATCGGAGCGGTTGACGGTTCAGGCGAACGCCAACGAATCGTCGGCGTCCGTGTCGGCGTCCTGGCGAAGCTTCTCGTAGGCCGCGAGGAAGTCCGCCATGGTCACTTCGGTACGGTCGTCGCGGATGGCGAACATCCCCGCCTCCGTGCAGATCGCCTTGACGTCCGCGCCGGACGCATCGGCGGCGAGTTCGGCGAGTTCCGTAAAGTCGACCTCGCCGGCGAGGTTCATCCGGCGGGTGTGGATCTGGAAGATGATCTCCCGACCCATCGAATCGGGTTTGGGCACCTCGATAAGCCGGTCAAACCGGCCGGGGCGAAGGATGGCGGGGTCGAGCATGTCGAAGCGGTTCGTCGCGGCGATGAGGCGGATCTCGCCGCGCTCGTCGAAGCCGTCCATCTCGCTGAGCAGCTGCATCATCGTGCGCTGGACCTCCGCGTCCCCGGAGGTCTTCGAGTCCGTCCGCTTCGAGGCGATCGCGTCGATCTCGTCGATGAAGATCACCGCGGGCTGGTTCTCGCGAGCGACCTCGAAGAGGTCACGGACGAGCTTCGCACCCTCGCCGATGAACTTGTGGACGAGCTCGGAGCCGGCCATCTTGATGAACGTCGCGTCGGTCTCGTTGGCGACCGCCTTCGCGAGCATCGTCTTGCCCGTCCCCGGCGGACCGTACAGCAGGACCCCGCTCGGCGGGTTGATACCGACGTCTTCGAACATTTCCGGATGTTCGAGCGGCATCTCGACGGTTTCACGCACCTCCTGCATCTGCTCGTCGAGCCCGCCGATGTCGGCGTAGGTGACGTCCGGGGAGTGTTCGACCTGCATGACGCGGGCGCGGACATCGGTCTCCTTTTCGAGCCGTTTGACGATCGAAAGCGAGTTGTTGACCGCGACCCGGTCGTCCGGTTCGAGCCGCTCGCGCATCTCGTCCGTGATCTCCGTGAGCGCCTCCTGGTTGTTGCCGTGCTGTTTGATCACGGCGCCGTCGTCCGTAAGTTCCTGGACCGTCGCGACGAACAGCGGTGACTGTTTGAGCTTTTTGTTCTCGTGGGTGAGTCGTTCCAACTTCTGCTGGTACTTGTTGTTCTCCGCGTTCGCATCGAGGAGTTTGTCGCGCATCTCCTCGTTTTGCGATTCGAGAACCTCGAGTCTGTCCCGTAACGACTCGATCTTCTCCCGTCTCGACGCCGATCCCTCCTCGTACGGCATCTCGACGTCATCGACCGTATCACTCATTAAGCCGATTTAGGGTGCTTGCGGATAAGAGGCTTCGGGTGCGGGCATTCCCGGAGTGAAGAGCGTTGCGCTCTCGGCGGCGCTCGCGTTCGTCGCCCGCGATGAAAGCGGGGGCGCGATGCCGAGAGGTCGGTAGTATGGTGACAGAGGCGGGATAATTAATTCCCAATAGTAATCAAATAGGATAGTAAATATTATCTTACAGCATTACCGAGTGAGTTGTACGCATGAGTACGACAGAGGCAGTCACTGCCGACGACGAGGAGGTCGCGGATCGCTGGGAGTCCGTTCGTGACCTCCCACCGAGCGCGAAATTGGTCGCGAAGGTGCTCGATTACAACGACACGCTGACCCAAAGCGAGATCGCCGAGGAAACCCTGCTTCCGCCCCGGACCGTACGATATGCGCTCTCGCGGCTCGAAGAGGAGGACGTCGTCGATGCACGATTCTCCTTTGCTGACGCGCGGAAACGGCTCTACTCGCTCGCGGTGTAGGTGATCGTCGTCACGGGCGTTGCTGAGAGCGTCGGTTCCCTCAGCTTTCGCTTCCCAGTGACCACCCCACGGAGCTCGCAAGGATCGATTTATACCACATACCGACGCCAACGACCCTGTGGTCTCGACCGTCACCGTCAAGCGCGCGCTCGCCGCGCTGGCAACACGCACGGACACCGCGAGACGACCATACGCCGCCGTGATCGACGAGGCGGACGCCGCCCGCGGGGATCTTCGGCGGGCCGCCGGGTTCGTCGACGCCGTCGGCTTGGACCGGCTTGTGGAGGCGATCTCGAACGCCGAGCGCGATGGACGTGAGGCACGAGCTCAACGGGGGCGTGACGCACTCGCGGCGTATCGGCGATTTCAAGCGGCCGCCGCCGACGAGAGGGGAACCGCAGGGACGGGCCGAGTGGACGGGGTGGCCCCCGATACCACGATGGGGGCGGATCACTTTCACTCCGGTCCCGGAACCACTAAACCCGGCAACGGCCAAGGGTCGAACCGATGACACGGGTGATCCACACCGGCGACACCCACATCGGGTATCAACAGTACCATTCGCCGGTGCGGCGGCGGGACTTCCTCGCGGCCTTCGAGTCGGTGATCGATGACGCGGTCGATGACGACGTCGACGCCGTCGTGCACGCGGGCGATCTCTTTCACGACCGGCGACCCGATCTCCCGGACCTCCTCGGAACGATCTCGGCGCTTCGACGACTCGATGACGCCGACATTCCGTTTCTGGCCGTCGTCGGGAATCACGAATCGACGCGGGGTGGCCAGTGGCTCGACCTCTTCGAGCGTCTGGGACTCGCCACTCGCCTCGGTGAGGAGCCGGTCGTCGTCGGCGACACGGCCTTTTATGGGCTCGATCACGTCCCCGCCTCCCGCCGTGACGAACTGGAATACGCCTACGAGCCGCACGACGTCGACTACGCGGCGCTCGTCGCACACGGCCTCTTCGAGCCGTTCGCGCACGCTGACTGGGATACCGAGACGGTACTCACGGAGAGCACCGTGGCGTTCGATGCGCTCCTGCTCGGGGACAACCACAAACCGGATCGAGCGACGGTCGCCGGGACGTGGGTCACCTATCCCGGATCGACCGAGCGCGCGAGCGCGAGCGAGCGCGAGGGACGCGGCTACAACCTCGTCACGTTCGGCGGCGATGGATCCGGCGACGGGGACGCCGTCGACATTCGGAGGCGTGCCCTCGAGACGCGCGAGTTCGTATTTATCACCGTGGAGCTTCACGACGGTGAGGGCGAGTCGCGTGCGCGTGAAGCGGTGAGAGCACACGACCTGACGGACGCCGTCGCGCTCGTGGAGATCGTCGGTGAGGGCGATCCGGTCACCCCCGCGGCCATCGAGGAGGTGGCGGAATCCGAGGGCGCGCTCATCGCCCGCGTCACCGATCGTCGGGAGATCGATACGGAGGCCGAGTTCGACGTGAGCTTCGCCGATCCGGAGGCCGCCGTTCGGGAACGGGTCGAATCCATGGGGCTTTCGGAGGCCGCCCGAGGCATCGATGAGACGGTTCGATCCGAAGGCGTCGTCGACACCAACGTCCGTGAGACCGTCAAGGATCAAATCAGCGAGCTGATCGACGATCCCGGGGCATTCACGCCGGCGACGGGTGAGGACGCAACGAGCGGTGGCGATGGGCAGGAAGAACCGAGCGGTGAGGAACGGACCGAAGCGACCGAACGAGACGGGGCTGACGGTGATGAAAGCGGAGGTAGCTCCGATGAGGACGAAAGGGATGACGGGGCCGAAGGGAACGACGGGGACGATGGAGATCACGGGACGGAGTCGATCCCAAGCGAACAGCAGGTCTCGATGGAGGACTACCTATGAGATTCGACCGCATCCGGCTGGTGAATTTCAAACCCTACGGCGACGCCGATCTCCGGTTCACCGATGGCGTCACCGTCATCCACGGGCTCAACGGGAGCGGGAAATCCTCGTTGCTTGAGGCGTGCTTCTTCGCGCTGTATGGCTCCTCGGCGCTCGACGGCACGCTGGATGACGTCATCACGAACGGCGAGGAGGGGACGGAAGTCGACCTGTGGTTTACCCACGATGGGACCGCCTACCACATCGAACGGCAGTTGAAACAGTACGACGGGAGAGTCGCACACGACTGCACGTTGGCGGCCGTTGACGGTGAGGACGATGCGGACGGCGACGTCTTTCGAGACGGCGCACGGGACGTGCGCGCGTTCGTGACGGAGTTGCTTCGGATGGACGCGGAAGCGTTCGTCAACTGCGCATACGTTCGACAGGGCGAGGTAAACGCGCTCATCAACGCCACCGCCACGCAGCGACAGGACATCATCGACGATCTGCTTCAACTCGGTACGCTGGAGGAGTACCGTGACCGCGCAGGTGATGCGAGACTCGGTGTGGAGGACGTGTTGAACGCGAAACGGGCCGTGCTCGATGAAAAGGAGCGCCAGATAGCACAAAAGGAGGAACAGAACCTCCATGGCCGGCTGAACGACCTCGAAAGCGACCTGTCAGCGGTCGAATCGAAGATCGACGGATACAACGAACAGAAGCGAAAGGCCGAAAAGACGCGTGAGGAGGCCGCTGAAGTACTCAGGGAGTCGAAGCGAAAACGAGAGGAGCTGACGGAGGTCGAAGCCGACGTTGAGACGCTGGAAGAAACGATACGTGAAGCCGAGCGTGAGCGCGAGGAACACCGAACGAAGATTCGGGAGGTACGCGAGCGGATCGACGAACTCCAGTCAAGCATCGACGACCGATTGTCCGACGCTGGACTCGAGGAGGCGACGGCGGAAGCGGTCGCGACACGGCGTGCGGAGGTCGATACGGCGGAGGCGGAGTTGCGCGAAAAAGTGAGCGACGTTCGCGTGCAGGCGGAGGGTTTCCGTAATCAAGCGACGAACCTTGCGGCGAAAGCCGACGATCTGGACGGGAGAGCCGAGGAGGCCTTCGATCGGGCAGAGCGTCTGGAAGCGGAGGCAGAAGAAGCCGAGGCAGCCGTCGAGGAGGCAGAAACAACTATCGAGACGCTCCGCGAGGAGGCGACCGAGCGCAAGGAGCGTTTCGACGGGACGGACGTTGCACACGGGGAGGCCACGGAGCGCCACGAACAACTCCAAGAGAAGCGAACGGAGCTCCGGGAGCGGATCGCGGAGCTGGAAACGGAACACAAGAACGCGAAACGGCGAGTACGCGAAGCCGAGGAGTTACTCGACGCCGGCAAGTGTCCAGAGTGCGGACAGTCAGTCGATGACTCCCCACACGCGGATCGCATCGAGGACGACCGCGAGCGCGTCGCGGAGTTGGAGGCCGAACTATCGGCTGCCCGTGGGCGCACGACGGAACTGAAAGAACGGATCGAAACGACACGTGATCTCGTTGCCGCCGAAGAGCGATTGACGGAGATCGAGCGGGCGATCGAGACGACCGAGACGCGAATCGCCGAGAAGCGTGAAGCTGCGGAACGAAAACGTGAGCGGACAAAAGGGGAACGAGCGACCGCAGAGGAATTGTCGGCGCGTGCAGAGCAAACCCGTGAGGTCGCGAGCGAGAAGCGCGCGGAGGCGCAGGAAGCCACGGAAGAAGCAGCGAGGCTGGAGGAACGCCTCGACGAGCTTGAAACCACGCTGGATCAACTCGAGGGGATAGAGCGGCGGCTCGAAACCGTTTTCGAAGCGGAAGATCGGATCGAACAGCTCCGTGAGCGGCGCGAAGCCATCCAAGAGCTGAACGACGAGCGGCGAACGCGGCTCTCCGAACTGCGCAACCGGCGTGATGAGTTACGCGAGGTGGTCGACGAGGCTGCCGTGGAGAACGCCCGGAACGCAGAGCGGAAGGCAAAAGCGTATCTCGAGAAAGTCGAAGCCGAGTTGGAGACGCTCACGTCGCAGCGAACGGAGCTTCAAAACGCTATCGGTGGGATCAAAGGGGAGATCGAGGCATTGGAAACCCTCCGCTCGGAGCGGGATGAGTTGACCGAGACGGTCGAGATGCTCGAGACGCTCCATGAAGAGACCGCAGCGCTTGAGACGGCCTATGGCGATCTGCGGGCGGAGCTTCGTCAGCGAAACGTCGTCGAGTTGGAGCGGATGCTCAACGAAACGTTCGAACTCGTCTACGGCAACGACGCCTACTCACACATCGAGTTGGACGGCGAGTACGCGCTCACAGTGTATCAAAAGGACGGCGAGGCGCTCGATCCCGAGCAGCTCTCCGGGGGCGAGCGCGCGTTGTTCAACCTCTCGTTACGCTGTGCGATCTATCGGCTGCTCGTCGAGGGGATCGACGGGGCAGCACCGACGCCGCCGCTCATTCTCGATGAGCCGACCGTCTTTCTGGACGCCGGTCACGTCACCCGGCTCGTCGATCTCGTCGAGGAGATGCGCGGCTTCGGCGTTCGACAGATCGTCATCGTCAGCCACGATGACGAACTGGTCGGGGCGGCCGACGAACTCGTCGTCGTTGAGAAGGACCCACGGACGAACCGTTCGACGGTCCGTAGAGAAGACGCCGGTGGACCCACCGTCGCCAGCCTGAGCGACGATTAGAAAACGGAGGCTGGCGGATGAAGGACATTCAAGTGGCTCACGCATACGCGTCGTACTCCTCGCCGTACAACAGAAAATAGCCGACGCCAAGCAGGCCGATCACGCTCGCCAGCGTGAAGGCAACCGGCGGGCTTCCGGCGAACGTAAGAGCCGTTCCCGGGACCGAAAAGCCACCGTAGATCAGTCCCCCAAGCGCGGCACTGGGGATGACGACCGCGTTCCGGACGAGATAGTACGAGCCGGAGACGCGACCACCGGTGTCGCGCTCAGCGGGGCCGACGATCAACGCTTTGTGTGCGGGAAGACCGGCGAATCGGAGCCCCGAAAAGGCGAAGAGCGCGATCACGAGGGGCGCGGTCGCCGCGGTGTCCGCGGGAACGCTGATGAGCAGGACGGGGAAGGCGGCGTAAACGAAGAACCCGGACGCAACGACGGGCTTGAGGCCGACGCGTTCGGCGAGCCGCGCGGCGGGGGGCATCGAGACGAGCGCGACGAGCATCTCGATGGCCAGAAGGACGCCGAAGAGGACGGCCGGGGAGAGCGAGATCGGGCCGATATCGAGGCTCACCGCGAGGTACTGGGTGATCACGATGACGAAGAAGACGTAGACCATCCCGTTCGCAAATCGGACGAGGGTGTCGGCGATGAGGAGGGGTCTGAGTTCGGCAGGGAGGTTCCGAAGGTCGTCCGCGATCCCGCGGACGCCCTCGAACGTCTTTCCGAGCGAGTCCCCGCTCGCATCATAGAGGACGTGCTGGGCGACGGTTGCGACGAGTCCGGCGGCGAGCCCGATCGCGAGGATATACTGAAACCCGACCGTGAAATCGGCCACGACATAGAGGACCCCCGCGGCGATCAGCGGGCCGATGAGGAACGCGGTCCGGCGGAACACCTCGGTGCTCGCGAAGCCACGAGCGAGTCGGTGGGGCGGGACCGATTGTTTGACGATCGCGAACGTCGCACCGAGCCCGAAGGACTTCCACGCCTGCGCGAGAAACAGGCCGACGAAGATCCAGATCCACGGTTCGAGGGTCACGCCGGCGACCACGACGGTCCCGAGCGCCGGAGCGACGAGCCAGACGGCGAACCCGACCGTGGAGATGAGCCCGAAGAGCGTGAGCGCGAGACGCGATCCGATCCGGTCCGAGAGGCGGCCACCGGGATACGGATAGACCGCGCCGATAATATTGCCGACCGTGCCGAACAGCCCGATCACGAACGCGCTCGCCCCGAGCGCGGCCATGTACTCCGGGATGTACCGGTTCGTCATCTGAAAGCCGAGGCTGAACGCGAACATCGCGAGCGACAACACGAGCACGTCACGTTCCAGCGAGAGGAACTGCCGGAACGGATCGAGGAGGTCGACATCGTCCCCATCGCCCATACAGGGGGCTCAACTAGCGCGTCCATTAATCCCTCGGACCGGACGGGAGGTGATCCGCGTGCGGCCGCTTAAGACCCGATTTTCAGGATCGGTAACCGAACCGATGTGGTTATCCGGTATCCGAAAACTCCTTCACCTGAGGGCGGTTACGAGCGGCCTGACGTTTTATTTCAATTGCATAAATTTAGAACAGTAATCGATTATCAGTTCGTATAAACCTCCATCTTAATATCACGCGATATCTGCTGTAATATGCACGAAAGTGTTGCAAACTACGTGGCAGAGAACCCGAAGATGGCTGGCGTCCTGTTCACCGCGCTCCTGCTGTTGACGCAGGCGTCCTCGGTGGCGGCGAACGCGGCGGCCTCTAATCCGGGTCCGTAATCAACGTCCAGAAACGCTCGTTCTGTAGTAATAGCTAGTGGGTCGATAATTCGACCCCATTCGAAAACAATCCCAATCACCGAGTGATATTTTCCGCGCGAGTCTCGAAAAATAGGACGACAGTGAGAGACGTGGCTGCTTCCTCAATAAACACCAACTGATTGTGAAATTTGCTCCAAAAACCGTGAATTAGTTTACATTCAAACAGTCATAGTAGAAATTATTGTGGAAAATTGCTGTGCAGTCCGTAGCTTAGCACCGCCACTGAAACAGCGATAATACTGGTGCAACGCCAACGATATCCTCACGATAATCTCACACGTCCTCTGAGATGAACTCGTCAGTCCATACAAGTTGTCCATCGATGAACAGTGGGAGCATTTCCAGGCTGGCTATTTCATTGATCTTCGAACGAGGAAGATCAAAAAATGAGATTTTCCCGGGGATGTAGTAGTTTTGCATCGAGATGGCGGTCATACAGGTCATAGTTCCGACACCATAGGGACCATTTGGGAAGGCTCGGGCACTAAAATTCCAGTCATCGTCGGCATTTTGCTCCGCCTCAAAGACAAGCGCCACTCCACTCCGATTCTGACAGATCGTCGTTCCCCCGTCGCCGACGACGATGTACTGGTTGCCGGTGATGAGTTCACGCTGGGCGACGTGGAGGGCGGTACGAAGGTTGAAACCGCTGTTCATCAGGCGGGCGATGATCCGGCCGAGGCGGGTCGCCGAGGAGTTCGCGACATCGGTGAGCGTCACGATCCCGCCACGGCTGCCCCGGTGGATCAGCGCCTCACCCTGCTCGTATGACTGACAGGCGTTCAACAGGAAGGCGTCGACGCCGACCTCGACGGACGTCCCACGGAGATCGAGGTAGCCGTCGGTACACTGCATCCCCCGTTCGTCGACGTGGCCGATGTAATGGAGGAAGTCGACGTCCGAAGCGAGCGTCGTCTCCATCTCCTCACGGGTGAGGTCATACCGTACCTCGATGTCGAACTGCACCATGTCACGCAGCCCGTAGAGCTCCGCGACGTTTCCCTCCTCGCGCATCTGCTCGTCGTTACAGACCACGAGCACGGAGATCCGCGACTGATCGACCGATCCGGCCTTCAGGCGTCGGTGATACGCCTCAAGCGTGGCCTTGTTTGCCCCGAGGGGAACCCCCTCACCGACCCACGCGTGCTCCACCGTATCTGTGGGCTCCGGACACACGAAGTCGGCGTCGTCCGGGATGAAGCCGGTGAACGTGCCACTCGTCTCATCCGGATCGATCGACGTGATCTCCGCGTCGACATCGATCGACTCCTCGGAGCCGGTCGGTTCGCCGACCGGTTGCCGATCGGACTCGTCGACACCCCTCGAGCCGCGAGCACCGCGGGTGAACGCGCCGGCGGGGACTGAATTGGATCCGGCGTTCGATGCGGTGCTCGTTCCCCCGCGCAGCAGTCCGGCGGTCGCGGGGTCCGGCGAGCGGAGGAAGCCGGCCGCCGGGCTCTGTTCGGTCGCCGTCGGTCGGTTGACGGTCTCCGGCGACCGGACGAGCGAGAGCTCGGCCGCGATGAACGGCAACATCTCCGCGTTCTCTGGGTGGGGCCGAACGTCGGTCGTCAGCGTCCACCGAGGGAGCTCGGATGCGACCCGCTCGAAGGGGATCGAAACGTGTTCGCCGAGCCGTTCCGCGAGCGGCATCTCATACAGGCGCTCCCAGTCGAGATCGAGCGACGTCGTCTCACGTTCGTGGAGATCGACCGGATAGAGCCCCTCCGTGCGGGTGATACAGTCGAGATGGAAGGACAGGCGGAGAAGCTCGCCGGCCCGCCGTTCGAGGTCCGGCTCCAGGGAGTGCTCCCACCCGTCGCCGACGATCCGGGCCGACGAACCCGGCACCACGTCCGCTGCAAAGTAGTACGCGAGCGGCACGATCGGGTAGATGGAGCGATACTCCGGGGGAACCACGATCTGCACCCCGCTCGTAGTTGAGTCAACGTGTTCGGGGACGGTGAACGTCTCGGCGGGTTCGAGCAGGGGCGGGTGACCCCGCAGCGTCGGGAACGACCGCTCCGGACTCAGCGTCTGCAGCGCGGAGCCGAACAACGAGACCGCCCCCATCAACGACTCGGGATCCGTCGGCGTCCCGATCGTCCCGGCCGGCACCTGATGAAGCGACCGAAAGCCGAGCGAAACCGTTCTGCAGTCGTCGAACTCGAGACGGGTGCTGCGGTCGGTGGTGGTGACCGTGACGGCCGCCTCGACGGTGAGATAACACTTCGTGGGGACCGGATCGATCCCGATCGAATAGCGGCCGAACGGGAGCGTGTAGTCGTCACCCTGTGTGACCATGTCACCGTCCGCGGTGTGGGAACTAACCACTGCGAGCCGCGGGATCTCGATCGTACCCGTCTCGACGGTCACAGCGGTGCCGACCGGGAAGTAGTGGTCATCCGGGTCGCTGGGCTCGGGGGTGACCGGCCGGTCGGTGTAGATCACGAACTGTGTCTGCTCGATGTGGTCGGTAACGGTGATACCATCGTCGACGGGAAGCGGTTCGATCTCGATGCTCATGTGGGTGGGGCGGTCAGTTGATGAGTGGAGGATCGCTATCGCACCGGAGGCGCCGAACGATATCGCGAAATCAATTTACAGTAAGCCAATAACAGCAATAAAGCTTGTGTCGGTGCAGGACACGGCGCCGGGACCGAATCGATAAAGTGCTCTACGTTCCAGTTTCAGGTGATGATCACGCTGGGAACGGCGAGCGCGGCGCCGGGTGAGACCGACACCGGACGGCTCGAGGTCGGCGAGACGCGTGACGGAAGCCCGGTTCGACTCCCCGTGGCCGTAATCAACGGCGCGGGTGACGGCAAGACCATTTATATACAGGCGGTCAGCGACGGCGACGAGCTCAACGGGCTGGGCGTGATCAATCGCGTCGTCCCGCGCATCGACCCGGCCGAGCTGTCCGGGACGGTCCTCGTCGTGGGCATCGTGAACTACTTCGCCTTTCAGGTCGCCGAACACCGAAACCCGATAGACGACCGAAAAATGAATCGTGGCTATCCCGGCGACCGGAACGGGACCACGAGCGAGCGGATCGCCTACGAGACGTTTCAGATCGCCAAAGACGCGGACCTGATCCTCGATCTCCACCAGGGCTCGACGAGCCGGATGCTCAACGAGACGCGGGTACGCTGTGGCGTCCGTCACCGGCTCCACGGGGACTGTCTTCGGCTCGCAAAGGTGTTCGGCTGTGGCCACGTCCTCGATATCAAAGGCCCGAACGGCCAACTCGCCCGGGTCGGCCCGGACAGGGGGATCCCGACCATCGACCCTGAACTCGGGGGGGCGGTCGGCTGGGACGAGGAGTCGATCCAGTACGGCGTGGAGGGCGTCTTCAACGTCCTCCGATACTACGGGTTTCTCGACGGCGACGTGGCGATGGAAACGCAGACCCGCGCACGCGGATTCGACCAGTATGGGTCGCCCGCCGGCGGCCTCGTCCACTTCAACTCCGACCTCGGCGACCGCGTCGCCGCCGGCGACGTCCTCTTCGAGGTGACCGACGCCTTCGGCGCGCGGAAGGGTCGCGTCACCGCCGACAACGACGGGATCTTCTGGCGGACCCGCCGGCTCCCGCAAGTCGCCACCGGCGAGTACGTCTGCTCCGTCGGAACCGACATCGACTCGTACTGATGGCGAACCGAAACGACGGGCCGGAACACCTGCGATGCCAGACGTGTGCGACGACGGTTCTCGACCGCTGGCGCTGTCGGTGTGGCGAGCCGTTGACGTTCGCGGACCCACCCATACCGGAGGGCAACGCGCCGGAGACGGCCGACGTCGACGCTCGACGGGGCCTGTGGGCGTTTGACTCGTTTCTGCCCGTCGGCGCGGACCCGAGCGACCGGGTGACGCTCGGCGAGGGGATGACGCCACTCGTCGACGCGCCGGGATGGGATGCTCGGTTCAAGCTCGAATACGTGTTTCCGACGGGGTCGTTCAAGGATCGGGGCGCGAGCGCGACGCTGACCCGGGCGGTCGAGTTGGGCGTCGATCGCGTGGTCGAGGACTCCTCGGGGAACGCCGGCGCGGCCATCGCGACCTACGCCGCCCGTGCGGGTCTCGACGCGGAGATCTACGTCCCGGCGGACGTCGCCGAGGGGAAACTCCGAGCGATCCGGCGGGCTGGAGCCACGCCGGTTCGTATCCCGGGGGATCGGGCGGCGGTCACCGACGCCTGTATGGCGGCGATCGGGGGAGACGAGGGCGTGGAGACCGGCTTCGATTCCACGAAAAGCGACGGAAACGGCGAGCGGAGCGCCTGGTACGCCAGCCACGCGTGGAACCCCGCCTTCTTCGAGGGGACGGCGACGTTTGCGTACGAGGTCGCGTTTGCACGGGACTGGGTCGCCCCCGACGCGGTGGTGACGCCGCTCGGACATGGCACCCTCTTTCTGGGCGCCCACTGGGGCTTTAAACGGCTCCATCGCGCCGGCTGGATCGACGAGCTTCCGCGCCTCTACGGCGCACAGGCCGCCGGTATCGCGCCGATCGTCCGGGAGCGACGCGGACCGAAAGCGGCCGACCCGAACGGGAGGATCGCCGACGCCGCCGACGGTATCCGGATCGCCAACCCGGTCAGGGGTGAGGAGATCCACGAGGCGATACGGGAAACGGACGGCGACGCGGTGGCCGTAACCGCGGACGAACTGAACGCCGAGCTCGACCGGCTCCACGCGGCCGGGTTTTATACCGAGCCGACCTGCGCGGTCGCGCCGGCGGCGCTCCGAAGGCTCCGGGAGCGGGGGGCGATCGATCCCGACGACGACGTCGTCGTCCCGCTGACGGGGAGCGGTTTAAAAACGTGAGTGCCCGCACGTTCTAAGTTCCTGGAGGTCGAATTCTGACCTGTATGCCACGACGAGATCCCTTCCGCGAGATCGAGGAGCTGTTCGAGCGCATGGGTCGGGAGTTCGAGGAGCTCAGCGGCAGCCTCGAAGTACCCACCACCGCGAGCCTCCGTGTCGACGTCGCGGAGGACGACGAGAACGTGATCGTGACCGCCGATATGCCGGGCTTCGAGCGCGAGGAGATCGACGTCGAGCTCAACGAGGATGCGGTGACGATAGCTGCGACCCACGAGGACGAAACCGTCCACGACGGGTCAGCCGGAACGGACGACACGGACAGCGGGGAAGCCGACGACGCGGAGCCGCCGACGACCGCCGACGCCGTCCACTATCACCGCCGGGAGCGACGACGCCAGGCGGTTTCACGGCGGATCGCGCTTCCCGCGCCGGTGAAACGGGAGGGAGCGGCAGCGACGTACAACAACGGCGTCCTCACGGTTACCCTCCCGAAACGCGCGAGCGACGGCGACGGTGGCAAAAGTATTGAAGTGAGCTGAGAGGACGTTGTATACAAATATCGGTGGATAGCACCGTCCTTCCGTGCTGCTTGCTATCAACGTGTCGTATTACTTTATTATCTCAGCGCGCCTTTTAGGGGGTGATCACTATGAGCCGATCAAACCCATTTGACGAATTAGAGCAGTTCTTCGGGCGACACCCGTTCTTCGGCGAGGGGACGGCTGGACGGGCGGATCTGTGGGGCCGCGGGCGGAGACGTGGGGCCGATATCGACGTCGCCGACTACGACGACGAGTTCGTCGTGATGGCCGACCTGCCCGGCTTCGACCGCGAACACATCGAGGTGCACGCGACCGACGGCCGGCTGACGATCGGCGCCGAACGCGGCACCGAACACGGAGACGATGAGGACCGATATCTTCACCGTGAGCGGCGACACGAGTCGGTTACCCGAAGTATCGATCTCCCCGCCGCGGTGATCGAATCGGAGGCCGCCGCCGTCTACCGGAACGGCGTCCTTACCGTCACGCTCCCCAAGGAGCACCACGGGGAGAGAGAGAGGGTGGCCACCGGATCGACGTCGAGTGACGTCGACGGCGACAACGGGGGACGGCAGTTTTTTTTATTGTAACGTTGGGGACGGCGTCGAAGCGCCGCTACTCCGTAATATCGATCGCCGGCCGGCCGGGTTCGGCCTTTCGAACGACGGCGTCGTCGGCCTCCGACGCACGCGCGACCGTCACCGGCGCGTCGAACTCCCGTTCGATGAGCCACGCGGCCGCACGCAGCGCCTCGTATTCGGCATCGCCCGGAAGCGTCCGTGAGAGCGCCTCACGTTCGGCCTGAAGGTCCTGTCCGTAGCTCGCGGCCGCATCCCCCTGCTCGCGGATGTGCGATTCGGCCATGATCGCGGAGATGAGGTTGTCCGCGTCGCTCTCGACGGCGATCTCGAGCGCGTCGTACTTCCAGTCGGGCGCGACGACGACATCGATGGCGGTGGGGTCCTCGATGCCGGCGACCTCGATGATCTGGCGGACGTCCTCGCGCGTGTTCGCCACCAACCGTCGTCGGAGCTCCGCAGCCTCCCGATCGACATCTGCGGTCGGCCAGGGGGCGTCGACGACGAAGGGGTGATCGGCGGCGGAATCGACGTCGACACCGTCGTCGACGACGTTCGCAGGCTTGCCCGACAGCGTCGCATACAGCTCCTCCGCAAGATGCGGAATGACGGGAGCGAGCAGCCGGATCGCGACGGACAAGCCATGGCCGAGAACCGCCGGATCCGGTTCTTCGTGATCGGCGTAGCTGCGGAGCGTTCCGACGAGCCCCTGTGCCTCGCGAAGGGCGACGTTGAACGTGAGATCGTCGTACTCGGCTGTCGCGACGGCGACGGTCGCGTCGATTTCGCCCGCGACGTAGGCCGCGGTTGGGTCATCGGGATCGACCCAGATGAGGTCGTCCTCATCGAGGGCAGCGGTCGCGTCCGGAACGTGCTCGCTCAGGGCCTCGGCGTGATCCTCGACGAGGGCCGTGAGGCGCGTGAGGAACCGGTACGTCGAGCGAACGCCCTCCTCGGACCAGTCGAAGTCGCGTTCGGGCTGGGCCGCCTGCATCATGAACAGCCGTGCGGTATCGGCACCGTACTCCTCGACGATGCGCTGCGGGGAGACGACGTTCCCCTTCGATTTCGACATCTTCGAACCGTCGAGCTGGACCATCCCCTGTGCGAGCAGGTTGGTGAACGGTTCACGGGCGGTGAGCCCCTCGTAGTCGGCGAGGAACTTCGTGACGAACCGACTGTACAGCAGGTGCATCACCGCGTGTTCGATGCCGCCGACGTACTGGTCGACGGGCATCCAGTCGTTCGCCCGGTCGGAGTCAAATGGCGCATCCGACAGCTCCGGGGAGACGTATCGCAGGAAGTACCACGAGGAGTCGACGAAGGTGTCCATCGTGTCCGTTTCGCGGGTCCCGGGCCCGCCACACGACGGACAGGTCGTCGCCTTCCACTCCTCGGCGGCATCGAGCGGGTTCCCGGTGGTGTTGATGAACGCGGGCAGTTCGACCGGGAGCTCCGCCTCCGGAACCAGCACCGAGCCACAGTCGCCGTGACAGTGAACGACCGGGATCGGCGTTCCCCAGTAGCGCTGACGCGATATCCCCCAGTCACGGAGCCGGTACTGGGTCGTGGGTTCGGCTCCCGCGGTCTCCTCGGTGATCGCCTCGCGAGCGGCGGCGCTCTCCATCCCGGTGTAGTCGTCCGAATTCACGAGGACGCCGTCGTCGGTGAATGCGGCCTCGCTCACGTCCGGCGGGGCTGGCGGATCGCCCGATTCGGGGTCGTAGCCGTCGGGTTTCGGGGCGATCACGGGCTCGATGGGGAGGCCCATCTTCGAGGCGAACGCGTGGTCGCGGTCGTCGTGGCCGGGGACGCCCATCAGCGCGCCCGTGCCGACATCGGAGAGGACGAAATCGGCGACGAACACGGGGAGCTCCGCGCCGGTGACCGGGTTTTTGGCGGTCAAGTCGGTGGCGACGCCGTTCGGTTCGTCGCCCTCGGGATCGGCCTCCTCGTCGATGAAGGTTCGAACGGCCGCGTCGGCCTCGGCGATCGTCTCGCTGATCGGATGGCCCGGGGCGAGCGCGAAGAAGGTCGCCCCGTAGACGGTGTCCGCACGGGTGGTGAAGGCTTCCACCGCACCGTGATCCGTCTCCGGCCCGCCCACCTCGAAGGTGAGGGTCGTGCCGTACTGCCGGCCGATCCAGTTGCGCTGCATCTGCCGGACGGAGTCGGGCCAGCCCTCCAGGTCGTCGATGGCGTCGATCAGTTCGTCGGCGTACTCGGTGATGCGCAGGAACCACTGTTCGAGTTCGCGCTGTTCGACCGGGTGATCACAGCGCCAACAGAGCTCGGCCTCACCCTCGACCTGCTCGTCGGCGAGGACGGTCTCACAGTCGGGACACCAGTTGACCTCGGCGTCACGCCGCTCGGCGAGGCCCTCCTCGTAAAAGCGGCGGAAGAGCCACTGGTTCCACTCGTAATACTCGGGTGTACAGGTCGCGATCTCGCGGTCCCAGTCGTAGCCGAACCCCATCGACCGCATCTGCCCGCGCATGGTGTCGATGCAGTCGAACGTCCAGTCGCGGGGGTTGGTGTCGCGCTCCTTGGCGGCGTTCTCCGCCGGGAGCCCGAAGGCGTCCCAGCCCATCGGGTGGAGGACGTCGTCGCCGCGCATGCGGCGGAAGCGGGCGTAGGCGTCCGTGATCGTGTAGTTCCGGACGTGACCCATGTGGAGCTTGCCGGACGGATACGGATACATCCCGAGGACGTACGTCGGGTCCGTGACGTCGTCCGGCGTCCGGTACACGGAGGCGTCCGCCCACGCCTCCTGCCACCGCTTTTCGACCGCCGTGTGGTCGTAACCCTCCTGAGACATCTGCGTATATCCGCGTGGTGCGGTCGAAGCCGTATAGCTTTCCATTCGGTGGGGTAAGCTACTTGACTACGGAGCCGCCAGATCGGGTATGGCGTGGAAAAAGGCCCTCTACTACGGCGCGATCGCGATCGCGATCCTGATCGCCGTCAGCATCATCGTCTCCATCGTCTCCGCGCTGTTGAGCCTCGCGTGGACCGTCATCTCCGCGGCCGTCTCGCTGGCGATCCTCGCCGCGCTGATCTACGCGGTATATAAGATCGGCTCGTGGTTGCTCGGCGGGGACGGCGGCGCGTCGGCGGATGAATTTGGAACGTCGCGGACGAGCACCACCTCCAAGACGGTCGATCCGCAGGAGAAACTCCGACGCGACTACGTCGAGGGGCGCATCAGCGAGGCGGAGTTCGAGCGGCGGATCGGCGAGGAGTTGGAGACGGAGTCGCTGAGTCGGGATCTCAACCTCGAACGCGAGAGGTGAGCGGAACGGCGGGGAGTACTTATAACTCAGCCGGGCTATCCGCGAACCGCGCGGACGATGAGGTAGACGAACGGCGTGTCGACGACGGCGATGAGGAGTTTTAACAGGTACTGTCCGACGACCAAAAGCGCCGCCTCGCCGACCGACATCGGCATCCCGATCCCGAGGACGGCGGGCGCGACGACGAACGCGACGGCCACGAAGATCACGGTGTCGATCGCCTGGCTCGTCGCCGTGGAGGCGACGTTGCGCAGCCAGAGCAGCCCCTCGCCGGTGCGGTCGCGGATCGCATGAAAGAGCACGACGTCGACGTTCTGACTGACCACGTACGCGAGGAGGCTCCCGATCACGATGTTCGTCGCCGGGCCGAGGGCGGTATCGAAGGCGGCGGCAACCTCGGGGTCGATGCCGGGCGCGACGAGCGTCGACCAGACGAGCGCGAGGACGACGAAGTTCATCGCGAACGCGACGTTGACGACCACCTGCGCCGCCCGGCGGCCGTAGAGCTCGGCGTAGCAGTCGGACGCGAGGAAGGTGACCGCGTAGGCGAGCGCGGCGCCCGGCAGGAGGATCTGTGCGCCGAGCGCCGGAAGTTCGAACGGGAGCGGGAGCGCGAGCACCTTCGCCGCCGTCACCTGCGCGGTGACGAGCGCGGTGACGAAGAGCGCGACGAGCCCCACCTGTCCCACCGCCTCGCGGTCGAGCGGGTCGCCGACGAACGGGTCCTCACTCATCCGTCACAGCCTCCGAACCGCCCGCATCGTGCACATCACTCGTATCGCCCGCATCGTCTTCCAGCCGGCCGTGTCGCTCGTCGATCTCATCGAGTAGATCGAGGGTCTTGCGGATCGAGGCACGGACCGCGTCGCTGCGGTTCACGAACTTCCCGTCGTCGCCGACGTGTTCATCGAGGTCGTCGAGCAACTCCTGTGGGATCTCGACGCTGATCTTTGGCATATTCGCTGGATAATACTCCGAGCATATAGGCGAGTCGATCGGGTCGTGACCGCAACGGCAGCGGCGTGTCGTGAACGTCATGTGTAGGATGTGCTCACACCCCACGATTCAAAACATTCAAATAGAACCGCAAACATAGATCAAAATGCACCGAGGTGTTCAGTAATGGCGCTGCCACGAACCACACCAAGCTCCTGGATGAGCGGCATCGACTTCCCAACCAGGCTCTTCGAGACGGGGAGCGACGACTTCGAGCTATACGAGGAGGACGACGAGTTCGTCCTCGCGGTGGAGCTTCCCGGCTTCGATCCCGAGGAGATAACCGCCTCGTGGGACGACGGTATGTTGAACGTCGCCGCCCGACGTGAGGACGATGCACGCGGCGAGCGACGGACCTATCACCGACGGTTCCGCTTCCCGAAGGAGGTCGACGACGACGCGATCTACGCGGAATACGTGAACGGCGTCCTCGAGGTCCATCTCCCGATCGATACGAACGGGATGGTCACGGGTCGTGAGATCCCGATCGAGGCCTGATCCCGCTTGAGACCCGACCGGGCTTCCGTGGCGGTTTTTGTCGACCGATCGACACCGGCCCCCGAACGTCTGCGTTCCTTTTTTGGGTCATATCGATCGGAGAGCTCCGCATGGACGCCTCTCGCCCCCTGTGAGCATCACACACGGGTCGCGACGGAGCGAAGCGCTTACAACCGAACGGGCGGTACGACCGGTAACTCGCTGGGACGGACGTCCAGCGGGCACTCGCCGCCGGGGAGTGGCGTGGGTCGATCCATCCGCCCCCGGGACGAGACGAAATGTGGCCGCATGCGCGGCTGAATCGCAACCGTCCGTGGACAAACCCATGGCACGAAGCTTCTACTCGCATATCAAGGAGGCATGGCAGTCCCCGAAGGAGGGGAAACTCGCAGAGCTACAGTGGCGGCGAAAACAGGATTGGCGAAAGCAGGGCGCGATCGAGCGGATCGACCGCCCGACGCGGCTCGATAAGGCCCGCGAGCTGGGCTACAAAGCGAAACAGGGGATCGTCGTCGCCCGCGTGAGCGTCCGAAAGGGCGGTGCGCGGAAGCAGCGGCACAAGGCCGGCCGACGCTCGAAGCGGCAGGGTGTCAACCGGCTCTCGCGACGCAAGTCGATCCAGCGCATCGCCGAGGAGCGCGCCTCGCGGAAGTTCCGAAACCTCCGCGTGCTCAACTCCTACTGGGTCGGCGAGGACGGCTCCCAGAAGTGGCACGAGGTCATTCTCGTGGACCCGAGTCATCCCGCCATCGAGAACGACGCGGACCTCAACTGGATCTGCTCGGACGACCACAAGGGTCGCGCGTTCCGCGGGCTCACCTCCGCCGGCACCAAGGGCCGCGGCCAGCGCAAACGCGGCAAGGGGACCGAACACACCCGTCCCTCGATCGGCGGCGACCGCCGACGCGGCAACTGAGCCGCTCGGGAGGGTCCGGCCGTTCGAAGGACCGGGGCGGACGAACGACCGCGAACGCGGCCCGTTCGTGGCCCCGGCTTTTTATCCATCGACGGGGTACGCCCCGGTATGACGCTCTCGCTCGACGCGACACAGCTCGACCGCTACTCCAGACACATCATCATGGAGGAGGTCGGTCCGGAGGGGCAGGCACGGCTCCTCGAGGGGAGCGCGCTCGTTCTCGGCGCTGGCGGACTCGGCTCCCCGGCGATCCAGTACCTCGCCGCGGCGGGCGTGGGGACGATCGGGATCGTCGACGACGACGTCGTTGAGCGCTCAAACCTGCAGCGACAGATCATCCACGGCGACGCCGACGTCGGCGACCCGAAGGTCGAATCGGCGCGCCGCTACGTCGAGGCGCTCAACCCGGACGTGACCGTCGAGACGCACCAAACCCGGCTCGATGAGACCAACGTCCACGACCTGATCGGCGAGCACGACGTGATCGTCGACTGCGCGGACAACTTCCGAACCCGGTACGTCATCAACGACGCCGCCCGCATCGAGTCGATCCCGGTCGTCCACGGAGCCATTTATAAATTCGAGGGGCAGGCGACGACGCTCGTGCCCGACGGCCCGTGTTACCGCTGTCTGTTTCCGGAGCCGCCGGAGCCGGGGACCGTCCCGGACTGCGCGACGACGGGCGTTCTCGGCGTCCTTCCGGGAACGATGGGCTGTATTCAGGCGACGGAGGCGGTGAAGGTGCTTCTCGACGTCGGCGAGACGCTCGCGGGTCGGCTGCTCTTTTATGACGCGATGGAGATGAGCGTCGAGACGGTACCGTACACGCAAAAAATGGACTGTCCCGTCTGTGGAGAAGACGGCATCGAGACGATCGACGGGATCGACTACGCCGGCGGCTGTCGGATCGACGCCGACTGAGTCGGCGACTGGGTTTATATGAAGGGCCCTGTTGGAAGTTTCGATAAACCGGACCATGGCGGTCGGCGCGCTCCGGTGAGCGCCCAGAGGGCGCGAAACCGAGCGCGAGGGAGCCCACAGCTGGCGGCTCCGCCAGCCGTGGCGAGGCTGGGGAGGCGTGAGGCTGCGGTGCGGATGCGGCACGGGTGCGGTCAGTGTCTGGCGTGCGGGGGCGATGGTCGCTCCTCGCTCCACCGACGGTCCCGGAACACCGTTCTCCCATATAAATACCCACACGACCCCTCAGCGCCGATGATACACAAACCGAGCAAAGGACCGCTCAATTCGCACGCTTCGGCGACCGGCTGTTTCAGACGATGATAGATGTCGATAAATGGATTTCAGCGGGGACTTACACGAGGATCGCGGACAGAAACGGCTTGGTGCGCCGAGTTACGCGCCGTAGGTCTCCTCTAAATACGCGACGATGTCGTCGCTCTCGGCCATGCCCTCGACGTCATGGTCCGGGTCGACGAGCACCGGAACGCCGGTCTGGCCGCTTACCTCCTTCACCTCTGTGCGCTCGCCGTGCGAGCGTGGGACCTCGATCGACTCGTACTCCAACTCGAGGGCGGCGAGCGTCTCTTTCACCTTCGCACAGTAGGGGCAACCCGGGAGTTCATACAGGGTCAGGTTCGTCATCGATCGCCAATACGGGCGCTCGGATAAAGAACGCCGTGGTCGGAGGCGAGTGAACGGGTCGTTCACCCGACCCGAACCGTTCCCCCGTCGGGCTCGGTCCCAAGCGGCGGTCGGGTTCGCTCGCGAGGGATCCGGTCGATCCGGTAGTCGTGGATGTCGCGGTGGCACGCCGAACAGAGCGTGAGCAGGTTCGAGAGGTCGTTCGAGCCGCCGTTTGCCCGCGGAACGACGTGATGGACATCAAGGTGGCGGGCCGCCGCGTCCTGAATCGACGCGCCCGGCGGGCGTTTCAGCGAGCGACCGTCACGGGCACGCCATCGGGTCGCCCCGTCCAGCGTGTCGAGACGGCCCGCCGGACAGAGCGCACAGCGGAACAGATCGCGCAATCGAACGCGGGCTTTGATTTCCCAATGCGGCTGGGGCGTCCGATGGCCGTTTGGGCCGGTCTCTGAAAGCTTCGAGCAAAGCTCGCTCACCGTGAGCGACGGCGGGTCGGGAAGCTCACGGAGCTTCCACGCGCGAACCGCCTCCCACCGTTCCATACGAAACGGTGGCGGTGAAGGGAGAAAAGCCGTCCGTCAGGGAGCGAACGGAACGAAAAAGCAGAAGGGACGCGGGCGACCCGGTCAGAGGATGAACCCGCCCGTCTGCAGGACGTAGTAGGTGATGATCAGCACCGCCAGCACCCACTGTCCGGGGTGGACGTCGTCATTCTCGCCCATCGCCGCCTTGATGATCGGGAACGCGACGATCCCGGCCGCGAGCCCGTCGGCGATCGAGTACGCCAGCGGCATCACGAGGATCGTGAGCGTCGCGGAGATGGCCCACGCCGGGTGATCCCACTTGATATCGACGACGCCCTGGAACATCATCACGCCCACGACGACGAGCGCGAGGAACGACGCGTACTCGGGCAACAGCGGCACGAGCGCAATGAAGGGGATCGCGAGCAGGAAACACGCCGCCACGACGAGCGCCGTCAACCCGGTCCGGCCGCCCTCCTCGACGCCGGTCGAGGACTCGATGTAGGTCGTCACCGTGGACGTGCCGAGCATCGCCCCGACCGTGGTCCCCACCGCGTCGGCCATCAGCGGCTTGTCCATCTCGGGAAGTTCGCCCTCCTCATCGAGGAAGTCACCGAACTGGGAGACGCCGATGAGCGTCCCCGCGGTGTCGAAGAAGTCGACGAAGAGGAAGGTGAAGACGACGAAGGTGAACGTGAGCGGATCGATATCGGCGAGGCCGTCGAGGAACGCGCCCGCAAGCGGCGTGAAGTCGAACTGGACGGTCGTGATGAGTTGGACGATCCCGGCGGCGATCCCCTCCTCGGCGAAGGTGAAATAGAGGCCGTCGTCGACGACGTTTTCCGGGGCGGTGAGCCCGGCGATGGCGGCGACCCAGCCGGCGGCCGCCGTCGTGAGGATCCCGATGACGATGGAGCCGGTGACCCCGCGTGCCCAGAGGATCAGCGTGAACAGCACGCCGAGGACGCCGAGGAGGGCACCCGGCGTCGCGGCCACGTCGCCGAGTTCGACGAGCGTCCCTTCGTACCCGACGATCACCTGCATCTCCTGGAGGCCGATGAAGAGCAGGAACGCGCCGATACCCGCGCCGACGGCGTACTTCACCGGCTTCGGAAAGAGGTTGATGATGTACTCACGCGCGCCGACCGCGGTGAGCAGGATGAAGAGGATGCCCTCCACGAAGACGGCCGCGAGCGCCGTCTGCCACGGGATGCCGAGCGCGATGACGACGGTGAACGCGAAGAAGGCGTTGAGCCCCATCCCCGGGGCGAGCCCGAACGGTCGATTCGCGTAGAACGCCATCACCACGGTGGCGACGACCGACGCGAGGATCGTCGCCATCGCGATCATCTGGAAGACCTGTATCTCATCGAAGCCGTCGATCTGGATCGCCGCCGAGAGGATCGCCGGATTGACCACGATGATGTACGCCATCGCAAGGAACGTCGTGACCCCGGCGATCGCCTCCGTCCGTACGTCGGAGCCGTGCCCGTCGAGATCGAACCGGTCTGTAATGCCCATTGAACGACTGTGCATACTCATGGATGAGCACATAAACGTTACTTTCCAGAGGAGCAGGAGTTGCACAAGAGTGGATCATTTGTACGCTTTATCGCCGTGTATTCTGACAAAATACACTCGAATATGATCATCCGTGACAGTAAATGGCGTACGTGGTCGACCGTCGGGTTCCGCTTAGTCACCAATCGGGTTCCGCCTAGTCGAACGTCCGGAGCGCGCCGACGGGCGCATCGGCGCGCTCGCGGGCCCGCGCCATCCCCTCGTCGCCGACGGCGATGAGCGTGAAGACGCCGGTCACGTCGGCGTCCGCCTGCAGGGCGATATCGAGCAGCAGTTCCTGGGTCTCTCCCGACCGGATGAGGTCGTCGACGACGAGCACCGCGTCACCCGCGTTGACGGCGCGGGCGGGCAGATAGTAGGTGAGTTCGATCCCCGAAGCGAGCCGCTGGCGGGATTCGATGAACTCCTCGACCGCCGTCTCCTTCGACTTCTTCGCGTAGGCGAGACGGGCGTCGAAAAAGGAGGCCATCGCCGCCCCGAGGGTAATCCCGTCCGTCGCCGCCGTCAACACCACATCCGGGGTCTCGAAGTCGAAGGTCTCGGCGGCGACCGGCGCGACGAGGTCGAGAAACGACTGATCGAAGACGACGCCGGAGTTGTCGACGTACCCCTCCGCATCGAACTCCACCCGCGCGACGAGTTCGTCGGCCAGCGCCTCACGGCCGGTTTCACGGACGAGTTCGCGGGCCCGATCGGTCCCGGGCAACACGTGGCCGTTCACGTATCGGTTGAGATCACCCGCCGGCAGCCCGGTCAGCGCCGACAGCTCGTCGTACGTTCGTGTCTCTTTTAATACCCGTAACACGGCGACCGCCTGCAGCTGGAGGGCCGCCTTCTCGGCTCGATTCATATCGTTGATCGAGATTGCACAAGTATGAACATATCGAAGTAATCCGAAGAGGAAGTGACCACGAAAGTGGGTGCACGTCGGTCGGGAGGGAAGCCGCCGCCCGGACCGGCTCACTCGATCTTGAGGAACCGGGACGCATAGCCGGGCTTGCCCTGACGGGGCGTGACGATGATGAACGAGTGGGGCGGGAGGTCGACGAGGGTGCGCGGAAGCGTCGCGAGTTTGGGGTCCCATCCGAGGCTACCCTGTCGTGGCGAGATCGGGATGACGAGGTCGTCCTCATCGACACGCTCACGAAGCATCGACTCGAGCGTCGGCCAGTTCGATGCACCCTCGAACGTGCCCTCCATCTCCGGGTCGACCATCGCGAAGAGCCGCTCGTACTGCTGCGGGTTGTCACCGACGACGAGGACGGTGAACTCCGCACCGAGCTTCTCCGCGAGCCGTTTCACGATGTGGACGCTCTCGTAGAACCCCTCGTGGTGATCGACGCCGGGGGGAACCACGACGAAGATCCGCTCGGTCGTGTTGATCGGATGGCCGAGCCGCGAGACCAACACGGGGACCGTCGTCCGGCCGAGCACCTGATCGATGATGCTGCCGAACGCACGGTTGCTGAGCGACTGACGGCCGTCCCACCCCATGAGGATGGCGTCCGCGCGCGTCTCCGTGCTCGCACGGACGATCCCGGAGGGAATGCTATGGTTCACGCGGGTCTCCGTGCGAACCGGAACCTCGGCCGCGTCCGCGATCTCCGTCGCCGCCTCAAGGCTCGCTTCGGCCTCCGCGACGACCTGCTCTTCACCCCCTGAGCCATCCGGCTGGACGACCGTGAGCAAATGAACCGGCGTCTCCGCCAGCTCGTCTTTCAACGTGAATGCGAGCTCCAATAGCGAGCGCTGCTTGTCAGCGTTCATCGACAGCGGTAACAGGATCCGGGGATCGAACTCCCCAGTTTCGCCGGGCTCCACGTCGTCGCTCAGCGCGAGTCGGGTCGCGTAGCGCTCGGTCAGCCACGGGCTGATGATGGCGGTGACGAGGATCATCAACACGACGGCGTTGAGCACGTCGGAGCCGAACAGCCCGGCGTCGAAGCCGACGAGGGTGATCGCGAGCGCGGCCGCCGCCTGCCCGACCGACAGCCCGGTTATCACGCCGAACTCGTTCCGGTTGTACCCCTGGATGAGCGAAACGAGTCCCGCGGCAGCCACCTTCGTGACGAAGAGGATCCCGAGGATCGTCGCCGCGACGATCAGCGTTCGTGGCCCCTCAAGGATGACGGCGGGGTCGACGAGCATCCCGACGTATAAGAGGAAGAACGGGACGAACAGGGCGTTACCGACGAACTCGATCCGGTTCATCAGCGTGCCGCCGCGGGAGACGAGTCGATTCAACGCGATCCCGGCGACGAACGCACCGAGGATGTCCGAGAGCCCGAGCACCTCGGCGAAGCTGGCCGCCGCGAAGATGGCGGCCGCGACGAGCAGGAACTCGAAGTAGCTCTCCTGGCTCGTGTTCCGGAAGAACCAGCGCGCAAGCGGCGGTAACAGAAACCAGATCCCTAAAAAGAGGACGAGGAGCGCGCCGAAGACCTGCGCGAAGAGCCCGACCGTCAGCGCACCATCGGCCTGCCCCAACACGATGGCGAGGACGACGAGCGCGATGGTGTCGGTAAAGAGGATCCCGCCGAAAACGGCCGTGACCGCCCGGTTCTTCGTAACATCGAGTCGGTTGACGACGGGATACGCAAGGAGCGTGTGCGAGGAGAACACCGCCGCGAGCAGGAACGAGGCCCACAGATCGAGATCGAGGACGTAGACACAGACCGCGGTCCCGACGATAAATGGGACAAAGAAACTCGTCAATCCGAAGAGCGCGGCGTTCTGCGGCGCGGCGGCGAACCCACGAAGGTCGAGTTCGAGCCCGACGGTGAAAAGCAGGTAGACCAACCCGACGTTGCCGAGCAGGACGATCGCGTCCGTCTCCGCGAGGATCCCGAGTCCGTTGGGCCCGATCGCCGCGCCGAAGAGCACGATCCCGACGATGCCGGGCAGGCCGGCCCGTTCGATCAGCATCGGAGCGATAAGGAACGTCGTCAACGCGAGCGCGAAGACGATCACCGGCTCTTCGATCGGCAGCGAGGGCAACGAAAGGCCGAGTGGAACCGGAGGGAGGGCGGACGCGAGTGGGGCGAGCGAGGTGGGCGTGACGAGCATGTAGGGGATGAGAGTGGGAGCGGTTCTTTCCGGAATGGCGTCGTGAAGCTATATAAAAACGGACGATCGGGTCGTGATGGCGATCGGCGTGCGGAGGGGAGTGTGAGATCGGGCGAACGGACGGCTCAGGGCGCTTCGCCCGTCTCGATGCTGAAGGAGTCACGCGGGTATGCCACACAGGTGAGCGTGTAGCCGTCGTCGAGTTCGGCCTCCTCCAACATCTGCTGGTTGTCGTGTTCGACGAAATCCTCCGAAGGACCGTCCGTGATGTGACCCGCACAGGAGACACACTGGCCCTGCCGGCAGGCGTACGGGAGGTCCCAGCCGTTCTCCTCGCCGGCCTCGAGGATCGTCTCGTTGTTCGCGACCTCGATCGTCTCGCCCTGTTTGAGGAACTCGATCTCGAAGTGTTCGATCTCGTCTTCGGGGATGTCGCCCGGGCCGGCAGCCTCCTCGGCACCCTCCGCGAGCTCTCCACCCTCGCCGTCGCCGCCGCCGGCGGGAATGGCGCCGCCACCGCCGCCGCCACCGATGGCGCGGTTGCCCGGCTCCGGGAACTCGGTCTCCGGCACGGCGGTCGCACGCCGTTCCATGACCTCCTCGGAGATGTCGGGGTTCGGTTCCCATCCCGTTCCCTTCAGCGCGCTGAAGAGGACGACGGTCAGCGTCGCGATCGCCGCGAGCACGATCGCCAATGGGTCATACATACCGGTCCCTATGAAGAGATCCCATAAGGCGGTTTTGATCGTTGGAGGGCGCGTTCGAGTGAACCGAGATGCGGCCGATCAGCCGAACGGACCCTTGCCACCGCCGCCGAGGGCGCCACCGAGACCGCCACCGCCGCCCATCTTTTTCATCATCCGTTGCATGTCGCCCTCGCCCATGCCCTGGAACTGGTTGATCGTCCGCTCCATCATCGAGTGCTGTTCGAGCAGCTGACGGACGGTCTCGACGTCGGTTCCCGATCCACGGGCGATCCGCTCGGTGCGCGACTGGCCGACGACCTTCGGGTTTTCGAGCTCCTCGTCGGTCATCGAGTCCATGATCCGCTCGAATTTTCGCATCCGATCCTGGGTGACGTCCATCGCGTCGTCGGGGAGCTGATCCATCATCCCGCCGCCGAGCCCCGGGATCATATCCATCACCTGATCGAGCGGCCCCATCCGGTTCATCGCGTCCATCTGTTTTTGCATGTCCTTCAGGGTGAAGTTCCCCTCCAGCAGCTGTTCGGGATCCCAATCTTCGTCCGCCTCCTGCGCCTCCGCCATCGCCCGCTCGACGCGCTCGGAGAGCTGCTTGAGGTCGCCCATCCCGAGCAGCCGCGAGATGAACCCGGAGGGTTCGAACCGCTCGACGTCTTGGACCGTCTCGCCGGTCCCTAAGAACGCGATAGAGGAGTCGGTCTCGTTGACGGCCGTCAGCGCGCCGCCACCCTTCGCGGTCCCGTCGAGTTTTGTGATGACGACGCCGTCGATGCCGATGGACGTCTCGAACTGCCGGGCCTGTTCCTTCGCACCCTGGCCGATCGCGGCGTCGAGCACGAGCAGCGACCGGTCCGGATCGACGACGCGCTCGATCTCTTCGATCTCCGCGATCAGGTCGTCCTCCAACGCGTGCCGACCCGCGGTGTCGACGATGTGGATGTCCGCGTCGGCGGTGGCCGCCATCCCCTCGCGGGCGATCGCGACGGGGTCGTCGGCGTCGGGGTCGCCGTAGAACTCCACCTCCGCCCGTTCACACATCTGTTTCGCCTGGTCGTAGGCGCCGGGTCGGAACGTGTCGGTCTGGATGACCGCGGGTCGGAGCCCCTTCTTCGAGAACCACCAGGCCATCTTCGCGGCGGAGGTGGTCTTGCCGGACCCCTGCAGCCCGGCCAGGAGGATCGTCTGTGACTCCAAGGGGAGTTCGGTCGAGTCGCCGACGAGCGCCACCATCTCCTCGTAGACGATCTTGAGGACGTGGTCGCGGGCGGTCGTCCCGCCCGGCGGCTCCTCCTCTACCGCGCGCGTCTTGATCGAGTCGGACAGCTCCATGACGAGCGAGACGTCGACGTCGGCGGAGAGCAGCGACCGCTGGATCTCCTTGACGATCTCCTCGACGTCGTCCTCGTCGAGACGGGCTTTCCCTTGGAGTGTATCGAGTGAACTCCGTAAGGACGTTCCGAGGTCGTCGAGCACCATTTACGGGTTCGTAGACGGTCCACGCGGTAAAGGCTTCGCTCGTCGGCTCGGGGGATCCGACGCACGATGGGAGAGTCGGTCACGGTCGGGGATCAGCGGTCCGCCGACACCGAACGGTCGGTCGCGGGAGCGTCGTCGTTGACGATCCCCGCACCCGCCGCATGGACCCCACAGACCGCGGGATCGTAACCCGCATCCGAGAGGCCGGTGCCGAACGCGAAGACGGTGCGGCCGAGCATCGCCATCGCCGCGGAGCCGCCGGCCGCCGCAACCGCATCGATCGCCTCTTCGACAGCGGGGACGAGGAGGTCGGCCTCGACGGCGAACGTCCGAGCGGCCGCGAGCAGCGTGACGGAGCGTGTATCCCGACGGAGCCGCGTAAGCGCGCGTTCGCCGGCCGCGGAGAGCGCGTCGGTGTCGCCCGCGAGGACGGCCTCCGTCGACAGCTCGCCGAACGTGACGTACTCGACGCGCGGGGCCGTGGGGATTCCGTCCAACTCGCCGTGAGCCGGCGCACCCGGACGGACGCGGATCGGGATCCCCCCTCGCGCTTGCGCGACGACGTCGCCGAGTCCCGTTCCCCGTTCGACCTCGGCGACGTGAGCGATTCGGATGAGCTCGTTCTCCGAGCGGCCGAGATCGAAGGCGGCGTTTGCCGCGAGCGCCGCCCCGAGCGCGGCCGCCCCCGAAACGCCGAAGCCGGCACCGACCGGGAGATCGCTTGCGAGGCGTACCTCCGCGGTATCCGAGGTGACACCCAGCGCCGCCAGCACGTCGCCGACCACGTCGATCGCCACCGGCGTCCCATCGAGGAGGACCGGTGGGGTCGATCCGTCGGCCGTTTCGGTCCGGTCGAGCGGGAGGGACCGATCGCGCGGGACGACCGTCGTTTCGACGCCATGAGTCAGCGTGACCCCCGCCCCACACGAGCCGGCCGCTGCCGGATCAGCGGCCGGGTAGGCGCTGAAGAAGGCGGTCACGTGGCCGGGGACGAACGCGGTCGCCCGCTCGCGAGTCATGTCCGGGCGGACGGGCAGGACGTGATTAACCGTTACCATCGGGCGCCGGACGGAAGGGATCGACGTCGCGGGGATCACTCGGCCGGCTCAACCGCGAGCTCCAAGCAGGCACAGGCGTCGGCCTCGGGGTCGAAGCAGTCGGGGCACTCCGGTCGGCGGTCGATGATCGTATCGAGCCGCTCGGCGACCGTGCCGTCGATGACGGCCTCCAGCTCGCGGGCCTCCTCGCGGAACGCCTCGACGCCGAGCACGTTCGCGAGGAATCGCTCGATGATACAGTAGGTCTGGAGCGCCTCACGGGCGCGAACGATCCCGTCGTCGCTCAAGCGAACGCCCTTGTACTTCTCGTGGTCGGCCAATCCGCGTTCCTCCAGCTTGCCGATCATCTCGTTCGCGCTCGCGGGACTCACGTCGAGGGCGTCGGCGATCGCCCCGGTCGAGGCGGGGCCGTCCGTCGCCCGCTGGATCACGTAGATCGTCTTTAAATACTGATCGGCGGTGTTCATACCCTTCCTCCGTCGCGGCCGCTCATCGTCGACTCCACCCGGTTCATCGTCGCTCCATGACCTCCGTCACCTCGCGCACACCCTCGGCTTCCTCCTCGCGGATCGATCGGAGGGTGTCGAGCAGTCGATCGCGATCCAGCGTGAACTCGGCGTCCGACGCCTCGATCGCCGTAATCAGATCGTCGTAGAACTTGTAGGCCGTCTCCTCGTTACAGAGCTGGTCGTACAGCACGCCGTCGAAATCCTCCGGTCGAGTCCGTCCATACCGGGCCTCGACGAGCGATTCGATCTCATCGAACGGAACGCTCTCGACGCCGAGGTCGTCTATCAGCGCTTCGAGGCGAGCGCGGTGATCCGCCGACTCCTCGGCGGCATCCGCGAGCAACTCGGCGACCTCGTCATCGAGGTCCGCATCGAGGCTCTCCGCGTGGTGATGAGCCCGGGCCTCGACGACCTCCTCCAGGACGATCCCGATCTGGAGCAAGCGGGCGAGCTGGTCGTCGGACGTTACCCGACGTCCAACGCTCATGTCACCCACCCGTACGAGACGCCCGTTCGCATACGTAGCCCCCTGCGCGCCTTGGAGACTTAAAGGCGTTCCTCGGGGGTGATGGATCCAATAAAAAGCGGTCGACCGCGACGCCTACCGCAGGCGCTCGGCGACGAGCGCCTCGACGTCCTCGCGGAACTCGTCGACGGCGATCTCCTCCAAGACCGGGACGAAGAAGCCCTCGACGAGCATGTTGCGGGCGACCTGCGAGTCGATCGACCGGCTCTCGAGGTAGAACAGGTCCTCCGCGTCGACCTGACCCACGGTCGCCGAGTGGGACGCCTCGGTATCGTGGTTGTGGATGATGAGCTTCGGGGAGGCGTCCGCTTCGGCCTCGTCCGAGAGCATGAGCGTGTTCTCACGCTGGTAGCTCGAGGTGTTCCATGCGTCGATACCGACGTCCTGAACGCCCTCGTACACCGAGCGGGCCTCCTCATCGAGCACGCCGCGCGTGACGAGGTCGGCCGTCGTGTGTTCGGCCTGGTGCCAGACGCGGGCGTTGATGTCGAAGTGCTGGTCGTCGTGGCCGAAGAACGTCCCGACGATCTGGCTCTCGGAGCCGTCGCCGTTCAGCTCCGTCTCGACGTCAGAGCGGGTCAGCCGCGAGCCGAAGTTGCTCTCGATCCAGTTGATGCTCGCGTAGGTGCCGGCGTCACCGCGCTTCAGCGAGTAGGTGTAGGTGTCCGGCGAGAGGTTCTGTAGCGAGCCGAACTGGACGTTCGCGTTCTCGCCCGCGACGATCTCGACGAGGTTCGAGAAGTAGCGGTCGTCCGCGACGTCCGCGCCCGACGCGATCGATTCGAGGATCGTCACCGAAGCGGACTCCTCGGCGACGACGAGCGTCTGGCTGAACAGCGAGCGGGAGTTCATCTCCGCACGGACGGTGACGTCCTCGACCGCGACGCCCTCGGGGACGTAAACGAACGTCCCCGTCGTGAAGAGCGCGACCGACAGCGCCGTCAGGTAGTTCTCGGTCGGGTCGATGACGGAGCCGAACGACTCCTCAAGCACGTCGCCATACTCCTCGAACGCTTCAACGAACGAGCAGACGACCACGTCGCCGTCGGCGTCACGCTCGGTCGTGTCCGCCTGATTCAGGGGATCGACGAGCGTCTCGAAATCCAGCGCCTCAAGGTCGGTCCACTTGCGACCGGGCGTGCGGATCACGTCCGGCAGTTCGGCGGTCGCTAACGCCTCCAGCGCGTCGAGACGGGTCTCGACGAGCCAGTCGGGCTCATCTCGTTCCTCGGCGATGCGTCGTACCGTGTCCTCGGAGAGGCTCTCGATTGCTTTCGTACTCATGTTATCCGAGCGAGCCCTCCATCTCCAACTCGACGAGTCGGTTCAACTCGACGGCGTACTCGATGGGCAGCTCCTCCGTGATCGGCTCGATGAACCCCGAGACGATCATCTGTTTCGCGTCGTCATCGTCCAGCCCGCGCGACTGCAGGTAGAAGATGTCCTCATCACCGATCTTGCCGACGGTCGCCTCGTGGGCGACGTCGACTTTCGACTCGTTGATCTCCATGTACGGCATCGTGTCCGACGTGGAGTCGTTGTCGAACATCAACGCGTCACACTCGACGGCCGTCGAGGAGTTTTCGGCGCCGTCGGCGATGTGCACAAGGCCGCGGTAGTTGGTGCGGCCGCCGTCCTTCGCGATCGACTTCGATTCGATCGTCGACTTCGTGTTCGGCGCGTTGTGGTAGACCTTCGCGCCGGTGTCGATGTCCTGCCCCTCGCCCGCGAACGCGATCGTGATGTGGTTGTCCGACGCGCCCCGGCCTTTGAGGATCGTCGAGGGGTAGAGCATCGTCGCCTTCGAGCCCATCGAGCCCGAGATCCACTCCATGCGGCCGTTCTTTTCCGCGATGGCGCGCTTGGTGTTCAGGTTGTAGGTGTTCTTCGACCAGTTCTGGACGGTGGAGTACTGGACGTGGGCGTCCTCGCCGACGAAGACCTCGACGCCGCCGGCGTGCAGGTTGAACGCCGAGTACTTCGGCGCGGAACAGCCCTCGATGTAGTGGACCTCCGAACCCTTCTCCGCGATGATGAGCGTGTGTTCGAACTGGCCCATCCCCTCGCTGTTCATCCGGAAGTACGCCTGCACGGGCATGTCGACGGTCGTGTCCTCCGGAACGTAGACGAACGACCCGCCGGACCAGATCGCGCCGTGGAGCGCGGCGAACTTGTTGTCGCTCGGGGGGACACACTTCGTCATGAAGTACTCACGGACGAGCTCTTCGTGCTCCTGGACGGCTTCGTCCATGTTGCAGAAGATGACGCCCTTCTCCTCCCAGCGCTCCTGCATGTTCTGGTAGACGACCTCGGACTCGTACTGCGCGCCGACGCCCGAGAGCGCGTTCTTCTCGGCCTCCGGAATTCCCAGCTTGTCGAAGGTGTCTTTGATCTCCTCGGGCAGTTCCGTCCAGTCGTCGACGCCCGCGCGGACGTCAACGTCGGGGCGGATGTACGGGACGATCTCGTCGACGTCGACCTCGCTGATGTCGGGCTGGCCGGGCCAGTCGGTCGGCATCGGCATCTCCTGGAACTGCTTCAGCGCGCGCAGGCGGCGCTGGAGCATCCATTCGGGCTCGTCTTTGTCCTCGGAGATGACCCGGATCGTCTCCTCGTTCAGGCCCTTGTCGGCTTTGAAGGCGGACTTCTCCTCCTTTTTAAACTCGAAGCGGGCCTCGGTGTTCGTCTCTTTCAGGTGTTCTTGTTCTGAACTCATGGTATTAGTTTGCGTTTGTGGGTCCTTAGCTCTGTTCCGTAACCATCACTGATTACGCAGCCTCGTACACTTCCTCGCGGACCCAGTCGTAGCCCTCCTCCTCGAGGTCGGCCGCCAGCGTCGCGTCACCGCTTTTGACGACCTCGCCGTCGAGCATGATGTGGACGTGGTCGGGCTCGACGTACTCGAGGATGCGCTGGTAGTGGGTGATCTGCAGGACGCCGGTGCCCTGCTCGTCGCGGAGGGCGTTGATGCCCTTCGAGACGTCCTGGAGGCGGTCGATGTCCAGCCCGGAGTCGATCTCGTCGAGCACGGCGATGGCCGGCTCCATCATCGCGGCCTGCAGCACCTCGTTCTGTTTCTTTTCCCCGCCGGAGAAGCCCGCGTTGAGGTAGCGGCGCATGAACTTCTCGTCCATGTCGAGCAGCTCCATCTTCTCCTTGAGGATCGACTGGAACTCGGCGACGCCGATCTCGCCGTCATCGGCCGGTCCCTCCATCGGGGAGGTGTCGTAGCCGACGTCCTCGTCTTCTTCGTCTTCGGCCTCCTCAGCCTCTTCGTCCTCGAAGAGCTCCTCGCGCTCCTCGGCTTTCGCGTTGAGCGCCTGCCGGAGGAAGTTCGTCATCGTGACGCCCTCGATCTCCGCGGGGTACTGGAACCCGAGGAAGATACCGAGCGCGGCGCGCTCGTTCGGCTCCAATTCGAGCAGTTCCCAGTGGTAGTCGTCGTCATCGAGCTCTTCATCGACGTCCGAAACGTCCTCCTCGTCGAGGTGGAGCGTGATCGAGCCGTCCGTGACCTCGTACGCCGGATGGCCGGCGATGACCTTCGCCAGCGTCGACTTTCCGGAGCCGTTCGGTCCCATCAGCGCGTGGATCTCGCCCGACTCCACTTCGAGGTCGACGCCCCGAAGGATGCGCTCGCCGCCCTCTTCGTTCACCCGTGCGTGGAGGTTGTTGATCTCAAGAGTTGCCATGTGTGGTCTGTAAGCCTCGTAGTTCCCACGAAGTGGTTCGCGACGTTAATGCTTACGGAATTACCCGTCGAAATCGAGTTTGTGAAAACATAATTTTTCGTGCCGCAAAAAAGAGTTTAGATGTTTGGGGCCGAACTACATAAATGATCCAAGTCCGGTCTGCTCCTGACCGGTTTTGACCTCCTCCCACGACATCCCGAGCGACTCGATCACGCGGGCGATCGGCCCCTTGAGCGTCTTTTCGAGCATCTTCTCCCAGTCGACCTCGAACTCCTCAGGGACCTGATCCGGATACTCGAAACAGATCACGTCCGGGTCGCGTTTGAACTCGCCGTACAGCGGGTCCCGCTGTGGATCGAAGCCCGCCTCGGTCTCCATGCGCTCCCAGAAGTCCGGATGAACCTTTTTTAAATAGAGCCGCTTCGGCTTCGATCCGCTCCCGAAGTTCGTCCCCAGCATCCGGTTCGCGTACATCGCGCCGCGGACCTGTGCCGTCGGCGTCTCGTAGGCGTCCAACCGCTTGCCGATCCCGCCGGGGATGCCGATCTCTTCGAGATCCATCTCGCCCTCAAGGAATCGCTCGATGACGTCCGAGAGGTACGTCTTGACCGCCGCGAGGTCCGCATCGAGGTCGTCCCCCGTGACGATCGTCTCGATGACGTGCTGTTGGACCTCCTTCGTGATCCCCGCGATGTCCGACCGCTTGTACTCGAATCCGGTGATATCGATGTCGTCGACGTCCGCGCCCTCCTTCCAAATGATGTGTCCCGCATATCGCTTCTTTTTGCCCGCCTGGAAGAAGCGTCGATAGAGTTTCTCGAACTCGATCTGGAAGCGATGGAGCTCCGCGTTCAACTCGTCGCGGGCGAAGTCGTCGTATCGCTCGTTGATGTGGTCTTGGATGTCGAAGGAGGTCTCGATCGCCTGCTCTTTGTCCACTTCCTGCCCAAGCGACAACATGACAGAGTCGGTGTTGTGAAGAACGATTCCGCCGACACCGTCGACGAAGTTTTGATTTTCTGCAACGCTCAGATCATACACGTATCCGTCGTGGTCAACCTTGTTGACGATCGGATCGCGACCACTCCGATAGAAATCACAGGTACGGATCGTGTAGCTCTCCTTTTCATTCCTGTATTTGAGCGAGTGTTTTCTTCCACGCTGAGTGAGCAACGTCGAGAGACCGGCAGCGAGTTCGCGGCTGGTCGTTTCGAAGTCGAAGTTTCGCTCACAGTACTCCCTCGTGTACCGCGGGAATTTGCGTGACCCGTCGCCTTCGACGAGCACGTCGACGAAGAGTTGCTGTAATTCGCTCGAGAGATTGAATACGAATCCAGGAACGCGTTTTCCGCGCGATGTCTGGCCAGCAAACTCACGAAAGAACACGGCCGATAACTCGTTCATCATCTGGAGCTTCCGTGTCCTGTCATCGTACGTTACCGACTGGATACCATCGCCGGTTTCGTATTCGACGGTTCGGGCTTCGGACGTATCGGACCGAATGATGCTTACCGTTGCCCCCTCAAACAGGCGAAGATAGTCGTCACGAAGGCCCTCCAGCCACTCCGCTCTCGATTCGGCGATACTCGCTCCGAACCGTGTATCCGTCGTCTCGATCGTCGACGCACTACCCTCGGTTATGTACGCAGCGAGCAATCGAACGAGCGCTCGTCCGTCCTCGGAGTCGAGTTCAATGTGCCGTCGCACCTTGACCGCCTTTTGTATCGTGTCGTGATGCTTGTGACCAAACCAGACCCAGTTATCGTTCGCGTGGACCCGTTTGACTTTCGTCTCCGCGTTCTCGCTGCCGACGCTCCGACCGTCCTCATACTCGCGCGTGTACCCGTTTAACACCTCATATACGTCGATCGTTTCGATCGGTTCGACTTCGGGAAGTCCGGGAACACGCAGTGGTTTCTCGACGTTCTCCGGCGTTGACTCGACCAATTCGTCGCCGTCCATGACAACGTACGAGTGGTCCCGTGTCGTCGTCGACTCACCGAACTTGTGCCGCAGGTTGACCACCGGCTTGTCCGTCTCATGCCGGATCACCTGTTGTATCGGTTGCCACTCGACATCGCCATTTTCGGCCACTGATAGTGCATCCCATCCATCCACGGATCGCCGCTCCTTGTCGGTTGACACCGAGGCGACCGGTCCGCCGTCAGTGGTGATGACGATGTCTCTATCCGCGGTCACGTCCGCACGCTCGAAGAGGTCGGCGATCGGGACGATTCGAACGATCCCGCTCGGATCGCGAACGACGATGGGTCTATCTCCGGTGACGCTGTCACCGTACGCGACGTCGTGACCCAGCTCGTTTGCGGCGGTCTCGGTGAAGGCGATGACCTCACGTCCGGTCGCTGTGACGGCTGCTGCGCCCTCTTTGTCGTATAATCGGAACCGATCCCATCCCGTTACGCCGTATAGAGAATTGCCAACATTCTGAAATTTTCCATTCCGGCCAGCAACGAGCGTGTTGTTGTCCTCAACAGTTACACAGTATACTCCATTTTCGGACTTCGTTCGTTCGCTGCTTCTATGCATTCGAATCGTATTTTTTGTATTATAGCTAACGTGTATTCGCCAGACGCCACTATCCCGTGTGTAGTGTGCTGTTAGACCGAGAGTCAAACACAGTCGGAGAACGTCATCGCGGAGTTGTTTACTCTTCGTCGTATACGTGAATGATTCTCCCTTCTTCTCCCATCTCCCGTCTCCTGAGATGAGAGTTTCAAGAAACGCTTGCCGACGCTCGAAGGGTTGTTCGAACACTAACTCTGGTATCCGTTTATTCTCGCTCCCTTTTCCGCAGAGTGTCCTCAGCAATTCATACCAGATGCGGCTTGAAAATGTAACTGACCGATCCGTTCTGTAGCTGTAGCCAACCAGTTTATCCACTAATTGCGCGATCTCCTCTTGATTCTCCGAGGACTTCTGAGCGATTTGTATCCGATAATTCTTAGTTTTGGCCTTGTACAGACTTCCTTCAGTTATATACCATGCGAGAAAGACCAGTAAGTCCTCAGCCGCCACATGTGTCTTAGCCGATGGTTGACCGTATTTTGCGGCAATCTGTGTTCCTCCATCTGAGATCGTCACGCTGATTTCGGTATGCTCTTGGACCAATTCAGAGAGTGTAAATACGTCTGGATAACTGTCAACAGTATATGACCAATCGTGTGGCAATTCGTAATTACAGTACTCGTATAGATCGCCCGCCTCGACGAAACTGTACTTCTCCTCCGTGATTCCATTTTTATCGTTCTTGCGGACGAGCATCCGGTGATTCGGTGTGACGCGGAAATCGATCTTCGAGGTCTCGATGTCGACGAGTTCACCGCGGTATTCCGGATATGCGTGCGTCTCCGTTACGCGTTTGATCTCCATTTCCTCCGTCTCGGGATTCAGCGAGTAGACCTCGTCTCCGACGGCGAGGTCGGTGATCGAACGCACGCCGGAGGGCGTGAGCACCTCGGTGTCCGGCGTGAAGCAGTTCATAATAACCTTGACAGCCCCCTGCTGTCTGTCGTATTGGTTATATACTTCCGTGCCGGGGTCGTGTTCGTTCCGAAGGGACTTCTTGTTCTCCCGTTCGGCGAGCAGTTCGTCGACCATCTCGCGCATGATCCCGTCCGGCTCCTTCCGGAAGTGGGTGCCGTTAGGCGCGACGTACGTCTCGCCGTCGTAGGTTTCCGGATCGACCTTCGTCTCCGGCCCGGCGTTGATCGTCACCATGCACATGGGGTACAACGACTTCAGGTCCTGGACCGTCACCATCTCTTTCACCCCGGTGATCGGCTCGAAGACGGCCCCACCCTCGAAATCCTCCGATTCCTGTTGACCCTTCGTCGGGAGCGCGAACTTGCCGAACGCCTTGTGGAGGACGTACATGTCGACGGTGTCGCCGGGGGTCGGCGCGTCCTCCAACTGGCAGCCGACGAACGTGCGGACCTCGTCCCAGAAGGCGATCACGTCCTGTTTGCGGTCGATCTCGACGCAGAGTTCCACGTCGCGGATGCTGTACTCCAACAGCCGCTCGGGGTCCTGCTCCCAGAGGTCGCCGATGTCGCCGGTGTAGCGCTCCTTGCCGACGCCGAGTTCCCGCTCGCCCACGGCATCGAGGCGGTAGGACTCCAGTTCCGTGAACATCGTCCGCTTGTAGGCGTACAGCAGGTCGAAGACGACCCGCCCCTTGATGTCGGGACCGCCCCAGCCCGAGCGCCACACCTCCCCGATCCGTGAGAGCCGGTCGACGGAGAGGTCGACATCGACGTCGGGTCGGTCCGCGAGCACCTCCATCCGGTCGAGCAGGTAGGGCGCGTCGAAGTCCTCGAAGTTCCACCCGGTGAGCACGTCGGGGTCGGTTTCATCGAGGTACGAGACGAACGCATCGAGCATCGCGGCCTCCGTCTCGAACGTCTCGACCCGAAACGAGAGGTCGCCGTCGCCGATCCCCTCGTATCCGGGGAGATCCGTGGGCGATTCGACCTCGCTCTCGGGTGCCGAGTAGAGCCAGATCACGTACTCGTCGTCGTAGGAGTCGTGGCTGGTGAGACAGATGATCGGCTCCTCGCCGTCCTCGGGAAACCCGCGCCGGTCGTCGACCTCGATGTCGAAGGTGTTCACCCGGATGTCGGCGTCGACCGTCGCCGGTTCGAGGTGGCCCTCATGGACCTGTAGGGTGCCGTCCTCGAGGCGACGTTCCTCGACGCGGATCCCGCCGTTCAGCCCGTTGTCGATGAGAAACCGGTTCGGAAAGAGGATGTCCGCCTCGAAGGTCGTCTCGAAGTCGTCCCGAATGGCCCCGACGTCGCGCGGCGTACGCGTGATGACGCGAGTGAGCGGCTCGCCACGGATGCTCTCGTATGGCTCGCCCGCGTGATCCGTCTCGCGGGTGCCGATGACGACGTCGTAGTCATCGGTGGGATCGGCATCGAGGTCGGCGGTGGGCACGTAGAAGTACGGCTCGACGCCGAGCACGCGGACGTGTTCGTGTTCGTCGTCACCATCGTGAGCGGGCCGGCGACCGAAGACGTGAACGACCGGGTATTCGTCGTCGCCGTACCCCTCGACGGCGTAATCGACCTGCGTGATCGACAGCTCGACGACCCCTGTCGAGTCGGGAAACTTCGCCTCCGAGAGGTCGACGACATCGCTGACGCGGCCGTGGCCGTTTCCTGCGACCACGCGCGCCTCCTCGGCGGCGAGCGCGTCCCGGTCCGTTTCGTCGTTGCCGTCGTCGTCCGCGGCGTCGGGCGAGGAGAAGTCCGACAGTCCCGACTGGTTCATGGAGGGCCTTCGGCGTTCCCCGCTAAAAAGCTCGGCTTTCGAGGCGACGTCCGGCGAGTGTTCCCCACACGGAAAGGCATATATCGTGTCATGCCATACCATGGTTCGTGACCTCGAATCCACACGCGGACGACGAGACGTACCGTTCGGGCGAGCGGGAGCCGATCGACGGCGGGTCGGACGCCGAGGTGGAGTGCTACGAGGACGGCGGGAACGTGGTGTTTTTCGACGCCGCGAACCCGCTTGCGTGGGTCGAAACGAGCCGAACCGTTCGGCTCACCGACGTCGCCTGAGCCGTCGCGCTCCGGGCAGTTCTCGAAGCGCACCGGGTTTCGGATCGACAGCCGATGAGGGCCCTTTTTGAGCGTCGACCGCCTACTGGGAGCCGTGAGTCCGTTCGACGAGGACAACGAAGGGGAGATCTCCATCGCGGAACCATCCGACGTCGAGCGGCGCATGACCCCGAAGGCCCCGAAAGCCCCCGAAGCCCCGTCGGTGAAGACCTACGATACCGACGGAAATTTCGCCGCCGCAAGCGACGTCGACTCGTACACCCTTCGAGCGTTCGGGGTCTCCGTGATCTACGCCAACGTCGCCCTCTTTTGTCTCGCGCTCGGCCCGATGCTCTACGTCTTCGAGGGCTGGACCGACATCGGCACGGTCGTGTTCGTCGTCGGCGTACTCGCGGCGATCCGAACGTACCAGGTCTATCGGGAATGGAAGCGTGAAAAAGCGAAGCGTGAGGGGGCGGACGACCACGGAACGGACGCAGACGAATCCGCCGAAGACACGACGGAAGCGCACGGATCGGAGAACGGGGACGGCGGGGACAGCGGAAGCAGCGACGCCGGAAGCAATGACGAGGAGACGGACAGCAAGAACGATGGCCGCGAGCCGACCGATAGCGGCGCGTCCACGGGCCCGGAACGCTGAAGAGGATAGCCGGCCTTTTTAAATACATGCGAACGGTCCGCGACGCCGACGGGACGAGGTACCTCCTCGTGAAGCGTTCCGGGGAGTCGAGTCGCGTTCGCGACCCCGAGACGGGCGCGGAGCGCTACGTCGCCAACGCGGACCTGGAGGCCATCGAGGGCGAGTCGGTCCTCGAGACGGCCGCCGCGGGAGTTCCGACGGCGACGCGGCGGGCGATCCGGGCGCTCCACGACGATCGGACGCTCGGTCTGCTCGTCATCCTCGTCGACGAGGGACCGTTCTCGGTACTCGAACTGATGGACGGCCTCGATATGTGTGAGTCCGATCTCCACGGGCGGCTCGCGGAGTTTCAGGCGGCGGGGCTGATCCGCGAGGTCGACGTGATCGGTCGCCGGGGATACGAACCGACCGAGACGGCGGTGGAAGTCGTCGATCGGCTTCGTGGATGAGTGAACACACGGATCTGCCGTTATCCCGGAGCAACGTGTGAGAGCATCAAGCGGTGGCTTTATTCAACCTCGGGGACGGGAGTCGGATATGCCCTCCAGAAGAGCCGTGCGTACTACGGCAAGAGGTGTCGACGACGGCGTAACCGCCAACGCGACCATCGACAGTACCGCAGCGGTGGGGAGACTATCGGTGGGAGACGTACCGACAGTCAAGCAGCGGATCTACGGGCCCTCGAGTGGCGTGAACCGCCGAGCAGGCCGAATCAACGGGTGACCTGAGATGGATCTCGGTTCACTCCTCATCGGTGTCGTCATCGCCGGACTCGGGATCGCCGGGTTCGGGATCGGTGCGAAGGCGCTGTCGCGGTGGCGACGGCTTGGCGCGAACGATCCCGTCCGGATCAGGGAGGCGATCACCCAGTCCGGGCTCGTCGAGATCGAGGGAACAGTTCGCTCGGGTGAGGCGACGCTGGAGTCGCCACACTTTCGTGAGGAATGTGTCGCATATGAGTGCAAAACGGAGGAGCGACGACGTCGAGCGTCGAGGTCCGGATCCCGAAGCACGTGGCGAACGATCGATTCCGACGAGGACGCACGTCCGTTCGTCGTCGCGGACGAGTCGGGGACTGCGTACGTCGATCCGGAGGGCGCATCGTTCTCGCTGGCGTCGGAGAGGACCCGGAAAACGAACGAGCAGGGAGAACCCGTTCCTGATGACAGCATGCTGAATTTCAGCCTATCGATCAATCTCCCCGGGATGAACACAGCCGGGATCAACAACCGGCGGTTCACCGAAAAGCGGCTCGACGTCGGTAGCCAGTGTTATGTCGTCGGTGCAGCGGGCCGTCCGCCGGCCGAAGTCGACGCGGACGTCGCGATCGACGGATCCGAGGCCTCGACGTTCCTGATCTCGGATGCGACCGAGGCCGAGACACGCCGTCGCCTTCTGCTACGCGGTGCCGGATACACGGTCGGTGGGATCGCAGGGATCGCCATCGGCATCGGCCTCCTCGGGCCGGAGCTACTGGTGGCGATCAACGGGTGAACACGCAGGGAGTTCCCCGCCGCCGTGAGTCGAGGAAACCGTATGCATCGGGGTTCACGCGGTTCACAGGACGGATACGGCTATTTCTCCCCCACCTCTCGAAGGGCCCGCTGAACCTGCACGTACACCCGCGGATGCAGGTTCATCCCGGAATCGACCAGATCATACAGGACCTCGTTTGCTTCCGCAATGGACAGGACACCCGCCTTCCTACAGCGAAGCAACAGCGTCGTCACCCACCAGCATTCGACGCCGTGGCTTCGAGCGACCGCTATCAAGCCCTTGTCGTTTGCGAGAAGCACGTCGTCGGTGTCGGCCGCCAACAGGATCACCGACGCGTCGGCGACCGCGACGCCTTCCAATCGCGCCATCTCCTCGGCATCGGGAGGCGATTTATCGATCGAAACGTCATCGAGAAACGACTGGAGCGAGGCCGTACCCCGTTTTCCTTCGGTGAGAACTTCATCCCGCACGTCCTCCGTCGTCCGTATTACGTCGTCGAACGCCGAGATCAGATCGAGCCGGCCGACCCACGAGAGCGGGATGAGCGCGGAGGAGTCGACGACGACCATCAGATCCGGTCGAGGTCGCGTTCGAGGTCGTCGGCCGTATAGCCGATATCGATCCCCTCCTCGGCGGCCAGTGACAGCATCTCGACGTACGTCACGTCGGCGATCTCGGCCGCGCGGCGGACCGTGATCTCGTGATCACGGAGCTGTTCAAGCGCCTTTTCGGTTCGCCAATCGGTGAGCCCTTTCCGGATGAGTCGGCGAAGGACCTCCGACCGGTCGGCGGTCAGCTCCGCTTCGAGCTCCGAGAGCAGCGCTTCGTCATCCTCGGGGATGCGGGTCGTGACGGTTTTCATCGTTACAATACAGTCCGTTACGTTACATTATAGATGTAACGCCGTTCGACGGAAGGGGCTCACCGATCGAGAACGACGGAGCCGACGAAGTACGTGGCGAGCGCGACGACGAGCGCGCTCGCAACGCCGGCGAGGAAGTCGGGACCTATCGAGAAGCCGACCGCGAGCATCACGATCGCCCCCGCTTCGAGGCCAAGCCCGAGCGTGCCGAGCGAGGTGTGATACGGGCTGGATGTCGCGGCGTCGGCGAGCGGAAGGTCCCCGTCCGCCCCCTCCTGTGCGGCGGAGAGGCTGAGAAACCAGGGGATGAAAAGGTACGAGCCGACGCCGCCCAAGATGCCGACGATGCCGCCGTAAGCGACGTTCTCTATCGCGATTACGCCGACGGCGGTGAACGCGATCAGATTCATCACGGCCGATCCGACGCCGATCATGGTGAACGTCCGTTCGGTGGACGCGTCCGTCGCGGAGGGCATACGTGAAGATCATAGACCACGATGAAAAATCGTCCGTTCCGGATCGAAAAGGGGCGCGAAGAGAACAGAGCTATACCCACGGCGACGGTGGAGGAGGACGTGAAACAGGCCATCGTCGCCCGCCGCGACCTCGGTATGGGCGAGGGAAAGCTCGCCGCACAGGTCGCTCACGCCTCCCTCTCGGCGTATGGGGATGCGGGTCGCCGGGCACGCAAGCGGTGGAAGGGATCGGGACAGAAGAAGGTCGTCCTCGCGGCCGACTCCGAGGACGATCTGTTCGCGCTCGCGGACGCGGCCGAGACCGCGGGACTGCCGTATGCGATCATCCGTGACGCCGGCCATACGGAGTTGGATCCGGGAACCGTCACCGCGCTCGCGGTCGGGCCCGCCCGCGAGGAGAGCGTCGACCGCGTCACCGGCGACCTCCCGCTGTACTGATGAGCGACGAGGGAACCCACTCGGCCCGGGGAACACCCCGCCCCGCTCATCCGATCGAGCGGGCGGTCGGGATCGAGTACTACGTCAGCGACGCCGATGGGATCGGCGGTCGGCTCCGAGCGTCGCCCGAGGACTTCCGCGTCCGCGAGTTGGAGGCGTTCGATCCGGAACCGCTCGATGCGGATCCGGGAAGTTATCCCGAACTCGTCTGTCGGGTCACCCTCACCGCGTGGGACACGAACGACTTCGCCCGCCGGCTCTCGGACGCGCTCTCGATCAGCCGCGAGCGCGTCTCCTGGGCGGGCACGAAGGACAAATACGCGGTGACGACGCAGCTCTTTACCATCGGCGGCGTCGACGCCGACGACCTCCCGACGATCCGCGGGGCCGAGATCGAGCCGCTGGGTCGGGCCGGCCGGCCGCTCTCCTTCGGCGACCTCGCGGGCAACGCCTTCGAGATCCGCGTCACGGAGGCCGTGCCGGAGGCCGAAGAACGCGTCGCGGCCATCGCCGCCGACCTCGGGGCCTTCGCCGGCGGTGACGGCGGCTCGGGGACGGGAAGTGACGCGGGGGCGGGAGGCGAGCGCGGAGGCCCTGCCGGCGTCCCGAACTACTTCGGCCAACAGCGGTTCGGTAGCCGACGACCGGTGACTCACGCGGTCGGGCTCGCGGCCGTCCGCGGCGACTGGCGTGAGGCCGTCCGGCTGTACACGGGCAACCCCTTCGAGGGCGAACCGGCGGATACGCGGGCGGCTCGCGAGCGGGTGGATGCCGCCTTCGGCGTGGGGAGTGAGGGCGGCGACGGCGATCTGGATGATGGAAGCGTTGACGGCGAGGACACGAACGGCGACGGCGACTGGGCCGATTGCTTGGACGTCATGCCCCGAAAGCTCCGATTCGAGCGGTCGATGCTGCACCGGCTCGACGAGCGCGGCGTCGACCCCCACGCCCCCGCCGACGACCCGGACTGGCGACACGCACTCGAAGCGGTCCCGAGTAACCTCCAGCGGCTCTTCGTCAACGCCGCCCAGTCCGTCCTTTATAATCGGACCCTGAGCGAGCGGCTGCGACGTGGGCTCCCCTTCGATCGGCCCGTCGCGGGCGACGTGGCGTGTTTCGCCGACCGCGACGCCCCCGACGAACTCTACGCGCCCGACGTGGACCGCCTCCAGCGGGTCGACGCCGATCGCGTGTCCGTGATGGAACGCCACTGTGCCCGGGGTCGGGCGTTCGTCACCGCCCCGCTCGTCGGCACGGAGACGACGCTCGCGGACGGCGAACCCGGCGAGATCGAACGCGAGGTGCTTGAGGACGCCGGGATCGAACCGGCGGATTTCGAACTCCCGGACGAGTTCGGCTCAACCGGCACGCGGCGGGCGATCCTGCTCCGCACGGACCTCGAAGCGACCGTCGAGGATGGCGACCCCCGGTTCGCGTTCGCGCTGCCGAGCGGCTCGTACGCGACCGTCGTCCTCCGGGAGTTCCTCAAAAGCGGGCCGCTTGAGTTATAAGGGGAAAGGGGGCGGGCTGACGGGGCATATAACTGGTGTGCGAGCGGATGCGGAGGTTCCGTTGAAATCCGTTGTACGTGATCGATTCCGGCTGGAGTGCGATCAAGACAGGGGACACAGGGAGCGATCCCGAGCTCGATCGGTCATTTATATACTCTCTCGACCGAATGGCGAGACTACTTATAAACGGTCCACGGCGGTCGGCGCGCTCCGGTGAGCGCCCGCAGGGCGCGAAACCGAGCGCGAGGGAGCCCACGGCTGGCGGGAACGCCAGCCGTGGCGAGGCTGGGGAGGCCTGAGGCTGCGGTGCGGGTGTGGGTGCGGTTCGATGTGATACGGGTGCGGCGGAGGTGGTCGCTCTACCCTCGTCGTTCCACCGTCCCACGGGTCACCGTCACTCCCGATAAATAGCCAGACACCCCCGTGACCGTTTATAAACAATCCGAGCAAACAACCGCGGACTTTCATGTTCGACGGCCGCGATGAGTGGGCCGCCGGTCCACCAGTTACACAGCGATGATGAGGGTCGCGGTACGGATGATTTAGTGTTTCTCTCGATAAGGCGACGCCCATAACGAGCGCAGGTCGTCGTACTCGCTGAAACCGATCTGCGTTCTGTTGACATCCTCCCCGCCCTAAAGGGCGAGGATTCCACGAAGTGGATATTCAGGTTGCGCGTTTCCTCGGGGTTCAAGTACGCTTTCGCGTGACCCGTCGACGGTTGCCACCGAGTTGTGACCAACGGTGTGCGTTATAGCGCGTGTAGCCCTGTCAATGGGGCCTTCCTCCCCGCAATCTGCGAGCGTCCTCAGAATCGAAGATTCTGATGGGCTGCACAAGAGCTCCGCTCTTGTGAACGTCAAAGACGGCTGGCTATTCAACCAGCGAGGGAGCACGGTTCGCGTCAGCCGAGCTGTTACGCCGTGCATGGTTCACCCTCCCGTTGTGCAATATTCTCCGAAGCGTTCAGGTCAGCGTGGCGTCCACGACCGCACTCCGAGCACAAAAAGTGGTCGCCATCACGGGTTCCCATCGAACCACATTCCGAACACCGCTGACTGGTATGGTACGCATCAACCTTCTCGACGCGGATATCAGCGTGTTCGGCTTTGTACGTGATGAACTGTTGGAGTTGGTGGAAATGCCACGAGTGGATACCTGACCACGAACTGTTCTCGCGGATACCTTCGAGGTCTTCCATCCGAATGACGGGATTCTCGAACTGTTCCGCGAACGTGATGAGGCGACGGGAGAGTTTGTGGTTTAAATCCTTAATTCGACGCTGTTCTTTGTCACCCACACGGTTGCATGCGCGAAGCGCACCCGCTTCCGAAAGCGAATCGCGTAGGGAACGATATTTGCGTCGAACGTACTTCGCCTCACCACCAGACACCAGCATTGACTCGTCCTCACCGTAGGCAGTCACAGCGAGGATGTGCCGTTCGCCAATATCGACACCGATGGGCGTCTCGCCCGACGTGTCGGCGTCGTATTCGATGTTGAACGTACAGTACCAGTCGTCGCCACGGCGGTACACTTGAAGCCGTGTCTTCTTCGCGTCACCTTCGATCAGTCGGTCTACGGGGCCGGAAATCTCGTCGTACACTTCGATAGGAGTGTACCACCATTGGGAGATACACGGGAAGCCGATAACGACCGTGCCGTTCTTGGTCGTGTCGATCTCCCAGTTCTGGTTGTTGACGGCGAACGGTTGACTCTCTCGGTAGCGAACCTCTCCGTCCTTATTGTGGTCGGATTTCGCCTCTCGAATGGCTTGGTTCTGGATAGCCGAGTAGAGGTCGTTGTCGATGCTGGCTGTGGTCACGGATTTGCCAAAGTCGCCGTTCTCCCATCCGTCGATACAGAATTGCTTGGTGTCACGGTAGAGTCGAGTGGCGTGTTGCCACTCTTTCCGCCGTGAGAGGGATGGGTTGTGGAACTTCGCGGTGACAGTCACCGTGACCATTACAAATGTAATTAGGTGCGATATCTTAAGTATTTATTGGAATATCAGCCGCGCCATCATCGGTGGTTTGCGTCATTGACTGTCGGATTCATCCCCGCGCTAAAGCACGGGGCTTTCTCCTTGAATCTCCGTAATGAACTAAGTTCTTCACTGGCCATTCACCAATAATGAAAGATACTATCGACGCAGCGACGGGAGTGTTATTGGGGCTGGCATGTGGTGATGCAGTAGGTCGCCCGGTCGAATTCGCTACACACGAAGAGATCACACGAAAATACGGCGTTGTAACTGACATGTTGGCCCATGGGGTACACGACAAGCCAGCAGGAGCCGTGACTGATGATACTGAACTGGCACTGTGTATCGCTCGAAGCCTTGTCGAGAAGCGCCGGTTCGACGGTGAAGACATCGCCGAGCGCTTTGTTGAGTGGTACGACAGTGACCCCTTTGGCATCGGATCGATGACGGCAGATGCCCTCAGCGAATATAAGCGTGGAGCCACTTGGGATGAGGCGGGGAAAGAAGTCTGGGAACGGCGAAATGAAGGGGAAAATGCGGGGAACGGAAGCGTGATGCGATGTGCTCCACTCGCGCTTGCCTTCGCTGATACTCCCGAGACACTGGCAACAGTAAGCCGACAGTCGTCGGCCATCACGCACTATGATCCGCGCTGTACGTACGGGTGTATCATCCTGAACCACACTATTGCAGGCTACCTTCGTAACGATCCAGCACCGCTTGAAAACGCGCTGTCGCTCGTGGAGCGTGATGGCCCAGCCGAGTTAGTTGAGCCCCTCAGTCTCGTTCTGAATCAGACCGATGAACTGTCTCTCAGCCCAACGGGATACGTCGTCGATACGTTACAGACTGCGCTGTATGATGCGATAACAGCCGAATCAGCCGAAGACGCAATTGTCACCGCCGTTAATCGCGGCGGAGATACCGATACGATTGGAGCGATTGCTGGAGCAGTCGCCGGTGCACGATTCGGTGCGGGGACGCTTCCGAATCGGTGGCTTGAGTCACTACAGTACAGAGATGAACTTGAACAGCTAGCGAAAGCGCTAGTGACTACAGAGATGAAAACTGAGACGAGATGAACGAATACAACCGCGGGCTCGCCTATTAACTGAGGCTACCGTACTGACCGTTCTCCACGTTCGTAGATCGATCCGATGCTCGTGCAACACTTGCACCCTGTATTCACCTATGGAAACGCTGCTGGCCGAACAAACCACGGCTGGGGACAAAATGATTCCGCCGTCTGAGGATCTGCGCTGACACAGCCGGCAG
>NZ_FZNQ01000039.1 GCF_900188065.1 Halorubrum vacuolatum
CCCATGGATGGGCTATTCGAGTAGCAGATGGCAGGACAGACGGGGCCCGATTTGAATTCACGGGTGTCGATCTCGCCGATTGAAAGATTCGCGCGCTACATCTTGCACGCTCACTTTCTCATACCAGAATATTGTCACCCCAAGTGATGAGCGATTTGCGCCCGAAGTCTCCCACTACTCGGTGCTGCATTCACGCTCTATCTTCAGTAGTCGGCATCGGTCCATATCACATGAGGAACAGTCACTTCTCCGAATAAGTCAAGAGCCAACGCTTATTGAGCTCACTGGTTCTCAATTACAGGATATCATCGGTAGTCTCTGCTTGTCTGAGGCGCCCTAACTCTGTGTAGCGGAGTGAATACGGAACTCGACTCTCGAAAGGGATCGGGTCTGTGAGTTCGTAGAGTGTCCCCGGTTCGAATATGACGACCTTCTGACTCGCGTTGAACTCTGCCTGCTCTCCAGCATATGACTCAAGTGTTCGTGCGAGTGTGGCCTCATTTGCCGGCACTATCTCCTTGACTCGGGCCACGTACTTAACGGCCTGAACATCATCGGAGACGTATATCGCGACATACTCTGGGTTCTGGTTGATCCCTACAAATCCCCATGCGTTGTTTTCTTTGAGGAATTGAACACCCGATGTCTGGGAGGGAAATACTGCGACAGTCGCATCATCTGGACCTGTGAGCTCTTGACGCGATATCGTTCCTTGTACGGCATTTGCTCCGGTTTGTGGGCCATCCCAGTTGACACTATCAGGAGTGTCTGACTGAGTGGGTGTCACCTTGTCGCCTACTGGGTCCTCGTGCTCGCGGAACTCGATCACATCTTGAATGAGTCCAACGAGTTGACCAACATCTACTGCGTTGATCGGAAGAAGGACGTCTACGACTTGATCATGACGGAGCCCAGATTCGGTTTGTATCTCGAGCAGATCCAACAGACGCTGCGCGGTGATAACGCGCATACGATCCCTGTACTTAGAGCCGAGAATGGTCTGGGAAACTGTCTCAACGTCACCATCACCCACTACATAGAGTCCATATACCTGCTCGCGGTCTAACCCCTCTCGTTCCACGAGCTCACCCATGTATTCACCAGCCTGCTCGGGTCCAATAGAGAAGGCAGTCGATTTCTTTGTCTCAACAACTAGGTGCGTGTCTTCTTTCGTCGCTGTTGAGACCCAGTGTCCGTCGTACCCGATCGTGTCGCTCACCCCTTGGTAAATCCCATACTCAACCTCGAAACCAAGTCGTCGTCCAATGTTGTTGACGAGATCTTGGAGGGCTTTATTGTGGTATGATTCGCTCCCATCAATCGCTTCCTGTAGATACGACTCAATCTCCTCGGTCGTGGTCTGTTCGTCTTCGATTATCTCCCGAAACTGCTGACTTGCCCTTGAGTCATCAGTCCACTCTCCAGCTAGACCTACGATCCGCTCGAGTGTGAGCTCAACCATATTTGTCTAGTTCCCCGACTGTTCATTTATTTCTGCTTGATAAATCCGAGTTGGCGATTCCGGTCGCCGAAGGAAGGGAAATATTTGTTAGTAGAAGGTACTAACTAAATCAAAGCTGCTCGCGTCGGATCGTCGCCAAATCGCCTGCGAGACGGGCGTGTCTGCCGTTGTGGATCAGGAGGACGTTGTCTACGGGTAGCGTATAGCCATCATCGCCGATCGCGAAGCCTGCTTCCTTACATCCCGGTAGTTGTACCTGATAGCCATTGCCCGCTATTTCGACGGATGCCGCTTCGCCGCGATAGATACTGCTCGAGTCCGAGGCTGCCGTTACTACCAGTTCTGCCCGGTCTTCGATCGACACTCGATCGGCATCCACCACAACGAGCAGGCCGTCGAATCCATAGACATAGACGCTTGCCAAGCGCGTCGCATCCCCCTCGGCATCCTCTTCAACCAATCCTGCTGCTCTGGCGGGTTTCGTGATCTGGAGGGCAATTCCACCGGCTGACGACTTGAGACTATTCACCATGACAAGTAGCAGTTCTCCTAGCATATAGTGGTTAGTATACACTACTAACTCGAGAGTCATCAGTAAGCGAACCGCTATCGCAGAATTCTGGGAGAGGGTCTCCACGAATTCCCTCCACAAAACCAACATAACAGCTGCTGAGCTCGCTTGCTGTACCCGAACGCTCAACAGGGGTCCCGTCGACGCTATCGTATGAAACGGTCGGTGCTGCTGGTCAGCGTCATCCTGGTCGTGTTACTCGCGGGATGTGCCGGCCTCCCCGGTGATAACGGAACGACCGCTGACGACGATCGCGATGATTCGACGCCCGAGGAAGACGCACCGACCACGGCCGATGATGCTGAGGAAGACCCTGACAGCGGGGACACCGACGACCCAGCGGACGACGAGGGTGAGACACCAGCCACGGCCGAAGGCGACCTCGAGATCCACCACATCGATGTCGGGCAAGCCGATGCGACGCTGCTCATCACGCCCGCCGGCGAGACCGTCCTGATCGATACGGGTGACTTCCGCCAGCGCGGCGCAGGCGTCATCGAGTATCTCGAAGATCAAGACATTGATCGGATCGACCACCTCGTTGCGACGCATGCACACGCCGACCACATCGGCGGGCACGATGCCGTGATCGAGTGGGCCGAAACCGAGGGAGACGGCATTGGCGCTGCCTATGACTCCGGGGTGCCGCATACGACGCGGACCTACGAGCGGTACCTCGACGCGATTGAGGAATACGACGTCGACCTTTTCACTGTTGAGGAAGGCGACGAACTGCCGATCGATGGCGATCTCGATGCGCTCGTCGTGAATCCACCAGCTGGGGACTCTGGGAGCAATTTACACTACAATAGCGTCTCGCTCGTGTTCGAGTTTGGCGAGTTCACCTACCTGACGACCGGCGACGCCGAGCGCGACGCCGAAGAACGGATGATCGACGAGTGGGCTGGCGAGCTTGACGCCGACATGTATCAAGCGGGCCATCACGGCTCGCGCACGTCCTCAACGCCGGCGTTCCTTGACGTCGTGACGCCGGAGGTGGTGATCATCTCGAGCGCGTATGAGTCACAGTACGGGCATCCACACGACGAGGTGCTTGATGCGTTCGCCGACCGCAACGTCGAGACCTACTGGACAGGCGTTCACGGCGACGTTGTGGTGACTGCCAACGGTACGGGCGATATCGACATCGCGACCACAGAGGCGTTCTCTACGGACGCCGCCGACCTCCGGGCCGAAAAGCCCAGTGACGACCAGCAGTCGATCGAGCAGCCACTGATCGGGAACGCACCGCTCGGACACTCTCCTGACTACACGCCACAGCAGGAGGCGAGTATCGGATGAGCACCTATACCGCGGTCGTCGACCGCATCGTTGACGGCGAAACAGCCGTGCTCCTACTCGAGGAATCCGACGGCCACGATACGCAACTCGACCTGCCGGCGGGGGACCTCCCGACGGATGCACAGCGTGAGGGAGCCGTCCTGACCGTTACACTCGTTGATGGGGCGGTGACGTCGATACAATATCAACCAACTGCGACTCACGAGCGTCGAGAGTCAGCACAAAAGCGATTAGACCGGCTCTCAACGCCACTACGTGAGCGAAACGAAGAGAGTGCGGACGACGGGGCGGAACATGACTCCTGATGAACCATCACCGTGCGATGTCAACAGAGTCGTGTCAGCATATTCGCGATGCCGATTCACACTGAGAGCCGGACACGATGATCAGGGATTCAAATCAAAGACTCTGAATTCCGTGGTATCTGAAACAACTCGAAGAGATGGATTTATCAAATCCACGGAAGAGACCGACACAGTATGGAAATCGATAGTGCGAACGAGTACCTCTGTGAGGCATTAGAGGCAGACACTCCGACTGAGAAGGACTACTACATACGACAGGCACTGCAGCTGCTCACGGTTGAAGAGCTCACACCGTAGCTGAATAACTTAGGTTAGAGTATAATATTAGAGTCTTAGATATGTATCTTAGATTAGTGTCTTAGATAAGTGTCTGACGTAACTTCATAATCTTTGAGAGTTAGGTGAGTTACAATGCTTTCATATACAGTCTACAGCGAGGCTGGCGGTGTCGGGAAGACAACGCTGGCATGGAACACGGCGGTCGCGCACGCTCGGGGCGGGCTCGAAGTCCTTGTCATCCCGCTCGATCCGCAGGACGGCAACCTGAGCCGGCTCGCCGACGTCGACGACGCCCGCACCGACCCGCAGGCTGATAGCCTCGTTCGCCACCTCGTCGGGAGCCCGCGTGGTGAGTTCGACGACCTGATCCGGACTGCCGAGGAAGTCGATATCGTCCCCGAGCACAACACGCTCTCGGATCTGCAAGACCACCTGCGCCGAGAGAAGCAAAAGGCCGAGGACTTCGGTGACGCCTTCAACATCTACGCACAGCTGCGGCGCGTGCTCTCGGAAAACGACGTGCCGTCGGAATACGACGTTGTCGTGTGCGACCCGCCGGCTACTGAGTCGATCCACCTCTACAATGCGATCTACGCGATGCGGAACCTCCTGATCCCACTAGAACCCAGCGCGAAGGGAGAAGCCTCCGTCCAAGGGCTCGAGCAGCTGGCGACGAACTTTGCTGAGCAGCTGGAGATCGACGTCGGCGTCCTCGGTGCCGTCCCGATGGGTTACAAAGATACCGCCGACCAGCGGGAGATGCTTGAGGACGTGCCGTTCGAGGTCCCAGCGGTGATCGGCGACCGGACGGCGCTCATGGAGGGCTGCTGGAAGATGCAATGTTCAGCGTTCCAGTACGTTCGGGAGCATCGGAATCCCCGCCGCGACTACGAGATTGAGACGCTGGCGCAGTTCGATGAGATCGCGCGGTACCTCGAGGAGCAGGCCGGCATCGAGGCACCGTCGCCACCCAAACCGGGAGCTCTCGGCGAGGATGAGGAGGTGACCGTCTGATGGGGGGCTTCAAAGAGGGCTCAGTTGACGGCTGGGGCGACGAGGAAGAAGACGAAGCGCAGGGGAGCGCCACCGACTCTACCGAGGCCGGCGTCGGCACCGGCATGCATCGCGATGAGCCAACCACGTCGCCAGTCGTGGAGGAGTCGACGCCGCGTCTCCCGTGGATTCACCGGCGGAGTAGCATCACGGACGGCCGCGAGAACACCAAGCAACTCCATCTTCAGGATACCACGGTCGAGGTTGAACGCGAGCAGAAATCGAAGATCGAGGACCTACTCGGCGAAAGCGTGAAGAAAGCTGACCTTCGCGAGGCAGCACTCCTGGTCGGGCTGAAGCACATCGACGAAACTGCTGATCAACTCCGGGAGTGGGGGTACGCGGTGGAGTGACTTGACAAATATATATCGCGATATGCACTATACGTAGGTGGAAAAACACACTTTGGGCCTACACTCCACTATCGAAGTGTATTCTGACCGCCTGAACCCCTGCTTCGAGACGTCGAGATCAGTGTCCTCACGGCGGTGAAACGGTGATATCCTCTGTTTTTTCAGCAGTCCTGGCAACCGGAGTTAGTAGAATCTATCTCTGTACACAGATCGGATCATGTCTTCTTTTGCGGGAGTGTTGTAAACCGAGCGGACCTTCGCTCCGCGGGATACCTCGGCGTAGAACGCGAAGGCGCCCGAGGCCGTGAATTTGAGTACGGTCTCGAGGAGGAGCCGGGGCTCGCCGACGTCGATCTCCCCCACGTCGAGGCCGATAACACAGCTCGGGGCAAAACGAAAAAACAGCTAAGTGAGTCATATAGCTGGAATTTCGTTATCGACGAGGGCGAGGAGGGGATCGGCGGTATGCTCCCGCCGTCGCGAGCGACGATCCCCGCTGCCGATACCGCGGAGGCGGTCTCCGGCGGGGTCGAACCCCCGTCCTAACACGGACGACGACCGGCTCCCGAACGATGAACCTGTAGTCCCTCCTCGAGCGCTTCGACGAGGTGCTCCCGTTAGTCGGATTTCTCCCACGGCTGAATCCGTTGGCTTGCTCCTTGTTCCTCTGTGATCAACGAGGCGCGGAATGGGCCACAATACATATAGATGCCTGCTGCGTATCGATATGTCATGTTCGACGATGTATTAATTCCAACAGATGGGACAGACCCAGCAAACAAGGCGGCTCACAAGGGGATCGACTTGGCGGCTGCACACGGTTCGAGGGTGCACGTGATATCGGTCGTCGAACCGATGTCGCTCGGCCGGTTTACTGCCGGGGCCAAACCAGCCTCGGCGGAACAGGGGGAAGTAGTCGAGGAACTCCGGGCGGCAGCTAAGGCTGCGATCGACAGTGTCACAGATATGTGTAAAGAGCGGGGCATCGAGGCCGTTGGAACGCTTAGATATGGCAAACCTGAGGAAGTAATACTCGAGTACGCCGAGGATGAAGGAATTGATGCCATCGTGATGGGAACACATGGACGGGATGGAACAAAGCGGCTGATCGTCGGAAGCGTCACCGAGAAAGTGGTCCGACGAAGTTCCGTTCCAGTCGTTACCGTCCGACCAACCGAGTGAATCCGGGCGGATCGGGGAGGGACGCAGCCGGTTGACTACCCGCGTGGAGTCGTCAACGAGCGTTGCATTCGCGTCCCATATGTGGTACGAGATGGGTCGCAAACAGGGTGAACCCCGAAAGAACCGATGCTATTAGCTCTCGCGACGCGCGAACGCGAGGTTGCCCGAGACGTTCTTGATGTACGCCCGGACGGTCTCGCCCTCCTGTGCGCCCGGCACGAAGATCGTGTACTCGCCGCGTTCGGCAACGCCGTCGCCCTTGCGGCCCGTGCCGACGATCTCGAGTTCGTAGGTCTTGCCGGACTCGATCGTATCTGCCTGGCGATGGCTACTCGCCTTCTGCTGTTTCGCGACGGGTCGGAACGCACCACATGCCTCACAGCGGAGCATCGGCGTACGATCTTCCGTCTCCAATCGGGTGTCGGGCAGCCCACACTCCGAACAGGTGACGTAGGCGGCGATATAGGAGTCGACGGCCGCCTGGAAGTCGCGCTCCCGAAAGTTTCCGTTGTAGCGGGCACGGCCCGACTCGTACTGGCCAGCCGTCCCGAGCTCCTGCTGGATCTTCGAGTGGACGTGTTCGGGGTCACGGCTCAACGCGTCGGCGATGGCCGAAAGGTTGGTCAGTCGGGTGAACGCCCCGTCCTTCTGTGCTTCTGGGTCCGCGACCAGGTCACGATACTCCTCGCGACGCCAGGCGCGGATCCGGTCGCCGATCCACTGCCGGGAGTACGGGATCCACTCCGCGAGCTGCCGGTACGACGGCCCGACGTCGTCCTCCCAGGGGCGGTACAATCGGATCACGCCCGCGGTGAGTGTCTCGTCGTCGATCTCGGCGAGGGGCGGTACGCGCGCGCTCGGGTCAAGGAGATCGGCGGGCGTTAACCACTCAAAACGACACTCGACCGGCTCGCGGAGGTCGCCCTCCTCACCGATCCACTCAAAATCCGTCTCCGTCTCGCGTTCGGGTCGGCCCTCGCTGGTTTCGTACATTTTTCTAAGGTAATCGTGTTCGCCCAGGTGAAACGCAAAGGCGACCTCGACGGGACACTCGTCGAGCGGGTCGCGGAGGTCCTCCTCCCGGGCGTGAGTATAGCAATCCCGACAGACGACCGGCTCGGGTCGTCGGTGTTCCATCCTGTATTTTTCTAACTTCTTTTTCAAACGGTGACTGCCGCAATTCGGACACCGGTCGAGCTCCGCGTACGGCGTCGTTGAGGACGGCGCTCTCTCCGCGCGTTCCAAAGCGGCCGCGATCGTCACGCACCCCCAATCGGCGGGAAACGTCGGCGGGACGACGCCGTGCGGGTCGCTGCCGATCGGCTCGTGCATACTTAGGTATAACTTTCAGGTAACTTATACACCCCACGCGGCGGCTGGTCCGATATTACCGTAACTCCTCGCGAGCGGCCTCGTCGCCCCGGTATTCCCACTCCCCGTATCCGCCTTTCGTCACGCCCGGGACGTCGTCCAAATACCGCGATACGCTCTCCCACGCGGCCCGCTCCGAACCGTAGTGCTCGCCGAATTCCGAGTAAATCGCCGTTTTCAGGTCGGAGGTCTTAGCGGTCCCGTCCTCGCGGAGTATGCGAAAGACCTCAAGGAGCGCCTCCCGGCCGTGGGTCGTTTTCGGCGGTCTGTCGGTCAAGTACGAACGTACCTCCGCGAGGAGGTCGTCGCCTCCCACCGCGGCCGTGTCGGCGCGTTCGCGAGGGTACTCCGGCTCCGGTGTCACTACCGCGGTCTCCTCCTCGACGCGATCGACGGGAGTCGAGGTACGCTCCCCGTCACGCCTCGCGGCTTCGACGGCCTCGACCAGCTCGTCGAATAGGTCGGGGTCGTGTCTCGCGAGGAGATCGGCGTCCTCGGCGAGCTTTTCGATCCGCTTTCGAGCGACACTCCGCGTTTTGTAGGTATACGCGCCCTCGGGTTCGACCAGCGCCTCGCGTTCGCGTTCGGTGAGTAAGCCTCTCCCGGCGGTCATACCATATACAGTTAGACCGGTGTGTTCAATCTAACTAAATGAAGTAAGCTAACCAAATATGGTAATAACCAGATATGGTAAGCTAACTCAATTCGGTAAGCTCTCCTCTCCGACGGCCTCCTCAAGGCGTTGGATCCGCTCGCGGAGTTGGTCGAGGTCGCCCCGATCCGTACGGAGGTCGTCGAGCGGTCGGACGCCGTCGAGCGCCTCGTCGACACGATCGTCCTCGGCCTCCGCGGCGAGGTATAGGTCCCGCCGGTCGGCCTCCAAAGAGCGGAGGGTCGACTCCGCGAGCCCGGTCTCCTCGGCGACGGTCGCGTACGGCTCGCCCCGATCGACGCGGGCGACGGCCTCGCGGACGTGGAGATACTCGGCGACGTCGACGCGGAGGTATCCGTCCTCGACGACGAACCCGGCGGGTGGGCGGCCGGTCCACTTCCCGGCGTCCTGGGCGGCGGCGATCCCGGATCGTATCCGTCGGAGCTTTTGCTTATGTTCGATTTTCGCGAGGTCGCCGAGGACGCCGGCGATTAGTTGCTTAACCGCTTGGTCGACCTCGGAGCTGCCGACGTCGATCGAAAGGCCGACCTCGCGGTCACGGACGGACGTGTCGTTTTCGATCGCGTGTTGAATAAACCCGTGGACCTCGCCGCCTCCCAGCCGTGAAAGGCGGCTAATCTCGTCGACGACGACGAGGTCAAGGTCGCCCCCGGAGATCGCGTTGCGGAGGGCGTGGTATTCCTCGGCGCGGTCGGTCGCGGAGCCGGAGACGATCTCGACGTACTCCTCGGTTTCGGCGTCGGGGTACTGGTCGGCGACCCAGGTTCGGAGCTCGTCGAGCTGCCGGCTCGCGTCCTGGTCGCTGGTCGACACCCTCGCGTATATCCCGACGGCCTCGGGTGTATCTTCGCTCATGTTTTCGTGTTCTCGGTTTGTACTTATACATATGCGGGTTACTGCGGAGGCGTGTAAACCACTACCTTCTCGACACTCTTTGAGATCAGCTGTCCCGCACAGAGGGGTAGTGAAACAGCAGTATATACTCAGGAGTTGGTAGGTCGGCTAGTGCAAGACTCAGAGGATTAGTGCAGCACGAGCTAGGCTTTCTATTCATGACTATCGTGATGAAATCTGCCGTCTTGCTATCCGTGGAGATCTGCGTTCGTGCTTAGTCAGTGACAACGACGCGGGTGTCGAGGGGATTGCTCGGCGTTGGGGTTCTTTCTTTGATGAGTTCGCGAGTTTCTTCGTCGAAGCCGTACAAATCCAGTACAAACTCGTCGAGTTCGTCTTGGAGTTCGGACATGTCTTCACTGGCAGTTTCGAGTTCAGCACGAACGGTTTGAAGTCGATTGATGAGTGTCGGGATTTCAGAGTCGTCTTCAGGTAGGCGAACTTTTTTGAGTTCGTCAGCTAGCTCGAAGTTCTTGATGTTGAGAATCTCCATCAAGAGATCTTGGTAGTCGGTTTTGTCGCCGAAGAAGTCGATCTCGGCGGAGAGGTTCTGGAAGGTGATTTTTGTATCGTCGACGACGGGGTCGCCAATCTCGACTGGATCGAGGTCGAAAGATTCGACAGCTGGGTGTTCGGATAGAGGGAGTGTAGCGACGTCAGAGTTATCGTAGATTCTGGCGGGGTTCTGGAGTACTTCGTCGGCGGTTTCAAGTTCTTCGACGAATTCGATGATTTCTTTGGTTTTGTCGGCGATAGCTTCCTCGAGCCTGCCACTGTGGTCGCGAGCGAGCGGGAGGTCGCCCCATACGTTGCCGTAGTATCGTAGGTACGAACCGCGATATTCTGGGGCTTCCATTCTCATGGCTCTGTTGAAATCCTTAGAGAGTGATATGTATTCGTGGTCGTGCTGGATATAGAGGGTCTATGCAGCACTCGGTTACTGTCTATTTTGGCATA
>NZ_FZNQ01000019.1 GCF_900188065.1 Halorubrum vacuolatum
GGTTCAGGGATCTCAAACACATCCAGAACCAGACACTTTCTCGTGGTTAATTCGACGATTCAATCTGACCGATTACGTCATTCGTGAAGTACCGAAAGTAGAGCTATCCAAAATTCCTTGAGATATGTTCTTCCAGAAAATGTATGGGCATTACTAATCGTAACCTGCCTAGTAGTTCTAAATATCTCTGCGGGAATAGCCGCATTTGTTTTTCTCCTAAACTTGTTCGTCGCCCAAAACGTTATAGGCACCATTACTGTTGGACTGTTTACTCTTCCTATTGTATACTCTACGGTCGTCGTTTCAGCTGTCTTATGGAGAATAAGTGAATAATTTAGATAAACTTCAAAACAAGAACATTGCCTACCTTATGTGAGTGTCTAGAGCGCTCTCTATCCGTTCGATGACCACTATCCAATCTGTCTTACCAAGGTAACACCTTTCATAATGTGGTTTGCCGCATCACAGGCACTGGAAAAGTCTTGCCGAGGTATATAATATCCCTTCCAAGGTGTGGATAAGTGCTCAATCATTCCATGTTTAGCGACAAGAACTTCATCTGTCGAATCAGATCCTCAATAGTCAGCTACTCCAACATTATACGCAGCCCCATGTTTTTATACGCTCTTTAGTTGGCTCGGGAGGAAAGAGGAGTGACATGTCCTATTCTGGATCCAGGGCAAAATAAACGTTGGGCAGACTCCATAAGCGAGACTCATAATTTATCTAGGGGACCTCTCAGAGCCCTTATGACGTGCACGTTGACACTCGGGTCGTTCTGGAACACTACCGGCGCACTCTTCCCCGGTTTTGAAGAGCGTCGCGAGTGGCCTCAGGTCATGAACGGAAATGCGCTGACTGTTTAGCGACTGATACTATTCTCACCCTTGACATTTTTTGATCGCTCGACGCGAGTGGTGCGGTCCCTTAGAAAATGTGGCCTTAGCCACACCCCTAACCGGCGACCGACCCCCCGGTGTCGATCCGCCGGCGCGAGCAGCTCGTCGAGCTGTCGATGGGCATGGGCTCGCGCCGAGATCGTCGTCGAGAGCCACCGCTCAGCCGTCGAAAACCGGTGAAAAGAGTCGCTAAATCAGGGTCAGAATAGCGTTGCCACTCACGAGGGGCCGCGTTACCGGAGAGTCTGACCCCTCCCCCACGCACCGCGAGCCGGCCGGATCTTCGGTCCGGCTTCATCGCGATAGTGGGTCTCTGCATCCTTCAGCCGCTCCGGGTCCCGCCCGGCGGCGACCCAGTACCGCTTCAGCCGGGTCACCAGCTCGGCCCAGGACTCGCCCGCGAGGTTCCCCATCCGAACGCGAAGCCGCGCCTCGCGCTCGTCGACGTGAATCCCGTTCGCTTGGCAGAACGCGATCAGCTCGTCGGTCCGCTCGTCGAGCGCCTGCCGTTCGGCGTTCTCGACCGCGTTCGCTGCTGTACCGAGTGCGTTCCGAACTCCCTCGCGAGCCGCGTTGAGCGCCTCGACGACCTGCTCGGCGACGTAGTGTGACCGGAGCGCGACCGAGCCCTGTTCGCGGACCACCATATCCTCGATTCGCCGGAGCCCACGCCGCACGCTGTCGGGGTGCCAGTCGTGTTCGTCCGCGATCTCCGCAGGCGACACCCTGCCGCCGTCGGAGACGAGCGTCTGAAGCGAATCCCACTCGACCGGCGAAAGCCCGTTGGCGAGCTGTCGAACGACCACGTTCCGCTGGTCGCTCTCGACCCGCTCCAACTGAAGCGACAGCACCCGCGATCGGTCGACCGTCTCGGCGAGAAAGTATGCGTCGGGGACGTACGTCCGCCCACGGCCGGGCCCGTCGTCATCGAGCGGCTGTGTCGGCAGGCCCGCCTCGTTGATCGTCGCGAGTACCGCCTCCTCAAGTTCGGTCGAGAGTCGATCGTGATCGGCCGGTCGAAGTGTTTCGTCCCACCGACTCGACTGATACGACGCCTCTACCTTCGGGTGTGCGAGCGGGTGGTCGTCGGGCATCGATTCGGCGTTTCGTGCGTAGTAGTGCTTCAACTCCTTCGGGATCTCGTGGTCGGGGAAGCACTCGCGGATTCGTCGCTGCCCGAGAGTCACCGTGTGATAGTAGCCCGCGCGTTCGGTGTCGTCCTGAACGATCTTCCGGTATCCCTCGCGATCGCTTTCGAGGAGATGACCCATCCGGGCGATTGGTCCCTCGCGGGCGTGGACCGGACCGGAAACGCCGCGGTGAAGCCGAACATATCGCGCGGCATCGGTGACGACCGAATAGTCCGGAGAACGGTTCGTGAAGTACATCGGATCGAGCGTCACCGCACCGGCAGCCCGCTGGATGATCGTCTCGACGCGATTGAACTCGACGTTCGCTGCTCGAACGCGAACGTTTACCGCGTCGCCCAGCTCCCACAGGGGACGGGCGGCCTTCTTGCCGCTCTTCGATTCGAGCCCATACCACCGGGGCTGGATGAGCGCCTTCACCTTCTTCTCGCCCACGTCGTCGTCGCGGACGGCGTTGAGCCGAAACTCGCGGATCGTCTCGAACTCGACGCGCGTTCCGTCCCGTGTCTCGCCGCCTTCGGGCGGGGCGAGCCCGGACTCCTGAAACGAGAGGGTGACCCGCCACGTCTCGCCGTCGAGCCGGAAGCTTCCGCGTCGGCTTCCTGTGGCATCACACAGCCGCGCCGCACCGAACCACGGCCCAAGCCCATCGGGATACACGTAGTTCGCCGAGTACTCGTGTGGGGCCGTCTCGACGGCCTTCATCGACGATCCTCCCGATCGAGGTAACAGCCGGCGCATTCGAGCCCATCACCGCGATCTCGGACAGATGGACGAGCCACTCCACAGCTCCCGCAGGTGGGGAGATTCACGCTACTCATCGACCCCTCCGGTCGGCGTCACGCTGCCAACGAAGTCGAGCGGCATCGTAGGCGTGGGCTCGTGGGCCGTGGGCGGGATCGTACAATCGGCTCGCCCGCACGAAGGGCGTCATCCGGACAGCCCTCCGTTCCACGGCTCCCCGCCGTTCCGCGCCGGGTGCGTTCGTGGGTCCGGCGTGGGAACGTCCCGACCGGCGGCACTCCCCTCACAGATACGAACCCAGGTGTCACACTCGGGACAGCGATGGGCTCGATCGTCATCGTCACCGTGGACCCGGCGGAAATCATCCGAGACGTGCGAATTACACGATAAGCAGGCTGATGCGGCCCGCTCAGCGGGAATAAGCCGGATCATCGACAGCCCCCGTACACTATACTTTTCGCAGGACGGCAAGGGGGGCCAACAAGATCTTTAACGGGCTCTCCCGAACGAAGGGGTTCAGTCCAATCTGAATTCGGGCCTTTCAGACATACGAGGATGCCGCTAACGGCGTTTCCTCTTTCGGCCACGAATCGCGTAGAATCTTGATGGGCCTTGCCGGATTTGAACCGGCGATCACTCCGTTATGAGCGGAGCGCTTTAAGCCAGACTAAGCTAAAGGCCCGTACACGTCGATACCGGCGGTTCGCCCTTTAGCATACCGGATCCGCGCGGGTCGTCCGCGGCGGATACCCGACGGTGGCGGAGTGGGGAGCGGAAAACGCGCCGAAGCCAGGACTCGAACCTGGGACCGCCTCGTTAACAGCGAGGCGCTCTACCAACTGAGCTACTTCGGCCCGTATCCCCCCGTACTCGGGTAGTTTTGATAGGGCTTTCGTTTCCACCCCGCGACACCGACACGCTTTCGGCTGAACCCCGAGAATTCCGGCCATGAGCGAACTCGAGACGGTCCTCGCACACGTCCGCGAACGGGTGATCCCCGGCGATGCGGAACGCGAGCGGCTCCGCGAGGTCGCCGACGCGCTCACCGAGGCGGCCCACGAGGCCATCGCCGACCTCCCCGTCGACGCCGACGTGGTCCAGGTGGGCTCGACCGCCCGCGGAACGTGGGTCGCCGGCGACCGTGACATCGACCTCTTCGTTCGGTTCCCGCCCGACCTCAATCGCGAGGAGCTTGAGCGCTATGGCCTCATGGTCGGCCACGCGGTCCTTCCCGACGGCCACGAGGAGTACGCCGAACACCCATACGTGAAGGGCGAACACGAGGGGTTCTCCGTCGACCTCGTGCCCTGTTATGCCGTGCCGTCGGCCGCCGACCTCATCTCCGCCGTCGACCGCACCCCGTTTCACGACGCCTACCTCCGAGAGCGACTCGACGACGACCTCGCCGAGGACGTCGTCCTCACCAAGGCCTTTTTAAAAGGGATCGGCGCGTACGGCAGCGACCTCCGCACCGAGGGGTTCTCCGGTTACCTCACGGAGCTGCTCGTCGTCGAACTCGGCGGGTTCCTCCCGCTCATCGAGTCCGCACGGAGCTGGCATCCGCCGGTCGAGTTCGACCCCGAGGGACACGCCGAGCGAACCTTCGAGGACCCGCTCGTCGTCGTCGACCCAACGGATCCCACCCGGAACGTCGCCGCCGTGCTCTCGCCGGCGAACCTCGCACGACTGCAACACTACGCACGGGACTTCCTCGAAAATCCCCGAGAAGAGCCCTTCGAACGAACGGTCCCCGAACCGCTCGACGCCGCGAGGGTCCGGGAGCATCTCACCCGGCGCGGGGCGACCCCGGTCGCCGTCGTCTTCGACGCGCCCGACCTCGTCGACGATCAACTGTGGCCACAGCTCCAACGATCGCTCGACGGCGTCGTCCGCGGGCTGAACGCGCACGGCTTCGACGTGCTGCGGGCGGAGGCGATGGTCGACGACCGGCACGACGCCGCGTTGCATGCGGCGGCGACCGTGCTCCAGGACGACGGCGGTTCCGGAACGGACGGAATTACGGATGATCCGGGGGGATCCGGAACGAGCGACGATACGCGACCCAACCGCGCCGACCGAGGGCTGGCGATGCTGTACGCCGAGTTGGCGGTGACGGAACGCCCACGTGTCGAGCGTCACGAGGGGCCGCCGCTCGCGGTCCGGAGCCACGCGGAGGGGTTTTATGCCGCCTACGCCGACGACGTCGACCCCGACACCTACGGCCCCTTCATCGAGGGGGACAGGTACGTCGTCGAGCGAGAACGTGAGTTCACGACCGTCCGCGAGTACCTCGAAAGCGACGCCGCGACCGACGTCGCGCTCGGTGCACACATCGAACGGGAGTTCCTCGATCGGGAGGTGCTCGTCGGCGACGCCGTCACGACCCTCGCGGACCGATTCGGGGTCGCACTCGCGGGGTTCTACGAGCCGCGCCCGTAGCGGGCAGGACGAGCCGGACCGTTCGGTACGTGCCTCACCTCCCCGACACGTTCGACTCAGTCGGCGAGACCGAGCCGTGAGCGCAGGTCCTCGATAATCGCCTCGGTTTTCGGGTCGGGGTCGTCATCGGGGGCGATCGGGGATCGGCCGTCGTACGTCTCGTGGACCATCGAGACGCCGTCCGCGAGCGTGTCGAGCCCGTAGCCGCCCTCCAGGACGTACGCGACCGCGGCGTCGACCCGGTCGGCGATCGACCGAACGTGATCGGTCATGAGCGCGTATCCCTCCGATGAGACCCGCATCCGCGAGATCGGGTCGTGTCGGTGCGCGTCGAACCCCGCGGAGACGATGAGGAGATCGGGGTCGAAGCGGTCGAGTGCAGGCCCGAGCACCTCATCGATTACGGCGAGGAAGTCAGGATCACCGGCACCGGCTGCAAGTGGGGCGTTCAGCGTCGTTCCCTCGCCATCGCGGGTGCCGATCTCGGAGATCGCTCCCGTCGCCGGATAGAGCCCGTCCTCGTGTATCGAGGCATAAAACACGTCGTCGCGTTTATAAAAGATGTCCTGGGTCCCGTTGCCGTGATGCACGTCCCAATCGAAGATCGCCACGCGCTCTGCGAGCCCGTCATCGAGCACCGTCTGGGCGGCGACCGCCGCGTTGTTGAAAAAGCAGAAGCCCATCGCGTCGGCGGGGACCGCATGATGGCCGGGCGGCCGACCGAGCGCGAAGGGCGTCTCCCGCCCGGTCGCGCCGGTGAGCGCCTCCCGAGCGGCCCACTGTGAGAGCCCCGCGGAGGTGAGCGCCGCGTCCCACGTGGCCTCGACGGCGACGGTGTCGGGGTCCCAGTTACCGCCCCCGTCCGCACAGAACGACTCCAATTCGTCGACGTATCCCTCGTCGTGAACCGCGACGATCGCCTCACGGTCGGCGGGGTCGCTCTCGGTGTACTCGACGCTGTGACGCCGTGCGAGCCCGCGCCGGATCGCGCGGAGCCGGTCGGCCGTCTCAGGGTGTCGTTCGCCCGTGTCGTGTGCGAGACACCGCTCGCTGTAGCCGAAGCGCATCTACCCGAAGAGCGCGAAGTACGTCTCGATGTCCTCCGCCTGTACGGTTCGTCGGTCGGCGTGTCGCGCGAGCGTCGCCGCCGCGCTCGCGACGTTGTCCGCGTAGTCCTCGAGGATGTCGGCCAAGGCGATCCGGGCGTCGACGCCGACCCGATACCGATCGTCGATCCGAAGCCGAGCGATCCGGTCGACCGGGGCGACGGGGAGCGTCAAACGGTCCCGGGCGATCACCTGCTCGACGCCGAAGTCGGACGCCATCAGCGTCTTCCGGCCATCCGCGGTCGCCCGCTCGGCCGCGTCGATGGCCAGCTCCGCGCCGTGTGTCTGGATCCGTCGAGCCAGCTCCTCGGCGGCGTCCGCGCTCACGCGGAGCTCGCCCGCGTTCCGCCGAATGATCTGATCGACCGGCGCGAACGGCAACTCGACACTCATACACACACACGCGTCCGTCCAGCGTATAACGCTTTCCGTTAGGCGCCCTCTGGACGGTCGAGGCGGGTCATCGAGTCCGTTGAGGCGCTCTCGGAAAGCCATCCCGGGCCGGGTTTGGCCGGGTGACGGCGAGGGGAGTCGACGAGGGACGGCGGGGAAGAGAACGCCGGAGAGGAGAACGCCGGGGAGGAGAACGCCGGGGAGGAGAATCGCCGACAGCCGGGTTCAGAAGACGTCGGCGGCGTGGATCGTCCCGTTCCGTTCGGGGCCACGGACGGTGACCTCCTCGCCGAGCCGGAGGGTCGCGTCCGTCTCGACCCGTTTCGTTTGCGTGCCGTCGTCGAGGATGACGGGGTCGCCGACCTGCACCACGGTCCCGGTGAACTCGACGGTGTCCGTCCCGTCAGCCGCGGTGGTCACCGCGGTCCCATCGGTGTCGCCATCGACGGTCGCAGTGGCCACGGCACCCGTTTCGGTGTCGGCTGAACTGGCATCGTCGGCGCCGCCGTTTGTTGAACCGAACGCACCGAGGCCCGTCTCGGTACCGGTGGTCGCCGAGGTGGCGCTACCGGCCGACGCCTCGGCCGAACCGTCGGTCGCCTCCGAGCTGTTCGATCCGGCCGGCGGGGAGTCGAGCACGGAGACCGTCGAGCGCCAGTTCGCGGACGCCTCGAGGTCGTCCTGCCAGCCGTCCTTGATCAGGACGTCCGCGAAGACGACGTGGTCGGCGAGGTCGATGTCGGCGTCGGCCTTCTCGCCCCACAGCGCGACGCGGATCTCGCCGGTGTCGTCTTTGATCCGGACGTTGCGGACCTGCCCCTCCGAGCCGTCATCGCGATCGAAGGTCCGTTTCGGGTCGCTCTCGATGACGCCGCCGGCGATATCGACGGTCTGGTCGATCTCCAGTTCGGCGATGGGCGTCGTCTCCGGAATGTACTCGACGTCCTCGTCGACGCGTTCGACCGTCCCACGGTCGCCGACGTGCAGTTCGAGGTCGCCGTCGCGCTCGCGGACGTAGCCGTCGCCGACCTCGACGGTCTCGCCCGCCTCGAACTTCTCGACGAGGTCGGCTTTGTCGTCCCACATCGTGACCCTGACCCGGCCGGTCTCGTCGCCGACGGTCAGATTGGCGACCCGTCCTTCCGAGCCGTCGTCACGCGAGAAGGTGCGCATGGAGCCGGTGTCGAGCACCTTGCCGACGAGGTCGACGTCGGAGGCACCGAGCGTGAGGTCCTCGACGCGATAGGTGTCGAGCACCTGCACGTCGACCTCGGCGTCCTCGTCCGGTTCGACCTTGTCGGCGCTGACCTCCAGCCCGCTGTATCCCTCCTTCGGGCGGCCCATCACCCGGAGGACCTGTCCGACCTCGAGCTCCTCCACGGCGGCGGTCGCCATCTCGTCCCAGAGCGCGACACGGACCGAGCCGGAGGCGTCGGCGATCTCGACGTTACAGACGCGGCCCTCGGCGTCCTCGCCGTCGCGTTCGAAGGTCCGGAGGTCGCCGATGGCGGTCACCTTCCCGAGGAACTTCACCTCGTTCATGCCCGGTTCGATGTCGGCGATGGTCTCGGCCTCCGCGTCCTGTAGCTCGTGGGCGATGAGCATCGCGGCCGTCTCCTCGTCCGCGAGGCCGCCCATCTGTTCGACTTTGTCCTCGACGGCCGCCCTGAACGCCTCGATGTCCACGTCGGTGTCGAGGTCCTCATAGACGTCCTCGATCACTCCCATAACTCTACCTCGTCGGTTGGCGAGCCCTCGCATAAGCGTTGTCCTTGCCCGGTTCTCGCGGGTGAATCGCGCGCTCGCCGGCGACGATGAGAGCCGTGACGACGGCGATCCGAGAGCGGTTCACTATAGGCGATCACAGGGGAGGATCGTCTCGGTTTCGGATAAAAAGGTTGCCTGCCGATCAGTTCTTCGTCTCGACGACGTAGCCGTCCGAGGAGACCGAGATGGAGGTCCGTGGGTCGGTCGACTCCGCGCCGAGATACTGCGCCGACTGGATCCCGATCGCCTCGAACGGGTAGAGGGCTCCGTCGGCCGAGGTGATTATCCGATCGAAACGACTCTCGAAGATATTCTTGATTCTCGTTCGAGTGTTTGCCATTATATTGTAGTTAGGTTCGAGTTGTGAAGTAGGTTACGGGAAGCATGTGAACACGTGGTGAGCGAACCGTCCCCACGATCGTCGGGATATGGCGAGCCGGACGCTCGGTGATGAGCGGTTTTGAAAAGGAAGGCGAGCGGTCGGCCGCTCAGTAGCCGTCGACCATCCGTTCGACGTACTTCGCGATCACGTCCACTTCCAAGTGAACGGGGTCGCCGACGTCCTTGTCCGAAAGCGTCGTCAGAGCGTAGGTCGTCGGGATGATCGCGACGTCGAACTCCCCGTCCCGGCGGTCGGCGATCGTCAACGAGATTCCATCGAGCGTGACCGACCCCTTTTGAACCAGATAGCGGCCATGACCGTCCGGGATCGAGAAGGTGAATCGCCAGTCCTCGCCGACCCGGTCGATCCCGGTCACGGTCGCGACGGTGTCGACGTGGCCCTGAACGAGGTGCCCGTCGAAGCGCCCGTCCGCGGGCATCGCCCGCTCGACGTTGACGACGTCGCCCTCGCTGACGTCGCCGAGATAGGTCCGGTCGACCGTCTCGCGCGCGAGGAACACCTCGAACCACGACGCCGGACCGGCCGCGGACAGGTCGTCCGGTCCCCCGTCGGCCGCGCTGACGGTCGCGTTTCCGTGCCGCTCGACGGTGAGACAGACGCCACTGACGCTTATCGACTGGCCGTGTGTCAGGGCATCGAATCCCAGTCCCGCAACGTCGATACGGAGCCTCAGTCCGTCGTCCGTCTCGGTTCGCTCGGAGACGACGCCGGTTCCCTCGACGATACCGGTGAACATACCCGAACCGGGGGGCGGCCGACACAAAGCCTTCCGGGTTCGGGATCGGGGTCGCGGCACGCCTTGCGGACGGCACCGACCCGAGGACGTATCCACGCGGAGACCGAACCGGCGAGCATGCGGATCGTGTGTGCGGGGGCCGCGGGCGGCATCGGTCGGCGGGCGGTGAGCCGATTCCTCGACGCCGGTCACGAGGTCGTGGCGCTCGATCGCGACGCGGACGGGCTCGATTCCCTGCGTGAGTCGGTCGATCACACGGAGGCGCTGGAGGCGACGGTCGTCGACCTGACGAACGAGGAGCATGCCGCCGCGGCCGTGGAGGGAGTCGCGGCGGACGCCGTCGTGAGCTGTGTGGGGTGGTATTCCCTCGGCGCGGTGGAGGACTGCTCGCCCGAGCGGCTGCGTGAACACCTCGAGGCGAACCTAGTCGCCGTCCACGCCGTCGTCCAGCCCCTGTTGTCGACGCTCCGGGCTCGGTCGGGCCGGGTCGTCATCGTCGGATCGATGGCCGGAAGCGTGCCGCTCCCGTTTCACGGCGGGTACAGCGCCGCGAAGGCGGGACTCGCCGCGTACGCAACGACGCTCAGACGCGAACTCCGGGCTCACGACGTCGATGTCGTGCTCATCGAACCGGGGCCGACGAGAACGGGATTCAACGAGCGGGCGGCGACCGCGTTGCGTGAGGCGATCGGGACGAACGACGGGGATCGGGAACCACGCCGGCCGGACGGATCGCCGTATACGGACGTCTATCGGGCCTTCGAGTCGTACGCACCGGAGTCGGTTCCACCGGAGACGGTCACGACGCGAGTGGTGACCGCGACGACGACGCGCCGACCGAGGGCCCGCTACCGCGTCGGGGCACGGGCGCGGTGGCTGCCACGGGTCGGCGCGATCCTTCCGACCGGAGCCTTCGACCGGCTCGTCCGGTCGGGAATGCCCGACGGGAGACTCGGTCGATGGATCGACAGACGGCGATAAGCGGGGCGAGAGGCGAACCGGCCCGACCGTGAGCCAGCGGATCGATCAGTCCCGATACGCGTCGAGGACCTCCCGATACCGGTTGCGGATGGTGACCTCGCTCACGTCTGCCGCCTCGGCGACGTCCGATTGGGTGATGGTCACGTCCTCGATCGTCGCCGCCGCGTACAGCGCCGCCGCCGCGATCCCGACGGGATGGCGGCCGCTATGGACGCCCGCATCCGTCGCCGCCCGGACCAGTTCGCGTGCGCGCCGGGTGACGGCATCGGAGCAGTCGAGCGCCGAGGCGAATCGGCCGACGTACTCGTTCGGGTCGGTCGGCGGGACCTTGAGCGACAGTTCGCGGTTGATGTAGCGGTAGGTGCGCTCGATCTCGAGGGCGTCGATCCGGCTTACGGTCGCGACCTCGTCGATGCTGCGGGCGATCCCGTCGAGCCGCGTCGCCGCATACAGCGCCGCCGCGGCGACCCCCTCTATCGACCGACCGGGAAGCAACCCCTGGTCCAGCGCGCGGCGATAGATGACCGAGGCGGTCTCGCGCGTCGAACGTGGGACACCGAGTCCGGAAGCCATGCGATCGATCTCCCCGAGCGCGTACTTCAGGTTCCGATCCTCTGCATCCTGAGTGCGAAATCGCTCGTGCCACGTGCGGAGCCGGCGCATCTCGGCGCGTCGCTCCGCCGAGAGGACTCGACCGGCCGCGTCGCGGTCGCGCCAGTCGATGTCCGTCGAGAGCCCACGGTCGTGGATGAGCTCGGTCGCCGGCGCGCCGACGCGGGAGCGCTCCGTGCGCTGTGAGTCGTCGTAGGCCCGCCACTCCGGACCGTGATCGACCCGGTCTGCGTCGACGACCAGCCCGCACTCCGCACAGTGGAGCTCCGCCGCCTCCTCGGCGACGACGAGTCCGCCGTCACACTCGGGGCAGCGCTCGCCGGCGGCCGCGCGGGTCGTGGAGGTTTCACTCGTCCCGCCCGTGCGATCGCGCTCCCGAATCCGTGACGGACCGCTCTCGGCGGTCACCGCGTTTCACCCCGGAGTCGTTCGGTGCCCGCCCGTGGCGACACGGGGTCGGATGGGTGCAGCCACACCATGTTGCATCCCTACTCCGCTCAGATTGATAAATTTTTTTGATTTCTGAACAGGTGTTTTTGGCTTTTTAGTAACTGTTTTTGGTTTCGTTCGGAAGCGCGCGGGGACCCCTCCTCGAAACGACATCGATCGGGACACGGAGCGTCCGGACGACCCGGTTCGGCCACGGGGTTATCCGAACGCGTTCCCTCGTGATGATATGGACGAGACGACGGCCACGAGGAAGACGATGGATCCACGGGATCGTGCCATACACGCCCTGGCTGCCGAACGCCACGATGTCGCCGCCGAAGCGTACACCACCGCGGCGCGAGCCATCCTCGCCGGACACGGCCCGGCCGGGCTCGGGGCGTACGAAGCGGTCGAACGGTCACGGGCGGGATGGGCGCTCGCGGCGTTCGCGACCGCGGCGGTCTGTCACCGGATCGCCGGAGCCGAGACGCGGGCGGACGCGCCCGTCGCCGAGGGGATCGTCGTCGCCGGCGAACTCCGCGATCACGTGCTCGAGACGCCCGTCGAACGGGCGGTCTGCAACGAGTTCGTCGGCGATCTTCGGGCCGTCATCGACGACGGCGAACGGGCGGAGGCGGCCTACGATCGAGCCGTACGGGCGTACGACTCCCTCGACCTCGACGCACCCGCCGCGGAGACCGGACGGCCGTTCCTCCAGGCCGGCACGGAGCTGTGCACGCACCTCTCACGGCCCGACGACCTCTCCTGGGACGATCTCCACGGCGGGGGCGGCCCAGATGCGCTGACCCGACGGGTCGCGGTTAAACGGTCACGGATGCAAGCCCTCGCTCGGGCGCGCGTGTCGAACGGAAAGCTCCACGCGCCGCGGGGATCCACGGAGTATCGGACCGGTCGGTTCATCTGTCCGGCGTGTGGGTCGGACGACGTCAACTACGTGGCGAACACGACGCTCTGTCTGCGGTGTTCGACGCCGACGGAGCCGAACTGAGTGGACGCGCGTACACATCGAACGGCGATGTCGGGCACAAACGACGACGATACCGTTAACAGCCCCCCGGTGTATAAATAGGGCGAATGATGTCGGAGGAGAACCCACGCGACGGGATACGCTATCTCTCCGGGTCGCCGGCGCGGGTCGCGATCCTGCGAACGATCCGTCGGGAGCCGCGCCGACCGGCGGCGATCACCGACGAGATCGAAGCGACGCGGACGACGGTCCAACGCGTCCTCGCGGGGTTTCGTGAGCGACGCTGGGTGGTTACACGCGAAGGCGACTATCACATGACGCCCGCCGGCGAGCGTGTCCACGACGCCTATGAATCGTTACTGGAGGAGGTCGAACTGGCCGACCGGGTGGGGCGGTTCGCCGCCGACCTCGAGCGTGCGGACGCCGGCTTCCCGGCCGAGGGACTCACATGTGGCGAACTCACGGTCGCGGACGGCCGCGACCCGCTCGCTGCGGTCGACCGGGTCGTCGAGATCATCCGCGAGGCGGCTGGTGAGGAGGTACAGGCCATCTCACCCATCGTCACGCGCCGATACAACGAGGCCGCAGCCGGTACCCTCGATCACGGGGCACGGATCCGGCTCGTGATCGACAAGGAGGTCATGGCGGCGTCGGTCGCGGAGTTCACCTCGGCGACCGAACGTGCGCTGGAGGACGAGGACGCGACGGTCCTCGTCGCCGCGGAGCCGGTCGAGTACGGGCTCTTCACACGCGGCGATCACGTCTGTGTCGTCACACACGACGACCGAAACAGTCCACGGTGTGTCTTCGAGTCCCGCGATCCGATAGTCCGTACGTGGGCCGAGGAGCGATTCGAACGATACTGTGACGGGGCGAAACCGCTCACCGAGGTCATCGACGGGATGACTGAAAACCGATCATCGACGATGTGACCCAAAAGCGACCATCAGCGACTCGCCGACGACATCGACGACCGATCGAGGCGTTCCCTCGGCGCCGACCGCCTCAGCGCGACTCGTCCTCCTCCTTCGAACCGGGGGTCTCGCGCGGGTCGAAGTTGGTCGGGACGACGGTTGGATGGGCGATACCGAACGAGCTGGAGCGTGCGGCCATAACGGGAGAAAGGAGGCGCTCCACCATCTAAAAATTACCCATGTGCATAATGCATGGCCGGAGCCGCGGGGTATGCATCGAGGACATATCCATGAGCGGGACGCATCCACGCGGTCGGCGGAACTCCCCGGACGAATGTTCGGGGCGTGAGCGTGGAGGTTCGTCATCGTCCGTCATCGGTCGGGACGCGCGAGGAACGGTCCACGGTCGGGGGCAAGTTCGAGGGCGGCCGATGCGCGACGGCGTCAGCCGAAGTGTTCGGCGTACAGGTCCTGTGCGTGACGAATAGCGTCCTTGGCGGCGGCTTTGTCCTCCCAGCCCAGCGTCTCGACCTCCTTGCCCGCCTCGAGGTTTTTATACGTCGAAAAGAACTCGTCGATCTCCGCACGGGTCTGATCGGGGATATCCGCAAGGTCCTCGATATGATCGAATCGGGGGTCCTCTATCGGGACCGCGATCACCTTGTCGTCCTGTTCGCCGTCGTCGTCCATCCGCATCAACGCGACGGGACGCGCCTCGATGACACAGCCGGGGAACGTCCGATCCTCGACCAACACCATCACGTCGAAGGGGTCGCCGTCGTCGTAATACGAGCGCGGAATGAAGCCGTAATCGGCCGGATAATGGACGTTCGAGTGAAGCACCCGGTCGAGGACGACCGCGGGAATGTCCTTGTCGTATTCGTATTTGTTGCGATCGCCTTTGAGACACTCGACGACGGCGTAGATCTCCTCGGGTGCGTTCGGTCCCGTCTCGAGGTCCTCCCAGAGGTTCGTCATATGTGTTCCCGTCCGGTCAAGGTCATCAAAGCCCTTTCGGGTCGCAGTTCGAGGATGAACGAGGGTCGAATCGGCGTCACAGCGGTGCGTCAGTTGGTCGGGAGCAAACCAGACGGATATCAGCGTGACTCCCGCGGACCCGCCCCGACTTCCCGCAGCGCATGTTGCAGGGATGGGTGAGAGTCGCACAATTATGAATCATCGACGGAGGTTTCCCAAAAGTAACGATTTTTCGATTGATACGACAACGTTCCGAAATATCCATGATCCGGATCGGCAGGTTCGTCAGCTGAATTTTCGACACACTGCGCGTGTTCGAACGTCTCGTCACCGTTTGTCAGCAGGGATAACGAATCAAATCGTGACGATTCTTGAGAAACGTTATATGTCCGGGTGACATTTCAGCAGCTATGTCAGAGGCACAAGCTGTCACCGAGGCGTCGACTGCGGCCCGTGATTTGACCGCGTTCCAGCAAAATATCCTCGCGATCCTCGCCGAAGAGCCCATGTACGGGCTGGCGATCAAGCGCGAACTCGAGGCATACTACGACGCCGAGGTAAACCACGGCCGGCTCTATCCAAACCTGGATGATCTCGTCGAGATGGGCTTCGTCGAGAAGAGCGAACTCGACAAGCGGACGAACCAGTACGAGCTGACCGCCGACGGGTATGACGTCGTCCTTGGCCGGCTGGAGTGGGTTCTCAAGCGCTTCGTGACCGACGATGACCGCGCGAACGACGTGCGCGAGATCGTCGACCGACAGGCGTAAGCGGACGGCCACATCCGGCGTATCGAGACGCGATCGGTTCTGTCACACGGCGCGGCGCTCGCCGCGCATTCACATCGTCGACAGCGGCCGCACCGGCTCACTCGGTTTCCGGACTGGTCGCCCCGTCCGTATCCGATGGATCGCCGAGCGCGGGCGTTCCATCCCTATCGACCACCGCGTCCACGTCGATATCGGCCGTCACGTCGGCCACGTCGATATCGGCCGTCACGTCGGCCACGTCGACATCGGCCGTCACGTCCGCTATCAGCGCGAGCGACTCCTCGACGACCTCGAGTTGTGTCTCGGTCGGCCAGCCGTTGCGTGGGAGATACTCCTCACGGAACTCCGCGCGGGTCGCCGGCGTCGCCTCGTCGACGGGGCGGACGTAGTGGCTGCTCATGAACGTCGCGAACCGGCGGGCGTTCTCGGCGTGCGCCCTCGCCACGGCCGGGTCCGCGTTGGCGATCGGGTCGAGATCCGCAAGCGACTCCACCGGCGCGAGCGATCCCGCATCCTCGCCCGCTCCCTCCGCGAGCGAACGATCCCCGTCGACGGCCTCGGCGACCGCCGCGGCAACGACGGCCGCGATCGCGTCGTTGTACGCCGCCACCTCCCGATAGCGGTCCGCGTCGCCGGGGCCCGACAGCGACACCTCGACGGCCCGATCGGTGTCTTCGACCCGGTCCAACTGGACGGTGCCGCCCTCGACCCACTCGGACGGATACAACACCAGGGTATCGTCCTCCTCACGGAGCCGTGGCGTGTAGTCGTACTCCTCGACGAGTGCGTCACGACGGTCACGGTAGCTTCGAGCCGCGGCCGGATCGGTCGCCTCCCGGGCGAGGCGGGTGAGCCGTTCCGCCTCCTCGACCGCCTCATCCGGGAGGTGTCCCTCCGACGCCGTGTCGGCGGGCGTGTCCGCCGCTTCGTCGCCGTGTTCCGGGTCCGTCCGTTCCGCCGCCATGATCTCCCGGGCCTTTCGTTTCGCCCACTCCGGTGGTTCCTCATCGGGTCGCATCGTCGAGTGCCTCGTTCGCCAACTCGTCGGCGCGTGCGTTTATTTCCCGCGGAACGTGCACCAGCGACCAGCGATCGAACCGGTCCAACAGCTCGTGGACGCGGACCCGACGCTCCCGGAGGCCGGGGTCGTTGACGTTCCACTCCCCGCGGACCTGTTTGACGATCAGCTCCGAGTCGCCACGGACGTCCACCTCCTCGAATCCGTAGTCGACGGCCGCCTCCAGCGCGCGGATCAGCGCCGCGTACTCCGCACGATTGTTCGTCGTCGACTCGATCCGCTCGCCGCCCTCCGCGACGATGCCGTCGCTCGTGACGAGACACCAGCCGACGGCGGCCGGGCCGGGATTGCCACGGCTCGCCCCGTCGAAGTAGACGTGCGCGCGGCCGCCGCCCCCCTGAAGCAACCCGACGAGCCGGGTCGGATCCCGGCCTTGAACGACGACCTTCCCGTCGTACGCGACCGCGACCGCCCCCTCACGGCGCGCCCGCCAGCGTTCGTGGTCGGTGTTCCCGGGCTCGATCTCGACGCCCGCAGCCGCTAATCGTTCGCGGGCGACCGTCGGGTCACAGGGTATCGTCGGCATCAGTCGATCTCCGGGCTCATTGGGCCGACTCCGGCTCCCCGGTCGGATCCGGCTCCGGTTCGGTCACGTACGCGCGGAGGTCATCAGGGGAGACCGAGTGGCCCGCTCGGGTGAAGAAGTTCGCGACGTTCACACAGTCGCGTTCGAGGAACTCGCCCGCGTTCGGGTGATGAACCGTCACCGCCTGCCCCAGGTCGATGACGACGAGCTCGCCGTCGTGGATGATCATGTTGTACTCCGAGAGGTCGCCGTGGATCAGCCCCGCCCGGTAGAGCCGGCGCATGTACTCGCGGACGACGCCGTAAGCGGTTTCGGGGTTCTCCACGGTCACCTCCGAGAGCCGCCTCGCGCGGTCATCGGCGTGGCCGACGAGTTCCATCACGAGGACGTTCCGCTGGACGGCGATCGGTTCGGGGACGCGCACGCCCGCCTTGCGGGCACGGCTGAGGTTGGCGAACTCCTTTTTCGTCCACGCGAGGACGACGGCCTTCTTGTCGCTCGCGATCCCTTCGAACCGGGGATCACCCTCCAGGTAGTCGCGCATCTGCCGGAAGTTCGAGGAGTTGATCCGATACACCTTGACGGCGACCTCGCGGTCGGGGTGGCCCGGTGCGTCGTCGGCCGTGCGCGCCCCCGATTCGGGCCGTTCACCCGCCCGCCCGCCGAGCGCCTCGAACACGCTGGCCTCCTTGCCCGTCGACACCGGACCGCCGAACGCGTCGACGTAGCCGTCCTGCACGAGTTTATAAATGGCCGCGAGCGTCGCGTCGTCGAAGACCGACTCCTGGAGTTTGAACTGCTCCGTGTCCTTGATCCGCTTGCGGAACTCGTCGAACTCCCGGTCCTGCCGGCGGGCGATGCGGTCGGCGGCCGTATCGGAGACGTCGAGTTCCTCCCACTCGTCACCGGGGTTCTCGTCCGGTTCGAGCAATCCAAACTCCTCGCTCATTCATTCGAATGTCGGCGTCCCGCCGTATAAGCGGGATGGTCGGTCGACGAATCGGACGGACCGGACGATGGTCCGGACCGATCGGACGGCAGCCTGAAAGGATCGGCCGACGCGTTCACTTTCGCTTTCGGGCTCGTTTTTAACAGGTGTCGGGTCGATTTCCCGGGTATGAGCCAATCCACGTTCGACGACGAGGACCTGTTCGGCGAGGCGGCCGCGGAGACGCGTGCGGAGGTCGAAGAGCACCTCGCGGCCGCCCGCGAGGAGTTGCCGGCGGCCGCCGACGTCTGGGAGACCGACGCGGACAACGTCCTCGGCGTACTCAACGGACTGAAATCGGCGCTAACCGTCGGCGACGCGGTGGATCACGTCCGATCGGCGAAGAAGGCGTACGTCCTCGGCGAGCGCGCGGACGCCTTCGAGGACGCAGACGACCTCAAAGCCGAGATCGAGACGCTGGAGTCGCTCGTGACCGACATCGAGGCGGCCGCGACGGAGGTCGGCTCGCTCACCGGCACCATTCCGGCGATCCGCGGGGCGCTGCAAGACGCGGCCGACGAGGAGTAAGTCGGCTCAACGGAAGCGACAGGGACGGATCAACGAACGCACACGGGTCAACCTCAGTCGGAGGCGACGCCGAGCCGTGAGCGATCCCCGGTGCCGCCGGTGAGCGCGCTCGCGAGCGCTCCCTTCACCACGACGTCGTCGCCGAGGTCGGTGAGTCGGATCTCGGGGACGTTGATAAAGACCATCTCGGCGAGCTTCTCGCGGACGGGATCGAGGACGCGCTCGGGGTTGTTGAGCGCGACCGCGCCACCGACGCTGACGACGAGGGGCGCGTACGCGTGGATGACGTTCGCGATCCCCATCGCGTTCCAGTGGGCGACCTGCGCGATGACGTGATCGGCGAAGATGTCCTCGCCGGCCGCCGCGAAGACGTCGACGGCGGTGAAATCGGGGTCCTCGATCGGGAGGACGGTCTCGACGGGGTCCTCCTCGTGGAGCTCGCGGGCGTATTTCGGGATGTTGTTGCCCGAGCAGTACGCCTCCCAGTGGCCGTCGTGGCCACAGCCACAGGTCATAAACCCGTGTGGGTCGACGGTCATGTGGCCGACCTCGCCGGCGTTGCCGTCCCAGCCCGAGAGCACGTTGCCGTCGACGGCGACGCCCGCGCCGATCCCCGAGGAGATGGTGAGATACACCATGTCGTCGGGGTTGCGCTCGCTGTGGAACCGCTCGCCGATCACCCCGGCGTTGGTGTCGTTGTGGAGGTAGACCTCATCGGTGTCGAGCAGTTCCGAAACCGGCCCCGTCAGCGGGATCCGTTCGACGACGTCCGGGAGGTTCGCCGGGCGCTGGACGACGCCGGCGGCCAGATCCAACGGGCCGATGGAACCGATCCCGGCGGCGACCACCTCGCTCGGGTCGACGCTCGCCTCCCGGCAGGCGGTACGGACGACCGTCAGGACGGCTTCCGTGACCGCGATGCCGTTCGGACCGCGGGGGGTGCGGCGTGCGTCGGACCCGAGAATGGTGCCGGCGTCGTCGCCGACGACCGCCCGGACGTTCGTCGCGCCGAGGTCGACGCCCACGTAGTACATCGATCCGATCCGCGTCCCCATCTCACTTAAACGGGCCGCTTCGTGGGATCGGCCGTCGTGGGCGGCATCGAAAATGCTCGGCTCCAGCCCCTCACTCCGTGTCCGAACGGACGAACGTGACCGGACACGGGGCGGTCAACATCACGTCCTGGGCGACGCTGCCGAAGACCGCCTTGCCGGTCGGCGACCGGTTTCGGCCGCCGACGAGGATCCGGTCGGCCTCGATATCCTCGGCGACCGCGACGATCCCGTCGGCATGGTCGCCGACCGCGCCGCGGATCTCGTGGTCGACGTCGGCCGCCGACAACGCCTTGGAGACGGTTCGCGTCGTGGTGTGGCGTTTCGCGACCGCATCCGGGCTCGACTCCTCGCTTGCGGCGTCCACCGCGAGGACCTCCCGAACCTCGTCGAACTCGTCCTCGGTGAACACGTGGAGGAGGGTGACCGCGGCGTCGACGGGGGCCGCGACGTCGATGGCCTCCTCGGTGAGCTGTGCCGTCCGGTTTTCGTCCTCGGTGTCGACGGCGATGAGGACCGTTTCGATGCCGGTCGATTCGGTTCGTCGTTGCGTCGCTGTCTGGCTCATACCTGTTCGTTGGCGTCCGAGAGGGATAAGCCCGTCGAATTTTTTACTCGGCCGTGAATAAAAGTTACAGACAGCGGAGTAAAGCCGTGAGCACCCGTTTTTCGTCACGTCACCGCACGAAAGAGGAACGACGGCACCGCCGAGAGGACGATCCGTCGCGTGCGCCGCTGGGGACACGGGGGACGGGATCCACTCACGCCGTGACCGATCAGGAATTCATGTCCTCGTCGGTGAGATCGACGTAGGTCCGGCGGACCGTCACCGTCGTCACGTCGGCGAGGTCGGCGACGTCGCCCTGGGTGATGTCGGCGTCGAACTCCCGACCGGCCGTATAGAGACAACCGGCGGCGACCCCCGCGGGATTGCGGCCGTTCGCGATCCCCTCCTCGACGGCCCGGTCGGCGAGTTCACGCGCACGGCGCTCCACGAGCGGGTCACAATCGAGCGCGGAGGCGAACCGCGGGAGGTAGGCGGCCGGTGGCGTCGGCCCGAGCGGAAGCCCCAGTTCGCGGTTCATCGCGTCGAACGCCGCCTCGTGTTCGTTCACGGTCGCTTTCGCCTCGGCACAGACCTCCGCGACCGTTCGGGGGACGTCGGCGGTTCGGCAGGCGACGTAGACGCATGCACAGGCGAATCCCTCGATCGACCGCCCGCGGAGGAGCCGCTCCGACTGGGCGGAATCGAACAGCGCACAGGCCATATCACGAATGCTGTCCGGCAGCTCCAACGCGCCCGTCAATCGCCGGATCTCGGTGTACGCATACACCTTGTTGCGGTCGCGCTTCGAGGAGATACGCGCGCGATTGTGCTGGGTTCGCATCCGGGCGAGCCGACGGCGCTTCCGCCCCTTGATGCGGGTCGAGCGGCCGATCTCCGTCGAGAGCCCGCGATCGTGGCGCGAGCGTGTGAGCGGCGCGCCGGTCCGCTCGGGGGCCGTCGCGTCGTCGGCGAACGATCGCCACTCCGGTCCGTAGTCGATCCGGTCGGCCTCGACGACGAGCCCGCAGTCGTCACAGACCGTCTCCGCGTTCAGCATCCGCGTGCGTCCGCCGCACTCCGGGCAGGTCTCCTCGGGAACGGATCGGGCATCCGTCGTTCGCTCCGTCTCGACGGAGTCTCGAGTCCCGGCGGGGCGAGCCGTCTGCGAGCCGTACGACCGAACGCGAGTCGAGCGTGCCTCACTCATCACACCTGAACCTCGGTCCCGATGCCTTACTTAAACCCCGGTGGATCCGGGGCCGATCGGCGTTCTCGGGGATCGATAACTAATCGGTTACCGGTAGGTGACCGTGCCGAATACCCGCGTGCCGTCCAATGGTTTTAAGCCATCAGGTCGAAGAGTCGAGGTATGACGCTGTCCGATATCGCCGAAGGGCTGGAGGTCGTCGCCCGCCAGCGCGATCGGGGCGTCGCCGTCGCGGACGACACCGGGACGCCGCTCGCCGAACGGCTCCGCGAACACGCGGACGGGCTCCCCTGCACCCCGGAGGCGACGGCGACGCTCGTCGAGGCGTACACCGCCGGTCGAAGCGTCGGCGACGCCGCCGACGGGGCCGGGATCACCCCGATGACGGCCGCCAAGGCGTTACATCGCTGTGGCGTCGCCGGGGTCACCCCGTTCGCGCCGACGCGACGCGGGATCGTCCGCGACTGGCTCGACGGACGACTCCCACGAAGCGAGGCGGTCGAGTTGACCGGCGGCGACGAGGCGGACTTCGCGCTCGCGACCTACGTGGAGACACACGATCCGATCCCCGCGGTCGAGCGCGCGGTCGACGCATATCTCGCCGGAGGCGGGCCGCTCGGCAGGGGTCTCGGAAGCGGGTCGCGCGGGACGGGCGGCCTCGGAAGCGGGGCACTCGGGACGGGCGGCCTCGGAAGCGGGGCACTCGGGACGGCCGACCTCGGGGATGCGCTGGGGACGCCCGAGGACCTCCGCTGAGTGCCACCCGGCAAACGACAGAGAACGGTTCAGCGAAGCCGAGAGAGCAGTCCCTCCTCCTCGAAGTCGATCCCGAGCGTCGTTCCGAACAGGTCCGCATACGCCGACGCGATCGCCTGTGTATAGGCGCTATCACCCGTCGCGGCGGTCGGTGCGGCCGCGATCGCCGGATCCGTCGCGGGGATGACCACGTCCGCATCGCGCTCCTCGTCGGGATCGGCGAGCGCGCCGCCGGTTCCCGTCACGGCGATCGTCGCGTCGACGGACGCCCCCACGTCCTGAATACGACCGCGAAGTCGCTGGAGGGCGTCGCGTCCGTGTGGGCTCGCGGGGCGGACCGCGATCACCCGATCGACCGTCGTGACCGCGGCGATGGCCTCGTTCGAGGCGACCGGGGAGACGTCGACGATCACGGCATCAGCGCCACTTGCGGCCTCCGCGATCCGCCGCTCGAACGCCTGCGCCGCCTCGGCGGTCCGCGCGCGGGCGACCCGCTCGAACGGCGCATGGGCGGGAACGACGTTCAGCCGGGCGGGCGAATCGACGTCGGCGATCCCCGACGGCGAGTAGGCCGCGGCCGTCAGCGCGTCGTCGGTGCGGTCCGTCACGAGCGCCGTGAGATCCGTGCTGATCCGCCCCTCGACGTATTCGCCGAGCCCCTGGGTGACGAAGTCGCCGTCGAGGACGGTCACGTCCCGGCCGTCACGGACGCCGATCGTCGCCAACTCGATCGCGGTGCGTGTCGTCCCCGCGCCGCCGGTCGCCCCGACGAGCGCGAGCGTCGTCGCCGTCATACCCGTCGCTTCCCGCGGTTTCGTATTTAACCGCTCCGGAGCGTGCCGGAGACGGATGGGTGGACCGACCGTTCGAGTTACTCCGCGATCGCCGCCGCGATCCCGTCCAACTCGTCGTCCGAGAGATCGGGATGCTCGCCGGCGACCGCGTGGATCGGCCCCCCGCCGTCGCCATCGAACCGCGGGATCAGGTGGACGTGGACGTGCGGCACCTCCTGACCGGCCGCCTCGCCGTCGTTGATGCCGACGGTGGCGGCGTCGGCGTCGACGGCCGCCTGAACGCGTGGGGTGAGCGTCGACACGGCGTCGAAGAGCGCACGCGAGCGCTCGGGATCGAGGTCGCCGACGTGTTGGGCGTGGTCCTTCGGGATGACGAGGGTGTGCCCGCGGGCGAGCGGGTTCGCGTCCAAAAAGGCGAGCACCTCGTCGGTCTCATACACCGTTCGCGCCGGGATGTCGCCGGCGACGATCGCACAGAAGATGCAGTCGTCGGTCATGCTCGGATTCTCGGCCGCGTGCCGCATGAAGGTTTCCCGGGCCGAGACACGTCACCCGCGGTGGCGCCGCCGAGGGTTAGCGGTAGATCAACACCGGTACTGGAGAGCGTCGGGCGACCTTCTCGGCAACGCTCCCCATGAGGACGCGAGCGACCCCGTCGCGGCCGTGACTCCCGATCACGACCAGATCGTATTCGCCCTCGCCGGCCTCTTTGACGATGAGTCGATCCGGCCGCCCACGACCACGGGCGGTTTCGACGGTTGCACCGAGTTCGGTGGCACGCTCGCTCGCCGTCGAAAGGACCTCCTCGGCATGAGTCATCGCCGCTTCCTCGTCCGGAATGTTCCCAGTGATCCCCGAAAGCGCGCCGATGTCCCCCTGACCCGACTCGATGACGTGATACAGTGTTATCGCCGCATCGGGGTACATGGCGATCGCGTACTCCAGCGCCTCCATCGACCGACTTGAGCCGTCCACCGGGACTAACACGCGTTCTGTCATGGTTGCAGGTCGTGTGGCAACTGCTATAGTCGTTGTCCCGACGAGGCACGTGCCGTTGACATTTCGACCCCGATCGGCCGTGAGACGTATCGATCCGATCGGCGTATCGGGATATCGGTGGATGGATCGTCGGAATGGAGCGACAGGTTTATTTCGATATGCATTGCCGATCCAGCCAGACCGGTGTCCGCGTGAACCGGAGTGGGCGGGCACCCGGAGAAGCAAGCAATGACGGACACCGAGGCCCGACAGGAAGGAAGAACCGACGGGGGAGCGGTCTCCCGCGAGGAGGCGTCGTTCGTGGAATACGGGATCGATGACCGGCCGCCGCTGGGCCAGTCGGTGTTTTTGGGTCTCCAGCACTACCTCACGATGATCGGCGCGAACGTGGCGATCCCGCTCATTCTCGCCGGAGCGATGGAGATGCCGCCCGCGGAGACGGCCCGGCTCGTCGGGACGTTCTTCGTCGTCTCCGGGGTCGCCACCCTCCTCCAGACGACGGTCGGGAACCGCTATCCGATCGTCCAGGGCGGGACGTTCGCGTTGCTCGCACCCGCGCTCGCGATCATCGCCACGATGGGCGCCGGCTGGGAGGCGACGATCCTCGAACTGCAGGGGGCGGTCATCGTCGCCGCGCTCGTGCAGGTCCTGCTCGGGTACGTCGGCGCGCTTGGCCGGCTCAAACAGTACCTCTCGCCGGTCGTCATCGCGCCCGTCATCGTGCTGATCGGGCTCTCGTTGATCGGCGTCGACGACGTGACCACCCCCGATCAGAACTGGTGGCTGCTCGGGCTCACCCTGTTCCTGATCGTGGCGTTCTCACAGTACCTCGACCAGTACAGCCGGTACGCCCGGCTATTCCCCGTGCTTTTGGGGATCACGATCGCCTGGCTCGTCGCCGCCGTCCTCTCGGTGACGGGCGTCTACGGCCCCGAGACGCTGGGATACGTCGACACCGCGGTCATCGCCGGCGCGCCGGCCGTGCAGGTGATCACCCCGTTGCAGTGGGGGATGCCGCAGTTTACGGCCGCGTTCATCGTCGGCATCTTCGCCGGCGTGGTCGCTTCGATGATCGAAAGCGTCGGCGACTACTTCGCGGTCGCCCGCATCGCCGGCGTCGGCGCACCGAGCGAGAAGCGGATCAACCACGGGATCGGGATGGAGGGCGTCGGCAACGTCTTCGCCGGGATCATGGGCACCGGCAACGGCTCCACCTCCTACGGCGAGAACATCGGCGCGATCGGGATCACCGGCGTCGCCTCGCGGTACGTCGTCCAGATCGGCGCGGTCGCCATGCTGATCGTCGGGTTCATCGGCTACTTCGGCGCGCTCATCACGACCATTCCCGGGCCCATCGTCGGCGCGCTCTACATCGTGATGTTCGGCCAGATCGCGGCCGTCGGGCTCGCGAACCTCAAATACGTCGACCTCGACGCCTCACGGAACGTCTTCATCATCGGCATCGCGCTCTTCGTCGGCCTCGCGATCCCCGAGTACATGGCCAACGTCGGCGAGGCCGCCGCGTTCCGCGAGATCGCCGCCGGGGCGGCGGTCGTCGGACCCGTGCTCGGCCAGCAGATCGTCGCCGACACGATCTTCGTCATCGGCTCGACGACGATGGCCGTCGGCGGGATCGTCGCCTTCGTCCTCGACAACACGATCAGGGGCACCAGAGCGGAACGCGGCCTCGAACAGTGGGAGCAGCTCGCGGAGGGCGAAGACGAGTTCGTCACCGCCTTCGAGCGGTTCCGCTCCCGCGGGGAGGAGACGCCCGCGAGGGGCGCCGATTGAGCGGGTCGACCATGGCGGACCGACGGGGCCTCGAACTCGACCCCGAGGAACGACTCCGCTACCGGGGACGGCTCCGATCCGGACGGGCGGTCGCCGTCACCGACGAACGGCTGCTGATCGCGGGGGAGGAGCGGACCGAAAGCATACCCTACACCAACGTGAGCGAGGTGACGAACGAGCGGTTCGACTGGTTCCTCGCGATCATGAGCCTCGCGCTGTGCGGCGTCGGGGTCCTCTCGCTCGATGAAAACGTCCTGCTCGGGGTCGGTATGGTCGTCTTCGGCGCGTGGAGCCTGCTTCGGACCTACCGAAAACGGGATCGGGTGCGGATCCACACCCACAGCCGCCCGAAGCCCATCGAGGTGTTTCCCGCGGACGTCGACGCGCTCTATGCGGCGTTGGAGCCCGCGGTCGCGGCCGTCAGGGAGCGTGCGGACGGCCGAGGGCGTGAGGATGCCCGGGAGGGTTAGGGACGCTCGGGAGTCTTCGGAACCATCCGGAACGGATAGCTCGCGAGGATCGAGTGACCGTCGTCGGTCACCGCGACGAGGTCCTCCAGCCGGACGCCGCCGAGATCCGGGTCGTAAACGCCGGGCTCGATCGTGACGACGTGGCCCGGTCGAAGCTCGAGGTCCGCCGAGAGCGACGGCGCTTCATGGAGGCTCATGCCGACCCCGTGGCCGGTGCCGTGCGTGAAGCCCGCCTCCCCCTCCCCGGCGTTCGGATCGAAGCCGTAGGCGGCGAGTTCGGCCGCCGCCTCCCGGTGGACCTCGCGTGCGGTGACACCGGGATTCAGGGTGGCGAGCGCGGCCTTCCGGGCGGCCTCGACCGCGACGTACGCCCGGCGTTCCCAGCCGCCGTCCCCGTCGACGACGAACGTCCGGGTCAGATCGCCGTAGTAGCCGTGCGGGCCGCGGGGGGAGATATCGAGCAGGACGGTCTCGCCGGGGCGGAGGAGGTCGACGCCCGTGTAGTGGAGGTCCGCAGCGCTGGCCCCCGCGCCGATGACCGTGTTGCCCGCGTCACGGACGCCGTAGCGTGCGAGCGTCGCGTTCACCTGCCGGCGGAGACGCTCCGTCGAGAGCGGCCCGTCGCGCCAGACGAGAACCGGCTCCTCGACCCCGAGCGTCGCGAGCGCGTCGGGGTCGTACACGGGACCGCTCTCCGCAAGTACGGTTTCGGCACGCGCCATCGCCCGCGTCGTCGCGCGCTGGACCCGCCCGAGGCGATCGATCTCCTCGGCCGTCTTGATCGCGCGGGCGTCGGCGACGGCGGTCGTCGAGGCGAGCCCGTACCCCGCCCCTTCGAGATGAAGGGCGGCGTCGTGGGGGATCGACCGTGGGGTGAGCACCGTCGGGTCGGATCGGTCGGCGAGCAGGTCATCGAGGACGGACGCGGCGCGGAGGCCGGGAGGGTCGCCGGCGTCTTCGATGCAGACGGAACGGGTGATCCCGTCGTGGAACGGTTGGTTGGACCCGTCCGGAGGATCGGCGTCCACCGGCTCCCGGGCCGCCTCGACGAACTCGCGGGCCGCCTGCTCGTGAAACAGCGCCGGGGCACAGAGGACCGCCCGAGCGGACGACGGGTCCGGGCCCCCCGAACGCGACTCCGCACGCGCCGGAACCACGACCAGCGCGAACGGGCGGTCGGGACCCGAAAACCGGGTCAGGTACCGGAGGTTGTCATCGAAACGGTCCCCGATCACGACGACGCCGTCGGCGTCCGCGGCCTCACATGCCGCAAGCAGCGGCGACAGGTCGGTTCGTGGGGCGTCCCCACGCGGGTGAGTGTCGCTCGGCTCGACCGGCGGCGTGATGGGCTCCGTCGATCGGCGGTTCCCCGCCGGTGGTGAGCGGTCCGGCCCCTCGGTCACGGTTCCGGTTCCGGGACCGCGAGCTCGCTTTGTACCTCCTCGATCAGCTCCGACGGCGGTTCATCGCGAAGCTCGTTGAAAAGCAGGACGCTGATGGGGAGGGTGGGCGCGCCGCTGATGAGGCTCTCCAAGATCACGAGCCGTTCGCGGGCGCGCGACATCCCGACGTAAAACACCCGCCGCTCGTTGTCGGTGAGGATCGGGACCGGGCTCGTCGATTTCGTGAACTCGTCGACCCCGTCGACGGCGGTCGGGTCGTCGATGGAAGCCGCCATCTGCTCGACGACCTTCTCCGTGAGGTCCGTCGCGACGAAGACGTGGTCGGCCTCACGACCCTTCGCGGAGTGGATCGTCCCAACGCGAACGCGGCTCGGGTCCATCTCCTGATAGTCGTTTGTGAAGTACGCCGCCATCGACTTGCGCTGAAAGCTCGTCACCTTCCGCACCATGTCGTCGGCGCTTTCGGGGCCGGGCAGGAACGGGATGTGTGATTTCAACTCGTCGGTCGTGAGTTCGATCTCGGCGGCGTCGTCGGCGTCGGCCTCCTCCTCGCGGTCCTCGATGAGGTCATAAAAATCCTCACGCGCGTTCGTGCCGAACGCCGACTCCTGAAGCATGTCGGCGAGCCGCCGGGCCTCAAGCCCGTTTACCGGGTCGCCCGCGGCGGATTTTTCGATCGCGCTGACATAGTCCTGGAGCCGGTCGGTCCACATCCGGCCGTCCGTGAGCATCGTGAACGGAATGCCGTGATCGATGAACTCGTCGATGAAATCGAACATCTGATAGCGCGCCCGGAAGAGACACATCACGCTTCCCTCGTCGTCATCGACCGTGTATCGGACGTTACGGACGAGTTCGAGCATCGAGGGCGACTCGATCGCCTCCACCGTGCCACCCTCCTTGCGCGGACGAAGGTCCTTCTCCTGACGTTTGTCGATGTGACGGATCTCCGCGTTGACGACGTTGAGGATCTCCGAGGGGAGCCGGTAGGAGTTCGGGAGGATGACGTCCTCGTCGACGGCGGTGTCGAGAAGCAGGTCGGGATCGGCGCCCTGCCACGCGTAGACGACCTGGTCGTCGTCGCCGGCGATGAGGACCTTCTTCATGTGGGGCCGCCACTCCTCGAAGACGTTGTACTGCAGCGTCGTGATGTCCTGGAACTCGTCGATGATCAAGTAATCGACGCTCGGGACGAGCGAGCGCTGGGAGACGCGTTCGAGCATGTCGGCGAAGCCGACGAGTCCGTTGTCACCTTTATATGCCCGCCACGCGCGGATCGTCTCCGGGATGTCGATCCGGTCGTCATCCGAGGGCCACGTCGGCGTGTACTTGTTCCCCTCCTGGGCGTTGGGGTCGACGTCGGGCGGGAGCCGGACCTCCTCGACGTTCCACTGGAAGGGGACGTCATACCAGTCGGCCACGTCGCGCTCGGTGCGCTGGAGCCACTGGGAGGTGGCGATGATCTTGTTGCCGATGGTCGTCGAGCGGGCGGTGCGGCGGCCGGCGCCGCGGTGTTCGTCCTCGAACTCGATGCCGTACTCCGTACAGAACGCCTCCTTGTCGCTCTCGCTCACCACGTCGCCCCGCGAGAGGTTGAGCAGTTCGTACGCCTTCGCGTGCATCGTCGAGACGTTCCCCTGTAACGAGCGGGGCGAGACGTCGAGGCGTTCGGCGAGCCGGTCGCGGATCTCCGCGGCGGCCGCTCGGGTGTACGAGACGACGAGGACGTCGCGGACGTCCGCATCCTCCTCGTCCAAGATGCCCTCGACGCGGTCCAGGAGCGCGGTCGTCTTCCCGCTCCCGGGACCGCCGAACAGGCGGGTCACGGTCGGATCGGTCATGCTACCGTAATGAGCACGGTTCTTCTTAAGAGCGGTGGGTCGACCGGGCGTACTCAGTTGTTCCTCGTCGCCCGCGCTTTGCGGACGTCAGCACCGTCACGGACGAGGTCCTCACAGGAGGGACAGACGCGGGGTCGATCGACCCCGTTGGGGGTAAACACCCGCACGTAGTCCGTCGTCACGAACGAATCACAGTTCTGGCACCTCGGCATGATCGGAGCTAATCGATCATCGTAAATAATACTACCGGCGACTCTCATCGAAAGAAAGCGGCAAGGCGTTCGGATACGGCGATCCGGGCGGATACCCGAGGCCGCTTCGATGTCGGATCGGGTGGCTCAGCTCGGCCGCCAGTCGCAGACGCCACAGCGGGTCGATCCCTCCGCGTGAAGCGCACCGCACTCCGGACACTGGAGCTTGTTATAGGATCGCTCCCAGCGTACGATCTCCGTCTCGTGACCGCGGTCGGACAGGAATTCGTCGAACACGTCCTCGTTCGTACTGGGTGCGCTAGACATGCATGCTAGTGTATGACACCCTCGTATAAGAAGCTTTCCGCGGTGTGCGCTCGGTTCCGCAGGCGACCAGCGACTCTCGTGGGATTCGAGCTTTTTGTGTGTGCTTCCCGTCCGATCCGTCTTATAAGTGGACGGGTGTCCACATCCCGCGGCCCCTGCCATCGCCGAGCGCGCACCCCTGGCGCCGTCCTCCAGTCACGCCCCCGAGCCGGCGTCGCCCGACTCGTCGAGCCGTTGCCGATACTTTCCCAGCGCGACGTCGAGCGCCTCCTCGGCGTCGACGCCGGCCGACTCCGCGAGCGCGAGCAGCGCAAAGAGGGCGTCACCGAGCTCGTCGACGGCGATCGCGGCGTCGTCCGGGCGATCGCCGTAGTCGGTCGAGACCAACACCTCCTTCGCCAGCTCGCCCACCTCGCTTTCGAGGTCGAGAACGCGGTGTGCGAGCGGACAGTCGAGGCCGTGACGGTCGATGAAGGCGGCGACGCGCTCCTGTTGCTCCATATTCGAGCGACGCCCGGTGGTGATAAATAACGACGGGCACGGCGGCGGGGCCGGGGGTGTCAGTGATATAATACGGGATGACGGGAACGACCACCCAAAGGGCGACCGACGGTGGCGAGGACGGCCGGTCACGCAACCCCTAAGACGACGCCGACCCCAGCGTTTATATGAAGATCGCGCTGCTCGGCGGGACGGGCGACATCGGCGAGGGGCTCGCGCTCCGATGGGCATACGACACGTCACACACGGTGATCATCGGCTCGCGCGATCCGGAACGGGCGGAGACGAAGGCGGCGGCCTACGAGACGGAACTCGACAGCCGCGGCGTCGACGACGTCTCGATCGCGGGCCACGGGAACGTCGCGGCCGCCGAACGCGCCGACGTCGTCGTCCTCGCGGTACCCCCGTACCACGTCGGCGACACCGTCGAGGAGGTCGCCGACGTCCTCGATGACGGCGACATCCTCGTCTCGCCGGCGACGGGAATGAAACGCGACGAGGACGGCTTCCACTACCACAAACCGGGGGTGGGATCCGTGACGCGGATCGCCGCGAACGCCGCTCCCGAGGGCGTCGCCGTCGTCGGCGCGTTCCACAACCTCGCGGCGGGCCGGCTCGCGAACCTCGATGCCGACCTCGGCGTCGACACCCTCGTGATCGGCGACGACGAGGACGCGAAGGGGATCGTGACCGACCTCGCCGAGGGGATCGAGGGCCTGCGCGCGCTCGACGCCGGCGGGCTCGCCAACGCCCCCGAGATCGAGGCGCTCACGCCGCTGCTTATCAATATCGCCCAGCACAACGACGGGCTCCACGACCTCGGCGTGCGGTTCACCTGAGCCGCGGTTGAAGGGTGAAACGGCCCCGACGGCTCACGACCACGTCCCACGATGCTCACGATCGCGTCCCCGGTCCGTCAGGCCTTTGCGCTGTCGGCACCGACATCGCGTAATGGAGTATCTGCAGCGTCGGGTCGAGCTCGTCGACGATCGACTGGAGGCGGCCATCGACGCGGTCGAGCCCGAGGAGCTCTCCGCGGAGCTCGAACACGTCGTGCTCGCGGGCGGCAAGCGGGTCCGGCCCGCGGTGACCATCCTCGCCTGTGAGGCGCTCGGCGGCGAGCCCGAGGACGCCGTCGACTTCGCCGCCGGTATCGAGTTCGTCCACAACGCCTCGCTCGTCATCGACGACATCATCGACCGCTCGGACATCCGCCGGGGAACCCCCTCGGCATGGGCCGAGTTCGGCTACGGCCCGGCCATCGTCACGAGCGACGGGCTCTTAGGCGAGGCGTTCGCGCTCTTTTCATCGGACGAGCGGGCGATGCGGATCGTCGCGGAGGCGATGGTCGAACTCGGGGAGGGCGAGGCGACGGAGCTTGTCGCCCGCCCCACGAACGAGGCCGAATACATGGACCTCGCCCGACGCAAAACGGGCGCGCTCTTTCGGGCGGCCGCCGAACTCGGCGCGGTCGCCGGGGACGCGGAGCCCGCCGTCGTCGACTCCTTCGGGGAGTACGCCGAGCGCGTCGGCGTCGCCTTCCAGATGCGCGATGACGTGCTCGATGCGACCGCCGACGCCGACGACCTCGGGAAGCCGACCGGGCAGGACGCCGAGATGGATCGTCCCTCGGTCGTACAGGTCACGTCGCTCTCCCCGGAGGAGGTGAACGAGCGGGCCCGCGAGCAGTCATCGCTCGCGCTCGCGGCGCTTGCGGACGCGGACCCGCCGGAAAGCGAGGCGATCGGCTACCTGCGTGACCTCGCTGAGTTCGTCGTCGTGCGCGAGCGGTGACGCGCGAGCGGCGGCGCGCGACCGGCGACGCGCAAGCGGCGGTGCGCGAGCGGCGATACGCAGGCGGTGACACGAGGGAAACGGAGACGACCGCAAGGAACGAACGTTTAACACCGTCCGTCAACCGGATGAGAGTATGAACGAGCACCACCGTCGCGCGCTGGATAGCCGATGGGCGGACGTGTTGGCCGACACCGACGCCACCGTCGAGGAGTACCGCGAGCGGGGCTGGGACGCGCTTTCGGTCCGCCCGGGCGACGTCAACCCGATCGAGGGTGACGCGCGGCTCGACGTGTTGATCCCGGGGTCAGCGTTCGAGGACGTAAGCGAGCGAATGGCCGAGGTCGAGATCGACGCGTTCCGCGTCTATGCGGCCGCGGAGGCCGGGGTCACCTTTCGACTCGTCGTCGGCGAGGACGAGACGTCCGAGTTCGCGTGCTGCGTACCGACGTTCCTCTTCGATGAGGACGCCGGGCCGATGCGGATGGCGGCCGACACCCATGGCTCGTTGACGATCCGCCTGCGACCGCTCGACGACCGCGACGTGGTCGAACTGCAACTCATGGAACCGGAGGTCTTCTTCGAGGCGCGTGCGCCCGAGTGAGCGGTGAACCCCCGGCGGTCGGGCAAACGATCACGTGAGATCGTGACACACTTGTTTTCCGTGGCGTCGTGGAGTCCCAAACCGCAACCTTCCAAAGGTTCCGGTCCGTATGGAGGGGTATGAGCGATGAGAGCCTCGCGGACCGGATCGAGCGGTGGATGGTCGGTCAGATGCCGATCATTCAGATGCACGGGGGGACGAGCGTCGTCCGTGAGGCGAACGAGGAGACCGGCGAGGTCGTCGTCGAGCTCGGCGGCACCTGCTCGGGCTGTGGGATCTCGAACGTCACCGCCGACAACATCCGTCGGGACCTCATCATGGATTTCGAGGAGGTCACCGACGTGCACGTGAAGGTCCCCGCAAGCGGCGATCAGGGCGCCTCCACGGTCGAGGGGGGCCGCGGCGGCGACCTCCGGTACGAGACCGAATCCGCGAACCACTTTTAAATCGACGTCCGTTCCCGCGACGATCCGTACCCGCTCAGAGCGCTCCCTCAAGCGCGCTCGCAACCGCCCGTGCCTTCTCGGCCAACGTCTCCGGCGTGTTCCCGTCCGCGACGGAGGCATCGAGGATCTCGTCGTCAACGCGCTCGACGGTGCCGTCGGCGTGTTTGATCACGTCGACGTGAAGGTCGACGTAGCGGGCGCCGTCCGGAAAGAGCTCCACGGGCGTACAGACGTTGACGTAGGTCCCTTTCACCGTCCCGTCCGTCCCGCGATAGGTCGTCGGGTACCACCATCGGCCCTCTTTTAAACTCGTCACGGCGACGTCGCCCGCGTCCCGGGGAACGTCGAGGCCGTCATAGGTCCCCCCGCCGGTCATCGACCGCTCGACGGTGACGGAGCCGTCCGGCTCGACCGCGGTCACCTCGCCCTCCCCGAGGACGATCAGCCGACCGTCGGGCTTCCCGTGTTCGATCCGAAGCGCGTCGCCCTCGCTCGGGCCGAAGGCCCCCACGACCGCCTCGAACGGGAACTCGGCGTCCGGCGAGGGCTCACAGAGCGCCTCCGCGAGGTCGACGCCGGCGGAGGCGTCCGACGATCCGGCCTTGATCCGGTGGTGACCCGGAAGGGTGGTCGTCACGCGGCGGCGGGCGGAATCGAGCTCGAATCGACACTCGCGCCCGAACCAGACCCACGCGCCGACGTGGGGGGATGCGAGAGGGCCGTCCTCGGCGGGGTCGGACCCCGCACGGACGCCCAACTCGCCGATGTCGGCGGCGAACCGCTCGGCCCGCTCGGTTGCCGCCTCGAGCGCGGCCGCGAGCGCGTCGCCGTCGGCGTCGACGGCCGCCCGGCTCCAGACGGCCCGCCAGCCCGAAGGCGGCTCCAGCCCGAGGAGGTCGACCATCCCGGCCAGTTCGCGGGCGGCCGCGTCGGTTCGGCCGTCGACGCGCGTGCCGGAGCCGGGTTCGAGGGTTACGAGCCCCCCCGTAACCCGGAGGTCGCCGTCGAGGGTCGGCCGTGAATCCGCCCACGGCGGCGACGACTCGCGGACCTGCAGGCGAACGGGATCGCCCGTTTCGACGTGGGCGTCGACGGCGTTGTAGGGAAGGTAGCCCTCGACGCTGTCGCCTCCGCCCGGAACGTCGCGGCCGTCCTCGTCCACCGCGAGCGCGACGACCGCGCCGCCGCCGAGCGTCTCCGTCACCGTGCCGTCGAAGACGGCCCCGGGCGGGGCGGGATCGTGCCACGAGAGCGCGTCGACGCCGACATCGCACAGGTGATCGAGGACCGAGGCCGTCGCCTCCGGGTCGCCCGAGAGCCCGACGCCGGTTCGGTCCGTACTCGTCGAGACCGTGACGTCCGGCGGGACGTCCGGGAAGTCGGCCTCGAACCGCCGGCGGATCGGATCGGAGGCGTCGACGACCTCGTAGCCGGCATCGAGGAGGAGGCGGGTGAGCGCGGTCGTGTAGATCCCGCGAAGGCGGATGCGAGCGGTCATGTGCGCTGGCACCTCGGCGCAAACGGCAGGGGCCGACGGTCGAACGGATACATACCCGTCCTTCGGTTGCCGTGGGTTCAAGCCTGACGGCTCGAGACGTGAACGGCGGTACCCGTCAGCGTCCGTCGACGTCGCGACCCACGATGTCACGGCGGCAAGGTCTATCCCGGATCGCACCGAAGCGATCGATACGCATGTCCTCAGGGTCGGACCCGATCGAGACCGCCGCGGACGACGATCGGGACCTCTATGACGTCGCGACGTGGGAGGAGCGGACCTCCCTCGACGGGCTCGCCGTCGCCGTCCACTGGCTCATCACCCGCTCCGCGAAGCTCTTCGTGCTGCTCGTCGCGTTCGTCATCCTGCTCGCGATCCTCGCCTCCTTCGGGCTGGGGCTCGTCTTCGATCCCGTCGTCGCCGCGCTCGTCGCGCTGTCGGCGATCCCGGCGCTGGGCCTTGCGGCGTACGTGTACGTCTCCGATGTGACGACGAACGAGCCGCTCTCGTTGCTCGTCGCGACCTTCCTGTTGTCGATCCTCACGGCGTCGTTCGCGGCCGTGTTGAACAGTTTCACGCGCCCGTTTTTCGCGCCCCTCGGCTACCTCGGGCTCGTCCTCTTTTTCTTCCTGATCGTCGGCCCCGTCGAGGAGACCGTGAAGCTGCTCGCGGTCCGGCTCTACGCCTACAGCGACGACCGCTTCGACGCCGTCATCGACGGCGCGGTCTACGGCGCGATCGCGGGCCTCGGGTTCGTCGTCATCGAGAACTTCGTCTACATCGCCCAGAACGTCGACCTCGACGAGTTGGAGTTCGCCGTCGGCGCGCTCGGCGCCGGCGACGGCATCGCCGCGGTCCGCGCGCTCGTCGGCCCCGGCCACGTCGTCTACTCCGCGTTCGCGGGCTATTACCTCGGGCTCGCGAAGTTCAACCCGGAGAACCGTGGGCCGATCATCGTGAAGGGGCTGCTCATCGCCGCGGCGATCCACGCGCTGTATAACAGCCTGGTCGGGCCGGTGACCGTGGGTATCTCCGCGCTCACCGGTATCCCCCAGATTCCCGCGCTGTTCGTCTTCATCCTCGGCTTTCAGGGCGTTTTCGCCTACCTCCTGTTCCGAAAGATCTGGCGCTACCGCGACGTCTACCGCGAAACACATGAACACGAATCGGACGCCCATCGCGACGTCGAACCGGAGCTGACCGAGTTCGAGTGATCCGTCACGTCGAGCGTTCACGTTCGACGACCGCCGCGAGCAACTCGGCGAGGGCGTCGCCAGCGAGCGTGTGCAGCTCCTCGCCCCGGTCCGCGTCGCCGTCGGCAGGGTCGCCGACGACGCCGTTCTCGGTGAACCCGTCGGAGTCGTGTGCGAGGTTGACGCCGGCGACCCACTCGCCCCACCGGTCGGACCCGCCCTCCCGGGCCGCCTCGATCCGGTCTTCCCGGACGAGTTCAGGATGGGTCGCCCGCATGAGCGCGGTCTCCAGCGGGCCGCCATGTCCCATCTCCCCCGTGTGCTCGCCGACCGCGTTGAACCAGGTGAACGCGACGGCGTAGCCGTCGTGTGCGGGATCGCGCGAGAACCGTCGGGAGACCTCGGCGAGGGCGTCGATGTTGCCGCCGTGTCCGTTCGCGAACACGACGCGATCGATCCCGTGAGCGGTGAGCGAGGCGGCCGCCTCCCGCACGTACGCCCGGAACGTATCGGGCGAGACCCACATCGTGCCGTCGAACGCGCGGTGTTCCTCGGCGATCCCGATGGGGATGGGCGGCGTCACGATCGCCGTGTCCGCGCCGTGTTCCGCCTCATACGCCGCCACGCCGGCCTCCGCGACGGCGGCGGCGGCGAGCGTGTCGGTCCCGAGCGGGGCGTGTGGGCCGTGCTGTTCGGTGCTGCCGACCGGAATGACGGCGATATCGACGGCGGCGTCCCTGACGTCCGTCCACGTCGCATCCGCGAGTTGCATACGGCCACATCGGCGGTCGGTCACCTATAAGCGGTGGTCGAAGACGGATCCGCTCGGACGGCGACGGTGGCGAATTCACCCCGACAGTTAATTTATATCCACGCGAACGACTCCCATGGACGAGTCCGAGGAGGGGGAACGGGAGGTCGCGACGTTCGGACCGCTGCGGGAAGCGCTCCGGGAACACGTGTATCCGGTAACGTCGGCGGAACTCATCGAGACATATGGGGGCTTCGAGTTCGAGGGACCCGACGGCGTCGATCGGCTGGAGGACGCCCTCGGACGCGCCGAAGAGGTCACGTTCCGTGACCCACGGGACGTACGGGACGCCATCCTCGATGGACTCGCGGCCGGATCAGCTTTCGAGGCGAACGAGGCGGCGGAGCTACTGACCGACGAGGGCGGCGATGACGACGCCGAGTGGAGCAAGCTGTCGGTCTGAACCGGTGCCTTCCGCACAGTCGGGGAACCGCCCCTCTCAGTCATCGTCGGTCTCCGCCTCGTCGACGATCCGGGCGGTCCGGCGCTGGGCCCGCTCGATGAACTCGCGGGGAAGCTCGTCGATCTCGCCGGCCTGCACGCCCCAGAGGTGCGCGTAGAGCCCGTCCTCCGCGAGCAGCTCCTCGTGGGTGCCCCGCTCAACGATCCGACCGCCCTCCAACACGAGGATCGTATCGGCGTCGCGGATCGTCGAGAGCCGGTGGGCGATCGCGAAGGTCGTCCGGTCGGCCGTCAGCCGGTTTAACGAGCGCTGGATGAGCATCTCCGTCTCGGTGTCGACGTCGGAGGTCGCCTCGTCGAGCACGAGGATCGCCGGCTCCTTGAGGATCGCCCGAGCGATGGTGAGCCGCTGGCGCTGCCCCCCGGAGAGTTTCACGCCACGCTCGCCCACCATGGTGTCGTAGCCGTCCGGGAGGTTCTCGATGAACTCGTGGGCCTCGGCGGCGCGTGCGGCCTCGCGGATCTCCTCGGGGCTCGCGTCGAACGCGCCGTACGCGATGTTCTCCTCGACGGTGCCATAAAACAGGTACGCGGACTGGCCGACGTACCCGATCGACTCACGCAGCGAGCGAAGGGTCACGTCACGGATGTCGTGGCCGTCGATCCGGATCGCCCCCTCGTCGACGTCGTACATCCGGAGCAACAGCTTGAGCACCGTCGATTTCCCCGCGCCGGTCGGCCCGACGAGCGCGAGCGTCTCGCCGCCCTCGACGGCGAAGTCGATGTCGGAGACGACCCGATCGCCACCGTCGTAGCCGAAGGAGACGTCCTCATAAGCCACGTCGCCGTCGGTGACGACGAGCTCGTCGGCGCCGTCCTCCTCGCCGAGCCGGCTCGTCTCGTCCATCAGCCCGAAGATCCGCGCGGAGGACGCCCGGGCGCGCTGGTACATATTGATGATCTGGCCGAACTGCGCCATCGGCCAGACGAACTGCTGGGTGTAGAGGATGAACGTGACGAACGTGCCGACGCCGAGCGCCCCGGTGAACGGGCCGGGCGCGGTCCCCGTTGACACCCAGTAGCCGCCCACGAGGAAGGTGAGCACGAAGCCGAACCCGGAGAGGAGTTGCAGGCCCGGGAAGAACTTGATCCGGATATTGATCGCCCCCCAGTTCGCATCGAAGTACGCCCGGGAGACGTCGTCGACGCGGCCGGATTCGTACTCCTCGGTGTTCGACGCCTTGATCACCTGAATGCCGCCGAGGTTGTTCTCCAGCCGGGAGTTGAGCGTCCCGACCGAGGAGCGAACCTCGGCGTATTTCGGTTGGATCAACTTGACGAAGAGATACGTAAACCCGGCGATGAGCGGGACCGGAAGCAACGAGACGAGCGCGAGCTGCGGGTTGAGGTAGATGAGCAGCCCCGCGATCCCGAAGACCATCACCGAGAGCCGGAAAAAGGAGTTGAGCCCGTCGTTGAGGAACCGTTCGAGCTGGTTCACGTCGTTCGAGAGGATGGACATCATCTCGCCGGTCTGTTTGTCCGAGAAGAACTCCATGTTCAGCCGCTGCATCCGATCGTAGGTGTCCGTCCGGATCTCGTGTTGGATGTCCTGTGAGAAGGCGTTGAAGCCCCAATTACGGATCCAGTGAAACAGCGCCCCGAAGACGAACGACCCCGCGATGATCGCGACGACGAGGAAGAACTGCGAGTCGTCGTCCGCGGGCAGCCACGCGTCAGGCACGAGCGGGAGTGCGAAGGGGCGGTCGTCGAGAAAGACCGTGTCGATGGCGATGCCGAGAAGCAGCGGCGGGAGCAGGTCGAGCGCGCGTGCGAAGACGCTGCCGACGATCCCGACGGTGAGCGAGAACCAGTTCGGGACCCCGTAGGTCGAAAAGAGCCGACGCATCGGGTTCTCGATCTCCGCACGCTGTTCCTCGAAGGGGTCATCCTCCTCCCAGTCGATGCCACCCATTATCCGTACACGGGGGCCGACGGGCATAGGGGTTCGCCTCCGCGAAGCGGGCGTTCCGGACGTCCGGATCGACGAACGCGCGGCGGAGGCGACATGACCCGTAGCTTTACTCACCGGTCGGGACGATAGCCACGTCACGTGAGCCAATCATGACGAACACGAGCGGGGACGACGCGACGGGACGCGACGCCAGGGAGGCTGTCAAGCGGTACGGCCGGGAGATGCTCGAGAAAGGGTTGACCAAAGCCACCGGGGGGAACGTCAGTCGGCGGACCGGACCCGAGGGCTTCGCGATCAGCCCCTCGGGGGTCCCCTATCCGGAGATCGAACCGGAGGACGTGCCGATCCTCGATCTCGACGGCGACGTGGTTCACGACGGGAAGAAGCCCTCGAACGAGGTCGACATGCATCGGCTGGTGTACGCCGCCCGCGACGACGTCGGCGGGATCGTCCACACCCACTCCCCGTACGCGAGCACGTTCGCGAGCCTTAACGACCCGATCCGCCCGTCCCACTACCTCATCGCCTTCATCGGCGACAAGGTACCCGTCGCGGAGTACGTGACCTACGGGACGGAGGCGCTCGGCCGGAAGGCGGTGGCGGCGCTCGGCGAGGAGTACAACGCTTGCCTGCTCGCCAACCACGGCGTGCTCGCGGTCGGCGACACGCTCGGGTCGGCGCTTGAAACCGCGGAGATGGTCGAATACTGCGCGCGGATTCACTATCAGGCGCGTGCGATCGGGGAGCCCGAACTCCTGCCGGACGAGGAAGTCGATCACCTCCGGGAGAAGTTCGCGGACTACGGCGAAGAGCGCTGAGTCGATCCGTCAGAGAGCGTCCCGCCGTTACCCCGGAGAACGGTTCAAACCGACCGTCGCTCAACGGCCGGATCGACACCTGCCGCCGAGAGATCCGCACGGATCCGCTTTCGGAGCGGGTCCGGAACGTCATCGCGACGGATGGGCGTCGCCGTGCCGACGGCTCCGCGGTCGGCGCGGGCGGTGTCGCCGTCGGGATCCGCATCCCGATCCACGTCGCCGTCGGTCGGAACCGACCAGTAGAGGACCGCATCCGTCGGCGCGTAGTACTCCACGGCGAAACGGTCACCCGCTCCCTCGTAGTGGACGCGCGCGGCCGCACCCTCCGCCCGCCAGCCGTCGCGGGCGACGAGCGCGGCGATCGCATCGTACATGATCCTCACTCGGAGACGCTCCCACATTAACGGGTCGCCACGGGTCGGGCGGTCGCCCCGGGACGCGAGCAGAGGGAGACGTGGTGGAGGGAAGCGCATCGACACCGGTTTAAAAATCCCGGACGGAAGATGGGAGTATGTCCCTTCGCGTCACCTTCCTCGGGACGGGCGGTGCCGTCCCCACGACCGAGCGCGCGCCGAGCGCCATCCTCATCAACCGCGAGGGTGACCGGCTGCTTTTCGACTGCGGGGAGGGCACCCAGCGGCAGATGATGCGGTTCGGCACGGGCTTCGGGATCGACCACATCTTCGTCTCACATCTCCACGGCGACCACGTCCTCGGGATCCCGGGGCTGATCCAGACGCTCGATTTCAACGGCCGCGACGAGCCCCTCACGATCCACTGCCCGCCGAACACCCATGGTGACCTCCACGACCTCGTCCACGCCGTCGGCCACGACCCGGGCTTCCGGGTCGCCATCGAGCCCGTAAAGCCCGGCGAGGTCGCCCTCTACGCCGACGGCTACCGCGTGGAGGCCTTCGAGACGGTCCACCGCACGCGTTCACAGGGGTACGTCCTCACGGAGGCGGATCGACCGGGCCGGTTCGACCGCCCGAAAGCCGAAGCGCTGGGCGTCCCCGTCGGCCCGAAGTTCGGGCGGTTACACGCGGGCGAGGCGGTCGAAGCCGAGGACGGGACGGTCGTGGAGCCCGAACAGGTCGTCGGACCGCCGCGTCCGGGACGGACGGTGGTCTACACGGCCGACACCCGCCCACACGATCGAACCGTCGCGGTCGCCCGCGGCGCGGACCTCCTCATCCACGACGCGACCTTCGCCGACGGCCTGGCCGATCGGGCCCGCGAGACCGCCCACTCGACCGGACGGGAGGCCGGCGAGATCGCCGCGCGGGCCGACGTGACGCGGCTGGCGCTCGTACACATCTCCTCGCGGTATGCCGGCGATCCATCGTCGATACGGGACGACGCCCGGGCGGCCTTCGACGGCGACTGTTTCATTCCCGAGGACGGGCACCGGATCGAGGTGCCGTTTCCCGATGCCGAGTGATCGGCGGACGCGCCGGGAGACTGCGACCCGTGGCGACAGATTTGGGTGCATGTGGCGCCTCGATCGGTCATGAGCGAGTGGACCGACGCGGACGTACCCTCGATGGCGGGCCGAACCGTCGTCATCACCGGCGCGAACGGCGGACTCGGCTACGAGGCGACCCGCGTGTTCGCACGGAAGGGCGCGACCGTGATCATGGCCTGTCGAAGCGTCGAACGGGGAGCGCGTGCCAAATCGGCGATCCGACGCGAGGAGGGCCGTAGTCGGGTTCCCGAGGAGGCGCTCGTCGTCCGCGAGTGTGACCTCGCCTCGCTCGCGTCGATCCGATCGTTCGCGGAGGGGATCACCGCCGACTTCGACGCCATCGACGTGCTCTGTAACAACGCGGGCGTGATGGCGATCCCGCGATCCGAGACCGAGGACGGCTTCGAGACGCAGTTTGGCGTCAACCACCTCGGCCACTTCGCGCTCACGGGTCGACTGTTTCCGCTGCTTCGCGCCGCCGAGGCGGCCCGCGTGATCACCCACTCCTCGGCGGCCCACGAGCAGGGCGAGATGGACTTCACCGACCTCAACTGGGAGCGATCCTACGGGAAGTGGCGCGCGTATGGTCGGAGCAAGCTCGCGAACCTGCTTTTCGCCTACGAGTTGCAGCGGCGGTTGGAGAAACACGACATGGAGACGATCAAAAGCGTCGCCTGCATCCGTCTTTAGTTAAGCGAGAAACCGCGTGATAGCGGCGGCTTATCGAGGCATCTTTCGGAAGGAATGAGGAAGTCCTGTCTGTGTACAACAA
>NZ_FZNQ01000069.1 GCF_900188065.1 Halorubrum vacuolatum
AGTGTAGCTTCAGACCTAGACTGTCTAGTTTAAGCCCTCTACAGCCGTACTCGTAAGAATGGGACGGAAGCAGCACGTTGTTAATCTTTCAGATGAGGAGCGAAGGACGCTTGAGTGGTTCATATCGACCGGTGAGCACAAAGCGGAGGATATCACACGTGCACGGGTTCTTTTGAAGGCTGATGAGGGGCTCACAGATTCGAAGATCTGTGAGCACCTCGGTTGTTCTATTGCGACTCCCTACCGCGCACGCAAAAACTACTGCGAGCGAGGGCTCGCGGCGATTCATCGCCGCAAGCCCGATCGAGAATACGACCGGAAACTGGATGGTGACGCCGAAGCACGACTGATCAAACTCGCCTGTAGCGAACCACCAGAAGGACACTCTCGCTGGACGCTTCACCTCCTCGCTGATGAACTCGTTATGCTCGACGAGATCGACTTCGAGTCGATCTCTCACGAAACCGTCCGAGAACGTCTAAAAAAACGCCCTGAAACCGCATCTCTCTAGCTACTGGGAAATACCGCCTGAACAGGACGCTGAGTTCGTCTACTACATGGAAGACGTGCTCGCTCTCTACCACGAACCGTACGACGAAACCCGTCCAGTCATCTGTTTTGACGAATCTAGCAAGGCACTTCGTGGGCATGAACGCGATCCGCTCCCGGCCGAACCGGGAGCGGTCGCTCGTGTCGATCATCGCTACGAACGCAACGGGAAACAGCGTCTTCACATCACCACTGAACCGTTAACTGGCTGGGTGGCCGTCGAAGTTACCGAGCGACGGCGGACGACCGAATGGATCGACCGCATGGTCGAATTGGCGGATGTTCACTACCCGGATGCGGATTGCATCCGGGTCGTGATGGATCAACTCAACACACACAAACCGGCTGCTTTCTACGATTTCTTTCCACCGGAGCAAGCGAAAGCGTATCTTGATCGATTCGAGTTCCACTATACTCCAAAGCGAGGTAGCTGGCTGAATATGGCCGAAATCAAGATCGGCGTCCTCAAACGCCAGTGTCTTGACCGGCGAATCTACGACGCAGCGACCCTCCGAGCGGAGGTCGCTGCGTGGCAAAAGCGTCACAATGCAGTTGATCGGCCTATTGATTGGCAATTCACCACTGATGAGGCTCGTATCAAATTACGCCAGCTCTATCCAGTTGAGACGAAAAACTAGTCAGACTACGTTTGAACCACCACT
>NZ_FZNQ01000006.1 GCF_900188065.1 Halorubrum vacuolatum
GAGGCGCATACCACCCTCCCCATCTCATCCTACGGTGATAGTTTCGGCGATTAGCCCTACGTCACGCGATTCTCTCGCTTATCCGAATACGGATGATGCTGCCCCAGACACCTCCCGATAAACTGGCGAACCCATCGGTTAGATCAAAGCTATTGTGCGGTGGTAGGCACCTGGTAGCGTGCTGAAGTGTGAGGAGGTCGCGTCGATTCCTGTCCGGGATTAAGCAGCCTGACACCCGATCCCAGTTTATCCAGATGTTAGCAATCGGTGGCAGTTGCGCATTCGAAACGTGTGTCCAGCAGTATGGCGAGGCCGATCGTGGGTCAGTGTTCCAGCTGATTGATGAGATTACCGAACAGTCCACCACACGGACGGAGATTATACGCACCTCTAGCTCTGTTGAAACCCTCCGATAGTGATAGGTTTCGTGCGTCGTGCGAGATACAGAGCGTGAGTTCAGCACGGTGGTCTTCCATCTCGTACCGTTAACCGACATAGCGGACAGCGTCAGAATCCGCTGGCCTACTGATGGGCCCTATCACTAAACCTATAATACTCGGCCCGGCATTATCCTCACTCATCCAGTCAGCCAGTCCAGACATATGCTCGAATCACTCGCAATCAATCTGCTCGCGACGGGGTTGACAGCTGGGACGGGCGTTGGTGCCCGGAAAGTACGGGCCGCGCTGCGCCATCGCCAGGTGTCAGAGGCCATTAGCGGCGTCGCCACCGAGTTCAACAAAGCGCTCGAACAGGCCATCAAAGAAGAAAACGAACGCCGCGATTCTAACGAACTCGCAGGCGTAACCACTGACTGGGGAGCCGTCGCCGAACACCTCGCCATCACCGAGGCAGCGCCAGACCCTACTTCCCGTCACGCACGCGAAGAAATCGACATCCTCTTTCAGGACGAGGAGGCGGCCATCGCTAGTCTCGCGGAGGCAATCGGGGCCGTCAACGAGGGTGTCGGGGTAGCCATGCGAGAAGACGCGGACGTCCGCGCGGCCATCGAAGGGGCACTGACGCGAGCCTACAGGCGCGCAGTCGCCGACTTCGAACGCCGCGTTGCGCGCGACGAGGAACTCGCTGCTGTCTTCGAGGCCGAAACCAACCTCGTGCTTGTCGAGCAAATCAGGGACCTCTTGGAACGGCTCGACACGCTGCAAGAGGATGTCGACCGGTTGCTGACCCAGGACATCCGCAACGAGGGCTTTCGCCAGCTTTCGTCGGTCTACTTCGAGCGGGTGAGCCCGTCGCCCGAGACGTGTTGGCAGACGACGTTTACGCTCGCCGACGTCCATGCGGGCATCCCGGCGGCTCGGAGTGGGCATCAAGAGGAGACGACTGCCAGTGCCGAACTCATTGACGCGTTGGAAGCCGGCCAGAATCGTATCGTTGTTGGTCGGCCGGGCGCTGGCAAGAGCACGCTCTGCAAGCAGGTGGCCCTCGAGTGGTATCAGGCCGAAGAGACCGGCCCAGTGCTGTATCGCGAGAGTGGGCGCGGCGACGGCCAGTTCCAGAGTACTGGTACGCTCAGCGACGCAATCGACCGGAGTGAGGGGCATGTCCTTGTTGTCGTTGAGGACGCCGTCCGCGAAGCGGCTAACGCAATCCTAGGTGTCATTGAGGAGTATGGCGACACCCCGACGGTGAGTTTCCTACTCGACGCACGCCGCGGGGAATTCGAACAGTTCGGCGCCGGTGAGGCGACCGACCGGACGAAACGCCGTCTCGGTGACCTGCTCGACCGGCTTCCTCAATATCAGTTGCCGGCGATCACCGACACGGATATCGTGCGAGTCGTGAACGCCTTCGAGGAGGCGACCGGACGGACAGTCGGGCGTGACCCGGCCCACCTCTACGCCGAAATCACGGGCGAGGACGCCGAAGAGTTCGGCGCGTTCCTGCTGTTGTCGTTCCATCTGCCGGTCGGGTGGGATTCAATTGACCGCGAGGGGACTGAAACGGGCTTTGAAGCTCACGTTCGATCCCGGTACGAGACGCTACACAATCCCGGCAGCGAGGACGCGGTGCGGGACCTCTCGCGGTTCGATCCAGCGTTGCTCGCCGACGTCGGCGTGATGGTGAACCTCCTGAACGCCGCCGGAATCGGTATCCATCCCGAACTGGTTCACGCGCTCGCGGCCGAATACGGCCACGACATCGACACACACGACGAGATTGTCGATATTCGTGCGGCCCTGGAGGGGTGGTTCCTGTACCGGACCAGTGGAGACGAGGGACCGGTCCGGACCACTCACGAACTCTGGTCGACACTATACCTACGGCACCTGGCCCGCGAGCACGCCGCACAGCAGGCAACGAGTCGGCTCCGCGATCGGTCGGAACCCCGCGTGGGGCGGTGTCTGGATGCGCTGTTCCGACTCTGTGACGACGAGACCCACCGGGAGGAACTGGCCCGCGCGTTCCCTGACTCGGCAGTGCTCGCGTCGATTGCCGACGACCCGGGAGCGGCGGCAGCAGAATACGTTGAGGCGATTTTCGAGGTAGGCGAGCGCTGGCCGGTGCTGGCCCCGCTGTTCGGGACGACGAAGACTGCGCGATACGAACTTCCCGAGGCCATCTCGGAGGACACAAGCCAGTGGATCGTCACCACCCGCGGGCACGCCCACCGCAAACGTGGAGCGTACCCGAAGGCCCGTGCGGAATACAAACAGGCACTGCAAGAGGCACGGGAAGTAGACGACCGGCACGGCGAGGCCAGAAGCCTCAACAACCTCGGAGTGGTCGCCGAGGTGCTGGGCGAGTACGAGGACGCCCGGGAGTACTACCAGCAGAGTCTCGACATCCTCCGCGACATCGGCGACCGGGCCGGCGAGGCCAAAAGCCTCAACAACCTCGGAGTGGTCGCCGAGGTGCTGGGCGTGTACGAGGACGCCCGGGAGTACCACCAGCAGAGCCTCGACATCAACCGCGACATCGGCGACCGGGCCGGCGAGGCCAAAAGCCTCAACAACCTCGGAGTGGTCGCCGGGGCGCTGGGCGAGGACGAGGACGCCCGGGAGTACTACCAGAAGAGTCTCGACATCCTCCGCGACATCGGCGACCGGGCCGGCGAGGCCACCAACCTCGGAGTGGTCGCCAGCAATCTGGGCGAGTATGAGGACGCCCGGGAGTACCACCAGCAGAGCCTCGACATCAACCGCGACATCGGCGACCGGGCCGGCGAGGCCAAAAGCCTCAAAAACCTCGGAGTGGTCGCCCAGCGCCTAGGCGAGTACGAGGAGGCCCGGGAGTACTACCAGCAGAGCCTCGACATCTTCCGCGATCTCGGGCACGCACACGCCGAGCAGGTTGAGTCACATCTGGCGGAGTTACCCGAGAACGAGTGGGCGTTCTCTGTTCGCTGATCCGCTGCACTCATACGGTACTTCGCTGTTTCTGTCGCGAACATGCTGTGCCGAAACCAACTCATGCTGCTCAAGCCCGGTACGCTACATTCGCGCTGTTTATTCAGCATGATCGCTCAATGCTATCACTGATTAAGGATTTCAACAGAGCCATAACTTTGTAATTTAGCGGGATACGGGGAACAAGACATACGCATTGCTGTCAAGGAGGGCTTGCAAGCCGGTCGTCGTTCGTGTCAGGAGGGGGGTTCGACCCCGTCAAACGTATCCGGAGCAGGGGGCGCAGCCCACGGCGACTGTTCGGGCAGTACTGTGCCGAGCGTTGAGCCCGGATCTCTACCCTGAACCCGGACATTCCATGTATAACATTCCTTAGTCGCGGAGTTTCCGGGTTCGACCGGCGCGACGGCCTCTTCGCGGCTGGGAAGGTCAACCTCCCCGGCGTTCGGGTCTTCGACGCGTTCGTACGTTGTGGCCCGGCCGTCAGCCTCCTTGACCCGGCGGATGTATCCGGCGTCGGCGAGCTCGGCAAGGACACGGCGGACCTGGCGCGGACCGACGTCGACGACGTCGCGGACGTCGGCCGTCGTGAATTCGCGGCCCAGTGTCCGGTAGTGACTGGCGATCTTGGTCGCGGTCTCCGACCACGTTTCGACGACCTGTCCCTCGCCGACGACTGGGAGATCGCTGCGGAGCGCTGAGGTCCTCGCAACGACGGTTGCGCCGGAGCCACCCCTCGCGAACCGGAGAATCGCCTGCATGGTCTGGTCCTCGGTCATGTGTTTGAGATAGGCGTCGCCGATTTCGGATCCGTACGCGAGGTCAGCGCCGCGCCCAGAGCGGCGGTCGGTGTCGACCTCCTCACCGCCGAGCGCGGCGAACCGTTCGATCGCGTGGTCGCCGTAGTGTTGACACCCGAGGATAGCGGCGAGGCGCTGGTCGCCCAGCTCGTTCGATCCTTTGAGGTTCCCGTAGTTCTCCCACGTGGAGACGACACCGTCAAGACGCGCATCGTTTTCGAGGACCTCGCGAACGCCTTTCGTCGTAATCGCCGCGGGTTTCCCGACGGTCGAGGCGGCCTCGTCGCGGCGTCGCGGGGCGTCGATCCCGGCGTACTCCTCGGCGAGCGCCTCAAGGAGCGCGACGTCGCCGTCGGTGTCCTTCGATGCGGGCGAGCCCTCGTAGTACCGCGGCCGGTCGGCAGCGCGGAGGACGCGGAGGTCGAGGGCGTCCTCAAGGAACGTGGCCCGTTCGGCCGCTGAGTCGTGAATATCGTCTACGGAAACGTCCTCGCCCAGCGCGACGGACCACAACTCTGCGCGGCCGGTCGCGTCGAGGGCGACGAGAGGGACGTCCTCACCGCCGGCGTCGGTCCGGGCGGGTGGGTTGTGTAATAACGCGCCGTGACCGTTTCGGTCGAGGACGGTCGTCGCGCGGCCGTGGGTGTCGACGACGTCAAGCGTCGTCCCGTCGGTGGCGCGGTCGTCGAACGCCCAGGCGTCAGTATGGATCCGGCGCGGCTCGTCGGCGACCACGGCCTCAAGGAGGTGATGGGCGTCGGGGTGTGCGTATCCGTCGGTCGCCCAGGCGGCGAGGCGCCGGCACCCCTCGCGACTACCACGGAGCGCCGTCATCGCCGCGTTAAGCCGCGCGGAGGCGGCCTCGGTCCCGTCACGGACGGCCTCGACGGCCTCCTCGACGAGGAGTCGGAGGTCGCCCGCGATCGGCAGCTCGCCCAGCTCGACCGCGGCGAGGTCGGGGTTCGACACACCCGAGAGGGTCGCCCTCGCGAGGGGTTCGACGACGGCCGGTCGGATCCACCGTTCAACACCCGCGCCCGGTTGCTCGGGGTCGAGCGCGTCGAGCGCGTCGGTAAGGTCGCGGAACGCCTCGGCCGCGTCGTCGCCGGTCGAGACGTCCTCAAGCGCCTCGCGGACACCGAGGTTCCGGAGGAGATCGTCGTCGACCTCCGAGAGTATCTCGCCGGCGTCCTCGCGAGCGTCGAGGAGGTCGCCCATGCGGGCGAGCGCGGCGACGGCCTGGTCGACGGCGTCCAGGTCGTCGACGCGCCCCTCAAGCCACGCACGGACCCACTCGTCGCCCGAGAGGTCGGCCTCGTACATATCCCGCTGGTCCTCGACGTCCTCGCGGAGCGACCGGGCGAGCCACGTCGCATGATCGGGGGCGAGGTCGTCGAATTCCCGGGTAAAGGCCTCCCCGACGAATTCGTCGAGGACGACGGCTCGCGGCGCGGTGTCGACGCGGCCGTGGGCGTCTCGGCTGTAAGCCGTCCGAACGCTCGCGACGTGGGCGTGAACGTACGACCCGACGAGGAGGTCGGCGGTGTCGTCGGCGTCGCTCGCGTGTTCCCACCCTTCGGTATACGGACACGTCGCGCCGTCCTCCGAACACGGGAGATCGGCACCAAACAACCCAGCGGCCTCGGTATGAATCTCGCGAGGGGTGTATCCGAGGCGGCGGGCGACGTGAACGACGAGCGCCCAGGCGGGCCCATACTCACCGTCGGCGACGGGACACGTCGGGCGGTCGAGATCGACGTCGTCCTCGTCGGTCTCCTCCTCGACAAAAATGTCCTCGACGTCGACGTCCTCGTCGTCTCCGCCGGTGCCCTCAAGCGCTCGGGAGACCAGCGACCACCGGTCGCGGAGCCGGTCCTTTCCGCCCTCGCGGATGTACTTGGTCGCGGCCGCGAGGACGTCGTCGCGGACGTTTTCCTCCGCGAACACGGGAAGGATCCGGGCGTCGACGCCCCAGCGGTCGGCCTTTTCGAGGGCCTGGGCCTGTAACTCCTTCCGGGGTGCGAGGTACGAAAGCGGCCGGTCGCGCGCCGTTTTGACGGTCCCGGTCGTCTTTCCCGTCGCCGGCAGCGCGGCGACGACGGTCGGGGAGCCGTCCTCGGCGGTCGCGTCTCCGATAAGCTCCTCGACGTCGGCCCGCGCCTCGTCGAGGGCGTCGGGATCGACACCATCGAGCTCGCGGGCGTCGACCAGCTCTTCGGCGGTTGGGAGTTGGGGCGTGACCTCGCGGGAGCCGTCCTCGGCGGGTTTCCACCGGGGGAGGGGCGCTCCGTACTGGTCGCGAGCGGCAGCGTACGCGTCGACAAAGTCGGACCCTTCGAGCGGGTCGTCGGGGTGTCGAACGATCCCCGCGTCGAGGGCGGCGAACCGAACGACGTCGAGGACACGCTCGGTGTCGGCGTCCCACACCGTCCCGCTCGGGAACACAAGCACCGAGGCCTCACCTTCGGAGTCGCGCCAGGCGGGATTTAACGCGCGGGCGGCCTCGCCGCCGACCTCGTCGCCCTCCGCCGTGACCTCGGTCGCGAGGGCGTCGGTGTCGAGGTCCCAAAACGTCGCCTCTCCGATTACATCGAGGACGGCGTCGAATTCCGCGATCGCGTCGCGTGTCGTGTAGTATTTGGGGAGGGGCGCCTCGTACTGGTCGCGAGCGGTCGCGTACGCCTCGGCGTATGCGTCTCCGAGGTCGTCCTCGGGACCGTCGACGATCCCCTCGGCGACGGCGACGGCGCGGACGACGTCCACGGCCTCACCGGTGGCGGGACACGCGAACCGTTCGGGCGCGTCGGGCGCCGCGTCGAGGCCCTCGACCTCGTCGGGTGTGACACGCGCGGCAGCGTCCCATGCGCGGCGGACGTCGACGGTCGCGCCGATCTCCCGCGGGTCGTCGCGGTACTCCTCGCCGGAGTCGTCCTCCTCCCCGTCGAACGCCCCCACCGGCTCCCGGCCGGGATCGACGTCGTACTCCTCCGAGATATGGTCGAGGACCTGGTTATACGCGCCCGACGGCAGCGCCCGGTAGCTTTTCCCGTCGTGGTCCTCGGGATCGGCGACGACCTCTCCGGTATCAGTATCACGGCGGACGAGGTCGTCGGCGTGGACGAGGCCGTCCTTGAGAGCGACGCCAATTAGGCCGCGGTATGGGACCGGGTCGTCGTTCGAGACGTAACTCTGGTCCTTGGCGTGTTTCCATGCTGTAAAGACCTCGTCGTCGTCGAGACTCCCGTCGGGGTCGTCGGCGCGTCGTCCGTCGGCCTCGACCAGGATGTACGTAAGCGCGTTGTAACTAACTCCGTACTTGAAATCGGTCGCAAGCTCCGCCCTCTTGACGACAAAGTAATTTTCACTTTCCCCGTGGTGTCCGAGTGGGTTCTTTCCACGATCGCCCTCACTTAGGCCGGTCACGTCGGTAATGTCGAGGTCGAACAGCGCCGACCGACCGTTGGAGGACGAGACCGTCGAGGTGTCTCGGTCCTCGGTGTCGCTCTGCGAGGAGTTGGTCGACGGCTCGGTATATGCCGGGTGGTCCGTCGCACGGACCGCGGCCGCGAGGACCGGAGCGAGGTCGCCGTCCCACTCTATGAGGTAATCGTCGAGATCGACCTTTGAGAGGCCCGGTCGTGGAAGTTCCGCGATCCGGGCGTCGACGCCGGCCTCGGTGAGGAACGCGCCCGTCGAGACGGCGCCGCGGAGACCCTCCCCGTACTGGGGGAGTGTCAGTCGGTCGTTTTCGTCGATCGCGGAGGACGGCTCTTCGGCGTCTTGAACGATATACACTCGGGGGACGTCGTACGCCTGTAGGACGTCGAGGAGGTCCTCGCGGTCGCTTTTTTTGAACGTGGTCGTGACCGGGGAGAGGGCCGGGAGCCCGTTTTGGTGGGCCGTGATCGCGTCGGCGATCCCTTCGGTGATTATGACCGGCTCCCCCTCGCGGACGGTGTCGAGGCCGTAAATCGGCTCCTCGACAACGACCTCGTCGCTGGAGACGGCGATCTTGTGGTACTTTGCCGGGTCGTCCTCCTCACCGTACCGACCCGCCCAGTCGGCGGAGTGCGCCGGGTCGAGGGCCCGTGTGATCGCGAACACGGCGCGGCCGTCCTCGTCGAGATACGGGAGGACATACCGCCCGGACCACGCTGCCGAGAGGTTCCCGTCTCCTCGCTCCTGAAATAGCCCGGTCGCGATGATCGTTCTCCGATCGAACCCCCGCCGGTGTAGGTATGCTAAAAGCCGGTCGTGAGTGTCGGCTGGGGCGTACCCGAGCTGTTTCGCCTCTATCGTGTCCTCACCCCAGCCCCGAGCGTCGCGATAGTACTCTCTAGGAGTGGAATATTGGACGTCCTTTGGAAGCTCGGTGTCAAGTTGTTGGGAGAACCAATCAATTGCCGCAGTGAACGCGGCTGTCACGGAACCTTCCGTGAGAGGATCTTCATTGATTCCGCTTCTGCCAGTCACCGTCCCTCACCCCCGCTTATTTTCCTGACTATTCGATCGATATATGAAGCCAGACTGGGGTGCTCCCCGCGACGGTGGTTACGCAGGAAGCCCTGTCCCACGATGTGTTCGACAGTTCGGATTTCACTACGCTGATCACCAGCACGCGAGAGGGTGCAAGAGGAATCTCGTTCAACTCCCCCAGACCAATGACCCTGATCATATATATACCAACATCCAGAACTCCTCGTATGGGCTCTGAGAGACGGTTCTACCGTCCCTAATCTTCGAGAGAAATCGCGATGGACTCGCGGGGATTTGAACCCCGGGCCTCTTCCTTGCGAAGGAAGCGATCTGCCGCTGATCTACGAGCCCGCATCCGATCACAGTCGACGTTCGTATTTGTACCTTCCCTTTTCGGGTTCCTGGAAGGGGCAATCGGCCACACGGTCGTCTTTCCAGCCACCACAAGCGTTCACGGATTTATACTGCTCCGCCGCCAAGGACGGGTATGCGCGCCACGCTCGAAACGCTCGCGATCGTCTGTCTCGTCGGCGTCGCCCAACTCGCCCTCGGCGTCGTCGGGCTCGCGTGGGCGTTTGCGCTCGCCCCTCCCATCTCCGTCGCGCCCTGGACCGTTGTGACAAGCGTCTACGCGCACGGCTCGATCGAACACCTTCTCGGGAACGCGATCGCCCTCCTCATCGTCGGCCCGCTCGTCGAACGCCACACCACCCGGGCGCGGTTCCACGCCTTCGTGATTACGACCGGCGCACTTGCGGGGATCACACAGGTCACCCTCGGCGGCCTCCTCGGCTCTGCACCGGCCGTTCTCGGGTTAAGCGGCGCCGTCTTCGCGCTCGGCGGCTACCTGCTCGCCGGCAACGTCGCCAGCGCGACCCTCTTCGACCGCCTCCGGCTCTCCCCTCGCGCACAGATCGCCCTCTTTGGAGCCATCGCGGTCGTTCTCACCCTCCTTACGGCCGCCCCCGGCGTCGCGCTGATCGCCCATGCGGTCGGCGCGTTCTGCGGGCTCCTCGCGGGTCGGATTCGGTTGCTGGACACTCGCTGATTCATCCCGGATCGACGTTCGACTGACGGGGCGGTCGCTCACGGGCGGAAAAATGGGAAAACGGAACCCGCGGTGAGAGCGTGGCGCGGATGCGCCCTAGCGCTTAGTCCTCGAGGACGATCTCGATGCTGACGTCGTTCGGCACCTGGACGCGCATGAGCTGTCGAAGCGCGCGTTCGTCGGCGTCGATGTCGATCAGCCGTTTGTGGACGCGCATCTCCCAGTGCTCCCACGTCGCCGTCCCCTCACCGTCCGGGGACTTTCGCGACGGGATCTCCAGCTTCTTCGTCGGCAGCGGGATCGGTCCCGACAGGGCGACCCCCGTCGAGTCCGCGATCTCGCGGACGTCGTCGCAGATGTCGTCGAGGTCCTCGGGGCTGGTGCCGGCGAGGCGGACGCGTGCCTGCTGCATCGATTATCGCTCGTTGACTTCCAGCACCTTGCCGGCCGCGATGGTCTGACCCATGTCGCGGATGGCGAAGCTGCCGAGCTCCGGAATGTCGCCGGACGGCTCGATGCTGAGCGGTTTTTGCGGGCGGACGGTGACGACGGCGGCGTCGCCGGACTTGATGAAGTCCGGGTTCTCCTCGGCGACCTCACCCGAGGCGGGGTCGATCTTCTGATCGATCTGCTCGATCGTACAGGCGACCTGCGCCGTGTGCGCGTGGAAGACGGGCGTGTAACCGGCCGTGATCACGCTGGGGTGCTGCATGACGACGACCTGCGCCTTGAACGTCTCTGCGACCGTCGGCGGGTCGTCGGCCGGGCCACAGACGTCGCCGCGGCGGATGTCGTCCTTGCCGATCCCACGGACGTTGAACCCGACGTTGTCGCCGGGCTCGGCCTTGGGGACCTCCTCGTGGTGCATCTCGACCGTCTTCACCTCGCCGCCGACGTCCGACGGCTGGAAGGAGACGTTGTCACCCGTCTGCAGGACACCGGTCTCGATCCGTCCGACGGGGACCGTTCCGATACCGGAGATGGTGTAGACGTCCTGGATGGGGAGCCGGAGCGGCGCGTCCGTCGGCGGCTCGGACTCGGGCAGGTTGTTGAGCGACTCCAGCAGGGTGGGGCCGTCGTACCACGGCGTCTCGTCGGACTCCTCGGCGATGTTGTCGCCCTCGAACGCCGAGATGGGAACGAACGTCGTCTCGTCGGTGTTGAACCGAACCTGCTTGAGCAGGGTCTTCACTTCCTCGACGACGTCGTCGTACGTCGACTCCGCGTAGTCGACGACGTCCATCTTGTTGACGGCGATGATGAGCTCGTTGATCCCGAGCGTTCGGGCCAAGAAGACGTGCTCTCGCGTCTGGGGCGCGACACCGTCGTCGGCGGCGACGACGAGGACCGCGTTGTCCGCCTGGGAGGCACCCGTGATCATGTTCTTCACGAAGTCACGGTGGCCCGGACAGTCGACGATGGTGAAGTAGTACTTGTCCGTGTCGAACTCCTGGTGGGCGATGTCGATGGTGACACCACGCTCGCGCTCCTCGGCGAGGTTGTCCATCACGTAGGCGAACTCGAATCCGCCCTTGCCCTTCTCTTTGGCTTCCTCGCGGTGCTGCTCGATTACGTGCTCGGGGACGCTCCCCGTTTCGAAGAGGAGTCGGCCCACGAGCGTGCTCTTTCCGTGGTCGACGTGGCCGATGATGGCCAGATTCTGGTGCGGTTTGTCACTCATGGGGTAATCACGCGCTAAGGCGCTCTGTGAGTAGGTTTCGGTAGATTCCACTAAAACGGTTTCGATACGTACCACAGTCGATCCCGCCGCCGTCCGGCGATTCCTGACACACGCCACCACGCGAGGGCGGCGCACGATCGGGAGTTCGACACGTGGGCTATTTCAGCCGGCCGACATCACCGAGGACCGCGCTCGCGGTTTCCGGGCCACCCGCCCCGCGCCCGGAGATGTTGAGCCGACCGGCATGGGTCGTCTCGATCTGCACGATGTTCTGTGTCCCGTTCACCGCGAGCGTTCCGTTCTCGGGGATCAATCGGGGGGCGACCCGGACCGTCTCGCCGGTCGCCTCGCCGATCAGCCGGACGGTCCGGCCGTCCTCGGCGGCGAGTCGGAGCGCCGATCCCGGGATGTCACGGATCCCCGAGACCGCAGCGTCCGCGAGCGTGAACTCCCGCGCGCTCGACGGGTCCGCCGCCGCCCCGAACGAGAGCACGTTTGAGAGGATGACACACTTCAACGCCGCGTCGGTCCCCTCGACGTCGAAGGAGGGATCCGCCTCCGCGACGCCGAGGTCTTGTGCCTCCGCGAGGACGTGGTCGTAATCGAGCCCTTCGGCCGCCATTCGGGTGAGGATGAAGTTCGCGGTGCCGTTGAGCACGCCCCGGATCGCCGTCACGTGGCTCGGCTCGACGTCCTCGACGGTCGAGATCGCCGGGATCGCCCCGCCAACGGTCGCCTCGAAGCGAACGCCGCCCGCGCTGTCCGCCTCAAGCGCCCGGACGTCGCCGAACCGTTCGGCGACCGGTCCCTTGTTCGCGAGCACGACGTGTCGATCGCGCTCGAGGGCCGTCTTGAGGTGGGAGAACCCGGGTTCAGCGTCGCCGAGGGTCGTCGGCGTCGCCTCCACCAACACGTCGTAGTCGGCCGCAAGCGCGTCGTCGGGGTCATCGTCGCCGACGACGCCGATCTCCGCTTTGCGCGTGAGTACCGCCTCGGCGTCGACGCCGTCAGGTTCGACGATCGCGCTCGAGGAGTCCGCGACGGCGACGACCTCGTGACCGTACTCGCCGGCCAACTCGACGACCGACCGGCCGACCGCCCCGGCGCCGATGACGGCGAGTTTCATGCCTCCACCCCCGCGAGCGGCTCGACGACACGAAGCCCCTTCTCCTCGGCGATCGACCGGACGGCTTCGAGCGCGGCTGCCGTCTCGCCCGCACGTGCCTCCAGGCGCAGCCGTGCGCTCGAGACGTCCTCGGTTCCACGGGGTGCTGCGAGCGAGACGTCCGCGACCGAGGCCGACGCACAGCCTTCGATCCGCGTGAGCGTATCGGAAAGGTCCGTGTCGATCAGGTGCCCGAACACGACGACCGTGAGTTCCTCGGCGTACTCCTCCGTGCCGGCCTGCATCACGTTCACACCCGCCTCGCGGAGCGCCTCGACGATCGCCTCGAACCGCTCTTCGGTCGCCTCGAAGTCGACCTCGACGGGGATCCGACCGCGCGGCGTCTTGTTCCCCCGTTCGTGATAGATCGATAGGAGGTTTCCGCCGCTGTCGGCGATCGGCTGCAATGCAGCCAGCAGCTGCCCGGGTTCGTCGACGAGTTCCAGCCGAACGGTGTGTGTCGACGGCTCCGGCGAGTGACCGCCGTCGGGGGAGGGATCGCTCGCGGACCCGAGGGCCGGATCGACGCCGTCGACCCCGTCGAACTCCGGGGCGGTCATCGGGTCCTCACCCCCGACACCCGCTCCGGCGTGTCGAGTGCCCGAGCCCGCGGCGTCAACCGTGCCCGCGGCGTCAAGCGTGTCCGAGCCCGCGACGCCAACCGTCCCCCTGTGATCGACGCGGAGCCGTCGCTCGCTCGCGCTATCTCGATACGCCGATCGGGGTTCCTACCCGTCTGCATGCATAAACGAAGTTGGGGCAGGAGGTATAAGCCTTCGGCGTTGGCATTCGTTGCCCCCGATGTGGTCGCCGTCGCTCCACGGACGAAGCGATCGAAGCCGCGGACACGAGGATAAAAACGGGGCCGACGACAGTCGGGCGCCAACTCCGACGCCCACGGCGGCCCTTTTAAATGTAGTCGATGGAGACCGGCAGTTCGAGCTTCATCCCCTTCCGCTCGCGGATCTCCATGATCGTCTCGCGCTGCAGGTTGTCGACGAGCACCCGGAAGCCGGCGTTCTCGGTGTTCCAGGACGCCCGACCCTCGGTCGCCGAGCGGATGTCCGAGGAGAACCCGATCATCTCCTCGACGGGCGCGATGCCCTCGACGACCATGAGGTCACCCTCCTGGTACATGTCGTCGACGCGGCCGCGGCGACCCTGGATCTCGCCCGACGCTGCGCCCATGTGCTCGGACGGCACGTCGATACGGACGTCCTGAATCGGCTCCAGCAGCCGAACCTCGCCGTCGATCAGCGCGCGGTGAACCGCATCGCGGACGGCGGGGATGACCTGTGCCGGTCCGCGGTGGATCGTGTCCTCGTGGAGCTTCGCGTCGTGCAGGCGGAACAGCGCTCCCTGCACCGGCTCGGCGGCCAGCGGCCCGTCGTCGAGCGCCTCCTGTAGCCCTTCGAGGACGAGCTCCATCGTCTCGTTGAGGTGTTGAATCCCCTTCGTGTCGTCGATGAGGATGTTCGTCCGGTGGATGTCCTCGACGTTCTGGGAGGTGTCCTTGTCCATCCCGGCTTCCTGTAACGCCTCGCGACGTTCCAGCTCCGGCATGTCCATCGAGACCTCGCCGAGCTGGATCGCCTCGACGATCTCGTCGTCGAGCAGCTCGACGGTGAGGTAGAACTTGTTGTGGCGGTTCGGCGAGACGCCCTCAACCTCGCGGGACTGCTGCTGGGGCTGTTCGCGGTAGACGACGATCGGCTCGCCGGTGATGACCGGAATGCCCTGATTGTCCCGAATGCGCTGGGTGATCACTTCGAGGTGCAGCTCGCCCTGACCGCTGATCAGGTGCTCGCCGGTGTCCTCGTTGATCTCGATCTGGATCGTCGGATCCTCCTTGGCGACCTGCTGGAGCGTCTCGATGAGCTTCGGCAGGTCGTCCATGTTCTGTGCCTCGACGGACTTCGTGATGACCGGCTCGGAGATGTGTTCGATCGACTCGAACGGCGTCATCTCGACGGAGGAGATGGTCGAACCCGCGATGGCATCGCGCAGGCCGGTGACGGCCGCGATGTTGCCGGCGGGAACGTGACCGACCTCCTCGCGCTCGCTCCCCATGAACAGCCCGACGCTCTGAATGCGGTTTTTCCCCGCCGTCCCGGAGACGTAGAGCTCCTGACCCTTCTCCAGGGTGCCGGAGAAGACGCGGCCGGTCGCGATCTCGCCGGCGTGGGGATCCATCGAGATGTCCGTCGCCATGAAGACGACCTCGCCGTCCTCGTCGACGATCCGCATCGACTCGGCCAGGTCGCTCTCGTCGTCGCCGCGCCAGATCCGCGGGATCCGCATCGGCTGCGCCTTCACGGGGTTCGGGAAGTGCTCACAGACCATGTCGAGCACGACGTTCGAAAGCGGCGTCTTCTCGTGCAGCTCGTCGCGTTTGTCGGCCTGTTCCAGATCGATGATGTCGCCGAAGTCCATGCCGGTTCGCTGCATCGACGGCAGCGAGACGCCCCACTTGTACAGCGCGGAGCCGAAGCCGACCGTTCCCTCCTCGACGGAGACGGTCCAGTCGTCGATGTCGTCGTAGTCCTCGGTCATCCCGCGGATCAGCTCGTTGACGTCCGAGATGACCGCGAGGAGCCGCTCCTGCATCTCCTGGGGGCCCTCCTGGAGCTCGGAGATGAGGCGGTCGACCTTGTTGATAAAGAGCGCCGGCTTCACGCCCTCACGGAGCGCCTGCCGAAGCACGGTCTCGGTCTGTGGCATCGCTCCCTCGACGGCGTCAACGACCACGAGCGCGCCGTCCACTGCACGCATTGCACGGGTGACGTCGCCACCGAAGTCGACGTGGCCCGGCGTGTCGATGAGGTTGATGAGGTGGTTCGTTCCCTCGTATTCGTGGGTCATCGAGACGTTCGCCGCGTCGATCGTGATCCCGCGCTCCTGTTCGTCCTCCTTCGTGTCCATCGCGAGCTGCTCGCCCGCGGTGTCCTGGGAGATCATCCCCGCACCCGCCAGCAGGTTGTCCGAGAGCGTCGTCTTCCCGTGATCGACGTGGGCGGCGATGGCAATGTTCCGGATGTTCTCCGGCTCGTCCATCAGCCGTTCACATTCTTGAACGATCTTCTTGCGTCGGCCCATTATACCGAACGGTACCGACAGCAGGGTCAAAAGGATAGTGTTTCTCCTCGGCTTGAAGCATGTCCTCAGCCGCCAACATCCGCCTGATCCCCGGTTTCATGTGGTATGGTCTCACGATCGACTGCCCCATCTCATCGGCCATCGCCCCCATGCGGACCGGTTCGACCGGTGGTTTCAGGCGCCCCGGCGTGATAGGGGGACACATGACTACCCGTGACGACGAGGGGCACGACGACCACGAGCGGGCCCGGCGACGGCTCGTCGACCGTCTCCGTCGTCGAACGGACGTGAGCGAGGCAACGCTTGCGGCCATCGAGGCGGTCCCCCGTCACGAGTTCGTCCCGCCGGCCCGTCGGTCCGCCGCCTACGCCGACCGACCGCTTCCTATCGGCCACGGACAGACGATAAGTGCCCCACACATGGTCGCCATCATGGTCGATCTGATCGCGGTCGACCGCGGCGACCGGGTCCTCGAGATCGGTACCGGCTGTGGCTATCACGCCGCCGTCGTCGCCGAGATCGTCGGCCCGGGGAACGTCCACAGCGTCGAGTACGTTCCCGAACTCGCCGACGCCGCCCGGGAGCGCCTCGCCGGTCTCGGCTACGACGTCGTCGTTCACGTCGGCGACGGTCGGGCGGGCTGCCCGTCGGCGGGACCGTTCGACGCGTCCTATCTTACCTGCGCGGCCGCGGACGGGGTCCCGGATCCGATCGTCGAGGGAACCCGACCCGGGGGCCACGTCGTCGCCCCGGTCGGCGCCGATGGCGGTCAGCGACTCGTCCGACTCACGGTTCGCGCCGACGGGGACGTCGATCGTGAGGATCACGGCGGCGTTCGGTTCGTTCCGCTTCAGTGATCGACACCGATCGTCCCATTCCGGACGGACGGTCGTCCCGGACCGGCGGCCGTTCTAAACGGACGGTTTTAGGGGACTGAACGCGCAGGGAACCTATGGACGAATCGGCGCTGCGGACGGACATGATCGAGGGGATCGAACACCAGATCGGTGAACCCCTCGGCGCGTCCGTCCTGACCGCGCTCCAGCGCGTCCCGCGTGAGCGGTTCATCGAGGACTCCCCGTACGCCAATCGTGCATCTGAACACGGGGGGACCCGTGCGCTCGCACCCGCGACCGTCGCCCGGATGTTGACGGCGCTTGACGCCGACCCCGACGATTCCGTCCTCATCGTCGGTGCGGGGATCGGCTACACCGCCGCGGCGCTTTCGGAGATCGTCGGGGCGAAACGCGTGCATGCGATCGACATCGACCGCGACGCGGTCCACCTCGCACGATCAAACCTCGCCGACGCGGGCTATGACGCCGTCCTCGTCGACCGTCGCGACGGGGCCGTCGGTCTCCCCGAGTATGCCCCGTACGACCGGATCCTGCTCGAGGCGGCCGTCGTCGAGCCCCCTCGACCGCTCCGTGAGCAGTTGACCGATGGGGGTCGGCTGGTCTATCCACATGGCACGGCGATACAGACGATCGTCGCCGTCGAGCCCGAGGGATCCGAGGTCGCCTCCGCGCCCGAGGGATCCGACGTCGTCTCCGAGGCCGATCCCGAACCGATCGTCGGGGACACGGCGGGCTCGCCCACGGTGCCGGCCGGTTTTCGGCTTGTCGAAACGGCCGGCCCCGCCCGCCTCCGACCCATGCTCGTCGACGGCGAGCAGTTCGGCGTCGAGCGAAACCGCACCCGCCGTGAGGACGCGGAGTTCGCGAAACGCGGGCGCGCCGCGAAACACGGCTGGGAACGGGAGTGGATCGACTGGGACGCCCACGGCTGACCGTCCGCTCACTCCGCGACGACGAGCACCTTCGTGTTCTCGCGCTCGTCGACGTAGTCGCTGCCCGCCGGCGGCTTGATGTCGATGGTGAGCGTCCCGTCCGGCTGGTTCGGACCGAGTTCCGGCGCGACGTCGACCGTGGCGATCCCGTCCTCGTCCGTCGTCGCGGTGGCGACGCCGTCGATCCGCGCGGAGCCGCCGCGAACGATGACCGTCGCGTCGGCGATGCGCGTGCCGTCCGGATCGACGACCGCGACGTCGATCGACTGGTCGCCCGGCGTCGTCACCTCTGGTTCGGGCTGTGCGTCGAGTTCGGTCGCGGCGAGCCCGTCGATGTCGCCGATCATCCCCATCATCACGCTGAGGCTTGCGACCCCGACGACGAGCGCGATCACCAGCCGAACCGGCAGCCCCTCTATCGCCCGCTGGTCGGCCCAGAAGTCGGTTCTGCTGCGGTCGGGAGTTCCCGAATGGTGCTCCGTCATGGACCGGGTTGGTCCCGTTTTCGGTTATAAAAGATCGGGCCGTCTCCGTCGTGCTTACAGGTGCCTACAGCCACCTACAAGTACTCACCGAGCAGCGGCTCGACGCGCTCGCGTGTCGCCTCCGGGATCGCCTCCGTCGGCGTGTTGACGGTCCCCTCAAGCGAGCTGTGTGCCGCACAGGTGTGGTCCTCGGGAAGGGTGCGGATCGCCTCTTCAACCGCCGCGGTGATCGCCGTTCGGTTCCGCTCGGCGTTCTCCAACACCTCCTCAAGGGTCACCTCGTTGTCGGCCTTCCAGACGTCATAGTCGGTGACGCCCGCGACCGTCGCATAGGCGATCTCCGCCTCGCGCGCCAGCTTCGCCTCGGGGATCGCCGTCATGCCGACCAGATCCCATCCCTGCGCGCGGTAGAACTCGGATTCCGCGCGGGTCGAGTACTGCGGCCCCTCGATACAGACGTACGTGCCGCCTTTCGCCACCGGCACGTCCCCGTCCGTGGCGGTCCGTGCGGCCTCACTTAGGTGATCGACGAGTTCGGGGCTGTACGGCTCCGTGAACGGCTGGTGAACGACGACGCCGTCGCCATAAAAGGAGAGCTCGCGGTTGCTCGTCCGGTCGAAGATCTGATCGGGGACGACGAGCGTGCCCGGTGCGAGCTCCTCTTTGAGGCTGCCGACCGCGTTCGAGGCGAAGATATGGGTGACGCCTGCCTTTTTAAGCGCGTACATGTTCGCGCGGTACGGCAGGTCGGTCGGTGAGGAACCGTGGTCGCTCCCGTGTCGCGGGAGAAACGCGACCTCCCGGCCCGTGTCCGCAAATTCGCCGATCGTGACGGCGTCGCTCGGGGTGCCGTAAGGGGTGTCGAACTCGACCTCGCGCACGTCCGAAAGCGGCAGCGACTCGTAGATGCCGCTGCCGCCGATGAATCCGATGGTGGCCATACCGGCGACTCGTTTCGCCCGCTACTTATACCGTATCATCGACCCACGGCCCGCGCCATTCGACCGGCCGGCGTCCCCTCAGAGGACGAGGGACACACCCGAGTACACGCCGAACCCGAGCAGCAGGGATCCGACGAGCGAGCCGGTCCACGCGAGCACGGTGAAGATCATTTTTCGGCGGCTCACCCCGGCGTCGCCGGCGGCATAGCCCGCGCCGACGATGGCCGAGACGATGATCTCGTTGAACGAGACGGGGATCCCGAACGCGACCGCGGCTTGCGCGATGGCGAACGAGGGGATGAGCGCGGCGATGGAGCGCCGGGGGCCCATCGAAGCGTAGTCCTGTGCGATCGCCTTTATCATCCGTGGCGCGCCGGTCCACGACCCGAGCAGCAGCCCGAACCCGCCGCCGACGAGCAGCGCCCACAGCGGCACCCCGGCCCCGCCGAAGACGGGCACGAGCGGCCCGATCGCCAACCCGACCTGCGAGCCGCCGGCCGAGAACGCGACAAGCGCGCCCATCGCGAGCAGGAACCGTCGCTGGGCACCCACCCGGTCCCGGCCGAGGTCGGCGTAGACCGCGACGGCGACGAGGGTGGCGATGGCGAGGGTGACCGCGCCGATGCCGCTGAAGCCATCCGTTCCGAGGCCGGGCGCGAGGGTGCCGGCGATCGAGCCCTGTTCGCCGTCGGGGCCGAGGAGGGCGAAGCCTACGTTCGCGAGGATGACTCCGACGAGCCCGGCAAGTCCGGCCGTCAACAGCCGTTCGGGGAACCGTTCGCCCATCAGCGCCCGCGCGACCGCGTAGGCGACGCCGCCGCCGACGAACGGGGTGAGGATCCACAGCGTGAGGATCTCGGCGTACTTCGCCCACGCCGGGTCGCCACCCATCGCGAGGCCGACGCCGACGACCGCGCCCGTGACGGCAAAGGCGGTCGCGATCGGGTAGCCGGTGAAGACGCCGATGGCGACGAGGCCCGCGGCGGTGACGAGCGCGACGATGGCGGCACCGGCGGTGAGCGTCACCCCGCCGATCAGCTCGGTGCCGACCGCTTCGGTGACGTTCGCACCCTGAAGCACGGCCCCGAGAAAGCCGAAGATCCCGACGATCAAGCCGGCACGTAGCACGGATATCGCGTTCGCGCCGACCGCGGGGGCGAACGGCGTCGATCCCGAGGATCCCGCGCCGATGGACCACGCCATGAAGAGGCTGGCCAAGCCAGCAACGAGGAAGGTGAGGACCGTGACGAGCGCCATCGTTATCGCTGTCCTTCCTCGTACCCCTCACGGAGCCCGATGAGGGTACGCCGAACCAGCAGATAGCCGAAGAAAAAGAGCCCCAACAGTGCCAGCAGAAGTAGGACGAAGAGCGGATCGACCGGCATGATACCTGCGTTTCCGCCGGGACGATGTTATGCGTTTCGGAGCGAGGGGGCCGGTTCGACGGTTCATCACAGGCGTGCGGCCGGATCGCCGACGCGGCCTATGCGGCCGCTCCGACCGCGTCACGTAGCGCGCCGGTCCGGTCGGTGATATCGGCGGCGGCCGCCTCAAGCGCGTCCAGCGGATCGATGTCCGCCGATTTGATCGTCAATACCGGCTCGGTCTGGCCCCCGGACTGTTCGGGATTCATGTCGTAGGTCGCGGCGGCGACGCCCTCGCTCTCCAACAGCGCGCCCTTCAACACGTTCATAAACGTGTGATCCTCGCCCGCGATCTCGATGCGGAGTTCCGTGTCGGTCTTCTCGATGACCCGCAGTTCCATACCCGCGGTTCGCCCGAACGGCGTTTCAAGCTTTCGTCTCCCGGATCTCGGGCACACACGCCGCGTGCGTCAGTCCCCGTCTGGACGTCTCCGTGACGGTCCGCCTGGACGTCTCCGTGACGGTCCGCCTGGACGTCTCCGTGACGGGGCCGAGACACGACGTTCTTGCGACGGGGCCGAGGCACAAAGTTCACGTCAACGCGCGAGTGACGAACGGACGAATGGAACGACGAGGCCAGATCGGGTTGCTGGATGCGCTCCTCCTGGATGTCGTCCGGCTCCACGAGACGTGGATGGAGGTCGTCTTTCCCCGCCAACTCGATCCGAGCACGGTGCTGGGGAAGTGGAAGCCGGAGACGACGCCCCAGAAGCTGGGATATTACCTCTGGGCGGCGCTCGGCGCGCCGCTCGTGGCGATCGGTTACCCGCTCCTGCTCCTCGGCTTTGCGACGCGGTTTTATGCGACCAGACTCGACTCGGCGCTGACACGGATCGGCGTCGTCGGCGCGGTGATCGTCGCGGCGATCGTCTGGGGGACGCTGACGCTCATCACCCACCTCCAACTGCAGCCCGACGACGTGATCGCCGTCGGCGCCGCGAGCATCGTCGCCACCGTCTCCACGGCGCTCGCGGCCACGTTCTCGAAGGTCGGCGGCCGGTTCGTCAGCGTGCTGCTCGCGTATCCGTTCGCGATGACGGCGTTCTTCCTTCCGCCCGTCGTCGCGGCGCTCGTCACGCCGACGCTCGAACAGATCATTCTCCCGCCGAGTTACGACCTCGCGGTCTGGATCCTCGACACCTTCCTCTTCGTCGGCGGCCTGAACGACTTCCTCCGTGCCAGCTTCGATCTGGAGACGTTCGGCGAACAGTGGGGGCTTCCCGGGCTCGGCTACGTGTTGATGTGGGTGGGGATCTCCGTCCCGCTCGGTTGGTTCCTCGGCGTCCTCGTCGCGCTCGCGAACCTCGTGCGGCCGCGTCCGGAGGCATCGTCGGCGTCGTCGGCGTAGTCGGACATCGTCGGCGTCGTCGGACATTGTCGGCGTCGTCGGGCGGCGGAGCGCCGAGCCCCCGGCCGTCGGTCGGGAGAGTTATGTCGCCGGCACACACAGGGTGCTCCGTGCAGAAGACGGTACTCATCACCGGCTGTTCATCGGGTATCGGGCGCGCGACGGCGACGCTGTTCAACGACGCGGGCTGGACGGTGTACGCCACGGCGCGCAACCCGGCCGACATCGAGACGCTCGGGGAGGCCGGCTGTGAGCTCGCGACGCTCGACGTCACCGATCCCGACGACATCGATCGGGTCGTCGACCGGATCCTCGATGCGGAGGGGGCGATCGACGCCCTGGTGAACAACGCCGGATATGGCCAGTTCGGCCCGGTCGAGGACGTGACGACGGCGGCGGTCCACGACCAGTTCGACGTCAACGTCTACGGGCCGCATCGACTGATCCGCGCCGTCCTCCCGGCGATGCGTCGGGAGCGCGACGGCACGATCATCAACGTCTCCTCGACGGCCGGCCGGGTGACCTTCCCGGGCGGGGGGATCTACTCGGGCTCGAAGTTCGCGCTGGAGGCGATGTCGGACGCCCTCCGCAACGAGGTGCGCGAGTTCGGCATCGACGTCGTCGTGGTCCAGCCCGGGCCGGTGTCGACGAAGTTCGCCAGCCGGGTCGCCAGCGAGGTCGACCGCGAGAACGACGGGCGGATCGAACCCTCCGGGGCGTACGACTACCTCTATGACCTCTTCGAGGACACCCAGCTCGTCGGTGGCGACGGACCGGGGTCGGTGTCGCCCGAGCGCGTCGCCGAGGACATCCTCAACGTCGCCAGCGCGACCAAGCCGCCGGCCCGCGTCCAGCCCGGCACGCTCGCACGGGCGACCGTGCTCGCCCGGCACCTGCCGGATACGCTTCGCGACGGGCTCTACGACGCGCTCGGCAAGTTCGTTCGGTGACGCCCCGCAGAATCGAGCCGCGCTTTTCAGTCGTCGGCCCGCGGCTCGGCGGTCGCCTCGGCCGCACAGCGGTTCGGGCCTAATTCGAGTTCGATCGCGCTGATCGGGTCGGGCGGCTGTTCGACGCCCCGGTTGGCGGCGATCACCGCCGTGTAGTTCGGCGGCTTCTCGGGCAGCGTGTCCGTGATCCGCTCGACGAAGGCCTCGCGGTCGAGCCCGAGCACGTCGAGGTCGGTTCGGGCCGCGCCGACCGTCGTCGTCACGGGCTCGCCGGGGACGGCGCTTCCCGTCGTCCCGTCGTTCGAGACGGGGAAGTGGCCGGGACAGACCACGATGTCGTCGGGCTCCGCCAACAGGGTCGCATGTAGCGAGTCATAGAGGTCGTGTGCGCCGCCCACCGCGCCGGTTCGTTCTGCGTTGTCGTCACTTTCCGCGTCGGCATCGTCCTCGTCGCCCCCACCGGCCGCAAACTGCAGCTCCGTCCTCCCGATCCCGTCCGCAAAGAGCGTGTCGCCGGTGAGCACCGCCGAACGACCGATAAGGTAACTCGCCATGTCCTCGGTGTGGCCTGGAGTGGCGATCGCCTTGAGATCCACCCCACCCACGTCGAGCGTCGTGTTCCGCTCGATCGGTTCGAACTCGTAGGCGACGTCCCGGCCGGCGGCGGCCGCGGGCAGGTAGTAGGGCACGTCGAGGTCGTCCGCGAGCGCCCGGCCGCCGGAGAGGTGATCCGCGTGGACGTGCGTGTCGAGAACCCCGACGATGCGTGCATCGTACGCCTCGGCGGCCCCGATCCACTCCGTGCCGTGTCTGGAGACGTCGACGGCGACGGCGACGCGGTCACCCCCTTCAGACTCCTCGGTATGCGGGGTGTCGCCGGAGTCGCCCGCGGTTCCGCCGACGATCAGATAGCCGAGACAGCCCTTCGCGCGGCGCTGGATCTGGACGATGTCGAGCGGCTCGTCGCCCGCCTCGGGGAGCGGCACCGGGACGTGATCGTAGACCGCCGACCAGGCGCGCATGCCCTCTTCGACGACATGAACGTCCCGATACCCCGCCGATTCGAGCTCATCGGCGAACGCCGTCGACGCCTTCCCCTTCGCACAGAGCGTCACGACGTCGTCGTCGCTCGTGACGCCGGTTTGTGCCTCGAAGTCGTCGAGATCGAACTCGTGAAACGGTTTATAAAAGTAGTTCACCGAGTCGGCGATTCGCCAGCCCTCGAAGCTCTCCTCGGGCCGCGTATCGACGACGACGAACGATCGGTCGCCGCGTCGACGTTCATCGAGCATGTCCCGCAGGGTCTCCGCGTCGATCTCCGTGCTCATAGGTTGGTAATCGATCGCTCGCTACAAAGCGTTCCCGGCGAGCGTTCGAATCGACGACCCCGAGGACGTGTTCGGGGATCGGCTCCTGAGCGGTTCACTCGTCAGCGGTGTCGATCCGTCCGCCGTCCACCGTCTCCGGGAACATCTTTCCTGGATTCAGCGTGTCCGTCGGATCGAGTGCCCGCTTTACCATCCGCATCGTCTCGACGGCGTCCTCGCCATGCTCGCGCGTGAGGTACGCTTGCTTTCCCAGTCCGATCCCGTGTTCGCCCGTCGCCGTTCCGCCGAGTTCGATCGCCCGCTCGACGACCCGTCGGTAGAGACGCTCGCCCCGCTCACGTTGTGCCGGGTCGTCGCGGTCGACCATCACGGTGTAATGGAGGTTGCCGTCGCCCGCGTGGCCGAAACACGGCATGAACAGCCCCGACTCCCGGCTCAGGCGGTCGACCTCGCTGACGAGGTCGGGATACGACCCGATCGGCACCGTGACGTCGCCGGGATGGATGGGATCGAGGTCGGGATCGTACGCCCTTTCGGCCCGACCTAACTCCGATCGGATCCGCCAGAGATCCGCCAGCGTGGCCGCGTCGTCCGCGACCTCGATGCGCGTGCAGTCGCCCGATTCGAAGGCGTCCCGACAGCGCTCCACGGTCGCACCGACCGTCTCCGTCTCGCCGTGACACTCGAAAAAGACCATCGGCGCGTCCGGAAGCTCGGTGCCGAGGTAGTCGTTTACCATGCGGACGCTCCGCGCATCGAGGAGTTCGATCGCGGCGACATCGATCCCTTCGTGCAGGACCTCGGCGATCGCCTCGACGGCACCGGACAACGAGCCGAAGACGGCGCGACCGCCCCGAACCGCCGCCGGCCGCTTCGCGAGCCGCAGGGTGACCTCGGTTATCACCGCCAGCGTCCCCTCGCTGCCGACGAGCAGGTCAGTGAGGTTGTAGCCGCTCGATGTCTTTCGCGCCCGCGATCCGGTTTCGATCACGGTTCCGTCGGCGCGCACGGCGGTCAGCGCGAGCACCCAGTCGCTCACCTCGCCGTACTTCACGGTGTAGATCCCGCTCGCGTCGGTCGCGACCATCCCGCCGATCGTGGCCTCATCGCCCGACTGTGGAAGCGGCGGGAGAAAGAGCCCCTCGTCGGCGACGACCTCGTCGACCGCGCCGCCGGTGATCCCGGGCCCGACCGTGATCTGTCGATCCGCCGGGTACACCGCGCGGATCTCGTCCATCGCCGACATATCGAGCGTGATGCCGCCGTGAACGGGGACCGCGTGTCCCTCCAGTCCCGTCCCGGCGGCGTACGGCGTGACCGGAACGCCGTGTGCGGTCGCCGTCGAGAGCACCGCCGAGACCTCGGCCGTCGAGTGGGGGGTGACGACCACGTCCGGCGGGGACGGCTCCGTCCGGTCCGTACCGAAGTCCGTCCCGTACCGGGCGCGATCGGTCTCGGCGAACGAGATCCGGGCGTCGTCGAGATCGAGGTCGTCGAGGAACGAGAGGTCGGATCGATCCGCCATGATCCGGGATACACCTGAAGCCCAATGAACGTTCGCTCCGTCGGCCGGTGCTCGGTTCGGGTCAGGAGTTGGTGCTCGGTTCGAACCGACCCACGGATTGGTGCTCGGTTCGTGGCGACCTGCCGGCTACTGCCCACGAGGCCGCAACCAAACGGCCCCGGTGGTTCCAGGGAGCTGGATCTCCCCGTCCGCGACGACGACCTCACGATCGTTCGGTTCGTGCTGCTCCGTCGTGAACAGCGGGTTGGCTGTCGCCTCGTCGGCTGTGGTCCTCTCCCCCTCGATCGGAAGCCGCACCGCCTCCTCACCACGGTTGATCGCTACGACCGCCTCGGGGTCGCCGTCGGGCGCGAGTCGACGGTACACGAGGACGTCGCCGCCGGAGCGCTCACGGTCGAATCGGATCTCGCCACATCGCAGCGCCGGGTGGTCGATCCGCGTCGCGATCAGGTCCCGGACGAACGCGTGGAGCGCGCGGTCCTGCTTATCTCGATCCCACACCATCGGTCGTCTGCAGTCCGGGTCGTCGCCGCCGGTCATTCCCACCTCGTCGCCGTAGTAGAGACAGGGTGCGCCACGAAACGTCAAAAGTAAGAACAGCGCGAGCCGGACCCGATCACGGTCGCCGTCGAGGCGACGTTTCAACCGCGGGGTGTCGTGGCTGCCGAGCAGCGTGAACATCGCCGCGTTCGTCCGATCGGCATACCGCATCAGGAACCGGTCGACCCGGTTCATAAAGCCCGTCGAATCGAGCGTCCCGTAGGCGAGGAAGTCGTACATCGCGTAGCTCAGCGGGTAGTTCATCGCGGCGTCGAACTGGTCGCCGGCGAGCCACGGCCGGGCGTCGTGCCAGACCTCGCCGAGGATGTAGGCGTCGGGCTTGACCGCCTTCACCTCGCGGCGGAACTCCCGCCAGAAGGCGTGGTCGACCTCATCGGCGACGTCGAGCCGCCAGCCGTCGGCATCGACGGCCTCGATCCAGTCGGTCGCGACGTCGATCAGGTACTCCCTGACCTCGGGATTGGCCGTGTTCAGTTTAGGCATCGACGGCACGAAGGCGAACGTATCGTAGTTCGGCGGGTCCGTCTCGACCGGGAACTCGTGAATGTGAAACCAGTCCGCGTACGGCGACGCCGCGCCCCGCTCCAGTACGTCCTGAAACGGCTCGAACGTCCAGCCTGTGTGGTTGAACACCGCATCGAGGATGACCCGCATCCCGCGGTCGTGTGCGGCCGACACGAGCCGCCGAAGCGTCTCCTCGTCGCCGAAGGCGGGATCGACGCACGTGTAGTCGGCGGTGTCGTACTTGTGGTTTGAGGGGGCCTCGAAGACGGGCGTGAGATAGAGCGCGGTGACCCCGAGGTCATCGAGATACGCGAGCCGGTCGATGATCCCCTGCAGGTCGCCGCCGAAGACGGTATCGCCCGTCGGACGGCCGCCCCACGGCTCGACGTCGTCGGGGTCGCGATCCGGATCGCCGTTCGCGAACCGCTCGGGGAATATCTGATAGAAGACGGCGTTTTCGGCCCACTCAGGCGGGTCGATGATGTCCCCGGGGTGGAGGAACGGATGCTCGAAGTAGTGGAGCGGTCGTTGCGATCCGGTCGTCGGGAACCCATCGGCGGCACCGGACTCGACGCCCCACTCCGTGACCCAGCAGGCGTCGTCGCCGTCGGCGACATGGAAGGCGTAACAGAGGCGGCGGTTCGGCGGCTCGACGGCGACCTGCCAGTAGTCGAACCGGGCGTCACGCCGGATCCGAGTCATCGTCGTTCTTCTCGCAGAGCCGGGCCAGTCGAACTTGTCGCCGTAGAGCACCCGGACCCGATCCACATCTCCGCGTTTCGTGCGGAGGCGAAGCTGGATGGTCGTCTCGTCGGCGGCGTAGGCGTCCGTGCTCTCCGGTCGATGATCGATCGCGTCGCGGCTGATGGTCATGGGGATGGCGGTTGGGGCGTGTGGCGCACCGGGGATCTGCGGCCCGTGGATGGCGGCTGTGTCCGGATCGCGGCCCGCACCACGGAGCGGTCCCCTTCGTACCCGCGTCGGTCGTTTCGAGCCCCCGGGGGGACTTTAAGCCACGCATCGACGAGCCATCGACGAATCATCGCTGAAGCATCAATACTCCCGACCGAGACGGGAACGTTTAACACCGTCAACGGCAGAACGCGGGCATGGTCGAGGCGTTCGCGGTCGCCAGCGGGAAGGGCGGCACGGGCAAGACGACGAGCACCCTTGCGCTCGGGATGGCGCTGTCTGCGGAACACGACGTCACGGTAGTCGATGCCGACACCGGCATGGCGAACCTCCTCTTTCACGCCGGGCTCGACGACGCGCCGGTCACCCTCCACGACCTGCTCGTCGAGGGAACGGCGACGAACGTTTCGGAGGCGACATATGATCGGTTCGGGATGTCCGTCGTTCCCTGTGGAACCTCGCTCGCCGGGTTCGAGGCCGCCGACCCCGGACGACTCCGCGAGGTAGTCGCCGAGCTGGCCGCCGACACCGACGTGATCCTCTTGGACTCGCCGGCCGCGCTCGGCTCCAAATCGGCCGTCCTCCCGATCGTGCTCGCGGATCGAACCGTGATCGTCGTCGAGCCGACGATCCCCGCGCTCTCGGACGCGCTCAAGGTGCAGGAGTACGCCCGATCGTACGGAACCGGGACGGCCGGTGTGTTGTTCAACAAGGTCCGCGGCGAGTTCGACACCATCGCCGAGCGAACCGACCGACACTTCGGCGGCCCGATCCTCGCGGGCGTCCCCGACAGCGACGCGGCACGGGCGGCCCGCAGGGCGGGGGAGCCCCTCCTCGCACACGCGCCGGAGAGCGAGGCGGCGGCCGCGTTCAGACGGGCAGCCCGTGGGTTGGACGTCCACGATGGCGACGGCGACCGCGTCGCCGATCGGTTCTCCAGCGCCGTCATCCCCGACACGCCATGACCGACGGATCCGACCCGCCCGAGCTATATATTCCGCGCGGGACGCTCCTCCGCTCCCGAGTCGTCTCCGATATCGCGACGACGCTCGAAACCGCGCTTGACCGCTCGCTGACCGGCTACTCGACGATCGTGCCGCAGGAGACGTTGCTGCTCTCCGGGGAGGCCAAGGGCGTCATCACCTTCGAGGACGGCGTTCCGATGCTCGCGTACAACACGGTGACCGACAACGGCGGTCCCGCGGCGCTCGCAGAACTGGCGGTACCGGGCCCCTATCGCGTCGAACTGTATGCGGTCGATGGAGCGGCGCTGGAGACCGCCCATGAGGCGGACGCGCTGCGGATACCGCCCGGGAGCGTCGCCACGGAACTCGCCGACGCGCCCGACCTCGCGGCGCGAACCCGCGCGGCCGCACCCGAGGACCGCCACGTCGGGGAGGGTCACGAGGAGACCGACGCGCTTGCCTCCTTTCTCGCGGATGACGATCGGATCGAGGCGCTCCGTGAACAAGCACGCGAGGAGGCGCGAGCGCGCGCGGCCGAGTGGGGACTCACGGACGTCCTCGACGACGAGGGGTCCACCGAACCCACCGGAGCCAGCGATGGCCGGAACGCCACCAGCGTTGGATCGTCGGAGCCGTTTTGACGGGGCAGCGCGTATCTCGATCATCACCGTCCTTCGCCTCCTCACGCTCACGACCGCCTCCGACTTCGCCGACTGGTACGCGGCGAGCCGTGCGTACACCCGTCGCGTCGCCTCCGGGATGGACTTCGCAGGCGCCGACGAAATCGACGGTCCAGCGGTCGCCGCGCGGTTACGGGAGTCGCCCGAGTCGCTCTCACCGGCGGCTGCGCGGTCCGTCTCCACGACGCTACTCGCGGATGCACGCTTCTCCGAGCCGTACTGCGAGTGGATGCCGCTCTGGTATGAGCTCGGGCTGATCGCGCCGATACGCTACGCCGAGTGGCGGCTTCGGCGTATCGCTGGCGGGCTCGCGGCCGACGCCGGGGTGACGATCTCGGCGCCACACTTTTCACGACCGGCGGACGTTCGGATCGAGGGACGTCCCGCGCTCGAACGCGTTTCGGGTTTTCGGGAACGGTTTCTTTTGGCGGACGCCATCCTGCATCTGGAGTGGTTCGTTCATGCGGCCGCCGCCGATGGGATCGCGGTGCCCGCCGAACTCGTTGAGCGAACTCGCCGTGAGTCGTTGGCGTATTACGGTGGCACCCGCACGTCCCTTTCGCCACGGATTCGGCGGTTCCAGCGGCTGCTCTTCGGCGACGACCGCTGGGTTCGGGCGGTCGATACCGCTTACGACCTCGACAGCCGGCTGTTCGGCCTATGGGAGCGCCTCCTCGTCGAGGAACGGCGGCGACTCGGCGGGTGACGGACGACGGCTCAGTCGGGGTGTTACAACACCTGTAACACCTAACAGGGGATGCACGCGGCACAGCGAATAGATATAGATGCCGACAGGACCGTTATGATCTCACGAGCCGATTCGGTTCGTTCCCCGCGACGCTTTCGGCCCTCCTTCGTTCATGAGCGACGATACCCCATGAGCAACCACTCGAAGCCGAGTTGTCTTTTATTCGGCTTCGGGGTGTCGGAAGATTCATACGTCGGCTTGTGGATCCACCGGATACACGAATGGCAGTACTCTGGCTGGACGAAGTCGACGCCGACGATCTGGGAACGGTCGGCGGCAAGGCGGCCTCGCTGGGCGAACTCATCGGCGCGGGCCTCCCGGTCCCCCCCGGATTCGTCGTCACCGCGGACACGTATCGCACCTTCATCGTCGATTCCGGCATCGACGAGGAGCTGTTCGCGGCGGTCGATGTCGACCCCGAGGACTCCGCCGCGCTCCGTGAGGCGGCGAACACCGCACACGAGTTGATCATGGAGACGCCGCTTCCGGAGCCGGTCCGTGCAGAGATCCTCGACCGATACGGTTCGATGGGTGAGGAGGGGACGGAGGCGTTCGTCGCCGTCCGATCCTCGGCGACGGCGGAGGACCTCCCCGACGCCTCCTTCGCCGGCCAACAGGAGACGTTTCTCAACGTCCGCGGCGATGACCTTGCCCAGCGAGTGAAGGAGTGTTGGGCCTCGCTTTTCACCCAGCGTGCGATCTACTATCGGCAGCGCAAGGGCTTCTCACACGCCGAGGTGGATATCGCGGTCGTCGTTCAGCGAATGGTCGACGCCGAGAAGTCCGGCGTCCTGTTCACCAGCCATCCCTCGACGGGCGAGCCACGGGTCATCATCGAGGCGGCTTGGGGACTCGGGGAGGCGGTCGTCTCGGGGACGGTCTCGCCGGACAACTACGTCTACGACGCCGAACGCGGCGTCGTCGATACGGTTAGCGTCGCCGAAAAGAAGATCGAGATGCTGAAAGATCCCGAGACGGGCCAGACGGTCGAACGGGAGGTCGAAGGCGATCGACGGACCGAGCGTGTCCTCTCTGACGGGGAGATATCCGACCTCGTCGCCCTCGGCGAGCGCGTCGAGGAGCACTACGGCGTGCCACAGGACGTGGAGTGGGCGATGCGCGAGGGGGAGACGTACATGCTCCAATCGCGGCCGATCACGACGATCCGCGACTCCGCGGATGCGGCCGTGGGGACCGGTGGCGACGGGGAGCGTTCCGAAGCCGAGGCTGACCGGCCTGACGACCGGGAAGAGGAGCCCGCGGACGTCCTCGTTCAGGGGCTCGGATCAAGCCCGGGGGTCGTCTCCGGTGCCGTTCGGATCGTCACGAAACTCGACCATCTCGATCAGGTCCAGGAGGGCGACATCCTCGTCACGGAGATGACGATGCCCGATATGGTGCCGGCGATGAAACGGGCCGCCGGTATCGTTACCGACGAGGGCGGGATGACGAGTCACGCCGCGATCATCTCCCGGGAACTCGGCGTGCCGGCGGTCGTCGGCACGGGATCGGGGACGCGCGACCTCGAGAACGGTCAGCAGATCACCATCGACGGCGACAAGGGGACCGTCCGTGCGGGCGCGGACGAGGCGGCCGAACCCGCCGAGGAGTTCGAACCCATCGAGGCGGCCCGCCCCGAGACGCCGGTGAAACCGATGACGGCGACGGAGGTGAAGGTGAACGTCTCGATTCCGGAGGCGGCAGAGCGTGCCGCCGCGACGGGTGCGGACGGTGTCGGCTTACTGCGGATCGAACACATGGTGCTCTCGCTCGGCAAGACCCCCGAGCGGTACATCCGCGATCACGGATCGCGGGCGTATCAGGACGCGCTCATCGAGGGGATCCGGACCGTCGCCGACGAATTCTATCCCCGGCCCGTCCGCACGCGGACGATCGACGCCCCGACGGACGAGTTCCGCGAACTGGAGGGTGGCGATGGCGAACCGACCGAACACAACCCGATGCTCGGCTGGCGAGGGATCCGCCGGAGCCTCGACAAGCCGGACGTGTTCAAACAGGAACTCGCGGCTATCGCCCGGCTGCTCGATATGGGCTATGACAACATCGAGCTGATGCTCCCGCTCGTCAACGACGCGGTGGACGTCGAGGCGGCGAAAGGTCACCTCCTAGAGGCCGGTATCGATCCCGAGCGGAACCGGTGGGGCGTGATGATCGAGACCCCGGCGAGCGCGCTCATGATCGAGGAGCTGGCGGCGGCGGGGATCGACTTCGCCTCCTTCGGGACGAACGACCTCACCCAGTACACGCTGGCGGTCGACCGCAACAACGAACACGTCGCCAGCCGGTTCGACGAACTCCACCCGGCCGTGCTTCGGCTGATCGGCGACACCATCGAGACCTGCCGGGAGCTCGGGGTCGACACCAGCATCTGCGGGCAGGCTGGCTCGAAACCGGAGATGGTCGAGTTCCTCGTCGAACAGGGCGTCTCGTCGGTCTCGGCGAACATCGACGCCGTCCGCGACGTCCAACACGAGGTGAAACGGGTCGAGCAGCGGCTGCTTTTGGATTCGGTCCGCTGAGGGTCGAACGCGGAACCTCGATCGTATCGTGATCGGGCACCGTGCGCCCTCGTGCGTGCAGAACGTTCACCTGACGAGCGCTTGGAATTAGTTCACCTGACGAGCGCTTGGAATCGGCGGACAGGTGGCGAATCGATCGTCTCCCGGCCGGTTCGCCACACAACCGCCGTGACCGGTCCGGGGCTTCCGTTAGCGGATAGCGAGGGGTGGCCGCGGCATGGGGCAAAAGGGTTCACCACGTCGGGAAAACGGACGACGACCGCCGAGGCAGAACCAACATATTCACTACAGGCGACCACCAAGCCGGGTGTATGAGTACGGACGACGTCTCCCGACGCAGGTTCATGCGGACCGCAGGCGGTGCGGCGGCGGCCGCCGGCGCGGCGACGGCCGCGACGGGAACGGCCGCAGCCAATGAGGAGCCCGACTGGCCGTCCGAAGCCGAAGGGAACCTCGGGACCTACGAGGACGCACGTGGCGAGGACGCGGTGACCGTCATGGTCGGTGCCGACGACGACGGACTCGCCTTCGATCCGACGCTTCTGTGGGTCGATGAGGGGACGGAGATCACCTGGGAGTGGACCGGTCAAGGCGGCGCACACAACGTGGAGACGGTCGACGGCCCGGCGGAACTGCAGAGTGAAACCGTCGACGAGGAAGGGTTCACCTACGAGTACGAGACCAGCGAGGACGACGCCGGCATCACCCACTATTACTGTGCGCCCCACGACGCCGTCGGCATGCACGCCGGACTCGCCGTCGGCGACGACATCGACACCGTCGATGTCGGCGACGATGCCGCCGGGGCCGTCTTCGTCCCACAGGGTGCGCGTGCGCTCGGTATCGCGACGTTTATCGCGATGGTGAGTACGCTCGGGCTCGCGTTCGTCTTCATGAAGTACGGCGGAACGATGACCCAGGAATAGCTGCCGTCCACGATCGTTTTTCAGTGCGGCTTTCCCCTTTGATCCGCCGAGTTTACTCGCTCTCGATCAACTCTCGATACGCGTCGATCTGTCGGTTCGTGACGGCCCCGTGATCGTAGTCCGTGAACGTCTCGTCGACCGACCGTCGCGCCAACCCCGCGACGGTGACGAACTCGTCGGCGAGTTCGCTGGGGCTCGTGACGAGCCGTCCACGGGGCCATCCCTCGACCAGTTCATGTGCGCTCGAGTCGGCCTGATACTCGACGAGCCCCACACAGCCGCAGGCGAGCGCCCACAACAGCTCCGTCGGGAACGTCTCCCGCGTCGCGGTGGCGACGGCGACGTGTGTGCCCTTCAGTATCGACACCCGCTCTTCGAGGGGAAGATCGCCGAGAAACTGGACCCGGTCGTCGATTCGCAGGTCGACCGCGGTCGACTCCGTCACCTCGCGCTCCGGGCCGTCGCCGATCACCGCCGCCGTCCAGTCGCGATCGCGCAGCTCCGCGAGCGCGAGCAGGAACGTTTCGACGTTTGCGTGGCGGTCGAGCCGTCGCGAGTAGACCACATCGAATCGATCATCGACCGGCGCCTCGCGAACCAGATCCATGTCGATACTGCCGGGAAGGATCCGTACCGATTCGCCGGTCGCGCCGTGTTCCCTGACGCGCGTCTTCGTCGTGCGTGAGGGGGCGGTGAGGAGGTCGGCGCTCCGTGCAAGCGGTCCATACCGACTGGCGTCGTCGTCGGGGTGATCCCGCCACCAGTCGACGAGCACGGGCGTTCGCGTCAGCGTGCCGGCGACTGTCGTGCCCAGCCCGCAGGTCGGTGGGGAGTTCACCGCGTGGACGACGTCGGGAGCGACGCGTCGGATCGCCACCGGAAGCTTCGCGGCGAACGCCGACGGCGCGGGATCGACGACGACCGATCGGTACTCGATGCCGTCCTCCTCGAAGGTGTCGTGCCCGCCGCCCCACCAGCGCGCACAGAGCCAGACGACGTCGTGACCGCGCTCGGCGAGTCCACGGGCGAACCGCCACGTTCGTTCCCGGGCGGGGGTCATCCCGTGGCCGGGGGTAAACAGCGAGACGAACGCGACGCGCATACCCGAAGCGGAGGACGGGCGGCGATAAAAAGCCACGTCATCCGGGGACGGCTGATGCCCGGATGAGCGTCGACCCTTTCGCACCCGAACCGATTTGGGTGCGGCCGCCGAAGCCGACGCCATGCATCGGTACGACATCGAGCGGTACCTCAACGTACGCAGCGCCGGCGGGGCGGACCTCGGTCCCGACGGCCGGCTCTCCTTCCTTCTCGATGCGACCGGCACCGGACAGGTGTGGTCGCTCACCGAGCCGCTCGGCTGGCCCGAACAGCACACCTTCTTCGAGGAGCGCGTGACCTTCATCGACTCCTCCCCCGAACGCTCGGAGGCGATCTTCGGCATGGACGAGGGCGGCAACGAACGGGTCCAGCTCCATCGGCTCGACTTCACGACCGGTGTGATCACGAACCTCACCGACCGGCCGGACGCGAAACACCGTTGGGGTGGCTGGTCTCACGACGGCGAACGGTTCGCGTTCGCCTCGAACCGCCGCGATGAGTCGGTCTTCGACGTTTATATTCAGGACCGCGACGCCGTCGGCGACGAGGCAAGGCGCGTCTACATGGGCGACGGCTGGCTCTCCGTGGCCGGCTGGTCGCCCGATGACGACCGGCTGATCGTCCACGAGGCACACTCCTCGTTCGATCACGACCTCTACACGCTGGCGATCGAGTCGGGCGAGTTGACCCACCACACGCCACACGAGGGCGACGCGCGCTACGGGAGCCCGGAGTGGGGTCCGGACGGGGAGTCGATCTACCTCGTCACGGACCATCAGAGCGACACCCTGCGCTTGGAGCGGCTCTCGCTGGCGGATGGGGGGTTCTCGGACGTCGCCTCCGGCGGCGGGTGGAACGTCGATGGCGTGGCGATTCACGAGGAATCACGGCGGATCGTCTACTCGCGGAACGTGGACGGCTACACCGAGATCCGTGCGGGCGAACTCGTCGACCCCGATCGGATCGACGAGTTCCCCCAGCCGGACCTCCCCCGTGGCGTCGCCGGCGGGGTGAGCTTCGGGCCCGACGGCGACCGCTACGCGATCACGGCGACGGGGAGCACCGACACGGCGAACGTCTACGTCGTCGACGCCCGCACCGGCGAGACGACGCGGTGGACGGCCGCCTCGACCGCGGGGATCCCCCGCGACACCTTTGTCGAGCCCGAGCTGGTCCACTATCCGACCTTCGACGGGCGGGAGATCCCCGCCTTCCTCTCGATGCCCGAGACGGAGCCGCCCGCGGCAGGGTTTCCCGTGATCGTCGACATTCACGGCGGGCCTGAGTCACAGCGCCGGCCCTCCTTTTCGGGCGTGAAACAGTACCTCCTCAACGCCGGCTACGCCGTGCTCGAACCGAACGTGCGGGGCTCCTCCGGCTACGGCAAGGCGTACTCCTCGCTCGACGACGTGGAAAAGCGGATGGACTCCGTCGCGGACATCCGTGCGGGCGTCGAGTGGCTCCACGATCATCCCGAGATCGACCCCGACCGGATCGTCGCGATGGGCGGCTCCTACGGCGGCTTCATGGTGCTCGCGTCGATGACGGAGTATCCCGAGTTGTGGGCGGCGGGCATCGACATCGTCGGCATCGCGAACTTCGTGAGCTTCCTCGAGAACACCGGCGACTGGCGGCGGTCGCTCCGTGAAGCGGAGTACGGGTCGCTCGAAGACGACCGCGAGTTCCTCGAATCGATCTCGCCGGTGAACAACGCCGAGGCGATCGCCGCCCCGCTGTTCGTGCTCCACGGCGCGAACGATCCGCGGGTGCCCGTCGGGGAGGCCGAGCGGATCGTCGAGGCGGTACAGGAGCGGGATGTGCCCGTCCGAAAGCTGATCTTCGAGGACGAAGGCCACGGCTTCTCGAAGCTCGAAAACCGCATCGAGGCCTACCGGGCGATCGTCGAATTCCTCGACGAGCACGTCTGAGGTAGGTCGACAGGCCGACAGACCGACAAACCGGCAGCAACGAACGGCAACGAACCGGCAGCGGGCGGACCGCCAGCGAACGGACCGCCAGCGAACGGACCGCCAGCGAACGGACCGCCGACCCGACGTGGATATATACTTGTATATAAATCGCGACGGCAACGATCGCCCGGCAGTCCCACGCCGGCGCGCGCCTCCGAGCGCCCTTTTAAACGGGCGCGAGGAGCACGCGCGAGGGAGCCCGCGGCCGAACCGGAGCCTGCGGAGGTTGGCCGCGGCGAGGCTGGGGAGGACCGAGGCGGACGCTGAGACGGACTGCCGGCGGCGGAGAGCAGACGCCGTCAACGATCGCCGGTTTATATACTCTCCGGGGTTGGCCACTCGCTGGCTATATACTTGCATGAGCCGGCTGAGATCATACGCCTGTTCGGAACGATTATGTTAATTCCCACTTTGAGTGGGAACATGGCCAAAGTGGATTCAAAGGGGCGAATCGTTCTCCCGCAGGAGGTGCGAGAACGTCTCGGTATCACCCCGGGGACGGAAGTCGAGATCCGCGAAGAAGGTGGGAAAGCCGTTGTTGAACCGGAGGACAGCCCCGAGAAAATCCTCGAACGGATGGAACAACTCGTTGAAGAAGCGTCTTCGAACCGAGGCGAGACGATGCCCATCCCCGAGGGTGCCGACCCGGTTGCTCGCAAGCATCGAGATGCCGTGCAGCGAGGAGCGGAAACACACGATGAGTGACGCTGATGGCCCGTACCTGTTCGATGTCGGGGTCATCGCTCTCGCACACACAACGGCTCCAGTTCGTGATGGAGCACTCTCGTATGTTCGCGAAGCTATCGCCGGTGAGATCGATGCCGTCGTTCCGTATCCTGCGCTCTTCGGTGCCCATGCCGTCCTCACGACGTACTACGGATATTCGAACGCGGACGCCTCTCGGCTGCTCGGGAATTTTCTGGATGCGAAGCGAATCCACTGGTACGATCGGATGCCTGAAGCCGTCGTCCGGGGTGGGCTTTCACAGGCGGGTGACGTGAACGTTGATGGATGGGACGGATATTACGCGCAAGTGGCGATCGAGGAAGGAGTGAATACGGTGTTGACGATAGACGACGACTTCGAACGGTTTGATGCGTTCGATACCGAGGTGATCCTTTCTCCTGAGGAATTTATCGAGTTAAATGAATTTCTCGAAAACTAGTTCACATCTCAGTATGTATAATGATATTGGATGATCAACTACTGAATGTCCGTTAGAATCAAACGGTCCGGCGACGCATCTCACGGTATGAGCGCCGAACAGGAGAGACGGGCCATCCGCTGTCTGGTCGCGAAGGTTGGCCTCGACGGCCACGACAGGGGCGCACACGTGATCACGCGGGCGCTTCGTGACGCCGGGTTCGAGGTCGTCTACTCCGGGCTCCACCGCGCCCCCGACGAGATCGTCCAGGCGGCCGTCCAGGAGGACGTCGACGTGCTCGGGATCTCCATCCTCTCGGGCGCACACAACACGCTCGTCCCGAAGGTCATCGAGGGGCTCAAAGAGTACGGCGCGTTCGAGGACACCCTGATCGTCGTCGGCGGGATCATCCCCGATGACGACAAAGCCGAGTTGAAGGAACTCGGCGTCGCGGAGATATTCGGCCCCGGCACACCGATGGAGGAGACGATCGCGTTCATCCGGGAACACGCACCGGAGCGAGCCTGATGGGCCTGGATGACGTCATCGGGGCCGACAGCCCTCCGTCCGAGGTCCCCGAGGCGATCGCCGACCTCGTCGACGGCGTCCTCGCCGGCGAGCAGCGGGCGCTCGCCCGCGCCATCACGTACATCGAGAACCGCTCGCCGGGCCATCGGGCGCTCGTCTCCCGGCTGCACGAACACGCCGGCTCCGCCGCGGTGATCGGGATCACCGGCGCGCCCGGCGCGGGGAAATCGACGCTCGTCGACAAACTCGCGGCGACCTACCGCGAGCGAGGGGACACCGTCGGCGTCGTCGCGGTCGATCCCTCCTCGCCGTACACGGGCGGGGCGGTGCTCGGCGACCGCATTCGGATGGGCTCGAACGTCGGCGACATGGAGGTGTTTTTCCGATCGATGAGCGCACGCGGCCGCCTCGGCGGGCTCTCGACCGCGACGGCGGACACCGTGACGGCGCTCGACGCCTTCGGCAAGGACGTCGTGATCATCGAGACCGTCGGGGCCGGACAGAACGAGGTCGACATCGTTCGAACCGCCCACACCGTCGCGGTGCTCGTTCAACCCGGCTCCGGCGACGACGTGCAGACGCTGAAAGCCGGCATCCTCGAGATCGGCGACGTGTTCGTCGTCAACAAAGCCGACACCGACGGCGTCGAGCGCACCGTCGCCGAATTGGAGGAGATGGTCCACCGCCGGCAGGGGACGACGGTCGGGCTGAACGCCGGTCACCACGGTCCCGGCGCCCTCGACGCGAACGCCCATGGAGGCGACGGGGGCGGTACGGTCGACGGGGGCGGTACGGTCGACGGGGGCGGTACGGTCGACGGGGCTGACGGGGGCGGTACGGTCGACGGGGCTGACGGGGGCGGTACGGACGATGAGGCCGGATCGGATGCCGAGGGCGACTCGACCGCCGAACCGCCTTCGTGGACGCCGGAGGTTTGCCGGACGGTCGGGACGACCGGTGAGGGCGTCGAGGAACTCATCGGGACGTTCGACGCGCACGAGACGTATCTCCGGGACTCGGGCGTGCTGGCCGAGCGAACGAAGCGTCGGTACGCCGAGGAGATTCGAACGCTCGTTCGGGGCGATATCGGCGCGATCGCTGACGACGAGATCGATCGACGGGGTGGGATCGACGCGCTCGCCGAACGGGTTCGCAGACGCGAGACCGACCCATACACCGTCGCGAGCGCGGTCGTCGAACCCATCGCGAGGTGTGTCCAGGAACGGACGGATCCGACACGGGAACGATCGGACGGGACGGACGCGGACGGCGCGTAGTCGTGCACCACCCATCCGGTCGCGATGACGCGTCACGCTTTTTCGGTCCGCCGACAAACCATCGACCGTGACCGTCGATCACCACGGCCGACTGTCCGCGGCGACCCGCGAGGCGGTCAGGGAGGCGGCAGCCGCGGCGCAAGCCGGCGAGCTCGTCGTCTATCCGACCGAAACCGTCTACGGCCTTGGCGCGGACGCGCTGGATGCCGACGCCGTCGGACGCGTCTTCGAGTTGAAAGGTCGCGACCGCGACGATCCGCTCTCGCTCGGCGTGGGGAGCGTCTCGGCCGCACAGCGACACCTCCGGCCCACGGAGCGAACGCTGGCGTTCATGCGGGCGTTCCTCCCCGGGCCGATCACGGTCGTCGCCGAACGTGGCCCGTCGGTGCCGGACGGGCTGACCGGCGGCCGTGATCGCGTCGGCGTTCGGGTTCCGGATCATCCGATCGCGATCGCGTTGTTGCGTGCGACGGGGCCGCTGACGGCGACGAGTGCGAACGTCTCGGGTACCGGGAGCGTCGTCCGAGTCGGGGACCTCGACGGGCGGATCCGTGCGGGCGTCTCGGCCATCGTCGACGGTGGGGAGACGGGCGGTGTCGAGAGTACGGTCGTCGACCCCGAACACGGGGTGATCCACCGCCGTGGGGCGATGGCCTCGGCGATCGAGGCGTGGCTCGCCGATCCGCCGGTGTGAACGGGGGCTCGAGGTTAATCGGGCTGGAATGGAGAATGCGCCCTATACCGAGAGGTCGCCCTTCGCTTTGATCACGGTGAGGGCGTCGGCGTCGACCGTGTCGACGTCCAACCAGTGTGGCACGTATTGGCGTTTGTCGTAGGCTTCGCGCTCGTCCTCGGTGCCGACCGTACACCAGAGCTGTGGCTCATCGGGCCCGTGCCACTCGCCCTGTTTGTTGATCCCGAAACACACCAGTTCCTCACCCTCGTACTCGATGATCGCGTCCTTTCGAATGCCGGGATCGCCGCGGACGATGAGGTGTTGCATACGCCACCGTTTGCGGGTTCGCCGCTTAACGGCTTCGATACCGCGGATCGGTACACTGGGAGTCCATTGTGGCCATCCGTTCCGTTCGTCGTCCCGTCCGTGAGGTCGTTCGTCGTCTCGTCCGTGAGTTCGTTCGTCGTCTACGCCCCACCGTAAGTTCGGCCGCCCACGGGAATCCACGGTCGCGTTCCTTGCCGCTGTAGCCCCTTCTATGATGACAACTGTATGGTTCTATTCCGAATGATCTTTTGTCTATGGCTCGGTCGGGGTAAATCACGATCGAAATTGGTGTCGAATCCGGATAGATAATGATAATCGTCAATCCTTTCAAAAATTGTTAAGTGTGTGTCCGTGTAATCAAGTGATAACCGCGGGACGACGCGACGGATCGTCCCATAAACGACCATGTCAATCGAAACCGAAACCGACACCGAGACGCGCGATCGCTCCGGCGCGCCGAGAAACTCGTCCGCGGAGCTCGTACAGTCAGGTGCGACCAACCCATCGACCGCAAAGACCGGCACGGATCCGGGCCCTACCGGCCTCTTCGGACGCGTATTGGTCGTGACCGACGGGGAGGCGACGGGTCGAGCCGCCGTCGATGTCGGGATCGATCTCGCCTCCGCACACGGCGCGACCGTCGAGGCGCTTTACGTCGTCGATACGACCGAGCACTGGGACATGGTGGTCGAACGCCGCGAGCGTGCCGGGGAAGCGGCCGTCGAGGACGCCGCTGCCCGCGGTCACCGTGCCGGTGTCGAGGTCGAAAAGCGGTTTCGCTACGGAATCGACCACGAGGAAGTGCTCGATTTCGCGGCCACACACGATGTCGACCTGATCGTCGTCGGCTCCGCGAGGCGGACCGGCCTCGACCGGCTGATCAACCCCGAACCGCTCCCGGTTCGACTTCAGCGTGGGGCCGACGTGCCCGTCCTCGTCGTCGGAACGGATCGGAACTGAGTCGATTTTACGCGAGCGCGAGCGCCCGTGGAACCGAATCCGGGAGGTCGACGTCGATCCGGTCGAAGGAGTCTCCGGTGTCCGTCGTCCGGAAGAGCCCGCCTTCGTGAAGCATCCAGAACTCCCCGCTGGCTACTCCGGAAGCGAGGACCGCCCGTCGGATTCCGTCCCCACATGGAACGCCCCGCCCGTCGAGGCGCTCCCACGTCGTCGTGACCGTCCGCTCCCCATCTATCGCCATGGTCGTCCCATCCGTTCCCGCGGCCGTCCGTTCCTCATCCGTCGTCCCCGTCGCCCGCTCTTCGGTCACTGTTCTCCCATCGTCTGTTGCCGTCGAATGGCCCGATCGTGGAGCGGATCGGCGATAGAGATACGATCGCCCCCGTCGGTGCGCGTCGCTTGCGTTCGCGGCGGCGCTTACGAGGACCGTCTCGGGGTCGGTCGGGTCGACCGCGAGCCCCCAGACGTAGCCGTGATCGAGCCCGTCGTGTCTCGTCGTCCAGGTTCGACCTCGATCGGTGCTCTCGGCGTAGCCGTCGCCGGCGGCGGCGTAGACGCGCTTGGGGACCATCGGGTGAGTCGCGAGCGTGTGGTTGTCGCGGCGTGCTCCCTCGGGGCGGTCGATCCACGTCTCCCCGTCGTCGGGCGTCACGAGCAAGGCACCCGCCTCGATGCCCACGTACCATCGGTCAGGATCGGCCGGTGCGGGCTCGATCCAGCGAACGTGGTCGGTCTCCGGGCGCGGCGGGAAGGACCACTCGGCAGCCGAGGGAACCGCCCGTAGGCCGGGGCGTCGTTCGAAGGAGTCGCCGCCATCGGTCGAGCGGTACACCCGCGATGGCTCCGTCCCGACCCAGATCACGTCGGGATCGTGGGGACTGATGGCCACGGCCGTCACCGCCGACGAGTCGATCGCGTCGGTGCCGAGGCGCTCGACGGTTTCTCCCGCATCCGTCGACCGGATGAGCCCCTCGTCGAACGTGCCAGCGAACAGCGTCGAGCCGGTTGCCGCCACGCATTCCACGTCGCGATCGTCCAATATAATCGACGAGCTTGTGGCCTCGCCGGTGGGATCGTCGATGACCGCCAGTCCGCCACGGTACGCGGCGTACGCACGCGATGGTGTCGACGACGGGGCCGATGTGGACATGCCCATTCGATCGGATCGCGGGGATATAAACTCCCGACCGAGGCTGTCGATGACTTGCCTGCAAGATTGACCGAGACGGACATATCGCCAGCAACGAACCGGTGACGTTGGACACGTCGCCAGCAACGAACCGGTGACGTTGGACACGTCGCCAGCAACGAATCGGTGACCGCGGCGTGTCGGCTCGCCGATAACATTGCTGGTGATCCGCCGACTACGCCCGCATTTGGCCGCAAGTGACTTATCTCCACACACTATGTGAATAATACGCATGGATCTTCGCGTACTGGGGGACGTCCCCCCCGACCCGTTTCTCGGCGCTGCCGACCTGTTCGAGACCGAGTTCTCGCTGGAAAAACCGGTCCACGTTCGGATTCGTGAGGACCCCGACGAGCGAACATGGGCCGGTCACTATCCCGACAAACACGTTTTGAACGTCTCGCGGCGTGCCGCGACGAGCGCGATGGCCCGCGAGTTGGCCGTTCACGAGTTTTCACACATGGCCCGGTATGAAGAGGAGCACGTCTCACACGTCCAATCGACCGAGGAGGCGCTCTATCTCGGACTCGCCGGCGAGCGCGTCGAACGACGCAAACTCACGCAGTGTTATCAGATCGCCAATCACATGAAGGACATCTACGCCGACGACATCACCCTCTCCGTCGTGCCGTCGGACAAGCTCCTCGGGTTCTTGGAATCGACGCTCGCGGCGGCCGTCGCCGACCGACCCACGCCGCCGCGGCCGGGCTCACGACCGACCGGCACGGGTGCCGATCCGGCGATCACGGCCGTCAACGCCGCGTTCGCGCTGGCACTCATCGAGCGACACGACCTCGCCTCACCCGATCATCGGATCTATGACCTTGCCCGCGTCGCCGACGGCGACGCCCCCAACGTCGAGGTCGATGCATTTAAAAGACGGTTCGGCTCGCTTGGACCGGACCCGACCGCGAGTGACTACCGGAAGGCGCTCGTCTCCGCCACGCGGGCATACGCCATCTAATGATCGTCGGGATGCCAGCGGCCCCATCCAAACGACATCGCGAGGCTGACGGTTGTGATTAAAAACAGCCACCGACAAACGCCTCACTCGCCTATCCACGGCTCTTCGGTCGCCTGCTCGGGCGTCGGGCCGCGGATCTCGAATCGGGCACCATCGGGGAGGAGTACACGGTCGTCCTCGACGTGGGCGGTGGGATCGACGGCGGCGTTACCAACGGGAGTCACCCCGTCGGTCGCGACCGTCACGGACCAGCCGTGTGCCTCACAGATCTCCCGGACGATGTCCAACCCGTAGCCCGTCCCCTCCTCGTTGGTGGTGAAACCCGGTTCGAACACCTTCTTGACGTTGTCCGGGTCGATCCCCGGCCCGTCGTCGGCGACAACGAACCCATCCGTCGTCGAGGCGACGACGACCCGCACCGACGTGTCATCCGTCTCTGAACTCGTCCCCCGGTCCTCGTCGGTGTCAGCCGCCCGTTCGCTGTTGTCAGTTCCACGTTCACCGTTGCCGGCCGTCCGTTCGCGGTCGTCGACGCTCCCCGTCTCGTCGACGACCCCATGCTCCACGGCGTTGCGGAAGAGGTTCTCGAGGGCCTGCCGCAGACGACTCCGGTCCGCGAAGATCTGCGGATCGTCCGCGACGACGAGCGTCGCATCGTCGTCATCGATGGTCTCCCATGCCTCGTATGCGACGCTCGCGAGCGTTGCCTCCGTCGGATCATCTATTCCCTCGCCCTGCCGGGCGAGCGTCAGCAACTCCGTGATGAGTTGGTCGATACGCTCGGCTGCCCGTTCTCCCCGTTCCAGCGGCGCCGTGTCGTCCTGATACCGTGCCATCTCGATGGATCCCTTAACGACGGCCAACGGATTTCGAAGGTCGTGTGAAACGATGCTCGCGAACCGGTCGAGACGCTCGTTGCGGTCGGCGATCCGGCGTTCCCGACGTTTTCGTTCCGTGATTTCCCGGGAGTTTATCAACAGCCGACCGACGGTGTCCTCCGGGAGTCCGCGGGTGCGGGATTCGAGCCAGACCCAGTCGTCGTCGGCGGTCCGGTAGCGGTACTCAAGTGCGGAGCAGTCGTCGGGGCGGGTGAGTGCCTGATAGAACTCCTCGGTGACGCGGTCGCGGTCCTCCGGATGAACGTATCCGAGCGGGGACCGACCGACAAGTGAGCCCTGCTCGTACCCTAATACCTCCTCGACTGAGGGGCTCTCATAACGGACCCGTCCGTTCGTGTCGACTACGGTGACGATGTCCGTTCCGTATTCCAAAAACTCACGAAATCGCTCGGGAAAGGAGTGCTCAATGTCGACACAGCGGGCGGTGACGACCCGACCGCCGAATCCGGGGGCGAGTTCGTCATCAACGACCGACTGCACCCAGACGTAGCCGCCGTTGGCGTGCCTGATGCGGTGGACGACACGACGATCGGTTGCCACCGCCGAGAGGGCGTTCGAGACCGCCGATCGCTCGTCGGGGTGGACATGGTTGAGGAGGTCAGCGCCGGTGAGGTCCTTACGGTCGAACCCGATCACCCGTGGGACGCCCGGTCCCACGAACCCGAGTTCGCCGTCGACAGCGGCCACGACGAGGAATCGATCGGCGTGTGGCGGTGGCTCAATGTGGGCGGGCGGTCGACCGGTGCCACGGTGCGGGGACATCCGTTCTATATACTCACCTTTGTTGTTCCAACGGTTAAGTCCGCATCTCTGAATATCTATGTTGATATTTGAGCTCCCGTTGCCACAATCTGCTGAGTCCGTTGGTGGATCGGCGTAACGACAACCGAACGCTCCAGCTGTGTGCCGCTCCCACGTTCTCGTCATCCATGTGCGATGAACAGAAATATTAAATTCCCACTCTCAGTATCAGACCGATGGGGGGCGCGTAGCTCAGTGGACAGAGCACTTGGTTCCGGACCAAGATGTCGCGAGTTCAAATCTCGTCGCGCCCGTTCGATTCTCGAACGACCCGAATCCAACAGACGGCGTCGGGTTGTATATAAACCGACTTTGGCTGTCGAATTTGATTTCGTTCGATCATCGAATGAATCCGTTTGATCAGGGTGTCGTCTGGTGATTCGCGTACATCCAAATCCGGGTGGTAGGCATATAATCATTCACTTATTGAATCTGACCTAGCCTCTGTGGGCTCTGATTTTAGTCGTAGATTATACCGGAACACGATGGCTTGATCATGGAGCTTTCCAAGCCGAGAGTATACATGAGAGCGGATAGTGTGGTTGACTATGCCGAAAAAGACGATTGAGGTGAGCGAGAGAGTCTTTGAGAAACTCTCCAAGCATAAAGGGAATAATACGTGGGATGAGCATCTGGGGAAGATGGCGGACGCAACGTACGACGATATTGCATACTTAAACCCGACCTCAATATCGGACTTCGCCGAAGATACAGATCAATACTCATGGAGAGTAACAGCATCTAATCAAGGAAGAATCCAGCTAACGATTCAGTCCGAGGAGGCAGACTCAATGATAACGTCTGAATTGTCCAATCTATCTCCATCAGAGGGAGTGGTCGTCCAACTAGTCGAAGGGAGCCCGTCTACGGAATAACTCTTGTATTAGTTTAGATCTCGTGTTTGCTTGTATAATCTGCCGAAATCACTCATCAGCGCGCAATATGGATACCTAGTGCAGAATGAAGAAATCCATTCAGCGTTCTGGTACTACACTGGGACGGTGAACCAATTAATGATTATATTGGTTGATGTGTAAACAAACCCGAACGCGAAAACCACCCCGATGACGGAGGGGCTGAAGTTATCCAATGAAATAGCCGCGGCGACAGCTCCCGAGAATACACTAATCATAGCTCCAATCTCTGATGTTGGTATGAAGACAAAAATTACTGTCAGGAGTGTTCGCTCAAACACATTCACTGCTTCAGTGGTTCCGTCTGCGGACTGTAACATAATCAAATACAATATTAGAAACAGGCAAAGCGCGACCAAACTACCAGCTTTTGCTGCATCACCTATTGATACACCAGACTGAGTCATACTTAATCTTGTAAGTAATTCTAAATATATGTGTTGTTATAATGAGAACAATGTATTATTGATTCAGATCTGTCTGCAAGACGGAGGGGACTATCAATATTCAGCCATCTCTGCTTCACTGAGGCCGTCAAGAGGATGACGCTCAACTAAATGTATGAAATCCTTTTTAAGAGCCGTATCTAGACCATATTACGGATAAGAAGTTCGCTTATTCGAATTTAGCGGGTCTTGACAGATTCCTCATATCTCTCCAACCAATCATCAATCTCTCTTCTCCCTGCCGCTTCGTCAGGCAGAGGCACATCAAGAGTTAGCCGGCGCTGAGTCTTCGTTGCGTAAGTGGCCACACAGGCATCTGAGACAGCAGATGGTTCAGTCCAAATACGGGCACCTTTCTCACTGAGGTCACCAGCGACACGGATGATCTCGTCTTCAATTCTTCCCTCAAGCTCAGATGAGAGTTCATCAAGTAAGTACTCAAACAACTCCTGATGAGGGAGAGGAATGATGACGGAGGGGTACCACTCTAACACCTCAGGATCGAAGGATACCAACACTTCATCCTCACCAGCATATATCGCTTGTACTGTGTCTTCGGGTGGGTTACGTGGGATCGGCGGAGATGCATCTTCTGGAATCTCTAGCCGGTAGAGCTTTTGATATGGCGCATCTTCATCTTCGGTTAGCTGGCGATCAAGCATCTCGAATGTCCATCCCTTATTACGGAGGATTTGACTCTGCGTGAAGAGATGCTTCACCACTTCGGGATTCAATAAAGGCTCAAACGGCTTGTCTCGATAGCCAATTCGACCCACGTCTGGATGTGGAGTAGTCCAACCGTAGAGTTTGGCCTCTTCAATAATATCTTCAGGGCGAATCCGATCAAGCTCTTGTGCTAAACCTACTTGTCGAACCTTCTGCTCCGCTTGCTTAGATTGAGCTTCTGCCTCGGCAGCAACATCCTCTCCAGACTTCGCAGAGTCGCCCATCGCAATACTCTGCAACTCACCTTCTATGCCCTCAAGAATTGGACGCAACGGACCGACAGCCTGCTCGAATAGGTTAATACGTTCGCCAAGTCGCTCGTAGATATCTTCCTCAACGGTTTCGTCATAGACGTAGTTCCAGACGAGCACTCGCTCGTTCTTCTGGCCGATGCGGTCGATCCGTCCAATTCGCTGCTCAACTCTCTGTGGGTTCCACGGCAGATCATAGCAAATCATCGCATCGCATGTCTGGAGATTCAATCCTTCACTAGCTGAATCCGTACAGACGAGGATCGAGAGGTCACCGTCGGTGTCAGTAAACTCTCGCTTAACACGTTCTTTGGATACTGATTTCCACTCCCCACTATCTGGCTGATAAATCTCGCCGCCGTCACCTGAGTAGGTCCCGACATCACTATGACTGAGACAGACCTTTTCCTTGATCGCGTCAAGCGTGTCCGTGTACTGCGTAAATATGATGACGGTGTCTCGTCCTCGTGCGCTCAGCTCGGATAGATCCCGCATCAACTGTTTCAATTTGGGATCCTCGGGCACGTTGTATAGTCGCGCGATGAACTCCTCTAGTTCACTCAACTCAAACTGACGCACTCGTTCACCAGCAGGACTGTTTGCCCCGATCTGGTCGACCCGGAGTCCGTACTCACGACGCAATACCTCCTCGCGGTCGGTGAGCGCACCCGTCTCTAGATCGCTATCTGAAACGTCCTCAATCGTCTCAGTGAAACCCGACCGCAGGCTCTCCCGGCGTCGTTTGAGTGATTCTTCGATAGCGTGAAGACTGGAGGTCAATCGTTGACGATACGTCGTCATCACGAAACCGAGCGCCGTTCGTTCTTTACCCTCCAAGAGTTTCTTCGATTGGTCATACACCTCGTCAATATAGGTCTCAACCCGCTCGTACAGTGGCTCCGCTTCACCGAGCTCAACCGAGCGAGTCTCGATCTCCCGCCGGGGAATATTCTCGTTGAGCAAGTTCGCTTCCTTACACATCCGCAGCGTCATTCGGGTGTTACGAAATACGCGGGACTTGACCGGTGTTGTTTCTTCACCTAGCTCCAGTAGGAATCGGAGACTTTCGGGCGGTAATTGGGTGAACTTTTCCTTCCAACCTCGCGTCCCGAGACGGCTTGTTCCGAGTACTCGATGTAGTCGACGACGTCCACTCAATCCGAGGCTACTCTCATCGATACGTTCGCTCACCCACGTATCCACGTCCTCATGTTTCTGCACGAAGGCTTGCATCATCCCTACCCACGTTTGGAGTTGTCTGAGTCCTTCATCCGGTTCAGAACTCAGTTTCGAGGCCAGATCTGGAAGGATCTCCTCGACCGTTCTCGATAAATCGGTTTCGACCTCATCGAGTGCCTCTGGGAGACGTTGTTGTATCTCGAAGTACGTGTCAAACGATTTCCGGTCGTTCCAGCCATCGGGTAGGTCACACAGCCGGAGGAGATCGAATAGCTCAGTAATTTCCAGCTGCATCGGTGTTGCCGTGAGCACGTAATTGCAGGCAGTGTCTTTCTGAAGCTCGGTGAGCAGCTCGTAGAGATTCGTCCCCTTCCGCCCGTGGTGTGCCTCGTCGACGAGCGTCAGATCCCACTGGAAACGGTCTGCCGGTGGCTCGCCCGGATGTTCCTCCTGCCAGTGGACAGCTGGTGAGAACATCCCCATGTTCTGGGTCCGGCGGGCGGTATGCCATGAAGCGAGTACGACCGTTGGCTCCTCACGGTTAGAAACAAACTCGCCGATGTGAGAGTCGTCCCATGCATCGAGGGTCTCGTAGTCAGAGAGGGAGTGTTCGATTCCGTAGGCGTCCCGTAGGACGCGCTGTGCGCCGCTGTACTCATAAGAGTAGACGTTGATGTTGAACTTCTCCAGAAGCTCCTCTTGCCACTGTGGCTGGACCGTAGCGGGTACGAGGAGCAGGGCGTCGTTCACCTCACCGATGGTGAGCAGTCGCGAGATGGTGAGCCCGGCTTCGATAGTTTTCCCGAGACCGACCTCGTCACAAAACAGGAGGCTTTCGGGATAGATGCTCGCAGCCGTGTCGGCGATGACACGCTGGTGCGGCCACGGGTCAATCGAACTGATCTCCTCGGCGATGTGGAGCGCACCGGGAAGAAGCTCGCGCTCTTTGGCGATGCGCGTGATTGTCGCTTCCGAGGCAGGTGGCTCGCTCGATTTTTTCAGTCGTTCGACGTGCTCCTCGATCTCCTCGTCAGACTCGGGCTGCCAGTCGAGAATGTCTCGCTCGATAGCCTCGTCGATGTCCGTGACCTCGACATCTTCGTGTTCCTCGTTCCAGAGCCGCTCGAATGTCTTCACGTCCTGTTTGACGTACTCGTTCTCGACCTCATCCCACGAGCGATGGACTTTGAATCGCTCGTAGTTGCGATACCACGCGTTGTAAGTTTCGTTGATGCTGCCTTCAAACGTAATACGATTCCCGTCGGCGTCGGTCACGATACCGAGTTTGGGGTGGAAGATGCCCGAGTCGGAGTTATTCCGCGGTTCTCCGATCTTGAGGTGGAGTCGCTCCTCGTCCAGCATTTGGGCGATGAGAGCGAGTCGTGACTCACCTTCCTCGGAGAGAGGGGCGTCGTCGGTAAGAACGGGTTTGTTCTCTTGACCCAGTTGTTTTGAAGCAATAATACGGATTTCTCCGTCGGTCTCGAAAGCAGATTCAATTCCTTGGAGTGCATCCGCGAGATTTTGGAGACTTAGATAGCCCGCTAAGCGGTCGTATTGAACGGCCTCTGAGAGTACCGGACGATAGAATACGCTGACCAGAGTGTATTTTCCCGTGAAATTGCTTTCATAAATTCGCTCCCAATTTCTATCCGTAAATACCATTTATTCAGAAATCATTGAGAGTCGTTGTTTCGTCTTCTGAACCTTCGTCTTTTATCAGCTTTCCGGCATCTATATCTAGTAGTTGGCCAGTATCCCCCGAAACCAGATTAACTAGTGTTTCGAAGTCATCGTGTGAATTGGGTATAACCTTGAGAAGACTTTCTACAGTACGTCTGAACTGCGGGTCATCAGCTAACGCTCGGTCATTCAACCAATTCCAAGTATAGTCTGACCCCTTTGTATCCAACACATTTAGCGCTGCGTGAACTGAATCAATCACATACGGATACGATTCATTTCTTGGGTCAACTGGGTAGGCTCTCTTACGCCTCTTTTCGCCAGCCTCTAATGCAGTATAGTCTCGAACGCGGTCAGATTGACCCTGTAGAATGAGTTTATCCTTACTTTTGCTCCAAATTTTTGTATCCCTCTTGATCTCGTCAATTTGAACACCAACCCCGAGCCCTAGTTGGTTTGCGTCGTCGTATGGAACGGTGGGGCGTTCGTAAATAAGCCACATAAGTACATACCACTTGGTCAAACTGTCAACATTATCGAGGGTGTCTCCAAGTTCCTCTTCAATTAATACCTCTGTTACCGCCGCTCTTGCTTGTTCGAGAGCTTGTTCAGGCCTTATCTGGTCGTCATAAGCATCAACTACTGGATACTCTTCTGTGAATACTCGAAGAGTAGGGCCGAACGCACCAATAATGAGATCCGTTTTTGAGATGTTGACTGATGATTGAAGAAGTTCCTCGGCTTTTTCCTTCGCAATTTTTCGCGTTTTCATTTTAACATCACTCCAGAGCGACGGGGTTTCACCTCGTACGGTCTCTCCAGAAGGTGGTTTTCTACACGCTATGAGAAGTGTACTATCTGCAGAGTTTACGTCCCTCATACCAATTCGGGCCAACTTTTCACTTGTAACTGTATGTGTTGCAGAAATGAGAAATCCGGAGTTGATTAGAGACATTGTCAACGCATCCCAAGCCCCTGCTTCCTTATCGGTGAAGTATACAGTCAAGACTCCCCCCGGCTGGAGTACATTAAAACACTCCGAAAAAATATCTGACATTTTTTCTTCATATCGTTTCCTCGCAACCGATTGTTTCGAATCGCCTTTTCCAACCTGTTCTACAAGACCGATGTTTTCGACCGCTTCATCTGATTTGTTCGTTGTTTCGCTTGAGAACTCCTCGGGGAAGATATCCTGAAGGTATTCTCTTAGCCAAACATAAAATGCATCGGAGAGTTCAGCATACATGACGTTATTCCCATACGGTGGGTCCACTACAACAGCATCAATTGACTCATCGGGATAATCAAGGGATGCAGCGTCTCCTTGATTAACAGATATTTCTGTAGATTCTACTTCAGAAAAGTACCCTACTATTTCTTCATAATTCTCTATAACATCATCTACCGCAGAAAGATAGCTCAGAGAGCCTGAGAACATATTTGACTCGGCGAAAGTCCATTGAAATGCGAAATTATTCGTTCCGAACATGTTTGCAGCATATCCACGATCTATTCGAAGGGGTGCTGCTCGACAGTTCCTTTCAATTAACTTACTAGCACTAAGTGAGAGAAGCGTGATGATAGCTTCGGCTTCCTGACCATCATGTGTACTCCTTATTTTTTGCTTATATTCTTCAAATGCCTCTAGATAAACCGCGTGACTCAACAACTGTCGTGGAGAGAACAAATCCCTCCACTGTGTTATTCCGTAATTGCGAAGCTCTTTGGTTTTGTTTCCTTCAGATACATCTGTTGTGAGAAGAGTTGCGTAGTTCAGATTATTTGATACTTTGTCTCTCGCTTTTTTGAATGCATCTCTGTCTTTCTGAGTCGTGCCACGATATTCGGAACCGTTCCCTGATTTATACTTTACGCCGCAGATCTCATACTCAAATGCTCCTGTTCTGAACTTCTCTTTTATTGTATCTCCCTCAATGACGACAGTACATGTGGGACATTCTGCATCGGCATTTTCAACCGTCCCTTCAGATGGATTGAATCCTTCTCTGTTGGCCTCCTCTTCTGTTAAATGTTGATAATTGATAGTATTTCCGTCAATTACTGGTTTAATTGCATGCGCATTTCCAGAAGATTGTTTATAAAACCACCACTTATTCGCTAAGGGGAGCCGGGAACCGCAAGAAGGACACTCGATACTATAGGTGCAGAAATAATGTGATGGGTTTTTATCTGGGGTATCAGAGGGAAAATACGGTTCTAACTCCTCGGATGCGTATTTGTCTATTTGTTCAGCCCAATCCTTCACATCTTCTCTAATATTCCCGACTTGTGTAGGATATTCAAGTACAGCTTTATTAAGTAGCCATGCTACGGGATTCAGTTCGTTTGCTTTAGTGGGTAATCCATATCTAAGGGATTCCAGTGGGATTGTTCCACTACCTGAGGTTGGATCTAGCAGAACGGGCAAGTCGCCATCCCAATGCTGACGGAGTGTCTCGTGCAATTCATTCAGTTCATTTTTTGTTGGACTCCGGTTATGTGGATAGTCATAGCCATAGTGTTCGGGTATAGTCCCGCTACGGTTTTCCTCCGTCACGCTCTTCCTCTCGATATAATCTATTAGCGACTCTCCCTCAGGAAGCCGTTTAGGCCCAATTTTCATCAGTCTGAGTAACTTGTCGTTTGGATAGTCACTTGGAAGGATAGATGAGAGAACCGCCAATCTTGTAGCAGTTGTTGGGCGTCGTGCAAACCAAGGATGAATCAAGCGATGTGAAGACATAGTTGACCCTCCTGACTTGGTTTCTTTCATGTTCTCAATCCCGACTACTTCAGTAGGGAGTATCTGTTCAATTTTCAACTGCCGAAGTTTTTTAGTAGTTTCTGACATTTTATTATATGTGAGATGTGAGTAACGTTCTGAGCGCTTTAACCCCATTCGAATTTGATGGTGACCTACACTTCGCGTGCCAATAATAACACTCCTCTAAACTCATTCGGGCAATACTGTCTGAAACAGTACTCAGTTTCTCGTACTTATACAGTCGCTTCATTGCCAAGAACGCAATGGTAAGTCGAATTCCAGCACCTTCTGAAAGCACGACCGACCCTTCCCCTCGAGTTACGAAGTCGATATCAATCCCGCAGTCACCTAATACATCGCGGACCAGCCGATGAATCGCTTGCTGACGGCTGTCCGAGAGTGTCGCGATTTTCAGCGCACACCAGTCGTTCCACTGCCAATCGTTTGGAGCGCGAGCTGACGGAGCACCGACCTCGGAAAAATCGAGAACTCCAGTGGAATCCTCTCGCACGTTTGGAACAGCATCCGTGACGGACATCCGTGTGAGTTTACGATTGCTGTTCGCCTTTCGGAATCGCTTCTGGCGTCCGTCCGCGAGATCTTCGGGAATCAGTTCGTATAATGTGAGGCCGGCGTCGTCACCGAGCCGACGCGTCAACGCGAACGTCGGCCGGCCGCCGTACATACTACTGCCGTAGGCGAACGACTCTGCCTCAATGCTCATACACTCACCTCTTCACTCTGCTCCGAAGCCTCCTTCACAATACCAGAGACGACCAGTTCGATGTTATTAATCCCACCGAGGCTTTCCAATGCCTCCTGTAGCACCCCAAGAGTTGCCTCGTGAGATCTGTCCTCCATCGACTCCGTATCAATGATCAGAACCGCTTCTCCTTCCGATGCTCCACCCGCACTGATGAAGCTCTCTGGGATATGGTTCGTCCCGAAGTGGTCGGCAAACTCTGCTGCGGACCCCTCGAAGCCGGCCTCGAAAATGCTGGTAGAGGCATCGTCCCCTTGTGCGACGTATTCAAACACGATGGACGTTGCTTCCCCAATACTATCTAAATCTTTGAGTTTATTCGAGATGAACCATGCTCGCTCCCAGACTTGGTCACCCTCCAGCTCGATTTCGATGGAGTCCACCTCAACAACGACGTCGCTGCTAGATACGTCGAAGTTGTCGCGCAAACTCATCTTCTTCTGGTCGATGGTCGTGTTCACAGCGGAGAATGCTCCCGGTATGGAACTTGGTGAGTCAGTGCTTGCAGTGAATGAGAGCTCTGGCTGCTCATCAGTCCTGCCTGTCCCTCCGAATCCACCGAGGGTTCCACTACTTGATTCTTCATCACTGTCTGGGCTGGTCTCGTCCGTTCCATCTTCCTCACCTTTCAGATCCGGTTCAGGGAAATCGAGAGCGTGTTCGTCGAGCAGCGCTTCTCCACTGGCATACACGTACTGATCATCGCTGATGATTACGCTCGACATCGGGAGCTCAGTAGACATCCCCTCTGCATCTGAGAGTGTCTTGATCCCTTCGGCAGTTTCCACGGTCATTCCTTCGGAACAGTAGCCCTCCTGATTGGCATCATCCCAGTAGACGTACTTTGCCATATCACTCATCGTTACGGCTCGAATTGTCGCCCGAAGCGGCCTCGGATCGAGAAGAATACGAATGTCTGTCCGCTTAGCGACGAGCTTACGAATATCGAGCGTGGTCATCGAATCCGGGTTTGACTGCCAGATTCGGTTTCTGAACCATGTCGTACCGAGTGCCCCCTCATCCTGTGTGATGAGTTTGTCAAGGCTTTCGAGGTTCTCAAAGACGATGTCGTGGAGGTCTGAACTGTCGCTAACGGAATCGATAGTCTCGTTCGATAGACCTCCCGAGTCCGGATAGTAGAGATGTCGGTAGGACTGTCGAACCGATTCACCAAGCAGTGCTGACTCCTTCTGAAGACGTTCATCAAGGTCATCCCGCTGTGCACTGTTGAGTTCAGCCTCCCATGCCTCCCCGTTGAGAATTCGCTCCATCGCCTTCACCCGTCGCGCGTGATCGAGCGCGCCGCTCATCTCCTGCTCACCAGCTGCGAGGGAGATCACGTTGTTCCGATAGACTCGCTTCTTTTCCGATCCCGGTGAGTTTCCGGTCTTGTTTGCGAGTGTCTGGAGGAGCTCCGGCGGTTCGTCAAGATCGCTCGTGACCGTCACGGCATCAAATCCCATCACACAGAGCCGAACAATATCGTAGTCGTCTGGAACCTCATACGGAGCCTGCGGGTCATAGATCGTCTCGAAAATACCCCCACCGAGTGCACCCCCAATCGTTTGTTCGAGACGGTTCCGAGCGACCCCGGGCTCGATCTGTTTTGCCTCGTTAGTAATGAGCTTGGAGATCTTGGGCTCACCCTTGAACCGAAGCAATCCGTTCTCTGTTTCGTAAAGGAAGAACGCTTCAGTGTCAGGGTTCGAGCCGGTTTCGTTTAGATTCTTCAGTGCATCACGATAGTGGTCGAGTTCAACATCGGGTTCCAGAATCATCTCCCAGAGTTTCCGACGTGTCACTCCTCGCCCTCGGTTCCCGCCGGAAACGATGCTTTTCCACAGAATACTCGTTCCGAGATGGGTTGCTATCGGCGGATGTCCCATCGGCGTCCAGTTGTCATCCTCATACTGGCAGGCTGCTTTGCCATCATTTGTGTAGATATCTGACTTGGCTGCCGTGCGAAGGTCCTGCTCAATGTGCTCAAACAGGTCGAGAAGCGTTGACCAAACGTAATCGTCCGAGGGATGCATGTCAAACGCACGGACGTAGTGACGATTCGTATTCGCTGCTTCATCATTCCAAATGTGATGGACTGCCCGCGAGACCAGTTTGAGCGCTCCACGGGTACGTTGGAAATTAGGGAGAGTGTCTATCTCTTTGCCGAGGAGATCAATGAGGGTTGGGTGGAACGGATATGTTTCTTCGAGCTGTTCTCGGAATTCAGCTTTGGTAACTCTGTCCGGCAGTTCATCCTCAAAGCCTCGATAGAATTGTTGATACTCGTCAGCAACTCGGGAGGCGGCATCATCGTTGATGCTCTCGAACAACCGATGACGAAGAACTGCTGCGACTTCGTCATCAGCAGTGGGTGTGACAGCGTGTTCAGTACGCTCAGAGATGCCGTCAAGATCAGAGATTAGCTCTTGCACTTGCTGTGCACGTTCCTCGAATGCAGTAGCAGACACGGAGAGAATGACTGTGACGGTGTCAGTGTTCTGCGTTGCACGCATCAATGACCATAGGAAGGAGTTCGTCTGATCGGCTAGTGTTGACTCCTCAAGCCCAACAGCGGCGGCTTGTTCAAAGTACTGAGCTACCTCATCGATAAGCACTAGTCCGGGATCTTCCATCGACTCGAACAGGTCAACGATATCAGACTCTCCCGGAGCGATGCGATCCTTATCGTACTGACTAAACATCGCATAGCCCTCTGCACCAGCCAGCTGGTATGCGATTTCACCCCACATCGTTTGGGTGTCAGGAGCACTCGGGTCGCTCTTGTTGCATTTAGCGTTGCTAGCGCTGACATACCCTCCCTCGAAGACAGCAGTCCGAACCGATAGATCGTTTTTGTGCTTCTCAAAGCTCGCACGTGCTTCATCGTCAAGAATATACTCAGATAAATCGTCAATCGCGTCCGGATTTTGTGAGAAGTGGTATGCGGCGATTTGCGAGTGGGTTTTGCCCCCACCGAACACTGTATCGAGGGACAACAACCCATCCTTACCGCTGAATTCGTCCCGGTGTTTTCCAACATACCGTTTTGCAAGCAGTGTGAGAAGATCCTGAAGTCCATCAGTCGGATACGTTTTTTCAAAGAATGTATCGGGGTTACCGTAGATCTCTGGTGTTTCTTTGGGTCGGAAAACTACGTCAGAGAGCTTTGCTGCGAACTCATTTTCCGAGAGGGTTCCCGCCAAAACATCGTCGTGCGGAACGCACGACTCAAGCAGTGTGGGGATCTGTGAGGCCATTGATGATATGATCATAGATGTATGGCTATTAGTAAGTAGTTACGCACCCCTCCAGACCAAATCAACCGCCACACGGAACAGCGCAGGGGCACCTGTTCATATTGCATCTGGTTGGAATAGAGTAAGGCTTCGGCCAAGGCTTTATCATAATTTGACCAAAATGAAAGTGTATAATGGCAGCCATATATTACGAGGAAAGTGGAGGTGAGGTTTACCACATTGACGAGATGTCTCAACGACTCCTCGTGTACGTATATTTACATGGAAGATCAAGCTTAGTGGACGCCGTTGAACCAGTTGGTGCCACAGACGAGCAGGGTATAAAAAAACGTGTTCAGAACCAGCTTGGATATAATGCTAGTGGATTAATTAAAACGGATGTTTCTGAGCAGATGAGATTGGATAAACAACTAGGCGATAGAATACAAACGTTATCGCTGACAGAAAGTGGAACAGAGTTTGTACGGAAACACCGCGCGGAGCTATCAATGCCGGCTGATGTCGCTAAGTTGTCGAAACGTGTTTCCGAACTCCAAGTCTATAATACTCTTGTAGAAGATCTCATTGACCGAGTAAATACACTAGAGGATCGACTCAATAAACTTGAGTAGAATGGCTCTGTTAAAACCCTCCGAGGTTGATATTTTTCAGCGGTCGTGCTGAATATAGAGTGTAGATTCAACAGATGACTGTATTTGGTCTTGACAATAGCATTTAATACCCCACCTGTTCAATACGCATTAAACTCGCGGAGGTAAACCATTCCACCGAAAGTGGTTTTGTCTGATGTTAGAGGCCGTGCTGGAGAGATAGGAGCAGGTGTCTCTTCATTGAAAGAAGAGGTTGAGATAGTTAAAATTACAACAGGGACATTTATAGAGGAACAACAGTCGGATATCTGGGTAGAAATAGTGCTTGGGAATGACTCTGATGAAGAATTGATGATAACTGAACTCGATATTCAAACTGACATCTCTGTTGAAGACTTTTCTCTGGGTGAATCTGACTACGTTTCAACTGAACTTGATACGACTACACCGTATTATGAGGCTGATAGTACACATGGAAATGATGGTGATGATAGGTGGGATAGCATGTACAAACATTTTGAAATTTTGGATGATACAGAACCGTATTTTGAGAAAGGTACTGTTGCCACAACAGACAAAGTGTTTTTACATACTGTCAACAGCGATATATTCTCTCAACGAGTAGTGACGATCCCTGTCACTTGCGACATTGAACCTCAGACAAAGGATGAAGATTGGACACACTTCACCTGCTATAATTTCGATACAGGCAGTGAGAGCGGTGAACCCAGTTTGCTCCCCAAGGAGGAGGTACGCGAGAAACTCATCACACAAGGTCCAGATTTTGATGAGTACGTAGATGCAATCACGTTCTGGATCCGGTTCAGCACCGATACCATACCAACATACAACGGTGAGGGAGAGTTTATTTTCGATCTACAAACGGCCAGTGAGTTTGGCCCGGTCAGGCATACATATCACTTTTATACGTTACCGAGGGGTGGGACGTTCGGGTCAAGCTGGACAAGTCCCGAGATTGAATACTGGTCACCGATGGAAGATCGGACAATGTTCATCCAGTGGGAAGATGAATATGGTGTCGAAGAGGCAACACAGACTGGGACCGGTAGCGATCGCCAGATGATTCGGGTTAGGGATGGAGTCCGTAACGAGGACAGCGTCACAACACGGGGTGACTATAAAATCTCTTCCGTCAAAGAAATTGATGACTCGCTCCGGGACTTTCTGAACATTACTCTAGCGATCTTGGGCACGCTGGTAATCGGCGCTTTCGTTGGAGGAGGCCAAATCTTCAATTTCGCTACTGTAACAGTAGCTGTCCTTTTTTTAATCTTCCTTTTGGTCCTCGTCCTGAATCTCTATGTACGTGATCTCTTTACTAATATCCTCTGGCGACTTTTTAGAGGACTGTGATTACACATCCCGTTCTACACTGATGGCGGCTTCACAATGAGATCCTCCTCAAAGAGTAGATTTTGTAGTTGCTCAAACGACTCGGAGACAGTGGCCTCCCCGGTATTGATGACTGCATCATACACCTGACGATCCTCAATATCGATCCCATAAAATTCGCGAGCCCTGAAACGAATGGATCTTTCGATAGACGGCACTCTTTCGCTGGCTTTTGCTACAGATATTCCCTCCCGATCAGCAAAACGTCGTATTCGCTGTTTATGGGGTGCGGTCATCCAGATATGTAAAGCAGTATTATCTAATCGATGTCCGGAATAGCAAGACTCTAAGATCACCCGATTGTACTCAGCGACTCGGCTGCGGATCTTGGCGTCCAGTTCCCGGTCGAGTTCTTCGTTCTCACAAAGCGTCTGGTCAAAGGCGACCAAACTCTGTCCGTGAGCTTCTGCAGCCTCACGAACGATCTCACCTGCCTCAATACGAGTGAAGGAATATCGATCTGCAAGCCGCATAGCCAGCGTCGTTGTTCCACTAGCTGGGTATCCCGAGAGTACGATATTCATTTATTGATCTATCTAGAGCAAGAAGGCACAAATAAGTTGAGACTGGAGTCAATGGAAACCGCCATCACATTATTTAAGACATAAATTATTTCATATATTAGGCCCATATTCCCGGGGCTTCGTGTTATAATTAGTTACTCTCCTAACACTACTGAATACGCGCGCTCTATTCAGCACTCGGATCTTGTCAGAGTCGAAGGATTTCAAAAAAGCCAGTAGAATGTATAATTAATATGAGTCTCGCTTATTGACTCCTTGTACAAGCAATATATTTATCAAATTGGTTTTGACACTAGCCTGTCTCTGTGGTTGAGATATGCGTGGGATCCCACCAGACTATCGCTCGTGCACCCACCTTCTTTGATCTGAGCTTATCTTCTTCTTCCAAATTTTCTAGTCGATTCCGTAGCCCTCGGTGAGTAATATCAAATTCCGCTGCTACTTCGCTAGTCGTCAAGACAGGTTCTGATGACGATTTAAACACCGCGAGTATCTCTTCGTCCGTCACTTCTGGGCGGCGACCCGGGCCATCACTCATCATGTTATCTGCTGGTACGTTTCGTGATAGCACTTTATTCTCTTGTGGGAACTATCATTTGTTCTTACAAAAGAACTATTAATCACGATGTCATAGACATGGCACGGTCACTGATGAGATCGACTGAGAACCCGATATACCCTATCCGTCTACGCCGCGGTAGCTGGTCTAACTATCCGGATAAGCGAGGATACGAAGGGGTAGTGTAATATGTCGTCAGAATCACAGGCCTGTCGCCAGTGCCCTGCGTGCAGTTCGGAACAAATTGATCGAACCATCGACGACATAGGCGGAATCTGTGAGGCCTGTGGATTTGTGGTTGATCACGATTCTGTCTCCCTTGACTGGGAAATTGCAGACGGCGTACTCCGCCGGTCAAATAATAGAGAGTGGCGCTCGGCGTGTCACATACACAATGCCACTGAAAAACGGCTGATGCAGGCTATTGAAATATTAGAGACTCTAGGCGATGATCTCGATCTCTCGAACGATCTCCGTGATGCAGCGGTTGATGTCTATTGTGATGCTTTTCGGTCTGGAGTCACTGACGGGCGAGTCACCGCATGTGTGGTCGCCGTGGCGTTGTGCATTGCCTCACGACGCACAGGCCATCCCATCCCAATGAGTCGGCTCACTCAGAGCGAGCAAGTTGACGAAACAAAATACAACCGCTGTTACATTGCTGTTTGTGACGCTCTAGATGTCGATTTGCAACTTCTAAGCCCATCAGATTACTTGGCATTTATTCGTGGACAGCTATCGGGTGAGACTGACGATCAGGATCCTGCAGCAGAACTACTAGACGCTGTTGGAGAGGATACACAATTTGTCGGGAAGGATCCCGCGGGAGTCGCTGCTGCCAGCGTCTATCTCGTTGAACAAGAGCACACTCAAAAGGAGGTTGCCGAGGTCGTCGGATTATCTACAGAAACGATCCGTCAGCGGGTAAGCGACCTACGAGAGGTGGCTGACGATGTTTGATCGAGATCAAGTCCGGACCCGAGTCGCTGAGCAGGATGATCCCGATGAACTACGAGCAGCAGTGTATGCGCGCACCTCATCGACAAGCCAGAAGTACGGATACTCACTCGATGAGCAAGTGAGTCGGTGTCTTAGCCGATGTAGATTGCTCGGCTGGGACGTGCTGTTCGTGTATCGAGACGGTGCCGAGAGTGGCAAAGATACTGACCGACCGATGTTTAAACGGATGCTTAGCGCCGCCGAGAAGCGAGTATTTGACGTGATCGTCTTTTGGAAGCTAGATCGGTTTTCTAGAAGCCTTTTACACGCAGTCCAGCTGGAATCAGAACTCCGGCAGCATGGTGTGTATCTGTATTCAGTGACTGAACAGATCGATACGACCTCTGCAACTGGGAGATTTAATTTTAGGAATCTGGCGAGTGCCGCCGAATTTGAGAGGGATATGATCCGCCAACGCACCCAGATAGGGCTTGATGCACTTGCATCTGAGGCATGCTGGCCCAATGCCTCTGCGCCACTTGGATACAAGATCGACAACGACGGACGTCTACAGATTATCGAGGAAGAGGCGGAATTGGTGAGAGATATTTTTGAAATGTATATCAAGGCCAGATCGATGCCTGACGTAGCAGCGGATCTGAACAGCAGAGGTATCCAGACCAAGCAAGGTGGGGACTGGACACCACGTGCGGTCGGCGACGTGCTCCGGAACGAGATATATACAGGCCAGTACGAAGTTGGCGAGATTTCGAAGCATGTTCAAGAATACCAAATCATCAAGACAGAGATATTTGAGGAGGTCACGGCCATCCGTCGGCGGTTTGTCGAGGATGAAGATGCGAAGAGGTCACCGATGGCCGACAGCCGCAAAGAGCGCGCTATCACCCGCGTACGTGAGATGTACCGGGACTACCGAGAGGGATCAATCGGTGATAGCTTATGAGCGCTCACTGGACTGCAGGTATTCCTCCTCCGAGCTATGGATGCCTATCCGAGAAGAAACAACATGAAAATGAAGAAACAGATCAATAATGACCGAAACACGCGACCTCGTCGATACGGAACGCCATTCAATCATCAAACAGCGAACAGCGATTGTGGATGCTATTACCTCTACGTCTTCGGTCGCTGCACACCTGTACGCCGTTATCGAGACCACAGACCACAACATCAACCGGACGCCTCGACAGAATGGAGAGGAGAGAGTCACACTGCATGTCGGCAGAGATGGTCTGAGACAGTGGCTACGCTACGGATGCGAACGTGTGATGCAGATCGGGGGACAAACAGTTTGTCGCCCTCATAAACGGCATGGAGCCTTTACGCGACCGTCTGATGGCTATCACGACGCGAGTTCCTGCGCTGGTGTTGAAAATCCTGCTGGCTGCCTCATCCACGATTTGTTCGGCGGCGATGCACGTTTATCACAGCAGCTGGTTACTTCCCGACCAACTAAGAGACACTTGTGGGAGATAGCAGTCGACACGCCACAACCAGCAGACATCGGATTGATTGTCGAGGCTATTCGCTATCTGGACTCACGAGATGTGTCTCTCCCAGCACATGGCCATGTGAACACACGGCTCGTAAACCCACTGTACGACGAGAAAGAGGTATTGCGGACATACCTAACTCAGACCGTGACGGACTCGATGCATCACAAAGATCAGCGTTGGCGTGATTCAACGTGTGAGAAGCATATCGCTGCGTTGCGGGAACAGCTAGCTGTTCGAGATGAATTACACCCTGCGATCTATCCTGACGGAGGTGAACGCTGATGAGCCAAAAGGCATGGCAGCATCCACAGCACGCGTATCCCGAGCGCATTTCGCGCCTGTATAACTGTCTCTCAGCGACACGACGATGCTGCGTTATTCAAATACTTGCTGCGAGTGAATCTGATGATGAGCCCATGTCTGTGCGCTCATTAGCGCGACAAATTACAGCAGCAGAACAAGATATCCGTATTGAGGCAGCGACAGGCGATCCGTACCGTAGCGTGTACATGACGCTTGTAGATACTCATCTCCCAACGCTAGATAGGGCCAACATTATCGAGTATGACTCAGATCGGCAGACTGTAGCCACAGGGCAGGATCTCGATGATGCCGTGCAGTTGCTGCGAGTTTTCGATGACAACAAGTAGATATTCCGCTCTATCGGTCTCACGCAGTGAACGATCAAATCATCTGTGACGGATACACGGACCAAGGGTAGTCAATAGATGGGTGATACCTGATTAGCTCGGCTAAAAGCTAGTGCCGCTTCAACTGTGAATCGCTAGGTTCGTCGGCTACAGAGTCTCTTAGTTGATTGTAGCTGATCAGGCTTGAAGCAGCACTAGTTTTCTTCAGTAAAAACAGTAATACCGCGATCAACCAGCAAATGCTCCTTCTCTGTCTCATCCAGTATCTTTCCAAAGAACTCTTCGGATTCACATGCTGCCATCATAGGGTATTTCGCCCGACCGATGTTCTTGCCCCCTCTGGCGCTGCGGAACCCAACCACTACTTGATCTTTTGATTTAGCCACTTGGATGACTTTTTGTGACTCAGGATACGCTCCTGTTTGAGCAATCACTGTCCGTCCTTTTGACGTATACTGCTTGTTGAAATAATCAAAATCAGCAGTCAGAAAAGCCTCTAGTTGGAGCAGGACCGCTGCGACCGATTCTAACTCAAGCACATCTAGCGGAATCATCTGCGTCGAACACCGCTAACGCGGTGTCGGTGTCCTCTTCAGTATCAACAATTTCCTACAAAAGAACGCTAATTTCTAACGTTGTCAGCTGCTTCCTCCACGATCTCGTCAGCTGCTTCCTCCACGATCTCGTCAGCTGCTTCCTCCACGATCTCGTCATCTAATTCGTCGTCCTCTACATTATCCTGAATGAACACCAACAGGAGACTCCAAATTGTCAATATCATTAGAGCACTAGTAAGTGCGAAAAGCTCAAGTTGATCAAATATGAATATAGTCTGATTGGCTCCTTCCAGAGTTGTATACATAGTCATTAATATAGTCATTCCCGCTATCGCAGAACAAATTACAGCAACATATTTCCCGAGACCTTCTGCATCATAATTCTTTAACACATACGCGAGAATCCCCAATATCACACTGTACAACGTAACAAGAGCTCCCATTACTTCAGCGCCTGTCATGGTAGTTGAATATTCTCACCAGTATATATTATTAACTGACATAGAAAAGAAACAGAATTTAATTTCCTACCAGCCCGGTATCCCATCTTCACGCTCACTCTTGATAGTTTTCCGGTTTCACGCTTTGTCACCGATACAAGTGCACATAGGGCACCCTGAGCGTGCCATAGAATGGTTACGCGCCCTTTTATTCCATACCTACTAACCACCAGTTGAAAATCATACAGTATGAGTCGGCCACAACATGTTTTAATTGACTAATAGATCAGAAAGATAGAGACATCTATATTGACAGCGACCAAACGAACTCGACATACGCGACAAACAACGAGTAGAAAACCCAGAGGGCGCTAATGCAGAGAAATATTGGATAGGATACGTCTTTGAGATGCCTCCACGAAGTGCTCGAATAGACGGGCTTCTCTCGCACCGGGTCAATCCAACCGGGTAGATGTTGGATGATAGGCTCCGCGTGATTGTCGCCTACTACTGCTACGACCCGTCCTCCATCCTTAGCTGCATCAGTGATCAATTCCGCCATCAGTTCGTTCCGACTATTATTAGTCCTAGCAGATTCATGAAAACGGAGAAACAATAATGGAACAAGTGCACTCCCGAGCAAAAGTGGGACCCCGAGGAGGTGGTTGCCTAATATTCCATAGAATGCAGAGATAGAAAATAATCCCAGAAACATAATCGCGGCAGCAACCCTTGCAAGGCTGTGAGAGTTTTCGAGGACTGAAGCATCCGATTTACGGGTTTTCACAACTTCGCCATCTTGCGCTTTGGTGATATCTTCAAGGACAGAACTGTCGGTTTGGAGAATTCGAAAGAACAGGTAGTTAGTGAGCATCATTACAAAGGCGTACCACTGTTGGGTCAGAGAATACTCAGCTTCATTCTCTGGGCCTTCCAGAATAAGATGGTCGACACCCTCAACCAGAAGCTCTCGTTCGTGGGCGAGATCACCCTTCGAGCTATGCAACTCGCCTTTGATAATAATCTCGCAATCAGTCATTCACAGGGTTGATTCACCCGTTTTACTTAAATTTGCTTCTGTGGGAACAACCGCAGGGGTAGCTATCGAGGGCCAACCCTTTCAGTAAACAAGTAGATCTACTGGAGAGTCATCAGATCATCTTTAACAAGAGTCACGGAAACGGCTCTGTTGAAATCCTTGAGCGATGATAGGTTTCGGGCGTTGTGCTGAATATAGAGGGTGAGTTCAGCAAGGTGGCTGGTTGCTTACGACCAATCTATGCTGAACTAGCTGGCCACTGAAGACGGCGTATTGATTACGATGAGCTCTACCAGCTTCAGACGATATCCTGAGAGCTGTACGACAGACCGCGCAAATTTTGGATTGAGGATCCGATAAAACAGGACGCTATTTACACGGGATATTTCACAAGAGTAGTCTATGTTAATTATATTAGAAAACTCCAACTATCTTCCTAATCATGATCGCAGAGAAAGGACAGAAATGGTAAATCCTCCGATACCATCGGCCTGCTCTACTGCCCGCCTGAGACATATCTTTCTCTTCTCCCACGAGAGGTCATTCATAAATTCTTCTTCTTGTACGTGGTTACATACTATCTGGAGAATTTTTGTGACTTCGGTAGAATTTGAAATGCCATTAAGTTCAAATAATATACAATCAGATTCCGACAATTTTCGGTAAAAAATATTTTTCCTCGTGTTCTTGTCTACTTTCTCTTCTGCTTTGGCTAAGTAACCGGGATGATCTTCAAACACTACCAGAGCTGGATGGTTACCACTCCACTTCTCCTCAACTCTTTCGGGCAGATCCGACATACGCAACGATGAAAATCGTATATAAATCTCATCATCCAGATATTCTCCGACCCTCTCAAAATTGTCATCAAGCGCTAGAGTCACCTCATCCCTTAGATCCGGTTCAGGTCTCAACTCAAGTATATAGCCATCGTAAGCCCCAATTCTAACGAGGTTATTAGAGGATGTGATAACAGCGGCTGGCCGTGGCATGACATATTATTTAGTTGCAAAAATAATAAGATTTCCTTGGCGTGTACTGAGTAGTTAACCCCGACGTGAGCCGATAGTGAAAGCCTGTACTGATTAGGGAGATTAACCTGAGAGGTAACGTTCATCCCGTGCCACATTCGCTCGGTAGATGCAGCACGCAGTTCGTATCAGATCTGAAGGATTTCAACAGAGCCAAATAATCAAGGGTATTTATTTTCGAATGCCATTCCCTATTCTGCTGCTCTATTGAAAATGGAAGACGGCAACGCGATCACGCCGTAATGAGTTTAGGAAAACGAGGTCGAGAAGACGGTAATGGGAGTCGTCTTGCTCGACCTCGCTAAGACAGCACTACGCGTAGCTAAACAATCGTTAGGGAAGCGAGCGGGCAAGCCCGTCTCAGGCGGGCCTGCCCGCGAGGCGCATATGTCGCGCACGTTATTTGCAAGGAAGAGGGCCACAGCTATGCCGAACTCGTTGATCGGCTTAGCCTCATGCCAGACGTGTGTGATTGTCTTGGGATCAGCTCGGATGCTCCCCCCGATCCAACCACGTTCTACCACTCGTTTGATCGATACGCGATGCATGTTTGGCGGGCGTTGCTGCGCGTTTCAGCGCAGCAACACCCGCAATCTGGTTACGTTGCACTCGACAGCACGTTCTTCGAGCGATCTAACGCGTCCCAGTACTACTGTCAGCGGAAAGGACGGAAAGTAGAGACGGTCAAAGCAACGACATTAACCGATACAGAGTCGCTGGCGGTGCTGGACGTGCACTGCTGTATCGGGCGTGAGTATGATACGAAGGCTGGCCCGCGGGTCGTCCGCCGGAACGCGGGCTACCTGCTGGCCGTCGCTGCTGATAACGGATTCCAAGATTGGTACTCAGAATACGAAATGGCCGCATTAAATGTGGACTACCTCATTCAGTACCGTGGATCGACTCCGAAAGCAGCAGCAAACAACGCGCTGATCCGGTCAAAAGGCTACACACAGCGGTAGATGTCAGAAACATCCTACTCAATGGTCAAGCGAACGCAGGACTCCGCCCTGCGTTCGCAGTTATGGTAACGAAAGTTCCGTGAGATCATCCTCTCGTTCGCCCTCAACAACCTCAAGAGGCTCGCCAAAAGACTATGATCCCGCTCCCGCACCGCATTTTCAATAGAGCAGGGGAATCGACAACCGAGAGCGTGGCGAATTTCCACGAGTAGGCGTAGTTGCGGCCCGGTTTCGTCCCCTGCACCCAGCCGGGACGGTCGTCAGGGTCGATGGTGCCGTACCACGGCCAATCCGTGATGTCCGCCGCCACGTCGACGGACTCTCTGGAGTCGTGGTACAGCTCTGCGAGGTCAATCAGGGCCTCGTTCGCGGCGATGAACATCCGTTCGACCTCGCGCTGCTGGATGGGGTAGACGTGGTGAAACAGGTCTTGGCTGTCCGGAACCGGGCGTTCGTAGTAGAACGGCTTGAGCGCCAGATTCTCCGCTGCCTCGTTCGGAAAAATGCCGTCTTTCCCGGCGGCCGCGAGGATCGACAGCAGTTCGTCCTTCCGGTAGGTCGTGCTTGCGTCGCGGTCGAAGCGGACGAACTGCTGGATCGACTGTCCATCTGGTAGCCGATCTCTACGACCTTGGGCGGGCCGCTCCCGTCCGGGGTCGGATCCGGGTCTGGAAGCCCGAGGGCGTCGGTGTCCATCCCGTGGGCCCTGAGACGGTCGGCAAGCAATTCACGCTCAGCCTTGATATAGGCCTCTGCTTCAGGCTGAACACGATCCTCGATGCGGTTGATTGTCGGCTGGCTCACCGGTTTGTAGACAGCCAGCCGCTCACGGAACGATTTTCGGTTGAACCGGTTGGCGATGCGGAGCTGCGGGAGCGTTGAGAGCTCGTCAAAGATGTACAACCGGAACGCCTCTCCGGTAGAAAGTTTGCCCGAGAATTGGGGGTCGCCTCGAAGTCGAGATACTTCCCCTCTACGTCGATCTGTCCGATCTGCTCACCGAGTAGTTCGTGGGGCGTCGGGTCGGCACTCTCACACCACCCGTCGGGCAGCCCCTCGAAGATGAGTTCGGCCAGCGACACCTCGATGACGCGCTCTTCCAGCTCCTCGCGGTAGCTCTGATACTCGGCGTAGCTGTCGAACTCCTCGAAGATGTCGCCGTACTCGCCTTCTATGCCGAGAATCGCAGGCGGTTCCCAGTCCTCGGGCTCGTCCGGCCACGTCGGCCGTTCCGCCCCGTCTTCCTCGGAGGCGTTCTGGCCGTCGTCGCCGGGGGCTGTCATACCGCCGGCAAGCGACCGCGGGTACTAAAATATAGCTGAAGATGTGGTGGTGATTACCCCTCTTGAGGTTCTCAGTTCTGACGAGAATATAACAGAGAACAACATCTTTGTCGAATCGGCTTGATGGTTCGACTATGGAGAATGAATATTGATCACCACAAATTCAGCCTAAAATATGTGGAGATAATCGAAGATGTCTTACACCTTGGTGAATCCGAATCTATTCGTCCTGTTCCAGAGGCTCGTGTTGAAGAACTTTCTCGAAGGCTATACACTCATTTTTCGGTGTGGCAACGAGGAGCATTAAATTCATTAAGAAATAGTGACCAAAATATTGTATTTCACTTTGGCAATTCTGATAGACTTACTGAAACTCTGGAATACTCTCCATTATATGCCGACCACGTTGTCTTGCAAGATTTGATTTTTCGACAACTACAGACGCGAACTACTCCAGCGAAGAAACTAATGAGAATTAAACCGGTTATAAATGAGATTATAAAGTGGAAGCCACTTATAGAAGAAGGACGAGTGTCGATAGTGCCAAGTCCTAGGTATTGGGATGATCAAATTGAGGAACATCATATGGGGTTAGGGCCTCAAGAACGTCTGTTTGCTTCACCTCTTTATGCCTCAGTTTTATTGGATTGTCAACCCTTGACGGATGTTCCCACTATAGAGCGTAAGCTTCCTAAATTAGCAAAAAGCAGTATGGGGGAAGAAATAGCAAAAATTAGCGTAGACCAGAACGCAGTTAGCACAGAAGAGATATTTGAAGATGAGGAATTTTATAGAAATACGCTATCAGAGTTTGAAAACAACCAAGTATTTGATTTACTTCCGAACTTAATTGGGTCATCTCCAAAAAACAGCAATCCCGAGCTTTGGTGCTTGAAAGATCCAGACCCGGAACAATTGAGTGAGCTGTCTGAAGATATTCATGGATTCCGTGAGTGGATTCATGAGACAATTAGAGAAATTGAAGAGGTGGATGATGCAAGCGAAATACACGAGATCGTAGAGGTTGCTTCTGAACAGGCCCAGAAAGAGTATGTAACAATTCACCAAGAGAGGGTTGAATATCGAGACCAATTAGGTAAACAATCTATCCGGGTTGTATTCCAAAGTATCCCAATTGTCGTAGGAGTAACTCATCAAGATATTCTAATATCTATGTTAAGTTCAACCGCAGGTGCTGGGTTGACTGGGATAGAATTGTATGATCTAATCAAAAAATGGAGAGAGGGGCCATCTGAGTCGCATAATTCTGTATTCAGAGTCTTTAACTTCTTTGATAAGAATTGATCTAATTTGAGCCTCTTCTTTTGATTCATCTCTTTCTATAAGATACTAGCTCAGACCTTCCTGTTCGTTCTGACACCCTTCTAAAATTGGTGTTTAATTTTTCTTGCGAAAAACGCTGGACCAGCAAATAAATCTGGGGGATTATTTATTCCCTAAGAATGTTCTAAACAGGAGATTGATCGACCAGTTGCCTCTCATCATCTATATACAGTTGACGGGCATCTTCACGCAAATAGACTCCCCACGGATCAGTTTCCATCAAGTAATTTAAATTTGCTAGATATTCGATGGACTCTCCACGTATGAAAACAATATGTTCTGGGGCCATCTGTTCTGGGAACTTCACCAGATCGGTTATTGAATCCACAAATTTATTCATCGCCCTAATAGATTCGCGAATTATATACGCTAATACGGGCCAAAGAGGTGCTACTTTATTTTCTGATATGTGTTCACTATCCCATTCATTTTCAAAATAATGTAACACTGGATCATCTGTACTCACGCCCAATCCGGAAGATGATCTGAAAATTGGCCCAACTGTCTTCCCGTGGTGAACTATTGAATCTCTCGCATCGCGTATTTTTGCGAACGGTTCTGCGGCATCAACATAGTACTCCGCAAATTCCTCTGGTATTCCATAATCTTCTGTTAATTGGTCTACTTCAACTGGATCATCTCCATGCAACGCCATCGATGAGAATTTTTTAGACAACGTATTAGTACCCCCACCATCCTGCAATTCAACTCGATCCCAAGTGTTGCGGATTACCTTCTGCAACGTCTCATACATACTCCTACAAGTAGTAAGAATATATTCAATTTCAGTTTTGATAAAATGTGTCGAGTTCGAATTCCCTTCTTGAATCAAGTAATCAAATAATCCAATCTGCGCCATACTACTCGAAAGATGGCGTAAATCGGAAAGTAACATATTGACGAGCGTTGATGTATCTCTGAACATAGCACACTGTATATAAAATTCAAAGAATTTTGAATGGACATCTCTCCACGAAGTTGCTTCTGTGCCAAAATAGATGTTTTCTGACGGCCATCCACGAAGGCGGGTTAATTCGTCATCCTGTACCGCCCAAATATACCAATCAGATTCATCACCCCAATCCCGATACTCTTCACCATCATAATCAGGATCATAAACTGGGTACAACGGAAGCTCCTCTGGATTAATGTTATCTCGGAAATGAAACAATCTGTCTAATTCATCCTTCTTGATAGACCCTCTACTCATGAGATTCCGTATTCATTGAGAACGTATATAATTCCGTCCACGAGAATGTTCACAATCCCGTTAGATCAAAATCTCCGAGTGGGAGGATGAAGAACTCGAATCCGAACTAATGCTGCTTCAAACCTGATCTGCTACAATCAACCAAGAGACGCTGTATCGGATGAACCTAGCGATTCACAATTGAAGCGGCACTATGTCCAACCACCCATCCACTAGATTGATTCCAATTACTATCCTATGGCTAAGCAATGCCACGACCTAATAAACAAATTCAAAAACTTGATACAGATTGGCCCGGGATTATACTCATTCTCTGCAACGGGGACACGTTGTTCGGAAAATGTCATGAATCTCATTGGTCTGGTGATGAAATTGAACTAATCAGTCTCCTTTGGGACAGGTATTTTGAGATTCCCAAAGATCGGGTTGCTGGAATATATCCTATAACTGCCTCACAAGAGAAAATTGAAAATAGTGTACAGAGTGATAACTCACCGTTAATTCAGAATCTGTCTAAATTTACTGAAAGAAAGGTGAATGAACACGGATTTAATACGCATTCAATCGGTTTATCTTATTTTTCTTCAATCGACTCGGAGTTAGGAGAGGCACCACAGGTTAATATCCCAAAAGAGGATACTGATAAGAGGTCATCGGATACCGATGCATACGGTGAAAAAGTTAAACCGGTTGACCGGCACTACGGCGGCCCACCACCGTCTGACGATGAAGAATATGATGAAAATGACAGTTTAAGTCAGGAGACTATACAATCGGTCACGCATACTGTTGAGCGACGGGGCGAGGTCTGGGCAGAAGAGAAAAGTTGGTTTGAAGAAGGATTTGACTGGGGAGCAATTGAATTTGATAACGACACACCACTTTACTGCGACTGGGATTTTCTCACCCGGAAACAAGGAAAGACTTTGAACAGTCTGGGTGCAGGAGCATTAGGACTCAGTTTATCTGCAGGATGGGACACACAGCTCTGGTCAGACTTCCAGAATAAAGTTGATGAAAGCAAAACACCCATTCAGTCAATATCTAATGAACATGAAGTGACTGTTGTAGGACATACTCAGTTCATTTCTTTAGGAGGTGGGGGATTGTCGATGACAATGGAAGGAGATGACTGGTATGCCGCAATCATTTCCCCCTCCCCAATTAAAAAAATAGATCAGTTATCGGATTATGACTGGGCTATCGTCTTTTTCAAATCGGACTGCTTTATGTTTCCAAAGAGTTTGTGGGACCAAATAGAAGAGCGAATGAATGTCTACGGCGATGTAGTTAGCACGAATTTCAGTACACCTATAGGTGAAGCGAAATGTTTCGTGAAGGCCCGAGCTTGTGCGTATATTGAGGACTGACTTTTCTGGACTTTACTGACGTGAGCTACCTCCGCAAGAACCATTGACTCGCGTGCCTTGCCTCTCCTATGCCGGACGCATCTCTCGCTCGCTCTACTATGTGAGAAGTGACGGCCAGCGTGGATGCTCACTCGTTGGATAGCAATCAAAAATGGGTATGGAGCGCAGGTCGGGTTCCCCAAAATAAATGAAGGCAGGTATTTCCTATGTGATTATTTGGTGGATGCTAGTTGCCAAAGGCGTGCATTCCCGACTTTTCGGGAAGTCACCTCTCACCCGTCTTCTAAGTCCGAGAGTTTGGCGAATGCTGTCCGGTAAGAGTGATTATTTCGCATCTGCATTAGATTTGCATGAGAAGTAAATGAGATTACATGCCGTTTGGGTGAATGTTTTGGAAAGATCAACTTGCGCCTGAGTAAATGTATGTAGCACCACTATCCAAATGGCTATGAGCCAACCCCAGCAGACTACGACACGAGCCGCAGGAGATACAGCTAATCAACCAACAGCTGAGCCAGTGGATATTGATGATCCAGACGACTATCGATACCAGTGCCCGCTATGTGAGGCGGTCTATGATAGCGAGATTGCTGCTCGCGTCCACATTACTCGTTCGGACGATGATACTCATCAAAATCAAAATGGGCTCATGCCAGAGAGCTACATTGAGATTATCGCAGACGACGATGAGGTAATTGGCACGGTGTCACGACAACCCGATGAGATCGCAGTCGGCAGCTTCTCGCTTGATCAGGTCCCTGATGAGTACCCCGAACATCACAAGCACATAATCAAGATCGCTACTCAGCATCCATACAAAAATTATGCTGAGATCGAAGATCTGGTCATCAAAGAATTTGATGAGAAAGGCATTGATGTACCGTCATACTCCACGATCCGCCGCGTGGTGCGTGACTTCTACCATCCACGCGAGCTCAGTGAACAAGTTGAATCACTCGAAGCTCTAACAGCCAAGCAGCAGGCTATCATTATCGCCCGCACGTTGTTGCCGTCCGAGCCAAAAGCGAAAATCTCTGACAGAGTAGGCTGTGCATCGTCGTATCCCGCGCAAGTTTACGAACGTGCACCCGGTATAATTAGATCCATCGAAGAGTCAGGTGATGTTTCTGAGCGGATAAAGTCGGAGCTGTCTGTCGAGAGCAAAAGGGAACTGACGACTGCCGGACTCGTTGACGAACTCCCGATTGAATTCGACGTGGCGGTCGAGGAAGTAGCAGATACAGACACCGAGGAAGCTAATGATAATGGTCAGCAGAGTCTGTGGGGATCGCCTGTCGATAATCCCACGGGTCTGCGAGGAGTTCCAACGCCAGAGTCTGTTATTGATACTGATGACGATGATGCTCACGAAGACGCGCAGACGAAAGTACCAGCCGCACCACAGGCTGATGATTCAAAACCAGAGTTAGACAGTCTCGCAGAGGCAGATGTTCTTCGAGCTGATGTTGCTGATTTATATCAGGACATCAGCTTCTTATCAGATGTTTATCAGCACGTAGGAGGAAACAACGACCCCGATTTCACTCAGGCGGTTATTACAGCGGTCGCAGATCGGTGTGAGTCAATCCTACAGCGAGGTGAGGCGTGATGTACGTTGCTCGCGACATACATCGTGACATTGCGATTTCAGGTGATGAGGTTATGAAACACACAGATAGTGGTAGCGATCAATTTCGTTGCCTGTTCTGTGATGAGCCGCTTACGTTCGACCCATGTAGTACCGGTCGTTTTGATTCTTTCCACCACCAGAATCACTCGGAACCGTGCGTAGCCGAGGGAAACATCTCAACGGCCCATCGAGTTGCACAGGAGATGGTGGCAAAGAAGGTGTATAATTTGTTCCCACACGGCTCGAAGATAGCTAGGGTTGACCTCGAAAGACGTGTCGGTAACAAGTCTGATTTTGTGATAACCGATCTGCTGTCCGACCCTGCAAGAGTAGCAATAGAGGTGATATACAAAAACACAGATCTTGGCCTGCAGCGTCGGTTACGGACGCTCTTTGACGAGGGCTATGCAGTAATGCTAGTAGTGGTAACAACTTCCGATCTCCATCCTGACCGGTTAGAACGATATCTCAAACGAGTCGGACCAATCCAAGTTGGACAGTTCGATCCGAGCACGATGGCAACGCGTCTTGGATCACTCGTGCGACCGGGCACGATAGATATTGATGCACAGGTTTGGGACGTGCTACCGCAGTATCTTTCATAGTTCATATAATATCGACTGCGGCTTATTCAATCACTGCTCCGCGGTAAGGTATTCAACTATGGAAATTATGGATTAGGTGGTATTTCTGTCTGATGTTGCAGAATAGAACTAAAGAGACAGAAGCTTTTTGATCGATACCACGTCGTTATAATATCTCATCTAAATAGAGAATATATAAATAGCGAGTTTAGGGTACAAGGCTCTGTTGAAATCCTTAGAAAGTGATATGTATTCGTGGCCGTGCTGCATATAGAGGTTCTACTCAGCAGCTTCTTGGGTTCGCCATCCAATACAACCAACCGGCGGAGCAGTTCACCGCGTTGCCCGCCGACCGAATACGAACACGAGGATGGCGAGTAGGACGACACCTATTGAAGTTTCAAACACGGCGAGAACCTGACCCCACTGGTTGACTGGAGCGAAGTCGCCGTAGCCCAGCGTCGTGAACGTCAGCCCGCTGAAATAGAGACTCTCAAACAGTGTCGCCTCATACCCAGAGTTTGCGTGCTCAACAAGGCCGAACGCATAATAAACGAGGCCAAAGGCCAGAACGGTGACCGCGCCAGTCCCCAGCACGCGGGCGGGACTCTCACCGTACCGCGCAACGAGGGTCGGTACAAACGAGCGGACGGTCATCATCGTCTCGCCGTCGCGCCAGTACTTCCTTAATTGCACATCTTTGCGCCCGAGGAAGCACTCGCTTGCCAGCCCCGGCAGGCTGTTGTTGCGGGCGAGATTTTCCAGCGTACCGTACACCTCGCCGGCTTTCTCCAGACTAACCGATCCGTCGCTCCCACGGTAGCGCGGGTCATAGGAGCAGTAGGGCTCCTGATCGCGGAAGGCCATTTTGACGCGCCGGAGTACACGCACCGGGACCGGAGAGCCATCGGGGTCGCGGCGGTTGTCGTCCCCGTCCAGCCAGAAGTCTGTCTCGCGGTTGATGCGGGCGTCGCCCAGCAGCGCGCCGTAGAGTTTCGCCCCAGCGAGATTCGCCCAGAGGAGTTCCGCGCGATTGAGGCGTGCACGCTCAAACGACGCGCCAGCGAGTTCCGCGCGGCTGAAGTTCGCACCGGTGAGGTTCGTGCCGTCAAATGAGGCCGTCGAGATGTTCTCAGTGCCCGTTACGTCGGCATGCTCGAAGTCCGCGCCTTCGAGTGTGGCGTCGGTGAACTTGGCGTCCGACGGGAAGCGGGTGTTGCTGAAGTCGATTCCATCTTGGAAAGTCACGTCGCTAAAATCCACATCACCCGCGAACACGAAGTCGAACTGTTGCTCTTCTTGGTCGGATTGTTCGATCCGAGTGGTCGAGTCGACCCCACCGCGAAACTCCAACGCACGGCGGAACGTCGCACCTGAAAAGTCCAGCGAGTGTTCATATACGTTCTTATCGGCATTGCCAGCAGGCACCGCCCCAATACCGAATCCAAACGCAACGTCGTCCCGGAAGTTTACGTCGGTGAGAACTACACTGGACGCGACATCGAACCGCGTGTTCAGAAACGAGAGGGGAGCGGCGACCGTCGCACCTTCGAACGAAATCCTACCCTCTCCGAATGCCGCAGTATCGAACAACACCATACCTTCCCCGAAAGTCGCACTATCGAACAACACCCTACCTTCCCCGAACTCCGAACCCACGAACGACACCACGCCCTCCCCGAACTCCGCATTATTGAACGTAATCCTACCCCCGCCGAATTCCGCACTATTGAACGACACCCTACCTTCCCCGAACGCCGCCCTGCTGAACACCACATTACTTCCCCCGAACGTCGCATCAGAGAACGACACCTTGCCCCTCCCGAACTCCGCACCCCAGAAGGACACCTCGCCCTCCCCGAACTCCGAATCCGCGAACGACACCGTACCTTCTCCGAACTCCGCACCCCAGAACGACACTGTACCCTCTCTGAACTCCGCATGACGAAATGAAATCCACCCGAGCTCAGCGATCACTTCCTCTTCGCCAGTTTCGAACCGCGCCTGCCTTGCGAGCACGTCGTGTTCGAAAACGGCGTTTTCGGCGTTCAGTCCGTGCGCGAATGTCGCGTGGTCGAGTCGAATAGGATGTTCGTCACCAGCATCTAGCGTCTCATTCTCGATGTCAAACGCTCCGAACGTCGCGCCGACGAACTCTTTATGACGGCGCGCCGCCTCCTCGTTGTCGACAGCACTCACTTCGTTGACAACCTCGACGAACCGTTCGCCCTCGTCCACGTCGTCGGGCATGTCCTCGGGGCTGGTGTGGAACGCGCAGTACTCCTCACCGTCGAGTGACTCGTGTGGACACTCCCAGACCTCCTGTTCCAGCCCCCGCCTATGCTGATGGTTGTCCAGCAACCAGTCGTCGGGATCGTCACCGTGCCAGTTCGACGGATCTTCTTTCCGTGCAACATAGTCGCACGTTCCCTCTGGGTCGGCCATCGTGTCTCACTCGTCTGCTCTCAAATTATAAATTCCGCTCCTGTATACCTCTCTGACACTGGATATGGCACAGCAAACGGACGACTGCTCGTGCACAAGCATCCTTTCGGCATCACTGGCGCAAGCAATGATAACCGACTGTTTTATATGCGCGTTGTATTCAGCACCGAGATCGTATCAGCTTTGAAGGATTTCAACAGAGCCAAAAAGACCTAATCGAGGAACGCAAGTCACATGTATTCCGCTTGGAGTTGTCTAATATATATGTGTGAAGTAAGACAAATATGCCATTAAGTATGTACTTGTCGGATTAGCTGAAATTATTAAATAACGTCTTTAAAGTCGCCAATTTTTTCCAGCATCTTCATCATATCGAGTTCACTTTTGTTTGGCCACCGCCGCTCACCAAACTCACAATCACTATTAGTGCACATATATGAGCGCTGTGTATATCCCTCAAGATAGTATCGTCCGTTACTTATCAACATCTCATCACAGGAAGGACATTGCAACCGTATCAACGGACTAGCCGATTCAATGATATATGGTGAAAATTGATCGACATATTCCTTTTCTGTCTCTGATCTGGATCTCTTGGCGCTGTACTTTTCATTTATCTGAGCAACCACTTCTTGTACCTCATCGAACTTATCAGCTGATATCATAGCTAGCTGCTTGTCTTCATGATGTGGGTTTTCGGGATGATGCTGAAGATAATCAATTCGTAGTGTCGGTGAGCCCTTGTATACAGGGTTAGTCACGATTGACTTAATATCCTTTCCAGTTAGTTTGTCATCTACCAGTTGTGGAGTAAATTTAACCCTCGTTTTCGTATCAGTACTATTTTTTGCATCTTCATTACCTTCGTTGTCATCCGGACTCGCCACAACATATTTATTTGAATCTACAAAATCCTCAAGATTAGATATCTCCTGAAGCTCTTTTTTGAATATCTTATTAATTTCACGTGCTGTAGCTTCGTATCCACGCTTCTGTTTGAATACCTTAAAGATTTTTTTGATGATAGGTTTCCACTCATCTATCGGCTCAATCCATTCACCCATCGGTTTATACCCGAGAGGGATATGATGGCGAAACCATGCTCTCCATACTCTTTTCTCCAAAAATCCATCAGCGGCAGATCTAACTGCAGACCTCGTGCGGGTCATCGTGCTAAATTCGGCCATCGTCGCTTGCATGATGGCCTGTAGTCGATCTTCCGGAACTTTCAGATCTAGTTCTTTGTTTCGACACAACAACTTTACATCGTAATCATTCCGAAGTTGGGTGATGAACATCAGCGTCTCAGGAACGGTTCTGCCGATTCGATCTATGGTGTCTACCAATAGATGGGTTACATCGTCACGCTGAGCAAGCCGACCAACTTTTTGTATGCCGTCTCGGTTGAAATCGGTCCCAGATCTACCTTCATCTGTAATATCCTCTATGAGCCTTGCGTCTGCTCGGTTGTTAAGAACTGCTGTGAGTTCTTCTTTCTGTGAATCGAGAGATCGACCGTTCTCTTTTTGTTCATCTGTACTTACACGACGATACATTAGAATTCCTTCTCCACCCTGTTTTTGTGAATCAGTTACAGGTGGAGAATCCGAGAATTCGTACAGATTCGTCTGTGAAGACTGGGACAGGAGAGTAATGACTGCGACGAGAGGAAGGAAGATACTCGTTCGCCTATGTAAGCTCTGGCCAAGATTACTTATATAACGCCTGATACGGAAAGCCAAGGCTTGTCGTATCCGACCTTTTATAAGTATATTGGGCCAACCGGGGTGCTCTGCGGCCGTCGCAAAACGGGCTCGTAAATCGTCTAACCAGCCCGCGATCATAGATAACCACCTCCACTCTCATCAGCAACACGGTCCAAAATTCGCCGGCGAGCACGGCACCGCTCTTCTTCTGTCGTTTCATCGTAGTGCTTGCGTATGGTATCTTCGCTAACATCGCAGCGTTCGCTCAGTACATCGAGTGGTATACCACGCCGGCGGCCCTCAGTAATGAATCCATGTTTGAGTGCGTGGGGTGAGCGGCTCGATGGGCATTTCGAGGCGTGGTCCATCGACTGTGCAGCCGAGCAAGAATCAGGATCACGATCATGCGGACAACCAGCACCGATCACGCACGGTCGGCTCCACTGGTAGATGTACCGACGGATGGTAGATTTTGAGACCCGACCATGCCTCGTCGCTAAAAGAGGCTCTCGGTCACAGTCATCTGTTACGTCCGGTCGGGTCGTCTCGATATAATCAGTGACAACCTCAGCGTCACCCTTCGAGATAGCTACGTGACCTGCGCTCTTGGTCCCGTTTTTCAGTCTCGTGCCTTGATCTGGCCGATGGTGAAACTCAAGATATGGCTCATCAGTATCTAAGTGAGCGTCATCTACATCTAAGGCGACTAGGCACCCGGTGCGCCGCCCTGTACGCACGCCGAGCACCCATACTACGTGTGCGAGCGTGGCATACTCATATTTCTCCAGATAGCTGAGGGTGAGCCGAACTCGCTCAGGATCCAGATCCACGTCTCGTACGCCATCACCTGCTGAGAGCTCCGGGACTGGTACCGAGTCGCTCAGTCCGGGTTTGACGGCCTCAATATCTTCGAGATAGGAGAGCCAGCTTCGAAGCCGATACATCTCATCACGCATCGTCTTGTTTGATAGCTCACTGACTCGCTCGCACGATTCGTACCGCCGCCACGTGGCGATGTCGTTGATCAAGCGACCGTCAAGGTCTCGCAAATCGTCGATCTCCTCTTGTTCCAAAAAGTCCAAGATTCGACCTAATTTGGATGCGTAAGTTTCGAGGGTCTTCTCCGTCAGCTCTGGACGTCTCGCGTCTAAATAACGCTCAAGACCCTGCTTAGGCGTACAGGGCTTGAGATTCGGTCCCAGCTTAGAGCGGAGTAACTCAAAAATCTCGTCTTCATCCAGATCACCAATTGAGGCTCCGCTCATCGGCACCACCCCACGGTGTCTGTATCTGCTTGCGTGTCTGTTCGACTCTGCGGCTCGTTTCGACTGGTCTTGCCAGTCTTGGTATCGATGGCTTTCATTGCCGCGAAGGAAAACGGGAGCGGGGTCCCTCGACCTATCGGTAAATTTACATTTAGTAGATTGACTTAAGACCTCCAATAAAAGACTCCATCTCGAACGAAGGTATATAAAGAGAGCCTGAAACTGTGATTTTAGACAGAACTATGGATGCCACAGATCGACTGGATTGCCGTCAGTACAACCTTTCCGCATTACAGTTGGCACATCTTCTTGATGGCGACATTGGGGATCGTAACCCAAAAAATCTAGAAAAAGAGATACAAGATACAGCGATACAGCTCGATAAACGTCTGCAGTATCTAATTGAAGATATTTGCATCCTCTATGAACAAGGCTATTTGAATAAAGAAAATTGGCCGGTAGGTTGGGATCAGCTTAGCGATCTTAACCGTAATGACAATCTCTACGATCCTCCACTCGGGATAGTTGGGGCTTCTCAGGAAACTATGGATTACATGTCTATGGCAATGCATTTGGGCCATGTCTGTCGACTCCTCTACTCCGCAACGGCACCACAGTTCGATTCAGAAATGGCCGCGCTTGGGTTTTTGATCGGGCTAAGAGGTGGATGGCTGAGTGAGGATTGGAGGGCTGAGTCATCTCAGAAATTATTGAAAGTGCTTCCTGAGGAGGGCCTGAAAGCAGACATCTTCGAGATGCCATCATCAGATACAAGCAAGGGCCTTGCTGACGTTCTCCGTCAGGTTGATGATAGTTTTACCAAGGAAGATATCGTGCAGGACGAGGATATCGAGCTACGGAACCGTTTAGAGGAATCTAATCTCACTCTTACTCCAACAGTATTTGAGTATGCAGAGGAAATGCTCGTAACAGCAGATTTCCCTGCCACATCACCCGTAATAGAGGGTGTAGTAGACCAAACAACGGCTAATCACGAGTTAAAAAAAGCAGAAAGGCTAGCTGACCAGTTAATACAGGATATCGACTCCCTCGTACATCATAATTATAGGGGTGGCGAAGCGATCCAAGTCTTCTGGGCCATCCACACCACCGAGTCCGTTGAGGATAATGACGATATCGTAGGTTCTGTTGACACAAAAAAGCACCAAGTTAGTAAGCTAATGACTGATTTGTGTGGCCGCGAGTCACCATGGGACCTACGCCCAGTAATTGTGGACGGGCAATTTGGAATAAAGAAGACTAATTATGGAAAGCTGATCGCCCAGTTGCTGACCGCAGAAAGTGACGACAAAAAATATGCTGTTCCACCTGATAATGAGATATATGATGCTTGTCATGCAGCCATTCTTGGTGAATCCGACGATGTACGTCAAGAGTTGATGAATGAGGTACTCTCGGAGGTAGAAATAGATACCTAAAGCCTCAATATCACTCCACATATCTAATGCATCGTGAAAAACGTCAGAGGCTCGCTCAGGCATATCTCAGTCGGCAAAACGTTGCCGCACACCATCTCCATTCATTCAATCGGTTTTTAGAGGCTGGTCTACAGACGGTTGTAAAGCAGAAGGGGCCGATTCATACGAGTATAGGAAATCAAGATACTGACGCTACCTCTGGCAACGAATCACATGAAGAGCCTCTCGTAGCTAAGATAACTGAAATTCGGGTGGAGTCACCTCAATTCCGAGAGAGCGACGGAAAGGTAACTACACTATATCCTCAGGAAGCTAGGCATCGGAATCTTACCTATGCTGCACCGATGTTTCTAACCATTCAATTAATCATAGGTGGTAATCAAGAACCAAAATCTATTTTCAAACGGCAGGAGGTAAAAGTCGGGAAGTTACCGATTATGGTCCGTTCTCATAGTTGCAACCTAGCCGGCTTATCCCCATCGGAGCGTATAAATAAGAACGAGGATCCGCTTGACCCCGGTGGGTACTTTATTGTGAACGGTAATGAGCGCGTTTTGATTAGTACGGAGGACCTTGCCTCCAACCGAATTCTGACCGCCTTTGCTCAGCGATCCGGAACTAAGATTCCAGAAGCAACGACGTATTCGCGCCGACGGGGATATAGGAATATCACCCGGGTTGTTTACGACAAGAACGACCAGCTGGCCGTGTCCTTTCCGGGTGTTTCCGGGATGGTCTCATTCACTACAGCTGTCTGTGCGTTGGGTATGGAGACAGATGACGATATTTACCAGCACTTTTCTGACGATGAGAAAATCATTCGAATATTGTTTAGCTCTCTTGAAACCCGACAAGCGAGAGATAGAGATGCTGCTTTGGTGAAAATAGGCTCAAACCTCGCACCGAAGCAGTCTGCAGAGCAACAGAGGGAGAAAGCTCTCGAAGTCTTTGACCAACGGCTTCTCCCACACCTCACGGAATCCAGAGATCAACAAGCAAGAGTCCGATATTCCAAGGCCATTCACCTCTGTCGGATGGCCGAGGCCTGCCTCAATTTATATCTTGGCCGAAAAGAGCCCGAGGACAAAGATCACTACAAAAACCAGAGGCTACGAGTAGCAGGCGACTTGATGAGGGAACAATTCCGTGCGGTTCTAAACCGATTTGGTCGAGATCTAAAATATCAAATTGAGCGAACTTACAAACGGAACCGGAAACTGTCGATACCGAATCTGATCCAATCTGATCTGATCGGGAACCGTCTGGAAGCTGCCCTTGCGACAGGGAACTGGGTAGGCGGCCGATCCGGTGTCTCGCAGTTTGTTGATCGGACGAATATGCCAAGTCTGCTCAGCCAACTCAGACGAGTGCAGAGCCCGCTATCACGCGGGAGGCCGCACTTTGATGCACGTGATCTGCATGCTACGCACTGGGGTCGTATCTGTCCAAGCGAGACGCCTGAGGGACCAAATTGTGGATTAGTGAAGCATCTCGCGCAGGCAACCGACCTTTCTACTACCGGTATTGACGAGAGAATTCTGAAAGATGAGTTGGTATCGATGGGTGTTCGGCAGACGGATCCACACTAAGCGAGGAACCTGATGACATTACTTACTGGCATCTGGATCCCCGAAAAAAACAAATATTAAATTGATCACACTTACTATTTGATCGATACACATGTCTGATAGTGAGTTGAATCTGCTCCTTCTGGGTGGTGTACACATCAAAGATTCGAGCGCCCGATTTGAACTAACTAAACAGACTTTTGATCACGTGGATACGGTCTTTATTGAGTCAGTCACAAAAAATGAGTCTTCTGTTACAAAGCTCATTAGTGGGCTAAGAGCTCCGCTGATTGTTCCTATTTGCTTATTTGCTCTGAAAGCTATGAATTATTATACCAAATTAACTGGGAAAGGGGATGGTGAGTTGCGAAGGGACATAGTAGATGAGTTTGATGCAGATGTTATTGAAATAGATCATAGCTTTTTTCCGATAATTAACGAGTCCCCATGGTTTTGGCCACTCTCAAACTACGTAGCTTTGTTGAGTTCGATGCTGTCGTACATATGGATCGGATCGATGAGCGTGTCTCTACTTACACCCGTGTCTCTACTGCTTCTTTATCTCGCTTCTACTCTATACGGTCGGGATGCTAAGATGGCACTTGATATTGAACAGTACGCACAAGCAAAATCTGGTAATGCGGTCGCAATTATCGGTAGTCATCATCAAACTGGAGTGGTTAGTAAATTAGCGAATAGCTCTATCGTACGAATCGTGTCAAAAAATAATTGAATCATTTGGGGTTTTCAGTTGATATTTGTCAAGAAGGACATCCAATACAAGTATTCACCTTTCATATATGACCGATCTCAACATGATGTGGAAGATAGGCCGCGTGTAACGCTTCCTTCCAGCAGCCGAATTTGTATTTATACGTCGTAGGTGTCGCCACAGCATCTCGCTCACGAAGACCATATTTCGTCACCACACCACTTGTTCCAGCATCAACTCCTGTAACGTCGCAATCAACTCCTCGTCTTCATACTGTGGTGGTCCAGCATGATACGTTTCCAACCCTGCTGTTTCCCTCGTTCCAATTCAGTTCCCAAACACATTCTGGAACACACTGATCGGCGGTACATCCACTGTCTATTCTAGTCTGACTTGGAGGTGAACAGTCCCACCCTTGCAGCACCATCTTGCAATTCCTCGATTAACTCCTCACGACGGACATCACTCAATGCCGAGTATGTTATAGCGTGCTAGTAGTTCTATTTAAATGGGGAGATGGCTTTCTAAAAATTCCGTGTCCATTTTATTGTTTTCTGCTGCAAACTGATCGGCTATGTCTAATGCTGTCTGTAGCGCCTCCTCTCCTGCATCTTCCGCACACTCGTAAAGGTAAGACCGATGGTCTTCCTGACTTGTTCGAGCAATAGATGACCATTCACCACAGGTAACAGCATCAACTAATTCATCATATATCTTTATTGTCACAACAGGGCAGTCAGCTGCTTGCTCTGCTAACCATCCCTCAATGCGCCGCCAGTGGTGCGTGTGTTTAGCAACGAATGGGAGTGATTGAAGAATTCGGCTTTCCTCGTCTTTTAGGGTTGTTGTCGTTGCACTTCGAACACAGTCAAGGAAATACCTGATCTCTGTATCATGATCTTCTGTGTCAGGGTCAACCACATTTAACCGATACTCCCAGAGATCTCGGATTTTGCTCCACTGGTCCTCAACTTCCTCGTTACCCATTGACGATGCCAACGTTGAGGCCAGTTCTTTTACCGCCTCACGATCAGCAATATGGTAAAAGTGGTTGATCAGGCTTTCGTCATCACTGAGGTCGTCGTTTTCAAACAAGTAGATCGAAGCAACGTGAGCAGTGGTTGACCGAGCCTCAATTTGATATGCAGCATCTTTATCGGCATCAAGCAGGCTGAGCGCGTGGAAATAGTATTCGCGGAACAATTCGCTGTCCCAGTATCGATTATACGCCGTATAGGAATTCCATGCGGCAATAAACTGTCGTTGAGCTGGCTGGTCAGTCCCCCGTGTGAAAATATCGTCCAAGTGATCTTTAATGAACTGTGTATTAAGCCTATACAGGGTGCCAAATCGGCGACCAATCACTGACCGAACAGCAAGGGACTGGTCCTCAAGGATACGCTCCTCGATGGGGTCAAAAAACAGCTCGTCTAGCTGTGTTTCAGTTTGTTCATCTTTCCATGCAAGATAAGTGATATATGCGTTCACTGCCATCGGACGGACGGAATTAATCGCAACCGTGGCCGGATCGCCGTGGCCAGCCATTCCTTCAGCAGGCTGGTCACGCTCAGGCACGGGATCTGGGTCAGTAGACAAGGTAGACAAAACGTCTTCGATCTGTGATTCAAAACCATCCGGGAACGCAGTCGTATCGGCTGCAATCCCTCGATTAATCAGCATCGCGAGGTTGGTTTTCGAACGCTCACTCCAAGCGGTCGGTGATGTCGTAATTGCTTGTCCGAGTGCAAGAATTGAGTCCCATGGGAAGGTCTCGCCATCATCAATAAGATCTCGAAATGCACGGAAAGCAGCTTCAGCGTACTGTGAATGAGCGTCTTCCAACACCGAAATTTCACGCGCATATCGCTGCGGATCCTCCTTGATCAATTCACCGAGCTGACTTGAGAAACCCCTGTGACTGCGTTCCTCAAGCTGAACAGTTTCACCTGTGTTCCACCTCTCTGATTCGGGTGGTTCCCATTTGACTGCTGTCGTAAGGACTTCTTCGGCAGGCTGGTCCCGAAGTTTGTCTGTCTTTTCTGGGCCGTATTGTCGGACCACACCACCATGCATCCGTACTGGCTGCCGGCCCCGTGATGGTGGTCGGTCTGGCTCACCGTGCTTTTCGAGCAGTTCGTCAAGTTGCGCTATATACGGATCGTCTAGGTAATCGCGAATTAGATAAAACCGATCACGCTTCCACTTTTCCCGTATTCGTTGTTCGAAATAGCTTGCTGATTCTTCCTCTCGTGCGGCTAATCGTTCAGCACGATTTTCCACATCGTCGGCATACGGGCCATTTTCGATGATCCCACAAACCCGCTGCTGTGCTCTATGATCAAGGTGCTCATAGCCCTTCTCGAAAGCAAGATAAAACTCATAATGGGACTGCTGCTCGTGATACTTTTGCTCGTTCGTTACTTCGTCGCTAATTTGTGTGACAAATGCTTCCGGAAATTCACTGAGGACGTACAAACCTATCCGCTGAAGGACCGTATGTTGATCTAACAACCATTCTACAAATTCAGTTTTCTGGTCGCTTGTAGGGTTTATATTGACCCACGCAGTCATCGCTTGGACGGAGTAATCCAGCAAAATCTCTGCAAGCGATCCTCGCTTATTTTCAACAAAGTTTAAATCAGCAAATGAGATCTGATCTGCAACAGTGCCATACTTTTCTTCCTCTTCTGTCCGCTGTTGGAGTGCTGTGATGAGATTTGTTGTAAACATTCCCAAGAGCTCCCCACCGCGTTCCTGAAGTAATTCATCAAAGTGTTCGTCAAACAGCTCCGTCAGATTGTACCGGATCATACCTTGGTCGACATCCAACTGGTTTCCTTCTCGTGGCATCAGCATCACATCAAGAATTTCAAGTGCCACATCGTACTCGTCATGCTCAATAAGATACGAAGCCAGTCGTATTGCATAACTGCCAAGGTAACCGTACGCTTCGTCGTCCTGTACCCAAGTTAGAGCCTGTTGTCCGACGACAGCGGCATTATTTACTGGAAGATCACGACTAAGTGAAAGGAAAAATCGTTGCGTTCGAAGATTATCTGTTTCAAGCTCTTGAGCAACTTGTTGTACAAATGATGGCCGTGTCTCGGCGGTCCGGCCCAAGTAAGTTATGAGGTTATTATGTGGGTCGGTGAACTTGCCTTCTTCGAAAAGAAACTCGACCCACGAAGGATCAAGGTCTCTATCGTAGAAGTGATTCGCCATATTACAGCTTGTTTCAACGCTTGACAGTATTGCTTTCACGATGGTGTCTGGTAACTCAGCGGGATCATGTTGCTTGAATTCATCAAGAAGAATCGATGAGGGATAAAATCGGAGTCCTTCGTCGGAGATGGTTGTCTCAATCAGATCCGTGAGGAGGTCCTGCTCTTCTTCGAGAGTGCTTTCTGAAAGGTGGGATATCCAAGAGGTGACATGGTTGATTTCGATTTCGAAGGTACGATGGTCATCAACGAGTTTGATGAGTTTCTCAGCATGATAAACACATGCACCAACGTGGGCAGTCTCAGTATGATCAGACCGTGCCTCCAGAAAGTCTCGAAAGACATCATGGACTTTGAAGATCTGAAGACCATCCGCATTGGTGCCCAGTGTCTGCACAACGGTACGCGTATTGAGTGAATCAAGTATTTCGCCCACCTTGACACGATCAAATCCATGAGCACGGGAGGCTACACGCGTGCAGAGTTCTTCATTGAGTTCCTCAAGTGAAGCCGTAGCTAGGAGAAGCCGTCGCTCATCAGCCGTAAGAAATTCAAAATATCGCCGCTTGATTTCTTTTTGAATCTTCTTTTCAGGGATATCTAACAGATCATCATCACTGTTCGCTTCTGTCTGCAATCCGAGATACAGGGGGTGACCGCCTAATTGGTCATGAACTGCATGTGCGTCCTCGGTCGTAACGTCTGTGGCATTTTGGAGAAAAGTGATCGTCTGTTCCTCGGTAAACATAGATAGCGAAACCGTCGCATCTATTTCATCTAAGGCAAGCCGACCGGCAGTGATAAGAATAACATTGGACGGCAGTTCCTCAGCCGCTTCCTGAATCGCACCCTGCACCTTCCGCTTGTCCTCGCTCAATTCATGGACATCATCTACACAGACAATCAATGATTGATCCTCAGGAAACAAATCACTCAAACCTAACAAAGAATCTTTGTAACCAAACTGTGCACGAGACGCTTCCGCCTCGTGTGATTCAAATGAGACACCCCCGCCACCGATTGGTGTACTTACACTCAAACCAGCAAACTTCCGCCCCTCTTCCTTCTTTCCCTCAGGCAACGCATTAAAAAGTGCACGGCAGAGTTTCCGAAAAAGCTCATCTAAATTATGATTCGCCTGAATATTCCGCCGATCTACCCGAATCTCACCATCCAACTCCTCCTCAATATGGTCAAGCACTGTTGTCTTCCCCACACCCGGTTCACCGACGATATGAACCACTTCCTTATTATGCTCAATGTATTGAGCGATGATCTCCTCCTCAGGCCGAGATATTGCATCTGACGAGGAAACACCGTTTTCTGTCATTGCACGACGATTCACAAGTAGACTTTTTCAATGTTTATGTGAAGCACATCCGTGTTAGAGGCTTTGTTGAAAGTGCTGTGCTGAATGGCTCCTTTACAGCAATGTAGAGAGTGCTGTGTTGAATAGATGCTGAGTCACGGTTAGAGCGGCTCACACAGTGGTTCTATGTTGGTGATGGCGAACATGAGGACAATTTCACGGAACTGTCGATACCAGCCGAGCGCTCGCACGGCATCGCCGAGCGAGCGCTTGGTTGTCGAGTAGGATGTTTCAGCCATCCACCGCTGAGAGTAGCCCTTTGCTTGATTGAGTGCGTTATTCGCAGTTGCTTTCGCTGATGATCCACGGTAGTGAACAAGGTACTCAACGTCGTGTGCGGCGATTTCGTACTCTGTATGCCAGTCTTGGAAGCCGCTGTCAGCGGCGACTGACTGCAGGTCGTCCGCGTTTCGGCGGACGACCTGCGGTCCACTCTTTGTGTCGTGCTTCCACCGTGCTGCGATGTGAACGTCAAGCACAGCAAGCGATTCCACATCAGTCAATGTCGTCACTTTCAGCGTCTGTATCGTCCGTCCTGCCCGCTGACGGAAGTACGAGGACGCACGCCGCCGGTCAAAGAACGTGCTATCGAGAGCTACGTGTCCGGACTGCGGGTGCTGCTGCGCAGAAACGCGCAGCAGCGCCCGCCACACCCACATTTTCAGCCGATCAAACGACTTGTAGATCGTCGTGTGATCGGGGAGCTCGTCCCGATCTAATCCGAGAGCATCGCGGACCTCAGCCATGTACTTCAGCCGATTCGGCGTTTCACGGTAGCTGTGGCCGTCTTCGACCCGAAAACAGTGCAAAACGACGTGAACCCAGCGGGCGAACCCGCCGCTGGCGGGCTCGCCCGCGTGCTTTCCTAACGCTTGTTTAGCTAGGTCACGACACTGTTCAATGAAGTCGAGGATGTCGATTTCCATACCAAGTTCGATTTCCTCGGCTTCATCCTTCTAAACCAGTGATATCGGTAGATAAGATCGCTATTCAACGCAGCAGTAGAGAGAATAAATTACTTCGGAAGCGGTTCGTTCAGCTTTCAAAGTAGCGTATTAACTATCGATGGTAGGAGAAATAAAGAGCCATTTGGTAGAACCCGTGCTTGCCTGCTTGGTCGACATCTGCGATGTATAGGTTCTCTCTAAGTGGATCCATCTCGCACTCACCCGCTAGTACTTTATTTCATCCGCCAATTTCAAATATATCGGTTTCTATCTTCTGGGATGTAATCTTCTCTGTCGATGATCCTTCGGATGTTACCTAGATGGTTCTCTTCATTTTCCTCTAATTCTAGACAGTTGTCTGAGAGCTTACTTTCTTCAATCATGGCCTTAATCTCTGAAAACACGTCTTCGCGGACATCATTAGTGCTTGACAGTATGTGAGTATTCTCCGAGAATATTTCATATATTTTATACACAGTCTCTACACTGAGAAAGTGGAAACTTGCATCCTCGTCTCCGGCAACCCGTTCTCGTGCATCTGGATTTAGACTACCAGACTCAGTATTTGAGAGAAGCAGCTCTTTTGAAATGACGAATATCATGCTATCACTTTCTACAAGATCGCTGTACTTCGAATCAACTAGGTCTTGATTAGCTTTTATTAGCTGCGATTGAGGAAGATCTGATCGCTGTTTTGAATCGACGAGATAATATTTATTTCGTAGCTGTAGGGCACCATCTGGTTCATTTTTCCCTCCAGCATATAGATAATCTCTAAATAAATATCTAAATAGGACATTGAGATGGTCTTCGACTACATAACCTGCCTCGGCCGGCCTTTCATATCTATCTCGAAATTCTTCGGGACTCTGTAAGTAATCACTTAGAATTTTTGCCGACCGCCGAGCTTCTTTTTCTACAAGCATCTTTTGATGATATTTTGCCTGTCTCTGAGCAGCTCTAACGATGTATTCGACTACCTCTTCCTCTGATTGGGAAGTTAATATTTTATGGTAATCAATTCTAGAAAGAATAATATTATAAATCTTCTCGAAATTATCCGGTCTGGCTCTAAATGGAATAATTACTCGATAGAACCGTCTGTGAGCGTCCTCTGCATCATCAGAATATGACTTCAAAACTAGGGCCAATCGACTGTCTTCGTATCCTTCAAGCTCGGCGATCCGATGCTGTCTACCGTTGATCTCAATATCAACTCTCTCTGCTTCCTCTAACTGATTTTGTATTGCACTGGCTAGTGTTTCTTTGTCCAACGTGATTTTATCTTCTTCATTATCTTCGTTGATGATGCCGCCATCAGTGAGAATATCAAGGTCGTTGTTGTTCTCCATCTCCTCCAAGGGAGCCAAATACTTGCTACGATAATTGCTATTGGTCGTCAGAAGCTTGTTGAAATAGTATGCTGACGGTTTATAGTAGGGCTCATAAACCTCAACTCCGTAATGTTCTAATATGTCCTCAAGATCTTCTCGCGAAGATTCATGATCTGTTGGTAATTCAAGCGCGATCTTTATGAACTCTTGATTGGTTTCGATGCGTCTGAACGTTTGGAAATTTAGTTTGAAATCGATATCTTCATTCTCCGTTATATAGACAAACTCGCAGCTACTCAGTGAAAGAATATCCTGCTTGTTCTGGAGCAATAGATCATAATCCACAAAATCTTGCACATCTATAGCGCCGTCACCAGACGCAACAGACATGGATATGTCAGAGCCACCTCCTGAGATCTTTATATTCTTGAGAAAAATATCGTGGTCTTTTAAATTCTGTATGAAGTCAGGTCTTATCTCCAATTCATCATACGCCTCCGGTTCTTCATCCTGTAAACTTATTGTATCATGTTCTGACGTCTCTTTCACAAACCTATTCCTTTGATCTCTATCACCAGATAGCTGAATCTCCCCGCTCTCACTATCGACTTCGATCAATAACGGAGGATAGAACTCTGCATCTATTGGTTGTAAAGGCTCAACGTACTCTCTAGAAGTTCGCTCACCCACATAGATTATTCTCGGATTTGAATCATCATCTTCCAAGACAAGATCATTACCTCCTGCGATTTCAGATAAAAACGAATCAATATCAGTATCGTCTTCTAACTTTTTTACGTCGTTTTTCCTGAACTCTTTGTCAAACCTGATCTTGAGTAATTTCTTTATATAGTCTCTAAATTCTTCCTCAGAGAAGTCGGGCACATCAGCGTCATATGCATCCGATATGATTTCAGCTACGTCTGTCCAAAAATCCTCATCATCTTTTGAGAGAGAATCATATCTTTCTTGTAAACTCTCGATGGATGTTCCGTGATCTTTGAATGCATTTCTGGCGGAAACAAATGTATTGGCACTTTTTGAACTGAAGAGGAGAGGCAGAACACTTTGTTGTAAGAATTCTTTTTCTACTTGTTCGTCTCTCATACTCTACTTACCCCCGTGTGGATGGTGATATAATGCTGAGAGGCTGAATTCTGCCTTTTAGGTACATGCAAGACGGTTTACAACCAACATATAAATATACTGGGTATACAGTGCACTATATTCAACCATACCAGATCCTCGTTAATCTGTGCAATCAGTATTCGTCTTCAGTTAATATTTTCAGGCTCTGTTGAAATCCTTAGAGAGTTACAGGATTGAGCAGTAGTCTGACCGAATGCAGGCCCTCCCAAAGTCACAGTTGCTCCGGTTTGTTGAGCAGGCGTATCACTTGGCCCAGCGAGCTGTCGCTCGGTACTCTTCGAAATTCTCGAAACGGCGGTACACACTTCATCAATACATCGTCCTCCTCTGTCTCAAGGTTCGGAAGAATACAACGTACCGAACGCTCCTTGACGAATTAATCGAGATGCCTCGGATTCGAAGCGCTATCAATCTTGAGGAGCTCCCATCCCCCTCGATGTTGTGTAAGGCGTTCAATCGCCTCGATATGGCGGTTTGGCGCGTCCTGCTCAACCTCTCAGTCGCACTCCTTCCGACCAACGGTGTCGTCGGGATTGATGCCTCGGGGTTCGACCGGGGTCACGCCTCGAAACACTATACGAAGCGAGCGAAGCTGACGATCCAGCAGCTGAAAGTCACGCTTCTCGTGGACACGAGGTCGAACGCGATTCTCGACGTACACGTAACAACGACACGAAAACACGACTCGAAGATCGCGCCGTCGCTCATCAAGCGGAATAGCGACGAAGTAGCGATTCTCTTCGATGACAAGGGGTACGATGACCAGAAGATTCGTGCATTAGCTCGTGAAGATGATGTTCGTCCGGTCATCAAACATCGAGAATTTTCGCCGCTCCACAAGGCTTGGAACTCCCGGCTTGACGCTGACCTCTACGGGAAACGTAGTCAGAACAAGACGGTGAACTCTCGTCTCAAACGGAAATACGGCGCATTCGTCCGCTCACGACGCTGGTGGAAGCAGTTCCGTGAACTCGCTATTGGCTGTCTCACTCACAACCTCGACAAGACACTATGAAAATTCTACAGAGCTGGCACACTAATCAGGCCGTCGAGATTGTACGACTGTTGCGACTCCAGAGATAACGAGAAGGAGGCTACCACCAATTGCAACCAAGTTAACTGGTCTGTTTTGTATCTCTGGCCCAAGTGGGTTCTGAAATGCACCATTAATTCCGAGAAGAGTAAGACCGACTGCGCCAAGAATGAGAGTCCTAATACCCCCACTTGAGTTGGTCGTTCATACTCGGAAGGTGCTATCGGATAAATAAAAAAACTGTGCCAGAGCCGGCGATTGGTTCGCAGTTCTACCCAACAACCGCTTCAGCGGGAAAGGTGTCGATCCAATGGGACTTCAACAGAGCCGGGAGAATTAGATCGGTTAGTGCAGGAGAGAGTGATGTTCTCCCCGAACGTTAAAATGAAACCGTGTCTGATACAACTCAGAAGCCGTTCGACATTTGCTCATGAGTAGACTGAATGTACTGTCCGGATATATACGACAGGTCCTCCAAGAGGTACCAGTAGTTAGAACGATGTATCGTCTGGGGTTATTGTCGTGGGATCGCCTAACAGGTCGGGTTCGAGATCATCTTGTTCAAGACGTGCATATTGCTTCTCATGAGCATATGGGCGATTATCCCGTTGAAACCGCCGTTTTTGGAAATAAAAATCCCGGGTGGCTAGAGTTCGAACTCCCAATACAAAATGAATCTGAAGATGAAATGTCCGTAAGCGGCGTCGATTTGAGATTCGGCTTAAATAGTGGTGGTGCCGAGATTGGTCATGTGATCTGGAATTCTGAGACAGGCGTGGAGAAGCCCAAATACATCTCTTGTCGCAAAATTAGCCCTCATGGGGTAGGATATTTAAAGATACACGTAACGCCCCCAGAGTATGTGTTTCGCGCAAAGAGACCGTTCAACGTCCGAGTGGCAGGAACAGTACAGTTAGATACTTCTTTTGGTGAAATTCAAGTTCCTGTTGCTTCGTCAGGACGTTTTATGGAGGGTGATTTTGAAGACCTGTTTGCCGAAGCATTAGATGATTTTGAAAGACGGTGGAGTAGAGAACTTGGATAATAGGTACAACAGCTTGTTGAAATCCTCGTACTGCATTCGCACTGTGTATTCAGCAGGACTCCTGAAACAAGTCACCTAGCGAGGGGATCAACAACCGGAGCCAGTTATACGTCCTCGGGCCAGTCGTTTGGTAATCGTGACAGGGTTGCTTTGATAGTGAGGTCACTAAGTACCGTTTGCTCCCGTAACCAATCAGCGGCCGCAATATGGGCGTCCTGACCGTTTGGAATATAGAGCCCGTCCGGCGACTGTGCGACGAATGGCAGTTCGGTCACCTCGTTTTCAAGCACCTCTCTCAGCTCGTCATGATCTTCCGTTCCAGCTACGAGACGAACAAGTTGTCCAGCCGGAATGGGCGATCCCCATGAGTGACGGCGAGCCAACTTCCACACGAACTTCGCCGCAGCATCCGACATTATGGTGGATACTGTGTTGTATCCATTTATATCTATACAGTCCAGTAAGACATACGTGTCCAATAGGTTTAACACAATGAGCACACTACATCAAGATAACAGCGTATCCAACCGCTAGCAATAGTATGTCGAGTCAAAAGCCCCCCTCCAACCCGATGGAGAACCTTTCGATGGACGAATTGCGCGACGAGTATCCAAGTGGATGGCGTATTCTCGTCCAGAACGAGAGCGTTGGCTATATCCTTGATATGCTGATGGATTCCCTGCCGAGATCTGAATTCACAAAATCGGAACTGGCCGAGAAGTCAGGTGTCAGCCGTCAATCCGTGTATACACATTTGGATCTTTTGCTGGTCTTAGGTGTACTCGAACCCGTTGACGATACCTCTCCAGAACGCTATCGCGTATGCCACAGTAGCGAATTACTTGAACTACTCCACCAAATCAACGGAACAGTGAACGAGCGACTTGCCCGCTAAGGGCTCATCAGCCCCGTTCACACACGACTACTCAGAGGTCGTCTAAGTAGTCTCGCCGTTGCTCCATTTTCTCTTCCTCTGTCCGCGAATCGTAGTGCACTGAGAGCACTTTTTCGCTCACGTTGGCGCGATCACCGACTGCCTTCATCGGCCATCCGTTCTGCAGTGCGTGTGTGATGCCGCCTCTCCGCACTGCGTGAGGACTTACAGCTGATGGACATGCAGACGCTGAGTCATACGAGGTCGCATCACATTCGTCCAGATCTCGTCCGTGCGGACATTCTCGTGAGACCTCACAGGGTCGAGTGTATCGATAACAGTCGCCGCGTAGCGTCGTCGTATGAGCTCGTCCTTCTGGAGTCGAAATCAACGGCTTCCGTCCGTGCTCATCCGTCACGGCTGGACGAGTATGTTCTAACCAGTCGTCCAGAAGCTCACACACCTCATCAGATAGGGCAACCAATCGTTCCCCTCGTTTTTGATTCTTCAGCGTCGTCTCTGACTCTGGCCGATGGACTACCTGTAACGATTGCTTGACGGAATCGTAATCACCGCAATCAAGCCCATGAATTTCTCCGACACGCATCATGGTGTGCCACATCAGCGTAAGTGCGACGTGTGGTCGGGATGCGTACTCGTACTTGTTGAGATGAGAAAGGACCTGCTCGGCTCGATCAGTATCCAGCATATCATCGCGGACGTTGTCGTTCCCACTCAGTGTGGGTGACAACACTTTCGTGTGGAGATCGAGTTCGACGGCATCAATTGACTCCAACCATTTAACGAACACCCGTAGTGTGTCCATCTGCGTCTTTTCACTCGCTGGCGAGAGACCACCTTCCATGCGTCGCCACATTCTGAATTCATGTAATTGGCGACCGGACAGCTCGTTCAGATTCGTGATCTCGGCATCGTTACACCACCGGACGAAGTGTCCAAGCCGCGACCGATGCGAATAGATCGTCGCTTGCGAGACACTATTTTCTCGATCAGCGAGGTACAGTTCGAGCGCGTGTTCGGGGTCTATGGGTTCCAAACTCATGTTTGCCTACGCAAACCCCCGTCAGAATACCCATTCTGAGACGGCCGATTTCAGCCGCCTCACGCCTCAGAGGTTGATCCGTTCGACAGTCGAACAAGCGCTCGTCGCGCCCGTACGCTTCTAATTGGAGTACAGCGACGAGATAGACGCGATGATAGTAAGAGGTGCACGCGTTCGTTCGACCAGTGACCGTCTACGGGTACATTGGTGGGGTTCGCGTACCTCCCAACTCGGGTGGAAAAGAGATGATCAGCCGGACACTGACGGGAGCGGTGCTCAGATCCGGTGTGAATCGTGGGACGGTACGTTCTCGATAGAATCTACGCCCCAAAATACTCATCTCGCCTTTCAATCAATTGTCTGAACACCGACTGTGCTACTCGGAGACCCGTGTGCGTGCTGCGATGAGTGCTGTGGCGAGCAGTGCGATGAGTGCGACGACCACACCGAATCCGGGTATTTGCTCTTCGACGGCCGGCTCCTCTTCGGGCGTGTCGGCTACGCTATCGTCGCTGTCGTCGCTATCGTCCGCCGTGTCTTCCTCGGGATCGGTGTCGTCCGTTCCAATAGTCAGCGTGTCGGTGTACGTATCGTCAGCAGTCGTGAGACGGTACGTGTATTCTCCCTCGCTTAACGCGGAGATATCAACGTCGTTGAACTCAACCGTTACCTGTCCATCTGAGCCGAGCGTCAACTCCTCCTCGGCAACGGTTTCGCCATCGATCTCCAGTTCGATCGTCTGGCCGTCGGACGGTCCACCCGTATTCGTGATCGTCGCCGTGACATCGATCGGTGTACTCGCGTCCTCCTGACCGCTCACTTCGGGCGCGGAGATCTCGAACTGTTCATCGCCAGGGGTGGGAGCGCCGGCGCCGCCACCACCACCGCCGCTGGCACCAGCGTCGGCGCCGTCGTCGTCATCAGATTCTGTGTCCTCCTCTTCGGATTCATCTTCTTGTGCGTCCTCCTCTTCGGATTCATCTTCTTGTGCGTCCTCAACGGATATTGTTTCCGTGGTGGTGACGTCGTTGCCGGCCTGATCGACGACCTGCAATTCGACGCTAAAGGTCTCATCAGGCTGCAGATCATCGACGTGCACCTCGGTCTCCTCGCCGGTAATCTGCACGTCCGTTCGATCGTCACTGAGATCAACGTCGACGCTCGTCTCCGAGACGTCGATCGCGGATATCACCGGGGAGTACTCGAAGGTGAGCGTCACGTCTTCATCATCGATATCGAGGTCGGTACCGGGATCAACGGTCGTGTCGTCGATCGATGGTGGCTGATCATCCATCCCACCGGGCGCGAGCTGGCTGAAGCCGTCCACCTCGACGACGAGTTCGTCATCGACGATCTCGGGTTCAATCACCTCGTAGTCTTCCTCACCCTCCGGTGAGTAGAAGAAGACGAGGTCCTCATCATCGATGCCCTCGATATCGATGTCAGCGAGTGGAACGCTCACGGTCGCGTCCTCGAGTTCGTCTTCGTCGAGGCCAATGTCGGCGACATCGATGAACTCGTCCGTGATCTGGTCGGGTTCAACGGATGTTCCGGCGGGCGCGCTGGACGTCTGTCCGACCGACGCACTTCGCTCCTCATTCCCGTCGGCGTCATCGCTCGCTGAGAGAGCGAACGAGCCGTCAGTCGAGTCGGGCTCGACGGTCGCCTCGTTGTTCTCATCGAGTGCATAGCTAGTGACTGATGTGGTCAGCTCGTAGGTATCAGCGTTGCCGATCTCATCTTCGGCCTCCACCTCGATCGTGAAGGTAGTGTCTTCATCATCGAGAGTTGTCCCGTCGAATTCGATCTCGAACTCATCACCCTCATCGGTCGGTGTGGATGGCGATCGATCCTCGGTGGTTCCATCGGCTTCTGCTTCGATGTCGATCTCGTCGATCGTGACGTCCTCATCGGCCTCGATCGTGAGCGTGGCATCAACTTCACCGAGGTCAGTCACGCGCGGCTGGATATCCGGGGCGGTCGTATCGACCGTCACGGTGGCGTCTTCATCTTCGAGTTCTGCGACGTTCCCAGCTTCGTCCTGCGCGGAAATGATCGCATTGTACTCACCATCGCCGACGAGGTCATCGACATCGATCGTCGTTTCAACGTCACCTTCCGCGTCGGCGTCAGTGAATTCTTCCCCGATAGCGAAGAAAGTAAACCCGGAGGCCAGACCGAGATTGACGACCTCAACATCACTGTTGACACCCTCAACATCGGCACTGACAGTAACCTCATCGTTTGTCAGGTCCGTATCGAGTTGGAGATTCTCGATCGTCGGTGGGGAGTTGTCGACCTCGAACGGCTCGGTTTCGACTTGTTCTTCCTGACCGTCTCCACCGAATGCGGTCACTCTGAGGCGGTACTCCCCGTCATCGACCGGTTCGTCGTCCTCATCGATGGCGGTGTAGAAGAGGTCGGTGACGTCATCCTCGGCGTCGAAGGTGGACGTACGAACGACTTCGTCGTCCTCGTTCAGCACCTCCGTTTCGAAGGACTCCGCGACATCACTGTTGAGTTCGACCGTGACATCAAGCGGCTGGTTCGTGCTGATGAGGTCTGGCCCGGAAGCGAGCTGCAGATCGATCTCGTCATCCGGCACGAAGTCGCTCTCGACCTCGAAATCACTTTGCAGATTGCGGACAGTGCCGAGCCGCTCATGGATACGTTCGCCCGCTACTTCCTCTTCGAACATCGATATACTGGCACTGTACTCCCCGCTTTCAATCTCGGAGACATCAACGGTGAATTCGAACTCGTCGTCCCCGTCACTATGTTCAACTTCCTGCTCAAGGACGGGTAGCGGATCTTCACCAACCAACCGGAAGGTGACAAACCAGTCTTCATCAACTTCCTCATCTCGTGGCGCTGTGACTGTTATTTCGTCTTCCGTCCCATCTTGTTCGATATCGCCAACATAATTCACCCCAATAAGGCGCTCCTCACTCGTATCTACTCGGTCACCATCTTCAACAAGAGCAAGTTCAAATTCGTTGAACGTGTCACCACTGCCGGTGAAGACATCATCATCACCCTCGACTGTGATGTTTATATCCTCACCGTCTTCATCTGGTGTTATCATTCCGACTCGCGGATCGACACGGATCTCACCAAGACCGTCGTAAATACTCAGCCGAATCGCCTCAACGTCGAATGTTTTCTCATCCTCCTCGGGAATGATCTCAATGGTACGGTCAGTATCTGTATTCGTGACCTCGATCGTGCGGTCGGCATCACCACCGAATGAGAAGGTGTCTTCACCCTCGGGCGCTGCATGAAGAACTTCCGCGGTGGTAGACGTTCCATCCTCAGTTAGTGTCGTCGTCGATCCTGCCACACCTTCCGCGTGCGTGATGCCGACGTCGGGGTCAGATTCGGGCTCATCCTTCTCAACGTTGTTTGTGACGTCTAGGTCGGTAAACCCTTGCGCAAACGTACCGTCATCGACTGCGACGACGGCGCCATCATCGCCAAGGGAGAAGTATGCCAATGACTCCTCAATCACGTCCGGATCATCTGCCTCAACCTCTTCGGTCAGTGGCACGATGATGTCGCCGTCAGCAACGCTGAGATCGCCATCAGCCACTGTTTCGGGGTCGTTGTTCAGGCCGTCGCCATCAAATATGAAGAATTCTCCCGCATCATTAGGGAAATTATCCATCAGTTCCACTTCCTCCTCGAAGACCACGACGATCTCGTCTGGGGCGTCGTCCCGAACAGTCGCGGACGCAACTTCCGGTCCGGGCTTAAAAACGGTGATCTGGTCGATCTCTTCCCCGGAGACGGGGTCGACATCAGCGTCGAACCCTTCAACGTCGACTTCCACAGCGAAGTCGGTCTCCGAGTCAACAACAGGTGCCTCAACGTTCTCAAACTCACTTCCTTCGACCGTCACCACAGCTGAGTCATCATCTGCGAGATTGCCGAGATCAGCCGACTTGACGATAGACGCTGATTCGCCATCCTCGTAGTTGACGAGCTCAACGGTAACGTCGGCTGTAGTTACGTCATCGAGGTTCTCCAACGCAACCTCAGCAACATAATCATCTGTATCATCCTCAGTCACAACATCCGGACTAATGCTCGACGCATCGGCGTCTACTGTCGGCTGGGTATCGGGTTCTTCAACGACCAGATCACCAGCCACGTCGTTATTACCGGCCATCACGAGCACGTCGTAGTCAGTAGCGTCGAAGTCGCCGGTGACGCTCCCGAAGGTAATCGTGTCACTGTCGCCAGCGTCGAGGGTGACGTCTTCGGTGGCTGCGGCACCGCCACCGTCAAGCCCGCCGGCAACCTCCAACTCAACTTCGAACGTGCCCTGTTCGTCACCGACGTTCTCGATAGTAGCACTGATGTCTTCGTCGTTACCTTCGGTGATAGTTGCATCAGCGCCTTGGCCGGCGATGTCGAGTCCGCTCAACGCCGGTTCTGCCGGGTCACTGGGTTCACCATCATCATCCGTATCGACCTCAAGTTCTGCATCTTCGGACTCGGTTACGGTGATACTCTGACCGTCACCGTCGCCGAGCGTCTCGACTGTCTGTTCAACCGATGCTGTACCGGGCTCCTTCGTTTCGATAGTTACGGTTGCGATGGTGACTTCATCGTCGGCGTCCGAGTCGATCGCCTCGTCTCCGTAGACGACATCAGCGGTCGCAGTTGCTCCATCATCAGAGACTGGGTCATCCGGCTCGAACAATGGATCGCCGGCCGGTTCGAGGTCCACTATCTTCGCAACGTTTGTGTCGGTGATATCAACCGTTGTGGTATATGCACCGACATCATCCTCAACGCCCTCGACGACGATATCGAAAGTTAGCTCCTCACCGACATTCGCTTCGGTCTCATCGGGTGAGAGCGTGGCCGTCACCGCTCCAGTGTCGGCAGCAAAACCCACACCGCCAAAGAGGACGGTGATCGCGAGAAGTGTAATAACGAATTTCCGGGGAGTCAGCGAGTCTACAAACCGATCACTCATCGGAATCACCCCCAGTAACGCGGTCGTACAATGCCTCAACGTCTGCCTCAGTCACCTCGTCGGGGTCGTCATCTGCGAAGTTGAATGCCTCCGAATTTTGTTGTACCTCCTCGGAATCAAGATTCTGCTGGAGTGCTTGAACATCTACGACATCTGCTGTGCCGTCTCCGTTGATATCCTCATACAGGCCGTCTCCGTTGAGGTCTTGAGGTGGATCATCTCCGACGATTGGTGAGAGAGAAGCACCGTCAAGAGACACATGTAGTTCATTTTTTTCTGGCTCAATTGATAATTTCTTTCTGACACGATCGAACCCGGACTTTTTAATAACAACCTCGTACGTTCCCTCATCTATCCGCTCAATTGAATACTCCCCATCTGTGTCCGTTGTCGCGGTGGCCTCAAGATCGCCTGTTTCAGAATCAACTACATTGATTTCAGCCGCTTCGAGTGAATCATCATCAGGGCCCGTTACTCTTCCAGTAAGAGTGCCTGTGTCCGGATTGATCGTCCCGGACTGAGCTTCGGCCCAGTCGTTGTTATGACCAAGTGTTCCGAGAGATGTTCGTGAGTCTTCACTGGAGCCATCGACACCTGCACTTAACGCATACACTGTACCCGGATCGTCCCAGTCCGCGATGTAGACCGTACCATCCGCCACGGTTGGGGATGAGAAGAAACCCCAAGGAGAAACAGGTTCGAATCTCCACTGTCTATCCCCGAAAAATGAAGCATCCGCGTCCAACGCATATACGCTTCCCTCTCCACCTCCGACGAAGACAGTACTACCGGCTACCGTCGGTGACGACCGAACTCGACCACTCGTCTCGTAACCCCATTCTCTCTCGCCCGTCTTCGCGTCCAATGCGTATACATGCGGATGGTCCGCCGCAGGGAGATCATTGGTCCCAATGTAGACGGTTCCATCGATAACTGTAGGTGAAGACCTTCCCAAAGTCTCGGCTTCGAACGTCCACTCTTCCTCGCCCGTTTCTGCATCCAATGCGTATACGTTGTTATCGTCACTCCCAACATAGACGATTCCATCCTCCACCGTCGGTGACGACCTGACCGAGTCCCCAGTAGCAAGTTCCCACTTTTTATTTCCGTCGTCAGCATCCAGTGCGTATATGCTGTTGTCTTCACTCCCGATATAGACGGTTCCGTCCAATACCGTCGGAGATGAAATGACTGCACCGTCGGTTTCGAAGAACCATTCTTTCTGACCTGTGGCCGCATCCAGTGCGTACACATTGTCGTCACTTCTCCCAAAATAGACGGTCCCATTTGCGACCGTTGGCGAAGATTGAACTGTTGCACCTTCCTCAAAACTCCATATCTCACTCCCGTTGGACGCATCCAGTGCGTACACATTCCCCGCAGCACCGAAGGTGCTATCATCACTTCCAACATATACAATACCATCTACTACTGCTGGTGATGACCTTACAGATGAACCGGCATTGAAACGCCACTGCTCTTCACCTGTTTCTGTGTCCAGTGCGTATATGTTGTTATCGTTGCTCCCGATATAGACGGTTCCATCCACCACCGTCGGTGACGAGAATATCCGAGAATTAGTTTGGAAGGTCCAGAGTTCTTCTCCCGGTAAGTTAGTCCGTGTTAGTTGAACATCTTCACTACGGGTCTCATCTGGTTGGATAGTTACTTCGGTGCTGAACGATTCGAACTCTACTTGATCGATAATGACTTCATACGTTGCCTCAGCAGGTAGATCGGTTTCGTACTTTCCTTCTTCACTTGTTTTCGTGGTTGATACTAATTCATCTGTTCTAGTGTCGCCGAATTTTAATTCAACGTCAGTAACAGGGTCATCACTATCGTCGGTGACAATTCCCGTGATCGTACCGATATCTGGCGGAAGCGAAGCATCACCTATATTTATTGTCGTGACCGCTTCATCGGTTGTTTCGTCATTATCACTCTTAGTGACGACCGTTAAGTCTATTTGGTACGAACCAGCCGTGTCAAATGTATAGTTTATTGATTCGCGTTCGAACTCTTCCTCTTTAATTTCCCACTTATAGGTGTCTATTGAGCGATCGTCGCGTGGATGATACGAATCCGACCCGTCGAATTCGATCTCCTCCCCGGTTTTGAGATCACCAATGACATCGATCCTCGCCCGGGGGGTTCCCAACCGTTCCTCAATGTCCTCAACAGTAAATGTCGAAGTGATTTCGTCATTTTCGCCGCTCCGGCTCACTTCGAGACTCACTTCGTATTCGCCGGGATCGTCAAACGTGACTGAAACCGACTCACCGCTGTAGTTCTGTCCATCAATCTCCCACTCGTAGCTATCAGCATCACCCGTTGAAGTAAATTCGACCACATCGCCGGGTTCGGGTGCCGAAGGTCGACGATCGAACGACGCGATTACCGGCGGCACCTCCTCAATGATAACCTCGGTTTCTGTCTCATCCACGAGACCGCGGTCGTCTTCAACGGTCAGCCGTGCTGTGACGACACCCGGTTCGAACGTTACGTCGTCGACGCTCTCACCACTACGGGTCTCTTCGAACGACCCATCGTCATCTCTCTCGAACACCCACGAGAACGACTCGATGTCGCTCCCAGCGGTCGACTCGCTTGCGTCGAACGTGACCGAATCGTCCATCACCTCGGCCGGTGCGTCGATCTTCGCGATGGGGGGATACTCGATGTTTCCTGCTGAAACCTCGTACGCCGTGAACCCCTGTTGATCCGTTTTGACTCCTTGCGCACCGTTATCTTCAGGAGCGCGTGCGAACTCATTTTGTCCCGCTTCACTTTCCGGATCTTCTGCAGTCAGAATGGGTTCCAGCGCTGAGCGATATCTGAACCAGACGTCTTCGAACGCATCATCAGCATCATCATCGTCGTCATCGATCGGCTCATCACCAGCATAGCTAAATTCGACGACCAATCGCTTGGTCTCACCGGGTTCATACTGTCCATTGATATCAAGGAGGGTGTGTTCTGCCGTATCGGTGGTGCCATCGTCTTGAATTATCTCATCTTCTCCCGCTTTGTGTCGCGTAACACTGATCACGTCGTCACTTTCTGCTTCAATAAAATCGACCGCTAGCTTATCAGAATGTGAAATAGACAGATAACCCTCATTGCTGGTGAGGCCTGCACTCGATCCGTTCGAAACCTCGAATTCGACGCGAGATTTTGTTTTTTCACCGGTTGCCACCTGCCGAAGTTCGGCGTCGATCACACCGTGATGGCGCACGGTTGAGACGGATGCACTGGGAGGATCAACAAAACGCAATATATCTCTGAGATTTTGATCCTCGTCACGACTGTACTGCTGCAGCATCTCGAAGAAATCACGAACATCATCCTTGGTTTTGCCTACAGAGGGTGGAGTCCCATCACACACGCGGCCTAGATTGCTCGAATAGTACCGCTGTGCACCTGACTCGCTCCAGAGGGACCCGCTGCCGGTAGACGTATCGAAGAGCCGTTCACGCTGCTTTTCAAGGGCTTCGATAACTCCAGTCCGATTCTTTTGTTCCCACGCGTCCTTTTCATCGCTGGCCAATTCTTGGAGGTCAACGAGTGCCTCGTCGGAGTTACCAGCGCATTCGATTGCTGCTTTATCAGCGTAGTCGAAGAAATCGTTTTTGAGGTCGAACGTTGATTTGACCGCCTGACTCATCGACGTCCCACTAAGCCCATTTCTCAGTCCATATGCAGCTCCCGCAACCTTGGGCCAATCCGAATCAATTACTTCGGCAGTCACACCCGCTACTTTGCTCGTAACCGAAGCAACTGCGAGATCCGACAGGATGCTGACTGTCTCCTTCGCGAACTGTTCTTCCCAAGCTTTCGCTTCAGTGACGCCAGCGTACGCTTCTGCATAATTTTCGAATAGAACCTCGCGCCTGCCAGCCATCTCCGCGAACAGGCTCCAGTCGAGTTCATCGATAACGTTGTATTGAAGCCGCGTGTTGTCGGTTACGTCCTGATCACTGTCGATGACTTCGATTGTCGGTTCATCACCTGTTGGTTGTAAAAAAAGCGTGACCGCATGTGTACTCGGTGCAGTAACGGGCTCTTCATTGTGAAGTGTAATCTCTGGCCCCCCGCCATTGACAGTAAATTCCCCGTCCGTGTCATCGCCCTCCACCTCCAGATCGCTCAATTCGATATCAACGTCCGCCTCCTCAATTTCGTCGCCAAATACTGAGAACCCTCCACTAATTTCGATGATGATCGTCACCGGAATCGTCGTCTCGGTTTCTGGAGGTAGCGGTATTGAGGTATCCTCTGGTGTCACGATAACTTCTTGTGACGGTCCAACTAACTGCGGCGTTGTTTGAGGACTTAGATCGGTTTCGTCGGTACGTACAACCCCGCTTAGCGGCACTAATGATGAAGCTGTGAGGAAATGTCGACGCGAGAGATCGAATTCACGCATTCATCCCACCTCTACTGATCTCCCTAGAGCAGACATCCGTCGTTTTTATTCGATTCTGCCTTTTTATACCAGCCGTCCAACCACTCTGGACACCTATCCGGAAAAAGAGCTTCTCACGATTCATTGACAAATGAAAGGTGGCTATTGGTATTAGTATACACTCCTCGATGCCATTCAACGAGTCCTCGATGGGTCGCCATTCCAACATCGAACACCGTCAGTAGCAAGCCGGACCCTCCCTCTGACCTTACGAGTGCCGTTCCACCACCCGCGATAACCGATCCGCAATGCAGGTAATTCATTTGCATTGACAATTGGTCGGAGGAAATCAATATAATTCTTATCTCTCACTCATAAAGTCACAACATTGTAGCATTAATTGCCGTGTATCGTTTATTTTCTATTGATCCGTATCTATGAAGGAGAATTAATTGATCATCCTGACCATTCTCATTTCTGATGGCATAGGCCGTTAGTTAATTGAAGCCGGTCCTTCCCAAATGGGTCGGCACAGCGCTGTCTGAACGTCAAGAAGGCATTATTTAATGTATGATTACATATCGAATTTATGTATTGAGATTGAAGTGTAATATAACCGGTAGTGAAGACGATGATGTCAATTACGGATTTTCTCCGCCGCTGACATGCAAAGCTGAGTCACGCTTAGATATGGTTCAAGAATCGTCGCCGTTGCTCCATCTTTTCGCGTTGACTTCGCCGGTCGTAGTGCTCGTCAAGGACACTGGCGTAACGTTGGCGCGATTGCTGACAACATCAGTGGGCACATGGTGGTATGGTGTGTGATTCCACCTCTCCGCAGCGCGCGCGGACTACCTATTGACAGTGTGTCCGTTGGGGGACGTCGGCACCGATGGGGTTGCCAACGTTGTCGTGTCTCTTGAGCATTGAGCGGTGTCAGGGACGCGGTTTCTCAGCGATCACTTCGAACGTGCAGCGACGGAGCGAGAAGGAGTACCTCACTGAGCAGCAAAAAATTACTTGGTCGAATACGAATCACACGTCGCCGTACTGAACCGGGTTCGGGGTGAGATTGCCGTCAAGCCACTATTCAGATGATTCTCGGGAAGAGGCCGCTATTCGTTTTCGAGTGCATCGTAGACCTCACGGTTTTCGTCCCGATCAGCCGCTGCGACTCGACGGACCAGCTCTTGGCGAATATCCTCCATCACCTCGTCGAGTGGGGATCCGGCCTCTGCACCTTCTTCAGTCGCCATGGTCACTCTATGTTTGCGAGGCTGGTTAATCGTTCGCATCATCCGAGTCTCCGGTCAGTTCGTCCAATCCGTATCTGATGAGTTCCTCACGCCACCGTTCTATCTCTCCCGGGAGTTCGATCTCTTCAGTGTGACATCGAAGATACTCGACGACTGTGTCTTCGTCTACAGCTGCCTCGTCCGTTCCGAACCGCTTGAGGATCGATCTGATCTCTTCGTCGTATACGAATCGGTATCCGTTGAGAAAGTAGAATACGGCGGTCGTGTTGAGTGCGGTTCGTTTGTTGGCGTCGGCAAACGGATGATTCGCTACAAGGAGCCGAAGGAGGTGAAATGCCTTTTCGTGTATCGTACGCGGCACCGTTCCGAAGTTCCCTTCCTCGATGTATTGGAGTGCGAACTCGATATCGCCACGATTCTGGATCCCAGCGTGCGTGTCGTCGTATTCGGAGACGATGTCCTCGTGAATAGTAAGCACGTCATCGACCGAAGGATACCAGAGTGAGTCGGCCATTCGTTCTGACGTTGAAGTCACCCGGCGTAATTCTTCCGCTCATTCGGTCACCGCAATAATATCCTCTCCTGTACGATATTCATATGAGACAAAGCATTCCCTGTTGAGGTGGCTCTCAAACAGGATACTGGCACGACTGAGAACGAAATCACGACGAAATTGGTATTCAAGTCGGTACGAGAAATTCGCTATATCTGCCAATTTATCGGAGGGTAGTCAAATCATACGTGATTTTGATCCCGCCTAGATGTTGTCGAGGAAGTCCCGTCGCTGTTCCATCCTCTCGCGCTGATTACGGCGATCGTGGTGCTCGTCAAGGACACCGCGTGTGACGTTGGCACGATCGCTGACGACATCGTTGGGAACGTCGTGGTTGAGGTGATGGGTGATGCCTCCTCGCCGAAGTGCATGCGGACTCACGCTCGAAGGACAATCAAATGGTGTTGTGTAGCTCATCCCTTCACAACTCTCCGGTTCTCGGTCGTGAGGACATTCACCCGCCACGATGCAAGGTCTGGTAACACGATAACAGTCTCCTCGGAGCGTGGTCCGATGAGCACGGCCGTTCGCCGTCGACAGCAGCGGCCGACGGCCGAACTCGTCTTCGACATCGGGACGCCGGTCAGCGATCCAGTCATCAAGCAGTCGGTAGACGGCCCCCTGAAAGGGCGACGAGCCGCTCTCCGTTCTCAGCATTCCTGATCGTCGTTCCCATCTCCGGGCGCCGGATGACGGCGATCGACTGCTCGTCGGGGTCGTAGTCGTCAACTTCGAGCGAGTGGACGGCACCGAGGTGCATCATCGTGTACCACATCAGCGACCGATTCATCAGGGACAATTCACAAATAGCCTCACCGTGTGGTACCGATATCGAACGATGGAATCGGAACCCAAGACAACAGGATCGCGATCGACTCCCGGTCCAGTAACGAGACGGAGCATGTCGATGGAGCGATGAACGGGAAGATCGATCGGGCGATCGAGTTTGTCCACCGCTCGCTTGACGCAGAGACAGCCGCGGAGTTCGACGCTCGGATACGGGACCAGGCCGAGTGGCTCCGATCGGCCATCGAGACCGGAGAGATGGACAACGACGGTTTCGCGACCGGTCTGGAGTTGGAGGTGTATGCAGTCACGGACGAGCGATGGACCGATTCGGACGGCCCGTACCTTTCCCCGTTGCCCGACGCTGTCTTCGAGACGCAGGCAGCGAACAAAGAACTCGGTCATCACAACATCGAGATCAACACGGAGCCAACGCTGTTGACGGACGACGGGCTGGCGACCCAGGCGACGGCGATCCGCGATCGGACCGCCGCGGCCCGGGCAGCGGTTCGGGAGCATGACCGCGAACTCGTGCTCGATTCCATATGGACGCTTCCGCCGGCCGACGGGACGATCGAGTATTTATCAGCGATCGACGAACGCGACGGGGTCGTGGTCGCGGCCAACATGCGGCCGGACTCGCGATACCTCGCCATCGACAACCACGTTCTCGAGTACGCCGATGGGGGCCCGATTCCGCTGTCGGTCCCGGGCGTTGAACAGGCGTTTCCATCGATGCTCTTCGAATCGCTCGCCACATCGATGCAGCCGCATTACCAGGTTCCATCCGCGGCCGACCTGCCGGCCGCCTACAATACCGCGATCCGAACCATGGGTCCGGTCCTCGCGCTGTCGGCGAACTCGCCGTTTCTCCCGGCGGACCTCTACACCCACGTCGAGGATCCGGCGACGCTCTGTACGGAGACCCACGCCGAACTCCGGATCGCGGTTTTCGAACAATCCGCCAACCACACTCCGAACCCGAAAGTCGGGGTGCCGAGAGACATCCGGACCGCCACGGACGTCGTCGATCGCGTTCTGGAGGACGACCTGTGTGCGCCGTTTCTCAGGGAGTGGGTCGCCGACGACCCGTCGCGAGGAACGCTCTCGGATCGGATCTGGGAGTTCGATCACAAACGCGGTACGTACTGGCGGTGGCTCCGTTGTGTGATCGGCGGCGATTACATCGGACCGGGCAACGACGAACGCTCGCTCCGGATCGAGTATCGCCCGATCCCCACCCAACCGACGGTTACCGACGTGATCGGCATGCAAGCCATCGTTGTCGGACTGATCCACGGACTCGTGGACGCCGACCATCCGATCGTCGATCTGCCCTGGAGGGCCGCCGAATCGAACTTCTACAACGCCGCGGAAGACGGATTGGATGCGGACCTGGAGTGGATAACCGCGGACGGGGAGCGAACGACCGATCGGGCGGTCCTCTTCGAGGAACTCTTCACCTACGCACGGCACGGGCTGGAGACTGCGGGCGTTCCGGCCGGCGACATCGAGCGATATTGTTCGCCGATCGAAGCCCGGTGGGAAAGCCGGACCGCGCCAAGCGACTGGAAGCGACGAACGGTCCTGGAGGCCGTCGAGCAAGGGACCGATCTGCCGGGGGCGATCGCCGACATGCAACGGGCGTATCTCCAGCGAAGTCTCGAGACCGATTCGTTCGCCGAATGGCTGTGATCGTCACCGTTCGGGGGGATCAAGCCCACGCCGGCGCCACGTTGCTGGCATCGTCGTGATCGCGTCGTGAATCGGGCGCCTTCCACAACGAGTACCAGTCTCCTCCCAGCGGTGGATGCATGAAGGGAACGAGTGAGCGGCTGAGCGGATATTTCAGCAACTACATTAATGAAAACATCACGCCATTTCGATTGCTCCGGCCCACCCATCTGCTGAGTGCTTGATACCACACCCACCGGAGGGTCGTCGGATTCCTGGGGCGGCACCCCGTTCGATCCCGGGTCGCTGGTGGTCGACTACGACCTCCGGGAACGGATCATGGACCGGAACGGTATCGACGGGGCCGTGATCCGTCCCTCATTCGAGTACGACATTCTCCATCGCTCGGCGGCCTCACGACTCCTCCGGCCGCGAGGTTTTTGCCCGAGACGGCCGTAGGCCGCCCGTGGCATCGTTCGACGCCGTTCTCTTCGACCTCGACGGGACGCTCTGTCGCCGGACGCAGGACACACAGGCCATGTACGAGCGTGCCTTCGAACGCGCCGGCGAGGTGCCGTTCGGGGATCCGGATGCCCTCTGGGCGGCCCTCGACGGCCCGCCGGATCACGACGACATCGTCGGCTACTTCGGTGCGGGCTTCGCCCGTGTCGCCGCCCAACACGGCCGATCGGACGCTGATCCGCTCGCATTGGGACGGGCGCTTGAGGAGGCCATCGACGACCGCGCGGTCGAACTGCTCCCGGGCGCGGGGGAGGCCGTCGAGCACGCCGCGACGAACGGACCGATCGGCGTCGTGACGAACGGTCCCGAAAGGGGCCAACGGACGAAACTCGACGCGCTCGGGATCGCCGACGCCTTCGACGTCCTCGTCTACGCCGGCGATCTCCCTCGATCGAAACCCCATGCGGCGCCGTTCGACCGGGCACTCGACGCGGTCGGGGTCACACCCGAACGGGCGCTGTACGTCGGCAACAAGCTCGCATACGATGTCGCGGGCGCACAGAACGCCGGGCTGGCGGCCGCATGGCTCCGTGGCGACGCGGAGGCGGGTGCATATAATCCGGAGTACACGATCGGCTCGCTCACCGAACTTCCCGACATCATTCGTGGCGACCGATGAGCCGCCCCGACCTCACGGCGGCGTTTCCCGCCGGTCCGTTGCGGGCGGCCGGCGCCGTCGCGCTCGAATCGATCGACGGGGCGGCAACGACGGTCGAGCCGCTCGTCCGCGGGAACCGAAAGCGAACGGTCATCGTTCGATTCGTCGACCGCAGACCGGTCGTCGTGCAGGTCTGTCGTGAGCGCGAGTGGCTCCGGACCGAGGCCACCCTCCTCGCTGCGATCCGGAAACGGACCGACGTCCCGGTTCCGCCGGTGCTCGCGGCCGGCACACACGGAGGGGCCGCATACATGGTCTCCGCGTACGTCCCCGGTGACGATCTTCACGAGCGATTCGGGTCGCTCGGTGCGGGGATGCGAGGCGATGTCGCCCGCTGGTTCGGGTCGACGCTCGCCCGACTTCATGGGGCGTTTCGCTTCGACGGCTACGGGACGTTAACACGCTCCTCCGGCGAACTCGTCGCGACGAACGGGGACTGGGAGACGTGGTTTCACGGGTACGCGACGGGGGCGGTAGACCGGCTCCCGGCGGGGTTCGATCCCCTTCGGGAGGAGCTCACCGCCGCGGTCACGAACGTTCCGGAGGCGGATCCCGCCGCGCGACTCTTTCCGTGGGACTTTCGGCCCGGAAACGCCCTGTTCGCCGACGGCTCGATCACCGCGGTGCTGGACTGGGAAGCGCCGCTCGCGGCGCCGCCGGCGCTTTCGATGGCCAAAGCCGAGTATCTCGTCGCCGACTGGTACGTCGACGATCCTGCCCCGCTCCGGCGGGCCTTTCGGGACGGCTACGCCTCCGTGCGTGAGTATCCCTCGATCCCGACGGCCTATCGAATCGCCGCCGTCGCCGACAGCGCGGTCGACTCCTCCGGAACCGTGACCAACCCACGGTATCCACCGGTCGGGGAGGAAGTCGCGGTGTCGTTTCACCGCGAGGCGCTGTGGCGGCTGCTCGGGTGACGGACGGGGATCATCCGTCGAAGGAGCCATAACGTCCGAACACCAGTACGATCGTGTGTAACGCTCATGATCCCGGCGTGGTTTCCGTCGCTGATCCTCTTTTCGGTCCCGATGACCCTCCTCGGCTATGCGTTCGGTCGGTTGCACATCCGCTACCTCGCGTTTCACGGCGGCGAGTCGAAGTATCCGGAACCGATCCCCGAAACCGTCGAGGCCTATCGCGAGCTCAACCACGTCGAGGAGCTGCAGCGGACCTTCTACGGGGTGATGGCCGTGCCGCTCGTTGCGACGGCCGCGTTATCGGCCGCCACTGTCGTCCTGCTCATCGGCTCTTTCGGCGTCGGATACTACTTCGCGACGCTGTCCATCCGCGAACTCGTCGGCGTCGAGCGAGCGGACGAGCAACGGATCTTCAACGACGACAGCCTCGAGCCGATCGCCGAGCCATCCCGATCCGAGGACGGGAACGGGATCGGATCGTCTCGGGACGACGAGACGGACGAGTAAGCGGATCCGGCCGTTCGCTGCGTCTCCGAACGTGGTGAATCGATGGCGGGAGCTTCCGAGACGCGGCCGACACATGATGGAGGACCGACGGACACGGTTCAGTTTACTCCCGATCGGACGCTCACTCAGCTTCTGATCCCGGGGACTTTCCATGTACGTGTTCACATGAGCGGTACCGTCCCCAGATCGCGCGACGGTCGGCGACGAACCGATACCCCCGCTCGCGGATCCGTTCCGAATACGGGAGGAGGCGGCCGACGCGGACGATGGCACGACCGAGGGGACCACAGCGGCTCACACTCGCTTCGAGCGCGTGTCCACAGGAGTAGACGGCCTCGTCGGTCAACAGATGCATGCAGTTCTCGTACTCCTCGGGAAGCCGGGCCTTCTGATCGGGTGTGAGTTCGCTGAACCCGACGGGATCGAACGTGCCGAACCGCAACAACCACTGAACCATATACATACAGAACCCGCAGTCGTCGTCGTACACGAGGCGTGGCACGGCCATATCCGTGGTTCGTGGCGCGCGTTTTTATATTCTCCACCGTGGGACGCCGGGCCGCGGTTCGACGGGTTCGGTCCCCGGATCCACATTCCGCGGAATTTCGCCCCGCCACACACGTTTATGAGCCTTCGCTTGTCAGTTTGGATGATGGCCCAAGACGACCTTCGCGCGGTACAGGAACCGATCAAAAAGCGGTATCAGGAGGAGCCCGAGCAAGCACGTGTCACCCTGCGGGCGACCGGCGACGAGCAGGATGACGCCCGCGCCTGCAGCGTCGACATCGGCCGGGCGATCTACGAGGCGGAGCTCCACGAGGGCACCGGCGGCCCCGGAACCGCCGCCTGTTCGGGGGATCTGCTCCTCGGCGCGCTCGCCGCGTGTTCCCAACTGACCGCGCAGGCGGTCGCGGAGAACTTCGGGGTCGCCGACGACGTCACGATCGAAGTCGACGTCGAGGGCGACCTCGACCTTCGTGGCACGCTCGGTCTCGACGACGACGTCCCGGTCGGCTTCGAGGACCTCCGGCTCACCGTGTCGGTCGAGGGCGACATCGACGAGCGGACGAAGGAGGGGCTACAGAAGTACACCGAACAGTACTGCGTCGTCTATCAGACGCTCGTCTCCGACGGTGACGTGGAGACGGAGTGGTCGTTCAGCTGATCGTCCTCGGTATATAAAAGGAGACGGTCGCCTCAGAGGTCGATCCGACCGAGCCGCGCCGAGTTGGTGATCACGGAGAGGCTGGAGGTGAACATCGCGATCACCGCGATAACCGGGTGGAGCAGCCCGAAGAACGCGATGGGGATCGCGACCGTATTGTAGATGAACGCCCAGAAGAGGTTCTGTTTGATCTTCGTGAAGATCCGCTCGGAGAGCGTGAACGCGTCGACGAGCGCCCCGAGGGATCCGCGGACGAGGCTCACGTCGCTCGACTGAATGGCGATATCGGTGCCGGTTCCGATGGCGATCCCGATGTTCGCCTGCTTGAGCGCGGGCGCGTCGTTGATCCCATCGCCGACCATGGCGACGTTGTGTCCCTCCGCTTGGAGCTCACGGACCTTCTCGATCTTGTCCTCGGGGAGGACGCCGGCCATGACGCGGTCGGGATCGATGTTCACCTGCTCGGCGATGGCCCGAGCGGTTCGCTCGTTGTCGCCCGTGATCATCCACGTTTCGAGCCCGCGGTCGTGCAGGTCCTGAATCGCCTGCGTGGAGTCGTCCTTGATCGTGTCGGCGGTGGCGACGAGCCCGATGACCTCGTCGTCGACGCCCACGAGGACGGTCGTCTTCCCCTGTCCTTCGAGCGCATCGAGTTCCGATTCGAGCGCGAGCGGAATGCCGGCCTCCTCGAGGAACGTCGTGTTGCCGACGAAGACGCGCTCGCCGTCGATCGTCGCCGAAATCCCCTTCCCCGGAATGCTTTCGAACTCCCGTGGCTCGGAGAGGTCGATCCCCTGCTCGTTCGCGTAGTCGATGATCGCCTGGCCGATCGGGTGTTCGCTGCCGCGCTCGGCCGAGGCGGCGAGCCGGATCACTCGGCGCTCGCGGTCGCTCAGACCGTCCGCGTCCTGCTGCGGCTCGACGAGGGCTCCGCCGTCCGGGCTCGCCCCGCGCCCGACGGGGACGACGTCCGTCACGGAGTGGTTGCCCTCGGTGATCGTCCCCGTTTTATCCAGGACGACGACATCGAGGTCCTTCATCGTCTGGATCGCCTCGCCATCACGGAAGAGCACGCCGTTCTCGGCGGCCTTTCCGGTTCCCGCCATCAGCGCGGTCGGCGTCGCGAGCCCGAGCGCACACGGACAGGAGATGACCAGGACGGCGACCGCCGCGAAGATCCCCAGCGTAAGCGGATCGAGCCCGAGGTCGACCCATGGAAGATATGGCGCGGCGATCGACGCGACCGATGCCATGGCGCCCGGAGCCGCGATCCAGACCACGAACGATAAGACTGCGAGGCCGATCACCGTGGGGACGAAGTAGTTGGTCACCCGGTCGGTGAGCGCTTGGATCGGCACCTTCGTGCCCTGTGCTTCCTCGACCAGTTCGACGACCTGCGAGAGGAACGTGTCCTCGCCGACCTTCTCTGCGCGTACCTTCAGCATGCCGGCCTGATTGACGGTCGCGCCGATGACCTCGTCGTCCACCTCTTTCGTGACCGGGTTCGACTCGCCGGTCACCATCGACTCGTCGACGTTGCTGCGTCCCTCGACGACGACGCCGTCGACGGGCACCTTCTCGCCGGGGCGGACGACCATCACGTCGCCGACTTCGACCTCGTCGACCGGGACCTCCACCTCCTCGCCGTCGCGTTCGACCACCGCCGTCTCCGCCTGCATCGACATCAGTCCCTCGATGGCGGCGCTCGCGCGGCCCTTCGCGCGGTGTTCGAGATACGTCCCCACCTTGTGTGAGGCCATGATCATCGCCCCGACGCCCGCGTAGTTCTCGATCGGGTAGGCGAACACCATCACGCCCGTCACCCAGGCGACGACGGTCCCGATGGCGATCAGCGAGTCCATGTTGAACGTCCCGTTTTTGATCCCTCGGATCGCGGACGCGTGCGTCCGTCGACCGTAGTAGAAGACGACGGGGGTCGCGAAGACGAGCATGAGGACGTCGATCTGAAAGCCCGTGAGTCCCTCAAGCGGCGTCCACATGAACAGCATGAGCCCGACGATGGGTGCCGTGACGATCCACGACCGAACCGCGAGCTGTTTTAGCTCCGCCAGTTCCGCTTCCTCTTCCAGCTCCTGTTCCCCCTCAAGGAGGTCCTCGCGGACGCCGTAGCCGGCCCCCTCGACCGCGTCGACGAGGTCCTCGGTTGCGAGGTCCGGATCGTGACGGACGTCCGCCCGCTCCGTTGCGAAGTTTACCGAGACGTCCGTGACGCCGTCGACTTCGGCGAGACTCTCTTCGATGGTCGATGCACAGGTCGCACAGGACATCCCCGAGAGGGAGAGGTCGGTTCGGTCGGGTTCGAAATCTGAATCCGTCATGATGAGTCACCTTATATACTACTACGGATGCCCCTTTGATGCGGTTTTTCACTTATAATACCAAAAATATACTGTAAAATACTTACGAATCAAAACCACAGTTGGTGATCGTTGGGTTCAATAGAGGCACACAAGGCCGATAATACGGCCAGTAGCGCGTCGATATTGTGAGAAAAGCGGCTGTGAACGTCTTGAGCGTCTATCTATGTGATTTCGATTCGAAGGCTCAGCTACCTCTCCGCCGAATATTCAAAAGAGGTACGCAAACGGTAGTCGGTTCAGCAGTAGCCGCCGCGTTCGCCGTCGGCGTGGTGCCGCGTCTCGTTGCCGACGTCATGCTGCATGTGTGCGCCCCGCTCGCCATCAGCGTGATGAGCGCCCCGCTCGCCATCAGCGTGGTGGGTCCCGGGGGCCCCATCGCCGTGACCCATCCACTCACCCATGTCCTCAGACCACGCGGGCATCTCGACACCATCGGTTGCGTTCTCATCCGCAGCGCTCACGACGCTCGCAGCGCCCGCCAGCGCAACGAGGACGACGACACCGACCGCGACGAGTAGGATTCTCTGTTGCATTGTCATCCCTCAAGTGAGCGTACGGTCGGGGATGATTTGGAGTATTGGGCGTGAACACACCGCTTGAAAGGACGTTATAACGTTTATAACCGTCTCTAAACGTTTTTTGTTACACAGATCGTTTCTCCGGCCCGTCTGCTGGTCTGCCGGCGAGCGGTGACGCCAACTACTCGTCCGCGAGCTCCCCTGCAGGGTAGATCCGATACGTCCGTCCCTGCCGCTCACGCGACACGAGTCCGCGTTTTTCGAGTTCGGAGACCGTCTGGCTCACTTTGGCTTTCGAGAAGTCGGCCCGATCACGCAACTCGATCTGGGTTATCCCCGGCGACTCGACGATCGGGGTGAGGATCCGCCGCTCGTCCTCCGGAAGGAGCTGGAGGAGCGCATCCACGTCGCGGTTGCTTTCGGTGTCGCCGTCGGTTTCGGTGTCGCCGTCGGTTTCGGTGTCGCCGTCGGTTTCGACATCGCCGTCGGTTTCGGTGTCGCCGTCGGTTTCGGTGTCGCCGTCGGTTTCGACGTCGCCGTCGGTTTCCGTATCGTGGTCGGTGGCTCCCTCGACCGTTTCGTGTCCGGTTGGGGGCACCCCGGCTTCCGAATCGGATCGGGCGGGCTGCCCGCTCGGCGTTCCACCGCGACCGTCCCCGGTGTCGAGCAGTTCGTCGCGCACGAGCAGGTAGAGCCCGACGAGTATCCCCGCGACGACGACGGTTCCAAGGAGGTTCCAGATCGGGCTGATCCCGTGCATCCCCGAGCCGTGTCTCATCCCCTCGGTCGTCGCTTGATACGCCTGCAGGGTGGTGATGGCTCCGGCTCCGAGGATGAGTAGGGCGATCAGCCCGACGACGTAATCCAGCGGTGAACGGGTCACGGGAAACTCACTTACGAGGCCGCTCACCGGGGAGATGGATACGTGTCCCGGTTTTCCCCGTACGCTCCCCGCTCATCGACCACCGTCCGCTCCTTCGACCGCGCTGGCCAGTTTCTGGATCGGATGATCGGGCGTCCCGTACTGTTTCTCGTACTCCTTGAGCTGTGATCGGCAGGAGGTGCCGGGGGCGACGACCTCGGGCGCGGGTGACGCCTCGACGGCATCGAAGAGCAACTCGCCGATCGCCATGCTCATCGAGTAGTGCTCCGCTTCGTAGCCGAACGAGCCAGCCATCCCACAACAGGAGGTGTCGAGCACGTCGACCTCGAAGCCGGCCCGCCGAAGCACGGCGACGGCGTGATGGTCACGACTCGCCGCGGTCTGGTGGCAGTGGCCGTGATACGCGAGATGGGCCGCACCCGACGCCCCGCCGGCGCTCCCGGCCTCCAACCCGGCGTCCAGCTGGAAGACGTCGAGGTACTCCATCACGCTATAGCTGTTCGCGGCGACCTGCTCGACGTCGGGGCCGGTGAGCAGGTCGAGGTAGTCGACCTGATACATCACCGAGTCGCTCGGCTCAACGCTCACCACGTCGAAGCCCTCCTCGATCCGCGGCGCGAGCGCCGCGACGTTCTCCTCGGCGATCGCCCGCGACCGATCGACCAAGCTCTTCGAGTGGGCGGGACGGCCGCTGTCGCCGACGTCCTCCGGGATCTCGACGTAGACGCCCGCGGCTTCAAGAACCTGCACGGCGGCCTTGCCGATCTCCGGCGTCGTGTAGTTGGTGTACGGGTCCGCGAGCAGCAGCGCCTTCCGCTCGGCCTCCTCCTCGCTCACGGCGGGCGTACGCGATCGATCCCATTTCCGGAGCGTTTCGCGCTTGAACTTCGGGAGGTCGCGTTCCCGGGCGATCCCGAGGAGCTTCTCCGTCGCGACCCCGCTTCCAGGTAGCTTGCCGGCCCAGTTCGAAACCGGGGCGAACGTGCTCCCGAGTTTATAAAGCGACTCCGCGTTCGCAAAGAGCTTGTCGCGGAACGGGACCCCTTCGCGCTGGTGATACTCGTGTTTGACCTCCGTTTTGAGCTTCGCGAGGTCGACACCGCTCGGACAGTCCCGCTTGCAGCCTTTACACCCGATACAGAGGTCGAGCACCTCGTGGATGAACTCGTCCTCGAAGACGTCCTCGGGGAGGTCGCCGCTCATCGACCGCCGGAGCATGTTCGCCCGGCCGCGTGTCGAGGTGATCTCCTCGTGTTCGGTCGCTCGGTAGGTCGGACACATCACGCCGCCGGTCGTGTCCTGATGGCCCTCACAGCCCGCACAGCCGTGACAGAGTTCGACCATTCCCTGGAAGCCGTTCTCGTTGTCCCAGTTGAGCGCCGGTTCGAAGTCCGCCTCGAAGGCGTAGTTCCGATCGTATCGGAGGTTTTCGGTGGGATCGAAATCGCCACAGACGTTCCCCGGATTCAACAGCCCCTGCGGGTCGAAGGCGGCTTTGAGATCTTGGAACGACGCCCAGAGCTCGTCGCCGTAGAGCTTGCGGTTCCACGTCGTCCGCGCACGGCCGTCCCCATGTTCGCCCGAGACGCTCCCGCCGTACTCGATGACGAGGTCGGTGATACCCTCCGAGATGGCGAGCATCGTCTCCACGCCGTCCTCGGCTTTGAGGTTCAAAAGCGGCCGAATGTGTAACACGCCGGGACCGGCGTGGGCATAGTACGACGCGAACGTGTCGTGTTCGTCGAAGAGCGCCTGGATGTCCGCGACGTACTCCGGGAGGTTCTCGGCCGGCACGGCCGTATCCTCGACGAACGGCCAGTGTTTGTCGTCGCCGGTCCGCGAGAGCAGGATCGGCAACCCGGCCTTCCGCATCTTCCAGAACTTCGCCTGTCGGTCCGGGTCGTAGGCCTCCAGCGCGTCGACGGCGTTGCGCGCTGCGCCCGCCGCGGCCAGCTCCTCGCCGCGCTCGCTCGGTTCGAACTCCGCGTCATAGTCGGGGAGCCGGTCGGCTAACAGGTCCGCGACCTGCTGTTTGCCGTGATCGACCGAGTCGGCGTAGAACTCGACCAACAGCGTCGAGTCGGTCCCCTCCGGGAGGATGTCAACGACGCTCGCGAACTCCGCCGTGTCACGGGCGAGATCCAACATGATGTCGTCCATCACCTCGACGGCGGCGGGGTCGTGTTCGAGGATGGGCGCGACGTCGCGCATCGCGTCGATCACGGTGTCGTAGGTCAGGAGCACGACGCTCGTCTCCTCGGGGACGGGTTCGATCGAGACGGTCGCCTCCGTGACGATCCCGAGGGATCCCTCGCTGCCGGCGAACAGCCGGCCGACGTTGACCTCCCCGCGCTCCTCGACGTCCTCAAGCAGCTTATCGAAGTTGTACCCGGAGACGTTGCGCATGAGGTCCGGGTACTTCTCCTCGATGAGGTCGGCCTTGTTCCGCAAGACGTCGGAGACGACGCGATAGGCCTGTGCCTCGATGCCGTCATCGTCGGTGACCGCCTCGGCGCGCTCGTGCAGTTCCTCGATGGGCATCCAGTCGAACGTCGTCACGGTGCCGTCCGCGAGGACGACCTCGACGGATTCGAGGTAGCCGTCCGCCTTCTCGTATTTCAACGAGTGTGCGCCGGTCGTGTTGTTCCCGATACAGCCGCCGAGGACGCTTTTATCTCCCCACGCCGGGTCCGGTGCATATTTCAAGCCGTGCTCGGCGAGCCGGTCGTTCAGCCGGGCGAGCGTGATCCCCGGCTGGGCGGTGACCGTCCGTGCCTCGGGGTCGACGTCGATCACCGAGTTGAGCCGCTTTTTAAAGTCGAGCACGACCGCCTCGTTCACCGTCTGGCCCGCGAGGCTCGTGCCGCCCCCGCGGGGTAACACGGGGATCTCCCGCTCGGCGCAGTATTTCATCACCGCCTGTACGTCGGCGGTCGATTCGGGCACGACGACGCCGATCGGCAGCTGGTGATACGCGCTGGCGTCGGTCGCGAAGAGGTTCCGCGTGTAGCTGTCGAAGCGGACCTCACCGTCGATGAGCGATGAGAGGTCCGAAACGAGTTCGGGATCCTCGATATCGTCGCTCCGATAGTCGTAGTTCGCCCGCGGATCGTCGGCCGGATCGGTCGTGTCGGCCGGATCGGTCGTGTCAGCCGGATCGGTCGTGTCGGCCGGATCGGTCGTGTCAGCCGGATCGGTCGTGTCGGCCGGGTCGGTCGCGTCGGCTGTGTCGGTCGTGTTCGATGAAGCTGGTTTGCTCATGTGCGGATCGGTGGGTGTCGTGAGGTGGTGTGTCAGGCAGTCGATGCGGCGGTCCGGTCGGCGATACGGAAATGTGCTGATCGATTGGTGGGTCCCGATTAAAACACCGTCGGGAACACCACATAGACCGCGAGGGTGGTGATGATCCCGCCGCCAAGCAGGTAGTAGGCCAGCGGGATGAGGTTGAGCCGGATCACCCGACCAACCGCCCCGACCAACCCGACGGTCGCCAACGCGGCGATCACGTTGTGGATCGCGATGATGTTCCCGATGGACGCGCCGATCGACTGGCTGGCGACGAGGACGGTCGTCGGCATATCGAGCGCGAGCGCGACCTCGAACTGGAAGGCGGCGAACGTGATGTTGCTCACCGTGATCGAGCCGGCGACGAACGCGCCGACCATCCCGACGACGGGCGCGACCATCGGGTAGGCCGGCCCGAACGTCGCCGCCGTCCCGTCGGCGAGGACGACGATCATGCTGACGTCGATGGGACCAGTTCCGTGCGCGTTCGTGTTGAGCATGACCTCGACCATCGCGATCACGAAGAAGAGCACGATGGCGGGGGCGATGATCTTCTCACCGGCCTCCTTCCAGGCGCCGACGACCTCCTGTCCGTTCATGCCGAAGATCGGGACGGCGATGAGCGCGCTCACCAGCAGCCACGTACCGGGGACGTATGCCCAGCTGATCCCGCCGACCAGCCCGGTTCCGAAGACGTCCCAGCTGATCGCGAGGAACGGCTCCTGCTGGAGGAACTCCTGAACCGGTTCGATGACCCGCGTCGCGATCAAAAGCACCGTCAGCACAAGGTATGGTGACCACGCGCGCAGGAGGCCCATCGAGGGGGTCGAATCGATGGCCCCCGTGTCGATCTGGGTGTCGGCGTCCTCGACGTCGACCGCCTCGTCAGCGGCGACATCAGCGTCCTCCGCGTTCTCCGTCTCGACATCCTCCGCATCCGCGTTCTCTCCGCCGGGTTCGATGGTACCGACCCAGTGGTCCGGCCACTCCTCACGCGGCGGGAACTCCCACTCGTCCTTCGGCTCCAGGTAGCCGGCACGGAGCAGCCCAACGACGACGACACCGCCGACCATCGGTGCGAACAGCGAGGGGAGCTCGGGGCCGACGAGATACGCCGTCGCCATGTAGGGGATCGCGAAGGCGACCCCGGAGACGATCGCGAGGGGGATGACGCTTTTTACCGGCGCGAGGGTCCGCTCCTCGCCGAAGAAGTAGACGACCATCGCGACGGCGACGAGCGGCATCAGGATACCGAGAATGCCGTTGAACAGGGCGGCGAACGCGCCTGCCTCAGCTGCGTACTGCGGTACGGTTTGGCCCGTTCCCTCGACGATCTCCTGTTCAACCGCGCCGAGCGGCTGCTGGAACCCGACGATCACCGGCGTTCCCACCGCGCCGAAGACGGTCGCGATGGCGTGGCCGATGAGCGCGGCGATCACCGCCGCCAGCGCGGGGAAGCCGAGCGCGAGCAACAGGGGCGCGACGACCGCCGCGGGCGTCCCGAATCCAGCGACACCCTCCAGAAACGTCGCCAAGAAGAACGCGAGGAGGATAATCTGCACGCGTCGATCGTCGCTGATCGTCGCGAAGCCGGTGTTGATCCGGTCGACGGCCCCGGAGCGCATCAGGGTATATAACAGAACGAGCGCGCCGAAGACGATCCAGAGGATCTCGATGGCGGCCATCACGCCAGTGAGGCTGGCGGCCGCGACGAACTCAAGCGGCATCTCCCAGAAGGCGAACGCGATGATCGCGGCGGCGGCCCACGCGATCGGCATGACCCGGGTGGCCGACCACAGCGCCCCGACGAGGAGAACGGCGACGATCAGCAGCGGTGTCAGTGCGAGAAGCGTTTCAAACATCCGCGCCTCCGCGGGCGTTCGAGCCCGGGTTACAGTACGACATCCGAGTATCTTTATTTATCCTCATAATTGGCACTCTACTATCTTGTATGTTATATGTTATGGTTTCTGTAATTGTTGCTCGAAATATATCGTATATGATCGTGTAAAAACACACGACGCGGACGGCATCGGGACGCTGAGTCCGTGATCTCTCAGAAAATCGTGAACTCCATTCAAGTGACCGGCGGTGTAACAGTCCGTGATCCAAGCACCCAGCGGCGTAACCGCGCGTGACTCACGCGACCGGGGTGCGTTCGACCACGGTGCCGTTCACCGTCGGGTACTGTTCGACGATCTCACCCGTATCGAGGTCGCCCGCTTCGACCATTTCCTCTAACAGCCACCAGGCGACCTCGACGTGGTTGGTCTTGACCGTGTAGAACTCCTCGGGAACGCCGAGCGCCTCGAACCGCTCGGGCGGGGCGTACGTCTTCCCGTAGACGAGCGTGCCGTCGTCTGTCACCTCGTCGAACTCCCGACGGACCCGGCGGGCCATCCGTTTCAGGCGGTTTCGGTGCTGGGCCGCGTCTTTAAATACGGAGGTACAGAAGTAGACCTTCTCGTGGGAGGCCATCTCCTCCAAGATGGCGGCATCCTTCGAGCCCTCGACGGCGGACATGTGTCCCTCCTGCAGCTCGTATCCCGCCTCCTGCATCCGCCGATAGTTCCCGTCGCTCATCTCGAACTCGTTGATGTTACAGAACTCGGCGGCTCCCTCGTCGAGGAACTCCAGAAACTCCGGCTCCGCACGAATGCCCGGAATCTCGAAAGCCGGCGTGAGTCCCTCCTCACGGGCGATATAGAGGATATCCTCCCACTCGGTGCCGTGCATCTCGCCCCACAGTTCGAGTGGCGGGTGAAAGCGGATCTCATCGAGACCCGCCTCCGCCAGTTGGCGCATGTTCTCACGCCCGCCCGTGATCCCGGTGTAGAGGTGGGTGTGGTGCTCCTCGCCGAACTCCTCTTTTAACAGCCGGAGGTAGCGGGTCGTCTTCGCCATCGCCTCTTGCGGCTCACCGCCGGTGATCGACGTGCCGAGCGCCTCCATCCGCTTGGCCTCGGCGATCACGTCCTCGTCACGTTCGACCTTCCGTTCGTTGGCGTAGACGTCCGTGACGTTTTTTCGGTTCTCTCCGAGGGGGCAATAAAAACAGTCCCGCTGATCACAGTAGCCGTAGACGAAAAGCACCATCTTCCCGCCCATCGCACACTGCTCACAGCCCTTGGAGATCATCTATCCTCCCATACCGACTCAGTCACCAAAAAGCGTGCGAACCCCGTTCGTGAACCGCCCATGCCGGATCCCATGCGGGCCGAAAGCATATGCCGACCGCTCACGTACCCCTGCCCGATGCTGTTGGTCCTCTGTGTCGACCTCGACGACGACCTCGGCCGCAAGACCGGCGTCAAAACGCCGGTGATCGGCCGGGAGGCCGTTCGCGACGCGGCGGTCGCGCTCGCCACCGTCGATCCGGAGGATTCCGACACCAACGTCCTGTTCCAGGGGATCCACACCCATGACGAGCTCCAAACCGCGGGCGAGGCGGTGGAGGTGGCAGCTGTCACGGGCGTCGATGGCTCGGACGTGCAGGCGAACCGGGCGGTCGGCGAGGAGGTCGATCGCGTCCTCGCGGAGCTCGCCACCGGTGAGGAGGTCTCGGCGATCGTCATCACCGACGGCGCACAGGACGAGTCGGTCCTCCCCGTGATCCGTTCACGAATGCCGATCGACGGGGTCAGACGGGTCGTCGTCCGGCAGGCACAGGACCTCGAATCGCTCTATTACACGATCAAGCAGGTCCTCGCCGATCGCGAGACACGGGGAACGATCCTCGTTCCGCTCGGCATCCTCCTGCTCATCTATCCCCTCGTCGTCGTCGCGAACCTCTTCGATCTGGCCGGTGCGGCGGTTCTCGGGGTCATCTCCGGGCTCGTCGGACTCTACTCGCTGTTCCGCGGGCTCGGGCTTGAGGAGTCGGTCGATCGGGCTGCCGACGCCGCCCGGAACCTGCTGTATGCCGGTCGGGTGACGCTCATCACGTACGTCGTCGCGCTCGCGCTGATCGTGGTCGGTGGCGTGCAGGGGCTCGAGACGCTCGAGGGGGTCCAAACCGTCGAGGGTGACGCGATTCCCGTCGGCACCGCCATCGCGGCGTTCGTCCACGGATTCGTCCAGTGGCTCGCGGTCGCCGGTGTTACCTCCAGCCTCGGCCAGATCACCGACGAGTACCTCGCCGGCCGGTTCCGCTGGCGGTACCTCAACGCGCCGTTTTACGTGGTCGCCATCGCCGTCGTGTTGTATGCGGTCTCGGGCTTCTTCCTGCCGGAAGCGCCCGGCGTGACCGCGCTCGGGCTCAACGACCTTGCGCTGGCGCTCGCGGTCGGGACGCTCATCGGCGTGTTGAGCACGCTCACCTTCGCGGTCGCGGAGTCACAGGTTCCCTCGATCGATCCGACCGAGCCGAGTTAGAACCGACCGCATCGAATACAACCGGCCGACGCGGTTCCCTCACCGGGGAACCCACTGATCGCAGGCCTCCATGTCGTCCATCAACTCGTCGTAGTGGCCACAGTACGGGCGCATCCCGTCGTCCGTCTGGACGTAATCGAAGCGGGCGCAGTTTCCACAGTACGCGTCGCCGGGTCCGTCGCGCGGGGCCGCGGCCGATCGGTCGCGCCCTTTCGACTGACGGCCTGCGGCATCTGCGGCCGGACCACCGGACGGGGCGGGGCCGGGGGGTGAAGCCGGGCCGTCCGGTGAAGCCGGGCCGGTCGGGCTGGCCGGTTCAGCCGATGACGTGGTCGTTCCGTGATCGTCCATCGGCGAGGTGATCGTCGTGGTCGACTCCCCGCCGTCGCTCACGCCCGTGGTGGGTCCGCCCGGGGAGCGATCCTTCCGGCGTGAGATCGTGCGGTCGGCGGTCGTCGTCGACGTGCCGGTATCGGGCCGGTTCGTCTGCGTCTCGACCTCGCCGTCCGGCGTGCCCCCGAGGAAGCCGACCCCGCCAAGACCGTTGAGCCCGTCCAGTTGGTCGCGTTCGACCTCGATCACCTTCGTCTCGCCTTTGTGCGTGACCTCCATCGTGACGGTCCCTCCGGGGTCGTTCCGCGTTTTGAAGTTCGCGATGCCGACGAAGAGACACCACAGCGTGGTCGCCGCGCCGAGCAGGTAGACCCCTGCGGTCGGGAGCGTGAGGTCCGTCAGCTCGGGGTTTGGGCCACCGACCCACTGCTGTGGGTACGCGTGTGCGAAGAGCGCCACGCCCAGCGCCATGATCGCGGCGCCGATCAGGGCCGCGACACGGGTGTTTCTGTCGGCCGGCAACACGATCATGATGCCGAGCATAACGATCGGCACGCCGAGGCCCCCGAGGATGCCGCCGTATCGACGCGCGGCACCGGAGGTAAATCGGCCGCTGAAGAGTACCTCGGCGGCCGTGAGTAGGCCGATAACGAGGAGGAGGGTCCCACCGACGAACAGCCCCACGCCGATGGAGAGGCGGCGCGGGTTCACCTCGGAACGTCCCCCACCCCCATACGTCTCGGAGAGACTGGTCATACGCGGTCTTCGTAGGCATCCCTCAAAACACTATGTCAGACGATTCGGCAACCAGCGCCCGATCGACGGTGTCCATCTCGACCGCGCTTGAATCGACATCACCCAACACCCAACCGGGATCGACCACCGATGACGCTCACGACCGACCCTTCGCCAACAACCGGTCGGCCAACGCCCCGAGCGATTCGAACGCGACGTTGACGTAGAGGCCAACGAGGAACGAGAGCCCCGCGATCAGGCGGCCGTCCGTGGTCGCATCCCCCGAGATGAGTACATTCGCGAGGAGAAACACGCCGGCGGCGAGGACCCACGCGGCCGGGACCCGGAGCGCCATGGCCACGAGCTGATCCACGGTCGCCCACGTCCCGAGGTCGCCGATCTTCGTGATCAGCTTCGTGAACGCGTACCCGAGTGCCCCCATCGTCGAATAGAGATACACCGCCGGCGGGATCGACGGGTCGATCGCCGGCAGCGGTCCGTACCCGGTCGAAAGGATCACTGTCGCCGCCGCAAGGGCGACGAACACGGCGATGAACCCTCGGTTCTCCGTGGACCACTGATACCCCGCGACGTGGGGACCCGATCCTTCCTCGGCGCGGTCCGTTTCGGACGACCCATCCGTCCCCGCACCGTCCTTTTCTGGCCCGTCCGCCGGCTGTTTGCCGTGTCCGTTGCCATCGCTCGCCTCCACGGATCGCCCCGACGTTCCCTCCCGCCGTGCGTGTCGTGTCTCGGACGTCGTCATCGCTCGTCTCCACCGCTCGGATCCACCTCCCCGAGTTGTGTGGCTGACATTTTCACGCATGCTATTAAGTGATCCGTGAGCGCATGGGCGGGGAGTGACGCCTATCGATCTCCCCGCGGACCGAAAGCGGTATGACCGCCGGACCGGAATCGGGGCGCATGAGCGACACCGAAGAGGAGTCCGAGGAGACGGAGCCGGCCGTCGCGCTCGGCGACGGGCCCGACGTCGAGGGCGAGCCGATCGCGCGGGTCGCCTCACGGCTCACCTGGCCGGTACGGAACAGCGACGCGGTCGCCCAGGAGGGCGACGCCACGATCCGAACGCCGGAGGGTCCCCGTGAGCTCGCATCGGTGCTTGAGGAGTCCGACGTCCCGCTGTTTCAGAGCCGCGGCGAATTCGTCGAGGCCGTCGAGGCAGTCGTCGGGACCGGCCCCGTCGCCGTCGAGTAGCCTCCGAACCGGCCGACTGCCCGCACCCTTTTGAGTACGTGGGACCGAACGGGGAGTATGACGCTCCCGTTCGACCCGGCCACGCTCGACCCCGAGGACTTCGGCGAGAAGCGCGCGACGCTCGCGATGGACCACGAGGACGCGATCGAGCATGTCCGAGCGGCCTGTACCGAGGAGGGGTTCGGCGTTCCCGTCGAGTTCTCCCCGAGCGAACTGTTGAACGAGAAGGTCGACGCCGATCGCGACCCCTACTACGTTCTCGGCGCCTGCAATCCCGCGATGGCCGACCGCGCCCTCGATGCGACGGACGGTCGGATCGGGTCATTGTTCCCCTGTAACATGGTTATCCAGCAGGTCGAACCGGGACGGCAGGTCGTCCATCACGTCTCGATCATGAAGCTCGCGCGCTTGCTCGACTTCCCGGACGACGAGGCGGCGCTCGATGCCGTGATCGAGGACACGGGTGAGATGGTCGAGACGGTCTTCGATCGGTTGGAGGCTGTGTAAGGGACGCAGACACCTTGCTTTCACCCTCGTGGTGATCCCTCACGCCCGGATTTGACTGTTCTGTGGCTCCTTCAGATCATGTCGCCCCGGACGGACGATCCCTCCTGCTCCGTTCGCTCGGCCGCGAGCACCTCGGCGATCTCCGCGGCGTGCTCGTCGTCGACGCCCAGCATTCCGAGGGCGGCCTCAAGGGTCGGCATCGCGAACGAGGCCGCTCGCAGCCGATCGAGCGCCTCGTCGTCGCGTTGCCCGTCGACCCACAGACAGACGCCACGCGGATCGAGCACCTCGTCGTACGCCTCACGCGCGAGCGCGCCCTTGAGCCGTTGGGTAACGTTGTCGTCGAAGCTCGCGTTACAGACCTCCAGATGGATCGGATCGTCCGTCTCGCCCAGCAACTCGGCCGCGAGACAGCGCTCCGGCGCGGCGTAGCCGTTGTCGCTCGCTCGGACACGGTCCGGATGACCCCGTGCCCAGTCCGCGCGAACGGTCGTTCCCACCCCTTTGATCCCGTACTCCGCCTCGAACTCGTGGGCTGTGTCCGGGTCGCCGCGCATCAACACGTCCTTCGTCACGTAGACGTCGAGCCGGCTGATCGGATCGAGGCCCAGCGCGACGTCGCCGAACGCCCACACCTCGCGGACCGGAACGGGCATCCGGGAGTTCTCCACGCGGTCGACGATCGCTTCGAGGCGGTCGACGGCGACATCACGATCCATACGATTCGACCCCACTCACCCGTCGAGGCGTTCACGCAACAGCCCGTTCACCTGTCCGGGGTCGGCGCTCCCGCCCGTGGCGGCCATCACCTGTCCGACGAGGAAGTTGATCGCGCCGTCGTCGCCGTCGTGGTAGTCCGCGACCGCCTCGGGGTTCTCGTCGATGGCCGCGTCGACGGCGGCCTCGACCTCCCCGGAGTCGGCCTTGCCGAGCCCCTCGCGTTCGATGATCGTCTCGGGGTCGTCGCCGTCATCGAGCATCCCGCGGAGGACGATCTCCTCGGCGTTTTTCACCGTCACCTCCTCGGCGTCGACGAGTTCGATCAGCCGGGTGAACTCGTCGAGCCGGCCCTCGACGTCGGTGATGTCCATCTCGCGGTAGTTGAGCTCGCCGAGCAGGTTGTCGGCGACCCACGTCGCCGCGAGTTCGGGGTCGAAAGCCGTCGCGACGTCCTCGAAGAAGTCGGCGACCGCCTTCCGTGAGGTGAGCTTGGATGCCGCCTCCCGATCCAATCCGTACTCCTCACGGAAGCGCTTGCGACGGGCGTCGGGGAGCTCGGGGATCGGAATCGACTCCTTCCAGTCGGCGACCTCGAGGGCGGGGAGATCGGCCTCTCGGAAGTACCGGTAGTCCTTCTCCTCCTCCTTCGAACGCATCGAGACGGTGACGCCGCGGCCCTCGTCCCAGTGACGGGTCTCCTGGGGGATCTCCCGTCCCCGTCGCAGGAGGTTCCGCTGGCGGGTGACCTCGTAGGCGAGCGCCCGCTCGGCTCCCTTGTGACTGGAGATGTTCTTCACCTCCGCACGGTTCGCCTCGGCGAGGACCGAATCCGGGACCGATCCGTCCTCGGCCATCTCCTCGGCCGGAACGAGCGAGACGTTGGCGTCGACGCGCAGGCTCCCGTCACGGCTTGCGTCGAAGACGCCGAGATAGGTGAGCACCTCCTCGAGCTTCGCGAGGAACGCCCGCGTCTCCTTCGGCGAGCGGAAGTCCGGCTCCGTCACGATCTCCATGAGCGGCGTCCCCGCCCGGTTGTAGTTCACGAGCGTGTGTGTCGCCGACTCGATCGACCCGCCGGCGTGCTGGAGGCTGCCCGGGTCCTCCTCCAAGTGGGCGCGGGTGATCCGGATCGTTCGTCGCTCGCCTTCGACGCTGACGTCGAGTTCGCCGCCGGCACAGATCGGCGCGTCGTACTGGGTGAGCTGGAAGTTCTTCGGCAGGTCGGGGTAGTAGTAGTTCTTCCGGTGGAAGGTGGTCGTCTCCGGGATGTCGGCGTCGATCGCCTTCCCGATCTTCACGGCGGCCTCGACGGCCGCCTCGTTGAGGACGGGAAGCGCTCCCGGGAGTCCGAGACACGTCGGACACGTGCGCGTGTTGGGCTCTTCGTCCTCGGCGGGCTCCGTCGAACAGCCACAGAAGACCTTCGTGTCGGTTTCGAGCTGGACGTGCACCTCCAGCCCGATCACCACCGCGGTCTCCTCCGCTGCGGCCTGTGTACTCATTGGAGGGTCGTTTCGTGCCGGGCCTCTAAACGATTGCGAGGCGACACCCGCGCCAGCGAATGAGTAAACCGCCGGGGACCCGGGCTGGAAGCTTCATGGACCGATCACGATCGCACAACGTCCAGCACGGACGGAAAAATATAATGAATGTTCACGTACCGGCAGGAATCACAGTAAAATTTGTGATTTACTTCCAGTATCATAGCGTATATGTCCGCGGATACCAAACGCATGCCCACATCCTGACGGTTTTGGCTATGGGTTTTAGCCAATGGGACGACATGCAGTTAGATGTATAAACTTATATCCCCCGATGTCTTGGTGTCGCTTAGCATGGAGAGACGAAACTTCCTGCGTACGACCGGAGCACTGGGTACGGGTGGCCTCATCGCCCTCGCTGGCTGTGCCGATGACGCCGAGGACGATGCGGACCCCGATGCGTTCCCCACCGACGACCTCACGTGGATGATCCCGTGGGGAGAGGGTGGCGGAACCGACACCTACGCGCGGCAGCTCCAGGGCACATTCGAGGAGGAGATCGGCGCGTCGGTCACCATCGACAACCGTGAGGGCGCCGGGAGCATGGTCGGTACGGAGTGGCTCACGACCCGCGACGCCGACGGTTACACGCTCGGGACGGTAAACAGCGCGGGTGCCCACTTCACCTGGCGCGCCGCCGAGATCGACGACTGGCACATCGAGGAGGACCTCGAACCGGTCGCGTATTCGGGCGTCTTCGGCTACACGATCATCGTCAACAACGACGTCGCCGACGAGCACGGTATCGACGACTTCGCCTCGCTGCGTGACGCCTATCAGGACGAAGACATCGAGACGTTCGGGTATCAGGGTGCCGGGAGCGACTCGCACCTGCTGATGCTGCTGCTTCGTGACGGGTACGACATGGCGTACAACAACGGCGTTCCGTACGACGGCGGTGGCCCAACGATGGAGGCGGTCATCAGCGGTGAGGTTTCCGCCGGGTTCGCGACGAACACGTCCGCGGTCAACGCCGAGGAGTCCGGCGAGGCGACCGCCATCGTCAACACGATGGACATCGACCTCAGCGACACGTGGCCCGACATCGACCGGATCGACAACTACGGTGACAGCCTCGGCTGGCTCTCGGAGTTTACACTGACCCAACACGTTCCCGTCGGCACGCCGACCGAAGTGAAAGAGCAACTTTCGGCGGCCATCGAGGTGGCCGCCAACTCCGACTCGGTCCAGGAGTGGTCCGAGGACACCGGCAACATCGTCCAGTACGGCGACATGGAGGAGGCCGAGGATCTGTGGTTCGGCATCGTCGACGAGATGGAAGAGCAGGTTGAGGCCGCCATCGATGGTGGCTTCGACGGCTTCCTCGCGCTGGCCGAGGAAGAGGGCTGATCCAGCGAGCCGACAGTCGCAGTTATTTATCCACCACATGATGGACCTGTCGATGGTACCGAGACACGTGAGGAGGGTGCTCAGTCATGTGAGCGACCGCTTGTTGTGCCGATGGGCGCGGCTCGTTTCCGGCGTCGATCGACAGGTATGGCGTACTCCGGTACCGCTCGACGGCCGAATAAGGCGATCACTATGATAGACTAACGACGATGGGACAGGATGAATCGACAACGGCCGACGAACTCATAGCCGGCGTGCGGTCCGTACAGCGCGTGCTCGGGGACGCGATCGAACCGGTGCTTCGTGAGCGTCCAACCATGGAGCACGTTCTCCTCGTGCTGTTTCTGGTCACGGGAGCCTACATGTACCTCGCGGCAAGGGAGTTCCCCGCGGTCGTCGCGGAGTTCCCGCAGCTCATGGCCGGCGCCACGGTGCTGCTCTCGTTTCTGATCCTCGCTCGAAACTACCTGAACGTCGTGGCACCACTGTTAACCGCTGGAATCGGTGCATACGCGGTGTACACCGGCGGCATGTCCTTCCTTGATGGCGATGGCGGACTGATTCGCGTGGTCTTCGGAATCGTCCTTCTGGTGGTTACGATCGGCTATCGCCAGCAACTCGTCAAGGGGGCGGAATCGTTCATCGCCGAGCCGATGCAGGTGCTCGGGAAAGAGGACATCCTCGATGAGGATCTAGAGGAGGGAGTCGAGAAGAATCGAGCCGAGGCGACGGGTGAGTCCCAGGAGATCGAAGAAGCGGAGGACACTGAGGGAGCGGACACCGAAGAGGAGCCGGACTCCGGCGCGATGTACGTCTATGAGATCGACGACCCGAAGGGGCCGGTCGTGACCGGGGTCCTGTGTGTCGCATACATGCTCGTTACCTTCGCCATCGGTATGCTCTATGCGACCCCGCTTTTCGTCATCGCGTGGGCGCTCTGGGTCAAGATGGAGTTCCCGAAGGCGGCGGCGCTGACGGGCGTCGGCATGCTCTGTTCGTACCTGTTTTATGACCTCATCCAGTCGGACATCGCTGAAGGATGGCTCACCGGATGGGAGCCAGCACCGCCGGACGTACTCTATGCCATGTACATCAATCCGCTGGTGCAGCCGATACTCCAGCTCATTGATCGATACATCATCTTCCCGATCCTCGATCTGATCGGTACCGTCGTGCCGCTCGGGGTGATCCCGCTATGACCGTCGCGACGTTCATTGGCGCGATTCTCGCGCTATTGACGCTCGAAACGATGTTCTGGCTGCTTGCCGGGGTGCTCGTCGGGATCATCGTCGGCGGCCTGCCGGGACTCGGTCCGCCGCTCGGCATGGCGATCATCCTGCCGTTGACGATCCCGCTGAACGCCGCCGACGCGATCATCCTGCTCGTCGGCGTGTACAGCGGATCGATGTACGGCGGATCCATCGCCGCGATCCTCATCAACACGCCCGGGGTGTCGTCGTCAGCGGCGACGATGTTCGACGGCTATCCCATGTCGAAACAGGGGAAGGCAGCGACCGCGTTGTCCATCTCCGCGACCGCCTCCGCGTTCGCGGGGCTGTTCACCATCGCGGCGCTCATCCTGTTCTCGCCGGTGTTGATCCAGATGGTGCTCGCGGTGGGGACCCCGGAACGGTTCCTCGTCGCGCTGCTCGGCCTCTCGATGATCACGGTGATCACCCGCGGATCGTTCGCCAAGGGACTGTTGGCGGGCGCCGCCGGCCTCCTCGTGACGACGGTCGGCTCCGCCCAACCGATCGCGATCGATCGGCGCTACGCGGAATCGTTGCTGTTGTACGACGGGATCGATTTCGTTGCGGTGCTCATCGGGCTGTTCGCGATCGCGGAGATGATGAAACTCGCCGGGCAGGAGGGCGGAATCGCCGAAGGGGACGTCGTCATCGATCGGGCCGGCATCAAAGACGGGATCGTCGAGACGGTCAGGCGACCGGTGACGGTGTTTAAATCCGGGATGATCGGCATGATCGTCGGTGCGATCCCGGGTGCTGGCGCGACGGTCTCGAACTTCGTCGCGTACTCCGAGGCCGTCCGTGCCTCGCCCGATCCCGACACCTTCGGGTCCGGGAACCCGGTCGGGGTCGTCGCCAGCGAGGCGTCGAACAACGGGACGGTCGCCGGCTCCCTCGTTCCGGCGATCTCTTTCGGGATCCCGGGCAGTTCCTCGACGGCGGTGCTGATCGGCGGCTTGCTCATGCACGGCCTGCAACCGGGGCCGAGCATGTTCCAGGTCGAGGGCGAACTCGGGTTGACCTACACGATGCTGCTCGCGCTGCTCGTGGGCAACGTCGTCATCCTGATCTTCGGGCTCTCGGCGGTCACCCGCCTCGGCTATCTCACGAAGATCGACACGGACTACATCATTCCGATCGTGATCGTCTTATCCTTCCTCGGGACCTACGCGCTCCGGATCAACCCGATCGACATCGTGACGATCATCGTCTTCGGTATCATCGGGTTCTACATGGTGCGGTACAACTACTCGGTGATCGCGTTCGTGCTCGGGGTCGTGTTAGGCGATATCGCCGAGAGCAACCTCTACACCGCGCTCCAGATCTCCGGCGGCACCTACGACATCTTCTACAACCCGTTCGCCTACGGTCGGCCGCTCTCGTTCGTGTTGACCGTGACGATCCTCCTGCTGCTGTTCGGCCCGCTGGTGAAGGGCCAACTCAACCGGCTCCGCGGGGAGTGATCCCGGGGACGCTCCTCGGGCCCACCCGGAGGCCGTTCGGTTCACACGGATCCGACTTCTTATGTCGCCGGACGCTGCATGAGCGACCATGAGCGACCTCCCGGACGACTTCGACTGTACCATCACCAACTGGGAGTATATCTACGGCCTCTGTCGAAGCGTCGCCGACGAGGTGAAACGGGCGGAGTTCGAACCCGACGTCGTCGTCGCGCTCGCACGCGGCGGCTGGTTCGCGGGTCGCTGTCTCTGTGATTTCCTCGGGCTCGACGACCTCACGAGCCTCAAAATGGAACATTACGTGGGGACGGGGATCAAAGCCGAGGAACCACAGGTGCGCTACCCGATGCCGGAGGGCAGCGTGAAGGGGAAAAACGTCCTCATCATCGACGACATCGCGGACACCGGCGGATCGATAAAGCGCGCACATGAGTACGTCGAGGAACGCGATGCCGCCGCGATCCGTACCGCGACCCTCCAGCTGCTCCAGACCTCCGAGTTCGAGCCCGATTTCGTCGGCGAACGGTTGGAGGAGTGGACGTGGGTCGTCTACCCGTGGAACTTCATCGAGGACATGATCGACCTGACCGTGGGCGCGATGGAGCGGGCCGACGGGGAGACGTTCGGCCGCGAGGCCGTCCGTCACTATCTCGATGAGTTCCACGATATCGACCGGATCGCGATGGAGATCGCCCAACCCGGCCGGCTCGATGAGGTGCTCGCGGAGATGGAACGGCGCGACGTGATCGCCCCCGTCGAGACCGACGGACGCGACGCGTGGCGGCTCGTGGAGTAGTCGGGCGCGAATGGACGGAGTTGACCCCGAGCGGACGGCGGACCTCGATGCCGCAGTGGACGCCCTCTGTGATGCGTACGCGTTAAAAGACGAAGCGCGGACCGGCTGGACGCTTCGTGGCGTCGACGACCCGGAGTCGGTCGCCGCCCACACGTGGGGGGTCGCCTATCTCGTGTTGGCGCTCGGGGAACGTTTTCGCGGGGAGCTTCCGGGGGTAGACCTGGATCGTGCGCTTCGGCTTGCGGTGGTCCACGACGTCGCCGAGGCAGAAACCGGCGATATCGCGACGCGAGCGGACCCCTCGGCCGAGCGGGTGGATCCGACGGTGAAAGCCGACGCGGAGCGCCGGGCGATGGAGGGCCTCACCGGGGCGCTTCCGGCCGCCGTCCGTGCGGCGTGGAACGACTACGAGGCGCGGGAGTCGCCGGAGGCGGTCCTGGTGAAGGAGTGTGACCTGCTCGACGTCTGCGTCCAAGCCGTGATCTACGAACGGGACGACCGATATGACCCGGAGGCCGGCGATCCGAACGCGTTTCGTGAGTACGAGGCGCTCGATGAGTTCTTTGCGACGACGGAATCGCGGCTGCAAACCGGGACCGGACGGGAGATATTCGAGCGCCTCCGTCGGCGGTACGATGCGATCCGGTGAGCGTCGTCCGCCACCCCGCGGCGAAAGCGGGCACGTACTCCGGAAGCGACACGGGTAAACCTCCGGCCCGAGGAGCCGTCGTCATGGGCTCGGACACATCGGAGGGACCGGCTGCTCGCGACCCGTCCGGTCCGTCGACTGAGACCCCCGGCGTGACGCTCGCCGATCGCTGGATGGCGCTCGATCGCGGGTGGCAGGCGCTCTGTCTCGGGTTGGCGATCGTCGCCGTCCACCTCCTCTGGCAGGCGATCTGATGGATTCGTTGGGCGTCCTCGAACGGCACGCCCCGGGTCTGGCGCTGCTTGCCGGCGGCGCGCTTCTCGCGCATCTTCTCGCGGGGCCCGTCGATGGACTCCAGCCGCTCGTCGTCGCCGTCGCAGTCGGATTCGTCTTCGGGAACCTCGTCGGGATCCCTGCCGTGGTCGCTCCCGGTGTTGGCAGCCACAAGCTCTTTTTGGAGACGGGGATCGTCCTCCTCGGCGCGGCGGTCGTCATCGAGGAGTTTCTCGTGGCGGGACCGACCGTGCTCGCGCTCGTCGTCGGCGCGGTCGCCGGCGGCGTGCTGCTCGCGGAGGGGATCGCCCGGCTCCTCTTTCGGCTGGACGGCGAGACGCCCTCGTTGCTCGCGGCGGGTGCGAGCATCTGTGGCGTGTCGGCGGTCGTCGCCGTCGGCCGCGTCCTCGATGCACGGGGGACGGCGCTCACCTTCGCGGCGGCGACGATCCTGATCTTCGATGCGATCACGCTCGTCGCCTTCCCGCTCGCCGGCGAGTGGCTCGACCTCTCGGCGCGACAGTTCGGCGTCTGGGCCGGCGTCAGCATGTTCTCGACCGGACCGGTCGCGGCCGCCGGGTTCGCCCACTCCGCCGAGGCGGGTCAGTGGGCGACGGTGACGAAGCTCGCACGAAACTCGCTGCTCGGCGGCGTCGCCATCGCCTACTCGGTCGCCTATGCGGCGCGGTCGGCGACGGAGCCGAGCGTCCGGCGGCTCTGGAGCGAGTTCCCGAAGTTTCTGCTCGGCTTCCTGCTCGTGGCGGCGATCGCCAACGCGGGAGTCCTCTCGGCGGCGGCGATCGACTCCATTGGGACCGTCTCGGACGTCCTGTTCACGCTCGCGTTCGTCGGCCTTGGGCTCTCGATCCGGGTCCGCGAGATGCGCCGCGTCGGGGCCGCACCCGTTGGGGTCGTCCTCGTGCATCTGCTTATCGTGAGCGCCGTCATGCTCGCGCTGATCCGGCTGTTGTTGTGAGGGGTTGCGGTCGATCGTTGGTGTGGCCATGAAAAGCAACCCTTAGGCGCGGGGCCGGCCGAGTACTGATATGAACGGGACGACGACCCCGGGTACTCGGCGGGGCGCGGACGCCCCCGCCATCGTCGCCGAGGGCGTCCGGCGGGTCTACGGCGACGTCGTCGCGCTCGACGGGGTTGACCTGTCGGTCGACGCCGGCGAGGTGTTCGGGCTCATCGGGCCGAACGGGGCCGGTAAGACGACGCTCGTCCGGGCGCTCACGGGGACGACGACGTTCGAGGGCGGGGTCAAGGTCTTCGGGGAGTCGCCCGAGGCGGTCGACCCCGCCCGGATCGGTCTGTTGCCCCAGTCGTTCGACCCGCCGGCGCGGCTCACCGCCCGCGAACTGATCGACTACTACGGCGGGCTCTACGACGGGGCCCGTCCAACCGACGACGTGCTTCAGGACGTGGGGCTCGCGGATGCGGCAGACGCGTGGTATGAGACGCTTTCGGGCGGGCAGAAGCGTCGGACGTGTGTCGCGGCGACGCTCGTCAACGATCCGGACCTGCTGTTTCTCGACGAGCCCACGACGGGGATCGACCCGGCCGGGAGGCGGGCGCTGCATCGGCTCATCGAACGGCTCGCCGAGCGGGGTCGGACGGTCTTTCTCACGAGCCACGCGATGGACGAGGTGGAACGGCTCGCGGACCGGGTGGCGCTGCTTCGGGGCGGCTCCATCGTCGCCGTCGGCACCCCCGAGGAGCTGATCGCCGAACACGGCGGCGAGCCGCGGATCGAGGTCGACCTCGACTCGCCCGCGGACGATACGTTGCTCTCGGCGGTCGCCGCGGCGGCCCGGGACCGAGGACTCGTCGTGGAGACCTCCTCGACTGCTGGGGTCCTCCAGCTGTCGGGGGTTCAAGCGGCGTCGATCGGCGATGCGGTCGCGGCGCTCGAGGCGGCGGGCGTCGAGTTCGAGTCGCTCTCGTGGATGGAGCCGTCGCTCGAGGACGTCTATCTCCGGCTCACCGGCGAGGAGTATTCACCCCGGCGCGGCGGGCACGACGGGGTTTCAGCGCGGACCGACGGATCGGCCACATCGGCCGTGACCGCCGGTCGAGCGCGTGGAGCGGGGGTGACCGACGAGTGAGCCGGACGGGCCGGATCGCGTCGGAGGCCGTCGCGTCCGGGCGTTCGTTCCTTCGGCGACGGACGGCGGTGTTTTTCACCTTCTTCTTCCCGGTGATCCTCGTCGTCATCTTCGGGGCGTTGGTTCGGACACAGCCGACCGGCGGCGGCCTCTTCGCGGAGCCGGCGGGCTACTACCTGCCCGGCTACCTCGCAGTCGTCGTCCTCTTTACGCCGCTGTCACGGGTCGGGTCGGAGATCGCCCGCCATCGCGACGGGGGTCGCTTCGAGAAACTCGCGACGACCCCGCTTACCCGCGCCGAGTGGCTCCTCGCGCATACGCTCGTCAACGTGGCGATCATCGGTGCGGCGAGCCTGCTCATCTTCGGGCTGGTCATCGCGATCACCGACGCGACGCTCATCGTCTCGCCCGCGCTCGCCGTGCTCCCCGTCTTCGTCGCGATCGGCGTCGCGCTCTTTTGTGGGTTCGGGGCGATCCTCGGCGCGCTCGCGGACACCCAGGACGGCGTGATCGCCGCGAGCAACACGGTCGCGCTTCCCCTGCTTTTCCTCTCGGAGACGTTCGTCCCCCCGGAACTGCTTCCCGAGTGGTTCCTCCCCGCGGTCGCGGCGTCGCCGCTCACCTACTTCGCGCGCGGCGTCCGGTCGATCACCTACGACGGCGGGGCGTGGGCTGGCGATCTGGCGATCCTCTCGGCGCTCGCGGTCGGGTTCCTCGTCGTCGGCGCGTACGCGATCCCGCGGACGGATTGAGCAGCACCAGCGACACCCACCCACTTTTAAGTGTTCACTCGGCCCTGAATGAGGTATGACAGACACCTTCGATCGGATCGTCGATGCCGGCGTCGTCGCGGTGTTACGCGGCGTCGAGGCCGACCAGCTCATCGGGATCGCCGACGCGTTACGGGCGGGCGGCGTGACCGCCATCGAGGTCACGGCGGACACCCCCGGCGTCACCGACCTCATCGCCGACGTGGCGGGCTCCTTTTCGACCGGCGAGACGGTCATCGGCGCGGGGACGGTCCTCGATTCCGAGACTGCCCGCGCGACGCTCATGGCCGGCGCGGAGTTCGTCATCTCGCCGAGCCTCCACCCGGACGTCATCGAGACGTGTAACCGCTACGGCGCGGTGAGCATGCCGGGGATCATGACCCCAACGGAGGCGGTTCGGGCGTACGAGGCCGGCGCCGACTGCGTGAAGGTGTTCCCCGCGAGCACGCTCGGCCCCGGTCACATCGGCTCGATGCAGGGGCCGCTCGGACAGATCCCGATGATGGCCACGGGTGGGGTCTCACCGGAGAACGCCGGCGAGTTCATCGAAGCGGGCGCGATCGCCGTCGGCGCCGGCGGCGCGCTCGTCGATTACGACGCGGCCGCCCGCGGCGACTACGACGCGATCACCGAGACCGCCCGCGAGTTCTGCGAGGTCATCGAGGCGGCACGCAGCACGGACTGAGCGGTTGTGGAACTGGGGGCGAGCGGTCGTGGGTATATAAAAGACGCACCCGTTACAGGGTAAACGCCGTCGCACACGCCCTGCAGGTGAACCGGAACCGCCCCTCATCGGTGAGTTCAGTTCCATGCGGCCGTTCCTCCCCGCATCGCTCACAGTCGACAATCGTCTCGACGGCCTCCCAGTCGTGACGTGCGCCCGGTGCACCGATCGCCCACGCGACGACCCCTTCCTCGCACTCCTCGCGGACGAACCCGGATTGGAACTCGCCCGGTTCGAACCGGATCAGTTCGCCGGCTTCGACGTCGACGCGGTCGCGCTCGCGGCCGACCTCGAAGGTCGCGACTCCCGAGAGAATATAAAAGATCTCCTCCTGATCGTGATGGGTGTGTACCGCCCCGGCGAAGGCGTCACCCGGGGCCAACTCGAAGTAGTTCATCGCGACGTGTTCGGTGCCGAGCGCGCGTGAGACCGGTCTGCGCACGTCGTGGATGTCTAACGGGCTGTTCACGGTGTCGACGTCCTCGATGGCGACGTGGTCCATGGTGTCGACAACCCGTCCCGAGCGCATAACGGTGTGCCCGACACGCCCGATGGATCGTCGATAAACACACTTTTGCACCGACGATCGCTCGGCAAACTGCGTCTTTATCCATGGGTTTATATGTGTGAGGGGCTTGCGAAGTGATACGATGACCCGAGACGCTCGTGGTTCGTCGGAGGATAGAGGAAGTCGCCTCACGGCGGCTGGCCGTGAAATTCTCCGGTGAAGCGCCCACCCCGACGGCGGCGACGACGGACGACTCGACGGTTACGACGACTACGGAGGCCCTTTTGAACCCATTCACCACCCTCGAAGAGGTACAGCTTCTAGACACCACCTTGCGCGACGGCGAGCAGATGCCCGGCGTCTCGCTCACTCCGGCCGACAAGGTCGATCTCGCGCGCGAACTCGATGCCGCCGGCGTCCACCTCATCGAGGCGGGCTCGGCGTGCACCTCGGCGGGCGAACGCGAGGGGATCCGCCGGGTCGCGGCCGAGGGACTCGACGCGACCGTGACGAGCTTCGCCCGCGGCGTCCAGTCGGACATCGACCGGGCGCTCGATTGTGACGTCGACGGGGTCAACCTCGTCGTACCCGCCTCGGACAAACACGTCGAGACGAAGGTCGGATCGACACGCGAGGAGGTCGTCGAGACCACCGTCGAGCTCGTCGAGTACGCGACCGACCACGACCTCTGGGTCGAGGTACTCGGCGAGGACGGCTCGCGTGCCGACCTCGACTACCTCGAACAGCTGCTCGGGGCGGGGCTCGATGCGGGCGCCGACCGCATCTGCTACTGTGACACCGTCGGCGCCGCCGGTCCGGAACGAACCGCGGAGATCGTGAGCCGGCTCGCCGAACTCGGCCCGACCAGCCTGCACACCCACGACGACCTCGGCTTCGGGCTGACGAACGTCCACGCCGGGCTCAAAGCCGGAGCCGACACCGTTCACGGGACGGTCAACGGCGTCGGCGAACGCGCCGGCAACGTCGCCATAGAGGAGGTCGCCATCGCGCTCGACCGGTGTTATGACGTCGACACCGTGGAGCTGGACCGGCTCTACCGGCTCTGCCGACGGGTCGCGGAGGTCACGGGCGTCCCGCTCCCGCCGAACAAGGCGGTCGGCGGCGCGAACGCCTTCGCCCACGAGTCCGGCATCCACACCGACGGAACGCTCAAGGACGGCACGATGTACGAGCCGTATCCCCCGGAGACGATCGGTCGGGAGCGTCGGCTCGTCCTCGGGAAACACGCCGGGCGGGCGGGCGTCGCGGCCGCGCTCGCCGAACACGACCTCGAGGTCGACGAGGACGAGCTTCGCGAGGTGGTCGCCCGCGTGAAGGATCTCGGCGACCGCGGCAAGCGCGTCACCGACGCCGACCTGCTCGCGATCACCGAGGACGTGCAGGGTCGCGAACGCGACCGACACGTCGAACTCGTCGATTTCACCGCGACGTCCGGAGGCAACCTCCCGACCGCCTCGGTTCGGCTGCGTGTCGGCGACGAGGAGCGCGTCGCCTCCGGCACCGGCTCCGGTCCCGTCGACGCGGGCCTTGAGGCGGTGCGTGCCGCGCTCGCGGGGGTTGCCTTCGAGCTCGACTCCTACCACGTCGATGCGATCACGGGTGGCACCGACGCGGTCGTCACCGTGGAGGTCGACCTCTCTCGCGGCGATCGCTCCGTGAGCGTCTCCGCGAGCGATGCCGACATCACCCGCGCCAGCGTCGTCGCGATGGTCGACGCGCTGGATCGGTTGCTGTCGGCGGAGGCGGCGGAGGCGGGCGTCGAACCGGACGCCGTCACTGCTGACGACTGACGCTCGTCGGTACCGCCGATCACTGACGCTCGTCGGTACCGCTGCCGACTGGCGGGTCGACTTGCCCTTACACGACCGCGACGACGAGCAAGCCGACGCTTACCGCGAGTACGACCCCGTCGAGGCGACCGAACGCGAGCGGCGGCAGCGTCGGGTTCCACGCGAAACACCGTGCGGAGAGCGCGACGCCGAGACGGTCCGCCCGCTCGAAGGCCCGATTGATTCCCGCGGTCGCGACCAGTCGCATCCGGACGTGGACCGGGAGCCGGTCGCCGCCGCGGGCCGCGATGGCCTCCCGTGTCGTCCGCAGGTCATGCGTCAGAAGCGGCAGGAATCGAAACACGAGCGCGACCCCCACGCCGAGGACGACCCCGGCCCGGCCGGGGACGGTCCGCTGGATGGCGGCGCGCGAGTCCCGTACCGGGGTCGAGCGGACATAGGCGGCGGCGACGGCCAACACGAGGAGCACCCGATAGCTCGCGAGCGACGTCTCGAACGCCCGATCGGTTCGAAACCACGGATCGCCGAGCGTCGCGCCCGCGACGAGGGGTGCGACGAGGAGAAACGGCAACGCGAACCGATAGCTCCACAGCGACCGGGGACCGCCACCGGCAAGCCCGAGCACGGCCGCGGCGACGGCGGTGAGGACCACCAGCCCGCGTGGCGTCGTGTAGGCGTAGGCCGCGGCCGCGAAACCGACCTGAAAGAGGAGCTTCGAGCGGGGATCGAGCCGGTGTGCGAGCGTGTCGTCGGGAACGTATGAGAGCGTCACGGCTTGGAGCGACCGGTTTCGTCCGCCCCGGTGTCCGGGGGATATCGTGCCGGAACCCGGACGTCGATCCCGGGCAGCGACGCCACGGCCCGTTCCGGTGGGCCGTCGACGACGACGCGGCCGTTCGAGAGGCCGACGATCCGGTCGGCCAGCGGGAACACGTCACGGAGGTCGTGGGTGACGATGACGATCCCGGTCCCGTCCCCGTGGAGGGTGCGTACGCGGTCGAGCACGCTCCGTCGGGCGGGCTCATCGAGGCCGGTGAACGGCTCATCACAGACGAGGTGATCCGGCTCCATCGCGAGCGCCCCAGCGATGGCGACCCGCTCGCGTTCGCCCCCCGAGAGCGTCGCGATCCGGTCGTCCTCACGTCCGGAGAGGTTCACCGCCGCGAGCGCCGCCTGCACCCGCCGGTCGATCTCCTCGCGTGGAAGCCCGAGGTTCTCCGGTCCGAAGGCGACGTCCGCGCCGATCGTCGCGGCGACCAGCTGGTCGCGGGGGTCCTGAAAGACCATCCCGACCGCCTCGCGTGCGGCGACGAGGTCCTCCTCGACCGACCGACCGTTCACCGCGACGGTTCCCGTTGTCGGTCGCACGAGCCCGTTGAACGTCCGCACGAGCGTCGTCTTCCCGGAGCCGTTCGCGCCCGCGATAACGACGAACTCGCCGTCGTCGATCGAGAGCGTCACGTCGTCGACCGCGAGGACTCCACCCTCTCCAGCGGTCGTCCCGTTCCGCGTCTCGCCTGCCCGCGTGTCCCCGTCACCGGGGTCGGTGCCACCCGCCCGTCGGTCGCCTCCCGGTCCGTAGCGACAGGTGACGCCCGACAGCTCGATCACGGACGGTTACCCCGATGGCAAGGGCAAGGATCAGTCGACCGTCCAACGTCTCGTCGAGTCATCCTCACGCGGCGGCGATGGCGTCGGACCGCAAGATCCCGATCGCGGCGACGATCTTCGCCGCCTCGGCGGGCAGAAAGACGACCGCCCCCTGCAGGAAGGCTTCCGGCAGGGTGAGCGACAGGACGACCGCCATCCCGATCACGCCGAAGGTATAGATGACGACGGTGCCGGCGACCATCGCGCCCACGAGCGTCGCCACCCCGATCTCGCGCGGGTTCCGAAGGGTGGTTCCACGGTGGACGATCCCGCCCACGAGCGCCGCCGCGATCGGATACGACCAGAGGTAGCCGAGCGTCGGTTCCGCGAGCAACGTCCCGAGCCCGGCCGACCCACCCGAGAAGACGGGGGCCCCGAGCGCCCCCGCAACCAGGTAGAACGAAAGCGCCACGCCGCCCCACACCGGCCCGAGAAGGATCCCGGCGAGGAAGACGCCGAGCACCTGGAGGGTGACCGGCGCCGGCGAGAACGGGAAGGGGAACGAGACGTATGCGAACGCGCCGACCAACGCCGCGAACAGCGCGGCGCGAGCGAGGTTGATCGCCGCGTCGTCGCCGACGAGGTCGACGGCTTCGGTGCGTGTTTCCATGACGACGGCTCCGCGGTAAACCCACTTTAATATCATGGTTTACGAGACGGCACCTCGAATATCGCTATCTCGGACGACATGGTGGGCCATCTCCCGTGTCGGTCCGAACGAACCGCAGGATCCGCGGTGTTCCGCCGAGACGCTTTTTATTCGTTCCGGCCTACTGAGGACACATGGACGAACAGACCGCCGAGCTTCGCGACGTCTTTCTGGAGGCTACGGGCACGGAGACCGTGACCGAGGGACAGATCGAGTCGCGTGGCTCGCTGACGGACCGCGATGCGGACGTCGTCGCGAAACGCCTCGCGGAACTGATCGCGACGATGCGTGATCGCGACGGATTCAGTACCGATCTCGACGACGAGACGTACGCACGGATCGCCCGAGGACATCTGGAAGCGGCGGCGACGGATGAAGAGATCGCGGCCGACCTTTCCCTCGACGCCGACACCGTTCGGACCGCGCGTCTCGATCTTCACCTCGTCGACGACGCCGACCGGGACGCGCCGTTCGCGTACGAACGACTCACGCGGCTCGTCGACGAGGGTCGTTCGGCCGCGGCGTGTGCTGCCGAACTCGATGTCGACGTGACGACCGTCGAACGGTACGTCCCCGTCGTTCGGGCGGATCTCGCGTCCACGCGGGTGAGCGACCGGTTCCGCGACGAGTTTCACGAACTCCTCACGGACGCCGCGATCGAGGGATCCTACGCGACGAGCGCCCGCGAGGACGGCCTCCGCGACGCGACCGAGGACATCGAGACCGACGTCTCGCTGTGATGGCTCCGGGAGGGACGTGGTGTCCCGGGTTACACCTTATATACGTGACCGACGCCACTCCGGTTCGTGATCCCCTTCAGCGATCTCGCACGGGCGGCGTTCTGCCCACGGCAGTGTTACTACGCCCGCCGTGAGGAGGACCGATCGATCCCGGCCGGGGCACGCGAACGGATCGACCTCGCGTTCCGCTACCCCGACCTCGTCGACGCGTCGGATGCCACCCTTCGCCGGCTGCCGATCCGCCGATCCCCCGCGACGTACCGTCGGAACCTCGATCGGCTCCGACGGCGGCCGATCTACGACCGACTCGTCGATCCGCTCCGGGAGCGGGCCTTCGTCTCCGGACGTGACTGTCACGGTCTGGTGTGGAAGGTGATCGAGGCGCCGTCCGAGGCCGCACACGACGACGGCCCGTCAGCGGCCACACACGACGACGGTTCGTTCGACGGCGTTGGCGATGACGACGCGCCGGCGGACGGGACGGCAGCACACGTCCCGCAAGCGCCCGTCATCGTCTCCCCCGGCGATCCGCCGGAGCGAGGGGTCTGGAAGCCACAGTCGGTCCGCGCGGTTGCGGCCGCGAAGGCGCTCGCGTGGGAGCAACAGCGTCCCGTCCCGCGGGCGTACGTCGAGTACCCGACGGTCGGCGTTGTCCGCGAAGTCACATTGACGGTTCGTCGCAAGGCGGCGTACCGGCGGGCGCTGCGGACGGTTCGCGCCATCGATGGGCCACCGCCGCGAGTCGACGACGACCGCTGTATGAGCTGTACGTATCAGGAGCGGTGCGGGGTCGGCCGACGGTCGCTCCGATCGCTTCTCGGCTGAGCGGACCGGTCAGCCGTCGAACCGATAGGTCGCGCCGTCCGGGCCGTCCTCGACCTCGACGCCGACGGCCGTGAGGGCATCGCGCAGTTCATCGGCCCGCTCGTAGTTGCCCGCCTCACGTTCGGCCTCGCGGACCGACAACACGAGTTCGACCAGCTCACCGGCGAGCGTCACGTCGCCGTCGGACGGCTCGTCAAATTGGAGGCCGAGGACGTCGCCGCCGAGCTCCTCGAACGTCTCGACTGCCCGGCGAAGGCCGCGGTAATCGTAGGTCGCGGCGGCCTCGACGTGCCGGTTGACCGCGTCGGTGAGTTCGAGGAGCGCGGCGGTCGCCTCCCGGAGGTTGAGGTCGTCGTTCATCGCCGACTCGAAGTCCGCTCGCGTGGATTCGACCGTCTTCCGGAGGTCGTCGTCGATGGCCTTGCTCCGGGCGTCGGTCGAATCGAGCGCCTCGACGGCCCGTTCGTGCCCGCGGGAGAGCCGCTCCCAGCGCCGCTCCGCCTCGGCGATCGTCCCCTCGGTGAGCGCCTGTTCGGAGCGGTAGGCGGCCCCCGCATAGAAGGTCCGGACGACGTTGACGCCGAGTTCTTCTAACGCATCCGGGACGGTCCAGAAGTTGCCGATGGAGGAGGACATCTTCTCGCCGTCCATCTCCAGTAAGCCGACGTGCAGCCAGTGGCGGGCGAACGGCTGGCCCGTCGCCGCCCTCGATTGGGCGACCTCGTTTTCGTGGTGCGGGAAGACGAGGTCGCGTCCCCCCATGTGGATATCGAGGGTGTCCCCGAGGTGGGTCATCGACATCGCGGAGCACTCGATGTGCCAGCCGGGACGGCCCTCGCCCCACGGTGACTCCCACGTCTCGCCGGTCGGGGTCGACTCGCCGTGGTCGTGTTTGGCGTGTTCGCGGGCGGCCCCTTCGGACACCCCGCCGGCCTTCCAGAGCGCGAAGTCCGCCGGGTTGCGCTTGTCGGAGCGCTCGTCCGGGTCGCCTTGAGCTTCCAGTTCCTCGAGGTCCTGATTCGAGAGGGATCCGTACTCGTCGAACCGGGTGACGTCGAAGTAGACGGAGCCGTTCGACTCGTAGGCGTAGCCCTTCTCGATGAGCGTCTCGATCAGCTCGATGATCTCGGGGACGTGTTCGGTGACGCGGGGATAGACGGTCGCGCGACGGAGGTTGAGCCCGCGCATGGCCGCGAAGGTCGTCTCGGTGAACGATTCGGCGACGTCGCGTTCCGCGGTCCAGTCGTCGCGTTCGCCGACGCGGGCGGTGATCTTCTCGTTGACGTCGGTGACGTTTTCGACGTGCTGGACGTCGTAGCCGAGGTGTTCGAGCCAGCGGTGGAGCACGTCGGCGTGGAACCAGAGCCGGGCGTGCCCCAGGTGGGGGTCGTCCGACACCGTGAGCCCACAGACGTACAGCGTCACGTCGCCATCGGCCGTGAACTCGACGCGCTCGTCCGCGAGGGTGTCGGTAACGACGAGGGTCATCGGCGATGGCTACCCGCGGAAGCCCTTTTAAATCGTCGGATCGCGCGGGACTCGGTGTGGGTGAGCCGCACGAGGGTGGTTGGTCGCGGCGCTCCCCGGCCTCTATTAGCTATGTCCTCACACCTCCCCAGCCTCGCCACGGCTGGCGTCCGCCAGCCGTGGGCTCCCTCGCGCGCGTTCCTCGGGCTTCGCCCTCGTCTCACGCGCGCCGACCGCGAGTGGAAGGATACCGAACGTGGGGCTGGAACGCTACCGAACAACGGGCACATCGACCCAAACGAGTGCTGCGGACGACGAGATTGTATATAAGTGATGACGCGGGAGCGATTCACGTCACGCCGTCGGAACCGCCGCGAGCGCCGCCTCGACGATCCGGACGGCGGTCGCACCGTTCCGACGGGACACGACCACGACGAGGGAGTCGGCGACGACGCCGGCGGCCGCGACATCGACATCGGCCGCCGCGAGCCGCCCGAGGATGGCTGCGAGCGCGCGCGTGTCGACGTCGCCGGTCGCGAGGATCGCGGTGTGATCGCCGTCGTCGGTAACGGCGGCCCCGGCGACACGGAGGAGCGGCGCTGCCGGTTCGGAGTCGCCGTCTTCCGGTTCGGCTGCATCGCCGCCGCTCACGATCCCCACGCCGCTTCGCATGGAGACCGTCGCGGATCGGCGCTCGGTCGCATACGCCGCCAGCTCGGATTCGTACCGCCGAAGTGCCGTCGCGATGGCGTCCGTGCCGCCATCGAGGTCGGCGTCCTCGGCGAGCCACGATGCGGCCGCGGCGTAGTTGAGCAGGCCCGCACGGAGCGCGGAGCGGAGAAACGGTCGCTCCCGAACGGCCTCGCGGACGTCGGCTGCCAGTGACATACCCGACCATCTGCCGGCGGACGAATAAAGCCCGCGCGACACCAAGCAGGGATATGGAGACGATCGTCACGGAACACGCCGGTCACACGCTTGCACGGCTCGAATCCGCCGACCGTATCTTCGAGGTGAGCTTCGATGTGCTCGAACCGACGGACGTCACCCTTCGGTTCCGCCGTGACGGCGAGCGGGTCGGGAGCATCTACAACGACGACGGGACGGCCAGAACGATGGCGCGGCTCACCACGAACCGCGAGGGGACCGACTTCATCGCCGTCGAGGTGCCGAAGGCGTTCGTCGCCGAGATACTCGATGCCGCCATCGAACACGGTCGCGTGACCGACCGGGATGCTGCAGCGGGCTACCGGCTCCGCGTCCTTCCCGACGCTTGAGCCCACACACCGCCGGCCGCTCCCGCCCCCCTATCCGACCGCCTCCGAAGTCCCTAAGGCCGGCGCGACCCCAGTTCGGGTATGCAGTCGCTCGTCATCGTCGCACACGGCTCACACCTCAATCCCGATTCGAGCGCGCCGACGTACGCCCACGCCGACACGATACGCGCGTCTGGAGCCTTCGATGAGGTCCGAACCGGCTTCTGGAAGGAGGAGCCACACCTCAGGGAGGTGCTCCGAACCGTCGAGGGCGACGAGATCTACGTCGTCCCGCTTTTCATCTCCGAGGGCTACTTCACCGAGGAGGTGATCCCCCGGGAGCTCCGGCTCGCCGGCTGGGACGTCTCCGAATGGGACTCCGACGGGATTTCGGCGGACCAGGCGACGCTCGTCGCCGAGGACATCGACCGCGAGGTTCACTACTGTGGCCCCGTCGGCACCCACCGGGCGATGAGCGACGTGATCGTCCGCCGGGCGGAATCGGTGACGGACGACCCGGACGTCGGCGAGGGCTTCGGGCTGGCCGTCGTCGGCCACGGCACCGAGCGCAACGCGAACAGCGCGAAGGCGATCGAGTACCACGCCGACCGGATCCGCGAACGCGACCGCTTCGACGAGGTCCGAACCCTCTACATGGACGAGGAGCCCGAGGTCGACGACCTCCCCGAGCACTTCGAGAGCGAGGACGTCGTCCTCGTGCCGCTGTTCATCGCCGACGGCTATCACACCCAGGAGGACATCCCCGAGGACGTCGGGCTCTGTGAGGACTACCGCGACGGCTACGACGTGCCGACGGCCGTCGACGACACCCGTATCTGGTATGCGGGCGCCGTCGGGACGGAGCCGCTCATGGCCGACGTGATCCTCGAACGCGCCGCCGACGCCGGCGCCGACCTCGACGACGCGGTAGCGACCGTCCGTGAAACGACCCGCGTCGCCACGGGGGACTGACCCGTGCCGGAGACATCCACCGACGGCGTGCCGACCGCCGCTATCGATGTCGACCTTCCGGGCGACGCCTTCGACGCGTTGCTCGCGGCGGTTTCGGCGGACGGCTCGTCCGACGCGCCAGCGATCGATTTCGAGGGATTACGGGCGACCCGCGAGGACGGCGCGACCGTCATCGAGGTCGACGGGGAGCGCTTCCGCGCCGAATCCGAGCGCGACCTCCACGAGGTCGCCTCCGACCACGCCGCCCACGTCACGAACTGGCACTTCTACGAGCGGGTCGCCGGCGCCGACACGCCGCGGCGGGCGTTCGTCCGCTGGCTGGAGGCCGCGGAGGATCGTTCGGTCGAAGCGCGGTACGCCGCGCTCGCCGAGGGAATCGTCCGCGAGTGGGGGCAGCTGCGGGTGACGACGACGCTCACCGATCGCGGCGACCGTCGGTACGACGTGCGACACGCCGACGACGCGACGGCCGCGGTCGACGACCTCGACGCCCACGAGAAGCCGCGTGATGCCCGAGAGATCGTGACGTTCGATGCCGACGGGCGGTATCGACCCCTGAAGACCGCGCCGACGCTGCGGGCCGGGTGGGTCTTCCCCGATCTGGATCACCGCGATGTGTACGAGGTCGTCGAGGCGATCTATCCGGCGACGGTCGCGAACTGGCACCGCGAACGCGGGGGGCGGCTCGATGTCGACCACTGGCGTGAGACGATGGATCGGCAGTCCGGGATCTATGGCGTGGTGCAGACGTGGGACCGCGGCGAGGGTCACGAGCACGTGAACTGGGTCGCGGAGGCGTGCTGTGCGGACTCACAGTGTCTCAAACGCCGCGAGTGGCAGTATGACGACGAGACCGAACTCGACGTCGACGGCGGTGACGGCGTGTTTCCGTGTCGTGAACCGTGCTCGCTGGTCGTCTCCGCGGCTCGAAAATGGACACGGCTCGAGGGCGAGGACGAGCAATCCTACGAGTTCACGTTGACCCCGAGCGAGAAGGAGCAGCTGGAGGCGATCATCGACGCCGTCGCCGACGGCCGCACCGAAGCGATCCGCGAGGCCGACCTCAAAGATCCCGCCAATCGCTACCGTGCGCGGTTCCTTCGTGCGAAACGGTTCGACGAGGAAGGAAACCTCCCCGGCGTCCCGACCGACGACGGGTCGTGATCGGCGGGCCGCACCCGTACACGGTACCGCGCACCCGTCGATCCTGGACGTCCGCATACCTGCCGACCATGGACGTCCGCATACCTGCCGCTCCTGGACGTCCGCACATCCCCCCGACCATGGACGTGTGAATCCTCAAGATGGATCCGCGGATATAGGTCTCTATGATCCTTCCGATCGCACGCCGATTCGTCGCCGGCGAGACCATCCCGGAAGCGCTCGAACACACCCGCCAGTACAACGAGGATGATATTTCGGTGATCCTCAACCTGCTCGGGGAGCACTACGACAACGCCGCAGAGGCACGCGAGGATACGGACACGTATCTCACGCTTATCGACGACATCGCCGAAAGCGGCCTCGATGCGTGCGTGTCGGTGAAGCCGTCACAGATCGGCCTCGACGTCTCGGCCGATCTCTTCGAGGAGCACTACCGTGAGATCGTTGCCCACGCTCACGAACGCGACGCGTTCGTCTGGTGTGACATGGAGGACGTCGACACGACCGATGACACCCTCGATGCCTTCGAGTCGATCGCCGAGGAGTATCCCTGGAGCGTCGGGCAGTGTCTCCAGTCGAACCTCAAGCGGACACGCGATGACCTCGAACGCTTCGTCGACGTGCCCGGGAAGATCCGGATCGTCAAGGGCGCATATGACGAACCGGCGTCGGTCGCCTACACCGACAAGGCGGACGTCAACGAGGCATATCGCAGGGACATCGAATACCTCTTCGAGAACCGCGAGCAGGGTGTCGCCGTCGGCAGCCACGATCCGGAGATGATCTCGCTCGCCGGACGGCTGGCCGACGAACACGGCACCGACTACGAGATCCAGATGCTGACGGGTGTGCGCGAGGACGCCCAGCGGGACCTCGCGAAACAGGGCGTGCGGGTCGTCCAGTACGCGCCATACGGCAAGAAATGGCTCTCGTACTTCTATCGACGCGTCCGCGAGCGGAAAGAGAACGTTCTTTTCGCCGCGCGGGCCGTCATCGGTCGCTGAGGTGTCGCCGTGTGGCTTCCGTCGACTGCCACGCGACGAACGCGTAGAAGCCCTCTTAAGGGTCCCGATCGCATAATACTCGCATAGATGTCTACGTGGAAACGCGACTTCGCGAGCGGGCTGATCGTGTTGGCCCCCTTGCTCGTTCTTCTGCTCGTGATCCGGTGGATATACATCTACATCGCCTCCATTCCGCTCATCGAGGCGCTGCAGCCCGCGATCATTCCCGAGGCGCTGTTGCCCGTCTCGCGGGTGATCATCGCCGTCGCCGTCCTCACGACGCTCGTGCTCGCGGTCGGATACCTCATGCGAACGACGTTCGGCCGGGTAGCGGAGTCGGCGATCGACGACACGATCAATCGGATCCCCGCGCTCCGCGTGGTGTATAACGCCTCGAAACTCGCCGTCGAAACCGCGCTCTCCGGAACCGACGAACTACAGAGTCCCGTCTATTTGGAGACGTGGGCCGGCATCCGCATGACCGCGTTCAAAACCGGCAAGAAGACCCGGGACGGGAAGATCGTCCTGTTCATGCCGACCGCGCCGAACATCACCACCGGGTTCGTCATCGAGGTCGAACCGGAACGGATCGAAGAGACCGGCGAGACCGTCGAGGAGGGGATGACCCGGATCCTCTCGGCCGGATTCGCCGACTCCGCCCATCAGATCCCCGTCGAGGAGGAACGGCGGCCCGACGCCGGGGGCTCGGGATCCGCCGACCGATCCCGATCGACCGCCGGATCCGGGATGAACTCACAACGGACCGTCGACATCGGCGGGCCGGGACGACCCACTGGCGAATCCGCGGGCGAGCCGGGCACGGATGGCTCCGGTGGGAGCGGGGGTGACGGCGGTCGGTCCGGCGTCGATTCGCCGTAGCTCACAGGGGTGACGGCGTCGTCCTCGTGGGATCGGGTTTCCGCGATCGATCCCGGTCAGCGCGTTCCACGTCGGCGGTGAGCCCGGATCGCAAGAGTACAAACCCCGGTATCCGTATCCCGCGGTATGACCGACCCGGATTGGTATCAGGACGCGACGATCTACTCGCTCGATATCAAGACGTTCAACGACGCGGACGGCGACGGCTGGGGCGATTTCGAGGGAGCGACCGAGCGGCTGGGATATCTCGAGGAGCTCGGCGTCGACGCGCTCTGGATCCGGCCGTTCTACCCGAGCCCGCTGCGTGATAACGGCTACGACGTCGCCGACTATCGCGACGTGGACGACCGGCTCGGCACGCTCGCGGACTTTCGGGCGTTCGCCGACGCCGCCCACGACCGCGGGATGCGCGTGCTCACCGACCTCGTGTTCAATCACACCTCGATCGATCACGAGTGGTTCCAACGGGCCCGTGAGGATCCGTACTCGGCGTATCACGACTACTACCTCTGGACCAGCCACCTCGAGGACGCCCACCAGCGCGGGAATATCTTTCCGGAGTATGAAGACGGCGTCTGGTCATACGACGACGTCGCGGGGAAACACTACTTCCATCAGTTCTACCATCACCAACCCGACCTCAACGTCGCGAACCCCGCGGTCCGTGAGGAGCTGTACGACGTCCTCCGCTTCTGGCTCGATCAGGGCGCGGACGGCTTCCGGATCGACGCCGCACATCCGATGTTGATGGCGAAAGGGCACAACGCGATGACGCTCGAGGACGCCCCCGGGCTCGATGAGCCCATCGACCTATTTAAAGAGATGCGCGCGGTCGTCGAGGCCGAACAGGCGGACGCCGTGCTGCTCGCGGAGGCGGACGACGAGCCCGAACACCTCGATTACTACTTCGGTGACGGCGAGGCGTTCCACCTGCAGTTCAACTTCGTGATGAACGCACACCTCACCTACGCGGTCGGCGTGGCCGACACGTGGCCGCTGCACCGCGCCGAGGAGTTGCTTCCGGACGTCTCCGGCGTCGGCACGTGGGTGAACTTCCTTCGAAACCACGACGAGTGGAACCTGCTCAAACTCCCGGAGGAGGCGTTCGAACACGCCCGGGAGTACTTCGGCGACGACGAGGGCGACTCGTGGATCTTCGAGCGGGGTCATCGACTTCGGCTCGCGGACCTGTACGACGGCGACCCGGACCGGATCGCGGTCGCACACGCGCTGTTGTTCGCGCTGCCCGGCTCCGTCGCGTTGCAGTCCGGCGACGAGATCGGGATGGGGAGCGACCTCTCGCTCCCCGAGCGTGAGGCCGTTCGCACCCCGATGCAGTGGGACGACTCGAAAAACGGCGGCTTCTCCGCGGCCGACCCGGAGGCGTGTTATAACCCCGTGATCGACGAGGGGCAGTACGCGTACGACGGGGTCAACGTCGCCGACCAGCGCGAGGACCCCGATTCGGTGCTCTCGCGGGTTCGTGAACTGATCGCCGCACGGGAGGCGTCTCCGGGGATCGCCCGCGGGCACTACTCGGTTCCGGAGGCGGATCACAAAGGGACCCGCGTTCATCGGTTCGATCACGAGGGACGGGTGTTGCTGTGTGCGCACAACCTCGCGCGCGAGGGGCGGCGGGAGATCGTCGGCTTCGACGTCGATCCGGATTCCGTCGAACACATCGTCGGCGACGGCGACTACCACGTCGCCGACGGCAGCGTAACGTTCGACCTCGACGCCTGTGGATACGTCTGGATACGCGGGCAGCGGCGGTGAGGTTCGACGGGACGTTCCGGTCCGTCTCCCCCGTTACTCAATTTCTCTTGCGTACGCGTCGAGTTTCATCTCGACGCCCTCGTTCAACCGGGTGAGCGCCTCCTCGACGCCGTGTTCGCGGGCATCGATCGCCGCCTCCGCCACCAGCGTCCGAACCGTGTCGAACGGCCCGATCCGAGCGCCGGTCGTCGCGACGCCGTCCTCGGCGGCGAGCAGTTGATCGATCGCCGTACGAGCGCCCGGATGCTCGGTGAACCAGCCCTCCGCTTCGAGCCGATCGAGTGCATCCTCATGGACCGGGAAGTACCCCGTCTCGCGGTGCCAGCGAGCCTGCCGTTCCGGCGCCGCGAGCCACGCGAGAAACTCGGCAGCGACGCGCTGTGTACGGGTGGGGAGGTCCGCGGCGATCCAGAGCGATCCCCCGCCGATGACGACGCCGTGTCGCTCGTCGGCGACGGGGAAATATCCGGTTTCGACGGGAAACGACGCCCCCTCGTACACGCCGCTCATCGATGAGGTCGAGCCGATCAGCATCGCGGCGGTGCCATCGTGAAACGCCTCGCGTGCGGCCCCGCGTGCCTCGATCCCGGGGTCATGATAGAGGCCGTCGGCCTCCATCGCCGTGATCCACTCGAAGACCGTCGTGCCGGCCGGCGAGTCGAAATACGCCTCGGTGGGCGTTCCCGCCCGCCCGTTTCGTGCATCAACAAGTGGCTGTCCGGCCTCCGAAAACCACTGCTCGATGAACCACGAGTAGTTCGCGAAGGTGATCCCGACGTCGGCGACGCCCGACTCGACGATCCGCTCGGCCGCCGCACGCACCTCGCGGAAGGTCGACGGTGGATCGGCGGGGTCGAGTCCAGCCCGCTCGAACGCATCCCGGTTATAATAGAGGAGGGGCGTCGAGGAGTTGAACGGCATCGAGTGGAGTCGCCCCTCGGTTCGGTAGTAGTCGGCGACCGGATCGAGCAGCTCGTCGGGATCGAAGCGCTCGGGATCGAGATGTCGCTGGACGGGAGTGAACGCCCCGCTATCGAGCGCCCGCTTCGTCCCGATCTCGTAGATCTGTGCGATAGCGGGCGGGTCGCCGCGCTCGGCGGCCGCGAGCGTCGCGTTGAACACGCCGCGATAGCTCCCTTTTGAGGACGCACGGATACTCACGTCCCCGACGGTTGACTCGAACTCATCGATGAACGTCTCCAGCAGCCGAGCCTTGCTTCCACTGAGGGCATGCCAGAACTCCAAGACGGTCGCGTCCTCGCTTGTTCCCGTCGAATCCGCCAGCCGGTAGTCGTCGAGGCGGTCCTCGACCGTCCCGGTTCGATCCTCGAGCGCGGCCGCGCCCGCGACGACCTCCGTCAGGGAGGTCCGCTGGGTGTGTGCGATGGTCGTCACCTCCGCCGCCCGGGTCGCGGTCGCCTCCGCCACGTCGCCGACCGACTCGACCGTTCGAACCGCCTCCTCGACGGCGATCGCCTGATCGTCCGTCGCGGAGCTTATCTCGCGGATCCCGACGGTCGTCTCCTCGACGTCTTCGGTCAGTTCGGTGAACGCCCCGAGTGCGTCCTCCGCGGTCGCGATTCCCTCACCGACGCGCTCGCGCATCTCGGTGATCTCGGCGACCGTCGCATCCGTCTCCGTTCGGACCGACTCGATGGAGGCTTCGATCTCGCCGGTTGCCTCCCGCGCCTCCTCCGCGAGGTTCTTGACCTCCTCGGCGACGACTTCGAACCCCGCACCGGCCGCACCCGCACGGGCGGCCTCGATGGAAGCGTTGAGCGCGAGGATGTTCGTCTCGTCGGCGATCTCCCGGATCAGGTCGGTTACGTCCTCGATCGCCGCGACCTCCGTCTCCAAGGTCTCGACGCGGTCGAGGGCCGTCTCGGTCCGTTCGTCGATGACTTCCAACTCGTCGAGGGCTGCGGTCGCCGAGTCGTTGCCATCGGCAGCGCGGTCGGCGACCCCACTGGCCGTCGTCGCGACCTGCTCGGCGGAGGCGGCGACCTCTTCGGTGGCCGCCGAGACGCGTTGGAGTTCACCGACCGTCTCCGCGACTTCCTCCCGCTGATCGGCCGCGTTCGCGGCGATGTCGTCGACGGACTCGTACACGTCGCCGCTGCGGGCTTTCGACTCAACGACGGTGGATCGAACGTGTTTGGCAGCGCCCGACACCTCGTCGTTGAAGCCATCGACCTCCTGAAGCGTCTCCACGATATCTGACACGAACGCGTTGAACGAGGCGGCAAGCGCGGCCAGCTCCTCATCCGCGGACTCCTCCGGGAACCGAGCAGAGAGGTCGCCGTCGTTTAAACACGAGAGCGTCTCGTGAAACACCGCGAGGTCCGTCGAGGTTCGCGACGACCCGGGAGTGTGACCGTCACCTTCCGTCGACCCGGTTGATCGCGCCGTGCCGTTGGTTGATGTGACGGACATCGCTGCCGCCCCGCCGTCGTCGGTTGTGCCGTTGGTATGGCTGGTGTCGTTCGTGTCGTCGGTATCGCTGGCATCGTTGATGTGAACGGTTCGATCCTCGCCGGTTCCAGTGTCGTCGCCGTCGTCCGTGGCCGACGACATATCGATCGGATGGTCCCCACGACCATCCCGCTCCTCATCATGCCCGTTCATACGCCGTCGCGTCTCTATGCGGTGATAACTCCTTCACCGAAATTATCAGACCCGATATAAAAATGGTGACTAAATAACACGTCATGCGGACGCCGAATCCCCTTCGGGCGACGGCGTGATCGCTACGTGGTGATCGTCGCGTGATCGCTACGTGGTGATCGTCACGTCATAGCCGTGCGCCTCCAACTCGTCGACGATGTCGGCCGCGTGCTCGGCGTCGTCGGTTTCGAGTTCGAGCTCCAGCTCGGCGGCGTTGACCGCGACGTCACGGGACGTCCGGTCGTGGTGGACGGCGTAGACGTTGGCTCCCGCGCGGGCGACGATGGTCGAGACGCGTTCCAACTCACCGGGACGGTCTTTTAAGTCGATCGTCACCTTCAGGTAGCGACCCATCTGTACCAACCCGTGACGGATCACGGTCGTCAGCCGGTTGAGGTCGATGTTCCCGCCACAGAGCGTCGCCACGATCGTCTCGTCCGGGTCGTACTCGAACGCCTCCGAGAGGACCGCCGCGAGCGGAACGGCACCCGCGCCCTCCACGAGCGTCTTCGAGCGTTCCAGGAGCAGCGCGAGCGCGAGCGCGATCTCCCGGTCGTCGACGACGACGACCTCGTCGACGTACTCCTGCATGACCGCGAGCGTCCGCTCGCCGACCGTTCGCGTCGCGATCCCGTCGGCGATCGTGTCCACGCTGTCGATCGTCCGTCGCTCGCCGGTTCGCAACGAGTCCGCCGCCGTCGACGCGCCCGCCGCCTGCACCCCGACCACCCGGACGTCGTGGCCGAGTCGCTCCTTTACGGCGACGGCGATCCCCGAGATGAGTCCGCCGCCGCCGATCGGGACGACGACCGTGTCCACGTCGGGACAGTCGTCGGCCACCTCCAACCCGATCGTCCCCTGGCCGGCCATGACCGTGGGATCGTCGAACGCGTGGACGTAGGTCCGGCCCTGATCGCGTTCGAGCTCGTGCGCGTGTGCCTGCGCCTCGTCGTAATCGACGCCGTGGAGGACGACGCTCGCGCCGTACCCGCGCGTAGCCTTGACCTTCGAGACGGGGGCGAATCGCGGCATCACAACGGTCGCGTCGATGCCCGCCTCCGTGGCGGCGAGTGCGACCCCCTGTGCGTGGTTGCCGGCGCTCGCGGTGACGACGCCCGCGTCGCGCTCGGCGGATGAGAGCGTCGCGATCCGGTTCATCGCGCCGCGGATCTTGAACGCGCCGGTCCGTTGGAACGTCTCCAATTTGAGGTGAACGTTCGCGTCGGTCATTTCGGAGAAGGTTCGCGACCGTTCAAGCGGCGTATGACGGGCGACACCGGCGACGCGCTCGCGGGCATCGACGATGTCGGAAAGCGAGAGCATACCTGTGCCTGAGTCCGGACGGGATTAAAACGAACGCGTCGCTCGCGGCGGATACCGAAGGGGGAAAGGGGGAATGCACGCGTGTGACGTGCAGGTGTACGGAGCACCTCCGTGAATAAAAAGGTGGGCCTACCGGAGTGAAAGTGAAATCGGGGGACTGTGCGGGCGTCATCCGCCCGTCAGACGGGTGTTGCGGGGTCGACGCTGACCCGCACATCGGCGCTCGTGAGATACTGATCGACCCGCTTTGGGAAGCCTCCGTTTCCCGGCCACGTCGCGGCCGCGTCGAGGCGGTCGGGGTCGCCGACGTAGACAACCGCTTCGTCAGGGTAGTTGTCGATATCGCACGCGTCGGCGACCGCAAGCGGCACCGCGACCCGGACGTAGAGCCCATCAGCGATCCCCTCGTACCGATCGAGACGCGTCAGCTCCTCGGTCCGGAGGAGCCGGCCCGCCGTCCGACCCCCGGGCGCGAGGGTCGGATGCGCCCCCTCGACGAGGTGCATCCCCGAGAGGGTCGCCGGGCCGACGAACGCGAACGAGTCGAGCAGCTCGCGAACCCGCTCGGGCGCGGTGAGCGTCCCGTACACGAAGACGTCCATGTCACATCCCCGCGAGGGGGCCCAATCAACCTTCGGTCGGATCGGAGCGACCCGTTCGGACGACTACTGAGGGAATATCCACTGGTGAACGGTCTCAACTACCATGAGAGATGGCGGAGTTCCGCCGGGCGAGCCACGAACCGGTCAACGTGTTCGAGGTCGACGGGCTCTACCTGTTCAAATACTATGTGCAACGCGTCCGTCATCCAGCGAACCGTTGATGTGTTCAACTGTTTTTTTTCCGACGGATCGGACGGCCGTCGAGCAAGCAATCCAGGATGGGGCAACCCGTCTCACGGCGACGGACGGACGAAATCCGTTCTGATCCGATCCGATCTGACGCAGGTTCAGCACTTACCGTACACCACCGTGTGCGCACGGCGTTTCTTGACCGACGATTCGTCCGAAAGGGGTGGATTCGAGACTCACTCTGCGATGTTCAACGACTTACCGTGGAGCCGGAGGAAACCGGCAGAGATCGACGTATAAACCGTCCCGCGGATTTTGCGGCCGTCATAAAATGTCTGAAGAGACGGATAAACGGGATGAAAAGTCGGGGACGGTGGTTAATTAACTCGAAGCGAACGCAACGGTCTGGCGTTTATATAGGGTCGCCAGTCCACGGGGTGAGTGAAGCAGGTGATCCCGATGTCAACGCAATCGTCCCCCTCACTCGTTCCCGCACCGGTGGAAGTCGCCGCCATGGAGTTTCGCCGACTGACTATCGGTGGCGTCCGAGCTGCCGCCTTCTGGACGGCGGTGTTGCTCCCGCTCGCGTACGTCCCCGCAGCGTACACGACAGACGGTGCAGCGGTGCTCCTTGCGCTGTTGGCTCTCCACATGACCTGTGTCGTCATCGGCCACGAACACAACCCTCCAGCTGACCACGAGTGATTTCAACATGAGTACCACCGATTCGCCGATCGAGACGGCGACCGAGCAGCAGACACCGACTGAGGGCCGCTCGAAGTCGGAACGCCTCGCCGAGTACCTCCGGCAAGAGGCGGCCGACGGCGACGCGTACATCAAGGCGAAGTTCATCGCCGACGACGTCGGCCTCTCGCCGAAACAGATCGGCGCGCTCATCGTCCAACTGCAGGATTCAGTCGCCGATCTCGAGATCGAAAAGTGGTCATACACGGGTGCGACCACGTGGCGGATTTCACACCGACCGAGCTAGACGCCGACAACACGGGAGCACCTGTGTCACCCCGGATATCTCCTTCAACCCGGGTCCGTTCCTCGGCGGCCTCTATCGCCGTGGACGACCGGTGAAGGGTGGGGTCCGACCGATCGTCGTTGGCTGTAGGAGGCTCTTTCCCCCACAGCGGAGCAACTCACCCGCTACATTAACGCGACCGATGGACTGTCCGAAACGATAATAAAAACGAATATAAATCGTGGGCTCTGTTGAAATCCTTCAAGGCTGATACGAGGTCGGTACTGAATACAACGCGCGTATCTCGCACCGAGCAATCTTGAGAACAGAGCAACCGAA
>NZ_FZNQ01000010.1 GCF_900188065.1 Halorubrum vacuolatum
AATATCCAGCAGTGCCATCGAGTGTGGTTAGTGGAGGCGTTGTCGGCTGTATCCCCGCCCTGAAGGGCGGGGTTTTAGCCTTGCAACTTCCATAATTCTACTCCCCGCGTCAGGGCTTCGATCGACTGACGGGGACTCGGGCGAAACGATCCGTAAGGACACAGCCGCGACGTTCCGTGAAGACACTCAGTCGCGACGTTCCGCGATGATCGTCTCACCCGCCCGGACCGAGTCACCCTCCTCGACGAGCAGATCCGAGCGATCGACGTCCGATGGTAATACCACGTCCGCACGCGACCCGAACGAGACGTGTCCCACGCGTTCGCCTCGATCGAGAACGTCGCCGGCCTCGACGGCGGGGTGGATCCGGCGGGCGAACCACCCGGCGATGATCAGCAGTTCGTACTCGTCGCAGTCGATGGCGACCTGCTCGTTGCGCTCGGACTCCTTCGAGAAGGCCGGTCGGTTCGCGCCGGGTCGGTGCCGGACCTCCCGGACCGTCCCCGGCAGCGGCGCACGGTTGACGTGCACGTCGGTCACGTTCATGAAGACGCCGACGCGGAGCCGCTCGCCCTCCCTTCGGATGACCGAGACCGTGCCATCGGCCGGGGAGACGACCCCCGTATCCGGCGGGACTCGGTCCGGGTCGCGATGAAACCAGAGGATCCCGAGCGTGAGCGCGACGAGCGCGGCGCCGATCGGCGGGACGAGCGGAAGGAGGACGGCCGCCGCGAGCCCCGTGACGAGTGCGAGCCGCCACGCCTCGTCGACGACCGGGAACGGGAGGACGCGCGCGAGGGGCGGATTGCGTCCCATGATCAGGCCTCCACGGGATCGTGAAACGGCGGTTTGAGTTCGGTTCGGCCGGCCGCCCACGCCGCGAGGAGGTGGGTGAGGTGGATCCGGTCGTCCAAGCCGACCGAGAGGTCCATATCGGCCTCGCCCGCGAGCGCATGGAGGCGGGCGAGGTCCTCGCCGCTGTACGCCGCGCCGGCACGGGCGACCCGAAGCGTCTCCGCGAGGAGGTCCGGCCCGTCATAGCCCGCCGAGAGGAGGTCGTCGAGCGTCTTCCTCGCCCCTTTTAAATCGCCCTCACGGGCGGCCGCCAACGCCTCACGGATCTCGTCATCGTCGCCGATCTCGCCGAGCGTCTCGTAGGCCGCGGTCATCGTGATCTCCTCGGCCTCGGTCGCCGTCGCCTGCGCGGAGAGGATCGCCCGACGCAGGTCGCCGCCGGCCGCGCTGGCGACGAACTCCAGCCCGTCGGCCTCGTACGGCACGTCCTCGCGGTCACAGATCGTCTCCAACACGTCTATCGTCTCGTCGGTCGTCGGCGCCCGGAGTTGGACCGGGAAGCACCGCGAGCGGATCGGCGCGATGAGCTTCGAGGGCTGGCGGGTGGTGAAGACGAACTGGGTCGTCCGGTGGTGTTGCTCCATCACGCGCCGGAGCGTCTGCTGGAAGTCCTCGCGGATCGCCTCGGCGTTGTCCAACACGAGCGTCTTGTACGTGCCGCTTGCGGGCGCATAGGCGGCGTACTCTTTCAAAATATGTGCGACCATGTCGGCCTTCGAGAGGTCGCGTTTGTACTGGTTGCGCTTGTCCGTGCCGCGTCGGTACTGCTTCGAGAACGCGGTCTGACCCTGCAGGAACCCCTCGAATCGGGGGTCGGTTCGGATCTCCTTTTTGCTCCGGTCGAAGAAGTCGGCGACGTTGATCTCGATCAGGTCGGCGTCCGGATCGTCGTGTGCGGCCCGGGCAAGCGCCCGCGTCGCGGCGGTCTTGCCGACACCCGCCGGACCCTGCACGACGAGGTTCATCGGCTCTTCGACCGCCCGCGAAAGTCGATCGCGGGCCGCGGACTGCCGGATCTCGCCGAGTTCGGGCGCGTGTGTGTCTATCCAGAGCGGTCCGTCCATTACCCACCGCTCCGCGCTCCGCGCTCAAGAATCGGTCGGTCCGGGGAAACGTCCCACGACGTGGGGCCCGAGATGCTCGGCGCCGTCGCGGTCGCCAACCGGATCACTCCCGGATCCGCTCGACCTCGCGACGGACGTTCTCGCGGACCTGATCGGTGACGGTGCCCTCACGCTCGACGGGGGTGGCGTCCTCGGTTTCGAGGAGCCGATCCAGCTTGCGCTCGAAGGTCTCCTCGTCGATCTCGCCGCGGGCGTATCGCTCCCGGAGGGCATCGAGGGCGGTGTCGCCCGTCCGGCTCCGGTGGCGGTCGTCGTCGCCCTCGGGTATCGGTTTCGCGAGCGTGTGGGCCAACGGGAGGAGAATGAAGAGTCCGAGGAACCAGACGAGCGGAAGGGTCCACCAGAGGCCGGTGAGGAAGGGCGCGAGGACGCCGGCACCGATCACGAGGAGCGCGAAGACGCGCCGCCAGCGTCGGCGGAGGTTCCAGCCGACGCGGTGGAGGAGTCCGCTCATACTCGGGGGAAAACCCGGGAGCGACGAAAGGGTTTCGTCGGCCGGAAGCGATTCGTTCGGCCGGGATGGCGGCCACATTTAGGGAAGATCGAACTCGATCCGGTCGCCTTCGGTGACGTCGTTGGCCTCGCTCCAGCCCATCGGAACCTCAAGGACGTACTGTCCCTGACCCTCATACACCGTGAGCGGCCTGGATTCGGGTTCGGCCTCGTAGATCGCCGTCACCGTGCCGTCGGCGTCGATGAAGATGATGTCGATGGCGAAGGCCATGTCGCGCATGACGTAGCCGTACTCGCCGGGCTCGTCGTGGACGAAGAGCATCCCCTCGTCGGGACCGAGGTCGTCGGTGTCCGAGAGTCCCACGTACCGCTTCGGCTGGGTGTCGGCGATGCGCACGTCGGCGGTCGCGAGCGGTTCGTCGGTCTCGCCGTCGACGGCCTCGACGGTCGTGGTGTCGTAGCCCGTGATAAGCAGTCCGGGGTTCGAGGCGACCGCGAGCACGAGGAGGAGGCCGATGGCGAGCGCGAGGAGCGTTGCGTGACGGCGGTTCACGCGGTCCGTTGGCGGCGCGGAAAGAAACCCTTTTTCGCTCGCGGTGGGTGAGGGCAGGTGAGGGCTCGTGGTCTAGCTGGTTATGACGCGGCCTTTACAAGGCTGAGGTCGGTGGTTCGAATCCGCCCGAGCCCATCTTTTTAGTGGTGGTCTGGAATCGTTGTACAGCGCCGGGGTTAGGCCCTTATTCACCAGTCCGAATCGGGCGAGTCGAACTACTGCGTGGTTGCTCCTCCACAGCGTCCTGCGATTCACTAAGATATGTGCGGGCGAGATACTTCAAACCGTAGCTCAGTGTGTTGAACTTTCCTGTTGTCTGAGCTACAGTTTAATAACCACTCAGAACCAACTATCAGGTGGGTTTAGATGGTCGATGATAACGAGGATTCCGAGAGTGGCAACGATACTCAAAAGCCGAAGCCGAAGACGGTGAAGCCAAACAGACTGAGAATCCAGGCTTGCGACCTTGAGGTAGAAGCCGAGAGCAACGAGGAGTCCGTTGAAGAGATGATGGAATACCTCAGCCCCGAGATGGAGTCCCTGATGAGACATCACTTAGCCGGGGAATACGAGGTTATTGAGGAGGAGGACTTGTTCGCCCAGATTTTCGGGGGAAACCGGTGAGAGAATGTTTGGATATGACCTTCTCGTCTATCCTGCCGTTGCTATCTGGTTGGCCGTGTTCTACTTTTTTTACTCGCTACTTGGATTCATCTGGTCAGTCTTCTATTTTCTGCTCGCTTCGTCCGTGATTTACTTGATGTGGACTGGAGCGAGTACGGTATTAATCGGCATCTATCTGGGATTGATGACGCTGCCAATTTGGTATGCGGGGGTGTTCGGTAGATGATTCTACGGGGGTCTCAGATTCTTCTGTTGGTACTGCTGGTTCTGGGTTTTGGCTACTTTGTGGTCGAACTATACGAGACACCAGACTCCGAGTATGTTGAGTCAATCAGTCAAGGAGAAGTAACTGAGCAACTTCACATTCGGTTCGTATCTGACACCGACAAGCGAACCGAAGTCGGTGGATATGGCGTTGTAACCGAGGACAGGAACCTCTATGAATTCAACTCAATGGACGCTCGTTTGCCCAGGCAATCTATTGATTATCCGCCCGACGAAGACACAGTGATATTCGTCCTCTGGGATGTCGACGGCGAAGTAATGGAGACACACGAGGTTGACCTGTAAAAATGAAACGAAGGCAATACCTACAATCGGCGGCTGGCATCGGTATCGGACTACCCTTCATCGAGACAGTAGCAAGTGAACAACAGACGCTTGAGGACAACTTGGAGCGATTGTTCCCTCAACGAATCGGGGATTATGAACGCTTGAGAGTGGACTCTGAGATAATCGTCTATTCAGCGGAGTCTGGCGGTCATATGAAGGTCTACAACCACAGGGAAGGCCAGCAACATCTGGATGTTGTTGTGGACTCAATCAGGTATCAGGCGTTTTCGTTTGGACAGGCGTCTCGTTTACTCCATGCGTATGTAAGTAATGTTAATTATGAATATGAGGATGGAGACTCAATCTATACTGGGGATGACTGGCAAGTCGTGTATCGGTATCATACGGTGGATTATCAGAGTCCAGAGGCGGAACGGGAGTATGACAAAGAAGACCTTGATGTTCATCCATTGAAACTCGCAGGCAGTCTCGTGGAATCGAGTGTGGATGCGATGTGGGAAATCAGGCAGGAATATCGGGAGGTATCTACTCCGTTCTACGACGACTGGAATGCGGAGTCAATTCCAGAGGGGACGAGGTATTTCCTGCGACTGGATGAACTCTGCTTTGAGTACCGATTATACGATTCTGAGTCGATACTGTATGTCTATACGGTATCGGAGTCAGGAGAAGTTGGAAAATTAGACCGTAACAGAGTAGACTCCCATGAGCAAGCCCGTCAGTTGGTGCAGCATTACCTACATTATAATCCTCAGTATCGCATAGTCTGACTCATCCTTACTTTGGTACCTCTTTGTACTCACTACAAAAGATTTATAAGGGTGGGTATTGAATACATAGACGCAATGTCATATCAAAAGCCACGACGAAATTATTTCGTGAAACTGACGCATGGTACAGGACAGGTTGCCGTTCCAACGCAACCATCAGAAGAAGAGATAGAGGAGTTCTACATATACGAAGGCTCAGACCTTGAGGGCAATACAGTCCTCTTGTATCACACATACGATTACTCTGAGGTTGATGATGTAGACGAGGTAGAGTACACCCGCAAATACAACGGCAGACAAACCACAGTCCCAGCTGCAATCCGAGAGGACGACTGGGAGGGCTTTGTCGTTGAGATTTACGAGAACGCCCACGGCACTATATTTGCGTACTATCCAGAAACAGACGATGAGGAATCTAACCAAGGTGAATAAACTATGAAAGGAAAAAGTCAAGCATATAGTACTATATTACCAAAGGTTATAAAAGTATCGACCGTCGAACAGGAACGAGTAGTGGTACCGTCCACTGGTGGGGGTGATGAGTGAAACAGAAGTCTACTCCATCTCAGCTCCTCAGGACCTGATGGATAGGGTTGAAACTGTCTCTGGAAATCGAAGTGAAGCAGTTCGGGAAGCCCTCGAAAACTACCTCCAAGCCAACTCATCTGGTGAGCAACGCATCGAGCAAATTGAAGAAGAAATCGCTGAGATTGAAGCAGAACAGGAGCAACTTGAGAAGCGGAAACAGGGACTCCTCGCCGAGCGAGAACAGATTCAGGCAGAGATTGAACGAGAAGAAGAAGAGCAGGAAGCCTACGAGAAGTTAGTCGATGAACTTGCCGAGCTGAAGGCGAACGGAGGACGAGTTCTTGAATCCAGTAAGTTCAAACGAGCCGTATCACTGTGCGAATGGCAGGGAGAACTGGCTGTTGAAAAAGTACTGGAGGAAGTCCGAGACCGAGCAGGAGTACAGGACACACAAACAGACACAGAGGTGATTACCGAGACAACAGACGACTACGACTTTGAACTAAACACAGGTGATGACAAATGAGAACACAAAGACCACAACGAGACCCAAGAACGATACACTATGCAATAGACCTCATCAACGAATACGGAACAGACTTGTTTGGATTTGACGCCGAACAGAGAACTCTATCATTGGATATTGAAAAAATACGAGAAGCAGAAGGAAAGGACGACGGGTTGTCAAAGATGGTCGCAGAGGAGCCAGATAAGGCGATGTATAATATCCAGTGTGCAGTAGAAGAACACCCAGACCTTGATATCGATGATGAGAGGGGAGTTGATATTGTTGCTGTTAAAAACGCCCCAAAGAGGACTGTTGGAGATGTTAAAGCCGAAGACTTCCAGACTGCCCGAAACCTCACAGTAGACATCACCGAACTCTCAAGCCAATACGCTCAACTAATGCTGGCAGATTTTCAATGCCTGTATTGTAATCACAAGACTCGCATGGTACAGGACCCCATGACGGACGAGATAGACGAACCACACCACTGTCCTAACGATGACTGCGGGCGTTCCAATTTCGGTCAAATACCAATTCAACATGCCGACAGTCAGAGTGCTATCGTGCAAGACCTACCAGAAGCAAGTTTAAATCCGCAAGAGATGGAAGCCCGATTTTTCGGGGAGGATGTCAACCAATTCGATGCGGGCGACCGTGTACATCTCACCGTCATTGTTCGGACCCAATCCGACGACAAGTCTTCGAGGGAATATCCAATTCTGGAAGTTCTACACGCAGAGAAGGAGGAAGAGAAAGCAAGTGTTGAACTCGAAGAAGATGAAATCGAGTCGTTTGAAGAAACCGCTGACGAAGAGGATATGTTGGAGTTACTCCTTGAGTCATACGCTCCACACCTCGAAGGCGAAGAAATCAAAGCCGCACGAGAAGGAATGTTGCTCACCTTGTTCTCTGGAGACCTCGGAGTGAGTGATGGAGTTCGGGACACAATCCACACCGCTCACATCGGAGACCCTTCAACTGGCAAGTCCGACCTCCTCGAAGAAGCCCGAAAGGTTGCTCCACACCATGCGTTCGCCTCTGGACTCAACGCTTCAAAGGCGGGCGTCTCTGCTGGTCTGGAGCGACAGAGCAAACTGGAGAGTGAAGATTGGACACTCAAAGCAGGTACGATGGTTAGGGCCAACGATGGAGTAGCCCTTATTGACGAGTTGGATAAACTCGGAGACTCAGCCGTTCGTTCGCTCTACGACCCACTCGCAAGACAGACAGTCAAGATTGACAAGATTATCAGCAAGGAACTGAAGGCAAACCCAGCGACCGCAATCGCAAGCAATCCGAAAAACGAGCGATTCAACTTGGACAATCCAATTGGAGAACAACTCAACTACCCGCCTGCTCTACTGTCACGGTTCGACCTCATCTTCACCGTCTTAGATTCCAACGAGGCAGATGAACTCAAGGCGGATGCGATGACTCAGAAGTTCATGGCGGTCTCCACAGACGGGTCTGGATTTGAGACTCCATTCACGAACGAGGAGATGCGGAAAATCATCTACTACGCTCGGAACAACTACCAGCCAACGATAACCTCGGAAGCGGCTGAATACCTCAAGGGCAAGTGGACTGAACTCCGAGACTCCATGGAAGCACAGGCGGGCGTTTCAATCGACACTCGACAGTATGAGTCTCTGCTGACCATCGCACTCACATACGCACGCATCCGACTCTCTGAAGAAGCCGAAATTCAAGACGCCGAACGAGCATGGAATATTACACGGAAGTCCTTCAGCGACATCAATCGATTCGGAGACAACGATACCTTCGATGTTACAATGCTCTACGCTGGAGAGTCCACATCACAGGCTGAACGGCGTGAGGATGTCCTCAGTAAGATTCGAGAACTCGATGAGGGCGAGAACACATATGCAAATGAAGAACTCGTTGCTGATGCCCTGAGCGAGAAATACGAAGCAGATGAGGTCAAGGCAGAGATTGAACTACTCAAAGAGAAGGGCAAGGTCTTTCCGATGAGTGGTGAACTCAAGGTCTCAGACCAATCCCAATAACAGGGTACCATCTTGTTATTAGTAGTATTATTAATTTATTAAAAAAGTTATTAATTAATAAGATTATTAGTAAGTTAGTAGTATACTATTAGAAGTAGTAGTATAGGGTTAGAATAGGTTGAAGTCTCCTTTTCCCTGTTGTCAACACACTACTTTTCAGGACTTGGAATAGCGTCTTAGTCTATGCGGGTTGTTAACAAGGCGATATAATCAGGCGCTATGTTTTCGGTTGGTTTCAGGGGTGTTTGTGTGTATAACCAGTAGTTATAAAAGGTTGTGTTTGTATTATTTATTTGTATTATCATGTTGGATAGAATTAAACAACGATTTGGGATGAATAGTACTTCTCAGGCAGGCGGGCGTCCGTCTCTACTTCGATTAGCCGTAATTGCGATTATTTTATGGATGGTCTTGGGGGCGGTGGTTTCGATTCTGATTGGAACGATTGAGGCTATCTCGGGAGTCCTTGCGTTTGGATTGCTGATTGGGGTGGGAATCGTGGCGTTTTATGTTGGGTATCAGGCGTGTGGCTGGGTAGTTAGTGTAACGCTGGGCAGTGGACAGTACGACTTCTCGTTAAGACGACGGTGATTCAGTATGACGGGTATTAGACAAAAGTTAGAGAAGTATCGTGCGAGCCTACGAGATAGTAGTCCAAATTGGCTGGATGACTTGGTTAGAGGTGATTCTCAGGGCGAGGGTGATTCGAAATGAAACACCGATTGCGAGTTTTACTGGCTCTTGTAGTTGTGGTTATTTTTGGGTCGGTATTGATGCTCGGAGTCTCTGGGTCTGTTGATGCCTCTGATTCAGATTTTAATGACCAAGATGCTGTAATCGAATTTGAAATCTTGGAACTGGAGCCTGAGTCTATCGAACCAACAGATGTTACGGGAGACCGCTATGTGGAAGTTTATGCTGTTTCTTTAAATGATGACGGGTTTGTTACTGAGGATGAGTATTTGTATACTTCCCGAGGAGACGTCTCTGTACTGTATTCGACTTGGGAACAGGTCAAGCAGTCCGCTGACTTTGAGTTTGAGCATCTGATTTTTGTTGTACTGGATGATGACGAGGTGGTCTACACATCGGGAGCGGTGAGTTATGAGTTACCGATAGACCAGACGCTTGAGTATAGCGTTGATTCTGAGGACGAGTACATCATCGTGGATGCAGAGCAGGAGGAGGATGATGGTGAAGGCTGGTTTAGGTTTGGTATTTTGGTCTTAATCGCTATCCCGTGGATTGCTGTCTTGCTTGCTGGGTACGCTGTGTTTAGACGGCGGGGTGGTTTCAGATGAACCGAGCCTTCTCTCTACTGGTCGTTTCACTCCTGTTGGTCTCGACTATTGGGATGCCTGTGTTTGCGTCTGGAGTTGCCTCTGCTGAGGAATCAGAGATAGAAGAACCAGTTGACGAAGACGAGATGGTCATAGATGAATCTGACCTGATTGAAGCCGACCGAGTATTCCTGAACGGAGTTCGTCTGAATGAACTTGACCACGAACCAGAACTGGCTAAGTTTGAACTCCAGAATCCGACCGATAGCGTTGCACGAGTTGTGGTGAATCCTGGTGGAACAGACGAGCAACTGTTTGTACGACTCCGACCGGGAGAAACCGAGGAAATCCATGTTGAGGTAACTCCATCTGGAATCAATCAGGAGTGGAGTCTTACCGTTTCTTCAGAGATTGGCACGGACGAGTTTGACGAGGTGGTTGAAGCTGGTGGTACGACCAGCCAAGCCCAGTATACTATCTCCGAGGAGTGGCGGGTGATTAATCATGCTCCTGATGTTGGGCATCCGATTGTCATCGTCCTTGTTGGTGGTGCCAATATATTCCTGCTGCTTTTTGCGGTGATTGGATGGGACAGTCGTGTTAGTCGGATGGCCATTCCAGTCAACGCTCCATCCCGTGGTATCTTTGACGAAAGGAAGGAATTCTCGCCAGAACAGGGTCGGTTAGAAAGAGCGTTGGAGTTTGCTTCTGGTTGGATTAAAGGATGGGGATTGATAGTTGTGAGTCTCTCCCTGTTTGTACTTGGAGGTCTCCATTTTGTCGATGCGAGTCCTATCGAGTCTACTCTCATCGCTGGGTCGACGGTGTACTTGATGTACGGTCAATTAATCTTCGCCGCTCCAGCTGGTGCGTTAGGATTCTGGATTGCTCGAAAACGGTTTGTAGAGATTCACGATATCAATCCAGCCAACGGGGATAATTGGCTCTGGTTGCTCTCCCCACAACGGTTTGCTCAGATGAAGGTGATGAGAGAGGTAGAAGACCCAGACACGGGCGAACAAATAGTGTTTGAAGTGGACAAGGATTGGCTCTACTCGATTAACGCTGAGAGTCCACGAGAGGCATATGAAGTTGAGAAGTACGACCCTGTGAATAATGTTGCTTGGGTCTCTTGGTCTGGTGAGGTCGCCCAAATCAAACCACGAGACCTCCGCAAGCACCAGAGACTGGTTCCGTGGATTCAGGATACAGCCTCCTATGTTTTCGACCAACTAAATATACTGAGAGACTTTTATGTCGAGGATGTCCGACAGGAGGCTGAGTACCTAAACGCCCGACAAACAGCGGTCATGGAAGAAGAGGTAATGGGTGGCATGGGGTCTACCCGAGAACGGTTGAAAAGCAGAATGCGAGACCGTGGAAATGGAGACCTCCTCGAAGGGAACGAAGCATCGTTAATGGATGAAGCGTCCGAGTCGGTAGACAACTACGACCCACGAGAGAATCAGAAACAACAGGCGAACAAGCGGATGGGTAAGCGTGTAGATTCTGGTGATAACCAATGATAGAACTACTCGATTACTTTTGGATTTTCTTCGCCTTGTTCCTCGTGGGGATGGCTAAATCCGAAGGCAAAGGGATGGGCCGAGACATCTCCACGATTAAGTCCTCAGCTGAAAAAGACGACGAGAGTTTTCTCTATGAGTGGATTGTCAAAATCCGAGATGAAGGTCTCCAGCGAGTACTGGCGGATAAAAAAGAGTCGTGGGAACGATGGAAAGGAGAACTCGGGTTTGAGATTCCGTATGAAGCAACAGAAGAGTTCCGACGAGTCATATCCAAACACACCTCGCTCTCAGCCACGGAAGCGGTGGATAAAGAAAAATGGGCGTTGATGAGATATTTCGGAGCCGACGCTGAAGACCCGAAACTCAAGCACTTCAAGTTGGTTAAGTGGTTCATTCAGTATGTCCAGAATCGAACTCGTGAAGTTCTTCAGATATACCTGATTGGTGAGCAAGGAGCGGGGAAGACAGACTTTGCGTTGTTGATTGCCGAGGTATGGCTACTGGTTCATCCAAAAGGTCGAATCGTTACCAACATCAAATCCGCTGCTAAATCTAACGAGCGGTTTGTTTACACGCCTAACCAAGATGCTCTCGACCAGTGGCTTCAAGACCACAACCACCCGTTTCTCTTTGTCTTTGACGAAGCCAACAAACACGCCAGCGGAATTGGTGGCGAGGAAGTCATCGAGCAACTCTATCCACTCCTAACGCTCATCCGAAAACACGAAGGGAATATCATAATCATCGGTCACACCAGCAAGGACATCCACGGCTGGGTTCGAGAACTCTGCGACTTCATTATCAAAGAGGGCAAGAAGACAGCGAGAGTCTATGAGGATAACGAGGACGGCGAGGGCAAACATCTCAAGCGGGCACTCCGAGCGATTCCGAAGACGACCTTCGAGTACGATTCATTGAACGACGAGGGTGAATGGAGTTGGAGTTCTGAGCGAGAGACGAAGTGCTTTGGAACCAATAAGGAAGGTGAGCGTTGTAGTACTGTCTGTCGGTCTGACTACGGAGATGAACATGAGTACCTCTGTTCAAGCCATCAAGACCAAGACGAACCTCACGAGGATGTCAAACCAATCGAACTCTATGGAACTCCGTTTGAAGAGTACATCGAGGACGATGAATGGGAGCCAGTTGATGAGGTTGAGTATGAGATATTCGACTTAGAGGATGAGGAAGAAGAGGAAGACGATAATGAAGATACAGAACCACCAGCACTCCTCCCAGCCCCAGAAATTGAACCAGAACTGTATGAGCGTATTATTTCTGGCGGTGAAGATGAGAGCGATATAGAAGCCCGTGAATCGTCTGAGGAAACAACGAACCCTACCCGTCGAGAGTTTATCAGCGGATTCAGAGACAGAGGAAAAGAGGTGATGGATGCTGTTGATGAGAAACTTGTGGAACGGGCTGATGAATCCAAGGCGGATGACGAGCCGCCGTTAGATGATGTCCCTGAAGAGTACTGGGATAAACTCAGAGAACGGACTGGAGGAATCACGAAACACGATGTCGAGGACTTAGCCCATCTTGAACAATTACTGTCGGATAGGCAGTTCAACCGATTGATGAACAGGATTGAGTAGGTTAAAGAACGCAGTTGATGATATTGGAACTATCCGATGGTGGAGATTGTGAATATATCCGCAGGCGGCGACATTCATCGAGAGGTAGACCTTGAAGCAGTCAGAGATGCTGTTGATTTGGCATTGGTTGACTATCATGATACAGTAAGCCGATTGCTACTGAGATACGAAGAAGATGGCCCGCTGTTCATCCTCTTCCGAACTGGCAAATTTATTCTACGAGGTGGTGATTCATATGAGGGATGTTACGAAGCTAGAGATACATTCTATGAAATTCTGGAAGATTACGGTGTCATTGATTCGACCGAGGGGATTGACTTCAATATCGAGAATGTCGTGTGTGTTGGCGACTTAAATCAGGAATTGGATTTGTCTGACCTTGCTGTGGTATTGGGCTTAGATTACACAGAGTATGAGCCAGAACAGTTTCCAGGACTGATTTACCGGCCACCAGATTGCGACCCGACAATGAACATCTATGGAACTGGTAAATTAACCATCACCGGGAGTCGGACAGTTGAAGAAGCGGAGGATGCGATGGACAGGTTACGAGAGCGGATTACTGATTGAATCTCAGATACAGTTTCCACTCTTATACTTCCGTTAAAGCTTTATCATTTGACACAAGGGGAAATAATGTGTCTGACGAAGACGAATTTAAATTGACTGAAGATGAGCGGGAACGCTTAGTTGCTGAAGATGTCGAGGAGTTCCCGTTTGACACACCAAAGTACACCACTTACCTCCTTAACCCAGCAATCAATCTCTCTCAATCCAATCGACCTCATGTGGTTGGGCAGATGAGCGATATCGTGGAAGAGTTCCGGCAAGAACACCCAGAAGGGACATTTGACGATTGGGTGAATTACTACAAGGATGAGTACGACGGCGATGAGCGGCTTGAGGAAGCAACCAAGATGGCGTATCCTATGGTGGAGAGGATGCGGGAGGCGTTCGAGCAGATTGATGAAGAGATGACTCGGCAATATCTCCGTGATTTAGTCCTATTCAAGACATACGAAGGCTTTGACATCCAAGAAGCAATCCTGAAGAAACTGGGAGAGATGTACAGTTTGGAAGTCCACAGAGCTGATGCTCAAGATGAAAGCAAAGGCATTGATGGATACCTCGGAGACCAACCTGTCCAAGTAAAACCAGTTACCTACAAGGACAATCTTCCAGAGAGCATCGAGGTCCCAATTATATTCTACGACGAAAACAAGTCCAATAAGACGATGAAAGTCGATATCTCCGAATTGAAAGAAGAGATGGACCTCGGAGGTCGGGACGGAGACGACTGACTCTCAGCCTCATCAATAACTACAAACACCCGCATGAACAACTTATGTCTATGGAGACTGCCCACGATGTTTTTATCGGCAACTCAAACTCGCTTTCAGAGATAGAAGACGATGGAGTTGAACTCGTTGTAACTTCTCCACCGTACCCGATGATAGAGATGTGGGATGACCTCTTTGCTTCTCTCAATATAGATATAGATACGGCTCTCCAGGAAGGCGATGGACGGAAAGCCTTTGAGCTGATGCACGAGGAACTCAACAAAACTTGGGATGAAATCAATCGGGTCCTCGTGGATGGTGGAATAGCCTGTATCAATATCGGAGATGCGACTCGCAAGGTGGACGACAGTTTCAGAGTCTACCAGAACCACGCACACATAACTGAATACTTCGACAACCTTGGGTTTGAACCACTCCCTGATATCCTTTGGCGGAAGCCAACTAACTCTGCGGCGAAGTTCATGGGTAGCGGGATGATGCCACCAAACGCCTACGCCACTCTGGAACACGAATACCTTCTTATATTCCGAAACGGGAAACAGAGCCGAAAGTTCCCCTCTGGAAATGATGTTCGGTATGAGTCGGCATACTTCTGGGAAGAACGGAACGAGTGGTTTTCCGATATGTGGGAAGGCATTAAGGGCACCTTTCAGCAGTTAGAGAACACAGACAAAGAACTCAGAGACCGGTCAGCGGCGTACCCATTGGAAGTCCCATACAGACTCATCAATATGTACAGCGTCTACGGCGACACCGTTCTCGACCCATTCTGGGGGACTGGAACAACATCTCTGGCAGCGATGATTGCTGGTCGCAACTCTGTCGGATACGAAATACAAGAGAAGTTCACTGATGTCTTCGACGCCGAGGTCTCCGAAGTCAAAGGCCTCGCACACGCTACAGTATCTAAACGAATCCAGCGGCACGAGCAATTTGTAGCACAACGCTTGGACGATGGAAAGGAATTCAAATACGATGCCGAAAACTACGATTTCCCAGTTACGACGAAGCAGGAGATACCACTCCAACTCTACACCATCGATGAAGTGGAACAAACAGATACTGGATACTATGTAACGCACTCACCGTACAATGAGTCCGAGTCAATTGAGCTAGATTCAGGGACTCAAGGACAAGCAACACTGGGCAGTCAATTCCAGTAGGACACTCACACAGGCGACAATATACTACCGCCTGCTCGCACACCCAAACCCCCACCAATCACACTATACACCCACCTCACGGCTCCATATGTACACCCAGACGGGGGGAGGACTAATCACACGAAGACAAAATAGAGTGCGAACAGAATCGCTCCGATACCAAGCAACCAGAGAACCCAATTCCCCAAGAACGAGTTCGCTGAAATCCTCCCCGAATGTCTCCGCTGAGACAACGGCTGATATGGTCTGATACCCGCTGGAGTGATAGCGTCAGCGAATAGATGAGCGACGATACTGAACACTCCAACGAATCCGAGGAACAACACCACGATTTGAACATCAACTCCAATCCAAATCAGAATCGGAGCGAGTATCATTCCAACGAGGGCCATCCCGAGACCGACGAGAGAAGCAAACCAAATGGTGTGAGTAAATCCTCGATGCGGGAGGAGTGGAATGCCCTGGTCTTTGTCCGGTAACATCACGAGTCCCATGCCAAGGACGAGTCCGAGTAGAGCAAACACATACAACTCCATCCAGAGCAACACCACTAAGACTGGAGCGTACAGAATCAATAGCATCCCCTTGTGTCCTCGGCGGTACATCAGAGACTCACCTGTTTTAGCGTGTACCTCTCCTGAGCCGTGTGTTCGAGTTTACAAATCAATCCCTTCTCTTCCAAAGCCGAGACCACCGAATAGGTCTTAGAAATCTGGAAGTCCAACACAGAAGCCAGTTGGTCTATCGTCGCCGTTCCTACTCTGTGAAGATACATCAAGACAAGTTTCCCGCCGTCGCTACTACATTCAGATAACAGTTCGTTCAATTCCATAACTACCAGTTATATATTCAAAATAAGTTATTAAATAACTGTCGGAAGGTGAATAAAAATAGACTACTCGTCCGTCTTCTTGTTCACCATTTGTATTGCATCAGTTTAATTTTTAGAACCAACTGTAGTTTCTTAGTTTCTTTTTTCTAACCTCTTCTTCGGTTTCTTCAGAGCAAGATATCTTGACCAGTTGTCCAGATACCTCAACCCATTCGTATTCTTTTTTTGCCATGTTTCAATTAGTTTAGAGCCATTTCGGGCCAAGGGCGTCCCAAGAATTGAACTTGGGTCGAATCACCAGACACGCCTATCGTAATCCATACTGTTCGAGAGTGTACCTCTCCACTCCCGCTTGGATTTCCATCTCAACTTCCCGCTCAGAATCACCCGTTCGTTGTGAGATGTGGTTGATGGCTTCATCCAAGTCTATTTCTCCATCCCGTACTCTATCGATTTCTTCGTCGTATATGTCGTAGTTTTTATTTGACATAATGGACGCCAGAGGAATCGAACCCCTGAGAATCACCAGACACGCCTACATCCTCGCTAAACCGATACGGCCAACCATCTCTTCCCGCAGGTAATCTTCGATTTCCTCGTATTCTATCTCCTCAGTATCTACTCCAGTAACCTGTCCGTCGTCATCTCGGTGAACCCGATTCAGAATCCAGTACTGTCGCTTCTCGTTATTCCAGCTGTCATCCCGCACTTCATACACATATCCTTCTTCCAGTTCAGACGCTGGGACATACAGTTTACCAGTCTTTCCAGAATGGGATGTGTCTCCTTTCTCAGAAATAAATTCTCGGTCGAAATTGTACTTCTCGTGGAGGTCTGTGATTCGGGCGACATAGTTTGTCTTTCCGAAATTAACATGAACTCCATCGTTGTCTTCTGTGCGAATCCAGTCGGACAGTTTTGTATTACCTGTCATACATAATACATGGATGGCAGGGGTTATATATCTTTTGTACTTACTACAAAATCATGGAATTAGGGTATTATATTTTGTACTAATTACAAAAAGAGAATCAACACAGACGGGCATAGATGCAGTAAATCACCCGGAATTTGGCACGGAAACTCTCTCATGCCCAGGGACCGGACCAGAGAAGAATTTCGACCTCCAGAAACACCCAAAACACGCCCACAATCACAAGGTCGGAAAACAGGGATTTTCAGGAACAGGAGGATGGGACTTCAACCTATTCTAACCCTATACTACTACTTCTAATAGTATACTACTAACTTACTAATAATCTTATTAATTAATAACTTTTTTAATAAATTAATAATCTAACTGTAATAACACGGGTATGCTGCTCCTGTATTTTCTTGATATATATGATAACAGAAGGTTATTTAATGATTGACATTATAACTCTAAGTAATGGTTTTGAAATTAACAATCAGAGCCCTGATGATGCTTATTTTAGTCGTCGGCATTGCGGCTGGACTGATGTATCTCGGGCTCGGAGAAGTGGCAGCACAAGATAACGAATACGAACTGTCCGAAGAGGATGATTACACAATTGTGTATGAGTCAGATGAGGAATTGAGAGTGTGGAATTACCAAGATGGATACGAGTGGATAACCACATATCCGAACGAAGAACCAACTAATAATGGGTTCTATTTTGATGGTAATTATATTTATGCTTGGACTTGGGGACTCAGCGACGACCCTGTGTATATGGATGTATACTCTACAGACGGGACGTTAGTCGATAGTTCTGAATTGGATGAAAATAAGTTCCAAAATCAGAGAGACCATCAAATTGAAGATTTGACCGTCAGTAATGGTCAGGTCTACTCTGTGGATACAAGCGGTGGTATAACGACATGGGAAGCAGGGAGTGCGATTACATATGATAACTCCGATGTTGTCGTGGATTTTGATGACGACAGCAGTGCCAGTCAACTTGATTCTGCTGACGGAACAGTATATTACAGCGAGTACAACCCAAGTGTTGACGAACCAGCTGAAATCGGATATTTAAACGAAGATGGTGAGCAAGTACCAATCACCGACGAAGGTTTAGGATATATTCATGCCGACGATACTGGAGTATACTACTTCGATAATCGGGATACAGATGAAATTGAACTGAGTAAATTTGGCGAGTGGACTGTAACTCTGACTGACGGTTCTGAAGATGAAATCTCTCTCGAACACATTGATACAGTTGACAACCACATTATAGTTGATGATGAGGAAATTTTCGGGTCAGCGTATGCGATACCATTTGACGACATTGAAAATGGAGATGAAGTTGAATTGAATGATAACGATAACCGTTCTTTTTCAGTTTCTTACAATGATAGGGCAGACACAAGTCAAAAATTTATTTACTGGAATCGAACTGTCAAGGACATATACGGTAACGATTTGCACACCAGAGATACGACGGGATATGAGCAGACATATTTGATTAATGAGGATATTGATTTCAGCTCGGACGAGACCGAGGATGAGTCGGACGAGGACGATTCAAATAATTTCAATGAACTCGATGACGATGATACAGAATCAACAGATGACGGAATCATAATTGGAGATAGCGGTGGAGACGAGACCTCCAGCGATGGAGTTAATGATGTAATACTACTCCTCGGTGGGACTATGGCCGTCGCAGGTGGACTTGGACTGTGGTACTTACTCGGTGGCGGGGAAGTAACTCGGCGTCGAGTCTGAAAGTCTGACCCGTGAGAGAAAAACCTTAAACATCTTACAATTACTGTCTATACATGGCACAGTCAGTTGAACGAGCGTTAATCGTGATGGAGATTATGGATAAGTACCAGCGGGTGGGCGAGCCTGTTTCTGTTTCCGAGGTCGAGGATAAGGTTGACTTTTCTGAGGATACGGTGAGGCGGAGACTCGATGACTTAGTAAAGCGGGGATGGGCGTATAAGAAAGGAGAGTTCTATTTCCCGATGTTCCAACTCGGAAAGTCTGGTTTTTATAAGCCCGACAAGGCTGATTTTTCCTAGGATTTTACAGGGGTCTTAGTAGCGATAGTGAGACGATTTTTTGCGGTTAGAAATATCAACAGGTGCAGGTGAGGATTGGCTACCGACAACCCCCTATTGGGGGCTTGTTTCAATACCGACTCCAGTCTCAAAATGAAACACCGAGCCACCCCTGTGGAACATATAAAAAATACAATTCCGTGGGCTGGGCTGATAGTGAATAATAGAGACTGACTCTGGGTGTAGAAACTATTCCAATAGTGGGGCGGTGTCGATGATAACTCTACACGAGAACACTCTCAAAGTGAATCAAGGAAGGTGGGTTGAATTATCGACTACAAGAAATACCAATACGGACTCCCCGATTTGTGATTCATGACATCCAACTCTACCAACGAGTTAAACACATTTCGCACGGTGTATCTGGAAACACGACCGTCGCACTCTGAAACCATCTCGTCCACAGTCCACGCTATTTTATCCTCCGATTCCAACAGATTTGAAAACACAATATCCCTCGCAGTTGGTTCAACCATATTATTACTATTATTTATATTCTATGTCTAAATAATTACTGGAGCAGAAGACAGTCCTGATAACAAGGGTATGAGTTCGTACTGTGTTGTTGTAATATTTTAACCCCATAGTATAACCAAAAGTTATAAAACCCTATATTACGCATAGTTATAGTATGGGACATTTTGATGGGCTGACAGTAGGACTCGGGCTCGGAATGGCTGTAACAACGCTGTACACCTTGGTGTATAGTCTCAGTCTCCTCGTGTCAGGGTCGATAGTCGGCGTGATGTTTGGGCTACTCGGCTTGCTGACGGTCGGCACCATCGGTTGGATTGGATTCCAGTTGTCCCCGTATCGAAATTCAAACATCACAAACCTTACACTAAAACCATGAATGTAATTGGTAAAATCCGAGGAAACTCGGGAACGAACGGACTCGGACCTAAACTCGTCGCTCTTGTAGTTGCGAGTATGGTCTTGATGTCTATGGTAGCGATGCCCGTTGCCGCCGCATCATTTGTTGCAGTTACAGATGTCGACGGCGAAGACGGCGAACAAACCTGGGAAATCGAACTCGATGGTGAAACCCAATCGGGAGAGGAAATCCGAATCGTAACCTTTGACGATTCTGGAGACGAAATCGATTACTCCAATGCTGAAGTCTCTACTAATCTGAATGACGATAACCTCATTCACTTTAGTGATGGAGATTCTGACCTATTCGTTGAATATCAAGTCCAAGAAGAGGACATCGGAGATACGCTTGAAGTAACAGTCGAAGGTATCGAGGTGTCGGCTGATGGAGAAGAGAATTATAGTGTCCAGTTAATCGACTCTGACGAGGAGGAAGAACTATCCGAAAGTACTTTCGACTACTTCGTGTCTGAAGACTCTGATAACGGAGACGAGGAGGCTGATGAGTACACTGTAACCTTCGAAGTGGATGATGAAGATGGTAACGCAATCGAAGGTGCTGATGTCTCTGTCGCTGGAGTTCAAGAAACCACAGACGCTGATGGTGTTGTAACATACGACCTCGAAGACGGGTCATACCATTACAGCGTATCCGCTGATGGGTATGTTGATATTGTGTCAGATGATGACGATTCAGTTGAACCCTTTGAGATTGCTGGAGAGGATAAAACAGTCTCTGTGACACTCGAACAGCAGACGACAGTATACGAGTTTGAGGTTGTAGATGGCGAGGATTCCGTTGAGGAGTTTGACTTCGCTATGTACGATGCTGAGGACTCTCTTGTCGGAGGTGAGATGGTCGAAGTAGATGACGGTAGTACGATTACTGTCGATGGGGTCACTGTCAATGACGAGTACACTGTTGAGGTTACAGTAGATGAAGAAGACGAGGATGGTGAAACTCAAGAAGTAACCTACTCGGAGTCTTTCTCTGCTGAAGAAGTCGCTGACGGTGAAGAGTATGTATCCATGACGCTCGACCTTGGTGAGTTAGAACAGGTGGAAGATGGCAGCGTTATTCCTATTGGAGACGCTGGTGAGACTGCTTCAGGTTGGTTCGACTCCTTAGTTGAAGAACTTGAAGACCTTGGACTCGGCGCTAATCTCTCAGTTATTCTCGGTGGAGTTATCGCTATCCTTGTTGCCATTGGTGGTGCTATCTTTGTTGTTAGTGGTACTCGTGGCGTCTTCAATACAGTACGATAAGGTATAGCCATTCAACCAGTTTTCTTTATTAAACAGACAAGGAGAGAGGTATCTACTCAGAAGGGGACACCAGTATTATTAGTAGTATTATTAATTTATTAAAAAAGTTATTAATTAATAAGATTATTAGTAAGTTAGTAGTAGTATAGTAATAGTAGTAGTATTAGTTTGAAATGAGTTGGAAGTTCCATCTTCCCTGTTCCTGAAACTCGACTTTACAGGCTCTGACATAGCGTTCGGGTTATAGAGCCTTGGTAACAATCCGCATAGACTAAGACGCTATGCGAACTCCGGTCTATGGGTGTTTGAGTGTATAACAGCGGGTGAAAAGAGAGAGTGTTTAGAATGCGTATGCCTCTTCGATTTCGTTGAAGGCTTCGGCGTGTTCTCGTTCTTCTGGTGTTTGGACGATTTGGATGAGTTCGTGGAGTGCTTCGAGTCCATCTGATTCGATGCTTGCTCCGTATCGTGCTTTTTGTTCTTCGTTGAGGTTTTCGATTTCGTCTTGGACTGATTCTACGGTTTCGATTAGGTCATTGATTTCGTCCATTTCGTCGGCTGTGAATGTTTGTTCTTCAATCCGTGCTTCGATTTCTTTCATACTCAAAGTCATCTGTATACTATCCTACAATACCCACCCTTATATATCTTTTGTATCTACTACAAAATTTTAGGGTTTTAAGTCAGGAACCAATAAATTTGGTTACTCAAAGTCGTCTAAGTTAGTTCTCGTTCTATGTGATTCTACAAGAACTGTTTACCAGCGGGGTTCCTGTTCTCGCTCTTCCATCCCGTATTCTTCAGGGGGTTCAGGTTCTGGTGCGTTGTCCTGAAGATAGTCGTAGTATTCTGCCTTTTCGACTTCCGCTTTCGTCGTATTGCCTTTCTTAGACATACACTAATGTTAGTATGATATTATATTAAAACCACCGATATTAACTCAAAAACTATATGTTCGTTATATTGGTTAGATGTTGTCTAAAAACGCCCTACGCTGGTTCATTTTCTCTAACTTGCTTCGGCTGTCGTAGTGCTTATCGAGTACATCTTCTGAAACATTCGCACGGTCGGAGACAACCTTCTCTGGTAATCCTTCCCTGAGGAAGTGGGTTATTGAACCTCGTCGGATGGCGTGTGGTGATACTGTGTCATCGCAACAGTAGGCTTGCTTGCTGTTGGTGTTACAGTCGCACTCGGTTGATTCTCCCCTGAACGAGGGACAGGTGAGTTGGTATGACCATCTCCGCATGGTGTTTCTATGTACACGCCCGTGTGGACTGGAAATGAAGGGGTTGCGTCCGTGTTGGTCTTCTACTTCGACTCGGTTGTGTTTGAGATAGTCGTCCAGTATAGTACAGGTTTCCTCTGACAGGGCAACAGGTCGTTCTCCCTGTACTCCATTCTTCAACTTCGTACCGTCCCGTTCTCGGTAGTAGATGTATTCCTCCTCTGGGTGGTAATCCTCTACATCCAGGGCCCGGAGTGAACTGATGCGGGCACTTGTCCTCCACGCTAACAAAAACCAGATGTGTCGGACAGAGGCATAGTGGTATCTGTCCAGTGTCTCAAGGATTTCCCGAGCCTCGTCTGCGGGCACGATTCTGTCATTCCGTTCCTCACTGGGACTCATCGATACCTTTGGAACTGCCTCGTGAAGGTCGGGCTCAACCGCTCCAATTCTCTCCAGAAATTTGAGGAACACTCTGAGGGTGTCCATCTGACCTTTCATGCTCGCTTTAGTGAGGTCTCCATCGTGTCGACGCCAGTTGGCATAGTCATCTATCTCCGGGCGGGTGATTGTAGAGACATCTGTGATTCCGTTGAGTTCACACCATCGGACGAAGTGTTTGAGTCGGTAGTGGTGACTTTTGAGGGTTGATTCTCTGAGGTCGGTCTTTCGGCTTTCAAGATATGTGGTCTTGGCTTGGTCTGGGTTTAATCCGGGGTTTGGCATAGTGTATCATACTCCCGAATCGCAAGACCAGAGGTGGTTCGAATCCGCCCGAGCCCATTTCTGGGACGAACGAAGTGAGTCACAGAACTGTCCGCGAGGGCGATTCGAATCAGGGAGCGGGAGGTGAGCGAGCAACGCGAGCGAACGGGAGCGACCGTGGTTCGAATCCGCTCAGAGCCCACATCCTGCGGCGAGCAATCTCGCGAGCCGTAGGTATGTACGTGAGACGGATTCGAACGATACTGAGGTTCTGTGAGCGGAGCGAGCAGGTTCTCAGGGGTGGTTCGAATCCGCTCAGAGCCCATTTCTGGGACGAACGAAGTGAGTCACAGAACTGTCCGCGAGGGCGGTTCGAATCAGACGGCACCGAACGGAGTGAGGTGACGGCGTGGTTCGAGTCCGTCCAAAACCGATGCGTGCAAACCGCCGCGGCCCGTCCTCCCTCCAATGGAGCTTCGACTCCTCGGTGGCGCCCAGGAGATCGGGCGCAGCGCCGTCCTCGTGAACGACCGCCTCCTCCTCGATTTCGGGCTCTCGACGGACGACCCGCCCAGGCTGCCCGTCGGCGACGTCGATCCCGAGGCGGTCGTCGTCAGCCACGGCCATCTCGATCACGTCGGGTCGTTGCCCGTGTTGCTCTCGGGGACCGCCCGGCCGTCGATCCACTGGACGCCACCCACGCGCGACCTCGCGTTGCGGCTCGGCCGTGATACCCTGAAACTTCACGGCGGCTCCTACCGTTGTCCGTTCGTCAAGACCGACTTACAGCGGGTCTCGGAGGTCTCCGTGACCCACGGCTACGGCGAGCCCTTTGCGGCCGCCGGCCACGAGGTCACCCTCTACCCGGCCGGACACATCCCCGGGAGCGCACACGTGCTGGTCGATGACGGGGAGACACGCCTGCTCTACACCGCGGACTTTCACACCGATGACCAGCGGCTCGTCGCCGGGACGACCGCCCGGCCGGACGCCGATGTCGTCCTCTGTGAGAGCACGTACGCGGACGTCGAGCACGAGCCGCGCGAGGCGGTGGAGGCGGGGTTCGTTCGGCGGGTCGAGCAAACGCTGTGGGAGGGCGGCACCGTCGTCGTTCCCGCGTTTGCGATCGGGCGCACACAGGAGCTACTGTTGGTCTGTGCCGCCCACGACGTTCCGTGTTACGTCGATGGGATGGGCACGGAGATCACCGAGCTGCTTCTCTCGTACCCGGAGTACGTCCGTGATCCCGAGGCGCTTCGGCGGGCGAAGGGCCACGCGCGGTTCGTCACGGGGCGGGACGGGCAACGCGAGCGGATCGCGGATCAGCCCGCCGCGATCATCACGACGAGCGGCATGCTCTCGGGGGGCCCGGCGATGACCTACCTTCCGCTCGTCGCGCCCGATCCGACAAATGCGGTGACGATGACGGGCTATCAGGTGCAGGGGACGCCCGGTCGGGAGCTGTTGGAAACCGGTGGGGCGGAGATCGACGGCCGGCGGCTGACCGCCAGCGCGACCGTCGAGGCGTACGATTTCTCGGCGCATGCCGATCGGAGTGGGTTACGGTCGTTTTTAAGGGAGTATGAAGGCGCTCAGGTGCTTATCAATCACGGCGACCGGTGTGTCGAGTTCGCGGCCGACCTCCGCGAGGACGGGTTCGATGCGAGCGCGCCCGCGTTGGACGAGCGGATCGTGGTGTGACGCTCCTGGCTGTGCTGCAGTGCTGATCAAGGCTTTATATACCGACCGGCAAAGCGTATGACGGTCACGGCGTCATATATAAAGAGAACGATCGGCCGTTAGTCGTCGTCCGCGTCATCGTCCGACGCCACGAACGATCGGTCGTGCACGTCGTTGGCCGTCAGGTCCGCGTCGAGGTCGACCTTGACGCCCTCGCTCGTGCGGACGTCATCGAATTCCCCTGCATCCCAGCCGGGATGGAAGAACGCGACGTCCTGGTTCGGGAACTCGATGGCGACGACCTTCCAGTCCTCGCTGTCTTTATCCTCCTCATCGTCAGGTCCGTCAGCGAGGATGTTCCGGAGGTTCCGGTCGTTCGGATTGATCTCCGCCTCCTCGGCTTCGAGATCGCTCGCGCTTGAGGCCTCCTTCGGTGGTGTCGGCTTCTGCCAGACGATGGCCTCGGCGTTCTCCTTGGATTGGATGGATGCTGCACCGGAGCTGTCGTCGGTTGTGAAGTCGAAGTTTGCGTTCGCAGCGTCGTTGTAGGTGACACCCACGATCTGTGGTTCCTTCGGCGTGCAGACGAGGTCGACGGAATGATGCGTGTTTCGATCTCCGAAGACAACAAAAACAGCCCCCCGGACGGGGACGGCGTTAATGTCGAGTCGTTCATGACATTTCATAACGTCTTTGAGATCGAAAATCAGGGAACCCGATGTGTTTGTGTGAACTTCGGGTTCGATAGTGGTAGTGGGACCAGTGTTCCGAAGATCCCTGACGAAGCCGAGGTCCCGGACCACTTCGATTTCGAAGCCGGAAAAGACGATGCCGTCGTCTTTTATAAAGGAAGCGACGAGGACAACAAATTCGATCTGGAGAACACCGATCCGGACGATGGGTTCGAGCTCTGTCCCGGTGAGTCACAGTGTATCGGGTTCAACGTGCGCGCGTTCGGCTTCGACTCTGGTAAGGATCTTCTCGACAACTTAGATCTGTCGTTCGTCGCGCACGCCGATGCCGATTGTCCATCGGGTGACGATGAAGAGGAAGACCCAGAACTTCCCGATGGACAGAATATCAGTTGGATCGCCCTCGCCGGCGACGATATTGATAAGCACTCCGTGAACCCTGACGAGGACTTCTCCGCCACGGTCAATGGAGACGATGATGTCGTCGAAGTCCACTGGGAAGCCGACGAAGATGTCGACGAGGTGGTAGCCAAAGCGGGTCAGAACTACTTCCGCTTCGATGTGGATGGTGCTCGGGAGGGCACCGCGGTCAGCGACCCGGATGATTCACGCGTCGATGCGAGCGCACAGCCCGAACCCGGAAGCGGTCAGACGTTTCTATTCGATTACGACCCTGAGGACGAGGGGAAGCGATGTCCAAGCGCGCCCTTCCTCAACAACATCTCGGGTGTGAAAGTCGATCTCAATGGTGACTCGTTCAAAAAGCCCGAGGGGATCGATGCGGACGCTACATGCGGCGGAGGGGACAACGGAAACGGGAATGGTAACGGAAACGGCAACGGCAACAACTGAGTTCCTCGATCCCGTCGAGACCCGTTCTATATTAACCCGCCCGCTCCCCCGACTCAATACCGCCCGCTGAACACCCGCGCTTCACAGTCCGGACAGTCCACGCTGACGCCGACGACCTGCGCTGAACAGCAGGTCTCACGGACGTTTTCGACCGGTTCGAGGGTCGCCTCACAGCTCGGACATCGTTCGAGGAACGCCCGCATCGACGCGATCAGCTGGGTCCGCCCAGCATCCCCGATCGACTCCCACGCCGGCAGCCACTCGTCGAGCGTCGGCTCGACCGCCAGGTCCGTATAAAAAGCGGCAGCCGAATCCCACGCCCCGACGGGCGTTCCGTCATACCTGACGGTAAACCGTGGGCCATCGTCATCGAACGCCAGCAACTCGGGATCGACCTCCAGGAGCGCGCCGAGGTGGATGACGGCGGACGACTCGTCGTCGCGCAGCCGCCGAATGCGTCGCCACCAGACCGACCGGAACCCCTCGGTGAGACAGAGGTCGTCGACCCCGTCACACTCCTCGACGACGCCCGCCGCTTTGAGCTGTGTCTCCGGGTCGATCGCGTCGGGATCGGAATCCGGAGGGGGCCGTGTCGAGTCCGGTTCACCGCCGACGCGATCCTGTTCGATGACCCCGGCCGCATCCGGCGGCTCCTTTCCGAAGCGTCGCAACAACCACGGCGGCATATATCGCTTCGTCAGCTCCGGCGTCCCGGGGATCAGGTAGCCCCGCAAGTAGATCGCCGCGAGGGAGAGACCGAACACGATCGCGCCGATAATTGGGTTGATAAAGGCGACACCGACCGCGAGGACCACCGCGATGCCCACGTTGAGAACGGTACACGGGAGACACCGGTTCTCCCCCGTATACTCCGGTTGCGTGAGTCTGCCGATCGATCCACCGATACCCGACATGAACCCGTATAACGACGCCAGCATCTAAGTATTGAGTTCCGTACGCCAGTTTTCGGTGTCGGTGATCGGTCCTCGTCGCCGATCCCATCGAATGAGAACGGCGGCTTCCCGGATCACGAGGGGCCCTCAACCCGCATCGTGGACTCATTACTTTCGACGCCGGGTCTCCTCGTACGTCGTATGCGACCACCCCGCACGACGACCCTCTTCGCCGCCCTCGCCGTGGCGATCCTCCTCCTCGCGGCGCTCACGTTCGCGCCCGGCGTCGAGGTCCCCGAGGACTTCGCGCCGCCGATGGAGACCGCGGGGCTCGTGAACGCCCTCGGCGTGCTCTCGCTCGTGGCGATCGTCGTCCTCACGCTCCTGCTGTTACGTCGGATGCCGCGGTAGCGACCGAGTGGGGCGGGTCGAGTTCGATCACGTGCCGAACGGGAGTATGCAGACGATCATATGATCGTCTGCATAATGGATGACCAAGACTCCTCGCGAATCCCGAGACGGTAGCGTCGATGGTCCGATAGCGCGGCGACGATCGCCGCAGTACCTATGCGGTATTTTCCCGCAGCGGCTTCACTGACGAACTCGTCGACATCGCTCGGAAGCGGTCGGACGTCCACTTATATACGCCCGCGGACCTCGATGAGGCGTTTCGGTCACGCTGAGTTTCCCGCTCCTCATGGTCACCGCTCATCGCTCGAAGAACGGACTACCAACGACACACCGCCGAAACCCCGCCGACCTACTCGCCGCCGTCGGTGTAGGCGAACCCGTCGAGCACGCGGTCGGCGACGTCGTTCGCCTCCGCCGGGGAGGGCCGCTCGCCGTCGACGACGCGGGTCGTCAGGTCGCCCGCGACCGCATAGACCGCCGTCCCGTCCGCCCGTTCGGCGACCCGCTCGAAGGTGGGACGGTAGCCCGCGGCGCTCCGGTGACCCTCCTCATCAAGCGTGGCGTCGATAACGTACTCGAGCTGACGGACGGCTTCTTCTGGTTCCATGGAGGTAGCTATCGGCCGTTCACCCTTAAAGGTACTCGAATTCGGAAGCGAGTTAAATTCGACGCGGCCCGGCGATCGGTTCCGGATCCGACAGCGCGCCAAGAGGGACTCGGGGCCGCCCCGCGCCGCGGCGTGGATCGACGCGTATACCGGGCCGGAGGACCGATCCGAGCCATGACCGATCGTGAGTCCCCGAACGCATCCAGCCCGTCGTCACCGCCGACCGTCGGACGCGACGAAGCGTCCCGTGTCGCCGTCGCGGAGGCCGCGGCCCACGCCGGCGCGCGCGTCGCCCACGATCAGTTCCAAAGCGGCATCGACGTGGAACAAAAGGGCGAACTCGACGTCGTCACCGAGGCCGACCGTGCCGCCCAGCGCGCCGTCATCGCGCGGATCCGCGAGTCCTTCCCGGACGACGCCGTCGTCGGCGAGGAGGAGGACGAACGCAAGACGGTTCCGCCAACCGGCCCCGCGTGGGTCGTCGACCCGATCGACGGTACGCACAACTACGTCCGCGGCATCCGCACGTGGGCGACCGCGGTCGCAGCCGTCATCGACGGCGAACCCGTCGCCGCCGCCATCGTCTGTCCCGCCCTCGGCGACGTCTACCTCGCGGACGAGGAGGACGCCTCTCGTAACGGCGAGCCGATCGCGGTGAGCGGGATGACCGATCCGCGGAAGGCGACGGTCGACCCGACGATCTGGTGGGACTTCGATTCCCGCGACGAGTATGCCCGCGCCTGTGAGGCGATCGTCACCCGCTTCGGCGACATGCGCCGGTTCGGCTCCGCACAGGTCGTGCTCCCGCTGGTCGCCGCCGGCGGGCTGGAGGCGACGATCACCAACGTCGCGGTCAACCCGTGGGACAGCGTCGCCGGCGTCCACGTCGTGCGAAACGCGGGCGGGAAGGTAACCGACCTCGACGGCGACCGCTGGCGACACGACTCGATCGGACTGGTCGCCTCGAACGGCCACCTCCACGAGGAGGCGCTCGCGGCCGCCCGCGAGATCGGAGACGGCGGCTAGGTCGCCTTCACTCCGTCCACCCCTTCCCGACTATCGCGTCGCTTTCTTCCACTCGCGGAGCCCGAGCCGAGCGCCGTTCAGCTCCTCTGCGGGGGCCTCGGTGGCCGCCCAGACGAAAAGCGGCGCGACGCTCTCGGGATCACGCGCACGCTCCATCCCCGTGAGGTCGGTCGCGACGAGGCCCGGATCCACAACGCCGACGGCCTGCTCGACGTCGGCGGCGAAACCACGGGCGACCGCCTCGGCGGCGGCCTTCGAGACCGCATACGCGCCCATCCCCGGCTTCGACTCCGCGGCGACCGACCCCGACGGGACGATCATTCGGCCGTCGTCCGCGAGGTGTGGAAGGGCCTCGCGAAGCGTCGAGAACACCCCGCGCGCGTTCGTCCGCATCGTGTCGTCATAGCGGGCGTAGGACGTCTCGTCGCTAGGGTTCTCGCCGGGCACGCCGTGAAAGACGGCGGCGTTCGCGAACACGACGTCGATGGGGCCGTGCTCCTTGGCGACCCGCTCGAAGAACCGTTCGAGGTCGTACTCGTCGCGAACGTCGGCGCGCATCCCCCATGCCCGGCCGCTGGTCCCGTCGCCGCTCTCGTCTGCGTCGTCCACGTCTCCGTCGCCCGCTGCGTCGTTCAACGCGGCGACCGTCTCCTCGACCGCGTCGCCGTCGCGTCCGGAGACGGCGACGAAGGCGCCGGCCTCGACGAACGCCGCCGCCACCGCCCGTCCGATCCCGCGCGTCGCACCCGTGACCGCCACCGTGAGGTCCATTACTGATCCCGGTTTGGGGCGACACCGACTTAGGCGTATCCGCCGGTCCGGATCAGACGATCCGCCCGCTCCGCATCGCCGGGACGGAAACGTTGAACTCCCGTGCCCCGCAGTCTCTTTGGCATGACGAACGACGCCGACGGGAACGACGTGCCGGCCGGGGACGACGGCTTCGACCCGGTGGAGGCGACCATCGGGGAGATCCACGGGGCGTTCGCCGCGGGCACGCTCACCGCGACGGCGCTCGTCGAGACGACCCTCGATCGGATCGACCGATACGACGCTGACCTCGCCGCATATATCCACGTCAACGAGCACGCCCGCGACCGGGCCCGCGACCTCGACGATCGATACGCGGAAAGTGGCCTCACGGGGCCGCTCCATGGGATCCCGGTCGCCGTCAAGGACAACCATGATACGGCCGACATGCCGACGAGCGTGGGATCGGCGGCGCTCGCCGAGGTCGTTCCACCCCGCGATGCGACCGTCATCAGCCGCCTGCGCGACGCGGGAGCGATCGTGATCGGAAAAACGAACCTGCAGGAGCTCTCCTTCGGCACGGACACGATCAGCTCCGCCCGGGGGGCGACGCGAAACCCCTACGACACCGACCGCCGGCCCTCGGGCTCAAGCGGCGGTACGGCGGTCGCGGTCGCGGCCACCCTCGCGACGGTCGGAACGGGAACCGACACCTGCTCGTCGGTCCGCTCGCCGCCGGCGTTCACGAACCTCGTCGGCGTCCGTCCCACCATGGGGCTCGTCAGCCGGACGGGGATCGCCCCGCTCTCGCTCACCCAGGACACCGCCGGCCCGATCGCGAGAACGGTCACGGACGCCGCACGCACGCTGGAGGCCATGGTCGGCTATGACCCCGAGGACCCGCTCACCGCCCGCGGGGTCGGGAACGTCCCCGAACGTGGCTATGCGGCGGCCCTTGACCCCGACGCCCTCGACGGCGCGCGGATCGGCGTCGTCCGGAAGTGGTTCGAGCCGACCGATCCCGGGAACGTGCCGAAGGGGGCCGCCGAAGGGATCGCCGAGACGCTCGACGCCGCGCTGGAGGCGATGGCGGACGCGGGTGCGACACTTGTGGACCCGGTCGACGTCGTCGATGACGATGAACTCGACGCGGCGCGGGTCGTCGGCTTCGAGTTCATGCGTGATGTCGACCGCTATCTGGACGAACTGGGCGAGACCACGCCCGTTGACTCGCTCGAAGCGCTCGTCGAGACGGGCACGATGGCCGACAGCATCGAGAGACGGATCCGCGACGGGGGGATCCTCTCGGTCGACGTCGACGGCCTCGATACCGATCCGGACTATCTCCGCGCGCTCGCCCTCCGTGAGCGGCTTCGGACGGAGACGATCGATCGGCTCGTCCGCGACGACCTCGATGCGGTCGTCTATCCGCCGGCGACCGTTCCCCCGGTTCGGATACCCGACCTCCAGCCGTTCGAGGAGATGCGCTGTCAGCTCTCGGCACATACCGGGTTGCCGGCGGTCGTCGTGCAGGCCGGGTTCACCGACGACGGCCTTCCCGTGGGGATCGAGTTGCTGGGTCGCCCGTTCGATGAACGTCGGCTGCTCGCACTCGCGTTCGCGTATGAAGCGAAAACGGACCATCGACGGCCGCCCGACGCGTTTTCGTGAGCCGCCGTTGATCGACCTCCGCCGTTCGGACGCGGTCGTCCCGCCGGCATTTATATTCATGCTCCCCTACCGATCATCTATGGATACGGCCCCGGACTTCGACGCCGTGGCCGGCGAATCCGTCGTGGTTATCGGCGGCGGATTCGGCGGCCTCTCGACGGCCTGTTACCTCGCCGACGCCGGCGCGGACGTCACCCTCCTCGAAAAGAACGAACAGCTTGGCGGGCGCGCGAGCACCCTCGAAACGGACGGCTTCCGCTTCGATATGGGTCCCTCGTGGTACCTCATGCCCGACGTCTTCGAGCGCTTCTTCGGTCACTTCGGCCGCTCCCCCGACGACTACTACACGCTCTCGCGGCTCGATCCGCACTACCGCATCTTCTGGAAGGACGGCGACCAAGTCGACCTCGTTCCCGACCTCGACACGAATCGCGAGCTGTTCGAGTCCTACGAACCGGGGGCGGGCGACGCGCTCGATGCGTACCTCGCGGAGTCGAAACGGACCTACGAGATCGGGATGGAACACTTCGTCTACGAGGACCGACCCCGCCTTCGCGATTACGTCGACCGCGACGTCCTCCGGTACTCGTGGGGGCTCTCGCTGCTCGGGAAAATGCAGGGACACGTCGAGGACTACTTCGAACACCCCAAACTCCAGCAGATCATGCAGTACACGCTGGTCTTTCTCGGCGGATCGCCGACGAACACGCCGGCGTTATACAACCTGATGAGCCACGTCGATTTCAACATGGGCGTCTACTATCCCGACGGCGGCATCGGGGCGGTCGTCGACGGCATCGTCGAACTCGGCGAGGAACTCGGGGTCGAGTTCGTCACCGACGCCGAGGTCGTCGGCATCGAGGGCCGACGCGGCGCGTTCGCGGTCGACGTCGCGGGCGGCCCCGGCGGCGTCGTCGGCGGCGCACCCGGCGAGGCGGCGGTCGCCGATGTCTCCGCCGACGGTGGCGCAACCACCCGCTACCTCGCCGACCTCGTCGTCTCGAACGCCGACTACGTCCACACTGAACAGGCGCTGCTCCCGCCGAAGAAGCGGCAGTACACCGAGGAATACTGGGAGTCACGGACCTATGCACCGTCGGCGTTCCTGCTGTATCTCGGCGTCGAGGGCGACGTCGACGCGCTCGAACACCACACCCTGGTGCTGCCACCGAATTGGGACCCCCACTTCGCACAGATCTTCGATGACCCCGAGTGGCCGGACGACCCCGCCTACTACCTCTGTGTGCCCTCGAAGACCGACGAGACGGTCGCCCCCGAGGGGCACAGCAACCTCTTCGCGCTCGTCCCGATCGCGCCCGGGCTGGAGGACACCCCCGAGATCCGCGCGGAGTACCGCGACCTCGTCCTCGATGACATCGCCGAGCACACGGGAACCGACCTTCGCGACCGGATCGTCTTCGAAAAGACGTTCTGTGTCGAGGACTTCGCCGACCGATACAACAGCTATCAGGGCTCGGCGCTCGGGCTCGCCCATACGCTTCGACAGACCTCGCTGTTCCGTCCGCCGCACGCCTCCGAGGCCGTCGACGGCCTGTACTTTACGGGATCGACGACCACGCCCGGGATCGGCGTCCCGATGTGTCTCATCAGCGGCGAGATCACCGCCGAACGCGTCGCCGAAACGTCGTGAGTGAACCCGTGATCGGGACCGGAGCCGACCCATCGGATGGGCACGGAGACGGAGGGTACGGCGAGCATCGCGGCTCCACGGGGCTCCGCGAGCGCCTTCGGTATCTGATCGTCCTCTCGCGCCCGCGGTTTTGGCTCTACCTCGCGGGCCCGGTCGCCGTCGGGGTCACCTACGGGATCGCGGACGTCTCCGGGCTATTCACGGCGACGACGGTGGCACTCGCGCTGTATTTCCTCGTCCCGGCGAACGTCCTCCTGTATGGCGTCAACGACATCTACGACGCGGATATCGACGCGTTGAACCCGAAGAAGGCCGGCGATAGAGAGGAGCGGTGGCACGGCGACCGATTCGTCCTTCTCGCCGTCGTCGCCACCGGCGCGCTCGGTCTCGCCACCTTCGCCATCACGCCGACGGTTGCGTGGCCATACCTCGTCGGGTTCTTCATCCTCGCGGTCGGTTATAGCGCCCCGCCGTTACGGTTTAAAACGACCCCGTTCGCGGACTCCGTCTCGAACGGGCTGTATATCCTCCCCGGCGCGGCGGCGTATGCGACCGTCGCCGGGACACATCCACCGGTCGCCGCGATCGTCGGCGCGTGGCTGTGGACGATGGGGATGCACACCTTCTCGGCGATTCCGGACATCGAGCCGGACCGAACGGCGGGGATCCGGACGACCGCGACCGTCCTCGGCGAGTCGCGGACGTACGGCTACTGTCTCGTCGTGTGGCTCGGCGCCGCCCTCGCGTTCGCGGCCGTCGACGTTCGCCTCGGCGCGTTACTCGCGATCTACCCCGTCTTCGTCGCGTGGGTCGCGCGCTCGTCCATCGATGTCGCACGCGCTTACTGGTGGTTCCCGGCGGTGAACACCGTCGTCGGCACGCTGCTCGCGATGGGCGGGCTCTGGCGTGTCTACCCGCTCTGGGAGGTGATCGGATGACGGACGCGGAGGCCGGGGGAACGACCGGCAAGAGCCAGGGGACAACCGGCAAGAGCCAGGGGACAACCGGCAAGAGCCAGGGGACAACCGGCAAGAGTCAAGGAGCAACCGGCAAGAGTCAAGGAGCAACCGGCGGGGCCGACGACGCGACCGGGGAGACGGAGACGCTTCTCGACCGACTGCCGGAGACCCGAGGGGAGCTGCAGACGCTCCTCGATCGGATCGTCCGGGAGAACCGGTTCACCATCGCCGTGGTATTCCCGGCGGTCGGCGCGGTGACCCTCGTCGCCAGCGCGGAGGGGTGGCTGCCCGATCCGCTCGCGTTCAACCCGTGGTTCGTCCTCTTCGGCGTCCTCGTGATGCGCTCGCCGCTCATCGTCGGCGTCCTGCCGCTTTTCACCCGGCGGGCGGTCGGCTGGGTCGGCGTGTTGGTCGCGTACACGTACTTCATCGAACACCTCGGCGTGCGGACGGGGTGGCCCTACGGGACCTTCGAGTACACGATCAGCCTCGGACCGATGCTCGGCGGCGTGCCGCTGGCGCTGCCCGTCTTTTTCATCCCGCTCGTGATGAACGCCTACCTGCTCTGTCTCCTGCTTTTGGGGTCGCGGGCGGCGAACGGGTGGATACGGCTGCTCGTCGTGATCCCCGCGGTCGTGACGATGGACGTCGTGCTCGATCCCGGGGCGGTCGCGCTTGGCTTCTGGGATTTCGGCGGCGGAGCGTTCTACGACGTGCCGCTTTCGAACTACGCGGGGTGGGTGCTCTCGGCGACGGTCGCGGTGATCACCCTCGATCGCGCCTTCGATCGCATCGGGCTCCGCGAGCGGTTGGAGAACTGCGAGTTTATCCTCGATGACATGGTCAGTTTCGTCATCCTCTGGGGGGCGATCAACGTCTGGTTCGGCAACCTCGTGCCCGCGGTCGTCGCGCTCCTGATCGGGATCGGACTCGTTCGCACGGATCGGTTCGACTCGGCGCTTTTGAACCCACGCCGGTGAGGATCGCACGCTGCCAGCTTTTCACCCGTGGTATCCAACTGACCTTTCTCCTCATAAACTACTGTTTGGTAACTATTAGCAAACATTCAATCACCTGCCCGTTCCATCACCGAGGGAAGCCGCATGTCCACACCTATCACGGACGCGGAGCCACCTCACCGGTTCGACTCCATCAGGGAGGTGCTGGCGAAAGCCAGCGAGGAGAAGACCGGGGACCAACTGGCGGGGGTCGCCGCGGATTCGGAGGCCGAACGGGTCGCCGCCAAGCGTGCGCTCAGCGCCACCACGCTCGAAACGCTTCGGGAACATCCCGTCGTGCCGTACGAGGACGACGAAGTCACGCGGGTCATTCAGGACGCGGTTCGCGAGCCGGTGTATGACCGAATCGGCGACTGGACCGTCGCTGATCTCCGGGAGTTCCTCGTCGACGAGCGGACGACGGAGCGCGATATCCGCGCGATCCGCCCCGGGCTCACGAGCGAGATGATCGCCGCCGTCACGAAGATCATGTCGAACATGGATCTCGTGTTGGCCACCTCGAAGATGGAGGTGACCGCGCGCTGTAACGGCACGGTCGGCGGCGAGGGGACCCTCGCCTTCCGACTCCAGCCGAACGATCCCGCCGACGACGTCGAACACATCATCGACGCGACCCGGGAGGGGCTCGCGTACGGCGTCGGCGACGCGGTGATCGGGGTCAACCCCGTCGAGGACGGCGTCGGGACGGTGACCGATATCCTCGAGGCGACCCACGAGTTCATCGAGGAGTGGGGGGTTCCCACACAGAACTGCTGTCTCGCCCACGTGACGACCCAGATGGAGGCCATCCGTGAGGGTGCGCCGGCCGACCTCGTCTTTCAAAGCCTCGCGGGAACGGCGGCCGGCAACGACGAGTTCGGCGTCGACGTCGACCTGCTCGATACGGCCCACGACCTCGCGAAGCGCCGCTGCACCTCAAGTGGCCCAAACGTCATGTACTTCGAGACCGGGCAGGGCGCGGAGCTGTCCGGCGACGCCCACGAGGGGGTCGATCAGCTCACGCTCGAGGCGCGGTGTTACGGGCTCGCCAAGCGCTATGATCCCTTCCTCGTCAACACGGTCGTCGGGTTCATCGGCCCGGAATATCTCTACGACGGCCGGCAGGTGATCCGTGCCGGCCTCGAGGACGTGTTTATGGGCCAACTCCACGGCATCTCGATGGGGATCGACGCCTGCTACACGAACCACATCCAGGCCGATCAGAACGACATCGAGAACCTCGCGGTCCTGCTCGCGGCCGCCGGGGCGAACTTCTTCATCACCGTCCCGATGGGCGATGACGTGATGTTGAACTACCAATCGAACAGCTACCACGACGCCGCCGCCCTCCGACAGATATTCGATCTCGATCCGGCCCCCGAGTTCCACGAGTGGCTCGAACGGATGGGGGTCTGGCGTGACGGAAAGCTCACGGCACAGGCCGGCGATCCGACGATCTTCACCTGACCGACCAACCACGGTTCCATTCATGCACACACCAGACACTGATCGCACTGACACGAATCGAACGGACCGGACAAACCGAACGGAACGGACGGACCGAACGGAACGGACGGACCGGACGGATCGATCGAACCGAACAGCAACCCATGCGGGAGGATCCGGACCGGTGGCCCTCCCCGACGGTGGCACCGATCGGGAGCCGCCGAGCGGGATCCGGTCCCCGCGGGACGCCGATGCACTCGAACGGCTGATCGAACGGAACCCATCACGGCTCGGCGTCGGACGCGCAGGGCCGCGACCGACGACGGAGACCCTGCTGCGCTTCCGGCAGGATCACGGCCTCGCCCGCGACGCCGTCTTGACGATGGTCGATCCGGCGCTCATCGACGATCTCGACCTCGTGACGGTTCGGACCCTCGTCACGGAGAAGGACGAGTATCTCGCCCGACCGGATCTCGGTCGAGAGATCTCCGAAGAGACCGCGACATCCCTTCGCGAGCAGTGTCGGGTCGGCCCCCAGATACAGGTGATCGCCAGCGACGGGCTCAGCTCCACGGCCATCGAGACGAACCTCCCCGACCTGCTTCCTGCCCTCATGGACGGGTTGGCGGCTCACGACCTCGACGTCGGTACCCCGATCTTCGTCGAATTCGGTCGCGTCGACGTGATGGACGCGATCGGCGAGGAGCTCGAGGCCGACTGTTGTGTCATCCTCATCGGTGAGCGGCCCGGACTCGGTTCCGCGGATAGCCTGAGCGCGTACATGGTGTATGGCCCGGAACGCGGCGCGCCCACCGCGAAGAAGTCGGTGATCTCGAATATCCATGCGGGCGGGCTCCCGCCCGTCGAGGCCGGGGCGACGATCGCGGACCGGATCGCCGAAATGTGTGAACACCAGGCGAGTGGGCTCGAACTCACCGAGGACGACCGGGAGTTTCAGAAGTGACCTTCGCCGAACGCCAGCGTCTTCGTGACGACCGGCACCGCGTCACGGCCGGCGAGCGGCTCACCGATGTCAAGCCGGTCGTCCGCCGTCAGCTCCAACTCGTCGATGACGAGATACGGGGCGTCCAATCGCCCGTGTAGCGCCTGTCCGAGCGCCTTCGCACAGTTCTGTCGCGTCACGATGACCAGCGGGAGGGTGGTCGGATATCCCGTCGCGGCGAGGGCGTGTGCCAACGCGTCCGCGACTCGCTGCAGGGTCCCGTAGGTGAGTGATCCGATTTCTCCGATATAGAGACCGAGTGCATCGGGGGCCGTATCGCCATCGGCCTGCTCGGCATCGAGGCCGTACAGGTCCGTGGCGGTCGCAAGCGCCTGGAGAAATTTCGAAGTCGGCGTATCGGGGTCCGACGATTCCGGGCCGTCGGCCACGGAGCCGACCACAACGATCGGCACGTCACGGAGGGGAAGCAGCGACGGATCGAGCCAGATGGTCCGTCCGCTGAACGTCGTCGCCTCGGTTCCCACGCCGACGACCGTCGCCCGGAGGTCCTCATCGAGCGCGATCAGGTCCACGTCGGGGAGCCGCTCCGCAAGCGCGGTCCGAAGCTCGGCCGCGAGGAGCGGACCGAGGTCGCCGTGACGGAAGGGATCCACATTCGCATCCGCGTTGTCCGCATCCGCGTTCAGGGAGTGCTCGTTCATGATGGCTCCGACGCCACCCGTGACGACGACGGCGTCGAGATCGATCCGTGCGGATGGCCGCTCACCGATCAGGAGTGCCTCGGTACGGAGGTCGAACGGCGGCCCGGCGAGGAGGTCGGCGATCAGCTGCGCCGCGTTCCGTGCGACGGGACGGAGGGCCCCGTCGCTCGCCTCGTCGCCGATGGCGAGGTCGAGCCCGCTGGAGCGATCGAGCCCGTTGGAGCTATCGAGCCCGTTGGACGCGATCAGTTCCGTCACCTGTGGAGCGATCGCACTGATCCTGGCGTCGGTCACACGGACCAGGCGTGCGCCGACATCGAGACACCGCGTCTCCACCACGCGATCGCCTTCGAAGATCGCGACGTTCGTCGTCCCGCCACCGACGTCGACGTTCGCGACCGTCTCGCCGGTCTCCGCCGCCCGAGTCGCCGCTCCCGATCCCCGTCCCGCGAGTACCGCCTCGAACGACGCGCCGGCGGCGGCGGCGACGAAGTCGCCTGCATCCGCCGCGATCCGGTGGACGAGCCGCTCCGCATTCTCGCGTTTTGCGGCCTCGCCGGTCACGATGACCGCACCGGTGTCGATGTCGGCGGGTGAGCGATCCACGGCGGCGAGCGCCGTCTCGACGACGGCCGCGACGGCGACGACGTCCACGGTCTCCGGGTCGACGAGCGGCGTCTCGACGATCGGGCTGCGATGGATGACCGCACGCTCCCGGATCTCCGGCCGGAGCGCTGCGTCGCTCGCTGGTGGGTTCGACACCCGCAGTCGACTCACGACGACCTGCGTGGTCGTCGTCCCCACGTCTACCCCGACGCTCTCTACCCACTCATCCGGAGGCATACATCGGTCCTGTCGACGGCGACGAGGGTAGCCGTTTCTCCGGGTGACCTGTTCGAGTTCGAACACCGTGATGACCGGATCGGCCTCGTGACGGACGGATCGACGATCGGCGACAGATCGTGGACGCGTCGGTGTTCGACGATCATCCCCGTGTCGACATCCGCTCGATCGCCGGACCGAGAAGCTTCGCTTCCGATTTGCGGAGGTGTTCGAGCAGGGTCGTCTTCGAGATGCCGGCCTTCTCCGCGAGTTCTCTCGTCGTCACCTCCCGCGGCCACGAGTAGTAGCCGTGCTCGCAGGCGAGTTCGAACACCTCCCGTTGCCGTGGCGACAGCAGCGAGAGCCGTACCGGCTCGCTCGTGCTCGCGTTCGTCCGTGTCGTGATCTTGGTCACGGTGATCTCTGCATCCTGTGTTTCGGCCACCTTATCGAGCCGTTCGTGGAGCCTCTCACGGTCGGTGTCGCTGACGAACACCGACCAGTGCTCGATGCCGTCCGACACGCGCACCGGGCCGTCCTGGATGAATCCCCGGGAGGCGAGCGCATCGCTGATCGTATTGACCGGGTCGTACTCGACGAACAGCTCCCGCGTCGCGTAGCCGAGAAGCGATCCGGGATCCGTGTATCCGGTCCGACGCTGCATCACGACGACCGATTCGGTCAACGGCGAGGCGCGGGTCTCCTCGATCAACGATTCGATCTCGTCGATCGAGCTCCCATACACGGTGAAATGTCCCTTCACTCGGCCGTCGGTGGCGTTGTATACCGTGTGCGCCAACAGTCCACCCGGCGCCCCCATGGTCACCTCGAGCGTCCAGCAGTTCGGGTGCCATAGTTCGAGGGTCAGACGGGCCCCGCTCGATGCGGCCGTGCTGAGGGATCCCATACCACACAACGTTCCTGATTATGTATATACATGATCCCGACCATGGAAAGTACATCCCCCGTGAATCGAGTATCGGGGTGTGGATTTCCCCAAGAACGGGTGGGCCCCCGCCATCTGCCGCCCTCAGATCACTCCCGCTCCGTGCCCATCGCGCCGATCATCGCCATTAGGAAGCCGAACCGACTTCCCCACTGTGCACGCGCGGTCTTTGTTTCAGCGGTTGCCATGTGTGGCTCTATCACACGTGGTGTGAACCGATTGATAACAACCCCTCCGTCCATGGGAGGGGTTCCGCCGATCGATGGGTGATCTCCCCCCACCGACCGTTTCGAGTGTCACCTTTAGGGCGACCAAGCTCCGATCCACCTTTAGGGCGACCGAGCTCCGATCACTCTCCGCGTGCATCGTGTGCGGAAATAAAGGGTACGCCGGCACGCTCGGCGGTGATCGCGTCCCGTTCGGAGTCCCCGATGAAGACGGTACGTGCGGGATCGACACCGAGCGCGTCGATGGCGGCCAAAAGCGGCTCCGGGTCCGGCTTCCACGTCGATACCGTATCCCGTCCGACGACCGCATCCACCCCGCTCGCGAGGTCGTGTGTCTCCAACGCGATCCGGCAGGCGGCCTCGCAGTTGAGCGAGCAGACGGCGACCGGTGGTCCTTCGGTTCCCGACTCCCGGCCGGATTCGGACGGTGATTCGGATTCCGACGGTGATTCGGATTCCGACGGTCCTTCGAGGAGATCTGCGAGCGGTAGCCGGGTTGACCGTCGGGCACCCTCGCGCTCGTGGGCGGCGATCGCCTCCTCGACCGCCTCCGCGAGTCCATACTCGTCGGCGGCACCGAGCAACTCCCAGAGGTCGCTGCCGGGCGGTTTGACGGCGTGTTCGGCGTAGACGTCGATGACGTCCGCAGCCACCGCGTTCCAGTCGACCGCGAGGTGCACGAGAGTTCCATCGAGGTCGTAGACGACCGCGTCGTACGCAGCAGGGTCGAACGTCCCTGTCATTGCTCGTCCAGTACGCCCCGGGCGATGATCTCCTTTTGGATCTCGGTGGTTCCCTCGTAGATCTCCGTGATCTTCGCGTCCCGATAGAGCCGTTCGACGTCGAACTCGGTGACGTAGCCGTAGCCGCCGTGGATCTGGATCGCCTCGTTCGTGGTCGACATGGCCGCGTCGCTCGCGGCGTACTTCGCCCGTGCGGCGGCGACGCGTGCGTCCTCGCCCGCCTCCGTCAGGCGACAGGCCTCCCTGACGAGCAGCCTCGCGGCCTCGACCTCCGTCGACATCTCGGCGATCTTGTGGCGTATCGTCTGGATCTCCGCGATCGGCTGACCGAACTGCTCGCGCTCGTGTGCGTACTGCCGGGCGGCATCGAGGGCGGCGTCCGCGACGCCCACGGCCTGTGCGGCGATGCCGATCCGCCCGCCGGTCAGGATCCGAAACGCCGCCGAGAGCCCTTCGCCCTCCTCGGTGAGCCGGTTCGCCGCCGGGATCCGGCAGCCATCGAGGGTGATCTGCGTCGTATCGGAGGCGCGTAATCCGAGTTTCTCCTCCTTTCGACCGACCATGAAGCCGTCGACGTCCGTCGGGACGAGGAACTGCGTGATCGACCCGGCGTCGTCGGGGTCCGTTCGGGCGAAGACGATGGCGACGCCGGCGCGCGAGCCGTTGGTGATCCACTGTTTCGTGCCGTCGAGGACGTACTCGTCGCCCTCGCGCGTCGCCGTCGTCGACATTTCGGCGGGATTCGACCCCGCGTGTGGCTCCGAGAGGCAGAACGCGCCGACCGGACGGCCGTCGACCATCTCCGGCAGCCACCGCTCCTGCTGGTCCTCGTCGCCGAACGTCGCGATACAGGAGGTCGCGAGACAGTGAACCGAAAGCGCCGTGGCGACCGCGAGCGATCCGTACGCGAGCGCTTCGTTAACGACCGCGTACGTCGTCGCCTCGGCGTCGAACCCGCCGTACTGCTCCGGGATGGTCAGGCCCGTCAGGTCGAGTTCAGCGAGCGCGTCCCAGACGTCCTCCGGGAACGTCTCGGTCTCGTCGGCCTCCCGTGCGCCCGGGCGGATCTCCTCGACCGCGAACTCCCGAACGAGGTCCCGAATCGCCGACTCCTCGGCTGAAAGCGCCGATCCGACGCGTGCGCCAGTCATGGATGACGCTTCGATCCCACATGGAAAAAGATGTGCGATCGGGAGGGGTATCCCCCTGCTCCGGCGACGCCCCTGATCGGCTTCCCGTTTTGCTCACGCCCAGAGCGGATAGCACGCGTCGCGCGGTGCTTCGCGGATCGTCTCGCCGTCGAGCACCACGGTTCCCGGTTCCTCATCCTCTTTCGGGACCTGAACCTCCCCGATCACGGCTCCGTCGATGCCGGCCGACTTCAAGGCCTCCAGCGCCTCCTCGGCTCGCCCCTCGGGTACCGCCACGAGCAACGCGCCGGAGCCGAACGTCGCGAGCGGATCGACGTCCATCGCCGTACAGCAGGTCCGTGTCTCCGGTCGGATCGGGACGCGCTCGCGCTCGACCGAGAGGACGTGTCCGCCCGCGGCGGCCATCTCGACGAGCGCCGAGAGCAACCCGCCCTCGGTCGGATCGTGCATCGCGCTCGCAACATCCCTGAGGGCCCGGGCGTCCTCGATGACGCTCACCTCGTCGAGAAAGGCGGCCGCCGCATCGAGCGTCTCCGCCGAGACGCCGGCGTCGAGACAGGCCTCCCGAAAGTCGGTCGCGAGGATCGCCGTCGCCTCGATGGCCGCTCCCTTCGTCAAGAGGAGCCGGTCGCCGGACGATGCGCCACCCGTTCGGAGAAACCGCTCCGTCGTACCGAGCGCCGTCATCGAAAGCAGCGGCCGTTCCAACGCCGGCAACACCTCCGTGTGGCCGCCGACGATGGCCACCGACGCCTCCCGTGCTGCCCGGTCGACCTGTGTCGCGATCGTCTCCCGTGTCGTCCGGTCGTCGTCCGGCAGAAAGATCGTGTTCGTGAGCCACCGTGGATCCGCCCCGCTCGCGGCGACGTCGTTGCAGGCGACGTGTACGGCGAGCCGTCCGACCGCCTCCGCGGCCAACGAGAGCGGGTCCGTGCTGACGACGAGGGTTTGATCGCCCAGATCGATCGCGGCCGCGTCCTCGCCGTAGGCGGCACCCTGTATTACCGCCGGATCGTCGACGCCGGTCGCCGAAAGCAGGTCGCGCAGGGCTGCCGCGTCGATCTTTCCGGTCATTCTCGCTCCCGGAGCCAGTCGACGATCCCCTCCGGATCCGCATCGAGCCCGCCGCCCTGCGCGAACGTCGGCCCGCCACCGCCGCCGCCGCCGAACTCGTCCGTGACGGCGTCGACGACCGCCCCCGCCTCGATGTCCGCGGACGCCTCGGGGTCGGCGGCGACGACGACGAACGGGGCCGGACCGGGACCGACCGCGACGAGCGCATCCGCCGGTGCGTCCCCGCCATCCCCAACAACCGTCTCGGCCGGTTCCCGGAGGTCGTTCGGGTCCACTCCGTCCACGGTCCCCACCGCGACACGCGCGCCGTCGACGTCGGTCGTTTCGAACTCGCGGAGCCGAGACGTGAGCCGGGCGGCCGTCGCTTCCTGGAGTTCCGCCTCCAGCCGTTCGTTCTCCTCCCGTAAGCGATCGATGGACGAAACGAGCCCGTCGATGTCCGAGTTGACTACCTTCGCCGCGTTCAGGGCGGCGGCGTGGACGGCCGCGTCCCGGTCGATGGCGGTCGGCCCCACGGCGAACTCGACACGCGTCACTCCCTTCCCGGGGTTCGACCGGTCGAGCGTCTCGATCGTCCCGATCTCGGCGGTGTTTTCGACGTGAGTCCCGCCACAGGCGGCCACGTCCCAGCCCTCGACGGTGACGACGCGGACCCCCTCATCCGTTGTGCCCTCGCCCGTCGCTCCCTCGCCCGTCGCGCCCTCACCTTCGGCCATCGCCCCTTCCTCGGTCCGATCGTTGAACGCGATCCCCTCGATCGCGCGGGCCTCCGTGGCCGACATCGTCTCCCATCGCACCGAAAGCGAGTCCCAGACCGCGCGGTTCGCCAGTCGCTCCAACTCGACGAGGTCGTCGTCATCGAGCGGCTCCTCGGCGGTCAGGTCCACCCGCACCTTCTCCGGGGAGATGTCGAACCCGGCATACCCGAGTCCGTCACAGACCCGACGTGCCGCGCCGTAAAGCACGTGTGAAGCCGTGTGTGCCCGCATACAGTAGGTCCGAAAGTGATCGTCGATGACGCCGGCGACGCTGTCGCCGGTTACGACATCGGTCGGCTCCTCGGCGAGAACGTGGACGACCTCGCCGTCCCGTTCCTGCACGTCGTCGACGACGATCCCGGCGAGGGTCCCCCGGTCGGCCGGCTGGCCGCCCGATTCGGCATAAAAGTACGTGTCCTCGAGGACTATCTCGTGGCCGTCGACGCGCTCGACGGCGGCTTCGAACTGGCGAACGGTCGGTTCGGCGGGCGCGCGTGAAGCGGTCATATGTATTCGGGTGTCGCGCGGCGAGTAAATAGTTGGCCGCTGCGCTCGACTCGCTTACATATCGCTCTTCGTTCCTTTTAACGAGGCCACCGCTGTGAAGACGAGCCGATCACATGAAGTCGGCGATCCCTGACTGTTTGTTGGTGTCGTCCTCGAAGATCGACTCCAGCGCCTCCTGTAACACATAGAGGCGCTGTTTCGTGTAGGGTCGACAGTCGAACCGCTCGGCGACCTCGATCGCCGTCTCGACGTACTTGCTCACCGACCCCTTATGAACGGTCAGGTTCACCCGACCGCCACACTCCCGGCAGTCGCCGGTAAGCGGCATCCGTCGGTACTTCTCGCCGCAGTCGAGACAGCGGGTCTCCTGTCTCGCGAACGCCCGAAGGTTACCGATGATGTCCGGCAGGAAGTGGTACTCGATGACTCGCTCTGCGACGTCCGTCTCGTCGACCGCACGGAGTTTCCGGGCCAGCTCCAACTGGGCGTCCATCTTCTCCATCATGTCGCCGAGGGTCTTGTACGCCGAGAGATCCGGCCCCATCGCGATGTCCGTCGTGTCGTGGGTGTGATCGAAGCCGCGATACTCGTCGTCGGTGCCCAGGGTGTCCTCGCCGAGCTGTATCAGGTCCTCAACCTCGCCGGGATCGGCCATCCGTCTGCTGGCTTCATACAGTTCGAGGGGATACCGCCTGACGATGTCCATGTTGTGCGCCTCGTCGTCGATCTCGGCGGGGTCGATCCGCGAGGACATCACGAGGGGTGCGTCCATTTTTCCACCTCTTTTGTTGGGCAAAAAAGTCTTTGAGAAGTTCAACAGCCCGTCCATGAGGAGCATCACGCAATCCTCATCGCCGTCGCACTGTCCCACCCACAGTCCGTTCGCCGCGAGCCGGTGGGTCTCCGCGACGGTGACACAGTACGTGTGATCGACGTCGCTTTCGATGTACTCTACTGCGGCGACGCGATCGGTTCCGACGCCGCCGTCGGCGACGACAGCGGACACCTCACGCCGTTTTCGAGCCGTCTCCGCGTCACGTGTAGCCGGTTCGGAGCATCTGTTTGAGGGTATTGGTACCGCATCCCCTACAGACAGCTCGCTCGCGCGGACTTCTTGAAGTGCTCCATCCTCTATTCGAAGCATCGTGTGGTCGGGCGTCACGCGGATCGACCGACCACCCACGGTCTCGATCCGAACGAGATGCTCATGGCTTCGATGCTTCGACACCGCCGTCACGGGTTGTATCGTCGGTTTTCCTTGATCGTCGATGGAGCGAACGACGACATTGTCATCCAGCTCCGTGACCAGCGTACCGATAGCATCCGACTCGGGATCAGTCAGCCGCTCCTCGACGAACGTGCGGATCGACGTCGTATGCCATTCGTCGCCGTCGCGATAGTCGATCGCCGTCTCCGGATGGAAACAGTTCCGCCTTTTGGCCGCATGGAAGTACGGATGCGCGTAGCCGACCGCCGCCGAGGTGAACCCGATCACGCGGCCGACGGTCGCGGCGCTCGTGTGCGGGGCCATCCCGAAGACGAGTTCGCCGACGAGGTCGTCGCGCTCGTTCAGCTCATAAAAGCGATCGAGCTCGTAGAACTGTTCCAGGAGGTCGTCGACGAACGCCGCAGTCCGCATCATGTGTTCGGCCGCCCCGTCCGAGAGCACGATGTCCTGCACCTTCAACTCGACCAGCTGATCGTCGTGTCGCAGCGGCTCGCCGTCGATGTCGGTCTCGTAGCCCAGCTCGCGGAAGTGGCCGGCGGTGACGTCGAGCTCGATCGGCCGGACCGCCGTCACCGGGAGGTCGGTCATGTCGTAGCGAACCGTCCCGTCCTTGAACGAGGTGACGCCGTTTTTCGCGCGCAACACGCCCTTTTCGATCGCCTCGGGCGTCTTGTTCCGCGAGGTGAGTCCCTTCACCCCTTTTAATATCTTGAATGAACCCTCCCGCTCGCCGACCGCCTCCAACGCGGAGCGGTAGGCGTCGTTGAGGTCGACCACCTGATACGCCGCGGCAGTCACCTCCCACTCACAGCGCGGGCACTCGACCCGGCCGGCTTCGTCAGGCGTACAGACGGTCCCGCAGTCACCGCACTCGTAGTGCGGTTCGGTGTGTGTCCCGCATTCGGGACAGTCCGCCCGGTAGCTGTGGGCGTCACAGTCGGGACAGCGCCGCTCGTTCACCTCAAGTTCGAGCCGGCCACGATGGCCCCGATCGTCCATCTGTCGGGCGGCCTTCGCGACGTCCCGTTGGGAGCCGCCCGCCTCGCTGATCGGAAAGAGCGTGTGGACCGCCGGCGAGAGGTCGCGGCTCTCGGACTTCTCCGGTCGACCCATCCGGTTTCCGATCCGGGTCGGTCCCCGCTCGCGTACGGTAAACGGGGCGACCTCGTTGACGGCTTTCATCGCGTTCGCGCCGCCGTCCCACGTGCGGGCCGTCATCGAAAGCTCCGCCCACCCTTTCCGGAGGCCGTCGTCGATCCCGAGCGAACGCGCGAGCGGTCGCCAGGTCGGGATCCGGATCGCATCGGCGGTTCGCGTGTGTTCGACGAGCAGCGTCTCAAGCGCCGTCGTCGTTTCCGCGGTTCGCTCGATCGTCAACACCCCCTCGACGATCTCTCCCGCCGCGACCGCATCCGCAAGCGTCTCGAACCGATCGACTGAGAGGTCATGCCAGAGGTAGGTGTACTCGGGGTGTAACGGGCAGTCGTACTCGCTTGCCCACTCCAATGCGGACTCGACGGACGGTCGTTCGAGGTCGACGTGAGGGTCGTCCGCAAGCGCCTGTACGTCCGCCCCCGCCGCCTCGAACTCCTGAACCCACCATTCATATACGTACGCCGCCGGCGCGAGCGCGTGGTTGTTCTCGACGAACTCCCCGAAGTTGACGAGGTACTCGCCGAGATCGAGGATCCGCTCGATCCCGTTTCGTATCTCCAGCGCCTCCTCCGGATCGTCGATCCGACGCACCTCGCCGGTCGCGAGCCGAACCGTCGGCCCCGCGATGGAGTCGACCGGCACGACGCCGTGCGCCTTCCCCGGTCGCTCGGTTTTGATCTGCGTGCCGGCCGCGAGGAAGTCGTCGACGATGTGCATCGTTGCGGGGTGCACCCCGCCGGTCGCAAAGCCGTGATTCCGTGCGCGACCGTAACGGAGCCGGAAGCCGCCCGCCTCGGAGGGGTGGGTGAACACCGGCCGTCCGGCGATGAGGTCCCGGAGGAACTTCTCGGCGGGCTCCGCCCGTGGCGGACCGCCCGGTTCGGATCCGTTTTCCGGGGCCTCATCCGCTTCGTCCGGCTCGGACGCACCTCCGTCTCGGTTCCCTGCCGACGATTCCGCACCGGCGATGTCGCTCGCGTCCGTATCGTCGTCCTCCGTGGCGCTCGTGTCCTCCTCCCCGGTATCCGCGTCGCCATCCTCGCCGAGCGTTCCGTCGATCAGGTCCTGCAGCCAGGGCCAGTCCACCTCGTCGAGCTCGCGGGTGTATCGCTGGATCTTCGGCGCCTTCAACGCGATCCCTTCCGCGGCGACGAGACACATCCCGCCGCGGGCGGAGTTGGTGTCCACCCGCTCTAAATCGCGGTAGCCGGAGACCTCCTCGTCGCCGGTCGCCTCCCCGTCGAGCATGATGGGGATGTTCCTCGCGATGAACTTCGACTCCTTGTCCTTCGGGCTGTACTGGAGGCCGGTCTCCTTGTCATAGAGGGCGATCTCCTCCGCGTAGCGTTCGACCTCCTCCTGACGGGGTTGATACTCCTCGATCCCGAGCAACGATCGGGCGTAGTCGGCGACGAGCACCGAAAGCGCTTGGGCGGTCCCGCCAGCGGAGCGGATCGGTCCCGCGTAGTAGACGTTGACGAACTCCGTTCCGTCGTCGTTCGTGAGCAGTTCGACGCGGTCGATCCCCTCGATCGGCGCGGCCACGACACCCTCCGTGAGGAGCGCGACTGCCGTCCGGACTGCCCCCTCGATCTTTCCCTCCCGCGAGTCGTAGTCGCCGACGGTCCCCTCGACGAAGTCGGTGACGAGCGCGAGGGCGGCCTCCTCGCGCGACATCTCGCCCTCCAACTCCCGGACCCGTTCGGCGACGCCCTCGATACCGAGGATGTTCTCCACGCGGTCGGCCATGTCGCGGGCGACCGGGATCTCGATCGCCGGCTCCGGATCCTTCCCTTGACCCTTTGCGGCCTCGGCGACCTCGAACGCCTCATCGAGCCGCTCCTCGATCCGCGCGAAATATCTCTCGTCGTCCGGCCTCATCGGTCGTGTCCCCGTCGGAACGCCTCCCCGAGACGCATTACAGCCACAGATCCAGATCCGTTACGGGGTCGTGTTCGCGCTCGAGCGGTTCCGTGAACGCTCGCAGGTGACACTCGCCGGCCCACACGGTCGCCGAATCGAGATGTCCGGCGAGTGCCTGGCCGCTCGGCCGCGACAACACTGCGTGCGTGTGCGCGAAGACCTCGCCGTCGAGCAGGGAGACGTTGCCGACGCACGCGGCAACCTCCAGCGGCTCATCGAACGTGACCGACCGATATTCGGTTTCCTCCTGATCGTAAAACCAGACGTCGGCGTCTTGAACCGCACCGAGCGCCGTGAACCAGCCGGCCTCGACGTCCTCGGCGCGCGCGAGCGACTCGATCTCCTCGCGCCAGTCGGCTCCCGTCTCGAACCGTGCGACGTACTCGGCGGTCGGCTCGACCTCCCGATAGTTCATAGAGACCGTTCACGACCCACGCAGGCAAAAACCCTTACACTCGCTGGACTGATGCTCGGATATGGATTTCATATCGTGAAGTGTGGTTTATCAAGCGAAAACCGCTCCGCTCTTGAGTACGCCTTTTCAGCTACGTCGCTTTTCGAGACCCGTTTCCTGATGGTCGGCCGCTTCGCTCTCCGGGTGTTCGGTTATCGAAAACGCCGTGCCGTCTCAGAAGGGGGCCTGCGGTCCTTCGTCGTCCTCGCCGTCGCCCGTGGTTTCACCGGGGAAGGAGGGCGACATGCCGCCCGTTCCGCCGAGGTCGCCGTCGGCACCGGCACCCATACCGGTGTCGGCGTGGACCGTCTCTATCTCGGGGATCTCTTTCACCATCCGGGATTTGATCGCCTGGATCGTCATCGGCGAGATCCCGCACCCGGAGCAGGCGCCGCCGAGTTGGATATGAACCTCGCCCGTCTCGCGATCGAGGTGGCTGATCGCGGCGCTCCCGCCGTGCATCTGGATCTGCGGGAAGTTCCGCCGCAGGAAGTTCGTGATCCGCTCGCGGAGGTCGTTGTCCGCGTCGGTTGTCTCCGTACTCATGCCTCCGATTTGGCGGTCGCGGTTCTTATCTGTTTGGTTCAGTCGAACGGTGCAACGGTGTGTCCCCCGAGAACGGGTGAGAGTGGGTGCTACGCTGGGGGGTCCACGTGCAACGTTCGGTGAAGCTCGGTGACGATCCGCTCTCGATAGTCGGCGAGCACCTCCTCGAAGGTCTCCTCGTCGACGGACACACCCCTGAGACGGGCATGCGGGTTCTCCGGAAGCTCGATGCGGAACGTCCCGTCCTCGTAGAACGGCTCGGACTCGTTGAGCACCATCTGGTCGATGCCGTGGATCAGCTCGGAGTCATAGCGCTCGTTCATCTGGTTGAACGCGTTCTTATACGCCCGCTGGAGCTCCGGAAAGTAGTGGACGTATTTGTCCTCGAACTTCTCGGGGTCGAACTCATCGGCCATGTCCATTCCTGTGCGATGGGCGGAAAAAAACCGGTCGATCCGGAATATAAATTTCATGTCGATATATAAAATTCAGCAACGCAGCTGGATTCCACAGGTTCGGGGCTCGCTCATGATGTGCGGCACAGTCGAGGACCGGGTCCAAGATGCCTGCACAGCGATGTCTCTCATCCCAGTAGAATTTGCGAGGGAAGAACGCTCCGAGAGCGCCCTTCTGCATTTGCGCGTGGTGACGCGCTCATGCGAGGGGAGGGATTTGAACCACGGTCGCGCCGGAGGCGCTCCCTGATTCAAATCCTCCCATCGTGCATTCGTGCGCGGTGACGCACTCATGCGAGGGGAGGGATTTGAACCCACGGACCTCTACAGGAGCGGATCTTGAGTCCGCCGCCGTTTCCGGGCTTGGCTACCCTCGCACGCATCGGTTCGTTCGATCCCCCACAGATTTAACCCTCCGGTTTCGCCCGAACCGTTCGGCACCCATCCCGTCGTCCCGGATCGCCAACGGTTAGAGAGCCGGCCGCGTATTCCGGGTCATGGATGAACACACCCGCGATCCCGGGGTTGCGCCACCGCTGGGAAACCCGACCGGGTGGAACTCCGTCTCCACGGACCGTGATCCGGGTGATCCCTCTGCTGATACGTCGGAGACGCCATCGGAAGGGAGTGGATCGCCCCCCGACGCCGTGCTCGCTGGCGGCTACTGGGAGCACGCGACCCTTCGTCGGGCGACCGAACACGGTATTCGGCTGTTCAATGCGGGCGCTTTTCATGAGTCCCACGATTGCTTCGAGGACGAGTGGTACAACTATGGATCGGGGAGTACGGAGTCCGCGTTTCTCCACGGGATGGTGCAGGTCGCCGCCGGCGCGTACAAACGCGCGGACTTCGAGAACGACGACGGGATGCGCTCGCTCTTCGAGACCGCACTCCAGTACCTCCACGGCGTTCCCGCGGACTTCTATGGGGTCGACGTGGAGGACGTCCGCGATCGGCTCCGTCGTGCGCTCGATTCCCCCGCAGCCATCGACGACTGGCGGATCACGCTCGACGGCGCACAGCCGACCGCGTATCCGGCGGATTACGAGTACGCCGAGCGACTCGAACACGGTCCGTGACTCCGGCTGCCGGCTCCGATCGCCACAGCAGAACGCACGCGATCCGAACACCACTTATCCATCGCCGTCTACGAAGTCGTATGGACGTCATCGAGTTGGGCGAGGGACGGCCGGAGGTCGCGGTCGTCGGCGCGATCCATGGCGACGAGCCGTGTGGCGCCCGTGCCATCGACCGACTCATTCGTGAGGGACCGATCGTCGAACGCGCCGTCAAGTTGATCATTGCCAATGAGGAGGCGCTCGCCGAAAACGAGCGCTACCTCGATGAGGACTTAAATCGGGCGTTTCCGGGCGATCCGAACGCCGACACACACGAGGGTCGATTGGCACACCGGATCCAATCGGAACTGACGGGCTGTACGACCCTCGCGATCCACTCGACGCAGTCGTACGCGGGGCCGTTCGCGGTCGTCGATTCGATGGACGAGGTGGCTCGCGGGATCGCGCCCCATCTCCCGGTCGACAGCATCATCCAGACCGACGCGTTCACCGAGGGTCGGCTGATCGAACATCCACACACCTTGGAGGCCGAGGCGGGAATACAGGGCTCGGAGACGGCCGCGGACAACGCGTATCAGCTGGTCCGAGCCTTCCTCGCGGCAACCGGCGCGTTGGCGATGCCCGGAATGGGCGCGGAATCGACCGGCGTCATCGATCTCGGCACCCGTGAGAAGGTCGAGGTGTTCCGGTTACGGGATCGGATCCCGAAGCCGCCTGCCGAGGAATATGAGGTGTTCGCGAACAACTTCCGGCAAGTGGAGGACGGCGAGCGCTTCGCGGCCGCCGACGGCGAACCCCTCGTCGCGGAGGAGTCGTTCTATCCGGTGCTGCTCTCGGCGTACGGGTACGCCGATCAGTTCGGATACGTCGCGGAGAAGGTCGGCGTCGTCCACTGACGCCGCCGTCTCCGTGCGTTTTGCGATATGTAACAGATACATCGTAGCTCAGGCGATCTTCATCATCCGTCTCTCGAACTTCCCGACCCGGACTTTCACCCACCCGGCGAGTTCGGCGTCGAGTTCGGGGTCGTCGGTGTCGACTCTAAGGACGCGAACGGCGTCGAGTTTGGCCCTGGAGGCGACGATCCGCACGTCACACTCGCGGATCACCGCCGGCGAGAGCTGGGGATTTCCACGGCCGAAGACGAACCCCTGTCCGCCGATCGGCGAGACGACGATGACGTTCTCCTCGCCGAGTGAATCGAGGATCTCCCGCTCCGTGGCATCCTGTACGATGACCTCGCCGTCCCGCCAGACGTCGACGCCGATCGGCGACGGTTCGAAGCCGAGTTCGGCCTTGATCGCCCCGACCGTCGAACCCGGTCCGAGCACGTAGGTGACGCCCGTCCCCGCCCTGATGTCGGTGGCGACGCCCTCGGCGAGCGACTCGACGGTGCCGCCGCCGAGCTGTTTCGACGATTGGAGATCCTCGGCAACGGGGACGTGTGCGACCGCGCGGAGCTCCGGATGGACCTCGCCCGCTCGGTACTCGTCCTCGTCGATGTCCATCACTTCCCGGCGTTCCGTCCGCGAGAAGCTTGCGACGACCTCGGCGGCGTCCTCCGGGGAGACGGCGAAGACGGACGAGTAGACCTTCACGCCGGCCGGCACCCCGAGCATCGGCGTGTCGGTTCCCTCCAGCGCCTCCGCGACGTCCGCGGCGGTTCCGTCGCCGCCGACGAACCAGACGAGGTCGACGCCGCGGTCGAGAAATCCTCGAACCGCCCGTTTCGTGTGCTCGGCGGTGGTTTCGGGTGCTTCGTGTGATTCGGTTGCCTCAACCCGGTCGTTCGGTTCGGTTGGCTCGGAGGATTGATCCCCCGTTCCACTATCGATAACTCCAGCGAGGGTGATTCCCGCCTCACGGACGAGCGAGGCACCCATGGGATCCGCGGCGGCCGTAACCTCGACATCTGGACGGATCGTCGCGAGCCGTGCGAGCGCCCGGCGTGCCCGGTCCGGTGCCCGTGGCTCTGCACCCCGATCTATCGCCTCCGCGACCTTTCCGTCGGTCCCTTTTAATCCGACCCGGCCGCCCATCCCCGCGATGGGGTTCATCACGAACCCGATGTGCATGGCTGGCTCTCGCCGCCCGTCGGTAATAAACACGATGCGGCCGACCCGGATCGCGACCGAAGGATCAATCCTTAATAGGGGGCCGGGATAAGCATCGATGATGATTCCGCTCGCCGTTCAGCCGGAGCCGCTTCCGATCAGCGCGACCGCGACCGTCGTGCTCATCGCGAGCCTGCTCCTCGTCGTGCTGTGGGTCGCGTACCTGTATCGCTGATCGACTACCGGGCTGTTGCGGCTCTCACCCCCCTTTCGGGTCGAACCGTTTCTTTCACCGCCCGCTCCGGGCCGGCGCCTTCGTTCGTTCCCGCAGCCAGGCGGCGGCCGCCTCGGCCTCGGTCGCGTCCTCGGCGGTGATCTTCACGGTGACGTGCTCGCCGGGATACGACCCAACGCGGACCGCGAACCGCTCCTGTATCCCGGTGAAGCGGTCGAGCAGTTCGCTCTCCGGCTCGGCGACGTTGACGGCGACGGTGTGCATCGGCTTTCCCTCGAACTCGTCGGCGATCGAGTCGAACATCGCTTTCATTTCGGCGGGTACCCCCGGAAGGATATATGCCGATTCGACGACCGCGCCGGGCGCGACGCCCTCGATGTTCGCGAGTGGTCGGCATCCCGTCGGGAGATGTGTCGTCTCCGCGGTGAGGTCTTCGGCGCTGTAGCCGCGCGCTTCGAGCCACTCGGCGGCCTGCTCGTTCGGCTCCACGTCGCGTCCGAACGCGGCGGCGACCGCCTCCATGGTCACGTCGTCGTGGGTCGGCCCGAGCCCGCCGGTGACGATCACCGCGTCGTATTCGGCGTGCTGTTCGTTGACGACGCGGGCGATCTCGGCGATCGAATCGGGGACGACGGTCACCCGACGAACCCGAACCCCTCGCTCCGAAAGCTGCCGGCAGAGCCACGTCGCGTTCGTGTTCTCGGTGTCCCCGACGAGCAATTCGTCCCCGACGGTGACGATGGCGACGTCCATATCCGAACCCACGGGCGGATGCCTCAAAAGGCCGCTGGGAACGATTCGAGCGCGGACGTGGCAGCGACGCCGCTGGCGACCCACGAGGTTGTACAGATCATCCTCGGGAAGCCTGCCGCCGACCGACGGCTACGTCCCGTCCTCGACGGCTACGTCCCGTCCTCGACGGCTACGTCCCGTCCCCGTCGTCTTCGTCCTCGTAGACGCCGAGTCCCATCTCCATCCGCCGCGCCTTCAGCTCCTCGAGTTGTCGACGGAACCGGAGCGTCCCGGCGACGGCGACGATCCCGCCGATGAGCGCGATACCCGCGAAGATGACCAGGTCACGTTCACGGTACGACTGGACGACGATCGACCCGCTCGTCACGGAGTCCCAGACGATCCGGTCGCGACCGTCGACCTCCTCGACGGCGTGGCCCCGCGGGGAGACGTGTCCGACGATCGGAATGTCCGTGCTGAAGCCCTCGGGCAGGGTGACCGCATACGAGCCGTGCACGTAGGTCAACATGGTGAACCGGCGCGGGGATCCCTCCCCGGAGAGGGCGACCGTACCGCCCTCCATGTCGTCCGCGAAGCGGATCCACACCTCGTCGGGTGTCTGATCGACTTCGCCACCGCGCTCTCGGAACTCGCTGCCGTTGATCACCGTCCCATCGGGGTACTGATATCGGAACGCCCGGAACTCGAGCGGCTGGTCGCCGGCGTAGACGGTGTCCTGATACAGCCTGAGGGAGTCCCGTTCGGAGACGTTATACACCACGGTGTAGGTCCCGTCGGCGGCGAGATCGAAGTCCGCGTCCCGGTCGGTGTCGAAGTCGTATTCCCGTGGCGGGTCCGCATCGAGGGTTTCGTCCGACATCTCCCCCCCGCCGGTGACGAACGCGAGACACCCGGCGGTCACGACGAGCAGGGCGACACAGGCGAGCGCGAGGACGAATCGACGGTTCACGGGTGCTCGGTGTGACTCACGGGTCGGATAGGGTTATGCTCACGGTTTCAGACGACACATCGCATCTCGGCCGGCAGGTACCCCCCGATGGCGGCCAACAGTCCCGGCGGGTCGGTCCCCTCCGCACAGACGATGCTCTGTTCGAGCAGCCCGAGCCGCTCGACGGTGACGATGTCGCGGGCGTGACCGGCGCGGTTCACCGTCGCACGTACCTCCCCGCGCGTCGCGGAGTTGACGTTGACCCGGCCCGGGCCGCGTTGCCATTCGTAGAGCCGATCGCGTTCCCCGTCGGCGAGACGGGGTGTCCTCCCGTCCGCGTCGTCGGCAGTATTCCCTTCATCCTCGCCGTGGACGAAGCGCATCGGCAGGTGCTGGACGAGCCCGAATCGCTCGACGACCTGTTCGGGGGAGCCGACGCCGAGGCCGAGCCGATCGGCGGGGATCCGAACCTCCTCGCCGGCATCGAGGACGAAACCGTCGGCGTCCCACGCCTCGAGCGTCCCGACGTACTCCTCGCCGGCTTGGAGTCCCTCGTCGTGTGCGACGATCTCGCCCCACGTCTCCGCGAGGACGTTCCGGGCGACGGTGGCGTCCTCGCCGGTCACGTCGACCTGCACGAAGTCGTCGCCACGGACGCCGACCTGCCAGTCGACTTCGAGGTCGCCGACCTCGTTGTCGACGAGTGAGTTCATGCCGTCCAGCGAGCGCTCGCTGGCATCACCTTCGACATAGCACTTGGTTGCAAGCACGACCATCAGCCGGTCACGTCCACGTTGAGCTCGTCACGAACCTCCTCGACGCGACGGGCCATCGCCTCACGGAGGCGCTCGTTGTCCATCGCCTCGACGGGCGAGCCGCATTCGGGACACTCGAAGCCGAAGTCCATCGCCTCGCCGAACTCGAAGCGGATCGAACACACCTCACAGAGGTAGAACTCGTGGGTCCGCTCGTACTCCTCACGCTCTTCGAGGGCATCCAACAGCCGGTACAGCTCCTCTTCGAGGTTCTCCGGGATGTTATCGTAGTGGAACGTCCAGAGATACGTCAGCCAGCCCGAATCCTCGTCGCGGACCCGTCGGTAGGTCGCGAGGTCGTTCTCATAGAGGATGAAAAGCGCCCGACGGACGTCGTTTAACTCCAAGCCAAGCTCCTCGGCCAGCTCCTCGTCGGTCACCTCGCCTTCGGGTGGTGCCGCAGCGACCGGCATCCCCGTCGGCCCGACCAGCTCGTGGAGGTACTTCTGGATGACGGGGTCGTTCAGCAGGTCCTCAAAAGCCATTGCCGGAAATTCGGACAGCAGCGGGGTTAAAAGCTCCGGAAGGTCGACGTGTCCGTCGATGCGCACCGATCCGCGGCGCTGATCGATCCATCCCCGAGCGTGTCCAACTCGATGCCCCGGCGGCTCCTCCGGCAGACCTTTATTCCGATCGACCGACGACCATCACGTATGTCGGATACGGGGACGGATCCCGCAGGCGAACCGGCCGACAGCCCCGCGCCCCGCTCGTCGACGGAGGCGACCGATTCGGCCGCGCAATCCGACCCCGATCCGCCTTCGGACCCGATCCCTGCTTCGATCACGTCCCTGCTTACCGAGCCGTCGCGCAGGCGATCGGCTCTCGGCCTCCTCGCGTTCGTGCTCGTTCCGGTCGTTCTCGCGACGCCCGTTGCCGTCCCGATCGCGCTCCTCGCCGGGTTCGGCCCGCTCGTCGGCCTCCTGCTCGCGCTCGTCGGGGGTCCCGCCGTCTCGGCCGCGGTCGGGCCGATCCTCCTCGATCGGCGGATCGATCGCCTCCCGGCGGCCGACCTCGAGGACCGGCCATCGGCGTTCATCGAACACCGCGTCTCCGAACTCGCCGGGTCGGTGGGCGTCGAGCCCCCGACGGTGCGGATCGTCCGTGGCACCGCGGCGAACGTCGCGGTCGCGGACGGCTATCGGGGAGCCACCCTCGTCGTCTCGACTCGCCTGCTCTCGTTGCCGCAGGACGACCGCGATGCCGCGTTACGACACGCCCTCGTGCGATTACAACGCCGGGAGGTCGCGATCACGACCGCGCTGTTACCGGCCGCCGTGGCCGTGGAGACGCTGGCGATCGTGGCGACGCTGCTCGTCGGGCGGCGAAACGATCGGGGCGATACCGACCGTCGTGTCAACCGGATTCACGGGTATGAACCGGAACGGGGGCGTGTCCCCGGTCCAGTCGCGGCCGCGGCCGGCGTGCTCCTGTGGATCCTTATCCTTCCGGCGTGGCTCCCGTTCGTCGTCGCCGACCGCTTCCACGTCGCCGAGGGGCGTCGTGCGGCGGACGTCGCCGTTTCGCGAGTCGGCAAGCCGGAGCGCGACGGCCTGGCGAACGCGCTCTCGTTCGCCCGCGAAGCCGCCGGTGCCGCCGACTGGCCCCCGCTTTTCGACCGACTCTCGCTTCTCTCCATGGCCGACGAGACGACGGATCGCGTTCGCGGGACGACCCCCCAGGAGACGCGGATCCGCCTCGCACGGCTCCGTTCGAAGCGGGCCGTGTGAGGCGTTCGCTCTACGCGCAATGTGAAGCGGTCGCTGATGCGGGCCATCTGCATCCCGTGTCCCCCCTATCGGGGAGACCCCGTCCTGACGCTTCCCACCGCTCCCACGGTTATTCGTCGTCGCGCTCGTCGTTATTCGCCCCTTTGACCTCGTTTTGAGCGTCCACAACCCGTTTTCCGGTCGCCATCGGGACGACCCGTCGGTCGGCGTCAACCCACTCGCGATCGAGTTCGGCACCCTGAAAGAGCCGGTCGAGGAGGACGGCGAGTCCAGCGACCTCCGAGTGTGGTTGGTTCGTCACGGCGACGTTGAAATCCGCCCGCTCGTACAGCTCCCACGGTACCTTCTCGCCGCCGACGACGACGAGGAGGTCCGCCGATGGGCGACGATGGGTCTCGCGGATCGATGCCTCGACGGTCTGGATCGGCTCGCCGTACATCGTCAGGTGGACGACGGTCCCCCCGAAGTTCCGGACGGCCGCCTTCTGATCCGCGCGTAACTCGACCTCGAAGGGCCCCCCGAATCGATCGGTGATGTCGCGGATCGTCTCGGCGGGGCCGCCCGCGTTGTCCGGCAGCACCACGCGGTCGGCGCCGAGCGCGCGGGCGGTCAACCCGACGTGTGTCGTCATCCGGTCGTCGCGGCCCGGCCGGTGACCGTACCGGAGGACGACGACCTCGCCTCCATCGTGCATACCCGCCGTGCGTGAGCGAGGCGGGTGGACCTTTCGGTCCGGCGGGCGGGTGTGAGTTCCAATGAGAAACCGATGGCTGCGGCCGGTTCAGGCCGTCGCCATCTCCTTTTCGAGCTCGCGGAGGCGCTCGATGCGCTTCTCGGTGGAGGGGTGCGTCGAGGCGAGCTTGCCGATGAACCCGGAGCGGATCGGGATGATGAAGAAGGCGTTCATCTCGGCCTCCTCGCGGAGGTCCTCCTTCGGCACCTTGTCCATCCTGCCACTGATGCTGACCAGCGCGGAGGCGAGCGCACCGGGGTTACCCGTGATGAGCGCCGCGCCGCGGTCCGCGGAGTACTCGCGGTACCGCGAGAGCGCGCGGATCAGGAGGAACGAGATGATCCAGACGGCAAGCGAGACGGCGATGGCGACCCAAACCGGGGGCGCGTTGCGGTCGTTGCCCGCGAAGAGCCAGCCCCAGCGGACGATGAAGAAGGCGATGGTCGAGAGGAACGAGGCGATGGTCATCACCATGACGTCGCGGTTTTTGATGTGTGCGAGCTCGTGTGCGAGCACGCCCTCCAGTTCCTCCGTGTTGAGCGTGCGGAGGATGCCGGTCGTCACGGCGACGGTCGCGTTCTTCTGGTTCCGGCCGGTCGCGAACGCGTTCGGGACCTGCGAGTCGGCGACGGCGACCTTCGGCTTCGGGAGGTCGGCCTGCTGGCTCAGCCGTTCGATCTGGCGGTGCAACTCGGGATACTCGTCGGCGGTGACCTCACGGGCGCCCATGCTGCGGAGCGCGAGCTTGTCGCTGAAGAAGTACTGGACGAGCGAGAACCCGCCGAGCATGATCAACACGGTGAGCATCCCCGCGTTGAACATCTGGACCAGAATGCCGACGAACACGAGGTAGAGGGCGAACAACAGGAACATCGTGAACGCCATGCGCCCACGCAGTCCCCAGTCCGTGTTCCATTGCATACATCGGGGTAGCCGTTGAGCGGCTTAAAAGCTGCCGGAGGCGGTCAGGTCGGGCGGGGCGTCCCCTCGGCGGTCGGCGCTTTTATATGGTCGTTTGGCATGCGGCGACGCCCGGTTCGGTCGGATCAGTACCGGTACTCGTTGAACCAGACGGCGTGCCCCTCGAGGATCGGCACCCGGCCGTCTCCGGCGGTTTCGCCGTGTTCGCCGGTTTCGCCGTGTTCGCCGGTTTCGCCGTCCTCGGTGTCGTCGCCGGCGTCGTCATGCTTGCCCGGCATGTCGCCGCCGGTGATCAACCCGCGCGACGCCGCACCATGGTTGTTAACGCCTCTCACAGCCGGGTAGAGGAAACGATTGCTTATAAATATTCATGCTTCCCGGGCGTCAGGTCGTTTCTTCGGCCTCCGTCTCGCCCGTTCGGTCGTATCCGTGCAGTCTCGCCCGTTCGGTCGTATCCGTGCAGTCTCGCCCGTTCGGTCGTATCCGTGCAGTCTCGCCCGTTCAGTCGCCCTCGGCCTCGGTCCTCCCCAGCCTCGGCGGGCGGGCGCCGGGTGGTCCGGCGCCCGCCCACCTCCCTCGCGCGGTTGCTCCTCGCGCCCGTCCATACGGGCGCTCGGAGGCGCGCGCCGACTGCGCTCGCTGGATTGCGCTAGCTGAGGTTATATACCTCGTTCGAGCTGTTATACACGCTCCCCGCGGGTTTATATACCGCCTCGGCCACGGACGTCGCTCCGGCTTATCCGATCACGCGGTCGATCTCGCCGAGATGGTCGAGGACGTAATCCGGCTGGAGTTCGCTTTTCGCCAGCGTCTCCTCGTCGGTGATCCCCGACCGGACGAGCACCGTGGTCATGCCCGCGCGCTCGCCCAGCGCGATATCGGTGTCGAGCCGATCGCCGACGACGAGGCAGGCTTCCGGCGGGTGGGCGAGCCGCTCTCGGACGAACTCGACCGTGGGCTCGGAGGGCTTTCCGAGGACGATATCCGGTGCGCGGTCGGCGACGGCCGCCACGGATCGGATCATCGCCCCGGAGCCGGGCACGTCGCCCTCGGGCGCGGGAATGACGAGGTCCCGGTCCGTGCCGATAAATGGGATCCCCCGATCGAGCGCCCACAGCGCCGTTCGGAGGTCGTCGTAGCCGAACTCGCGGTCGATGGAGACGACGAGCGCGTCGGCGTCGCTGTGGGTGTCGGTGAGCGAGAGGCCTGCCGCCGTGAGCTGGTCCAAAAGCCCCTCCTCGCCGATCACGAGCAGGTCGTCCTCAGCATGATACTCCCTCAAGTACTTCGTCGTGAGCGTGCCCGCGGTGAACACGCGGTCGGCGTCGACATCGTATCCGGCCCGGCCGAGCCGATCGATGTACGCCGTCGCCGGCTTCGTCGGGTTGTTCGAGACGAAAAGCGGGTCGATACCCGCCCGCGTGAGCCGATCGAAGCCCTCGGGTGCGCCCGGGATCGGGTCGTTCCCGCGGACGACCGTGCCGTCCACGTCGAGGACCGCGCCACGGTATTCCATGTTCCGTTTTGGGGTGGATGCGACCTGAGGGTTCCGACTCGGCGGTCCCACCCGACCCCGACACCGCGCGTCGCTCGCCGCATCGCCCCCATGCGATCGGCCAGTTAAAAATCGCCGAGCCCGGCCTGCTCGTTCGCCGCGAGCACGTCCGCACAGGTCGACCACGACCGTCTGGCACAGTCGGGGACGTCTCCGTGGTCGGCCACGTACGCCTCGAGGAAGCGACGTGTCGTCGGGTCGCTCGGGTAGCCGCTCCCAACGCCGTCATAGGCCGGGTACGCCGCGTCGATGGCGGCCATCCGGTCGTCCCGTACGACCTTCGCGACGACGCTGGCGGCCGCGACCACGGGATCGTCGGCGTCCGCGCCGTGTCGAGCGGTCACGTCGACGGTTCCTTTGGGGGCCGGGATCGGTTCGTCCGGGTCGGCCGCTGACCTTTCGGGGGTGTCGCGGCCGTGGCTCTCGACCGCCACGAACCGCTGGAGTACGGTCGCGCTGTCGGACGGTTCTGTGTCACCCGCTCCACCCTCGCCGATTACGTGGTCGCGAAGCCGCCGGGCGAACCGGTTCTCGCTCGTGTCGCCCGCGTCGGCGATCACGCGATCTTCCGGGTCCGCGACACTCCGCACAGCGGCCGCCTGTGCGAGGACGGTGAGCGTGTTCATGTCGGTCTCCGGCGAGTCGATAGCGGCCGGTTCGACGGTCGCGACGGCGACTCGCACGGTTGACCGACCGCGAAGTTCGGCGTCGATCGCCTCGCGTCTCGCGGGTGCGACACGCTTTGAATCGTCCACGTCATCCGGAAGATCGGCGGGATCCGCACGGACGGCGGCGGCGATCATCGGCCCGAGCACCGGTCCCTTTCCGGCCTCGTCGACTCCGATATACACGTCATTTGCGTACACACCGCGGAATATATAGCTTCAGATGGGCGATCGGTGTTCGCTGCCGGACGCAACGCCCTTGAGTTCGGCCGGCGAACGCCGACGTATGACCACACGCGAGTTCGACGGGATCCGACTGGAGAAGGTGCGCGAGCATGTCTGGGAGATCCCCCGCGAGGGAGGAATGAACGTGCCCGCACGCGTGCTCGCCAGCGAGCAGCTCCTGGAGGCCATCGCCGACGACAAGACCCTCCAGCAGCTTCGAAACGCGACCCATCTCCCCGGTATCGTCGAACCGGCCATTTGCATGCCCGACGGCCACCAAGGCTACGGCTTCCCCGTCGGCGGGGTTGGGGCGATCGACGCCGAGGTCGGCTGTATCTCGCCCGGCGCGATCGGCTACGACATCAACTGTGGCGTCCGGATGGTTCGAACGGACCTGACCTACGACGATGTCCGGGGACGCGAGGACGAACTGGTCGAGGCGCTCTTCGAGGCGGTCCCCTCCGGGCTCGGCGGCGGTGGCGTCATCACCGGCACCGCGGACGCGATCGACGGCGCGCTCGAACGCGGCGTGGAGTGGGCCGTGGAGGCCGGCTACGGGATCGAATCCGACTGCACCAACTGTGAGGACGGCGGCCGCCGTCCGGACGCTCGCCCCGAGTTCGTCTCCCAGAAGGCGAAAGACCGCGGGCGCAACCAGATGGGGTCGCTCGGCTCGGGCAACCACTTCCTGGAGGTCCAGCGCGTCACCGACGTCTTCCGCCCGGACGTCGCCGAGGCCTACGGCCTCGCTGCCGACGGGATCGTCGTCCTGATCCACTGCGGCAGCCGTGGACTCGGCCATCAGACCTGCAACGACTACCTCCGACGGATCGAACAGACACACGGCGACCTCCTCGCGGAGCTTCCGGACAAGGAGCTCGCGGCCGCGCCCGCCGGCTCGGACCTCGCCGAGGAGTACTACGGCGCGATGGGCGCGTGTATCAACTTCGCGTGGGTGAACCGCCAGCTGATCACCCACCGCACGCGCGAGGTCTTCGGCGAGGTCTTCGACGCCGATCCGATCGACGATCTCGGAATGACGCTCCTCTATGACGTCGCCCACAACATCGGCAAAAAGGAGACCCACGAGGTCGGCGTCGGCCCCGACGGCCTCCCCGCCGTCGGTAACGCGGTCGTCGACCGGACCGAACGCGATCTCTACGTCCATCGGAAGGGCGCGACTCGGGCGTTCCCGGCGGGCCACGAGGACGTCCCCGCGGCCTATCGCGAGGTCGGCCAGCCCGTCATCATTCCGGGCAGCATGGGCGCGGGTTCGTACGTCCTTCGCGGCGGCGCGGCGTCGATGGACGTCTCGTTCGGCTCGACCGCCCACGGTGCCGGCCGCCTCATGAGCCGAACGCAGGCGAAACGGGAGTTCCAGGGCGGCGACGTTCGACGGGAGCTCAGGGACGGGCAGGCGATCCACGTGAAAGCGCAGTCGGGTGCAACGATCGCCGAGGAGGCACCCGGCGTCTACAAAGACGTCGACGAGGTCGTCCGCGTCAGCGACGACCTCGGCATCGGCGACAAGGTCGTGCGCACGTTCCCCGTCTGTAACATCAAAGGTTGAGCGTCCGCTCGCCCGAGCGACCTTTTATATCCGATACCGCGGCCAGTCCTGCCCGTCATGTCCAGCACATCCGCCGGTTCGCCGGATCCGTCGGTCGCCTCAGCCATCGAAACCCCCTCACGTCGCACCGTTCTCGCCACCGGTGCCGGGTTCCTCGGTCTCGGAGGCGCGGGGATGGCGACGCTCGCGACAGTCCCCACTCCCGCGGTCGCCGTCGAGGGCGACCCGGCCGCCTTCGAGGTCGGGGAGGCACCGACGGTGACGAGCAACGAGGGACGGATCTCCTCGGTATATCTCTCCCCCGAGATCGCCGTCACGTGGACGGACTTCAGCGACGGCGTGGAGACGGTCGAGGTGACCCTCGCGGCCGGCACCGACGAGGGTATCGACGTTATCTACGAGGAGACGCTCCATGCCGAACGGCCGGATGCGACCCCCGGCGATGTCGGTTCGATCTCGCCGCTGGAGGACGCCTTCGAGGATCCCGACGATCCCTCCATTCCCGATCTCGCAGCGGCGTTCGACGCCGTCGACGGTGGGATCGTCGTCACCCTTGACCGTGCGGACGTGACCGAACGCGGCGAGACGGTCACAAGCGACGCGCTGAGCGACGCCACCCTCGCGGGCGGGGAGTCGACGGCGACCGAACTCGACATCGTGTTGCGTGTGACCGTCCAGGGCGGCGAGGACGAAGCGAGCGTCGTCGAAACCTCGACGGTGGAGGTCGGCGTCACCAACCCCGCGGGCGACGTCGACGCGGGCGGGACGGTGGGGGTGGACGCCTCCTGACGGTGGACGCTCCCGTCGGTGGCTGTCCCCTGACGGTTGTCGTCCCCTCACCCAGGACGTTCCACAGCACTCACTCGCCATCCCGTCCGCTGCGGGCTTCGCGACCGAGATGTTCCTCGACGGCGGCGACCTTGTCCGCGGCGGTCGTCTCGGCGGTCCGTTTGTCGTCGACCTTTAAATACGTCGAGACGCGGTCGCCGTCGACCGCCTTGTGTGCGGCCGCGACCGCCGCGAGCAGGGTATCGATGTCGTCGGCTTCGATCACGGTTCCCATCGGATTCGTCTCGTAGGTGATGTCGAACTCGTCGAGGGCGGCCACCGCCTTGGCCACCTCGCCGGACATGCTCCCCTCGATAACCGGTGCAACGCTCAACAGGGCGACGACGGTCATGTCGGGATCGAGGCGTTCCGGGGGTAAAATCGTTGCCAGCGGCGGTGGATGATACCCGTCCCGCCGCCCTTCGCGGTCGGCGTGTCGCGGCTCACTCGCGATCGAAGACGTCCCGGAGGAACGAGAGCTGGTGGCCGACCGCCGGCTCGAAATCCGCGCCGAACGCCGAGAAGTGGTCCATCGGCATCGAGACGAACGTCCCACGGTCGAGCCGCTCGGCCGCCTCGGCGACCCGTTCGGCGGGTGCGACCGGATCGTCGGTGCCGGCGAGCAGGAGCGTCGGCACGGTCACCTCCTCGACCCGTTCGATCGGCCGGTGTCCGAGCAGGCCGAGAAGCGATCTCGCGGGGGTCTCGTTCCGCCAGCGCGACTCCCGGTCGACGAGGTCGAGATAGCCGCGTTGTGTTCCGGGCTCGGTGAGGAGCGCGAACTCCTCGGTCCCGCCGACGACGGGAACCGACCCGCCGCGGCCGATCCGTCGCCCGAGTCGGTCACGAACCCCCGTGAGAACCCCGCCGGCCACGTAGCGTCCGCCCCGCGAGCGACCCAGCTGACGGCCGTCGAGCAGCGGGGCGACCCCGATCACGGCATCGACGTCACGGCGCTCGACGGCGAGCGAGATGGCGGTGCCGCCGGAAAGCGACGTTCCCCAGAGCACGCGTTTGGACCCCAGCGCGTCGACCCGGGAGAGTCGATCCAGCGCGGCCGCCTGATCCTCCCGGTGACGCGCCGGCGAGACGGTTTGGTCGTCGCCGTCGGAGTCCCCGAACCCGCGATGATCGAAAGAGAAGGCGGCGTAGCCGGCGTCGGCGAACCGCTCGGCGACGGCCGGATAGCCGAAGACCCGCTCGGCGGCGAGCCCCGGAGCCATCACGATCGTCGGCGGATCGTCGGTTCCGGGCGGCAGATACAGCGTTCCCCGCGCCGTCTCGCCGTCGACGTCGAACGCGAGGGATCTGGTGGCGAATCGCTCGCGCGGCGGTCGTTCCACCCGGCGCTGGGCGCGGTTAACGGGTACTCGTCGGGTCACGGATCGGATCCCTCCTCGTCGACGTGGGTCAGCGTCTGCAGTACCCGCGTCGAGAACTCCACCTCGGTCAACTCGCCGTCGATCAACGCCTCGAACCACTCGCCTTCGGCGGCCCACTCGCCGAGCACGTCACCCGGTGACCGTACCACCGTCGCCTCCACACGGGTCGGCTCCCAGGCGCCGGCCTCCGCGCGCTCGATGAGCGCGTTGAGCGCCCGTCCCACCTCACGACGATGGACCTCCCGGCCGGGAAACGCGGTCATGTACGTCAGCTCCAGCGGGTCCTCGTTCGCGATCGACTCGACGCTGATCCCGTAGCTTCGGAGGGTCGGCTCCACATCGGCCGTGGACTCGTCGCCGGTCATACCGATCGGTCGTCGGGGTGGGATAAATCGATACCGGCGCGGCCGACGCTCGTCGTCTCAAGAAAGCCGCAGACGGGCGACCGCCAAACGGCGGCCGGGATCGGTTCTGTCAGAGGCACACGATGTTCCCGTGCGGCCGATCGATACACCGCGGTGTATATAAATAAAGCATTGGTGAATTAAAGTTCACTCGAATAGTTGATAATTTACGTCGGCGGTTCGTTCGTCATCCCCCCCATGACTGTGGCTACGTCGGCGCGCTCCAGCACTCCGGATGGCGGCCGTCCAGCGTTCGCCGCCGTCCAGCGTTTGTCGTCGTTCAACTCGCTAGCGTCCCGTTTCAGTCCGCTCCCGTCGGTTCGTGGCCGGCACGGTCGCGTGATGGGACGGATCCCACCCCGTCCTCCGGTGTGTGTATCTCGTCACGAAGGTATGCGAGCGCGTCGATCCCCGCGACCGCGACGACGACGAACCCGACCTTCGAGACGACATCGAGATAGACGTAGACGAGCATCTCCGTCGAGGTCGTCAACAGGCCGAGGCCGGTCGGCGCGAGCACCCAGACGATCGGATAGAGCGTCCACAGCACGATGGTGATGTTCCGCAGCGTGCCGAACACCGCACGAACGCGGTCGTCTTTCGCGCTCGCCGCCGCCGGCAGCTTCACCAACAACCCGTAGACGAGCCCGAGGTACGCGGCGACGCCCACGGCGAACGCCCCCCACGAGAGCGGTCCGGTCGTGAGGACCGCGACGGCCCCGGCGACGATGATCAGCACGTCGATGATTATCAGCGTCGCCAACACCCGCTGTGACGGCTGCGCGAGCAGCACGAGGTACAACAACAACAGCGGCGTCGTCAGGAGCCAGTCGACGTAGCGGGCGGTCTCCAGCGTACCGACGGCGGTGACGATCGTTCCGATGTCGAGCGCCATGAACACGTACGCCACGGCCGCGATCCCCGTGATCCCGACGAGCGTCGCGTAGTGTATCGCCTCGCCGGGTCGATCGTCCCCCGAGCGGGTGAACCAGATCCAAAGCGGCGGCACCGTTCCGGCGGCCATCGTGAGGACGCCGAGCCACGCCCAGAGGGTGGTATCGACCGGCATCTCAGTTCACCCCCTCCTCGTCCGCGCCACCGTCCGGGACGGCAGACGATCGCTCGGCTCCAGCCGTTACGCTCGGAGGCTGACCGCCGTTCCCATCGACGATCGTTCCGTCCGCCTGATATGTGAAGTCCTCGACGGCGACCCGAAGTGCGGCCGCACGGTCCGACAGCGACCCGGCCGCGTTCTCGACGGCGGTCAGGGTCTGCTCCTGTTCGTCGACCGCTCCCGTGACGTCGCCGGCGGCGCTCGCCGTCTGCGCGCTGATCGCGGCGACGTCCTCGACGTGACCCACGACCGCGTCGACGGAGTCGGCCTGCGCTTCCGTGGCGCGGGTGATCTCCGTCATGCTCGTGTCGGTCCGCTCGGAGGCCTCCGCGAGCCGTTCGAGCGCGTCGATGGACGTCTCGACGGTCTCCACGCCGGCGACGATCCGCTCTTCGGTCCGCTCCATCGAGTCGACGCCCGTCTCCGCACGCTCTTGGACCGCGTGGATCCGCGCTTCGATCTCCGCCGCCGACTCCTTCGTCTCCTCGGCCAGCTCCTTCACCTGCTCGGCGACGACGGCGAACCCGGCGCCGTCCGCGCCCGAACGGGCGGCCTCGATGGAGGCGTTGAGCGCGAGCAGGTTCGTCTGCTCGGCGATATCGGAGATGGTGTCGACGACCTCGCCGATCTCCTCGACCTCCGCGGCGAGCGCCTCGACTTCGGCGGTCGTCTCGGCGGTCCGATCCTCGATGGCGTCCATCTCGGCGAGCGCTTCCTCCGCGGCCTCCCGGCCCTCATCGCCGACTGATGCCGCGTGTTCGGCGGTTTCGGCCACGTCGGCGACCGTCGCTGCGACCTCCTCGGCGGAGGACGCCAGCGTCTCGGCCTCGTCCGTCGCGGCCGTAAGGTCGTCGCGCTGTGCGCGGGCCCCGTCGGCGATCTCCTCGACGGCGCCGGAGACGGTTCCGGTCGTCGAGCGGAGGCTGTCGGTGCGGGCGTCGACGGTTCCGGCGACGTCGGCGGTCTCCTCCGCGACGGTCGCGACCGACGCGACAGTATCCTCGAGTTCCGCGACCATCCCGTTGAACGCGACGCCGACGCGGGACATGGGATCGTTCTCACAGTCCGTCTCGACCCGCTTTGTGAGATCGCCCGCCGCGACCGCTCGCATCGCCTCCTCGTATTCCGTCGCCTTTCGTTCGACCGTCGCTGCACGCTGTGCGGCATCCCCGCGTGCCTCTTCGGCGTCCTTCCGAGCGGCCTGTGCCTCCTCGATCTCCGTCCGGAGCGACTCGCGCATCGAGTCGAAGGCGACGAACAGCCGGCCGATCTCGTCGGTTCGGCCCGTCCGCAACTCGACATCTAAGTCGCCGTCGGCCATCCGATCGGCTTTGTTCGTCAGCTGTCGGAGCGAGATGATCGTGTTCGATCCGACGGTGACGCCGATGAGCGCCAACCCGATGACGGTTAAAAGGGTCATGCCGATCAATCCCGATCGGACCTCGGCGCCGACCTCACCCGTCCCTGCAGCCTGCACGTAGACGAGTACTCCATACGCCACGGAGATACCCATGACGCCGATCAGCGACAGCGCGAGTTTCGCGCCGTAACTGGACCGAACCCGGGAAAATGGACCGTATTGCATCTCTCGGCATGTGATCGTCCGCCCAAATGTATAACTGTCAGTCGCCAATTTTTGAAAATGATACTCGGTTCGGCCGCTTCGACTGGGATCCGTTCTATCCTCCCGTCATCGGGTCCGGAACGGTTTTTCACCCCGACCGGTGAGGGGAAGACATGGACCTCGTTCAGGCGTTCCGCGCGACTGACGCCGCGCTCGCGGTCGTCGGCGCCGGCGGCAAGAAAACGACGCTGTATGCGCTCGCCGATCGACTCGACGGGGCCGTCGTCACGGCGACGGTTCGGATCCCCATCTTCGATCACGCCGTCGACGCCGTCCGGGTCACCCCGGATCCCGTCACGGCCGCCCGGGAGGCATTTGTTGACGGCGATGGGCTCGTCGAGGAAACGGCCGGTTCGGGGCCGATACCGGCCGACGGATCCCTCGGCCTCGTCCCCGAACGTGAGCGGTCGGATCGCTATCGTGGCTACGATGTGACGGGCGTCGACGATCTGATCGCGGCACACGACGGGCCGGTACTCATCAAAGCCGATGGGGCCCGTCTCCGGGAGTTCAAGGCTCCAAATGAACGTGAACCACAGATCCCCTCCCGCACGGATGTCGTCGTGCCTATCGTCTCCGCGAACGTCGTTGGCGAGCCGCTCGACGAGGCGGTCGTCCATCGGCCGGAGCGGGTTGTCTCCGTCGCGCGCGCCGCCGGACTCGACGTCTCGCTCGGGGACCCGATCACGGCCGAACTCGTCGGGACGGTGCTCGCCAGCCCCGACGGGGGGCTCCGTGGCGTCCCCGAGGGGGCGGTCGCGATCCCGCTCTGTAACAAGGTCGATGACGACGAACGGGCGGAGACGGCCCGGGCGATCGCGACGACGTTCCGCCGACGTTACGACGCGCTCGCGACCGACTCGACCGACGCGTCACGTGTTTCGGTGCCGCACGTCGTCCTCGGTCGGCTGATCGATGGGACCGTCGTCGACGTGGTACCGGTTCAGGGGTGATTGCCGGAGCGACCCGATCGGTCGAATCCACCCGCTTGGGCGGCTCCGTCCCGAGTCGAACGGTTCAAGTATTCGCTGGCTGTCCGTTACGATATGAAAGATCAGGGACGCTCCACGCGCAAGCGAACCGGCGGTCGATTGAAACACGCCTCGAACAAGAAACGCCACCAACTCGGCCGCGAGCCGGCGGAGACGACCGTCGGCGAGCCGCGTATCCAGTACATCGACTCCCGCGGCAACGATAAGAAGGTCCGCGCGCTCTCGACGAACGTCGCACAGGTCGCCGACGGCGGCGAGGTCGTCGAAGCGACGATCGAGAACGTCGTCGAGAACCCCTCGAACGTCAACTACGTCCGCCGGAACATCATCACGAAGGGGGCCATCATCGAGACCTCCGAGGGTCGTGCCCGCGTCACCTCCCGCCCCGGACAGACCGGCGGCGTCAACGCTGTCCTCCTCGAATAGACGGCGTCTCTTCCCGTCAGCGTTCATAAACGCCCTTCTCACACGTCGAAGACGACGTACGCGTACCAGCCGCCGTCACGGCGTTCGAGCGTCATCTCCGAGTAGGTCACGGCCTTGATTTCGCGTGCGTCCAGCTCGGCAAGCGGGACTCCGCGGGCGGTCGCGGTTATCTCCCACCGGTGACCGGACTCATCGACGGCGGCCCCGTGACCGGACTCATCGACGGTCACTTCGTGATCGGAACCGTCGACGGTCACCTCGTGGTCGACCGGGAGCACGAGCCGGACGTCGCGCTCGTAGATCAACTCGTCGAGATATTCGAAGAGGGCGGCCTCCCGGCTCTCGGCCGTGACGGTCAGCTCGAATCGCTCGCCACCGTCGGGGACGGCCTCACAGCTCGCGGCCGTGAACCCCTCGGCGACGGCCGCAAAGACGCCCGCGAGCGTCGGCGCGCTCGCCTCGACGGCGACGTCCGCCGTGTGCTCCCGTAGCTGATAGCTCACGTCGGGGCTTGCGCTCGTGACGACTTCGCGCTTTCCATCCGCATCCATCGCTGTCGAGGGGGTTATGCGCATGCTCCGGCATGGCGGTGGAGTTATATTCAGCGCGCGTGTTATCTCCTCACAGTGAGCATCAACGTGCGGAAACGGACGGATCCGCCCGGTCACGCGGACCACGTCACGGCCGCGTGGGAGCTGAAAGAGCGGATTCGCCGGGAGGAAGGCGTCCTCCGACAGCGACGTGGCTTTTTCACCGATGCCTATCGACGCTCGATGACACACCTCCTCTTCGAGAACGGTCGCCTCGTCGCCTTCGCGTCCGTCCGCCGCGACGGCTACGTCCTCTTTCTCGCGGTCGATTCCGACTGCCGTGGCCGTGGATACGCCGCGAGCCTCATCGCCGACGTCGCCGACGAACATCGAACCGTGACGTGTCACGCCCGCGTGACGAACGAGTCCGCGCTCGGCTTTTATGACCATCTCGGCTTCGAGGTGAAACGCCGGATCGACTCCTATTATGAGGACGGCGGCGACGCCGTCTACCTCGTGCTCGGAGAGGATAGCCTCCGTGAGCGCCTCTCGGCGTTCGTTCGTGGGTAGCCTTCTTTGGCATCGTCTTTCACCGGCCCCCTCTCGGTCACGGAGGCGGGATCCACACAAACCGACAGCCATTAGCGCCCGCCGCGAGGAGTCGGGCGCATGACCGAGACCACGGCGGAGGCGCTCGCCGACCGGGTTCGTGCGGGCGAGCTCCGTCTCCACGAGCTCGAGGAACACGCGGCTGCCGACGTGGCCACGGCGGCCCGCCGGCTGCTCGTCGCCGAGACGGTCGACGCCGACGTCGACGTCCTCGGCGAGTATGCCTTCGACGCCGCCGCGGCCGACGCCAACATCGAGAACATGATCGGGGCGGTTCAGGTCCCGCTCGGCGTCGCCGGGCCGGTTGCGGTCGACGGCGACGCGCTCTCCGGGGACCGGTACCTCCCGCTCGCGACGACGGAGGGGGCGCTCGTCGCCTCGATCAATCGCGGCTGTTCGGTGCTCAACGACGCCGGCGGGGCGACCGCGCGGGTGACGAAACGGGGGATGACCCGGGCGCCGGTCTTCCGCGTCGCCGACGTCGCGGCGGCGACCGCACTCGTCGAGTGGGTCGATGACAACATTTCCGAGCTTCGGGCGGCCGCCGAGGCGACGACGAACCACGGCGAACTCGTCGACGTGACGCCGTACGTCGTCGGCAACAACGTCTACCTCCGGTTCCGCTACGACACGAAGGACGCGATGGGGATGAACATGGCCACCATCGCCACCGGCGAGGCCTGTGCGCTGATCGAAGCCGAGACCGACGCCTCGCTCGTCGCGCTCTCGGGCAACCTCTGTTCGGACAAGAAACCCGCCGCGGTCAACGCGGTCGAGGGCCGCGGGCGGTCGGTCTCCGCCGACGTCACGATCCCGCGCGAGATCGTCGAGGAGCGTCTCCATACGACGCCGGCGGCGATCGCCGAGATCAACACGCGAAAGAACCTCGTCGGCTCCGCGAAGGCCGGCTCGCTCGGGTTCAACGCCCACGTCGCCAACGCGGTCGCCGCGATGTTCCTCGCGACCGGCCAGGACGAGGCACAGGTCGTCGAGGGGGCGAACGCGATCACGACCGCGGAGACGACCCCCGAGGGCGACCTCTACTGTTCGGTCTCGCTGGCGAGCCTCGAGGTCGGGACCGTCGGCGGCGGCACTCGGCTGCCGACACAGGCGGCCGGGTTGGAGATCCTCGGCGTCCGTGGCGGCGGCGACCCCGCGGGGACGAACGCCGACGCGCTCGCGGAGGCGATCGCGGTCGGCGCGCTGGCGGGCGAGCTTTCGCTGTTGGCGGCGCTCGGCTCGCGGCACCTCTCCTCGGCTCACGCCGACCTCGGGCGGTGAGACGCGGACGGCGGCCGCGATCGTCATCCACACGAACGCGGCCGCGATAAGCTCCCGACACGGACGGCGACCTCCGGTCGATCCTACGCGGGCGGCCGCCGCCGATCGATCCGCCGTCTCGTGCTGTGGAGGACCCACACCCCGCCGATACCGGCGAGTACCACACCGGCCCAGACGCCGACCCCGTCGCCGGCGACCGCGGCGACGCCGAGCCCGACCCCGGCAAGGCCGTGTGCCCACGCTAGCCCGTCCTTCCGGCCGACGGCGTACCGCACGGCGGCGACGAACAGCACGATCCCACAGCAGAGAGGCAGGAGCCTGACGGCCCCGACCCCAACGGCGGTCCTGACGGCCGGTGTCCCCACGCCGACGGCGAACGCGACGGCAAGCGACATCCCCACGGGTTCGATGGCGAGGGCTCCGCCGAGGGGCCGCCCGCCGCGCCGTCCGGTCGGGGTCATCGACACCGGGATCCATTCGTGGGCGTCCACAAAAGTGTCAGTCAGACGATTGTCGGGTAGGCGTCGGACATCGTGGTTCCGGTCCCGGGACGAGCGGTATTACGCGAACGGGGGTGTCACCCACGCGGGGGCGTTCGGACGGCGACGTTCCGTGGTCGACACCCTGTGATCAGGTCCCATGGAGGGCATCGTGTCCGGGATCGGTGATCCGATAGATGACCTCGCCGCTAACCGGCTCGAGGAACCCCGCCGCGGCCAGCATCGCGATCCGCTTTTCGACGTATGCGACGTGGAGACCGGTGTTGCCCGCCACGAGGGCTGGATAGTCCGGGCCGGCGCGGTCGAGATAGGCGAGAATACGCTCATCGGCTGCGGTGAGGTCCAACCCCGTCACCGCCTCTCCGAGCTCCACCGACCGATCGTCACGTTCGGGCAGGCCGTCCGAGGTCGACATAGATCATGGTAACGTAAAGCACACTCAAGACTGCTTCGACGATTCCGAACGTTCGGGAACGGAAATCGGTTCGCGATCGTTCACGATCCGTTGCCGTTCCTGATCGACCCGTCGGTTCGGTTGCGTTCCGATCGGGTTCGCTCTGGTGGCGTTCCGGCCGGGTTCGCTCTGGTGGCGTTCCGATCGGGTTCGCCTCTTAATCGTCCGCATGCGCGGAGCGCCGGGACCCCGTCCCGTCCTGATCGGCGAGCATGGGTGTTCCGTCGGCACGAGGGCCGAGCATCGGGCCGTGGGGACCGTCATCGGGATCGATCCGCCGCTGGCTTCGGTAGTCCGTCGAGCGTTCGACCGGAACCCGACCGATGGCGGTGATCAGCTCGACGTAGTCGTCGAAGGAGCGATACTCCCCGTACTCGCCGCCGGCCCGGCTGGTGATCTCCTCGGAGAGGATCGTCCCCATGAAGTCGTCCGCGCCGCAGTTGAGCAGCTTGAGCCCGTGTGCGTCGCCGGATTTGACCCACGACGCCTGGATGTGATCGACGTTGTCGAGAAAGAGGCGGGCGACGGCGACGACCAGTTCGTCCTCGTCGCGCGAGGGGCCTCCCTCGACGATCCCCCGGCGGTACAGCGGGGTGTTTCGATGGATGAACGAGAGCGGAACGAACTCGGTTATCCCGCCGGTTCGGTCCTGGAGGTCGCGGATCACGCCCAGATGCTCGGCGCGATGGGCGACCGTCTCGACGTGGCCGTACATCATCGTCGAGGTCACGTCCAACCCGGCGGCGATCGCCCCCTCCATCGCGGCGACCCAGTCATCCGTTCGGATCTTCCCCGGACAGATCACGTCCCGGACCTCGTCGACGAGGATCTCGGCGGCCGTGCCGGGTGCCGAATCGAGCCCCGCGTCGGCGAGTTCGCGGTAGACCTGCTCGTAGCTCCAGTCGGTCCCACGCCGGGCGTGATAGGCCTCCTCCGGCGTCATCGAGTGGAGATGGACGCCGCCGACGGCCATCGCACGCAGCTGTTCGCGGTACGTTCCCGGATCGGTCACGTATCGCTCCGGCGGTTTGTAGTTCACCTCGCTCGCGGGGTCGTCGTGGGCGGCGAGGATCTCGTGGTGTTCGGCGTTCAACGCGAAGGCCGGGTGGAGCCCGGAGACCGAACAGACCTCGTAGATCCCCAACTCGAGCGCCTCCTCGACGATCGCCCGTGACTCCTCGGGCGTCTTCGTGAAACCGGGATGGTCGACGTCGGCGTCGACCTCGAAGGCGTGTGCGGCGTCCTTGAAGTTACAGAAGAGACAGCCCGTGTTGCAGGCGGTCGTCACGTTGTTGTTCAGGTTCGCGACGAAGGTGACCCCCTCGCCGACGGTTTCGGCCCGGCGGCGGTCGGCGGCCTCCAGGACGGCCTCCTTTCGCTCGGGATCGATCCCGTCGGTATCGGTGCCCGTCGCGAGCAGCTCCGTCGCGTCCGCGACGGTGAGCCGGAGGCCGTCACGGGCCTTCGCGAGCGCGTTCTCGAAGGGCTGATCGGTCTCGGGCTCCTCGAACCCGAACCCGTTCCGATCGAACTCACGCGCCGCGGTCATGATCGGAGAGTCCCCGCTCCGGGCTTAAAAACAAGGCGGTCACGTCAACGGTGACCGGCGTTCAGGCGATCCGCATCGTTTAGCCGCTGGGCGCCGAAACTGCCCCCGTACCTTCCCCATGTACCTCTCACATCCGGTTCGGCGGATTCGCGACGACCCGGACCCGGACGCCACCGTCGCGCTCGTGATCGAACTCACCGGGGACGGCGATGCGACCGAACACGATCCGCTCGAATCCCTCTCGGTCGCCGTCGCGGACGACGGTGGCCGGATCGTTCGTGACCTCGGGTTCGACTGTCACCTCGTGGTCGTTCCCGAGCCGACCGTCGAAACCCTCTGTGCGCTCGACGGGATCGAACGGATCGAAACCGACGCGACCGTGTCGCGCTCCTTCGAGACCTCGACGGCGGAACCCGTCGAGGACACCGGCACGACGGCGGAGACGCTCCGGGAGCACGTCGCGGAGCGCTCAGATCGATGACCCGTCCATTTAGGGGGTGGGTGGCATCGTCTCGGCGATCCACGAGGTGGCGGGCTCCGTCCCGTTGAAGGTCTCGACTTCGATCCCGTCGACGTCGACGCTGCGCTCGAGATAGCGACGTTTCGGCCGCTCCGCGACGAGCGCCCACCGATCGATCTCGTGTGCCATCCCCAGCTGTACCGCCCGACGGAGGGCCTCACGGCCGGCATCCGAACACGACCGGCTCGTGTGGACGACCATCACGACGCCATCGATCTCCGTCTCAGTGAAATGTACCCGCAGTCGGTCGACGAGCGCCGAGCCGGCCTTCGGACTGATGACCGTTCCCCGTGCGAACTCGACGACGAGGACGGTACGTTCCGTTCGGAGCGACCATCCGTACTCGTCGTTCATACACGGGGATACCGCGAACGGGTTATAAGCGTTCTCGCTCTTTTTATCAAAGATGATAATTCATGGCGGGGTGGCTGTCAAGCGCGAAGTCACTCGAGGACGACGAGGGGATCGCCCATGTCGACGCTGTCACCCTCGGCGATGTGGACGCTGGTCACGGTGCCGCCGCGTTCGGTCACGATGTCGTTTTCCATCTTCATCGCCTCCAACACGCAGACGACCTCGCCGGCGTCGACCGCCTCGCCCTCCTCGACGGCGACCGAGAGGATCGTCCCCTGCATCTCGGCTTCGACGACCTCGCCGCCCTCGGCCACGTCGACGTCACTGGACCCGCCGCTCCCGCCGCCGTCGGCGCCGTTACCACCGGAACCCGCTGACGGCGGTCTCGAGGGGCCGCCCGACGATGCTGTTCCCGGTGCGGCGATGGGCGGGGCTCCACGCTCCTCGAGGTCGACCTCGAAGCGCTTCCCGTTCACCTCGACCGTGAAGGTTCGCTCCGTGACCGGCTCGTCGTCCTCGCCGGCGTCGGTCTCGCTCCCCCATCGCGCTTGCGCGTCGGCGATCCGGTCGGCATCGAGCTCCTCGTCGAGATATTTGGTCGTGTGCAAGCCGTCGACGAACCGGTCGTCCGAGCACATCAACCGGTGGAAGGGGATGATCGTGACGACGCCCTCCAGATCGTACTCCGCGAGCGCGCGGCGTGAACGGGCGAGACACGCCTCGCGATCCGGTCCCCACACGATCAGCTTCGCGATCATCGAGTCGTAGTCGGTGACGAGTTCGTCGCCCTGCCGGAGGGCGTCGTCGACCCGGACGCCGATGCCACCCGGCGGGTCGTACGTCCCCAGCCGCCCCTCGTTCGCGGGCCGGAAGCTCTCGGCGGCGTTCTCGGCGTTTATCCGGAACTCGATGGCGTGCCCGTCGAGTTCGACGTCCGCCTGGCTCACCGTGAGCCCCTCGCCGGCGGCGATCCGGAGCTGTTCTTTCACGATGTCGATCCCGGTCAGCTCCTCGGTGACGGTGTGTTCGACCTGAATGCGGGTGTTGACCTCGAGGAAGTAGAACGGGGTCTCCGGGCCGAGCGGCTCCGCCGGGTCGCGATCGGGGTCCTCCTCGACGAGGAACTCGACGGTCCCCGCGTTCCGATAGTCGGCAGCCGCGACGCCGCGGCGGGCCGCCTCGCCGATCCGCTCGCGCAACTCGTCCGCAAGCGCCGGCGAGGGTCCCTCCTCGATCACCTTCTGATGGCGTCGCTGCAGCGAACAGTCGCGCTCGCCGAGGTGAACCACCGCCTCGTCGTCGGCGAGGATCTGGACCTCGACGTGTCGCGGGGTTTCGAGGTAGCGTTCGAGGTAGACCGAGTCGTTCGAGAAGTACGCCTCGCCCTCCCGTTTCGCCGAGGCCAGTTTCTCCTCGGCCTCCGCGGCGGACTCGACGACCTTCATGCCGCGGCCGCCGCCGCCGCCCTCGGCTTTGATCGCGACCGGATAGCCGTGCTCCTCGCCGAAGGCGACGACCTCCTCGACGTCGGTCACGGGCTCCGTCGTCCCGGGCACGATCGGGACGTCGGCGTCGTCCATCACGCGACGGGCGTGGGTCTTCTCGCCGAGTCGCTCCATCGATTCGCTCGACGGACCGATCCAGGTGATCCCGGCGGCGGCTTCGACCCGCGCGGCGAAGTCGGCGTTCTCCGCGAGGAAGCCGTAGCCCGGATGGATCGCGTCCGCGTCCGCCTTCCGTGCCGTCTCGACGATCGTCTCGCCGTCGAGATAGGAGTCGGCCGCGCGGGCCGGACCGACGTTGTACGCCTCGTCGGCGTACCTGACGTGCCCCCCGTGTTTGTCGGCCTCGCTGTAGACGGCGACGGTGTCGACCCCGAGTTCCTCGCAGGCGCGCATCACCCGCACCGCGATCTCGCCGCGGTTGGCGACAAGGACCTTCTCGAACATTCTTGACGGTCGTTCACCCAAGAGCTACCTGATTCTGTCGGTCTGGACCGATCGGCGGGAGCCGGCGATCCTGTTCGGACTGCATCTTCGCGAGTATTTAAGGGGGAACGACGACCAGTTTCGTCCATGCTCTCGGCAGGCAACCCATACGTCCTGCCCGCCGTGCTCGTCGCGGCGGCGGCGTACCTCGGATTGACGGTGCTGACCGATCTCTCGATCCTCGTCCGCGTCGGCGTGTTGTTCGGCGTCGGGATCGTGCTCCCGATCGGTTTAAACAAGCTGATCGGCGGGGGGCAGACCGCGACGGCTGACGAGGTGGACGGCGGGACGGATGACGACGAGGCGGCCGGCGGGACGGATGACGACGAGGCGGCCGGCGGGACGGATGACGACGAGGCGGCCGGCGGGACGGATGAAGATGGAACGGACGAGGAGCCGACGAACCGCTGACGCGATCGATTCCATCATCCCGGGTCGCCCGCGCCACATCCGCGAACGCGGCCCTTTTAAGCGACATCGACGAACCCGCATCCATGGAGATCGAGGAGGGCGGCGTCGAGATCACGGTCCCGGAGGCGCGTGACGGCGCGAGCGAGGGTACCGGCGGCGGGGTCTTTTTCAACCCGACACAGGAGTTGAACCGGGACGTCACCGTCGCCACGTTGCGCGCGTATCGCGAGCGGGAGCCGCGTGCCGACACCTACCTCGACGCCATGGCGGCCTCGGGGATCCGTGGCGTCCGCGCCGCCGCGGAAGGGTACGACGTCACCTGCGCCGACGTCGACCCCGACGCGGTCGCGCTCGCGGAGGCGAACCTCGCGGCCAACGACCTCGCCGGCGAGGCGGTTCATCGCGACGTCAACGCCCTGTTATACGACGCCGGTCCGTTCGACGTCGTCGACCTCGACCCGTACGGCACGCCGATGCCCTTCGCGGATCCCGCGTTCGCGAACGCGCGCAACCTCGTCTGTGTCACCGCGACCGACACCGCGCCGCTCTGTGGCGCACACCTCAAAAGCGGGATCCGAAAGTACGGCGCGGTGCCACGTAACACGGACTTCCACCCCGAGATGGGGCTGCGGACGCTGATCTCCGCGCTCGTCCGATCGGCCGCACGGTACGACACGGCCGCCCGCCCGATCCTCTCACACGTCACGCGTCACTACGCGCGTACCTACCTCGAACTCGACTCCGGCGCGCGGGCCGCGGACCGCTGCGTCGACGAACTCGGCTACGTCGACGCCTGCGAGGACTGCCTCTGGCGGGAGGCGACTCACGGCCTGATCGCGGACCCCGTCGAGACCTGTCCCGACTGTGCGGGCGAGCGCGTTCTCACCGCGGGGCCGATCTGGCTCGGAGCCGTCGCCGAGCCTGAGTTCACGCGCGCCGTGTCCGACCACGTCACTGATGATATGGGGCGCGCCGACCGCGCCCGCCGGCTGCTCTCGACGGTCGCTACAGAACTTGACGAGCCGACCCACTACGACCAGCACCGACTATATAAACTGTGGGGCGAACCGGCGATCGGGATGGACGAGTTCATCGACGAACTCCGCGGCGCCGGCTACGAGGCGAGCCGAGCGCACTACCGTGGGACGGCCGTGAAGACGACCGCATCGATCCCCGAGATGCGTGCGGTCGTCGTGGACGACTGAAGGGGGCGGACAGTCGGCGAAACACCGTGTTAGTCCTCCGGGGGCGCACAGTCGATCGACTCGGCGACGGCGATCTGCTCGTCGACGGACGCCGAGCCGCCGACGATGTAGAGGAACTCACCACACTCCCAGTGGACGGCGGTGCCGCCGTGTGTCTCGAGCACCGTCCCCTCCCGTCCATCGATGTCGACGCTCACGCCGACGGGGTCGAATCTGCGTTCGGGCTCGACGGTGACGCTCATCCACTCGTCCTCGTCGGCGTATCTGACCGAGAGCGCGGCGCTCTCCTCGGTCGGGCGAACGCTGGCCTCCCGGAACGTATAGTCATCCGGGAGCGTCGGATCGGGGACGGCGTACGGGACCGCCTCGCCGGCGGCCGTAAGCGAATCGTACTCGTCCCAGGTCGGCGGTTCGCTCACTTCGGCGTCCGCCGGGGGATCGAATTCGAAGACCGAGTCGTCGGGAACGGCCTCGAACTCGACGTGTTCGAACTCCCGGATCAATACGACCGATTCGTCGTCCGCCCCCGTGATCGTCGTCCGCTCCTTAAGTGGATGGGCGTACTCGGCGTCGATCCAGAGACGGTGCTCCGTGACGACGAGCGGTCCATCGATCGTGGCCGCGGCGATCTCGTACTCCGTCTCCCCGACGATCAGTTCCAGTGCGGCCGACGCCTCCGCCTCCGGCGGCGTGAGACGGAGTTCATGCGTCTCACGGTCCAACACCTCCGTCGTGCCGTGATGTTCCACGGTGAACGTCTCGGCCGCGTCCGCGTAGGTGTCGAACTCGATGGCCGGGACGACGATGGAGAGTTCGTCGGTGTCGACCCGCTGGACTTCTTCATCAGCCTCGTCATAGAGCCAACTGACGGTCTCGTTTTCGACGATGGTGGCGTTGCCGTCGCTGCCCTCGATGTGTACCCGTCGTTCGTCCGTTTCCGGACGATCAGTCATCTCGTAGGTCCGCCGATCGACGACCGTGTCGTTGTGTCGGACGACCGTTTGAAGCGTGCCGTCGATCGCGTCGGGATGTTCGTTCACCGTCTCGTTGATCAGCTGATTCGGGTCGTCCTCGGCGCTCTGTGCGGGTTCGAGAAGGTGAAATCCGAATCCTACGCCCGCGAGAAGAGCCACAGTTAGCAGGAGGGCAAACGTGGATCGCTCGATCATCTTTTTGGGGACTATTTTGCCGGGTTTTTGGGAATGGACTTATATATATCGATCCATCCGCCGTCGGCCGGAAGGGTTTCGGTCCGGACCCCCGAGAGGGACGGACGAGACATGCACGAAGGGAACACAGTTTTACAGGCGATCGCTGCCGATCGGCCCGCCTTCGGCGTGGCCGCCGAGACCCGATCCCCGATCGCCGTCGAGACGTTAGGAGCCGTCGGCTTCGATTTCGTCTGGGTCGACCTCGAACACGGCGGTCCGAGTCCGCTCGATGCGCCGGCGCTCGATGAGCTCGTGCGGGCGGCGGCGCTCGCCGGCACGGAGCTCTTCGTTCGGTTGCCCTCCGGCGAGCCCCACGTCATCCGAAAGGCGCTCGATGCCGGCGTCCGGACGCTGCTCGTCCCCCGGGTCGAGACGGCCACCGAGGTCGAACGCGCCGCGCGGGCGACCCGGTACGTCTACGACGGCGAACCGGGCGATCGGGGGATCGGCGACGGGCGTGACACCCGCTGGGGGGCCGACCTCGCGGGAGCGGTCGCCGACGAGGAAGTGTGTCTCGGCGTCATGATCGAGACGGCCGCGGCCGTCGAGCACCTCGAGGCGATCTGTGCGATCCCCGGACTCGACTTCGCGTTCGTCGGACCCGCCGACCTCTCGGTGTCGCTCGGGCATCCACTGGAAACGGACCATCCCGAGGTCCGGGCGGCCGTCTCCACGGTCGAGACGACCGTCGCCGCCTCCGACGTCGCGCTCGGCGGCATTCGGAACGATCCCGAAGCCGCGGCCGCGGCGATCGACGACGGCTATCGCGTGCTCCGCGTCGGCGGTCAACTCGCGGCCGCACGGGAGACCCTCGCGGAGCGACTTGACGCGCTCAGCACGGAGTGAACGCTCGCCGGCCCCCTCGTCTTTTTATACACGCTTTGACGGGGTCCCTCGGTTTTTTATACACGCTTTGACGGGGTCCATCGACCGCGTTAAATTCACTGCGCGCCGTTCCCCGGATCCTTTTGGTCGTCTCGGGCGAATCGCCCATCGTGACCGCCACATCCACGTCGGCGGTGGACGTCGCACGGAGCGTCCTCACCGCCGCACAGGACCAGCAGGTGACGTTTCTCTCCGCGAGCGTCGCCTACTACGCGTTCGTCTCGCTGATCCCCGCCATGCTCCTGCTCGTCGTCGCCGCGAGCACCGTCCTCGGCGACGCGGTCGCCGAACGGATCCTCGTGGCGACCGGCGACTTCCTCACGCCCGCCGGCGAGGAGGCGATCGCGACCGCGGTGGACTCCGCACAGGGACGGGCGGGTGCGACCCTCCTCGGCGTTGTCTTCCTCCTCTGGTCGACGCTCAAGGTGTTCCGTGGGCTCGATACGGCGTTTTTGCAGGTGTACGGCGTCGAGGAATCCGTCTCCTTTCTCGACCAGCTCGTCGACGCGCTCTCGGTCCTCGTCGCCATCGGCGTCGGTATCGGGGTGATGGTGGTCGTCGGGGCGGTCGTCGGCGCGCTCGACGTCATCCCGCTCGTCAGCACGCTGAGCGTGGTGTTGCTCCCGGCGCTCCTCACGGTCGTCTTTCTCCCGATGTACTACCTGCTCCCGTATCCGCAGGTGACGATCCGCGAGGCGCTCCCCGGCGCGGCGTTCGCCGCGACCGGCTGGACCGTGTTGCAGGCGGGCTTTCAGGTGTACGCCGCGACCGCCGGCCAGTATCAGGTCTACGGCGTCATCGGCGGGGTGTTGCTGCTCGTCACGTGGCTGTATATCGCCGCCATCGTCGTCGTGCTCGGTGCCGTGATCAACGTCGTGCTCGCGGAGGGACACGAACCGGAGTTCCTCGAGGATTCGGACGGGCTCCGATCGGGCGCAACTGGGACATCCGACGGACCGGACCGGCAGTTACAACACGGACGCGGTCGAGTATCGGATATGAACGGAGAGTCGGACCGCCCGGACGCGGCGGGCGAGGAGGACCCCCGGGGCGCGCCGGACGTCGCGGCCCTGCAGGCGGAGGTCGAACGGCTCCGCGCGGAGTTCGACGAGTTCGAGGACGACGTTCAGCGCCGAACCGTCGAGCGGCCGGCGCTCGAATCGGAGCTCAAAGCCTACGTTCGCTCCCGTATGCGCCGCGGCCACGCCCGTGGCTGGGGTCCGTATCTCGTGCTCCTCTATGGAACGATCCTCACGCTTGGCGCGTTCACCTATCTCGACGGCATCTACGCCATCGCGGCGATGATCATCCTCGGGCTATCGACGCTCGGGCTCTACACCCTCTTCATCCTCGTCGGTATCGGGCTCAACCTGATCGAGACGCCGATGAAGGCCGTCGATTACGCGCGTAGCCGCCGTGACGACTGAGCCGACGGGATCGACGCACACGAACGCATGACGCTCACGGTAGGTCCCGATGACGCGTGATGTCGGCGAGTTCGCGGTCGTCGAGACGCTTCCAGACGCCCTCATCGTCCTCCTCGCGGCGCTCACCCACCTCGCAGATCCGTGGTTCCTCTTCGGCCTGCTTGCGGCGTTCTACTGGTTCGGCGACGATCGGCTGAGCGCCTCGCCGCGGCGCTCCGGCGCGACCGCCATCGCGTTCGTGACGTGTGCGTACGCCGCGGTCGCGCTCGGCAAGGCCGTCTTCGGGTTTCCCCGGCCACCCGGGGCCGATCCTGCGGCGGTGACTGCCGCGGACATCCCGAACTGGCTCCCCTCGCTTCTCGCGGTGTGGTTTGAGGGACAACTCACGAGCGACGGCTTCGGCTTTCCGAGCGGCCACGCGACCGGTGCAGTCGTCGCGTACGGCAGTCTCGCGCTCCTCGCCGACCGGCTCTGGAGCCGACGTCGGCGGATCGCCCTCGCCACGTTCATCGCGGTCGTCGTGGCCATCTCGCGTGTCGCCATCGAGGTTCACTATCTCGCGGACGTCGCCGCCGGCGGGGTGCTCGGGATCGCCGTGATCGGGAGTGGGTTGTGGCTCGCGGGTGCGTCGGATCGTTTTCGAGCCTCCTGGGTGGGTCGTATCGAGCCGCCGTGGACGGTCCAAACCCCGCCGGAGCCACTGCCGATCTTCCTCCTTGCGGCCGGCGTCTCCCTCCTCGCGGCGGGTGTCGCGGCCGGCGGCGGCCATTCCGGCGAGGTCGTCGAGGCATCGATCGGGATCGGCACGGGCCTCGGCGGAGCGCTCGGCTGGGCGCTCGTCTCCGGGAAGGAGCCGACGGTTCCGCTCGGGATCGCCGTGCCGGCCCTCCTCGTCACCGGCGGCGTCTGGGCCGCGACCTTCGGGCTCGACGCTGGACCCATCCTCGCCGTGCTCGCCACCGGGGTCGCCGTCGCGACGGTCCTCGCGTTGCCGTCGCTCGCGACGTGGGTCGGTGAATAAAAATGCGCGATTCGGTTGTGGTTCGCCGCCCGCTTAGAACGTCTCGAGGTAGCGGTCCTTCTCCCAGTCCGAGACCTGGGTGAGGTATTCGCTGAACTCCTGGCTCTTCGCTTCGGCGAACTTCTCGGAGACGTGTGGGCCGAGCGCGTCGCTGACGACTTCGTCGGCTTCGAGCGCTTCGACGGCCGCGCCGAGGTTCGGCGGCAGCGTCTCGATGCCGTACTCCTCGCGTTTCTCGTCGTCGAACTCGTAGATGTCCTCGCGGACCGGGTCGCCGGGATCGGCGTCCGTCTCGATGCCGTGGAGTCCGGCAGCGATGAGTGCGGCGTATCCGAGGTACGGGTTGCAGGACGGATCGGGGCTGCGAACCTCGAAGCGCGCGGAGATACCGGCGGCATCGGGGACGCGAACGAGCGCCGAGCGGTTCGTATCGGACCACGCGACGTAGATCGGGGCCTCGTAGCCGGGCACCAGCCGCTTGTAGGAGTTCACCGTCGGGTTCGTGACGGCCGTGAACGCCGGCGCGTGGTTCAGGATGCCGCCCATGAACTGGTAGGCCGTCTCGCTCAGGTTGAACTCGTCGGAGTCGTCGGCGAACGCGTTGCCGTCCTCGTCGAACAGCGAGATGTGGCTGTGCATCCCCGAGCCGTTGATCTCCGCGATCGGCTTGGGCATGAACGTCGCGTGCAGGTCGTGCTGGGCCGCAACGGCGCGGACGACGGCGCGGAACGTCGCGATGTTGTCCGCGGTCGTGAGCGCGTCGTCGTACTTGAAGTTGATCTCGTGTTGTCCCTCAGCGACCTCGTGGTGGGAGGCTTCGATCTCGAAGCCCATCTTCTCCAGCGTGAAGATGATCTCCTTGCGCACGTCGCTCGCGAGGTCCTTCGGCGCGAGATCGAAGTAGCCACCGCTGTCGTGGGGGATCGTCGTCGCGTTCCCCTCGTCGTCGGTTTTAAACAGGAAGAACTCCGGCTCCGGGCCGATGGAGACGGAGTAGCCCATCTCCTCGGCTTTCGCGAGGACGCTTTTGAGCACCTGACGTGGACCGCCGACGAACGGCTCGCCGTCCGTATCGACGATATCACAGATCAGCCGGCCTGCGGCCGAGCCGTCCTCGCCGCTGCGCCACGGGAGCACCGCGAACGTCTCGGGGTCGGGGACGAGTCGCATGTCCGACTCCTGGATGCGGACGAACCCCTCGATCGAGGAGCCGTCGAAGTAGATCCCCTCGGTGAACGCCTTCTCGGCCTGATGGGCCGGTACGGAGACGTTCTTTACGACGCCGAGGATGTCGGTAAATTGGAGCCGGAGGAAGTCGACGTTGCGCTCGTCGATCTCGTCGAGTACCGCCTGCTCTTCCTTGCTGAGTCCGCCGTCAGTCAGTGTGTGTTCGTCCGTCATGTTCTGGACGGTTAGTCACTTATCACCCAGTATAAAGGCCTTGTCGCTTGGTGCATGATCCGCCACGGATCGCGCTTCGGTGGACGTTCGTAAAATTCTAATCCCCCCACAACGTGGATGGGTGTAATGACGTACGAAAACCTCGACGCCAAACTCGTAAATTCACTCCTGGGCAACGGCCGCGCCAGCCTCCGCAGCCTCGGTGAGGAGCTCGACGTGTCGGTCACGACGGTCTCGAATCACCTCCGCGACCTCGAAGACGAGGACGTCGTGCGGGGTACACCCCGATCGTCGATTACGACAAACTCGGCTACGACGTGACGGCCGTGCTCCAGTTGAAAGTCGAGGGGAACGCGCTGCCGGAGGTTACGGAGAAGCTTCGGGCGGAAAAACAGATGGTGAGCGTCTACGAGGTCACCGGCGATTACGACGTCATCGCCATCGGGAAGTTCACCGACACCGACGGGATGAACGATCAGATCAAGGCGCTGCTCTCCGATGAGAACATCCGCGAATCGAACACGAGCGTCGTCCTGAACGCCGTCACCGAGAACGAACAGTTCGAACTCGACATCAACGAATAGACGCCTTTCACGCCCCTCGGACTCGTTTTATACTCCGGCGACCGTCCCCACAGCTATGCGAACGGGCACACGCACGGCCGGCCCGATCGAGCGGCGGGAACTCCTCGCGATGATCGCCGCCGCGGTCGCGGTCAACCTCGTCGGCGCGCTCGGCGTTCCCTTCACGGATCCGGGCGGCGCGTGGTTCGCCACGTTGGCGCTTCCCGCCTTCTATCCGCCGAACTGGGCGTTTGGCGTCGTCTGGCCGATCCTGTATGCGCTCATGGGCGTCGCCGCGGTACTCGTCTATCGTGAGGGTCGCGCACGCGACGCGGCTCGTCCGTTGAATGGAGGCGGCCTCCTCCCGGCGAACCGCCCGACGCGCGTCGCGCTCGGGCTCTTCGCCGTGCAGCTCGTCGTCAACGTCGCGTGGTCGCCGGTCTTTTGGGGGCTCCAGCGCCCGGACCTCGGGCTCGGCGTGCTGCTCGCGCTGCTCCCGCTCGTCGTGGCGACCATCGTCGCGTTCGATCGCCTCGACCGACGTGCGGCCGTCTGTCTCGTCCCGTATCTCGCGTGGGTGCTGTTCGCGACCGTGCTCAACTACGGGATCTGGTCGGTAACCGATCCCTGCCTACTTCGCTCGGTCTGACGACCTCGCTCGTTGAGGGAGGGGCTTTGATGTGGGACTCGCCGTCAGTTGTCGCCGGGGAGGAAGGTCGTTCCTCGCCCGTACCGAACGACCTTCGGGGTCGGCGTCCCCACCATTCGGGGCCGGGCTACTGCGGCCCGTGATACCGGCGACTTGTGCGACGGTATCACTGATTATTTGTAGGGCGGCCTCCCGAAAAAGTGTATCGGATAGCGAGTCGGCTGGCAGAAACCACAGTGTCTGTTTCCCATCATGTCGGTTTCCTCCACCTCGAAAGATGCTGAATTAGCCGCGTCCTTCTCCAGGCGGCTCCGCGCCCTCACGCTCGTGCAGGAACGCTTCCACCGCGCCGTCCAGGTCACGCTCGCGAAACCGATCGAGCCCGTCCTGGTACCGCTCGATGTCGTCATGGATCGGCGACGGCGCGTCGATCGGTCGCGACAGCTCCAACTCGGCGATCCCCGTCCGCTCGCCGTCGTAGGCGAAGCCCGATTTATAAAGGGCCTCGTAGGCGAACGGGTTGTTGACGGCGATCCGGACGGTCTCATATCCCCGATCGGCGAGGCGCGGCACGAGCCGGTCGATCAGCCTCGGGCCGTGCCCCTCGCCGCGTCGGGCCCGATGCACGGTGACGTATCGGAGCCGACAGCATCCGGGGTCGGTTCGGTCCGGCGAGAAGGCGACGGCCGCGAGCACGTCCCGGTCGAATTCGTCCGGATCGACGGTCTCGGGCAGCGGTTCGGCCGGCTCCCAGTCGGGGACCGCTCGCGAGCCGTCGACCGTCCGCCAGACCGCCTTCCCGGGCGCGCCGACCACGAACTTCCCGGCGTACGCGAACGCCCGGTAATCCAGCCGGAGGGTGCTCCCCTCGCCCGGCCAGCCGATCACGGCGAACTCCATGTGGCGTCGTAGGACCCCGACACATATCAGTAATCCCGTCGAATCGACGGCTATGTTCGGACCCGGTGACCTCGGTTTCTTCGAGCGGGTCGCCCCGCTGTATGACCTCGTGATGCCCCCCGCGAGCGGGACGGCGCTCGCCGACGGGCTTGCCCACGCGGAGCGACCGATCGAGCGCCTCCTTGACGTTGGCGGCGGCTCCGGCCGCGCCGCGGCGGCCATCACCGGTCCCGAGGTGACCGTCGTCGACGCCTCTCCTCGGATGCTCGGCCGCGCTCGTCGCGTTCGTGGGCTGGACGCGATGGCGGGCGACGCCTCCCGACTTCCGGTCCGCGACGACGCCGTCGACGCCGTGATGATCGTCGACGCCCTCCATCACTTCCCCGACGCCGACGCCACGCTCGCGGAGGTCGCTCGCGTCCTCGCGCCCGGCGGCGTCCTCGTCGTTCGTGAGTTCGATCCGACCCATCCACTGGGGCGGGCGATCGAACTCGGCGAGGAACTGGTCGGGATGCAGTCGACGTTCTTCTCCCCTGACAGGCTCGCGGACGACTTGGCCCCGCACGGTTTCCGGCCGTCCGTGATCGAGCGGGGCTTCGGCTACACGGTCGTCGGCGTGCGGCTGGACGGATCGATGTCGGTCGGATCGATGTCGGTCGGATCGAAGTAGATCGACGTTGATCGACCGGATGCGTGAAAAGTTCCGCCCGCTCAGTCGTCGGCGCGATCCTGTGGCGTCGGCCGGTCGGGATCGTCGTGGCTCCCGTGGTCGTGGTCGCCGTGGGCATGATCGTGGTCGCCGTGGGCATGATCGTGGTCATGGCCATGCTCGCCGTGACCGCCTCCGCCGCGGTCGGAGCCGTTCGTTCCGCCCATGATCTCGGCCCCTTCGCCGTCGATCATGTCCATGTTTTTCAGGTTGTCCCGCTCCTCGAAGTCGGCGACGGCCTCCATCACGTCCTCCTGGGTGATCGTCATCCGATCCTCGGTGAGCGCGCCGAGGACGGCCTCACGAAGCACCATCCGGAGGTCCGATCCGGTCAGCCCGCTCGTCCGGTCGGCGACCTCCTCGGGGTCAAAGTCGGCGATCTCCATCCGCTTCGTGACGACTCGGAGGATGTCGGCGCGCATGTCGCGGTCGGGCTTGGGGAAGTTGACGATCTCGTCGAACCGCCGCCATGCGGCGGCATCGAGCTGATCGGGATGGTTGGTCGCGCCGATCAGTAACACCTCGTCGCGGACGAGCGACACCTCGTCTATCGATTTCAGCAGGGTGTTCACGGCCCGCTTGAGCGCGGCGTGTTCGTCCGAGCGACGGGTCTTCGCGACGGAGTCGAACTCGTCGATGAAGAGGATACACGGCGAGAGCCGCTTTGCGACCTCGAAGCTCTTATCCACGTTCTTCGCCGTCTCGCCGAGGTACTGGCTCGTGATCATCGAGAGTTTCACCTCGACGAACGGGAGGCCGAGTTCGTGGGCGAGCGCCCGCGAGATGGTCGTCTTCCCGGTGCCGGGCGGGCCGACGAAGAGCAGCTTGCCGATCTCACGGAGCCCGATGCTGGCGAGGTGCTCACGGTATTCGATCGCTTTGACGATCTTCTGTATCTCACGCTCCTGATCTCCCGTGAGCACGAGGTCCGCGAGCGTCGTCTCGATCTCCTCGGGCGCTTTGACGTTGACGAGGTCGAGCATCTCGGCGTCCTCCTCCTCGTCGAAATACTGCTCGAGCAGCGCGTCGATCCAGACCCGATCGGCCTGTATGGGGCGGACGTCCGCACGCGCTTGCTCGTGGGTGACGGGAGCCGTGAGGTCATCCGCCGCCTCGAAGGCGGCCACGAGCGTCGGATTGGAGGCGAGTCGCTCGTCCTCGGCGTGTTTTTCGACCCATTCGAGCGCCATCTCCGGTTGTGTGAGCGTGATCTCCCCGGAGAAGTCCGTCCGCTGGGTGAAAAGCAGGTCGGAGACGGCCTCCCAGGGCCGCTCGACTCCCGTCGCGGTGGTGGTCACGCCGTCGGTCGCCTTGAGGGGACGCTCGATCCCGCCGGGCGCGTCCTCGCCCGGCGTTTCGGTCCAGAACACCTGTCTAAACCGTGGCGGGAGGTCGTTCTCGTCGAGGTCGCGGTTCTCGGTGTAGAGGTGGGCGGTTAAGACGAACTCGACCACGTCGAGCGCCGGGTCACTCATCCCCGCGAGGTAGCAGTGGCGCGCGTTTAAGCCCGTCGAAGACGCGGTCGGCGGGTCGATCGCCGACGCGCTCGCCGCGGAACTTTTGCCCGGTGACCGCCACGGGTCGATCATCGAATGACGAGACGTACTGCCTCCCGACTGGACGCACGCGACGGCGTCCGAACGACGTGCATGCGGTGTGCCGTCGGGTGTGGACTCCGCCAGCGCCCCACCGCCGACGGAAACGGCTTGGCGACGGTCCGTGGCGACCCATCACACGTCGTCAGCCGTGGGCAGGCCTGTGCGCGAGGGGTGGACGAAACAGCGGATCCACGCGGTGACCGGCTCACCCGCCCGCTCGTGCGTCGGGGTGGCGACCTCGTCGAAACGACCTGGGACGTCGCGCTCGACCGGGCAATCTCGGGATTCGAGTCGGCGGTCGGTCTCGATGAAGACGCCTCAACCGGGGCCGATCCGGACGCACTCGCGGTTATCGGGAGCGGACAACAGACGAACGAGGCGGCCTACGCGCTCGGGAAGGTCGCCCGCGGCGGCGTCGGGACCGAACGGTACGACGCCAACACCACCCTCTGTATGGCGAGCGCGGTGCGCGCCTACCTCGACGCGTTCGGCAGCGACGCCCCGCCGCCGACCTACGACGACATCCCCGAGGCGGCGGTCCACCTGATCTGGGGCGCGAACCCGGCGGTCGCCCATCCCGTTCTCTTTCGATGGATCGCCGACGCCGCGGCCGAGGCGGGCCGTGAGCTGATCGTCGTCGACCCGGTCGAGACGGCGACGGCGAGGCGGGCGGACCGCCACGTTCGGCCGGCCTTCGGCGGCGATCATGCGCTTGCACGCGCGATCCTCGCGCGACTCGTCGAGGACGACCGCGTCGATCGGGAGTTCATCGACGCGTACACGACCGGTTTCGAGGCGGTTCGTGAGTCGCTTTCGGATCCGGAGTCGGCCGCCGAGGCCGCCGGGGTCGACCTCGAAACGGTTGACCGGCTGGCGGCCGCCTTCGAGCGACGGACGCTCGTCTACTGGGGCATGGGCGTCAACCAGAGCGTGCGTGGGACGGCGACCGCCGGCGCGTTGATCGACTGTTGTCTCGCGACCGGGAACCTCGGTCCGGGCTGCGGGCCGTTTTCGATCACCGGACAGGCGAACTCGATGGGCGCACGCCTCTGTGCGTCCACGGGAACCTGGCCGGGCCATCGCGAGTTCACCGATCCCACCCACCGTCGTGCGGTCGCATCGGCGTGGGACGTGCCCGTCTCACGGCTGCCGGATTCCTCGGGCCCGGGACCGGTCGGGATCCTCTCGCGCCGACCGACGGCGCTCTGGACGGTGGCGACGAACCCGGCGGCGGGCCTTCCGGCGGCCGGCGACGCCCGCGAGGTGCTCTCGGAGACGTTTCTCGTCGTGCAGGACGCTTTCCGAACGGAGACGGTCGAATTCGCGGACGTCGTCCTGCCGGCGGCGACGTGGGGGGAGACGGTGGGAACGACGACGAACATGGAGCGCCGCATCTCGCGGATCCGTGCGGCGACGGACCCGCCGGGGGACGCGCGAACGGACCTCGAGATCATCGTCGCGATCGGCGAGCGGCTCGCGCCCGGGCTGTTCGACGGGACGGGTGCCGACCCGGAAGCCGTCTTCGAGGAACTCACCGCCCTGACCGCGGGGACACCGGCGGACTGCTCGGGCATCACGTATCCGCGGCTGGAGGAGGGTGCGGTCCGCTGGCCGGCGGCCGACCCGGCGGCGGAGGCGGGATACCGCTACCTGGTCGACGCCGAGCCCGAGAGCGATGACGACACCCGCGCGACAGGTCGCTTCGTGTTTCCGACCCCGTCCGGTCAAGCCCGATTTTCGACCCATGCGGCGGCCCCACTTCCGGAGCCGGTCGATGACGCGTACGATCTCCTGTTGACGACCGCCCGGGAGCCGGACGGCTACAACACCGGGATCCGCTCCCGGGACGACGATCCGGACCCACCGCTCGCGCGGATCAATCCTCGAACGGCCGCCGAGAGTCTTGCAGTGGAGGAAGTGGCATCGAACCGCTCCGACGGCTCCCCGATCGACATCGTCTCACGGCGCGGACGTGTTCGAGCGATCCTCGAGCCCGACCCCGCCGTCCCCGAGGGCGCGGTGTGGCTCCCCATCCACCACCCCGCGGCGAACGACCTGACGGTCGATGCGACCGATCCGTTCTCGGACGAGCCGAACTACAAACAGTGTGCGGTTCGTATCGAACGGCCGACATACTGACACACTCGATACGTTCACGTGTACGGATCGCTTTAGCCGACGCTCGGAGCGTGGCGGTTGAGGAAAAACGGTCTCGTTCTACAGCCGGCCGACGTTCTCGACGGCGACGGACTCGACGCCGTCGACCTCCGCGAACGCCTCCTCGACGGCTTCGGTGCCGCCCGCGCCGTCGGGGACGATGACGGTCGGCAACAGCGCGACGAGGCCGAACGCGACGTCCTCTTTTCCGAACCCACGGATCGTCGCGCCCTCTGGCAGCGACGCTGCGAGGCGGTCCTCGAGCTCGTCGAGATCGAGCTCCGGGCTGTTCGGCATGACCTTGATCTTGGCGGCGACGTCCCCCATGTTAGGGCCCCCGGAAGCTGCAGTCGGGACACTCATACAGGTTGCTCTGTTTGCGGCACTTCGAGCACCGGTGGATGGTCGTTCCGCAGTCCGGGCAGGCGAACGTCGCGGCCGTCATGCCGGCCACCTGGATCCCACAGGAGACGCACTTCTTGGCGGCTCCGGATTCACTCTTGCTCATACCCGTTCTCACCGGCGCGTGACTTTTAACCGTTGTTCTTTGCCCGCGCTGCGGCTCGCACGGCGAACACGTGTGTCCGACTCACCAGAGCATCAACGGCCCGATGAGCACGCCCATCAGGTGCACCCGTCGCGCCCCAAACCGCGGCGGCACGAGCCCGAGCAGCGCGGAGACGACGAACACGCCGACGCCGAAGGCCCCCGCGAAGGCGTACGAGAGTCCGACGAGGAGGAGCAGTACCGTCACCGACAGCCGTGTGTAGTCCGCGTTGCCGACGACCCGCAGATACGCGTCGCCGAGGAGCAACACGAGCGTGAATCCACACAGGGCCGCGATGGCGACCGCGACCAACAGGACGGGCATCGCGAGCGGCACCGCCGCACGCTCCACCGCGACGGTCACCCCCGTTCTGGGCGTCCCGAGCGCCGCGAGCGCGAACAGCGCGAAGACGGTATTCGCCGTGTTGGCCCCGCTCGTGGCGACGACGAACCCGCGGTCGGCCTCCCGACGTGGCACGGCCGGAAGCGCCGCGATGGCGGCGATCGCCGCGGAGACGCCGGGGATGTACCCGACGATCGCGCCCGCGATCGATCCGGCGCCCGCCGTCACCCCGAGGTCGCGTTTTCCCATCGTGAGCCGGGCGTCGGACTGTGGCGGCACGCCGTCGCCGCCGATCGCGTCGATCAGCACGGGTGCGCCGAACAGTCCGGTGAAAAGCGGGGCGAGGATCCCGCCGGCATCGAGCGGCGCGTCCGGATCGATATCGAGCGTCGCCATCCCGAGGGCGGCACTCGCGAGGAACGCCGCAAAACCCACGACCGCGCCCCGCCGTGAGGACTCAGTGATGACGAGGAAGACGACGACGCCCGCGAGCAGCCACGGCAGGTTCGCTCTCACCGTTGGATACCAGCGGATCATCGCCCACGTGATCGGGATGGCGAGCGGGACCGCGAGCGCGACCGCGATCCCAGACCCGACCGCCGAGAGCCGAAGCGCCTCGCGGCCGCGACCCGCGACGACCAGCCGATGGCCGGGAAGCGCTGCGACCGCGGTCGCCGCGTCGGGTACGCCGAGCGCGAGCGCCGGGACGATGTCGAGGAAGGAGTGAACCACGCCGGCCGCGAGGATCGCGATCCCGACGAGCAGCGGGTCGGCCGGGATCGACGGGGCGATCCCCGCGAGCAACAGCGCGAAGTTATTGGCGTGGAGCCCCGGAACCAGCCCGCTTATCGTCCCGAGGGCAGCCCCGCCGATGAGGAACGCCAGCGCCTGCAGGGTAAAGCCCGGATCGACGACGGGGTGGACCAGTGCGTCCATCGCGACGAGGTGGCCGCGGCTTCACTCATAAGGTGTACGCCAGCGTAGGTGCTTATAGCGTGTACGGCAGCGTTGGCACTCACAACGTGGACGCCGCGTGGGACGCGATGTGAGAAACGAACTTACGCCGCCTGAGCCGCCTGTGACGCCTTCTTTCGGGTAATGTAGCCGGCGATTCGGTTGCGAACGCCCTTCGATTCGACGGTGGTGAGCGCCGTGACGCTCTCCTTGTTCGTTTCGAAGTCTGTGTTGAACGAGTCCGGATAGCGCTCCAAGAGCACGTTCGCGAGCTGTTTGATGTACTTGGGCTTGATGGCCATACCGAGCGATACCGCCGGGCCGAACTAAAAGGAATCGTTCCCGCGACGGTGCCGTCGTGGCCGTCACTCGGGCCGTTTTGGGAGATTCACCGTCGCGCCCGCCAGTCGGTCACCTCGTCGATCCGGGCGAAGGCCTCACGTTCGCGGGGGCCCCCGCAGCGGTCGACGACGTCCGCGAAGTACGCGAGGCGATCCAGGAGGACATCGGTCGAATACGTCGGGACGTCGAGTCGCGAGGCCGCGACGGTCGCGTCGATCACCGCACCGAATCCACGGTTGATCGTCTGCACATGGGTCCGCTCGACGGCACAGTCGACCGGCTCCAGCATCCACGTCCGGATCGTCGTGTCACCCTCCGTTCGCGCCTCACGCTCTTCGACGCGCACCTCGACCCACGCGTCGGCCGACGGGAGCACGGGCTCGTCGACCTCATGGACGGTTAACGCCGCCTCGACGAAGGTCCGCGGGTCGGTGACGAACTGGACGAACCCACCACCGCGTTCCGTGAAATTCCGCCACGTTCTGGTTCGTCCGTAGGTTCGAGCGGTGACGGGCGGTTCCGTTCCCTCGGCGGCATCGCTCGTCTCGGTCGTCTCACTCGCCGTGTCGGCTCCGCCCGACGCGTCGGATGCGTCCGGCGCGTGGAGCCCAAGCGCGGCGGCGTTCCACCGGCCGTTCGGTCCGAGCGTCGTCACGACGGACTCCGTCACTCCATGCAACTCGACCGGCCAGCCGGAGGGTGATCCGGACGTTCGGTTCCTCCCGTCGTCCCCGCTCATGCCCGAACCTCCAGCCCACGACGAAGCGCGACGTAGAGGCCCGCACAGACGAGGTCCGCGGTCGTACCGGGGTTTATCCCCCCGTCGACGAACGCCTCGGCCAGCGTCGTTGCGGCCGCGAGATCGACGTGGTCCGCGAGCGGGTCGGGGGGGTCAGCCGCCTCGTCGTCCGAGGACGCATCGATCCCCTCGATCACCGAGGCCGCCCGGCGGCTCGTCTCGCGAGCCACGTCGGCGTCATGGTTCGTCGCCACGAGCGTGTCCGGCTCGCGGGCGAGCTGATAGATAAACGCCCGTGCCGCCCGATCCGTCACCGCCCCCTCGTCTGCGAGGATCCGCTCCGCGATCCGGACGGTTCGGGGGAAGCCCTCGACCCACTCCTGAGCGTTGCGATCGGGGATTCCGCCCGGTTCCGCACCGAGTTCCATCACCTCACGGAGCGTTACGCCGCGCTCTCGGAGCGTGGAGGCGGCGCTCCCTCCGCGTCGAACGTCGAGCGCGTCGGCCGCCACCGGTGGGTCGTCGACGGCGACGTCGACGTGTTCGAAGGCGGTATAAAAAGCGACCGCGTCCGCGACGGTCGTCCGTCGCACCACCCGATCGACCGCCTCTGGAGTGACGGTCCCGCTGGGCGCGACGGTGTCGTCGACCGTCGCCGCGAGTAGCGGGGTGAGCAGCAATAGACAGCCGAACTGGGTGTTCGTCCCCGCCCGGTCGGCCATCCCCCGGACTGCCCGCTCGAAGGAAGGACCGAGTGGCTCGCCGCGAGCGGCCGATTCGAGCCCGGCCCGTGCGCCGATCGACCCGCCGAGAAACGATTCGAATCGGAGATCGGTGAGGTCGCGCTCGCGGTCGACGTTTCCGGGCTTCGGGGTCCCTGCGACCTCCAGCAGGAGCGCGAGCGTCGCGTCGTCCACGGGATCACGGCCGTCGGGATCGCCGTTCGGCCGCCCCGTCATCGCGTCCCCCTCGGCGCGTCGGCCTCGCCCGGGAGCCGGCCAGTCCGCCAGTCGGCGATCGCGTCGGCGACCGCACGGATCGCCTCCGGGTCGGCTGGGCGGAACGGCCGCCCGACCCCCGCCGAACGGGTCGGGCGGGCGATGCTCACCGCGTCGGCTCCGTATGCCGCGTACTCGGTGACCGTCCGGCGGTCACGGACCCCGTTGTTGGCGACGAGGGTGAGCCCGAGGTCCTCGCCGTCGATCGCCTCCCGCAACTCGGCGATGGTGGCTTCGGAGTCCATCGCGTCGACGTGGATCCAGTCGGCACCGGCCCGCGCGATCGTCCGCGCGACGGCGACGAGGTCGACGCCGGACACCTCCGCGCGCACCTTGACGCTCGTCGTCGCGCCCGTGTCGGTGGCTGCCTTGACGTGTTCGTGAAGCCGTTCGTCGTCGCGGAGGAGCGACTCCCCGCACCCGGCAGCCCGAAGCTCCGGCTGTCGGCAGTGGGCGTTCACCTCACAGATCGCTCCATGGGCGGCACAGACGGCGGCGGCCTCACGGATCGGCGCCGGCGTGGCGCTTCGGAGGTTGAATCCGGGGCGGGGGGTCGTGTCTTCCCCTCGTTCGTCCCGTCCCCCGGCCACCGCCGAGAGCTGCTCGTCGATGAACCGGATCGGCGAGTCGGGGAGGAACTCGTTTCTGTCGCGTGCGACGAGTTCCTCGGCCGCACCTCTGCTTTTGGCGTCGAGCGCGATCCCGCCGAGGATCGCGACGTCGACGTGGGGTGCGAGCCCGCGGGCCCACGCCGCGTCCGACTCGCCGCTGAGGCTGGCGGCCACGAGGAACGGGGTTGGCGGGGTGGAATCGTGCATGCGACCGCCGCCAGCGTCCGCGCTCATGCGACCGCCTCCAGCGCCCGATCGCAGGCACGGGCGACGCGCTCGGCGTCGTCGGGACCGTCGATCCGCGTGTCGGTTCGCTCGACGTGGCGGGCGAGGTCGGTCGGATCCGACTCGTCGAGGACGAACGCGTCCGCGAACGGGTACGCCTCGGCGACGCCCGCCGTCGACGGCTCGTAGCCGACGCCCTCCATCAACTCTGCGGCGGGTCCCGAAAAGACCCGATCGCCGACGAACGGCGAAACCGCGACGACCGGGGTGGCCTCCAGCGCAGCCTCGAATCCCGGAAGCGCGAGCATCGGGCCGATGCTCGTCACGGGGTTTGACGGGCCGATCACGACCGGGTTCACCAAGGCCTCCCGGACCGCCTCGGTCGGCTCCGCACGCTCCGCGCCGCGGAACTCCACGTCGTCGACGGCGGGCTCGGCCCGCCGGGCGACCCAGTACTCCTGAAAGTGGATCGTCCCGCCCGCCTCGGTGTGGATGAGCGTGGCGACGGGATCGTCGGACATCGGGAGGAGCGTATAGTCGAGTCCGAACGCCCGCGCGAGCGTCCGGGTGACGGCCGTGAGCGTGTGGCCCTCATCGAGGAGGCCGGTTCGGGTGAGGTGGACCGCGCGGTCGCGGTCGCCGATCTCCATGAACTCGGCGACGCCCGAGAATCGTCGCCAGCGGGCGATCTCCCGGCCCGACGTTTGGGCTGCCTCGTCGAGATAGCGGGGACCACTCTCCAAGCCTGCAGCCTCCGCAAGTCGCGAGAGCTCCGTGTGCGTCTCCGTGGTGTCGCCGTCGATCCCCCACCACCGGTCGCGGTCGAGGACGTCGCCGCCGGCGAAGAGGACGGTGTCGACGTCCGGGCAGACGAGGTGGCCGGCCAGCTCGACGTCGTCGCCGGTGTTGGCGACGACGGTCAGCTCGTCGGCCGGATACAGGCGCGCCGCGCCGTCGAGCAGCTTCGGCGTTCCCGTTCCCCCCGCAAGGAACGTGATCATGGAGAATGAAAAGCGACCCCGGGGTTTGTATCCTCGGCTCCGTGTCGGCGAGCGTTTATATACGCAGGTTCGCCCCGATCGCCCCGACCACGACCGCCGGCGCGCCCGCTCGGGCCTTTTCAAAGGTCCGAGCGGAGCGCGAGGGAGGGTGGCTGCGGCCGCGGGATTGCACCGCGGCCGCAGACGCCCGAGGCTGGGGAGGCGTGAGGCTCGCGCTGACCCGTGGTCGTTTCGCGATGGGGGGCCTCTCCGGCGACGGTATTTATATACCGGCCTCGGCGATCGGTGATCCCAATCTCCGGGACACAGCGACCAGCAGCAGTGTTTGACATCCTCCGCCTCGATCCGCCGCTCCCTGATCTCCTTACTCGTCCACGGCGACACTCGTCTGCATCGCGTCCGTATTAAACGCGCTTCCCGCGCCGTCCGCGTCGAGGACGATGACGCCCGCGCCCGACCCCGTCACCGCATCGAACTCCTCGATCGCCAACTCGGCGGCCGTCTGCGCGTCGAGCCCAGATTCCAGGTACGAGACCGCCCGCTCGGTCAACGTCACGCGGGCGATATCCTCGCCCGCGCCGGTCGCGCTCGCGCCACCCGCGTCGGTACAAAAGAATCCCGAGCCGACCTGCGGCACGTCGCCGACGCGGCCCGCGAGCGCGAACGATCGGCCGCCGGTGGAGGTCGCGGCCGCGAACGTCTCACCGTCGCCGGCGACCGCGCCGACGGTGTCGTGATCGGGGGCCTCGCGTTCGGAGCGCTCCCCCGCGTCGTCATCCCCCGACCCGAACCGGCTCGCGAGCCAGTCGAGGTGCGCCTCGATCCCCTCGTTCGGCGGGTCCTCCGACTCGTAGCGCTCGCGCTTTTCGTCCGTGAGCAGGTCCACGCCTGTCTCGATCCCGAACGCGTCCGCGAGGGCGACGGCGTGCTCGCCGGCGACGAAGATATGGGGCGTCTCCTCCGCGACGACGCGGGCGACCGAGACGGCGTGCTCGACGCCGGGCATCGAACAGACCGCGCCGATCCGCCGGTCCGCGGTCATCACGCCGGCGTCCGTGCGGACGACGCCGTCCGATTGCACCGCGCCGCCGACGCCCGCGTTGAACCGCGGGCTCGATTCGAGCACCCGAACCGCCGCTTCCACCGCATCGAGCGGGGTCCCGGCCGCTGCGCCCGCCTTGGCCGCCTCGTCGAGCACCGCTTGCCGCGGTTCCGGTTGCTCGGGGGCACTCCCGGCACCGCCGTGGACGATCACGCGCATGGCTGTGGGTCCGCCGACGGTGAGTTAAAAGGGTCGAAAGTGGCGGCCCGGAAACACGCCGTCGACGGGTGGGGTGATCGAACCTCCGGCAATCGTTGCACCGATCCACCGAAACCGGGGGATGGCGGTCGGATCGTCGTCGTCGTGCGACCTAGGGGAAAACGGCAGGCACTTTAGGTCGGTACGAGAAGCCACGAACGTTCATGAGCTACGACAAAGTCGAAGTCCCCGAGGACGGTGAGGCCATCACGCTCGCCGACGAGGAGACCGGCGAGTTGGACGTCCCGGAGAACCCCATCATCCCGATCATCCACGGCGACGGGATCGGCACGGACGTCGGCCCCGCCGCCCAGCAGGTGCTCGATGCGGCCGCCGAGGCCACCGGGCGCTCCATCGCGTGGATGCGCGTTTACGCCGGCGCCTCCGCCCGAGACAAGTACGGCGAGAACCTCCCCGAGGACACCGTCTCCGCGATCCGCGAACACCGCGTCGCGATCAAGGGCCCGCTCACGACCCCCGTCGGATCCGGGTTCCGCTCGCTCAACGTCGCGCTGCGAAAGACGCTCGACGCGTACGCGAACGTCCGACCGACCTACTACCTCGATGGCGTCCCCTCGCCGGTCAAAGCGCCCGAGAAGATGGACATGGTCATCTTCCGTGAGAACACCGAGGACGTGTACGCCGGGATCGAGTGGGAGGCCGGCACCGACGAGGTCGAGACGGTGCGTGCGTTCGTCGAGGACGAGATGGGCGTCGATGACGTCATCCACGACGGCCCGGTCGGCATCGGGATCAAGCCGATCACCGAGTTCGGATCCAAGCGGCTCATCCGTGAGGCGTTCGATTACGCGCTTGAGAACGACCGTGACTCCGTCACGCTCGTCCACAAGGGGAACATCATGAAGTTCACCGAGGCGGCGTTCCGCGACTGGGGCTACGAGCTCGCCGAGGAGGAGTACGGCGACGAACTCATCACCGAGGACGAACTGTGGGACGAGCACGACGGCGACCAGCCCGAGGGGACGGTCGTGGTGAAAGACCGGATCGCGGACAACATGCTCCAGCAGGTGCTGACCCGGACCGATGAGTACGACGTGATCGCGACGATGAACCTGAACGGCGACTACTTCTCCGATGCCGCTGGCGCACAGATCGGCGGACTCGGTATCGCGCCCGGGATCAACCGCGGACACGGTCGTGCGCTCGCCGAGCCGGTTCACGGCTCCGCGCCCAAGTACGCCGGCGAGGACAAGGTGAACCCGACCGCGATGATCCTCTCAGGTCGCGAGATGCTCGATTACCTCGGCTGGAAGGACGCCGCGGACCTCGTCCGTGACGCCGTCGAGGAGACCATCTCCTCGGGGAAGGTCACCTACGACCTCCACCGCCAGATCGACGGCGGCGAGAAGCTCGCGACGAGCGAGTTCGCCGACGCCATCGTCGAAAATATCGAAAAGCTGTCGTAGACAGCCTTTTTCGCTCCCAGCATAGCTGGGACAACCGCCCTCGATGGTTATTTGCCTCACCGAGCCACCTCGCGGGCGCGTTCTATCAGGCTTGATCGCTATCTATCTCTATTGTTGTTACATCGACACTTATACCGATCGAACGCTGTGTGCTATTCGGTGACAAACCACTAATGTACGAATCCGAGCCGATCCACACCAGCACGCGGATACCCCCTGCCACATCGATCGACCGATCGAACCAGCGCCCCGACGCAGCGTCCTCGCGCGATGACGCTCCCGTCGCCGTCAGCCGAATCGTTCCCTCCGTACGGGACTGAGTCGATGGCGACACCCCCGTTCTCGTTTTTATAAACTGACCACTGGCGGTCGGCGCGCTCCGGTGAGCGCCCGGAGGGCGCGACACCGAGCGCGAGGGAGCCCACGGCTGGTTGATAAACCAGCCGTGGCGAGGCTGGGGAGGTGTGAGGCTGGGGTGCTCACTCCTCGCTCGTCGCTCCACCGGCTACTCCGGGTCACCGTCACCACTTATAAACACCAACACGACCCCTCAAGACTGATTATACACAACCCGAGCAACCAACCGCTCAATTTGCACGCTTCAGCGGCCGGGTGTTTTAGACGAGGATTCGTCTGAACTACACTATTTAAATGGGAGTTTATAAATAGTCGTCAGCCCACGACGCCACCCGATACCGTCGCCGACGGCGCTCGCCTACCGAACGGTGAGCAGCCGCCGGAGGATGTCGCCGTATGCCGGCCGGGTGATGAGCACGCCGATGAGCACGCCGAGGATGGTGAAGATGGCGAACCCGGAGAGGTCACCGAGGCTCAACACCATGAGCGGCGACATCGCGATGATCGTCGTGGCGGCGGCTGCGCCGATCACCCAGAAGGCACGTCTGAACCGTGAGTCGAACACCTTCCGGGATTTGACCTCGCCCTCGCTCATCACCTCGTCGGCGATGATCACGAGGTCGTCCACCCCCGTGCCGACCACGGCGATGAAGCCCGCGATGACCGCTAACTCGATCGGATAGCCGACGAGCGCGGCGAACCCGAGCAGCGCGTACACCTCCGCGAGCGCCGTGACGATCATCGGCAGCGCGACCTTCGGCTCCCGGTAGCGGAGGAAGACCATCCCGGCCACCGCGAAGATGGCGAAGACGCCGGTGATCATCGCGTAGAACCGGAAGTTCTCACCCTGCGTGGGCGAGATGAACGCGGAGGTCCCCTCGCCGGCGATATCGAGTTCGGCCGGGAGCGCACCGGCGCGCAGGTTGATCGACACCTGCTGGGCGTCCTCGAAGGAGGTCGTGGTCAGCCGGAAGTTGCCGGAGTCCGCCCACGTTCCGCCGACCATGCTCTCCGCGAGCCCGTCGTCCATCCCGAACGCGTTGACGACCTCGCCGTCGACGACGAGCAGGAGACACGGCTCGTTCGTCTCCCCGACCGGGTCCTCCATGTAGGTACAGCGGGCCCCACCCGTGTCGGAGGCTACCCCGCGATCGACCACGGCGTCCTGGAAGCGGTGTGCCGGCGACTGCTCGCCCTCGGGCGCCTCGTTGATCACCGAGACGGGAACGTACGGCTGGTCGTTCTCGTCGCGGCTGGCGGTCCCGATGTTCTCGAAGTCGTCCTGAACGAGCACTTCCTCTTCGACGCCGAGACCGTCTTCGGCATCCTCATCGGGATAGCCGATGTCGATCTGGACGGTCCCACGGTCTTCGAGCAGGTCGATCACGTCCTGGCGTCCCTCGCCGGGCACCTCGACGAGCATGAACCACTCGCCGGTGATCGACTGGACCTGCTGGACGCTCCCCCCGGAGAGACCGGCCTCGTTGATCGTTCCGCGAATGACGGACTCGGCGGCCTCTCGGGTTTCAGCGGTGACGCCACGTCTGATGTCGTTGTAGGCGTAGCCGGAGGCGTCCATCGCGGACCGGAACTCGTCCTCGGTGACGTCGGGGTCGGTCACCTCGACCTCGCCGCCCTGTTCGTCCAACTCTTCGGCGTTCACCTCCCTCGCGGAGACGCCCTCGAGCTGCTCGGCGACGTTCGCGGCCACCTCGCTTGGGTTGTCCCCATCGAACTCAACGCCTGTGGCGGTGTAGCCGATCAACGGGGCGCGGATGCGTGTCCCGCCGGCCAGATCGAGCCCGTACTGGAGGTTCGTCAGTCCCTGCCGGGCCTCATCAGGGTCCTCACCCGGTGCGGTGTCGGGTGCGAACTGCGGCGCGAAGAGCGCGACGGACGCGGCGATGATCACGACGACGAGCAACAGGACGCGCCAGTTTTGCTTGATCGGGTCCAACATCAGCGGCTCACCCCCTCGAATTTGTACCAGCGGAGCAGGGTCACGTTCATCAGATACGTGTTCATCAGGTCCGCACAGAGCCCGATCGCGAGGATGATCCCGATGTCTCGGAGCAGGTCGATCCCGAAGAGCGTCGCGATGATCGCCATCACGATCATCGCCGCCATCGACGTGACGGTCATCGTTACCCCGGTCCGCATCGCCCGGCTCACGGACTCATAGAAGTCGCCGGTTCGGCGTAACACCGAGTTGTTCAACAGGATGTCCGAGTCGACGCTGTATCCGATGATCATGAGCAGCGCCGCGACCGTCCCGAGCGTCATCTCGATCCCGAGCAGGTTCATCGCCGCGATCGGGATGATGATGTCCGAAAAGGCGGACGCGACGACCGCGATGGAGGGGACGAACGTCCGGAACAGCGCGAAGACGAGAACGCTCATTCCGAGGAAGGCGATGGCGACGCCGAACAGCGCGGTCTGTGCCGTATCCGCGGCGAAGGATGCGGAGACCTGATCGACGGCGTCGATGGTCAGCCCACCGGCTTCGGCTTGGTCCTCGAGGTCGCTCGCCATATCCCCCGTCTCCTCACCGCCCGGATCGGCCCGGAAGGTGACGACGACGACGTCGTCCGCGGGGATCGCTCGGACGGAATCCGGCTCCTGTTCGAACGCCGCGTCGATGCGTTCCTGCATGTCCCCTTCGCCGTCGTCGGCGAGCCTGATCTCCACGCCGCCGGTGAACTCGAGCCCCAGATTCGCCGGGGCACCCGTCATGAGGTACCACCCGCCGATGATCGCGAGCGCCAACGCGAGCACCGCCAGCGGAACCAGCACGAGCTGCCGGTTCGTGTAGTCGGTGTAATCGACTTCCGGCACCTCGATCGATCTCATTGAAACGGCTTCGTCCGTCAGGGTGAATAAGCCTTCTTATCTCTTGAGTGGGCGGATGGCCCGCTCCGCCGCGGTTGCGGTTGCGGATGCGTGGAAAAACGAGCGGGACGCACGATCGCGGCGAAACGGGTTTGTCGCTGCGCGTACGCCGTTACCATATGACACTACCGATCGCCTCCCGTGTCGTCCTCTCGTACCCGAACGGGCTGAGCACGTGGGGCCGTGATCAGATCGGGACGGACCGCTATCGTGGCTACTTCCGCCGTGTCCTCGGCGAGGTGGCCGTCGGCGACGAGCGCGAGGAGTTCGTCGACATCGGCTGTTGTGGCGACAGCCTCGACATCCCGTTCCGCATCGAACGGATCGAGGACGCCGAGGGCCGCTCGCTCGACCGTGCCGTCGTCGACGCCGACACCGAGGTCGTCTACACGACCCACGACGGCGACGTCGAGGGGGGCTGGCTCGTCCAGAGCGCGGCCGGTCCACAGGAGTGAGGTTGACATCCTCCCCGCCCTAAAGGGCGAGGATTCCCGAGCGTTGGGATATTAAGATTCGCAACCCACCTGTTCTCTCGGGTGGAACAACCCGGAG
>NZ_FZNQ01000038.1 GCF_900188065.1 Halorubrum vacuolatum
GCGGTAGTAGCTGAGATTGATCGTCTAATCATACAGAAAGTGACTATTTTGTAGCGTTCAGACAGCACTCTCTCGGCTCGTTCGGGAAGTACCGATTGTAGATAAGTTGGATAGTATCTTCGAGAGTATTGGAGAGATTCAAGATGCACAAGAACAGGCCGAAGAAATCAAAGAAACTCTTGGAAAATCAACTTACAAGAGCCTATTTGATGGCTTAGCCAACCAGTATGATTTAGTAGAAGTCGAAGAAATCAGTGAGGAAATAAAGAATGGCGGAACTCCAAAGCGTAGTAATGACGATTATTGGGGAGGAGATATTCCGTGGTTAAAATCCGGAGAACTTAATGAAGGCTATCTCTCGACTTCTGAGGAGGGACTGACAGAAGAGGGCCTCAGTTCGGGCTCAGCGAAGTTGATGGAACCTAAAACTGTTTTAATCGCAATGTACGGTGCAACTCGGGGTAAAACCGCAATCTTAGAGAAAGAAATGACTACAAATCAGGCTATTTGCGGTGTTCTAGTAAATGAGGAAAAAATCATCCCTGAATTTCTTCAGTTCTGCATTAAAGCCAAAAAAAGAGAACTTGTAGGAAAAGGTAGAGGTGGAGGACAAGATAATATTAATCAGACTACGATTAAGGAGACTAAAATTCCACTTCCTCCACTAGAAGTTCAGGAAGAAATCTTAGAGAAAATCTCTGATATAGAAGAGTTATTGGAGAAAGATTTTGACTCTAAAAGAAAAAAGATAACTGAGGATCTTCCTAAGTCTGTTCTTGCTGAGGCGTTTAAAGGGAATCTTGTCGATTTTGGAGCAATGAGCGAATCTGACGAATTAGGTTCTACTGATCAAGAAATACGTGAGAAACAGGACTCTAGTTTTGACGGGGAGGGTCAACAGAGCTTAGGCGAATACCACTAAGGGTTTCCACGGCCTCGCTTTTACGATATAGCTATCAGGCAAAGTTATTGAAAGAGGCCTCATTTGTTCTCTGTAGATGGTTGAGTTAGTGAATGTTGTTGGTTCGGGTTCTTTTGACAGAGAGTTTGATCTTTCTGTTGTTGCTGAGGATCTTGGTTCTTTAGCTGAGTTTGACGAAGAGAAGTACCCAGGAATGTATGTCCGGCTTTCTGAAGATTCTCCGTTGGCAACGATTTACAGAACTGGTAAATTCATCGTTACTGGTGCGGATTCTATCGATGAGTTGTATGATGTGAGAGAGGAGTTAGTGGATGTTCTGACAGGGCCTGGTATTATTCTCGAAGATGATCTGGAATGGTTCAGTGTTCAGAACTTGGTCTGTACTACTGTTCTCAGCAGTGATTTAAAGTTGAATGCCTTAGCGATTGGGCTGGGTTTAGAACAGACTGAATATGAGCCGGAGCAGTTCCCGGGCCTGATTTATCGGAACCCGGATTTTGAGTGTGTGGCCCTGATTTTTTCGACTGGTAAAGCTGTGATCACTGGTAGTAGTGATTTAGAGGAGGCGGAGGCTGTAGCTTCTTTTCTGGAGGAGAAGTTATCGAGGCTTCAACTGAATTGAGGCCTTGGAGCTGTATTTTACCCCATCGTGCGGAATCTGTGTTCCGTGAGTCGAGAGGGTAGGAATCTAATTGATTTTGCGGAGCGGAATGATTTGTTGAGTGATGAGGAGGTTCGGAAGCTGGTTTTAGCCGCTGGGTTATCTGGTAATGATCGTGTTCAGAGTTCAGTTAGGAAAGCGGTATTGAGTAAGGCTGTTGAGAGTGCGGAGTATCCTTTCGATTCAGTACATTTGTCAGGGCACGTGGAACTGGGGGAGACGTTCCAGGGTCAGGCCTTCAGTCTTTCAGAGGATGATTTGGCGAAGCATCTACTCGCTGTGGGTCAGTCGGGTAGTGGTAAGACGACGTTGTTCTATAATCTGTATAGTCAGGTTGGTAGGCCTTCCTGGTTTTTTGATTTGAAGCAGGATTATCGCCATCTCATCCAGAGAGATGATTTGTTGGTGTTGCCGTGGAGTGAGTTCAAGTTTAATCCGTTGAGGCCTCCAAGTGGTGTTTCGCCTCGTCGTTGGGCTCAAGTGTTTTCAGAGATTTTCGGTTACTCTACGGCGTTGCTCAGTGGTTCGAAGAATTATTTGCTGAAGAAGCTGATCGAGTTATACCGGTTGTATGGCCTTTTCGACCAGGTTTCGGGGCCGTTTCCTAGTCTTCATGAGTTGGAGATCTTGGTTAGAAGTGATGGGATAAATTATGCTCGTGCGTCCGCTGATTACCGGGACAGGTTGTTGAATCGGTTGGAAGCATTGAATCTCATAGCTGGTTCTGTTTTTGATTGCAGCCAGGGCTACAGCATCGAAGAGCTTCTTCAAAGGGATGTGGTGTTTGAGTTTGACGGTTTGAGCCGGGACGTCCAGAACTTGCTCATGGAGGCCTTGTTCGCATACGTCTACGAGTATAGACTGGCGCAAGACCATCGTGGAAAAGGCCTGAATCATTTGTTTTTCTTGGATGAGGGCAAGCAGGTTTTCTCGGTGTATAAGGAGCGTCAGGATGCTTCGGGTATTCCGGAGATTGATGTGTTGACGGCGAAGATGCGGGAGTTCGGTGAGGGATTAGTGGTGGGTGATCAGGAAGCTTCCAAGTTGACGGATTCGATCAAGGCCAACACGCACACGAAAGTCTTGTTGACTGTGGGTGACCGGAAGCAGTTTGACGCGGTCGCGGGTTCAATGGATCTGTCTAGGCGGCAAATGAGGTTTGCCTCAGAGCTTGGTGTGGGCGAGGCAGTTGTCCGGGCCGGTAACCGTGGACCAGTCCCGGTTAAACTCGATGACTATGAGTTGGAGAAAGATTTGAGCGATGAAGAGATCGAGAACAGGATGGCTAAGGAATGGGCCGAACTAGATTATACGGAACGAGAAACCACTAGGAGATTCAGAGACAAGATCGCTCCCGGCCGCACCGAAAAGGTCGAGGAACCAGAGATACTGGAAGACCCAGAGAAAGAAGTCGAGCTCACCAAGGAAGCCGACTGCCTACTCAAAGATGTAATCGAAAACCCGTTCAAAGCCTTAACCCAGAGATACGACTTGTTCTCCAGCCGGTACAAGGGTAACAAAGCGAAAGACGAGCTCGTCGACAAGGGAATCCTGTTCGAGCGGCAGGTGAAAACCGGTGATCGAAAGAAATTGTTGGAGTTGACGGATAAGGGCCGTGAATACGCTGAAAACAGTTTAGAGTTGGAGTTGAAACACAGGGGTCGTGGAGGAGTGGTTCACCGCTACTGGCAACACCGGATCAAAGATGCATTCGAAGAAGCGGGTTGGCACGCATTCCTAGAGAAATTCGATGCCGATGTCTACGTCAACATGGGAAACAACGAATTAGTCGTCGAGGTTGCAATGGGAGACAACCCAAGAGAAATTGACCACATCAAGAAACACCTTGATACCAGCTTCACAGTCTGGATCGCCGCCCGCAACAAGGAAGTCCTCGATGGATTAAAGAAGAGAATGAATGAAGAAGGCCTAGACACGGATCGCGTGGCATTTCGCCTAGTTCGGGACTTCAGCGACCCGGAAAATCTCCCAGTATAGGTAGTTCGGCGGTTTCGGAGTATCGGAATATAGGGTTGTTAGATTACTTTCTGTACTTCGTTCCAGTCTTCGAGTATGTTGTCACCTTTGATCCACCAGTCTTCGAATGGTGGTCGGGAGGCTGCCTTTGTGATTTCAGCGTACTGACCCCGTCCAATCGTGTTGATGGAGGGAATATTGTAGGCGTGGTTTTCGGAGATTAGCCATCGATCGTGGATTTCGCCTGCTGTTTCTCCTGAAATGACCCGCATCTCAGCCTTGATTCCTTTCTCTTCGAGTTCTTCTTTGAATCTCTCAAAGTCTCCTCTGAGGTTGTGGTCGGTTTGAGCGGTTCCGGTGAGGATACGGACTTCGTCAACATCGTCGACGTCTATCTCTTGAATGATGTATTCCAGCCCCTTCCGGGTGAAGTACTTGTCAAACCAGTAGACGTAGGAGTCTGATTTACGGACAAGCTCTCGCATATTCATTTCGTTGGTGAACGGTGTTTCTGGTGAAAGTGTTCCAGCACCACCAGTTATGTCTTCTTCCCCGGTTACTTCTTCCAACTTATTCAATATCTGTTGAGCTCTGTAGTTCAGGAACCGGTCGTAGTCGTTGTTCATCAAGCCCGATTCATCCAGATTCGGGATTAAGTGGGTTTCCAGCGCGTCTTCGAGCTGAGGATTGTTGATCTCGCTCAAATACTCCTTTGGTGAATCGCTGAAGTCTGAGGATTTGTTGATGTTTGCTGGGAGGAACATAATATTCGCTATACTGTTGATCATCTCGTCCTCAACGCCCTGGGTCCGGAGATAGTTGCGTGGGAAGATGTGGTGCATCTCCGTCTGTTTGTATTTGGAGAAGTTGTCGTGTGAGACCGGAGCGTTGTTCACAGGGTTAACTGGGTTTTCACTGGCGAATAGGCAGATTATGGTTTTGACAAACGCGTTTCTAAGGGAGTAGTTCTGGTTGATGATGTCGTCGACAGTTCTACGGATGTAGCTGTACTGGAACTCGACAGGCTCCTCTGTAACGATCTCCTCCATCGATTGCCCGTCCTCCTCTAGTTTGCTGGCAACGGCAGAGTCGAAACGGTTGGAGATTGCGGATTTCCAGAACCAGCGAATCAACTTCTGCTTCTGCTCCTGGCTCGGCTCCTTGTTCTCCATTTGGTAGAAGAATCGGCTGAGAGGTACGATCTGAGCAGGATATGGGAGCAGATCCAGAGTTGGGAGGCTGAGGTTGTTATCGAGGAAGTCGATGGATTTCTTGATCGACTCAATGACGTCTTCCCACTCTTCTTTGACAGCCTCACTATCCAGTCCAAGAATATCCTGTCGTCGACACCGTCCGGCGATGTTGAGAGAAACGGCTTGTAGTATGGTTATATCTGGGAGGTCTTCTCCGATTTCGTCTTTGAATTCAGCTAATTCGTCCCGTAGATTGAATTCTTGTCCGCTCCAGGTCTTGGCGATCATGAGATCGACGACAGTCAGGGTTTGGCCCTTGGTGTTGATTCGTTCGAAGATGTCACATACCGCTTCCCAGTCAGCCTTGTTAGTAAGTATAATTGAGAAGTCGTAGTCGTGGAAGACCTTCCTGAGATGGTTCAGTTTTGTTCGACGCTCTTCAGGGAACTGAGTCAAGTATTCTAAATCCAGTTCACCCTCATCTACAAGAATCCGTTCTAACGGAATGAACCGTGACTGTATTTCTTCCTCGATCGTCCTGATTTCTTCGAGAGTGGTCTCTCCCGAGTCTGTGATGTAGTATCCGCCGTCTTCTTTCCTGATTAGTTGTAGTGTACGCAGCCAGCGGCAGCGTCGGGCAAACTGTTGGTAGGCTGTAGTGGTAGAGCCTCCGTAGATCTCTTGGAAGTCCGGCTTGGCTTCGTTGCGAGTAACGCCGGGGTTCTCTTTGATCAGTTCAAGTGTTTCCTTGATGAATTTGGCCTGGTTGACGAGATTGTTAGCGACGAATTGGTAATCGCGGTTCTCTAATGCGTGTTCACCATCCGGCGTTAGTTCGTAACCGCCTTCGGTCTCTGAAAGAATATTAATGTCTGCTAAGCTGCTGAGGAATTTGTCTAATGGGTTTTCTCCAAGATCTAGGTTCTCTTGTACTTCTTCGAGGGAAGAGTTCTTTACTCCTTCAAGGACCTGTATCAGCATATCCTCGGCCTTGACGCCGGGGACAGAGTACATACTCTTTTTCCGGTCTCGAATGTCTTCTTCCAGAATGAATTCCTCTTCTTCTAGGTCGAAGACGACGTCTATCTCTTTCTCTCCACCCTGCATCTCCAACTCATCACTTTTGGCAGCGTAGTAGAGACTTTTCAGCCTTTGCTGGCCGTCTACCACGAAGAATCGATACTTGAGGTTTGAGGAGCTAGATTCGTTGTCCCCAATAGGAGCAGAGTAGGTGAAGTCCTCGTTGGTAACCCAAAAAATCAGGCTGCCAATCGGATACTTCTTGTAAATACTGTCGAGGAGATCTAGAATCTTCTGCTCGTTCCAGACAAACTCTCGCTGGAACTCTGGGATGTGAATGCTTCCTTCATCAATACTCTTGATTAGTTCCGCATAGCTGAGATCGTCATTCGCAATGTTTCCCTCTTCAGGGATCGTGATGTCCATTGTATGAACAGTAACTCGGAGATTACTTATTTTATTCTTTGGACCAGCAATACGCAAGAGGAACAAGCCAAGAGGAATGTCCAGATCAAAGTTCGTATCTGAATTCCTATCCAGAGAAGTTATTTAAAAATTCTAGACCAATCTTCACTTGAAAAATCAAACGAAGGAAGGAGAGGCGAAAAGCACGTAGAGGAAAGGCGTTGAACCGCTGATTTGTCGGCGGGTCCTGCCACTTTACTAAGGGTTCAGTGGTTACCCAATCGAACCTTGGTGATTCAGGGCAACAGAAACCGTGTCTTTCCCGCTCCTCCTTCTATCTGAAACTGTGAAAAATGAATTATGTCCACAACAAAATACATCGACGTAGACCGTAGTCTCCACAAACTAACCGAGACTACAATCGAACCTGAAAACATCCAATCACTCCACGACTTTATCGACCACTGCGCCGCAGAAGGAATAAGTGAAGTACAACAAGATCGGTTGCTCTGGTCCTGGAAAACGCTGCTACTGAAATTTGCTCCAGACGAATTCAGGATGCGAGGAGCAAAAGAATCCGAGCTAAAAAGGCTGTTAGCTGCTGTCAACAGGAGCGACTACGCAGACTCAACCAAGGTCAAGTTCAAAACAGCGGTGAAGAAGTTCTACCGGATCGAGAATGGAGGCCATGAACAGCCCGATAAAACTCAGTTCTTCAAAGTCGGGAAAGAGAGCTCCTCGATCAGTCGGGAAGACTTGTTTACAGACGATGAGTTGAAACGGTTGTTCCGCAGCTTTTCCAGTGTCAGAGATCGGGCGTTTACGATGGTGATGTACGAATCAGCAGCAAGGCCTGGAGAGCTTTTAGCCCGTAATATCGGCGATTTTAGTTCAGATGGTAAAGGTGATTTTATTTATTTGGAAGGTTTGAAAGGCACGCCAGATAGAACGAATCAGTTGGTGAGATCGGGCAGAGTTGTTCGTGAGTGGTTGATGCAGCATCCGTTGGGCGGTGAGCTAGGTGATATTAAGGATCCTAGTGCTCCGTTGTGGGTGAAAACTGGCCAGCAGGAGTGTATTCACTGCGGGAATATTCCGCAACAACACGGCGACCACTGTAATTATGAGCCGGATCTTAGGGATCGATTACAGTACAGGAATTTCTATAAGATGTTCAAGAAGGCCTGTCGGAAAGCGGATATTCCGAAAAACAAGGATAGGCCGTATAATCTGCGGCATACTCGGTTGACGGAGGTTGCGACTTTCATGGGTTATGAGCAGTTAAACAAGTTCGCCGGTTGGAAGCCGGGAAGTGACCGTGCTAAGGTCTACGTCCATCTCAACAACGATGACGTCAATAAGGCGATCCGGGAACAGTACGGCCTCAACACAGGCGAGGATGAAGAGAAAACGGTTCAGTGCCCGTTCTGTAGTACGGAGAACGAGTCGCAGCATAGTGAGTGCCGGACTTGTGGAAGGCCTTTATCCTTGAAGCAGCAGTCAGAGAAGAAGGAGAAGCAAGCTGTCTTGGAGCGGTTATCGGAGCTTGAGGAGAGAGGTGTTTTGGATAAGTTGGAGCAGCTGTAGGGATGATTGGAAAGTTGGCACAAGGGTGTCAACCTTAGCAGAGAAGATTACAGTAAGCTTACTGTAACCACACTCAGTCTGCGAGTTTGTGATGGAGAAGACGTGCTAATTCGACCTCTGAGAGCGCTTCTGGATCTCGTGTAGCATCAGCTGCATAGTCGATCGCTTCAGCAATGCTATCCAGATCTTGCTCACCCATAATTTCGGCCAGTTTGGCAGCTGTCTCGTCTGAAATAGTGACGCTCGTATATCCATCAGGAGGCATAGATACACGTCTGATCTATATTACCGTAAAATTACTGTACCCTAAGGTTGACACCCCTGACGAGAGGCCTGTTATTGAAAATTAAATCCGTTTTTGGTTTTTTATGGGTTGTTCAGTTTGAGTTCTGGTTCATCGACTTTTCCTTGAATTTTAAACTGTTGGGAAGGGGATAAATGTGCGGTAAGTCCGAACTGTTGGATAAATTCTTGGGTATCCGCCCAGTCCACACCTTCACGGATCTCACCCATACTACTAACAAGGAACTCTTCAGAAGCATCAAATTGGTCAATTAAATCTAAATCAAGTCTACCAGCATAATAAACAGTAATTTCAGCCTCCGTCAAGTTATCCTCAGTAGTATAAAGCGGATTATGCCCTTTATTCTCTAGAGGTTGAGCTGCTTCACCGGGCGGAAACATTGTTTCTCCTCGAAGAGCGTTTTCCACATGGTAAATCTTGTCTTCCTCCTCATTATAGACCAGAGAAGTATTGTGAAATAAGTCTGCTAAAGTGAATCCGTGTTTGTCGTCGAATAAGTATTCAATTGTCATATCTAGGAAATCTGCCTGACCTGAAACTGAAGCTCCTTGAGTTATGTCTCTCGCGTGATTTATCCATTCCCTTGCTATTAGTTCATATTTTCTTTCAGGTTCTTTTCCTTCTAGGTCCAGTTCTTCTTCTATTTTCTGGGCTGCATCGTAGAAGTAGAAGTCATCTCCTGGGTTACCAGCGTTTTTTAATCTTTCTTTTATGAAGTCGTCTCGTAAGTCTCTCCATAATTCGGTATCCTGTAAATGTATCTCTTCAATGTTAGATGGCTCCATATAGGTAGTGTCTGTCAGTGATGTAGTGTATTCCTGGTTGTGGTCCTCGTTAGTTACTTTAATGTCTAGGCCTATCTCTGTTTGCCCAGGGATTATTACCTCGCTACTCATTCGTACCAAGTTGTGTTCTTCATCAAACTCCAGTTCATCTGTAATATTTTCATAAAGTATATCGTTCTCTTCAAAGAATTCTTTACTGTATTCTTCGTGGTCTCTTACCGCGTAAGCATTGGTTATTTCTAAAGTATCAGGCCCTAAATCTGTGTTTTCTCCGCCCTCAAGTACTCTGTTAATATCTATTTCGAACTCTATTCTTTCATCCTGATGTGGAGTGTATTCGTCTTCTAGGAAGTCGTCTGTGTCAGAGCCTTGGACTGAAACACTGTAATCTATTTCCGGTATAGTGTCTCCAGTCGATCCTTCATCGGTTGTGTCATCTGTACATCCAGCAAATCCTGTTAAACCTGCAACTGCTCCTCCAGCTAGAATTACTTTCGCATATTGTCTACGGCCTATCTTACGATACTTCATTATCGCTATGTAAGGGTAGTATCTATTATTCTTTTATCACTTGTTACTTTTTGCGTATTTTTTAATTTCAATTATAGATGTTCTTTACTGCTAAGTTGTGGCTACTGAAATAGAGTGTACCAGTAGGTATAGATGGTTAGATTGATCATTCTTCATAATATGAGAATTGCTTCCAGTGAGGTCTTTGAGGCAGAAGAACTACTTGAAAAAGTGAGTTCGTGGAGTAAAGAGGAGATCGAGGAGTTACCCGGTTTGTATAGGGAGAAGGCAAGAGAATACCGGTCGGACTATACGCAACAAGGCGACTGACAACTGGCTTCCCTGTCCTTCTCCCAATTATTCTTTTGTGGAGTACTTCGATTACGGCGAGATCCAGGCCTTCGACACAGGCTTTGACGTCCAGGAGTTTCTAGAACGGTCGCAGAAGCGGGAAAAGGAGCAGATAGAGAGGAAGCTTGATAGAGTGGACAAACTGCTTGAGGAACGTGAGAAAATCCACGAAAACGCTGTAACCGAATTGGAGTCGAAGCTTAACTGGTACGTTAAGCAGTTAGAAGAGCTGTACCGCACAGGTATCGGCCAAGATAAAGATGAGTTGAAGCAACGGATCGAACAGTTCTACGCGGAACTACGAGAGTTGGAGAGAAAACAGTGGCTGGACACCAAAGAATTAGAACTACAGCGAGAGGAGATCGAGAAGGAACTACAGGACGCAGATTTAGACGATATCCTTGATGTTCTTGAGAACCTCTAGGAGTTCATAAAACAATTTACGCACTCTATTCTCTGACGATGTTGGCCGGTTAGTTAGCACAATTCGTAACCCACCTATGGAATAAAATAGTTAGGCCCGCTAACATTACCTAATCAAGCATGAACAGGGAGAAAGTAGATAAAAGACAATTTTTGAAAGGCCTTGGAGGACTAGGAGCAACAGCAGGAATATCAAGCCTAGCAGGGTGTGGAGACGCAGAAAACGGCGGCACTACCGACGAATACTCGACTGATGAAGAAACAACTACAGATGACACTGGAGATGATGAA
>NZ_FZNQ01000061.1 GCF_900188065.1 Halorubrum vacuolatum
GCGGTAGTAGCTGAGATTGATCGTCTAATCATACAGAAAGTGACTATTTTGTAGCGTTCAGACAGCACTCTCTCGGCTCGTTCGGGAAGTACCGATTATTCGGACTGTGTTTGAATCCATATTCTCTGGACTTGCGGTGATCTGAATCGGGATACCTCGTCCATATCCTTCTTTTAACATTGCACCTGGTGTCTTTGAACTAGTCCGCCTTTCAGTCCGCCGCCGGTTGATGATATTGTTGATATCTTTTGTATACTCCTCAAGCTCGTCATTACGATCACCATCATAAACAGGAACAATCGAAATCTGGATTGGTGCGAATTGAGGGAGCAAACGGAACCCAGCGTCATCCCTGTGAAGATCTAACATCATCAGTACAACACGATCAGTAAATCCGAATGTTATCTGATACGGATGTTTAATTTCCCCTGAGGTTGTTCTATATGTAACATCTAATGCTTCTGTGTATATTTGACTCTGTTTATAAAGCATGCCTACAAACGCACTTTTTTCTTTGGATGGTAGATAAGTTTCATAAGAAATCATATCTTTGAAAACAGGTTTATTACCCTGTTGGGGTCGCAGGAGTGGGAGTGTGGGAATAGCGAGTGAATCGTGGATTGTGTTCATCATCTGATGAAGCCGTTCAAATTCATTCTCCATCTCTTGCCGCGTTGAGAATGAACCATGAGCTTCGGATACATCCATTTTGTCCCGGTTGTTTAAAAGTATGTTTGGGCTTTTCCTAGGCCTGAAAATAGAGCCACGTTGGTAGACACGAAGGGGTAAATCAGACTCTTGATTGATCCACTTGTCGAACATTGGATAAATGGCTGTCTCCCCAGTCGGAATCAAATACTGACCGTAACGATTACCATCCTTATCAGACAGCCAGAACACTCCTTCTGTGAAATCGTAGATGGACTGGCGTACTTTTTCAAGTGGTTCTTGTTGAATAAGCCGAGGGAATTGATACGGTTCATAACCGGATTCTTGAAATCGGTCTTCAATACACTGGTAGACTTGCTCTTTGTATCTGTAACCGTAAGGCATCCAGACTAGGCAACCTTGTACGGGGTATCTTTCGTCAATAAAACCTTTGTATCTTAATTCTCGGATGAGTTGTCCAAAATCTGACTTTTGTTCAGAGCCAGTCATAAAGTAGTAGTGGTGGTAAACCTACTTAATATCTCCAGCAAAAATATACCAGTGCTGAATATGAGAATATGAACGACCAAAGCTTACCAGCATTACTGAATCAAGTTACAATTGCTATCATATTGTCAGGCTTTGTTTTTTCATTAGGTCTCTGGCCCGTATATCCCGATCCACCCCGGCTAGAAGAAGTATCCGCGTTTTCAGTTATCATCGGTTCTATTGAATCCGGTGACGGCGAGGCGATAGTCCGTTAGAACGTTGGAGATGAAGCGGGAGAGTACAGTTGTGCAAAAGGTACTCTTCCGC
>NZ_FZNQ01000002.1 GCF_900188065.1 Halorubrum vacuolatum
AATATCCAGCAGTGCCATCGAGTGTGGTTAGTGGAGGCGTTGTCGGCTGTATCCCCGCCCTGAAGGGCGGGGTTTTAGCCTTGCAACTTCCATAAACACGGCGTTCGCTCACCCATCGTGTCGGCCGTCATCGTCGTCCTCCCGGAAGACAGCCGTTTCGGATTCCAGATCCTCGGGCGCAGGCGAGCGGCCGAGCATCTCGCGGAGGGTCATGAGCCCACGGCGCCGGGTCGTTCCCTTCGAGAGGCGAACCCCCGGGAAGGTCCGGTCGGGTCGTTCCTCGGCGACACCGAGGTGGTCCATGTGGTAGGTGAGCCACAGGAAGCCGAGCGAGAGCGCGCTCAACCCGATGAAGATCACCCAGGACGCCAGTGGTGGAACCCGAAGCGCGGCGATCACGACCCCGACGACGACGTAGACGAAGGCGACGAACACCGAGAGCACCGTGACCGTGACGAGCATATCGTTGACGGCCGTCATCCGGGCGTTGTAGTCGATCCACCCGGCGTAGCTCCTCAGCAATCGCTCCTCGAAGGTCGTGTCCGTCGAGGGGGCGCCCGAACCGTCCGAGCCGTTGGAGCCTCCGGGGCCACCGGCGTCGACATCGGCGTTTCCGACGCCGTCGATGCCGTTACGGGCTCGTTCCTCGGCGATCGCCAGTTCGATCTCGTCGGCGGCCGTGCCGATCCCACCTCGAAGGTTTGAGGAGGTGTACGTGACGGACGCCAACCCGGTCGAGACGAGGAGCAGGACGCCGCCGGCGACCGTGAACGAATTGATAAACAGGCCGACCTCGAGGTCGGTCTGTGTCAGGACCGAGCCGCCGGTGACGACGATGCCGATGAGCAGCAGGTTCGCTTTGAGGATCTCGATCGCCTTGCTGTCGATCTCCCGCAGGCGCTCCACCTGATACTGGAAGGTCGCCCGTAGCTCCTCGTGAGCGAGGTCGAGCGTGTCCGATCCCTCCCCGCCCATTGGTTCCTCGGAGCGGACTCCGTGATCGGTTCCCATGACTCCGCGATACCCGGAGCGGCGTCCTAAGCCTATCGACGACGTGAACGAATCGAAGGTGGTTCTCGTCGGGGGTGAACGAATCGAAGGCGGTTCTCGTCGGGGTGGACGTCGCGCCCGCGACCCGGCCGCTTATGAACTCCGCCGCCGAGTTCCGCGCATGGATCCGCTCATCGAGGCCGCCCGTGACGCGCTCTCGAACGCGTACGTCCCGTATTCCGAGTATCGCGTTGGGGCCGCCGTCGAAACCGCCGACGGTACGGTTTATACGGGCTGTAACCTGGAGAACGCCAACTACTCCAATAGCCTGCACGCCGAGGAGGTCGCCATCGCCGAAGCGGTAAAAAACGGCCACGACTCCTTCGACCGGGTCGCCGTCGCCTCCGACGCCCGCGACGGGGTCACCCCCTGTGGGATGTGTCGACAGACGCTCGCGGAGTTCGCCGACGGCGACCTCCTCGTGATCTGTGATGAGGGCGACGGCGAGGTCAGCGACTATCGCCTCGATGAACTCCTTCCGAACGCCATCTCGCTGCGGACGCTCGAGGACGCCTCGGACGGCTGATCGAAACAAAACGGGACGTCGACAGGACGGGACGATCAGCTCCGCCGAGTCGCCGGGCGCTTCGTTCCCGCCTGCAGCTCCGCTTGTAAGGACGCGATCCGTTCGTTTCGCTCGACGAGCAACCGCTCACGGTCGATCCGATCCAGCGCGGTCCCGGCGCGGTCGGCCAGGAGTTCGACCAGTTCGACATCCGACTCATCGGGAACTGTCCGCTCCGTCGAGACCACCTGTACGACTCCATCGTCACCGAGCGGAACGCTGATCGTGAACGGGGCAGCCACATCGGCGTCCGGGACGGGTCGATCCTCCCCACCTCGCCGTGCCCTCCCGTGGCGACGCGACGCTGCCGCGGCCGTCTCATCGAAGGCAACGGCGTCGTCGCTCGCGGACCCGCCGAGCGAACGGGCCACCGAAACGAGTCGGCCCTCCTCGGAGGTGAACACGGCACACCCGTCGAAGCCGAGCTCGGCTGTCGCGAGGTCCGTGACCGTCCGGTACACGGCCGCCGCCGTCTCACGATCGCTGAATCTCGATCCCTCCCGGAGGAGCCGCCGGAACCGGCGTCGATGCCGTTCCCGATAACTGACGTCCCGGACGAAGATCGCGAGTCCGTCAGGGGAGGGGCGTACACGCGCCTCGATCCACCGACCCGGCTCGCCCTTCGCCTCCGGGCGGCCAACCACCTCGGTCGGCTCGTCGTTGGCCATCGCGAACCGGTACGCCGTGAGGAACGGGTTGTCCTCGGGATCATCGACGATCCCCGCGGCCAGATCGAGGAAGTTCTCACCGAGAAGTGCCTCCCGGTCCCCGTTTTCGGCACCGAAAACCTCCGCAGTCCTGTCGTTGAGGTCGACGATCGTCCAGTCGCGATCGAGAAAGAGGAAGCGCTCAGTCGTGTGCCGGAGGATCCGGGATTGTCGCCGGGTCAGGGCAGTCGCCTCCCGCCTGGTGCGGTAGTGATCGATCGCGCTCCGCAGCCGATTGGCGAGGAGGTCGTAGTGATCCGAGGTGCCACCCTTTCGGACGTAATCGGTGACGCCCGCTGAGATGGCCTCGCTGGCGACCGCCTCGCTGCCGCGGGAGGTGTATAACACGACCGGGAGGTCAGCGGCGGTCGACCGGATCCCCTCGAGAAGCTCGATCCCGTCGAGCGGAGACATGTCGTAGTCGGTAAGCACGCAGTGGACGTTCCCGAAGCCCTCCAGATCAGTGAGGACGGCGCTCGCATCCGTGGTCGTCTCGATGGCGACGTCGTCCAATCGACGGTCGAGCTGCGCCTCGACGAGCTCTAAGAAGGCAGGATCATCGTCGACGTAGAGGAGAACTGCCATACGTGAGCCGGATTTTGCGATCGGTAACTTAGCTCTTGCGGCCTCGTCGTCACGGATGATACCGTCCCTCATGGCTCGGAAGACCGCTCTTCGGGAAGACACCGTGGCTGAAATCGAGTCGGCCATATATAAACCGAAGCGGGCAGAAGACGGGACATATGCCCGGAGATAGTGAAGACCCGAACGCGGAGGTTCAGTATCACGTGGCGGTCGGACCCGGCGACGTCGCCGACGCGGTGCTGCTTCCAGGCGATCCCGATCGCGTCGACAAGGTGACCGCGCTCTGGGAGGATCACGAGGAGGTCGCCCACCATCGGGAGTACCGGACGGCCACCGGAACGTACGACGGCGCGCCGGTGTCCGTGACCTCGACCGGGATCGGGTCGCCGTCGGCGACGATCGCGGTGGAGGAACTGGCTCGCGTGGGCGTCGAGACGTTCATTCGGGTCGGATCCTGCGGGGCGATCCAACCGGACATGGCCGTCGGCGACCTCGTGATCACGACCGGCGCCGTCAGACAGGAGGGAACGAGCGACGAGTACGTCCGCGAGGACTATCCGGCCACGGCGGACGGCGAGGTCGTCTCCGCGCTCGTGGCCGCCGCCGAACGGCTCGGCTACGACTATCACGTCGGGGTCACGATGAGCGCCGACTCCTTTTATGCGGGACAGGGTCGGCCGGGCTTCGGCGGCTTCGAGGCCGCCGGCTCCGATGCGCTCATCGAGGAACTACAGGCGGCGAACGTGAAGAACGTCGAGATGGAGGCCGCCGCCATCCTCACCGTCGCGAGCCTCTATGGCCTTCGAGCGGGAGCCGTCTGTTCGGTGTATGCGAACCGTGTCACCGGTGAGTTCCGCACCGAAGGTGCGTCGCGGGCGGCCGAAACCGCCAGCCTCGCCGTGAAGCTGCTCGCACGGATGGACGAGGTGAAACGGGAGGCCGGCGTCGATCGGTGGCACGCCGGCCTCACGATCTGATGCGGAAGCACCGACGGATCGACCCGATCGATTTATCTTACGAGATCCCCTGCGGCGGGTAGATCGCATCCCGCAATCGGGATGAGTCCCCTTTTCGAGAGGCCATCGGTCCGGTTCGACGGGACGCCTTTCAAAGCGCCTTTATCTGCTGACTCCCGACCGAAGAGCATGACTACTCAGGTCGTCGTCGTCGGTTCCGGGTACGCCGGCGCCGGGGCGGTGAAGGCGTTCGAAGACGAGGTGGGCGAGGGTGAAGCCGAGTTGACGTGGGTCGCCGAACACGACTATCACCTCGTGTTACATGAGGTCCATCGGGTGATCCGAAATCCCGCCGTCGAATCGAAGATCACGATCCCCGTCGAGGAGATAACGTCCCCCGACACCGACTTCGTGCAGGGTCGTGTCGTCGACGTCGACACCGACGGTCGAACGGTCGAGACCGATGACGGCACGACCGTCGAGTACGACTACCTGCTCATCGCGGTCGGCTCCTCGACCGCCTTCTTCGGTATCGACGGGCTCGCCGAAAACGCCCATCAGCTGAAGGGACTTGCGGATGCGAAGGCGATCCACGAGGACGTACGCGAGGCGGTGGCCGCGGCGACCCAATCGGCTCCCGCGCGCGTCGTCGTCGGCGGCGCCGGACTCTCGGGCATCCAGACGGCCGGGGAGGTCGCCGAATACCGTGACAAACACCGAGCGCCGATCGAGATCACCCTGATCGAGGGAATGGACGAGATCTTCCCGGGACAGGATCCGGAGATCCAGGGCGCGCTCCGAAAGCGGCTCGTCGAGGCCGACGTGGAGATCCTCACGGGCGAGTTCATCTCCCGGGCCGACGCAGAACGCGTCTATCTCGGCGGTGGGGAGGACGAGGAGCCCAGCGAAGTCGAATACGACGTGCTGATCTGGACTGGCGGGATCACCGGCCAAGAGGAGCTCGACGGCGTGGAACTCGAAAAGGACGAGCGGTCGAACCGGGTCTATGCCGGGTCTGATTTCACGACGAGCGACGAGCGCGTCTTCGCCATCGGCGACACCGCATTGGTCGATCAGGGCGACAGCGACGTCGCCCCCCCGACCGCACAGGCCGCATGGCAAGCCGCGGAGGTCGCCGGGGAGAACCTCGCGCGGGCCGCCCGCGGTGCGCCACTACGGTCCTGGCGTTTCAAGGATAAAGGAACCGTCGTCTCCGTCGGCAACAAGGCGGTCGCACACGATGTTGTCGGGATGCCGATCACGACCTTCGGCGGGGTACCCGCCAAACTGTTGAAAAAGGCGATCGCCACGCGCTGGATCGCGAAGGTCTCTTCGACCGGTCGAGGGATCGACGCCTTCGGCGACATGTGACCGTCGGTTGAGCCCCGGTGGCACGCCCCCCACGTGCGCTTTTGTATATCTGTCCCGATCGCATGGATATGACCGACGCGTTCGGCCGCGCGATCCGCGATCACTATCACGGAAGGCGGAGTGAACCCCTCCTTCACCACGATGGGCGCGAGACGGTCGAACATCCGATCGAGTCCTACTATTTCACCGAGTTCGACCCCGAAAGCGATCTACACGGGTGGATGACGAAATGGCTCCAAGGGCCTCTGGTTGACCTCGGTGCTGGAACCGGGAGACACGCGCTGTATTTCCAAAACCGGTTCGAGACGGTCGCGCTCGAACCGAGCCCGGCGCTCGTAGAGACCATGCGGGATCGCGGCGTGTACGACGCCCGCAAGGGGGATATGTTCGCGCTCCGGGAGACCTTCGGGCGTGACCGGTTTCGATCGGCGCTGTCGAACGGGACACAGCTGGGGCTGGCTGGGTCGATGGAAGGACTGTCGGCGTTCCTCGGCGACCTCGCATACGTCACCGCCCCCGATGCGACCGCCGTCCTCGACTGTTATGACCCCGATCACGACGCGACCCGCGACCTCCTCGGCTATCGTCACGACCCAACGCCGGGGCTTGCACATCGCGTGATGTACTTCGAGTACGACGGCGAGCGCGACCCGATCTTACAGCTCCGGCTGTTCAGCCCGGACCGGCTGCGCGAGGCGGCGATCGGCACCGGCTGGTCGGTCGCGGAGGTCGTCCGCGGGAAGGCGGGAAGCGAATACCACTACCGAGCCGCGCTCGAGAAACGGTGAACTGGACGCCGGCGACGACGTCGATGGCGACATCGACGCCGGACGCCGTCACTCCTCGACGTAGGTGATCTCGGCGATCTCCCGTCGCGAGCCGTCCGCGTCGTCGTTCTCGTATTTATATAAGGCGTCGGCATCCTCGTCGGCCGTGGCGTTGTGTGAGCCGTCGCAGAACGGTTTGTTCTTCGAGAGCCCACAGCGACAGACGTAGATCGCGCCGTCATCGCCCATGTCCGACTCGTCGAGCCGTTGCGGCCCCTTCGCTTCGTGGGTTACCTCGCGTGGCATACACATACATGATCGCGGGGACAGCTAAAATACGTGGGTGGTCAAAGTCGGCTGGTGGGACCACTTCCGAATCAGTACCGCTCTCGCCGATGTCATGCCAGCTCTCGCCGATGCCACACCCGCTGTCGGCACAACCTTCACACCCGCTGTCGGCACAACCTTCACACCCGCTGTCGGCACAACCGCCTTATCCGTGCGGTCCGAACGGGAAACATGAGCGAGAGCGACCCTGCAGAGCCCGCAGATCCCGCCGAACTCACCGACGAGCAGTGGCGCGAGCGACTGACCGACGAGGAATACCGCATCCTTCGTGAAAGCGGAACTGAGGCCCGTTTCTCCGGTAAGTACGTGAATCACAAGGCGGACGGGATTTACCGCTGTGCGGCGTGCAACGCGGTGCTTTTCGACGCCGAAACCAAGTACGAGTCCGGCTGCGGGTGGCCCGCGTTTTATGCCGCCGAGGACGGGGCGGTGACGACGGCGCTCGATACGAGCCACGGGATGCGGCGGACGGAAGTGAAGTGTGCGAGCTGTGATTCACACCTCGGACACGTCTTCGACGACGGCCCGCAACCGACCGGCAAGCGATTCTGTATCAACTCCGTCGCGATGGCGTTCGAGGAAACCGAGGAGTAAGGTCGGCGTCGGGGTTGACACCGGATCCGGGACGGATCCGTTCCTTTTACCGCCCCGCGTGCGGAGGTTTCGGTCATGAACGTCCGCAAGGTCTCCCGGACGGTCGGGGTCGCCACCGCCATCGTCACGGTGATCGTTCTGGCCGCGCCGTACGCGGTCATCTCCGGCCACGAAAACCTGCTCATCTCGTACTATTCCGCGGGCCCGATCGGCGCCGGCGGGATCGGCCTCTTCGCGTTGATGGGTGCGGTCGTCCTCGCGTCCATCGAGCAGGGGAACGTCGACCCGGGAACCCTCGCCGGGGTCGCCGTCGTGCTCTCGATCGCGACGACGGTCGCCGCGCTGCTCTGGTATCTCACCATCGACCCGAACGTGCTCTTCAGCTTCCCGCCGGAGTATCAGTGGCTCGAGTGGCATGCGCCCGCGGTGCTCGCCGTCTCGCTCCCGCTGCCCGCCTGTGCGGGGCTCTACGCACGGGAGTTGCTGTAGCGGCGGCGACTTCGCTTCCTCCATTACCGCCGCCGGGACGGTAGCGAAAGGCCCTTAAGTCGAACCCGAATAGGTCAGGATGGACTAGGTCGGGCGGTTAGGCCCCGCTCGTAACCCGTGAGGGAGTCTTTAGCGGGGACCGAACACCGGGCACGTCCGGTCAGACCGGGACGGGCCTCGGGAGCCAACGTGGAAGCCTCGTCCGCCGGGGACAGCGGTCCACGGCGCCCGCCCGCAGGGGCGGTCCGTCGTGGTTCGCCGGCGACACCGGGTCAGGCGCGGAAGCGAGCAGCCCACCGTCGGACGCCAGTCGCTCGTCGGGTCGCGGGGTGGAGAAGGCAACCGGGATACCCCGTTCCGGAACGCCGGGCAACCCCGGTCGTCCACCATTCATATGCGTCATCGCGCACGTCGCTTTCGACCCCACAGCGAATGCTGCCCGTAACCTGCCGTCGGCGCTGACAGCACGGAAGAACCCCGAACGACGACCGGCGGCGTTCGTGTGGTCCCATTCGATCACCCGACCGGGATGACGCCGTGAAACGCCGCCGCTCTCAAGGCTTAAATTCGGTGGCGCACAATCCCGCCACAGTGACCGATTCCCCGCCGTGGGCCGACGTGTTCGGCCATGAAGATCCCTACCCCGAACAGGCCGACGGGATAGCTGCCGCCATCGACGTCGCCGAGGAGGGCGGCTTCCTCGTGCTTGAGGGTGCCTGCGGGACCGGAAAGACGATGCTCGCGTTGACCGCCGGGCTCGACCGCGTTCGCGATCCGGACTCCCCGTTCGAGCGCGTCCTCGTGCTCACGAGCGTCAAGCAACAGCTCCGACAGTTCGAGACCGACCTCGGGACGATAAACGCGAACCTGCCCGACGGGTACGATCCGATCTCCGGGCTCACGCTCGTCGGTAAAGCCGATGTCTGCCCGTACGCCCGCGAGAACCGCGGCGGGATCGACGCCGAGAACGTCTACGAGCGGTGTGAGGGGCTCCGTGAGCGCACCCGATCGCTCGTCGGCGAGGGCGGTGTCACCACCACGTCCAACCTGGTGAGCGAGGCGCGTGGGCAACAGGTCGGCCTGCTCGATTCGGGAGCGGATACCGCGTCGGCCTCCTATCTCACCGTCGATGGCGAACCGACTCCATATCGCCCGGAGACCGAGGAGTTCCGTGACACGGAGTTCTGTCCGTTTTACGCCGGCTTTCTCGATGACCTCCCGGAGGACGGAGATCCCTTGGAGGCCGTTCCGGTCGACCTCAGCGACGTCGGACACCTCGGGCCGACCGAGCTGGTCCGGCTCGCGGCCGGCCGCGGCTCCTGTCCACATTCGGTGATGGGGGCGCTCGTGCCGGAAGTCGAGGTCGTCATCGGGAACTACTACCACGCCTTTGACCCCGTGACGACATCGACGTTCACCGGTGCGTTGCTCGATGAATCGACGTTCCTCGTCTGTGATGAAGCGCACATGCTTGAGCCGCGCGTGCGCGACCTCGTGAGCGATGCGATCGCGGACACGAGCCTCCGGGATGCGACGACGGAGCTTACCCGAGTCATTCAGCCGGTCACCTTCGAGGAGGACGGTGCGGACGCGGGGGAGGACGCGGACCTCGTTCGTGGCGAACTCGCCGAGACCGACGTGACGGTCGAGGAGATCGAAGAGTTCAGGGAGTTCTGTCACGACCTTCGAGCGGAACTCGACCGGCGCATCACCGACCATCTCGACCGGGAGCGTCCGGACTGGCGGGTATCGATGGACTCCCTTGAGGACGTGGAGATCCCGCTTCGGGACCCCGAAGAACCGGCCGAGGACGCGATCACGGCGTGGGCGCGCCGTGCGGGATACGGCGACCGCGTCTGGGCGCGTGCCGCGACCGTCGGCGCGGTCGCCGGACGGATCTTGGACTCGCTTGAGGAGGAAGACAAAAAACGGGTCGCACCCGGCGTCGGTCGGACGCTCAACGCGTGGTATCGCGAGGGACACGAGGAGTTCTTCCGCGCCATCGACCTCGAACGGACCGTCGATGCGTCGGAACCGCCGGATTCCTGGCGACACGGCTACAACGCGAGCCTCGCGCTCTACAATTGCCTGCCGAGCGAACCGATCGGCGACCGGCTCGCGGAGTTCGGCGGCGGGGTGTTGATGAGCGCGACGCTTGAGCCGATGGACGTCTTCCGTGCGGTGACCGGGCTCGACCATCTCGAACGCGCCGGTCGGCCCGTCGAGGAGCGGACGTACGGCCTGACGTTTCCCGAATCGAACCGTGCGAGCTTCGCGGTCGACGTGCCCAAGTTCATCCACGATAACCGCGGACCTCCAGGTGAGCGGAACGGGACCCGGCTCGCGCATCTCGACGCGACGGCACGGATCGCCGCGCGTCCGGGGAACGTGCTCGTCGGAATGCCGAGCTACGCGGAGGCGACGTGGATGGCGGAGGCGTTGGGAGAACGGGTCGAAAAGCCCGTTCTGCTCGATGAATCCACCGGCGACCGTGCGACCGAGTCGTTAAAGGACGACTTCTTCGCCGGCGACGGAAAGGTGCTCGTCACCAGTCTCCGGGGGACGCTTACGGAGGGTGTGGACTATCGGGGCGACCGGCTCTCGGCGGCGGTGGTCTGTGGCGTGCCCATCATCAATACGGCCCGCCCACGAACCCGTGCGGTAATCACCGCCTACGACCGCCGCTTCGAGGACGGTTTCGAGACCGCGCTCACCGTCCCTGCGGTTCGAAAGGCCCGACAGGCGATCGGCCGGGTGATCCGTGGCCGTGAGGAACGAGGCGTCCGGGCCCTCCTCGATGCGAGATACGCCCGGGAGTCCTGGAACGGCGTGCGTGGGTACCTTCCGGAACACGAACGCGAGGAATTCACGCCGGTGAGCCCGGACATGCTCGAGGTCGCGCTGGATCGATTCGAGGCGATCTACCGGGAACCCCTAACGAATCGGCAGCCGTCGTCTGACCATCAAGGAGTGCCTGAAGATCGGTGAGCCGACGTTACCCCCACATCAAGCGGCGCATAACTAAGGTGTATGTACCGGACAGATACCTATGGTACAGGCCGACACCCACCACCGATATCACGTCGTTTGTCGCGAGTGCCGCACCGAGAAGGTGTTCGAATCCGCGGCCGCGGCGGAGTCGTTCACACGACGACACGCCGAGGCGACCGAACATATTGTGGTCTATGAACCCATCGAGTGATCCGGGAGCGCCTACGCCAGTGACGAGGGGCTACTCGGTCACCGCGGCGAACGCGTCCATCGTCTCCTCGACCCGGTCGAGACGTGCGGCGTGACCCATGTGTCCGATCCGAAGGATGTCGTTCGCGAGGTCACCGAGGCCCGTAGCGAGGGTGATGTCGTGCTCGTTCCGGATCCGACGCTGGACGTGCTCCGCCTCGCCCGGCAGGCGGAGGGCGGTGACGGTCGGCGAGCTTCGCTGCGGGTCGGGATAGAGCGGAACACCGATCTCGCCTGCACGCTCACGGCAGTAGTCGGCCACACGCTCGTGCCGTTCGTACGTTTCCTGGAGGCCCTCCTCGCGAAGCAGCGCGAGCGCCTCCCGGAGGGCGACCACGTTGGTCGTCAGATGGGTGTAGGGGAAGCCGTCGGTCGTGTGACGCCACGGGAGGAAGTTGGTGTACAGCGAGGTCGGCTCCCGCGCCTCCATCGCCTCCCACGTTCGATCGGAGATCGCGGCGGTGGTCAGGCCGGGCGGCGCGCTGAAACACTTCTGTGAGGCCCCGAGACAGACATCGATCCGGTCGGTCGGAACCGGAACACCGCCGGGCGAGGAGACGGCGTCGACGACCGTGAGGACCTCGTATTCCTCGAACAGGTCAAGCGCCGGGTCGAGGTCGTTGAGGGTCCCTGTCGGCGTCTCACAGTGGACCATCGTGGCGACCGTGAACGTCCCGTCCGCTAACGCCGCTTCGAGTTCCTGGATCGGAAGCGGTTCGTCGTATCCCGTCGTCACCAGTGTCGGCTCCCCACCGTACGATTCGACGAGGTCGGCGAAGCCGTCCCCGTAGAGTCCGTTCGAGAGACAGAGGACCTCCGTGCCGGGTTCGACGAGTGACGCGACGGCGGCTTCGAGCCCGAGGATCCCCTCGCCGCCGGGAACGACGACGTCGTGGGAGTCGGCGTCGGCGATCCCGTAAATCGCTTCCAGATCGGTCACCACATCGCCATAGATCCCCTGAAACCGTGGATCGACGTCCGGATTTATCAACTCCGCAGCCATCGCCTCGCGGACGGGTTCTGGGACCGCGGTCGGCCCCGGCGTCATGAGCATACCCGATGGGCGGGCCGGGAGGGTATATAAGGGACGGGTCGCCGTCGACGATCGGTTTCGGACGGGCTTTTATCGGTCGTACACGTTATCAGGGTATGCAGGTGGCGCTGATCACGGTCGGCGACGAGTTGCTCTCCGGCGACACGGTGAACACGAACGCGAACTGGCTTGCCGGACGGCTCGCGGAACGCGGCGCGCGGGTCGACAGGATCCTCTCGCTGCCCGACGATCGGGCGGTTATCGCCGACCACGTTCGCGAGTACGCCGACGGGTTCGACGCCGTCATCGTGACCGGCGGGATCGGCGGGACGCCGGATGACGTAACGATGGAAGCGGTCGCTGACGCCTTCGATCGGGGACTGGCTTCAACGGAGACGACGCGAGCCGCGGTGGAGGAGCGGCTCGCCGAGATCCGTGAGCGGGTCCCGAACCGTGACCTCGCGGTCGATACAGAAGCCGAGGCGGCGATCCCGACGGGAGCCCGTCCGCTTTTAAATGAAGCGGGGCTGGCCCCGGGCTGTGTCCTCGAGAACGTCTACGTGATGCCGGGGATCCCGGGGGAACTGAAGTCGATGTTCGACGGCGTCGCCGAGGAGTTCTCCGGCGATCGCACCTCGCGGTTTCTCTACACCGTCGAACCGGAGGCGAACATCATCCCGGCGTTGCGGGAGGCGATGGAGCGGTTCGACGTCGTCGTGGGTTGTTATCCGGACCGCGAAAAGCGACATAACCGGTTGAAGATCACGGCGACGGACGCGGAAACCGTCGAAGACGCGAGCGAGTGGTTGCTGGCGAACGTGAACGCGAGCGAGACGCCGGTGGCTCGCGACTGGGGCGGAGAGGAGTGACGGTTTTTATAAACACGAGCGACACCCGGTATAAAAACGGGCGATAGCGTTTATACGCACGCCTCAACGAGCGCGGAGCGAGAGGACGGCGGCGACGATCACACACACGGCCGCCGCGCCCGCAAGCGCAAGAAATAGCGCGGGTTCGCCCCCAAGCGTGAGCGCCGCGCCGCCGATCGAGGCCCCAAGCGCGCCGAACCCGAACGTCCCGAGATAGGTGTATCCGAAGGAGATGCCGTGGTGTTCAGCGGGGGCGTGCTCGGCGACGAGCGTCTGTGTGATGGGTGCAACCGCGTAGATGGTGAACCCGAGCAGCCCGCAGACCGCGAGTAACGGAATAACCCCGGCCGCACTCGCCGGGAGGAACCCAAGCGTCCCCACGATGACGGCGAGCAGGAGGGCGATGAGTATCCGGTCGGGTCGATGGCGGTCGCTCAGCCGACCGCCTGCGTACTGGCCGATCACGCCGACGAGCAGCAGCGCCGAGTAGGCGAACTGGTCGGCATCGATCGTCTCCCCGCCGACGGTCACGGGTTGAAAGACCGTTACTCGGGAGAGCACGTCCGGGAGGAACGTGAAGAACCCACGGTAGAAGATCCCGTAGGTCAACACGACCGCGAAGACGACGAGGAAGCCGCTCGTGAACAGCACGCGGGAGTCCGCGAGGAACTCACGCGGGGTGCTTACCGAGCTCGCCCGTTCGGCGTCGACCGCGGCCCGCTCGTCGAACGCCGAAAACGCGCCGACGAGCGGCACCGCAAGCGCGGGCAGGGCGAGCGCGAGCATCACGGGTCGCCAGTCGAAGACCGCGAGCGCGAGGAGGACCGCGAGTGGCCCGATCACCGTCCCGAGGCTCCCGGCCGCGCCGTGATAGCCGAGCACGGTGCCGCGTTGGTCGGCCCCCCGACTGATAAGGGCGAGCGCGGCGGGGTGGTAGATACTTGCGGCGACACCCCACGCGGCGAGGCCGACGAGCACCGCGGGCAACGTTCCCACGAGCGCCATCAGCGCGAGCGCGAGCCCCATGCCGCCCGCCGACAGCGAGACCAATCGGCGGGCGGGATAGCGGTCCGCCAACACGCCGGCGATGGGCGAGCCGACCCCGACCAGCCCGAACGCGACGCCGAGGGCGAGTCCCCATGCGAACGTCGAGAGATCGAAGACGGCGAGCCAGACGACGAGAAAGACCGGAATGGAGAGCTCGTGGCCGTGAAAGACGCCGTGGCCGACCATCGTGAATCGGGCGATGCCGCCGTCGTTGCCGTTCATCCCTTCGAGGATTCATTTCGGTCCATAAAAAACGCGAGGACCGTGAGATTAATACTAAGACGGAGACCTCTCGGGATATGGAACGAGTAGACGTCGCGATCGTGGGCGGCGGGCCCGGCGGAGCCGCCGCGGCACATGCGGCCGCGGAGGCCGGTGCCGACGCGCTCGTCCTCGAGAAGGGCGTTCCGCGGGCCGACCGTGAGGAGATCGGGCCGGACTCGACGGACGCTGCCGGCATCCTCGATTACTGGGTCGACATTATGGGGATCCATCCCGACGAGTTCGACGAGGGGGTCCTCCAGTGTAAGTTGAACCGCGCGGAGTTTCGGGGGCCCGACACGCAGGCGACGCTGTACTCGACGGGGATCGAGTCCTCCTACGACCACTTCGGCTACACTTTCCACCGCGCACGGTTCGACGACTGGATGCGGGAGCGGGCCGAGGACGCCGGTGCGGAGTATCGTGTCGGTGCGTCCGTCCGAGACGTACGGAGCGACCTCGACGTTCACCCGGACGGTTCGGAGCCACGACACGTCGTCGAACTCGCCTCCGGCGACGAGGTCGGCGCCGACTTCGTCGTCCTCGCGGACGGGCCACAGCGAACCGTCACGAACCGCGTGCTCGACCGGTTCCTTCCGGACGGCTCGAAGGCGTCGGAGCGGCTCGCGTCCCACGACGTCAACCATATCGCCTATCAGGAGTATCGCCGGGTGCCCGAGGAAGTCTATGAGGAGGTCGACGACGCCATCGTCTTCTGGTGGGGCGTAATGCCCGGCGAGACGGCTTATCCCTGGATCTTCCCGAATCAGGATCGCGTCTGCCGGATCGGGTTGACGATGCCCATCGGGCTCGACATCGACGACTTCGATCGGGAGGCGTATCACCTCCTCACGCCGGAGGACGAGTCCATTCCGAAGGGCTCGGAGTATATCCGCCGACTGCTCGAATGGCAGTACGGCGACGAGTACGACGTCGACGAGGCGTTCCCGCTCGTCGAGGATGCGGGCAAGCGTGGCGGAACGGAGACGTACGCGATCTCCTCGACACGGCCGATCGATTCGCCGACGAAAGCCGGGGTCGCCGTCGTCGGCGGCGCGATGGGAACGACCTCGGCGTTCCATGAGGGTGGCGACCACGTCGCCGTTCGGACGGGCGCGATCGCCGGCGAGTTGGCCGCCCGCGGCGACATGGCCGCGTACAACCGACGCTGGAAGGAGGCGATCGGCGACGAGATCGTTCGGAACGTGACGATGGCGGACGCCGTGGCCGACTACGACCCCGACGACTGGAACCGGATCATCGGCGCGGCGGACGCGATGCTCGCCGCCGAGACGGGCGACGGACTACTTTCACAGCCATACCGCTCCGGCTGGGAGTCGGCCAAGTTGCTGTTGACCTATAAGTGGCTCAAACGACGGACGAAACGGAACTACGTCGGCATCGACGAGGACGAATACGTCTACTGATCCGAGGTGGTGTTGCGTCTTTGGACTCGGTCGACTACCGAACAACGGGCGCGTGAAGCGCGAGTGGATCGCTCGGAACGCCCTCGAGATCGACCGGCGTCACTTCGTGGGTCGGCCATCGACCGGTCTTCGTGAGCGTCTCGATCCGATCGGCGGCGACGAGGTGGGTGTCCTCGCTTTTCGTTCCCTGCACCGTCGGGTTCCACGCATAGCCCATCGGCGTGTGGACGGGATCGGCTCCGTCGGGGGTGGCGATCCACTCCCGACCGGCGTACCCTGCCGCCCCACCCTGATGATGATGGGTCCATTCCTCGGGAAACCCGACCGCCTCGTACGCGGACCGGATCGCCGTGAAGACGTCGCCCGCGGTGTTTTCCCCGAGATCGCCACGGGCGGCCGCCTGCGTCGCGGCGAGCGCGGTGGCCTCGACGCGGGCCGCGGCTCGATGGCGTCGCTCGAACCACTCCGGCGGGTCGAAGGCCACGGTTCTGGTGAGCGAGGCGTATAACCCGTCGCGCTCGGCGGTGATCGATATCAGTGCGTAGTCGCCGAGCCGTGCATCGGTCGGGGTGTAGTGGCGGTACGTTTGAGCGCGTTCGGCCCCACCGACGAGCACGACGGGGGTGTTCACGTCCCGGGAGGCCAACGCGATCTGGATGCCCGCTTTAACCTCGTATTCGGGGTCATCGGGTTCGAGGTTGCGGCAGACCGTTTCGACCGCGATGGCGGCCTCACGGCCCAGTTCGCGATAGCGTTCGACATCGTCGTCGGTGAGTGGCTGTCGAAGTTCGGTCGGATCGATCGTCTCGAAACCCGGAACCGGAAAGTCGGCGGCGGCGGGCGTGGGCGATCGCGCAGCGACCGCCTCGGCGAGTGAGTCGGCGTACCACGGGAAGGCGTCGACGGTGACCGCCGACGGCAGCTCCTCCTCGGCGAGCCGGTCGGCCTCGATGCTGTCGGTCACCACTCGAAACGTGCCGTCATAGCCGGCGGCGGCGATCCCGATATCCGCGTCGGCATCAACGACGTTGTCGCCCCCGACGAGCCACGCGAACCCGTTGGGGCGGGCGAACCACACCGCCTCCAGCCCCCGCGAGGTGAGGTACTCATCGAGCCGATCGGCGCGGGCGGAGAGGTCGACCATATCGAGGTCTGTGAACGGGGTGGATAAAAACGGACGGAAGCGCCCGCGTGAAGCCTCGCACGGTCGACCGTCGCGGTGTGTGTGAGAAAATCACCACACGGGCCCCCGATCCGAAAGGTTCAATTACGTCCCACGGAAATCGATGAATGCGTAAGCAAGCCCACTCGGGTTGGTAGTCTAGTCCGGTTATGACACCTCCTTGACATGGAGGAGGCCGGCAGTTCAAATCTGCCCCAACCCACTTACTTCCACACTGTACATCACTGAGCAGCGCAACCACGATCCTCTTGTGGAGGCCGGCATCCGCACCGAGCGCAGCGAGGTGCGGGCTCGGACGGCTTGCCGTCCGGTGGGTCAAACCCGTCCCGGTCTGTTTTTTACCGAGATCACATTCCCCAAGCAGTGTGCGGAGACTGCCGTCGATGATCGAAGCGGAACAGCGAACGGGGGAGCCTGTCCCTAGGATTTGATGAGGAGCTGCTCACGCTCCGGTTGAGCGGACTCCTCCCCCACGAGTTCGGGTTGGGTGTCGCTCGTCGGCGGCTCATCGGTTTCGGTGGGGGTCTCCTGCACCGGGAGATCAGCAACAAAGCGCTTGACGAGTCGCTCCTCCGCACGGTGGAGCGTTTCGCTACACGTCGATTTGGCGATCCCGTACCGTTCGGCGAGTTCGGTGAGCGTACACTCACGTGGAGTATCGTAGTATCCGGCGTCCACCGCCTCCGTCAGGAGGTCGTGTTGTGTCTCGGTGAGCAGCCGGGTTGCGCCCTCGGAGCGGCTCACACAGTTCACATCGAATAAAACCCCCTCCCGCGCGAGTGCTCGGCCGAACGCCGAAAGGCGCTCCTGATCACAGAGGACCTCCACGGTCGTCCCCCCATCGATGACTTCGATGGGGAATTCCAAGGGAAGACCGGATGCATCTGCGGCGGCCACGAAGCGTGGCGGCTCCGCGGTGAGATTAAGCGTCACCTCGTGATCGGTCCGACCGACGACCGCCGCGGATTCGACCCCATCATGTCGTTCCAGTTCAGCGATTATCGCGTCGCCGTCGGCCGTAACGAGTGAGGCGAGCAGGTGGCTGGTCCCATTCCCGACGGCACCGCGCAAGCGGAACGCCGTCCGCGGATGCCGTCGAGAGATATCGCCGAGCCAGGTATCCTCCGGAACCGAGAGCCGGATCCGAACCCACGTCATCGTCGTCCTCCCCGTATCGTGCCGAGGGATCGCTGTGACCGAGCAATGCGTGTGTACACCATAGTCGATCATCGCGGTCCGTGACCCTCTGAGTAGCCCTTCACGCATCCAGATTTTTAAATCGACGGCCGGTCGGACCACCTTTGTGTACCTCGCTTCGCCGAAGATCCATCCCATGCGGTGAGCCAAGATCCGCGACATGGCGAACATCTTCGCTCCCGTTCTCATCCCGTTGGAAAAGGGGTGTCGTTTGTTCGGTAATCCCTCACAAGTAGCCCGTATGTTTGGTGTGATCGACGTGGACCAGTCGCCGCTCGTGTTGATCTGGGAGGTGACGCAGGCGTGTGGGTTGGCCTGCCGCCACTGTCGGGCCGCCGCGGTTCCCCGCCGACATCCCGAGGAACTTGACACCGAGGAGGCCAAGGCGCTGCTCGATGACGCCGCCGAATTCGGTGACGGACAACTCGTCGTGCTCTCCGGCGGCGATCCACTGATGCGAGAGGACCTCCCGGAACTCGTTCGCTATGGAACCGATCGGGGGCTGCGGATGGCGGTCACGCCGAGCGGGACACGATCGCTCACACGCGAGCGCATTGCCGAACTCGCCGACGCCGGGATGGCCCGCATGGCCGTCAGCCTCGACGGGGCGACCCGCGAGTCACACGACGCGTTCCGTGGCGAGGAGAGCTACGCCGACACGATCGCCGCGGCGGAGGCCGCACGGGAACACGGGATCCCCGTGCAGGTGAACACGACCGTCTGCGCCGATACGGTCGAGGAACTCCCGGCGATCCGTGAGCTGGTCGGCGAGGTCGGCGTCGTGTTGTGGAGCGTATTTTTCCTCGTTCGTGTCGGACGCGGGGGCGTGTTGACACCCATTTCACCCGTCCGTGCCGAGGGGATCATGGAGTGGCTCCACGATGTCGACGCCGAGGAGCCGTTCGGCGTGAAGACGACCGAGGCTCCATTCTATCGACGGGTCGGACTTCAGCGCGAAGACGGCGGCCGGGAGGGGAGCCGTCGACGGGCGGGGGTCAGGGCCGGCTGTGGGTTCGCGTTCGTGAGCCACACCGGCGAGGTGTATCCCTCGGGGTTCCTCCCGCTTTCGGCCGGAAACGTGCGGGAGTCGTCGATCGTGGACGTCTACCGTGAGTCGGCGCTCTTCCGCTCGCTTCGAAATCCGGACGGCTTTACTGGCAAATGTGGGGCCTGCGAGTTCAGACACGTCTGTGGCGGGAGTCGATCGCGTGCGTACGCCGAGACCGGCGACCCGGCCGGAAGCGACCCGCTCTGTCCGTACGTTCCGGAAGGATACGATGGACCGCTTCCGGCACGGATCGCGGATTGATCGGTGGGTGGATCGACCACCGGCGGATGAGCCCCCAGGTGGGGACGCCCCGTGTGTCCAAACCCTGACGTCCGATCAGCCCGACCGCAATGTTTTTTTGATATAGATAGTAAGTTCTTCATCAGCCGACCGTTCGCCCCCCCTCGAGGACTGCTAATTGACTACAACAGGAGTAGTAACACAGTCAAAAGTTATATTTAGCGGCTCTACATAACACTCGAAACGTAATGGTCGATACTGACTCAAACGGTGACCTGAGAGAGAGCAGCGTCTCCCGACGTCGCTTCATGGCGGCGACCGGTGCAACGGGCGCGGCGATGGGGATCGCTGGGTGTTTGGGCGGGGATGACGACGAGGACGGACCGACGACGATCCAACTGTCAGCCGACGCGGACTTTCAGGAGATCGAAGACGAGATCGAGGCCGCGCTGTACGACGCCGGCCTGTCGGAGGAGATCGAACTCGAGGTCCTTCCCGGCGACTTCGAGACCGACTCCCGGCGTGAGGACTATCAGGCGGCGCTCGACGCCGGCCGAGGCGACCCGGACATCTTCATGATGGACAGCGGATGGACGATCCCGTTCATCCTGCGTGAACAGGTTCTCAACCTCGAAGAGGAACTGTCCGATGACGTCCTCTCGCGGGTCGAAAACGAGTACCTGGAGGCTGCCGTCGATACAGCAACGCACCCGGAGACGGGGGAGCTCTTCGCGCTTCCGTTCTTCCCCGACTATCCGGTTATGCAGTACCGGAAGGATCTCGTCGAGGAGGCCGGCTACGATCCCGAGGGCGAAAACTGGGCGACCGAGCCGATGTCCTGGCAGGAGTGGGCCGAGATGGTCGCCGACGTGTGGGACTACCACGGCGGCGAGGACGAGTACACCTACGGGTTCACCACCCAGGCGGCCGCCTACGAGGGGCTCGCCTGCTGTACGTTCAACGAGACGATGTCCTCGTTCGGCGGCGCGTTCTTCGGCGGCCGCGAGAACCTCTTCGACCGCAGCGATCGGCCGGTGACGGTGACCGAGGAGCCGGTCATCGAGACGATCCGGATGATGCGCGCGTTCATGTACGGCGACGAGGACGAGGAGGCCCACCCGGACTTCCCGCAGATCACGAACGACGACCTCGTGCAGTACACCGAGGAGGACGCCCGTGAGCCGTTCACGAACGGCAACGCCATCTTCCACCGTAACTGGCCCTACTCGGTCGTCATCAACGGCGAGGAGGACGCGTTCGGCGAGGACCTGGGCACGATGCCGCTTCCGTACGGTGTCTCACCGGGGGACTCCCAGTACGACGGCCTCGGCGGCACCCAGCACGCGCTCGGTGGCTGGCATCTCGCAGTCAACCCGAACTCCAACAACGTTCAGGCCGCTCTCGAGGTCCTCGAGGCGTTCGTCGACGACGACGTCATGCTCACGATCTTCGAACTGAACGGCAACCTGCCGCCGGTTCCGGAGGTCGTCGAAGCGGCCGATCCAGGCGAACTCGGCCCGATCGGCCGCTACCTCGACACGCTTGCCGTGGCAGGGGAACACACGATTCCGCGTCCAGTCACCGACGTCTGGCCACAACAAGCCGCACAGGTCTATCAGGAGGTCCACGACGCCTATACGCAGACGAAGACACCTGAGGAGGCGATGGAAGACCTGCAAGAACAGCTCGAAACGAGCGATCAGGACTGACGGAGAGATGGCCACAGATAGCTCGAAAGACGGCCCAACCGCCTTGCGGCGTCTGATATACGGACCCGTCAACCGGATGGAGACGCTCAGCGAGGCCGCATACGCGTACATCCTGTTGATCCCGGCGTTCATTCTGCTGGCGATCGTGGCGTTTTATCCGCTCATCGATACCTTCCGGATGTCGCTGCTGTCGGACGAGACCGCGGGTCCCGACCCCTTCGGCGAATTCGTCGGGATTCAGAACTACATCGACGTGCTCACCGGAAACACCCGCCTGACGCGTGAGTTCGTCGACGTCGGTCTCACGGGATCGTTCCCGTTCCTCGAACTCGGAACACCGTTCCTTCGACAGGCATTGTTCGTCACGCTCGCGTTCGCGATCTTGAGCGTCATCTTCGAGACCCTTATCGGGTTCGGACAGGCACTGGTCCTGGACAAGGAGTTCCGTGGCCGCCGCTGGGTGCGCGTCGCGATCATCCTCCCGTGGGCGATCCCGGTCGCGATCCAGGGGATGTTGTTCTTCCTGATCTTCCAGCCGACGGTCGGATTCGCCTCCGATCTGATGCAGTGGTTGGGGATCTTCGGATCGTCGCCGCTCGCGAGCAGTCGAGATGGGTTCATTATCGTTCTCGTCGCCGACATCTGGAAGACGGCGGCGTTCATGGCCCTGCTCATTCTCGCCGGGCTCCAGAGCGTCGATCGAAGCCTCTACGATGTCGCACGGGTGTCGGGAGCGTCCCCGTGGCAACGGTTCAAGCTGATCACGCTGCCCATCGTGATGCCGGCGCTGATCGTCGCGATGCTGTTCCGCACCCTGGACGCGATGCGCGTCTACGGGGTGATCGACTCGACGGTCGGCTGTTCGACCGTTCCGTCGCTCACCTGTCTCGTCGTCGACGGTCTCTTCGGGGGAACGCGAATATACGCGACGGCGGCGACGGTGGCGTTCATGACGGCCGTCATCATCGGGCTGGTGGTGATCGTCTATCTGTGGGGCTTCCGTGAAACCGAAGGAGGGTTCGCCTAATGAGCGAAGAGAGCGCAGCTGAGAGACTGAAGGAGTATTCGCCGGGTGAGGAGCCCGAACTGGACCGTGGTCCACTGGAGCAGTGGGCGGCGAAGATGATCTCGAACCCCGAGCGCGCGTACAAGGCGATGTTCTACACCGCGACGGTGTTTTTCCTCGTCACGACGCTGTTCCCGTTCTACTGGCTGCTCATGGTGGCGCTAACCCGCCAAGGAAATCTACAGAACATCGTCTTCGTGCCGGGCAGTTTCGATCCCGCGCTGCTCGCGGAGGGGGACATCACCATGGGGATCAATTTCCTGGCGTTCGTTGAGGTGTTCACGACGGTGCCGTTCCATCGGTACATCTTCAACAGCTTCGTCATCGCCTCGGTGACGACGGTGATCGTCATCGTCGTCGCGAGCCTCGCGGGCTACGTCTTCGGCCGGTTACGGTTCAAGTTCAAGGGACCCCTGCTGCTGTTGGTGCTCATCGTCTCGTTCTTCCCACCGGCGGCGTTCTTCATCCCGCTGAACCAACTGTTCAACACGAACGTGGATATCCTGCGACCCGTCCTCACGGACGGATCGCTATATAACACGCCGTACGCGATGCTCATCCCGTTCTCGGCGCTGTTCATGCCGCTTTCGATCTTCATCCTCACGACCTTCTATTCACAGATCCCGGACGGGCTTGAGGATGCGGCCCGCGTCGAGGGAACGACCCGCGTCGGCGCGCTGTTCCGCGTCATCGCGCCGCTGTCGGCACCCGGCGTCGCAACCGCCGGGGTGTTGACCTTCATCGCCGTCTACAACGAGTACTTCTTCTCCTCGTTGATGACGGACGGCCGCGAGCACAACTGGGCGCCGCTGGTCGAGGGAATCTTGCGCTACCAGGGGCAACACGAGGTACTGTTCAACCTGATGGCGGCCGCGAGCATCGCCGGGGTCATCCCCGTCGCGCTGCTCGTCGTCGTCGCACAGGAGAAGATCGTAAGCGGACTCACATCGGGGGCACTCAAGGAGTAATCCATGGCGGACGTACAACTACAACACATCACGAAGGAGTATGGTGACGTAACGGCAGTCGATGATATGAACCTCGAGATACGGGACGGCGAGTTCGTCACGTTCGTCGGTCCGTCGGGGTGTGGGAAATCGACCACGATGGAGACGATCGCGGGCCTCACGCTTCCCACGGACGGGAAGGTGACGATCGGCGACCGCGACGTCACGAACCTTCCACCGAAGGATCGGGGCATCTCGATGGTCTTTCAGAACATCGCGCTGTTCCCGCACATGGACGTCTATGACAACATCTCCTTCGGGCTTCGGCTGCGGAAGTACGAGGAGGAGGAGATAGACCGCCGCGTCGAGAACGCCGCGGAGGTCGTCCAGCTGGAGGGGATGATGGACCGGATGCCGGACGAGATGTCGGGCGGACAGCGCCAGCGCGTCGCGATCGCCCGCGCGATCGTTCGGAATCCGGATGTCTTCTTAATGGACGAGCCGTTGGCGAACCTCGACGCGAAGCTCCGCGTCCACATGCGAACGGAGCTCCAGCGGCTCCACAAGGAGCTTGATACGACGATCATCTACGTCACTCACGACCAGGCCGAGGCGATGACGATGTCCGATCGGATCGCCGTCATCAATGCCGGACAGCTCCAGCAGATCGACCCGCCGCTGGTCTGTTATAACAAGCCGGCGAACATCTTCGTCGCCGGTTTTATCGGATCGCCGTCGATGAACTTCCTCGAGGGCGAGGTGACCGACTCCGGATTCAGCTCCGAACACGTCGAGATCGAATTCGACGTCGACAACCATGCCGCACGCGTCGGTGACAAGGTCACGCTCGGGGTGCGTCCGGAGGACGTCTACATCGCCGATTCCTCATCCGCGGTCGAGGACCGCTCAGCGCGGTTCGAAGCGCACTCGGACGTCATCGAGCCGATGGGGAACGAGATCTTCGTCTACCTCAAACTCGGCGAACCCGGTCGGGTTCGCATGGACGACCAGGCGGCCGACGATCAGGTGCTCATGAGCGTCGATCCGGACGTGCCCGTCGAGGAGGATCAGGAGATGGACGTCGTCTTCGACCGGTCCCGGCTCCATCTCTTCGATACCGCATCGGGCGAGGCGATCAGCCACGGCTTCTGACCCGATTCGACGGCTGCGCCCCCTCGTCGGTCGCCGCGGCCGCCGCAAACCCGCGTTTTCCCCGAAGTGCGACGTGTTTTAGTGTCTTCACCGTCCCTGACAAGCCAAGAGATGCCACGCGAACAGTATCAGACGAAACTCGAGAACCTCCGTGAGGACGTCCTGTACATGTCGGAGGTCGTCGCCGAGGCGCTCAGGAACGGGCTCGATGCACTGGAGCGGCGCGACGCCGACCTCGGCGAGGAGGTGATCGTCGGCGACGCCGAGATCAACGACCTCTACCTCGACCTCGAGGGACAGTGTACCGACCTCATCGCGCTTCAACAGCCCGTCGCCGGCGACCTTCGGTTCATCGCGGCCTCGTTTAAGATCATCACCGACCTCGAACGTATTGCCGACCTCGCGACGCACCTCGGTCGATACGCGCGTGCGGGCAACCGGGAGGTCTATCCGGACGTCGACGTCCAGCGGATCGGGGAGATGACCCTCGAGATGTTGGAGGGTGCGATGGCGGCCTACGAGCAATCGGACGTGGACGGCTGTTATGCGGTCGCCGAGATGGACGACGATCTCGACGCGTTGTGTGAGACCGCGAGCGACGTGGTCGTCCGCGACCTCATCACGCGTGATGAGTTGGACGCCGATGAGGACATCGAGACGATGATGGAAAACGTCTCCCGGTTGCTGCTCACGATCCGCGACCTCGAACGTGTCGGCGATCACGCCGTGAACATCGCGGCACGGTCGCTGTATATGATCGAAAACGACGACGAGTTGCTATATTAACTACGCCGGAAGCGTCACCGCCTCGCCGTCGGCATACACCGTCGGATCGGTGAGGATCCCGTCGAGGTGAAGGGGCGCTTCGGTCTCGCCACCGATACCGGCGTTGTCCCCGATGGCGATGTGGACGGTTCCGGCGGCCTTCTCATCGAGGAGGACGGACCCGACAAGCTCTTCGACGCCGACGTTCGTTCCGATGCCGAGCTCCGCGAGGTTGTAGGCGTCGTCCCCGACGGCTTCCGCACCCGCTTCGACCTGTGCGCGGATCGCTTCGTCCGATATGTGGGTCACGAAGCCGTCTTCGACCTCGAACCGGAGCGTCTCGCCCGCTTCCAGCCGGCCGTGCGGGCGCATCGTCCCGTCGACGACGTACGTTCCGGTGGCCGTCTCGGGTGCGACGAACACCTCGCCGGCCGGGAGGTTCGAGAAGGAGCCCGGCTCGTGGACGATCCCGGTATCCGAGAGCCACTCGCGGTCGCCGATCCCGAAGGTGATGTCCGTGCCCGCGGGCGCGGTGACGCGGATCTCCTCGGCGTCCGCGACCTGCTTCAACACCGCGGCGCTGTGCTCGGCGATCGCCTCATAATCGGCATCGAGTCCCGCGATGAACACCTCCTCCGTGATACCCGGCAACGTCGATCCACGCGCGCCGGCATCGCAGGCGGCCCCCCGGGCACGTGTGTGGCTGAGGCTCTTCGTCGTCGGCGCGAGGAACACGTCCCCGGCGGCCATCGCGGCCGCGACCGGGGCCGGCGGCTCCGCGCCGTGCTGTTCGCCCGGGGGATATCGGAGCAGACTCACGTCGTCGGTCGTCCGCCGCGCCGCCTCGTACAGCGCCTCGCCGATCCGTTGCCGCTTGTCGTCCGTGATCACGGTGACGGTCTCATCGGACCCGACCGCCAGACACTGTTCGATCGCCGTTCGGGCCGCGGTGGCGAGCTGGTCGCTCATAGTCCACGGTGGGGGATCCAACGCGTTAGCCCTTGTCATCCCGGCGACCTACCCGGCGGGCTCGGTGTAACCCCCTTGTAGGAGTAAAATACCCTATTACGTATTTGAGTTACAGGCGACGATCCGTCGAATTAACCGAGCCGTTACTCAGCGCGTAGTTAATTTATTACACCATTTCTCGAAAGAATTATACCCGGTGCCGGAGGATGACCCGACAATGATACGCGTTGGTGTGAACGGATACGGGACGATCGGAAAGCGCGTCGCCGACGCCGTCGACGTGCAGCCGGACATGGAGCTCATCGGCGTGACGAAGACCCGGCCGAACTTCGAGGCGGACGCCGCCCGCCGACGGGGATACGACCTCTATGCGGCGATCGGCGACCGCCTTCCGGCCTTCGAGGAGGCCGGGATCGAGGTGGCGGGGACGCTCGCGGACCTGCTCGATGCCGTGGACGTCATCGTCGACTGCTGCCCCTCGGGAGTCGGCGAGCGAAACCGCGAGATCTACCGTGCACACGACGTCAAAGCCATTTATCAGGGTGGCGAGGACGCGACGGTCGCCGAGGCGTCGTTCAACGCCCGCGCACGCTTCGAGGCCGCCCGCGGTGCCGATCACGTCCGCGTCGTCTCCTGTAACACGACCGGGCTCTCGCGGGTCATCGCTCCCCTCGATGAGACCTACGGCGTCGAAAAGGTCCGTGCGACCCTCGTTCGACGCGGCGGCGACCCGGCCGAGACCGGGCGGGGCCCGATAAACGACGTGTTGCCCGACCCGGTGACGGTCCCGTCCCACCACGGTCCAGACGTCAACACGATCCTTCCCGACGTCGACATCGACACCCTCGGGCTCACCGTGCCCGCGACACAGATGCACACCCACAGTCTCAACGTCACCCTGTCGTGCGAGCCGGACACGGCGTCGGTTCGCGAGCTCCTCCGTGAGGAGGATCGGCTCTTCCTCATCCCCGAGACGGCCGCCATCGACGGTGCGGGGAAGCTCAAGGAGTTCGCGCGCGACGTCGGCCGATCGCGCGGGGACCTCTGGGAGAACTGCATTTGGGAGGAGTCGATAAACGTCGTCGGGCGCGATCTCTACCTGTTCCAGAACATCCATCAGGAGGCCGACGTGGTTCCCGAGAACATCGATGCGATCCGCGCGATGTGTACCGACGAGTCGCCCGCCGACTCGATAGCCACGACGAACCGGACGCTCGGCGTCGGCCTCGAGTCGATGGCCTCCCGATCCGACGGTGGCCGGGAGCCGCTCGTCGCCGACGACTGATCGACGAGACCCCCTCCGGTTGCCATCTCCAGGCATCCCGCAACCTCTTTGCGCCCCCTTATCGAAGTGTCCCCATGAGCGAGAGTGCCTTCGAGGACGGCGCAGTCGAGAGCTACCGCGAGGCGGGTGCGGTGTTGGTCGAGACGATGAACGAGGCCCGCGAGATGGTCGAACCCGGACGGACCCACCTCGAGGTCGTCGAGTGGGCGGAGGACTTCATTCGTGAGTCCGACGCGGGGATCGCCTTTCCGGTCAACATCAGCGTGAACGAGGAGGCCTCCCACGCGACGCCCGCCCGCGAGGACGAGACCACCTTCGGCGAGGGGATGGTCTGTCTCGACATCGGGGTCCACATCGACGGCTACATCGCCGACGCGGCGGTCACCGTCGATCACACCGGAACGGTCGAACTCGTTGAGGCGGCCGAGATGGCGCTCGAAGCCGCGATCGACGAGGCCGGCCCGGGCGTCGAGGTCGGCGTCGTGGGGCAGGCGATCGAGGACGTGATCCGCGGGTACGGCTACACGCCAGTATTGAACCTCTCGGGGCACGGCGTCCAGCGATATGACGCACACACCGCCCCGAACGTCCCGAACCGTGGGGTCGACCGCTCCGTCGAGTTGGAGCCCGGACAGGCCGTCGCCATCGAGCCGTTCGCCACCGACGGCCGCGGGAAGGTTGGCGAGGGGACCGTAGAGGAGATCTACGAGCTCGAACGCGAGCGGAGCGTTCGCGACCGCCGCGCACGCCAGGCGCTCGAGGAGATCGCCGAGTTCGACGGCCTCCCCTTTGCGGCGCGGTGGCTCGACGGCGACGGCGCCGACATGGCGTTGCGCCGGCTGAAACAGTCGAACGTGATCACGAGCTATCCCGTTTTAAAGGAGGCCGAGGGGTCACTCGTGAGCCAGGCGGAACACACGCTGTTGATCACCGAGGACGGCGTCGAGGTGACGACCGCCGGCATTCACTCGTTCGACTGAATGGACCGGATCTACGCGCCATGGCGGATCCACTGGGTCGAACGCGAGGAGGACCCGATAGACGGCTGTCCGTTCTGTGTCCTTCCCGAGCGGGACGATGACCGGGAGGCACGGATCGTCGCGCGCAGCGACCACAACTACGCCCTGCTCAACAACGCGCCGTACAACCCGGGACACGTCATGATCATTCCGAACCGCCATATCGAGGACTGGACCGACCTCGACGACGAGGTGATGGTGGATCACGGCCGGCTCAAGGCGGCGACCATCGAGGCGACCCGTCGCGACCTCGACCCGGAAGGGTTCAACACGGGGCTCAACCTCGGCAGTGACGCCGCCGGCGGTTCGCTCGATCACCTCCACACGCACGTCGTTCCACGCTGGCGCGGGGACACGAACTTCATGCCCGTCGTGGGGGAAACGAAGGTGATCGTCGAGGGGCTCGAACGGACCTACGACCACCTCCACGCCGCCTTCGCCGCCGGCGATCACGTCGTGGATAAAGGCGATCTCGAATCCGGCGACGCGGTGCGGCTCTCGTTTCACTAGCCGTCGGCGGAAGCCATGTCGTGTAGCGACGGGGTACCCCACCCGCCGTACGTGAAGGTTTAAGTTACGAACCGGCGTCATTTATGTTCGAATGGACGGTCTCGACGCGGTCTTCGAGGACGCGGAGATTGCCGACCTGTCGCTCGCCGTGGTGAATCGAACGTCTCCGGAGCCGCTCCAGCGCATCCTCGAGAAGCTGTTCGACCACCAGCAGGTCGACGTGATGGAGGTCGATCGGGACGAGGAGACGGAGGATATGGTCTACCTCCTCGACGGCGAGGAGGTGATCGCGAAGTCCCCGCTGTCGGCGGTCGCGGACGCGATCCTCACCGTCAACTCCGACCTATATATCACGGGGACACACACGCTCGAGGAGGTCGATCCCCCGGAGGTGATCGCCGGCCTCACCGACGTGCCCTTTCACCTCCGGGGCTATCCCGAATCGCACAAGGAGAAGCTTCTCCTCATCGTTATCTCCCGCTACATCGAACGGCTGTCGTTTATACACGGCGGCGGAAAACACCGGGCCTCGTTTCAGCGTCTCTCGCGGATCGAGGACGAACGCGGCACGCGGGCCGTCTACGAGATGCTCGCCGACACGGACATCGACGTCCACGTTTATGGGATGCCAGACTGGACGCCTCCGCCGGAGTTCGATCTCACGATGCACGGCGGCTGGGAGGGTGAGTTCCGGCATTCGTGGTTCGTCGTCCACGTCCCCGAAGACGAGTCGCTCCCGCATGCCGCCCTCGTCGCGCTCGAAACCCGCCCGCGCATGTGGAAGGGCCTCTGGACGTATCGAACGGAGAAGGTACGGGAGATCAACCGCTACATCGAAGCGCAGCTGTGACCCGACCGGGGCTCGAGGATGGACGCGACGGCCGTCCCGACGGTCACATATATCGCGAGCGACGTGATCCATCATATGACCGATCAGGGGAACGTGATCCATCATATGACCGATCAGGGGAGACAGTCGTGCGTGCGTGGGGAGTATCGATGAGCGGGCTCTCGATCGATTACCGGAATCACGACGGCGTCACGGAGATCGTCGACCGGTTGGCGTACGCCGCGGAACACGTCAGCATCGCGTTCGACGGCTGGGAGGAGCCGCACGTAAAGGGGCCGGGGCTGTACTTCGCGGTCGTCGCCGATCGCGAATACGGGGCGTATGCGGATCCGATGGGCGAGAACCGCTGGCCGCGTGGCGAGTGTGCGAGCGTCTTCTCGGAGGACGCCTTCGTCGATGCCGCCGAACGCGTGGGCCTCGCACGCGACGGCGGTGTGGTCGTCGCCGTCGACGGCGAGGTGCAAGCACAGATGGTTCGGTTCCGCGATCTCGGTGCGCACGCCGACGAGGCCGACCTGATGAACGGCGTCGAGTACGAGCCGTGGATGGGATCACGGCACATGAGCGCCATCGAGACCTCCGTCCGTCCGGAGGTCGTCGCCACCGTCACCCTGAGCGAGGAGAGCGGCCGCGTCAGCGTCTTCCGTGACGGCGAGGCACACACGTATACCCGTACGGAGCTCGGCGGTCGCTGGCGTGGCGAGTGATCTCCAACGTTGAACGCCGAGTGATCCCCATTCTTAAAGATCCCCGCACGCGAATGCCGCCACATGTACGACGACGTACTCGTCCCGACCGACGGCAGCGAGGCGGTTGAGCAGGCGCTCGAACACGCGATCCGATTGGCGACCGATCATGACGCGCGGATACATGCCCTCTACGTCGTCGATCAACGGATCGTGACGGCGAACTCAGGTGACCTCCACGACGAAGTCGTCGCCGATCTCGAGACCCAAGGTGATGCGGCCGTGACGGCCGTGGTCGAGCGGGCCGAGGCGGCCGGGCTGGAAGCCGAACGTGTCGTCCGTCGCGGGACGCCCGATACGGAGATCGTCGCATACGCCGATGAGGCCGGGATCGACGTCATCGTGATGAGTCCGGAAGGAAAATCACCCCGCGAACGGCTTCGCTCGCTCGGGAGCGTCTCGGACCGTGTCGCCGACGACGCCTCGGTTCCGGTCTTTTTGATCAAGTGAGCCGGCCCGCGAACCGGACGATCTTTTAAAACGAACGTCAGGAACTTCAGGAGACGAACTGCGGAAGCGTCAGGAGACGAACAGCAGGACCGTCAGGAGACGAACAGCAGGAACGTCAGGAGACGAACTTCAACAGGTCATCGCGCTTGTGCTCGTGGAACCGGTCGCGCAGACACGCACGCAGCGGATCGATCTCGCCGCGTTTCGCACAGATCGGCGCGATCGTCCCCGACCACTGTTGCCACGGCGGATACAGCCCGAGCCGGTCGGCGATCGCATCGAGACGGCCGTCGAGGTCGTCGATCTTGTCGGTCTTGTTGACGGCGACGATCGGGTCGATGCCGACGTCGACGAGGAACTCGAACATCTCGACGTCGTGGGGGATCTCCCCCCGCTCAGTATGCCGATCGATGATGTCGACCGCGCTCTTGCCGTCGAGCACGAGAACGCCGGCGACGATTGCGTCGGCGTGTTCCTCGACGTACCGCACGATGTCGGTCTTGATCGCCTCCCGCTGGTCCGTTTCCACCCCGGACATGAAGCCGAAGCCGGGGAGGTCCGTGAACATGAACGACTCACTCGCCCAGTCGAAGTGATTCGGCTGTCTGGTCACCCCGGGTTTCTTCCCCGTCGAGAAGTCGTGACCCGTGAGCTCGCGCATCAGCGTCGACTTCCCGACGTTCGAGCGTCCCACGAGGACGACCTCCACGTCACGGTCCGGCCGGTCTTCGAACATGGCCGATGCAACGCGACTCGGCGGTTTAAAAGCGCGGGAACGGGTCAGGACACCGTCTCCGGCGTGGGCGTCGTGGACGACCCATCCACTGGCCCGTCGTCCTGCGCGGCGAAGGCACGGCCGAACATCCGGAAGATGGCGACCTGTCCGTAAAACTGCACGAACGGGATGAGCACGAGCCCGATCACGGTGATCGCGAGGACGCCCGTCACCGCCCACAGGATGAGGCTCACGACGAGCGGCATCAACACGGCGATGAGATACTCCACGCTCAAAAGCGTCGGAGCCAACCGCGACGGAGCGAAGGCCGCGCCGATCCGGTTGTCGACCGCGTACGCCGTAAGTGCGGCCGGCACGGCATAATAAATGAGAAGCACTACGGGGATGAACGCGAGCGCGGCGAGGAGCCCGAGGCCGCCGATGAACACGCCGGCATCCCCACCGACGGCGCCGCCCGCACCGAGCACGACGACGACGAGGAGCGAATAGCCGACGAGCGGAACGATCGCGTATGCGATCCCGATGAGCGTCGCGATGACGCCACGGACGAGCAGCGTGCCCCAATCGGTGAACGCCGGCGGAATGTCCTCGCCGTGCACCGTCGATTCAAGCACGGCGACCAGGTATCCGAGCAACAGGAACGCCGGGATCACGAGCCACGAGAAAAAGCCCAGCGCGCCGCCGATGAGCACCCGCCCGAGCCAGTCATCACGAACCGGGTATGAGAGACCGTCCTCAAGCATACATCTACTGACACAAATGCGCTATATAAAGCCTGTGTCGTCGGCTTTAGGTGGCGGTTTCCCGTCACACCCGTATGGACAAACAGGCGGTTCGTGAGCTGATCTGGGACGCCTTGGAGGAGCGTGGGGAGGCCCGCTTTCCGTTTCCACCCCATGGCCGGATCCCGAACTTCGCGGGCGCGAAGGCGGCCCGCGACCGGCTCGTCGAAACGAGGCCATGGCGGGCCGCCGAGACGTTGAAGTGCAATCCGGACGCCCCACAGCTCCCCGTACGGCGTGCGGCGCTGCGGGCCGGCAAGGTCGTCTATATGGCCCAGCCGCGGCTTCGTGACCCCGATCCGTTCCTCGAACTCGATCCGGCCGTCGTGACGGACATCGACGAGGCGACGACCGTCTCCGGCGTCTCGAAACACGGCGTGCCGGTCGCCCCCGAAGATGTCCCCCAGATCGATCTCGTCGTGGCCGGGTCCGTCGCGGTGACGACTGACGGCGTCCGTCTCGGCAAGGGTGAGGGCTACAGCGACCTCGAGTGGGCCGTCCTCCGTGAACTCGATGCCGTCGACGACGACACGGTGTTGGCAACGACGGTTCACGAGTTACAGGTCCTCGACGGCCCAGCCTCCCCGTTTCCGGCGGATGAAACCCAACCGAACCCGGACCCACACGACGTCCCGATCGACATCGTCGCACCGCCGGATGGGCTCCGGCACACGGAGACGCCGTACCCGCGTCCGGTGGGCGTCGACTGGGACCTGCTTGAGGAGAAGCGACTCGGTGAGATCCCGGTGTTGGCGGCGCGTGCACCACCGACGGAGTGAGCTCCCGGTTGAAGCCGGGGAACCCGAGGTGAGGACAGGTACGTCCGCTTCCTCGGTGTTTCACCGCCCATTAAGTCCCCCGGCGTCTGCGGTGTCACCATGTCGGATCGTTGGTTGTACGCGTGGGGGCTCGGGTCGGTCGCGTTCGGTGGCGCGTCGCTCATCATCCCGCTGTACGTCGTCGCGCTCGGCGGGACGGCGACGACGCTCGGGGTCCTCGCCGGCGTGGCGGCGCTCGTCGGCGTCCCGGGTGCGCTCGTCTTCGGCCGGATCGCCGACCAAACGGGCCGCCGACGGGTGCTCGTGCTCGCGGCGCTCGCGAGTGCGGCGGCGGCGCTCGCGGTGGTCCCGTTCACCGAACGCATCGCCGTCGTGATCCTCGCCAACGGGATCGTCTGGTTCGCGTTCGCCGCGGCGACGCCGGTGGTGACGCTGCTCGCGGTCGTGGGCGCACCCGAGCACGCATGGAGCGAGCGTATCGGCGAACTGAACAAGTACCAGGGGGTCGGCTGGGCGGTGGGGCTGCTGCTCGGGGCGATCTGGACCGCCGTCGCGATCCGGACGATCGGGACGAGCGCGCTCGAGGGCTTCCTGCTCGTACTCGCGGTCATGGCGGCTGCGTCGCTCCTCGCGGGCCTTCGGCTGCTTCCGCCGGATCCCGATCCCGACACGGCGGAGGGATCCGTGTCAGCCCGACGGCTCGGGCGGGCGCTTCGTCGGGCCGACCGGTTCAGCGTTCGGACGGCGACGTTCCCGTTCACGCCCGCACGGATGGACGTTAGACGGCTCCGCCCGCGGCGGATCGCCAATCGGTTCACCCCGGAATTGGCGATCTACTTCCTCGCGGTGACGAGCTTTTTCACCGGCTTTTCGGCCTTCTTCGCGCCGTTGCCCGCGTATCTCACCGACATCGGGATCGGCTCGGACGGCGTGTTCGTTCTCTATCTCGTCAGCAGCGTCGCCGCTGCGGTCTTCTTCGAGCGCGCCGGGCGGTTGAGCGCGAAACACGATACGGTCACCCTGCAGGCGGCCGGGCTCACCGTTCGAGCGCTCGCGCTCCCCGGCGTGGCCGTCGTCGGGGCGCTCTTCGGGATGTCGACGGGCGGGTTCGCGGGCCTCGCCGTCGTCTTCGCCGTGATCGGACTCACGTGGGCGGTCATCGCGGTGACGGCCGGGACGCTCGTTACACGGCTGGCTCCACCGGCGATCCGTGGGGAGGCCCTCGGGGTGTATGCGGCGCTCAGTGCGCTGGCGGGCGGCATCGGAAGCGTCCTCGGCTGATGGGTGGCGGCGACGAGCTACGGGATCGGCTTCGGCGTCGCGGGCCTCCTCGTCCTCCTCGGCGCGGCAATCCTCCTCCTGCTCCGACGGCGAACGGACCGACGGGACGTCGCCTCGACGGCTCTCTGAGCGCGATCGACGCTTCGGACGACGGCTCCCGATCGGTCGACGGCGGCGCCCGAGATCCGACAACGGCACCCGAATGGTGGCCGGCCTTCGATTGGATAACGGTTTTACCGCTTGCGTCGAAACGTCGGGTCCATGGACGAGGAGGGTCGGGAGTACTACGTCATCAGCGACCTGCATATCGGTGGGGACGAACAGTTGGAGGAGGTCGAGTTCCTCGATGAACTTCTCGAGTTTTTGGACCGATTCGAAGGGACCGACGACGACGTGGAGATCGTCATCAACGGGGACGCCTTCGGCCTCTGGGAGTTCACGACCGTCGAGGGCACGGAGAAACTCGACGTCTTGGAGGAGACGTACCCGGAGCTGTTCGAGACGTTCCGTCGCGTCGGCGAGGACGTGCAGATCACGTTGCTGCCGGGCAACCACGACCACGAACTCGCCGCCTATGAGGAGTACGTCGATCGACTGGCGGCGTACAACATCGATCTCGTCCAGGAGCCGTCGATCACCCGGCCGATCGGTGATCGGGAGATCCACTTCGAACACGGCCATCAACACGACCCGAACAACCGCATCGATGACTGGGGGAGCCCGCATGCGACACCGCTCGGCTACTTTTATAACACACTCGTGACCAGCCGGGCGGGTCGGCTCTCGGACCGCGGTCGGTACAACTGGTTGAAGGACGTCCAGGCGGTGACGCCGACCGAACGGATGCCGATCTGGCTCGTCTCGAAGTACTTCTACCGGGAGATGAATCCCGTCTTGCGGTACGCGCTCGTCCCGTTCCTGTTGTTTTTCAACATCAGCATCCTGCTCGCGCTGCTCGCGGCGGCCGACATCGCCGGGATCTGGTCGATGCCGGTCGAGCGAACGACAGCGTTCCTCGGACAGTTCGGAACCGCGGGCACCGCCGTCTGGTTCCTGCTCGCGATCAACGTCGTCGTCACAGGGGTCATCCTGCTCGTCGCGATCCCGCTGTATTTCATCAGACGCGACGTCCGGAAGACGATCGAGCGCTTCGGCGTCCTCGAAACGTCGCTGACCGTCGACGCCGAAGGCCCGTACCAGCCGGCCGCCCGGGAGGTCTTCGAGGAGAACCCCGACGCCGTGATCTACTGTTACGGGCACACCCACCGACCGCTCGTCCGTGACATCGAGGGTGGCGTGATGGTGAACACCGGCACGTGGCTGAAACGGCTCCACCGTCGTGATGGGGCCATCGGCATATTGCCGCCGGTGTTTTATCCGTCCTATCAACTCGCGGCGGTACGGATCGCCGAGACGGCCGATGGGATCGTCGTCGAATACGAGGCTGAACGGAAGCCCAGCCCGGCGACCGAGGAGCTGACCCGCACGGAGCGGTTTTTCACCGTCGGTCGCGAGCCCGAGCCCGACCTCCCCGAGCGTGTGGTGATCGACCCGGAGACCGGCGAGGCGACGTCGCCGTCGGCGTAGTCAACGAAGAAGTTCTCGACACCCCGTCGCTGTCGACGGCCCGTCGCTTTTGACAACCCGTCGCTGTCGACGGCCCGTCGCTTTTGACAACCCGTCGCTGTCGACGGATATAGGGCCGTCCGCGACGTAGTCACGTCATGACCCGGACCGTGACGTACCGATGCAGCGAGTGTCTCGAGGGCGCGGTGACCCGCTCATTCGACACCGCACACCTCATGGCGCGATGTCCGGCGTGTGGCTCCTTCACCCGGTTGATAAACGGCGCCGTCATCGAGCAGTACGAGGCCTACGAGGCGGAGCCGCCGGAAGCGTTCGAGTGGAACCGCCTTGACAGGCTTGAAAAGCTACTTGTCGCCGAGCGGATCACCCGAACGGATCGGACGCTCGCGGATTTCAGCATCGAGGAGCGCGGTAGCTCCGAATAAGCCCGCCCGCCGTCGCCATCCCCGATCACCGAACGAGCGGCATGTTGTAGCTCGTCTCCTCGGCCATCACGAACTCCCACGTCGCCTCGCATGCACACGAGACCTGCTCGAAGACAGACGGGTCCTGCCGGAGGTCGAAGTCCTTGATCGCCGTCTGCACCCGGTCGTCACACTCGCCGCAGTTGTGTGCGCCCCGTTCGGAGCCGTGCCCGACGGGGTCGGAGACGACGATGGCGTCGACGTGGGCCGTCTCCTCGAGGACGTGTGCGACCGACCAGAGCCACGGCGGCCGGTAGCCGCCCTCGAAGAAGAGCTCGTCGACCATCGTGTACCGCTGGACGTTACATGGGTTCATCGAGACGGTGTGACAGCCGTCGACGGCCGCACAGCGTTCGATGGAGTCGATCATGTCGGCTGCGGCCTCCGGCTCCGAGAGGAAGGGGGGTTTCATCAGGAGATACGCCTTCACCCCAACGTCGGCGTCGTGTTCGTCGTCGGCGACGGCGGCCTCCGCGCAGGCGTCCTCGAAGTCGGCGAAATCGAAGTACTTGTTCACACAGTCGCGGCGGACGCGGTCGGTCGCGGTCTCCAACCCGACCGCGACGTCCGTCGCGAGCCCGTGGGCAGCGAAGTCCGCGAGCTTCCCGCGGTCGACGAAGTCGGGCAACGATTCGACGACGATCCGGTCGCGGTCCGCGAACGTCTCGGCGATCGACTTGCGGGTCTCCGCGGGCACCTCGCGCTCGTCGAGGAAGGAGCCGGAGGTGTAGATCTTGATCAGCTCGGCGGGCCCGTCGGCGTGCTCGCGCTCGTGGTCGAGACACACCTCGATCTGTTGACGGAGCGCCTCGTGGCTGACGCTGCCACCTTCGACGGATTCGGCGACGTAGCCGCACATCGTACAGCCGCCGGCGCGGGCCCAGCGACAGCCGCCGGTGTTCAAGATGATCGTGAGCGAGTTCACGACGCCGTCGGGCGTGTTGTCCTCGTCGATCCAGACGCGGGTGGGCTGGGTCGGGTCGTACGTCTCGGTCCGTTCCGCGCGGATGTCACGCATCACCGCGTTGTGTGCGTCCATCCCGCGCCCCTGCTCGTAGGCGTCGGGGCTCGGCTTGCTCATTGTCGGAAGGAGTCGTTCCGCGGCTAAAGCGGTGTCGTCAGCGACGCCCTCATCCCGACGTTCGTTCCGATCCGATCCGGCGAGCGACACGCCTTTATCGGCACCGCCGGTACCCGTAGAGACGATGGACGACCGGACGCGTTCATATCTCGCGGGCCGCTTCGGGGACTACTACCGGAGCGTCTCGCTGTCCCCGCCACCCGATGCCCATCTCCGCGAGTGGGGACACATCCCGTGGACGCCGGGGTCGGGAACGACGATGGTCCGACACAACTCGGCGTACGATCTGGGCGACTTCGACACGTTCTTCGCCGAGGAGGCACCTCGCCATGCCTACTTCTCGGCCGCGCGCTACGACGACCCCGGCGCATCCACGATGTCGAAGAAGGGCTGGCAGTCGGCCGACCTCGTCTTCGACCTCGACGCCGATCACCTCCCGGGCGTCGACCCCGAGACGACCTCGTATGCGGGGATGCTTGCGGCGTGTAAGGAGGCACTCGATCGGCTGCTCGCGTTCCTGGAGGACGACTTCGCCTTCGAGGACCTCACGATCGTCTTCTCGGGCGGCCGGGGCTATCACGTCCACGTCCGCGACGAATCGATACGGAAACTCGACGGGGAAGCGCGTCGGGAGATCGTCGATTACGTGCGGGCGATCGACCTCGACACCGAGAACCTGATCCACACCGTGACCGAGCGGGGGACGACGAAGCGCGTCCTCCGCACGAACGGCGGCTGGGGCGCACGCGTGCATGAGGCACTCGTCGCGTACGCAGACGAGTTGCGCGAGATGGACGAGGCGGCGGCGCGCGAACGCCTGATGGAACTCGACGGGATCGGCGAGGGGCGCGCGAAGACGATCCTCGGCGCGTTCGAGCGCAACCCACGGGCGGTCCGCGAGGGCAACGTCGAGGCGGGTGGCCCAGGTGTTCGCCGGCTCGTCTCGGCGCTGGCCGCACAGGTGCGCGCGACCCAGACCGCGCCGATCGACGAGCCGGTCACGACGGACATCAGGCGGCTCATCCGGCTTCCCGGAACGCTTCACGGCGGATCGGGGCTCGTCGTGACCCGGATCCCGCGCGAGGAGTTCGACGACTTCGACCCGCTCGTGGACGCGATCCCCGAGCGGTTCGTCGGCCGCGAGATCGCGATCGAGACCGATACCGAGCGGACGGTAGAACTAAGCGGACGGCGCGTGTCAGTACCGTCCGGTAGAAGCAGCGTCCCCGAGTTCGTGGGCATCTTCCTGATGACCCGCGGCGAGGCGCGAAAGGCCCCTGAACGATGACCGCGACATGAACCTCGACGAACTCCGATCGGTGCAGGCGAAGGAGCGACGCAAGGACAGCCTCCAGCACCTGCGCGATGCGTTCTATGACGACGTCGCGGCATACCTTGCGGACCTCCGGGCCGCGCGCGACCGACGTGCGAGCGAGGTGGACAACCCCTTCTCGGATGACGACGTGCGCCGGCTGTCCGATGAGGTCGGGACGGCCGAGGAGGTCGCGGAGGCGCTGTATGAACGGCGTGTCGGCAAGGTGGTCAAGCTCGCGTCCTTCGCGGCCGCCGACATGCCCGTCGAGACGGAGGGAATGACGAGCCAGGAGCGGGAGCTGTTCGACGACCTCGTCGAGCACATCGTCGCGAACAAATCGACCGTCCTCGACGCGCTCTCGGGTGTGACGACCCCGGAACAACCGGGGAGGGGGACGCCTGGCGAAAGCGAAACCGACCCGACGGCGGAAGCGACGGACGCGCAGGCCCCCGATCCCGCATTCGAACCGGATGGGGCGCTCGCGGAGGCGATGGGCGCGTCGACCGACACGCACGACGTCGCCCCCGAACAGTCCGCCGAATCACCCGCCGAGCCAACCGTCGAGCCATCCGTTGAGGAGCCAGCCCGTCCGACGGACTCCCCGATCACCGAGCCCGACCCCGACGCTGTCGCTGATCCTGACTCGAACGCTATCGCTGATCGGGATCCGAACGCTATCGCTGATCCTGACCCGAACGCTGTCGCTGATCGGGATCCGAACGCTGTCGGCGATCCCGGACCGGACCATGCCGCCGGCGAACAGGCTGATGTGTCCACGCGACGTGGGGACGGTCCGGTGCCGGTCGATCCGGAGCCGGCTCCGCCGGGTGCGGTGGAGACCGATCCGACCGCCGAAACGCCACCCGTGTCGACGGACGATGACGGGTCGAACGCATCGGCGGCCACTCCCCGGGACAGTGGTGAAAAGGACGGGCCGACCCCATCCGTGTCCACGGCAACGGCCGACCAGGATCGGACGACCGTTCGGATCACCGCGGACGTGGGGGAGATACTCGGCACCGACGAGCGGGAGTATCACCTCACGAGCGAGGACGTGGTGAGCCTGCCGGCGGCGAACGCCGAACCGCTCGTCAAGCGGGACGCGGCGGAGCGGATCGACTGAAACGATACCGAGGTGCCCGATCGCCGTGGAAGCGGCACGGCCGATAAGCAACCGTTCCGAACGAAGGGGAGTCGGCGCTCAGCGCGCGGTCATTGGCTGCACGTTCCGTCGAGTAGCGGCCGGAAGAGCCGATCCGGACTATCCCTGCGGGGGCTCCTCCTCGGGGAACTCCTCCGGCGGAACCGGCTCACCCGGCGGCGCTTCGTCGCCGGAGCTCTCGGGCGGCTGCTGTGCGGCGTTCCGATCGTTTTCGACGAGGAAGTCCGCGAGGTTCCCGATCAGCACGTCGTTGTCGACGCGCTGAGCGTTCTCCGGCGACATGAAGTCGCTGTCGCCGGCCATCACCACGCTGCCGGTGTGGATGAGAAGCGGCTTCTCGGTTGAGGCACGGGTTGTCGAGAGCTGGCTGCCGTCGCTCGGGCGCAACTCGGCGTTGGCGAAGTTGGTTCCGACGGGCGTCGCCGATTGGAAGACTACGCGATCGACGCCGTCCGTGACCGGCGACTCGGCGTCGGGCTCGGCGTAGACACGCTGGTAGTTCAGGTCGTGGTCCTCCATGTTGTAGACGTATCCGGGCTCGGTCGTCACGCCGAGCGCCGCATCGAGGGCCGCAGCACCCGGCTGGTCGAACTCCGCATCCCCATCGCTCGCCAACAGCACGTGGCCGTCGTTCTCGGCGAACGTCTCGATGTCCTCGACCTCCGCGTCGGCGTACTCGGTACGGAAGGTCACGAACGCGTCGGCCTCGGCGAGGTCGGCACCGAGGGCGGTCGGTTCGTCGTCTCCGGGCGGCTGTGCGCCGGGCTCCGGCGTGTGGATCCGAACCTCGTGGCCGTTCTCGATGAGCGCGTTCACCAACGGCCGAACGTCGCGGTCCGCGGCGCCGTCGGCACCGAGCCCGAGCAGCGCGAGGGGGTCGGCGGCCACGCCGCCGTCAGCCGCCGCGCCGGGATCGATGAGGATCGTCTGTGGCGGAGCCGTACTCGACATCTCCACGTCGGCCTCGCCGGGGGTACCGTCGTGGACCAGGTCCTCATCGAGGTAGTGATCGTTCTCCAGTTCGGGGGGCGTCTCCGCGCCGTCGGCCGTGAGGTAGCCGATGCCCGCAGCGCCACCGAGGATCAGCGCGAACGTCGCGACGAAGGCGACGGCGAGCGTCATGGCGCGGTTCATGGGCTCACCTCCCCTGAAAGCGAGGGTGCATCGTTCGTCTCCCCGTCCTCGCGCGTCTCGCCGTCGGTCTCATCCGTTCGGTCCTCGATCTCATCGGTCTCGTTCGTTCCGTCGGTTTCGTCGCCGTTCACGGCTCCGCTTCCGGCCGTGTCGCCGTCACCGGCGGCCGACTCGATGTCGTCGGCGGCGAAGCGTTCGATGGTGTCGATGTGCGGGACCGCTCCCTCATAGACGTACGCGAACGGCATCGGTTCGACCTCGGCGTAGCCGGGGTCGTTCGAGTAGACGGCGACGAGCTCATCGTCCGTCTGGATCAGGATCGGCAGGTCGCCGTCCATGCCGGTCTCGCGGGTGTCGACCTCGTAGTTTCGCATGCCTGCTCGGTCGGCGGCCTCGTGGACGGCCTCGTCGAGCGAGCCGATCTCGTCGGCGAAGCCGTTGTGGACCGCCTCGGTGCCGAGATAGACGTCGGCGTGTGCGACCTCCTCGCGTGGCATTTCGAACTCGTCACCGCGTTCCTCCATCATCGCATCGACGAACGTGTCGGCGAGCGTCTGTTGCTGGGCCCACTGTTCGATCTCGTTGCTGCCGGTCTTGTCGGGGCCGCTCGGGCCTTCGACCGGTGGCGACGAGGCGGGTGCCGGGGCGTTCAAACCGATGCTGCCGACGGTGGAGGTCGGTAGGACGTAGATCTCGTCGGCGGGCGCCATCGCGTAGTAACCGCCGGAGGCGCTGATGTCCTGGACGCTGGCGATGACGGGCATCTCCGCGCTGGTTCGCTGGACCGATTTGTACATCCGTTCGGAGGCGACGGGTTGGCCGCCGCTCGTGTCGAGTTTCAACACGACCGCGCCGACGGAGTCGTTGTTCCGTGCCTCGGAGAGTTCTGCTTCAACGTCGTCCGCGAGGGCGGCGTTGACCGTTCCTTCGACCTCGACAACGGCGACCGTGTCGGACGGATCGCTGGTGGTGCCGTAGACGACGGGAACGAACACCGCCGCCACCACCGTAGCCACCACGACGACGATCGCGACCTGCTGTCGCATCGAGAGGGCGTCAAGATAGTCGTTAGCGGGCATTGCCGATTAGCAGTTAAATTGACCGTCACTTAACGGTGGGGGTGGGTCAAACCGCGCGTTCAGCCACATCGTCACGAACCCTCATGGCCACGCTTCCGAGCCCTCGGACACCCGCGTACCCGGCGATCTCCGGCTCCGTTCGCATTCGCCTGCTCAGCCGTCTCCGACTCGTTGTCGCGGACTGTGGAGTACCTCCTCATGAGCCGCCGATCAGCGATGCGGAACGCGGCCGGTCGCGGATGTTATCAATTGAGATATTTGAATGGGACCGCTTATATGTACCCCACCACTCCCTTCAACCAACCAGACGGGGATCGGGAGTTAGACGGGATCGGCGGTCGCGTCGAAGACGTCCCCAATCCCCACCCCCGCTGGGGACCAAACAATGCAACTCAGCAAGCTATTCAACGACGACAAGGCGGTGTCGCCGGTCATTGGGGTTATCCTGATGGTCGCGATCACCGTGATTCTCGCCGCCGTCATCGGCACGTTCGTGCTCGGACTCGGTGATCAAGTCCGTGATACGACGCCATCGGCATCGATCAACTCGGAGATCGTCGACGAGGAAGTCAGGTTTACACACGAGAGCGGACAGAACATCGCGGTGGACAATTTGCGACTCTCCGGGCCTAGCCCCTACGATGAATCACTAACTGACATATCTGACGATGATCTAGACGAAGAGTTCAATGCCGGAGATAACTTCACTGCAGGTGATACGATCACCACCGATGGACTCGGTGCCAGTGAGGGTAGTGATAACACCCTGAGACTTGTCTGGGAGAGCGGAGGTTCGTCATCCACTCTGAGTAGTCAGGATTACAACGACTAGTAATAGTCTATCAAGTCTCTTTTTAAACGACCGATCGGACGACGAGCGGCTAATATCAGACGGAACACCACCGGATCGACGCGGGATCCCGTCACCGTGTAGAGGCACGCGTCGATCCAGCGGAGCGACCAGCTCACCAAGTCGGTGGGAGGCAGGCTCGCACCGATCAGTATATAAAACATGCAAAAGGTGGGCCGGCGCAGATATCGAACAGATGCGAGACGGTCGTCCTCGCTTCGCTCGGACGCTGCGACTCGCGTGTTCGAATCTCCGCCTCGTCATTTCACCCCACGTCGGACTCCTCGCTATCGCTCGTCGCTTCGACGTGGGGTAAAAGTGGGCCGGCGCAGATTCGAACTGCGGTTACGGCCACCCGAAGGCCGAAGGATACCAGGCTACCCCACCGGCCCGCATGCGAAGGGAGGCCGGCACATCTTTTAACGCTTCCGAACACGCCCGCGAGCCGGCACCCACACCGAATCCGTCACCCCTCGAAGTACCGATCCCGATGCCGCCGACACCCCGGATTGAACGCCGCGCCACACGCCGGACACGCGTCCCCACACCCGAGATACGCCCGCGCGGTGAGCGTCGATCCACACCGCCCACACAACACCGCCGGCTCGTCGAACCGATCCCGCGGCCACGGCGCCATCCGATGGTTCGTCACCACGTCGTGACACGCAAAACAGGGATAATACACCGCACAGCGACCACACCGCAACGCGACCACGTCCACCGGATCGTCCCAGTGTGCACACCGCGTCTCGGCGTCGACCGCAACGCCCCGCACCGGCACCGAAAACCGCCCGTCGAGGGCCGGTGGACGGGTCGTCCGTCGGTCCGGATCGTCGGCCGAACCGCGATCCTCACCATCCGCGTCGTCCCCGACCGCATCGTCCCCATCTACGTCGTCCACGACTGCGTCCTCGCCGTCGCACATGCTCAGTAGTCCGTGTAACCGTCGGTGTCGAGCCAGTTGTGCGCGACAGAGACGGTGTGATCGGCGTGGAGCAGCTTCGGACCGACCCGAAGCTCGTGGTCGCCACGCTCCGCGAGGACGTCGGCCTCATCGACGGTGAAATCGCCGTGATCCGAGAGGACGAACACGGGGTCCGCGGGCGGGTCGACATCGACGAGCGGGTCGCCGTCCTCGTGCAGCGTCACGAGCGAGCCGTCGGCGGCCACCCGGTCGAGCGTCGCTTCGAGGCCCATCCGGCGCAGCTCGACGCCGGGGGAGACGTCGGCGGGCATGTGGCCGATCGCGTCGGCGCGCGCGGCGAGTGCGTCCCGGATCCGAGCGGCCACGTTGCGCTCGTCGGGGTGGAGGTGTCGCAGCCGGTTCGAATCGAACGTCACCGTGAGCGCGTCGCCACAGATCAGGTGGACGCGCACGTCCTCGCGGATCCCGTGTGAGAGGAAGACGCCGGTCGCGACACAGCGGCAGAGCAGGTCGAGCCGGCCCGCACCGGGGAGGTCATCGAGCGAGATCGGATCCGGCGTCGTCGGCACGTCGTGCCCAACGACGATGAACTGGCGCATACGGGACCGTCAGCCCAAATCGACATAAGCCGTGCGACCCACGGCGGAGACATGAGCGTCACCGGCATCTGTCACGTCTGTGAATCGGCCGCCGCCCGGCACACCTGCGAGCTATGCGGGCAGGCCGTCTGTAGGGATCACTGGCGATCGACGACGGGCGTCTGTCTCGCCTGTGCCCGCGGGACCGGCGGCGAGATGTGACCAGACCCGTGCGGGCGGACGTGGCCGTCTGGATCCCTCTCGCGGGCTATCGATACCGGTTCAGCCGCTTTTGCAGGCGCTTCGCGGCGTCACCGGCCGCGCCGAAGTAGGTCGCCTCGTCCTCGGGCCGGGCGGCGTTCTCGCCCGCGAAGATGATCCCCCGCGAGGAGTTCACGAGGCCGACGTCGACGCTCGTTCCGGGCACCTCGGCGAGCCCGTATTCGACGGCCGCCTCGGCGTCGCCGCCCTGCGCGCCGACCCCCGGGACGAGGAAGGGGATCTCGGGGACGATACCCCGGACGGTTTCGAGTTCCTCGGGTGCGGTCGCACCGACGACGAGGCCGACGTTCCCGTTCGCGTTCCAGACGTCGGCGAGGGCCGCGACCCGCTCGTAGAGGGGTTCACCGGAGGCGAGTTCGAGGTCCTGGAGGTCGGCCCCGCCGGGGTTGGAGGTTCGACAGAGGATGAACACGCCGGCGTCGGTGTCGAGGAACGGCTGGAGGGAATCGCGGCCGAGATACGGGTTCACCGTGATCGCGTCGACGGTTTCGAGGACTTCGGCGTACCGTCGACTGGTGTTTCCGATGTCGGCCCGCTTCGCATCGAGGAGGACGGGAACGCCCTTTCCGTCGGCGTAAGCGATGGTTTCGGTGAGCGCGCGCCAGCCGTCGGGATCTTCGTAGAAGGCGGCGTTCGGTTTATAACAGGCCGCGTGTTCGTGGGTCGCGTCGATGATCCGGCGGTTGAACGCCCATCGCGGGAGGTCGGCGTCCGCGAGGAAGTCGGGGAGTCGGCTCGGGTCGGGGTCGAGGCCGACGGAGACGACGCTGTCGGTTGTATCGATCCGGTCGGCCAGCGTCTCGAAGAAGCGCATATCTGGTCTCTCAATCGGGCGGCGCTAAACGTTGTCTGTCCCGGCTTCGCGGTTCGTTCGATCATATACTAGCGTCTCCAGCATGCCGGATCGGGCCGCTCTGTATATAAATCGCTTCGGCACACGCGCCAGCCTCGGTCAACCTCACCCTCCCCAGCCGACGACCGACGCCCGCCGCGTCGCTCCGGGCGTCGGCCGGACCCTCGCGCGCGTTTCTCGCGCGCGCCGGAGGGTCACACCGACCTGGGGTCGCCCGTCCATGCTGTGCGGACGGGCTGGTGAACCCTTATAAACGAAAACGGCCCCACACTCCCCGTGGTTTAACAGACAGTCCACGTCGGTCGAGGCGGGTGTGCGGTGCGCCGTCGTGGAAAGCAGGTCGCACGCACCGTCTGTTCGCCAACCCGCTCGCGGTATGTTTCGAGCCGCCAGCCCGGCTACTCGCCCCAGTTCGCGACGCGCTGTGGGCGGTCGGAGACGGCCATCACGTCGAGGTCATCGTCCTGATGTGCGAGCGCCTCCAGCGCCGCCTTCGCCGATGCGTGCGTCGAGAAGTAGGTGATCTCCTCCTCAACGGCCACCTCCAACAGCTCACGCTGACGTGAGACGATGAGGTCGACCTCGCCGCGCCGGGTCGCCTCCACGAGATCCGTCGCCGTCGACAGCTCGAAGTGCTCCGCGAACCCCTCGACGAGCGCCTCGCCCGCCTCGGCGCCCGGATCCGGGAACTCATCGGCCGAGAGGTCGACGACCGCCGTCCCGCTCCGCGGGATCGACTTGCCCGTCGAGTCCTGCGCCTTATCGTAGGCCTTCCCGAACGAGCGGGCCGTCCCCATCACCTCACCGGTGGATTTCATCTCCGGCCCGAGCCGCGGGTCCGATCCGGGCAGCCGGTCGAACGGCAGGACGACCTCCTTCACGCTACGGTGCTCGGGGATCCGCTCCTCGGCCTCCAAGTCCGCGAGAGTGAGATCGTCGGTCATCACCTTCGCGGCCAGCTTCGCGATCGGCACGCCTGTCGCCTTCGAGACGAACGGAACCGTCCGCGAGGAGCGCGGGTTCGCCTCAAGTACGTATACCGTGCTTTCGACGTCGTCGTCGCCGACGCCGGTCACCGCCAGCTGGACGTTCAACAGGCCGACCGTATCGAGCGCACGGGCGATCCGCTCGGTCACCTCACGCACCCTCGCGAGTGTCTCCTCGGAGAGCGACCGCGGCGGGATCATACACGCGGAGTCACCGGAGTGGACGCCGGCGCTCTCGACGTGTTCCATCACGCCGCCGATCAGCACGTCATCGCCGTCAGCTACCGCGTCGACGTCAAGTTCCACGGCGTCCGCGAGATACTGGTCGATCAGGATCGGTTTATCGGGCGAGACGCGGACCGCCTCCTCGATGTACCGTTCGAGCTCCTCGTCGTCCTCAACGACGCGCATCGCCCGACCGCCGAGCACGTACGACGGGCGCACGAGCACTGGATAGCCGATCTCGTGGGCGAGATGTAACGCCTCCTCGCGACTCCTCGCGGTTCCACCCTCCGGCTGTGCGACGTCCATCTCGCCCATGAGGAGGTTGAAGCGGTCGCGGTCCTCCGCGAGATCCATCGCCTCAACGCTCGTCCCGAGGATCTCACAGTCGAGCCCGCGGCGCTCGATCTCGTCCTGTAGGGGCTGGCCGACGTTCACGGACGTCTGGCCACCGAACTGGACCATCACCCCGTCGGCACCCGTCGTCTCGATGACGTCGGCGATCTCCTCGGCGGAGATCGGCTCGAAGAAGAGCCCGTCGGAGGTGTCGTAGTCCGTCGAGACGGTCTCTGGATTGTTGTTAACGACGTGTGCGTCGATTCCCAACTCACGGAGCGCACGCACCGCGTGGACCGCACAGTAGTCGAACTCCACACCCTGACCGATACGGATCGGGCCGCCACCGACCACGACGACGCTTTCGACGTCGGTGTCGACACGAACCTCGTTCGCCGCGCCAGCAGTATTGGCGTCCATCAGGAACTCCGGCAGCCGCGCGGAATAGTAGTACGGTGTGGAGGCCTCGAACTCACCGGCACAGGTATCGACCTGCTTGAACGTACGGTCCGGAACCGCGGTCTCCACGTCGCTCACGTCGGCATCGACGCCACCAGCGGCGGCGACCGCCGCGATCTCGGCGTTCGTCCGACCCGCGGAGGCGGCTGGCGTGAACTCACCGGTTGCGGCTTTTGCGGTCGCATCGGCGATGTTCTCGAACCGTTCGACGTACCACTCGTGGATGTCGGTGAGTTCGACGACGTCCTCGACCAAATAGCCGCGGTCGAACGCCTCGAAGATCGCGTAGGGGCGATCGGGACTTGGGCGGACGAGATATTCCGTCTCCAACTCCTCGTCGGATACGTCCTCGAAGTCGACGGCGGGGTCGTACTCCGAGGAGCGGAGCGCTTTCGTCATGCTCTCCTCGAACGTCCGGCCGATCGCCATCGCCTCGCCGGTCGATTTCATCGCCGTCCCGAGCTCGAAGTCGACATCCTCGAACTTGTCGATGGGCCAACGGGGCACCTTCGTGACGACGTAATCGATGGCGGGTTCGAAGGCGGCAGTCGTCTCGCCGGTGATCTCGTTTTTGATCTCGTGGAGCCGCTTGCCGAGCGCGACCTTCGCGGTGACACGTGCGATGGGGTACCCGGTCGCTTTTGAGGCGAGCGCCGACGAGCGTGAGACGCGCGGGTTGACCTCAACGACGCGGTACTCTCCACCCGGCGTGCCGTCGTCATGCCACGCGAACTGGATGTTACAGCCGCCCTGAATGCCGAGTTCCCGGATGACTTCAAGGGCAGCGTCACGCATCTCTTGATGGCCATCGTCGGGAATGACCTGCGAGGGAGTGACAACGGTGGATTCGCCCGTGTGAATCCCCATTGGATCGATGTTCTCCATGTTACAGATGATGATACAGGAGTTATCGGCGTCCCGCATCACCTCGTACTCCAACTCGACCCAGCCGGAGATCGACTCGGTGATCAACACCTCACCGTTACGCGAGAGACGCAGTCCCTTCCGAACGCGCTCAACGAGGTTATCGAAGTCGTCGACGACCCCTGAGCCCGATCCGCCGAGCGTGTACGTCGTCCGCGCGATGACGGGGAGGCCACCGACTTCGTCGACGGCCGCCTGGACACGTTCGCGGAACGACTCCTCGTCGAAGTCCGTGACGGACTCATCTTCACCAAGTGAGATCGTTGTCGACTTCGGCATTGGCTGGCCAATCTTCTCCATCCGCTGACGGAACAGATCGCGATCCTCCGTCGCGTAGATGGTATCGAGCGGCGTTCCCATCACCTCGACATCGTACTTTTCTAAGATTCCCTGCTCGGCCAGCTCCGCGGTGACATTGAGCCCGGTCTGTCCGCCGAGGCCGGCGATGACCCCATCGGGCTCTTCGATCCGGATCACCTCGGCGATGGCTTCAGGGGTGATCGGCTCGATATAGACTCGGTCCGCGGTGTCCGGGTCGGTCATGATCGTCGCCGGGTTGGAGTTCACCAACACGACCCGTGCGCCCTCCTCCTGAAGCGCGCGGCATGCCTGCGCGCCGGAGTAGTCGAACTCCGCAGCCTGTCCGATCTGGATCGGCCCGCTGCCGATGAGCAGAATGGTCCGGTCCTCGCTCATTATCCCGACGAAGTGCGTTCATCGTAATAAGGGCGGCGATAAAATACGATTATCGTAGCCTGTTTGCGATAATCGAAAGATATGGTGTCACATACCGCACTCGTCGGTGGTCACCAAGAGCTGTCGCCCGGTCGGTCCTCGTCAGGATCCGTCAGTTGTTCAGTCGATACCGATAGGGTCGCTTGGTTATGACTTCCACTTCGCCACGTTCGGCCCACCGCCCCAACACGGTAGCGACACGATGCGGGCTATCGATCCCCTCACGCTCGTCCAACAGCGTGAGGATCTCCCGCGCCGTCAACGGCTCGTCGGCCTCGGCGAGCACACCGCGTAACCGCTCGTATTCATGGGTGTGCATGTGTCTTACGTACACCCCCCACACCTATAGCGTTCAGTGAGACAGGAGTCAGACGATCGTCAGACGCCCCCGTCCTGTGCGTATGGATCGACGGCGTCGAGGTCGCGTTCGGCACGGTATCGCTCGACGAACTCGGCCACGTCGAAGGCGGCCATTTCCTCCTCGAAGGCGGCCAGCGCGTCGTCGTCGTTCGCGTGACTGACGGCGTGTTCCATCAGTTCGACGACGAGTTCGACGATCACCTCGTGGAGTCGGCGCGCGTCGAAGTCCGCGACCCAAACCATCGCGTAGCCGACGTCGGCATTCTCGCTCGCGTCGTGTGTGACGACACCCTCCGGAAACTCCTCTAACACGATGCCGAGGAGGTGGGGCGTGTCGAACTCCGGCATCTCCTCGCTCGTCGTCTCGATCGCCTCACGAAGCACGTCGACGAGAAATTCCGGGAGAAACCGTTCGGGCGGGTGAACGTCCATGACGACCGCGTGGGTTCCGCCGCAATCGCAGTGATACTCGCGCATCCCGAGATCGAGCGCCCCGAGCCGGACGGACTCGCCACAGGGAAGCTCAAGGGCGTCCTCGTCGCCACCGGGGACGCGTGGCTGAACCATATCCCCGATTGAACGCTCGGTGGGTTAAAGGACGCGAAGCCGAGCGGCCGGACGTAACCGTGAGCGGTTCACGGGCCGGGAGGCCCGGCGCGTTCCACAAGACAATTAGCGCCGGGTGCGCTTTCGCTCGCATGGACGTACTGGAGGTCGCGGCCGATGCGACCGCGACGGGTCCGGTCTGTGACGCCTGCCTCGGTCGACTCGTCGCCGACCGGAGCTTCGGGCTGTCGAACGCCGACCGCGGACGGGCGCTTCGTGTCGCCCGTGAGCTGGCGGCCGATATGGATCACGAGCCGGTCGGGCCGGCCGACTGCTGGGTCTGTGAGGGCCACTGTGGAACCCACGACCGATGGGCCCAACGGGCCGCCGAGGCGGTCGACGGGATCGAGTTCGCCACGTACAACGTCGGCACCCGTCCCTCGCCGTTAATCGAGGAGAACGACCGATTGCTCCGTGAGGAGGTCGGGCTGAACCCCGAGGCCGGCGAGCTGTTTAAATCGGCGTTCAACCGCGAGGTCGGCAAACGGTTCGGCTCGTTGACCGGCGCGACGGTCTCGTTCGATCGGCCGGACGTGCAGTTCACGATCGATCTGGCCGACGACGAGTTGGGGACGAAGGTGAACTCGACGTTCGTCTACGGCCGCTATCGGAAACTGGAGCGCGATATCCCGCAGACGGAGTGGCCCTGTCGGGAGTGTCACGCGTCGGGTCGGCGGGGACGCGAGCCGTGTGATCACTGCGGCGGGAGCGGCTATCTCTACGATGAGAGCGTCGAAGGCTACGTCGCGCCGATCGTTGAGGACGTGATGGACGGCACCGAGGCGGTCTTTCACGGCGCGGGACGCGAGGACGTCGACGCGCTCATGCTCGGGACGGGACGGCCGTTCGTCGTCGAGATCGAGGAGCCACGTCGCCGCCGGGTCGACGTCGAGCGGCTGGAGGGCGACATCAACGCGCTCGCGGAGGGGGCGATCGAAGTCGAAGGGTTGCGGCTCGCGACGTACGATATGGTGGCGCGGGTGAAGGAACTGGAGGCGTCGAAGCGCTACCGCGCGGCGGTCGCCTTCGATGCGGACGTGGCCGAGGAGTCGCTTGTGGCGGCCGCGGAGCGGCTCTCCGGGGCGACGATCGAACAGTACACGCCGAACCGGGTCGACCATCGGCGGGCGAGCCTCACGCGCGAGCGCGAGGTGTATGAATTGACCGCCGAGTTGGAAGGGCCCCGGGAGGCGACCGTCGAGGTCCACGGCGCGGGCGGACTGTATATAAAGGAGCTGATCTCCGGGGATGAGGGGCGGACCGAACCGAGCCTCGCCGGATTGTTGGGTGTGGGGGCGGAAGTGACCGCGCTCGATGTGCTCGCCGTGGAGGGCGAGGCGGAGCCGTTCGAGGATGAAGCGTTCTTCCGGGATTGAGCGGTCAGGGTCGTCTCCGCGGATTTGGCGTATCCGTCGACCTCACCCTCCCCAGCCGACGACCGACGCCCGCCGCGATGCGTGCGGCGGGCGTCGGTCGGACCCTCGCGCGCGTTTCTCGCGCGCGCCGGAGGGTGTTCTTTGAGCGGAGTGTTTTGAGTGTGCGTACCGGTCAGTCGCCTTTTAAAATACGATTCCCGCTATTGCTGATAAATCGAACTCGTTAGTTTATAACGAACCCCCGTCAGCTGTCCTGGATGAACGCCACCGCTCAGCCCCTGATCTCGGAGCCACCCGGCGGGAGGAACTCTTGGAGTTGATCCGCGCTTGCGATCTTGCGGACGAACGACTGGTCGGCGAACCGCTCTTTTAATTCCCGATAGACCATCATCGCGGCGTCGTTCTGGGCGTACATTCCGGGTTCAACGGTCACCGTCGTCTCCGCCCGTTCCGTGATGGCCGACGGCGGCCCGCCGATCGCCCGCGTCACGGGCTCACACTGAACCCCGACGGCGACCCGGCACGGAACGTCCTCGAAGTAGGTCCGCTCGCCGCGGATCACGAAACTCCCCTTCTCGATGTACTCGCCGCTCTCGGGCGTCTTCGACACCTGCTCCGGTTCGACCATGTACGCGTCGCCCGCGCCACGCCCGTCCTTCCAGTCGGAGGAGTACGAGACGGCGAACTGGGCGGCCTCCCGAAGCGTCTCCTCGCGCCAGTCGACAGGGTCGGCCGACTCGGAGGGCCCGGCCGCCTTCAAGAGCGTCACCGGCCCGCCGTGTGCCTGCGTGTGGAAGAACCGGTCGTATTTCCCCATGTACTTTTTCACCAGCTCCTCGTTCTGGTCGGCGTTGCGCCCGCCGATGACCAGATAGCCGTCCGAGGTGTGGAACCACCGGAAGCGCTCGTACCAGTCGTCCGGCGACCGGATCGGGATCGAACTCCGCGAGAGCCAGTCGATCTCCGGCGGGTCCTCGCCTTCCTCGTCGTCATCCTCGGCCCGGGGGTCGCCATCGGCGGCCTCCCACTCCGCTTTGCGTTCCTTCACGGCCGCCAGTTCGGCCCGGGTGGACTCGATCGCCTCCTCCGCACCTTCCATTTTTTCCTCGATCCGTTTCGCCTCGCCGTAGAGCCGGTCGGCGTTCACCTCGACGCCCGCATCGGCCTCCAGTTCGACCCGGGTTCCGCCGATCTCGACGGTCACGGTGCCCGCGCCGCCGTCGACGTCGACGACCGCCTCCGCCGCCGGGATCCCCCGTTCGGCCCCGGCCGCGAGCGTCTCCTCGATCTCCGCCCACGGGATCGACTCCTCACGGGCCCCCTGTACCGTCGAGAGCACCTCGTCGACCAGCTCGTAGTTGGCATACAGCAGCTCCGCCCGCTCGCGCTCGGCGGCCGCCTCCTCTTTGAACCCCTCGATCGCGCCCTCCTGCTGTTCGATGATCCGCTCCTGTTTGGCGATCTCCGCCTCGAAATCGGGCCGGGACGGCCCCGAATCCGCCGGCTCGCCGTCGGCCGCGGGGTCCCGTTCGAGCCGCCGGAAGTACTCGTCGACGGCGGCGTTGAACGAGTCGAACCCGACGCTCGGCAACCCCTCACGCTCGACGAGCGGGAATGGCGTGACGTCGACGACGCGCATCTCGGCGTCGTCGGTGTCCGCACCTTCCGTGGCTTCTCCCGCACCGTCCGCAGCCCCTTCGACCGGCTCCTCGTAGATCCGCGGGTCGAACTCGCCGGCCCGAAGCCGCTCGGCGACGTCCGAGATGGCCTCATGAAGCGCCCGATAGGTCGACTCGTCCGCCTCCTCGATGGGAAGTTCCTTCTCCACCCCTGCACGCGCACAGATCTCCTCGGCGTAGAGCCCACCGAGGTTGAGCTGGGTCGCGAGGGTTCGGACGACGTCGCTGTCGGACTCGTTCATGTGCCGGATAAACGCATCGAGGCTCACCTCCAGGGGGTTGAGCCGCGAGGTCGGATAGCCGTACTGCGCGCCGGGTGCGACCGTGCGTGAGCGGAGCCGGACCGTCGAGAGCGATCCGACCACCTCGCCGGTTCCATCGAGGACCGCGACGTTGCCCTGCCCGAACAGCTCGGCGACGACCGTCGTATTCGCGTCCTCGCGTTCGAACTCGAAGGTGAGGATGCGGTCGAACTCGTACTGCGTGACGCCCGCGAAATCGGCCCCGGAGAGCCGGTTTCGGAGCATCTTCGCGAAGTTCGGCGGACGCTCCGGGGCGTCCGCGACGTGTGCGGGGTCGGCGACGTGTGCCCGCTTGATCTCGCCGACCTGCATGAGCAGCTCGACGCGGCCGTGATCGAAGTCGCGGAGCTTCAGCCGAACGAGGTCGTCGTCATAGAGGTACGCCTTGTCGACTTTCGCCCCCTCGTACCGACCGAGTTCGGTGACGAGCGCGCGGAGGTCGATGCTCGAAAGCTCCCGCTTCGGATCCATATCACGGTCCAGACGGGGGTCGGAAAAAGGCGTGTCGTTGTGTCGACGGCTCAGACCGAAAGCACCGGCTGGCTCGCATACAGCAGGACGTACTCGGCCGCCTTCTCTAAGACCTCGCCGGGCCCACCGGTCACGGGTTCGCGCGGCACGACGATGAAGTCCGCGTCGATCTCCTCGGCGGTGTCGAGCACGACGCTCCCGGGATGAACGGTTTTCACTTTCGTCGAGAAGCCGTAGGCGATGGAGTTTCCGTGCGGAACACCCGCGGCGTCCGCACGCTCGATGACGGAGTCGGTGAACGATTCGGTGTCGTCGGCGATGTCGGCCTCGTCGACGGCTCCGGTCTCTATCGCCCGGACGACGTCCTCATCAAGGACGTAGAGGGCATGCACCCTCGCACCATACTCGCGGGCGATGGCGATGGCGTAATCGACGGCCTCGTGGGATTCCTCGCTGCCGTCGACCGGCACGAGGACGAGGTCGATGTCGAGTTCGGTCATGCAAGCACCGTCGTCACCGAGGGTCAAAAACCCCGCTGTGTAACGGTTCATGATGTTCGTTTCACGGGAGGAGCCGCTCCCTAGGCCCAGCAACAGTACGATAGTGTTGTAGAAGGGTGCCGCCAAACCTCGCATCCATAACGTTCGAGGACCATGTGCCTCGCTCCCGGCGGTCGTCGGACGGCAGGTACAACCGAATACGTCGATGTTCGGAAATCAATCGAGGGCAACCGCTCAGACGGCACGGAATATCGAAATTGGGTGGCTGGGGAGTTCCCGGCCCCAATTTCCCGTGGCCGATGAAGGCCAGGGAAGGAGGTGGGCCAACGCGGATTTGAACCGCGGACCTCCCGGTTATCAGCCGAGCGCTCAACCTGACTGAGCTATTGGCCCAGGCGAGCGCATTCAGTCGTTGCGTAGGGAGGTGTTTAAGGGTTTCTTTTCAGGTGTCGCCCCGCTGTCTGGCGGTTTTGTGGCGCATACACACGAGGCGATGACACGGCGTGTGCGCTCACGACCACCCGAAGCGTCCGCTCGCGACCACACGGCGTGTGACTCACGAACGCGTCCTCACGGCGATCGCTCCTCGTCCTCAAGGGTGTAATCCACGTCGACGACGTCGTCCGCACGGTCCTCGTCGGCGAACCGATCCCCGTCGGTCGGCCCCTCCCGTCCGAAGGGGTCGTCCGGGTCATCGGGACCACCCGGACCGCCCGTCCAGCCGCCGGCTCCAGGCTCGAACCCCTCGAATCCGCCGTCGTTTTGGCCCGGAAAGCCGCCGACGTAGACGTTACCGGTGATGAATCCGTCCGTCTCCCGGTCGATGTAGGGGATCACGACGTATCGCTTCAACGCCACCCGGATCGGGACCCGCGAGATCGGGAGCGCGAGCAGGAAGCCGATCGCGTCGGTCACGAGCCCCGGGGTCAAAAGGAGCGCGCCGGCGGCGATAAGGAGCCCGCCGTCAAGCAGTTCGTCGGTCGGCGGCTCCCCGCGCGCGAGCTTTCGCTGGACGCGCGCGATCGTGGCGCGGCCCTCCGCGCGCAACAGCAACATTCCGAGGATGGCGGTCAGCACGACGAGCGCGACGGTGAGCACCGCCCCGAGCCGTGTCGCGACGTAGATCAGAAAGAGGGCGTCCACGAAGGGGACGACGAGGAGCAACGCGAGCAGCGTTCGCGGGCGCATGTCACCTCCTTCCGGCCGGGAACGGATAGCCCTTTTCGTCCCGGTCGGCGACGGGGGAAGACGCTGAACCGGCCTCCCGCGGACCGCCATCGCTTTCAGCGACCGGGTCAACCGACGGATATGAACCTCGTCGGCGCGCTCGGTCGCGACCCGCCCGACCGCGACCCGCTTCCCCGATGGGTCGCCCCGTTGCCGAAGGCGCTTGAGGACGTCGCGTTTCGGTTCGTCTGGGTCATCGTCGCCATCAACCTCGCGGGGACCGCCTTCGGCTTCTGGTACTACCGGTTCCAGTTCGGCCGGGTCGTCCCCGAGATGTGGATCTTCGTGCCGGACAGCCCGATGGCGACGCTGTTTATCGCGCTCGCGCTCGCCTCGTGGGCGATCGGGAAACCGAACGACTACCTCGCGGCGCTCGCGTTCTTCGGAAACATCAAACTCGGGCTCTGGACGCCGTACGTCCTCGTCGCGTTCGCGCCCGGCTTTCTCGCGACCTCCTCGACGCCGATGTACCTCTTTTTGTTCGTGAGTCACCTCGCGATGGCGCTGCAGGCGTTCGTCCTCCATCGGATGACCGACTTCCCGATCAAGGCGGTCGCCGTCGCGGCCGCGTGGTACACCCTCGATCTCCTGATGGACTACTTCGTGCCCATCGTCGGCGACGTCACCCACACGCCGCTGCCATACGCCGGTACCGAGCCGTGGTTTACCACGACGGTGTTGCAGGTCGCCGCCGCCGGCGCCGTGGTCCTTACCGTCATCCCGCTGTTTTGGGCGCTTTCGACGCGGATCGCCATCCTCCGTGTTCGTCGCGCTGAGTCCGCGTGAGCGGCATCCAATTTAAACCCTCAGGCGATTTCGGTATGGTATGAGCGCCTACGAGCGGATCGCCGATCTCACCGTGACGATCGAGTCGGTCGCACGCCGGCGATATACGGCGAACACGACGAGCGGGTTCGAGCGGACCACGACGGAGTTTCGGCTGGCGGGAGACGGGCTCATGGGACGCGGCGAGGACGTGACCTATGACACGGCCGATCACGACGCACTCGCGGCGGTCGACCCGATCGATTTGGAAGGGGAGTGGACGATTGCGGAGCTTTCCGCCGTCCTCGACGAGCGCGACTTATTTCACGGCGAGGAGCCATCCCGACCGGCCGCACGCAACTACCGACGCTGGGCGGTCGAGAGCGCCGCGCTCGATCTCGGCCTCAAACAGGCCGACGAGTCGCTCGGTGAGCGGCTCGGGATCGATCCGGAGCCGGTCCGGTTCGCCGTCTCCACACGGTTGGGCGATCCACCGGCCGCCGAGCGGGTCACGGGGCTACTGAATGTCGACCCGAATCTGGAGTTCAAATTGGATCCGACCCCCGACTGGCCGGATGACCTGTTCGTGACGCTTCGCGAGACCGGCGCGGTCCGCGTGCTCGATTTAAAAGGCTGGTACGAGGGAACGGAGGTCGACGTCGAAGCCGATCCGGAGCTGTATCGAGATGTCCTCGCGGCGTTCCCGCACGCCGTCGTCGAGGATGCCGCATTCACCTCGGAGACGACGCCGCTTTTGGAGCCACAGGCGGAGCGGCTCGCGTTCGATTACCCGATCGACGGCGTGGAGAGCCTCCGTTCGCTGCCCGTCGAGCCCGGCTGGTGTAACATCAAGCCGTCACGCTTTGGGACCGTGGAGTCGCTCTTCGAGACGCTTGCGTACTGTGAACGGGAGGGGATAACATGTTACGGCGGTGGGCAGTTCGAACTCGCGTGTGGCCGTGATCAGATCCAGACGCTCGCGGCGCTCTTTTATCCTGACGCACCGAACGACGTCGCCCCAGGCGTGTTTAACGACCCCGAGGCCGAACCGCCGTATCCGAAAAGCCCGCTCAAACCGGACGCCGAGGCGGTCGGCTTCGCGTATTGAGAAACCCGCGTCGTGTTCACCCACCGAGGAACTGCTGACGGACCTCCTCGTCGGCGAGAAGCCGGTCGCCGGTGTCGACGTAGCCGTTTTTCCCCTGTGCCACGACGTAGCCGCGGTCACATCGACGCAGCGCCTCCTTCGCGTTCTGTTCGACCATCAGTATCGCGGTCCCGTCGTCGTTGACGCGGTCGATCCGATCGAACATATCCTGGACGAGGTCCGGCGCGAGCCCTGCGGAAGGCTCATCGAGGAGAAGCAGGTCCGGATCGAGCATCAGCGCCCGCCCCATGGCGACCATCTGTCGCTGGCCGCCGGACATCGATCCGGCCTTCTGTGTCTTCCGCTCGCGAAGCACCGGAAACCGGTCATAGACGTGTTCGATCCGGTCTTTGGGGACCTCATCGAGAATGTACGCGCCCATTTCGAGGTTCTCCTGCACCGTCAGCGCCGAGAAGACGTTCTCGTTTTGGGGGACGTAGCTGATTCCCTCGTGAATGATCCGCTCGGGGGCAAGCCCGTGTATCGCCTCGCCGGCAAACTCGATGGACCCGCCCATGAAGGTCGTCAGCCCGAAGACCGACTTCATCACGGTCGATTTTCCGGCGCCGTTCGGACCGACGACGGTCACGTACTCCCCCTCGCCGACATCGAGGTCGATCCCGTTTAGGATCTGCAGGTCGCCGTAGCCGGCGTCGAGGTCGCGAACCTCCAGGAGCGATGACTCCGGTGCGGAGGCCAACGGATCGGTGTTTGCGGATACCGGTCCGTCCGTTGGCGGGTTATCGGTCGGTTCGTCGTCCGTCGCTGTCGAGTTCACGTCCTCGCTCATACGTCCTCACCAAGATAGGCCTCTATCACACGTTCGTCATGACGGATAACGCTCGGGTCGCCCTCGGCCAACACCGACCCTTGGTGCATCACGATCACCCGTTCGCAGTGTTCCATAATGACGTCCATATCGTGTTCGACGAGGAGGAAGGTGTAGCCCTCTGCCTGCAGGTCGTGAATTCGCGCCAATAGCTTGCGTTCGAGCGTTGGGTTCACGCCGGCGAGCGGCTCGTCGAGAAGCAGCATGTCCGGATCCGTCATCAGCGCCCGCGCCATCTCCAGAAGCTTTCGCTGACCGCCGGAGAGGGTCCCTGCCTGCTGTTGTGCAAGGTGGTCGATCTCGAAGAATTCGAGCGTCTCCCAGACCCGCTCGCGAAGCTCCTCTTCCTGTTTGATCACCTGCCCCCGGGCACCCGGCAGGACCGACCGCCAGAGCGTCTCGCCGATCTGCCCTTTCGGCGCGAGCATCAGGTTCTCGAGGACGGTCATCTCCTCTAACGACCGGGCGATCTGGAACGTCCGAACAAGCCCACGGGTCGCGATCTGGTCCGGGCGCAACCCCGTGATCGCCTCCCCTTTGAACTCGACGACGCCCGAGTCGGGCTTGTGTGCACCAGTGATACAGTTGAACGTCGTCGATTTTCCGGCGCCGTTCGGCCCGATGAGGCCGGTCAGGCTTCCCGACTCGACGACGAAACTCGCGTCGTCGACGGCGACGATCCCCCCGAAGGTCTTTCGAAGGTTCTCCACGCGAAGCGGTGTCTCGACGGCCTCAGCACGACTGCCATCGGATTCGGCGGTGTCCGCAGTGGCCGTGTCGCGTTCGGCCGCTGCCGTGGGCGATCCCTGCGATTCACTCATCGGACTCACCCCGGTTCGGGCGGTCGAGATCGGCTGCCGCCGCGGTCTCGGTGCGGTGGCCCATCACGCCGTCGGGCCGGTACTGGACGATGAGGATCAACACGACGCCGAGCAGAATGAACTGGAGCGCGGAGATGTTGTCGATCGCATACGCGAGCATGGGTTCGGCGTTGAAGACGGTGATCAGGGGATCAACGGCCCCGGCGAACGTCCCCGGCGCATCGAGCAGATCGAGTCTCGCGTCGACGATCCCGCCCACCCGACGCGGTGCGAGGAAGAGCAACGAGACGAAAAACAGCGCCCCGATCACGCTGCCGGTGTTCGACCCCGAACCCCCGATGATGACGGCGACGAACACGTAGAACGTCACGATGGGGCGGAACGAGTCGGGGCTGACGAAGCCCTGACTTCCCTGCCAGAGAATACCGGCAAGCCCCATCAGCGCACAGCCGAGCATGAACACCTTGATCTTGAAGATCCGCGTGTCCTTCCCGAGCGACTGTGCGACCAACTCGTCCTCACGGATGGATTTTAACACCCGCCCGAACGGCGAGAAACCGATCCGTCGCAACAGCCAGTAGAAGCCGACCGTGATCGCGAGCATCACGACCGCCCAAGTGAACCGTCGAAGCACCGACGCGGCGACGAGCGTGACCTCCTCGCCGCCGATCTCGACGACGAACAGCTCGATGAGCGCCTCGCCCACGGCGGTGTCGAACAACGCGTCTGTCGGCCGGTCGGGAAGGTCGATCCCGCTCCCACCACCGGTCGCAAAGCCGAAGCGCTCAAGGGTCCACTCCGAGAGCGTCCGCGAGTTCAGCGTCAGACGGATGATCTCGGAAAGCCCGAGGGTGACGATCGCGAAGTAGTCCGCGCGGACACGCAACGCCGGTACCGCAGCCACGAGCCCAACCAGTGCCGCGGCGATCATCCCACCGATCACGCCGATCGGGAGCGGAAGCCCGAGGCCCTGTCCCGAGATCGCATCCGCGGGCGTCGAGAGGAGCGCCATCGTGTAGACGCCGACGGCCATGAAGCCGGCGACGCCGATGTTGAACAGCCCGGTGTAGCCCCAGTGGAGGTTCAACGCGAGCGCCAACATCGCGTAGGCGGCAAAGAGGAAGGTGAGTTCACGCCATGCGGAGGCGATGGCGTTCGGCGTTCCCGTCGTGATCCCGAGCCGTAACAGCACGAATATCGTAAACAGGGTGTACACCGCCACCATCGCCGTGGCGACGATCAGCACGTCGCTGCGTTCGATCCGGCCGAACATGTCGTCGAACACCGCCCGAACGCTTCCGTCCCCGGGCGGTTCGGCTCCGGGCGACTGCTCGCCCCCTTGCGGCTCGGAGCCCGATCCGTCCGTCATGCCGTCGACACCCCCGCAAAGATCCCTTCAGGTCGGTACAACAACACGAGGATCATGATCGCGAACGCCGCGGCCGCGTTGAAATCGGAGGGGAGCCAGATGAGCGAGACCTCGTGAACGAGGCCGATGACGAGGCCGCCGGCGATCGCCCCGTAGATGGAGCCGATCCCGCCGAGAATGACGGCAGCGAAGATGAACAACAGGAGGAACCAGCCGATGTTGAACTCCGCGGTTCCCCGTTCGAGCACGTAGAGGTATCCCGAAACGCCAGCGAGTCCGGCGCCGAGTATCCAGGTCGCCTGCACGACGCGCTCGGTTGGGATCCCCGTCACGAGCGCGAGGTCTTTGTTGTCCGCCATCGCCCGCATCGCCTTTCCGAGCTTCGTTCGCTGTAAGAGGAGGTGCATCGCCAGCATCAACGCCACGGCGACGATCACCAGCGAGAGGTCATGCAGGTTGATGGAGACGCCGAGAACATCCCGGCGAACGCCCTCCGTGGACGTGACCCCGCGGTTTCGGCTTCCGTAGACGAACTGTATCACGTATCGGAGGATCAACGCGACCCCGATCGAGGCGATGAGCAGCGGAATGCCGCCGCGGTCGCGCATCGGTTTATATACAGTCCGGTCGATGACGAGCGCCGCCGCGATGGTGAGCAGGGCCGCGACGAGCGCTCCGATGAGCACCGCAACGGGTGCGCTCACCACCGACGCGCCGATCTCGGTCGGTCCGGGTCCGCTTCCGGCACGCACCGTGAGGAGGTAGCCGGCATCGGCGAGCCCCCACCCGGCGACGAGGAGCGCGGCCCCCCACCCGGTGAACGCGCCTGTCGTCAGGAGATCCCCGTGTGAGAAGTTTGCGAAGTTCAGGATGCTGTACGTCATCGAGAGGCCGATCCCTGCGAGCCCGAAGATCAGTCCGACGACGATCCCGCTCCACAACAGTCCGGCGAAGCCCACGAACGTCGTCCGGCCGCCGAAGGTCATTCCCCAAAACAGCGGGATCTCGATCGCCGCGAATCGAGCGAGGAGATCGAAAAGCAACACCGTGCCGACGACGGCGACGAACCCGACGACGAGCGTGTCGGTCGACGGTCGGCTGCTAAGTGTACGTTCAACAATGCCCATGTGTTACCTTTACATGACTCTACCCTCATTCAACGGTAAAGTACTCTTCGCTCGTTCCGTCGATAGACCTCTTCGCTCGTTGCTCTCGATAAGCGAACGCGATCTCGCGGTCGGCTATTTATGCATAAAATAGGGTCGAAGGCTACGCCTCGCCGTAGACGGGCACCGCCGCGCCGCTCGTCACGTCAGCGGCGTCCGAACAGAGGAACGCCATCACCCGCGCCACGTCATGTGGGTCGACCCAATCGTCGCTCGGGGTCATCATCTCCCGGTTCATCGGCGTATCGAGCACGCTCGGCATCACCGCGTTCGCACGAACGACTCCCTCGTTCTCCTCGGCGATGGTCTCTGTGAGGATCCGAACCCCGGCCTTGGTCGCCCGGTACAGTCCGTCGCCGGCACCGCCCTCCAACGATGACCGCGCGGAGACGGAGACGATCGCTCCCTCGCGCTCACGGAGGTGTGGCAGGGCGTGTTTGCTGGTCAGAAACATCGTTCGGAGGTTGACATCGAAAAGCAGGTCGAACAGCTCTTCGTCCGTCCCCGCGATCGGATCCCCGCCACGCCAGGTACCGGCGATGTTGAGCAGGTGATCGATCCGACCGTGTTCCTCGACGATGGCGTCGATCGTGCCCTCGACATCGTCCTCGTCGGTCAGGTCAGCCGCATAAAACGAGGTTCCGTCGTCCGGCTGGAGGAGGGAGCCGTCGTCCTCGGGCCCACGTACGTCGACGGCGGCAACCGTCGCCCCAGCCTCCCGAAAGGTCTCGACCGCCGCGCTCCCCAGCGCGCCCGATGCACCGGTCACCACCGCAACGTCACCCGCGAAGTCGAACCGTACGCTCATGTCCCATGTTACCGCCCGACGATAGTAAACCCCGTCGCCTCTGGGGAGCGTTGTAAATCCCGTCGCCTCTGGGGAGCGTTGTAAATCCCGTCGCCTCGTGTTCGTTCGTGATCGCGTCCACGTGATGGACGTCACTGGATTGCACACGCATACACGCAGCCTCGACCGAACGCTCATACGCACCGCCGTCCTCCTGTCCCCATGGACGACCGCGTCCTCATCGTCGTATTGGTCGTCGCCGGGACCGCGCTGATGGCGAACCCGCTGTACCTCCCGGTCGCGGTCGACGACCCGAACCCGGTGTACACCCATGCCGTCCAGCCGGCCGGGCCGGACACCCCGACATTCGACGGGACCGATGTGAGGGACCGTGATGACCTCGATGCGGACGCACGGGCGGCCTTCGACCGCGCCCGTGAGGATCCCGAGGGCGCGTTCGTCATCGATGAACCGGGCGAGCGCGTCGATTCGCTCACATATCCCACGGAGCCGACACTCGGCGATGGGCTCCTGATCGTCGCACACGAGGGCGAGGAGTACGAGTTCTGGACCCGTACCGTCGAACGTGAGCCGGGAATCGTGGTTGCACAGCGCTTGGCCTTACAGCCGGTCGCGTTCCTCGCCGGCTTCCTCGCCATCGTCGGCGCCGTCGCCGTCGCGATCCGTGGACGGGGATGAGACGCACGCGCCGGTGACCAAACCATCGTCTTCGGGGGACACAACCGTTATACGATCACCGGATCGAAGGGCTGTAGACCCGTGTCTTCACAGCCGTCCGTTCCGGGTGAGATATCGTCGTCGCTCGCGGGAGCGGCGACGTGGCTCCGCGTCTCGATACGGGAGCGGATCCGGATCGACACGCGTTCGCTGGCGCTGTTTCGTCTCCTCGCCGGTCTGTTGATCGTCGCGGACGTACTGTTGCGGTCGCGGAACCTCTCGTTCTTTTATATTGACGAGGGTGTCGTGCCGAGGTCGCTTGCGATCGCCGCCGAACCCGCCGCGGCGTACTCGGTGTACATGCTGGTGTCGACCCCGCAGGCCACCGCGGCGTTGTTCGCGTTGACGGGACTCGTCGGCCTCGCGCTCGCCGTGGGTTATTACACGCGAGTGGCGACCATCGCGGCGTTCCTCCTCGTCGTCTCGCTCGACCTCCGAAACCCGTTCGTGTTGAGCTTCGCGGACACGCTGTTCGCCACGCTCCTCTTCTGGGCGATCTTCCTCCCGCTAGGCGAGCGCTGGTCGATCGACGCCGCGGTCGCCGACCGTCCGCGTCGGTCCTCAGTTGCCGGCATCGCGACCGCCCTCATCCTCGCGCAGATGGTGACGATGTATCTCGTCAACGGGATCCACAAGACTGAATCGCCGCTCTGGTGGTCCGGAGAGGCCACGGTCCTTATCATGGGGATCGACGAGATCACCTTCCTCCTCGGCGACTCGCTTCGCGCGTTCCCCGAGGCGTTACAGTTCGGCGGGCTCGTCTGGTTCGGATTGCTGCTCGCCTCCCCGCTGCTTCTGATCCTTCGGGATCGCCCGCGGACCCTCCTCGTCGCGGCGTTCGCCGGTGTCCACCTCTCGCTCGCGCTCACGACCCGGATCGGCGCGTTCTCCTACGTCTGTCTCGCCGGCCTGTCGCTGTTTGTACCCGTCTCGACGTGGCGGGATGTGGGTCGTCTGCGTTCACGGCTCTCCCCGAACCGAACCGCCTCCGCCGACCGATCCGGTCGACTCACGACGGCCCGCGACCACATCGTCGCTATCGCCCGGCTGGCACCCCATCCGACGCATGGACTGTCGAGCCGGCTTCGTGTCGGCCTGTCCGCCCGACTCCCCTTCGTCACCCCCGACCGATTCACCGGCCGACACGCGCTCCTCGTGGTGATCGTGTGCGCGGGGGTCGTACTCGGCATGGCCGCCGCGGCATCAGCGGTCGGCGTCATCGACGAGGACTCGCCGGGTGCGGAGCTCGAGACGGGTGCGACCGCCCTGTACGAGTTCCAGACCGACTGGTCGATCTTCGCGCCGAACCCCCGGACGACCGACCGATACTACGTCTTCCCGGCGCGGACGGCCGACGGTGAGGTGATCGACCTCAGAACTGGCGACGAACTGCGTGCGGACCGACCGTACGATCAGCTCCAGCGCCAACACGACACCTACCGCGAGCGCTTTTATATGGCGTCGCTGCCGGACGACGGTGACGACGTTCCCGTCGCCGACCACCTCGCGGAATATCTCTGTGAGACGTACGGGACGGCGGACGGCGACCGGCTCACGGACATCGACATGTACCGGGTCGACGAGGAGATCACCCGCGAAACCATCGACGACCCGGCGGGTCGAGAGCGAACGGAACGGCCCCTCTCGATGCACTCCTGTACCGGCGAGGAGCGTTCGGAACCGATCGTCGCTCCCGAGGAGTGGTGAGCGAACCCGACCCGTCGGTCGGTTACATACGCCTCCGACTGGGTGAGGATATACCATCTACTCGACCGGCGGCGGTCGGCGCGCTCCGGTGAGCGCCCGCAGGGCGCGAAACCGAGCGCGAGGGAGCCCACGGCTGGTTGAGAAACCAGCCGTGGCGAGGCTGGGGAGGCGTGAGGCTGCGGTGTGAGTACGGCGGCGGCGATCGATCCTCGGTTCTCGTTCGTCGCTCCGCCGACTGCCCCCGATCATCATCAGCCTTTATAAACAGGCGGACGTCCCCCCATGACCGTTTATAAACAACCGGCGTACCCGACCGCTCAATTCGAACCCCTCACCGACCGATCTATTCAACCGATACTGAGGCTAAAAATGTACTGGATGGTAAAGGTCGGGGCCCTCGGGCAGTCCAGTTATATAGCTCACCGGCGGAGGAGGTGTCATGAGCGAGTCACGCGAAACACCCTCCGCGAAGGACACCCGGGAGGTGATCATGGAGGCGACCTTCCGTGCGCTGAGCAAACACGGCTATACGGACCTCCGGATGCGCGACATCGGCGAGGAGATGGAGCTGACCCGGCAGGTGATCCACTACCACTTCGAGGGCAAACACGACCTCCTCTCCTCGTTTCTCGAATACGTGATCGAACAGTACGAGGGGAGCGTGGAGCTTGACGACGACGCGGACCCCTACACCGAGCTTCGCGCCCGGGTCGATCAGTGCCTCTTCGGGCCGGAGTTCGGCGAGTTCACCCACTGGGACCGGATGAAGGTCTACCACGAGCTCTACACCTACGCCCAGAACGACGAGACCCACCGGGCGATCTTCAACGAGCACTACGACCGTATCCGCGGCAGCATCATCGAGGTGATCGAGGAGGGGATCGAATCCGGCACGTTCCGCGAGGTCGACCCCGATCTGATGGGTCAGCTCGTCACCGACGTCATCCACGCCGCCCGCGGGCGACGGATCTCGCTCGGCCACGAGGAGGCCCCCGAACAGGCACAGCAGGCGCTGGAGGCGTTCGTCTTCGACTCGTTCGCCCCCGAAGACGAATAAGCCTGAGCACGGCAGCCGCAGGTCCGCCGCTGGAGCGGTCCGAGAAACCGTCGCTGGGGACTGGTAACTCACACCCCTCGCTCAGATCAGCGACTCGTCGCTCCAGTAGACCATCTGCATCGGGAGCCCCTCATCGTCGAGGCTGGGCGTCTCCGGAAGGGTCATCAGGTCGTCCTCGGGGCGACCCGCGATGACACACAGCCCGAGCGCGTCGACCACGTCGTCGACGGTGACGTCCGCGGTCTCGGTGTCTAGCTGGCGACAGAGTCGACCCAGCGTCGCTCCGGGCTCGTCCAGGTATCCGTCGAGCGCGCTGAGGCGCTCTCCGATCCCCCGTGCGCTCGTCTTCGAGTGCTCCAACTGCTCCCCGAGCAGGCCACGGAAGCACACCTCCGGGTGTGCCTCCATCACGCGCTGCTCGGCGCCCTCGTTGTTCCGGAGGAATTCGTCGATCTCGGCTATCGCCCCGGCGATGGCGTAGGACTGCGTGCTGAGCCCTTTGTCGAGGTCGTCCCGGTTCCGCTCAGCAACGGTTTCGTAGTCCTCGCCATCCCCCGCAGCTGTGCACGCATCCCTCGAGGGGACGGGAAAGACGCTGCTCGGTCGACCCGTCACCGACCGGGCACACGAGTCGAGTTCCTCGCGCTTCGCGAGCGTGTCGTCGTCGCTCGGGAGCCCGATCGGCACGTCGATCAGGATCCGATCGAACCCCGCATTTGCGTCCCAGAGCGATTCCAGGTTCGATTCAACGGTACAGTCGATCCCATCGTCCTCGTTCATCACCACGAGCCACGCTCCTCCGGCCCAATCGACCCCAGCGACGGTCCGTCCAGGCATTGCTATTCACTGCTAGGGAAACGGCGGAGATAATGCCAGCGGAGAGCGGATCCCCCCGGCGTTGATGACCCGATCGGGATCGCCCCGTCTCAAGTACCCGCCTTTAGCTATACGGGAGCGATAACGTGCTTCGGTGCACGGGGCAATGTCAGTGAAACTTATTGTGCCGGAGGATCGCATCCGATCATGGGGATCACGGACATTCTTGAAGGGGAGATGACGACCAAGCAGATGGGGATCATTATGATCTTCTACATGGTCGTGTTGACGATCTTCGGGATCGCGGCCGTCATCGTGATACACGGGTTTCGATGGAGATTGATATAGGGTTGTGCGGGCACGCGACACGTCTTTTGAGGCCTGATCCGCTCTGCTCACATGAACGAGGGACACGCGGAGCGAAGCACCGCTAATTCACGGCTTGAAACCCTCGGATAATCCAATCCACGGCCATGCGGATGGTCACCGGCTCCCTTGACGTGAGGTCACACCGGATCATGACTCTCGTACACGACCCCGGCCCAGTCGATCCAGGGACGGCCGAGGAGGCGACCCTGGGGTGACCGCCGATGCAGTCCACCAACACGGTCGATTCACTCACCTCGGAGGATGGCACCGCATGGGCCACCCGTTCAGCGGCTGGACCGCTCGATGGCTTCTCGCTGGCACGATGGCACTACCAGGATTCAAATTTTACTCAGCGGTTGTTCAGGAGATGTAATCAAAAATTTGGTCCTGAAATTTTAGTTAGAAGGTTAGCGTTCCGCAGGGTATATTAAATAGACATCCGCGCGGTACGGTCTAACCCAAATTCGGGGCCGACCCAGTCAAACAATCGGGTGAGGATTTCAAAGATGTCCACGGCCTTGAACTCCTGGTACCGTTGCCTACCGGTGGTCTCTTCGAGTATGCCTTGCGCTTCCAGAAATCACGTGAGGAGAGGGCTACTCTTGTCGGACAAGACACCGCCTCTCCTCCCTCCCTGTCTCTGTATGGTGAATATACACGTCTCCCTCCTTTGTGTGCTCAATGCGCTTGTAGCGCTCTCCACACCGGGGACATGGGACGAGCTCATTTCCATCTTGCATACTATTCTCCCGTCCGTTGGTGAAGGTGTGAGTAATCCCTTTGGGTAGCTCAGAGGGCTCTGACGGGACGCATAGAGCTAAAACGTATGACGCGCTCTCAACTCTTAGGAGCGCATGACGGGAGCGGGTGTGGCTTGGAGCAAGCCCACCTCTCACGCGGAGCGTGGGAGACGCTTAAGTACAAGCTAGAGCCCTCTTGTGATTCGGTATCGGCTTGAAAACGAGTCCGCTCTCCCCGATTTGAACTCGCCGAGACGTTCCTGCTCGCTTCGCTGCGCGGGCCTGCGACTCGTCTGCTCAAAATCGGTCCGTGGACTGTTGACTGCTCACGTTGTTCGCAGCAACAGTCCGCTCTCCCCGATTTGAACGGGGGACAAGCCGATCTACAGTCGGCTGCTCTACCAGGCTGAGCTAAGAGCGGTCATCGTATCGTAGTCGACGGATCCGTCTTAAGGGTTCTCTTTCGGCGCCGATCCGCGTCGGGTCAACGCGGCCTCGCCGGCCGCCCGCGACGCGAACGCTTTTAAGTCACAGCCGGGGTGACCGAACGTATGAGCGACGACCGACAGGCGACCTTCGGGGCCGACGGCAGCCTCGAAACCGACACGCCGCCGGAGGCGACCGGCGAGAACGACTTCGGCGAGCCCAAAGAGCCGAACGAGACCGACGGCGGCTATAGCCGGTATGCCGTCTCCAGCCTGCTTCAAAAGGCCGTTCGGCGGTCCGACGAGGAGGTCGCCGCGTGGGCCGCCTGGGAGCTCGCCCGCTCCGGCTACGCTTGGAACCTCTGGGACCGACTGAACCTCTACGTCGTCGAGGACCTCCGCGCGGGCGACCCGGTGGCGACGACGATCGCGCGCTACGAGGAACTCGCCACCGAACGCTACGAGCCCGACGAGTGGCGTGGGCGACTCTGTGCGATCCACGGCGCGCTCGCGGCCGCCCGCGCCCGATCAACCCGCGAGGCCGCGAACGCCGACGAATACTTCCGACGCGTCGCCGACCGCCGCGCCGAGGCCATCGAGAGCGGGGAGGAACCCACCCACGACTTCCCGGTCGGCGACCTCGAACCGGACGGGAAGTTCGATGCGATCTTCGACGGCCACACCGGTGAGGGATCGAAACGCGGCCGCGGGACGCGCTTTTTTAAAACCCACGGCGCTCGCGTCGGGCCGGAGGGCGAGGACGAACGGAGCGCGCGCTGGCAGCGGCTCGCCATGCTGCTTGACCCCGACCGCGACTACACCGCCGATGAACTCGATCGCGCCGTCGAACCAGTCGACCCGAACGATCCATGGGCGACGTCCATCCACGAAGACGGCCCTGATACCGAGAAGGACCCGAACACCGAAACTGGCCGAAACGACACCGATCCGAGTGGGTCCATCGAGGATCGCCATGACGAGCACCACGACAACGAGCACCACGACGAGGAGTCGGACACGGAATCAACGGACGATCGGTCAACCGGCAGCCTCTCTGATTTTTCCTCGTAGGCCCATCGTCAGTGTATCACCCCAGGCCACCGGAGTCGGCTTGGCATCAGGGCCGACGACCACGTCCAACGGCCGCCAGCGAGGCGACAGCCAGCGCGACCAGCGCGACCGTGACACCCAACCCCGGGGCGTCGTCCGCGGTATCGTTCGATGACGAATCCGTCTCCGTCGGCTCGGGCTCCGGCTGGACGGCCGACACCGCCGCATCCACCGTCTCGGGAGCATCAACGACGCCGTGGCCGTGGCGATCATCGGGTTCGGTCGCCCCGTTGGGGTGGACCGCGGTGTCGATCACCGCGGCCTGCAGGTCGTCGTCGGTGACCTCGCCGTCCGTCGCCGAGACTGCGAGCGCAGCGACCCCGGCGACGTGTGGGGCCGCCATGCTCGTCCCCTGCTGTTCGACGTAGCCGTCGGTCGTTCCGGCCTCGGCGCTGAGTACGCCGACCCCCGGTGCAGTCACGTCGGGGACGACGTAGTGGTCGGGCCACGCCGCGGGCGGGTCGCGGAACGCGGCCGTCTTGTTGATCGACTCGCCGGCCGAGAACGTCGCGACCGCCCGGTCGTCACGGACCGCCCCGACCGCGAGTGCGTCGTAGACGTTGGCGGGTGTAGAGGAGGTCTCGTGGCCCGAGTTCCCCGCGGCGGCGACGACGACCGCCCCGGCGGCACGGGCGTTTCGAACCGGCGCGATGAACCCGTTGAACGTACCGTCGGAGCCGAGGCTCATCTGCAGGACGTCCACGTCGTCATCGGCGGTCGCCCGCTGCATCGCGGCGAGCACGCTCGCGAAGGTGGCCGTCCCGTCCTCGCCGAAGGCGTCCATCCCGTACAGCGAGGCGTCGGGGGCGACCCCGATGTGCGTGCCCGAGGCGTCCCCGCCCGCGACGGTGCCGGCGACGTGTGTGCCGTGTCCGTCGGGGTCGCTCGCGTCGGCGACGCGGTCGCTCACGACGGTCCCGTTTTCGTCGAACTCCGCCCACGCGACGAGGTCGAGGTCCTGGTGGTTCGGGTCGACACCGGTGTCGATCACGGCGACGGTCGCACCAGCCCCCCGTGTGTCGAATCGATCCCATGCCTCCGGCGCGCCGATCAGTTCGAGCCCCGGGGTGTACTCGTCCGACGGGGTGGTGACCTCGTCGATCGGTTTACTCTGACCCGTCGGAGTCACGGTCGGCTGGGCGGCAGCGTGCGTCCGGATCTCGATGTTCTCATGCACCGCGGTGACGTTCTCCGTCGCGAGCAGCTCCTCGGTTCCGATCTCCTCGGCGTCGACGTGGATGAGCAGGGCGTTCGCGAGCCAGAACTCCCGCTCGATCGTCACCTCGGGATGGTCCTCGGCGAACGACTCGAACGCGACCTGCTCGGTTTCGGCGTGTTCGCGAAGCTCCGTGAGCGCCTCGTCGCCCTCGGCGTCCGGTTCACCTATGGGCGTCAATCTGACGATCACCTCCGTCGTCCCCGTCTCGTTTTCAAGCGGATCGGTCGTTTCCAGCGTGTCGGCAAACTCGATCGGCTCGTCGGTCGCGTTCAATTGTGCGGTCGTAAGACCCGGATCCGCGGCGGCCGCTCCCGAAAACACCACGAGCGGGATGAGCACACAGACAGCCACGAGGAGCGACAGACGCCCGGGTCGCCCGGGCCGACCGAGTCGTCCAAGCCGTCCGGACCGACCGAGCCGACCGCGCCTGTTCATACTAACCGAAGGCCGGGGCGTTGCAAATACCTTCGGCCTCGGTGCGCTTGGTGGGTTGTTGACCCTGGTGGCATGATGGCCTTGCTGGGCTTGGTGGACAACCCCTCACTCGACGGAAGCTTCGTGTTCGCGAACGGCCGCGACACGCTGTGCGGCGTCCGCGATCGAATCGAGCACGGCGAGCACGCGGTAACAGAGATAGGCCCCAGCCGTCAGGACACCCGCAAATGCGAGCCCGATGAGTATCTGACTCATGATAACGAGCGAGTAGAGGAGGATGAAGGCGCTGCTTATTCCCGCGACGGCACCGACCGGCGTGCGAACGGCTTCCGAGGGGGAGAGCGGATCGTGGACCATACGCGACGCTTGCGGTGCAGTCCGATAAAAATTCGGTGTCGGGGTTGCGTCGCTAGTCGTCCGCCGGAGCGGCCGAGTCGCCCGCGGAGACGCCCGTTCCGGGGCCGATGTCGATGTCGAGCGCCTCGAGTTTCTCGTCCGGGACGACGCCGTCGACCCAGCCGCGGTGCTCGTAGTACTCGGCTTTCATCTCGTCGAGTTCGGCGAGTTCGCCCTCGCTCGCGCCCTGACCGGGGATCGCGTCCGGATGCCCCTCGACGAATCGTCCTGGGAGGGTGTCGTCCTCGCCGTCGAAGCCGGCGAGGTTGTTGAAGTAGCGTTCGAGGTTGTAGATCCGCTCGCCCATCTCGAAGAGCTCGTCCTCCGTGACGTCACGGCCGGTCATGCCGTTGTACTGGAGCACGTACTCCTCGATACCCTCCGCGAAGGCGTTGAACTTGCAGATGTCGAAGGAGTCCGAGATGGCGTGGAGGTCCTGGAAGATCGCGGTGAGTTCACCCTTGCCCTCCCACTCGTACGGATCGACCTTCTCCGGGATGCCGAGGATCTCGGCGGCAGGGGTGTACCCGCGCAGGTGGCAGGCGCCGCGGTTCGAGGTCGCGAAGGCGATCGCCATCCCCTTCATACAGCGGGGGTCGTAGGCGGCGATCGTCTGGCCCTTCACCGAGAGCTTGTTGTCGTGGGCGTCCTCCGCGTCGGCGATGCGCTCTGCGCCCTCCGCGAGGAGGTCCGCGAGGTCGTTCTCGCGGTGGGCGATCTCGTCGATCATGTCGATCATGCGCTCGGCGTCGCCCCAGTCGATCCCCTCCTCGAGTTTTCCCTCCTCGGACATCTCCATCGCCATCGCCAACATGTTGCCGACCTCGATGGTGTCGATGCCGGTGTCGTTACACCGCTCCAACATGAGCGCGATCTCGTCGCGCTTTGTGTGCCCGGCGTTCGGGCCGAGCGCCCACGCCGACTCGTACTCGTAGGACTCCGTCCGGACGTTCATGTCCTGGCCTTTGTGGTGCATCTGCACCTCGACCTCCTTCTTACAGGCGACCGGGCAGGAGTGACAGGTCGGCTCGTCAACGAGGATGTTCTCACGGACGTTCTCGCCGGAGACCCGCTCCGCGTCGATGTCGATCCCCTCGCCGCCGTTGTACGCCTCCGTGGAGGTGAACTTCCCGTTCTTCGTCGGGAGGCCGTCCATCTCCTCGGTGACGTTCATCAAGACGTTCGTTCCGTACACCGAGAGGCCGCCCTCGTTGGGGCCGGTCACCTCGGACTCGCGGATGACCTCCATCGCCTGCTGGTAGCCCTCCTGAAACAGCTCCGGTTTCGCGGGCTTCGGCATCCGCGTGCCGGCCTCGACGACGACCGCTTTCACGTTCTTCGAGCCCATCACGCAGCCGGTCCCACCCCGGCCCGAGGCACGGTCGTCCTCGTTCATCACGCAGGCATAGCGTACGCCGTTTTCGCCGGCCGGACCGATGGCCATCACCGAGAGGTTGCGGCCGACGGTGGCGTCGAACTCCTCGTCGATGGTGTCGATCGTTTCGTGGACACCCATGCCCCACAGATGGGAGGCGTCACGGATCTCCACGTCCCCGTCTTTCACGTACAGGTAGACCGGATCGTCGCTCGCGCCGTCCATGAGGATGCCGTCGAGACCCGCCCATTTCAGGCGCGCCCCGGACCACCCACCGTGGTGGGAGTCGGTTACGGTTCCGGTCAGCGGCGATTTCGTCACGAGCGCGATCCGGCCGCTCATCACGGTCTGGGTTCCCGTGAGCGGTCCCGTCATAAACGCAAGCCGGTTCTCCGGGCTTAGGGGTTCGACGTCGGGCCCCGCCTCGAAGACGTATTTGACGCCCAGTCCCCGGGCCCCGATGTACTTCTTTGCGTCCTCGTCGTCGATGCCCTGATAGTTCACCTCACCCTCAGTGAGGTCGACCTGTGCCACGCGGTCTCGATATCCACCTAAGTCGGTCATGTAATGTACGATTATTATATTAGTGCCACAGCGTGTTAGCTGTTGACCCCCTTGAGTAAGTGATAATGGTTACACAGGCGGTCGAGACCCACGGATCCGAACCACCTAAACATTCATCCGCCCGAAACGGATGCATGGAAGATTCGGCCGCTGAGACCCGCTCCGAGGCAGGGACCAGCGAGGACGCTGCCACCCGAGGCAACGGCCGCATCCGTCCGATCGTCGGCTTCGCGCTACTCGTGTTGATCGCGTCGATCGTGCCGATACCTGGCTCCGCGGGCGGCGGCCCAGGGCTTCCGTTCGGCGTCGGCCTCACCGACCCGTTTCACCTCCTCGGGTATGCCGTGCTCGCGTGGCTGCTCGTCGGGGTAACCGGGGTCAACCTGAGTGGGTTGGCGATCGCGGTCCTCCTTGCGACCGGATACGGGTTCGGGATCGAACTCGTGCAGGGGATCATCCCGTGGCGGACGTTCGCCTGGAGCGACGTTCTCCTCAACGCGATGGGCGCGGCGATGGGTGCCGGAACACGTCGCCTCCGGGGTCGCCCGGGATGGGTGACGGACGGACGGGTGAAGAGTGACGGACGGACGGGTGAAGAGTGACGGACGGGTCGGTGTTGCCGGCGAAACACGGGATGGACGACGGGGTTTTAACCACGCCTTCCATATCGTGTTACATGATGACATACTGCGGCGAACGCGGGCGGGGAACCACCCGTTTTTCGGGTGAAACCCCCATGAGCAACAGGCTTATGGCCGCCCCACATCCACCTATCGATACCCCCCGCGAGGAATCATGAACGAAGTCCAACTCGAAGTGGCGAAGGCGTACCCGAACGACTCGGGACGGGGAATCGCACGGCTCGACCCCGACACGTTGTTACATCTCAAGCTGTCCCCCGGCGACATCATCGAGATCGAGGGAACGGAGACGACCGCGGCGAAGGTGTGGCGTGCGGACCGGCAGGACTGGAACACCGACACCGTTCGGGTCGACGGGTTCACCCGGCAGAACGCCGACGTCGGCATCGGTGAGCGGGTCACGATCCGCAAAGCCGAGGCCGAAAAGGCCGACAAGCTCGTGTTAGCCCCGCCCGAGGAGGCGTCGGTCCAGTTCGGCTCGGACGCCGCCGGCATGGTGAAACGCCAGATCCTCAAGCGGCCGGTCGTCGAACGCGACATCGTCCCCGTGATGAGCTCGACGAACCATCCCTTCATGCGCTCGCCCGGACAGGCGATCCCGCTCATCGCCATCGAGACGGAGCCCGAGGGCGTCTGTCTCGTCACCGAGGATACGGACGTCGAACTCCGCGAGGAGCCGATCTCCGGGTTCGAAAAGACGGGAAGCGGGATCACCTACGAGGACATCGGCGGGCTCCAATCGGAGATCCAGCGCGTCCGCGAGATGGTCGAGCTGCCGATGAAACACCCGCAGATCTTCTCGAAGCTCGGGATCGAGCCCCCACAGGGCGTGCTCCTGCACGGCCCGCCGGGCACCGGGAAGACCCTGCTCGCAAAGGCCGTGGCCAACGAGACCTCCGCGTCGTTCTTCTCCATCGCCGGCCCCGAGATCATCTCGAAGTACTACGGCGAGTCCGAACAGCAACTCCGGGAGATCTTCGAGGACGCCAAGGAGGAGTCCCCGTCGATCATCTTCATCGACGAACTCGACTCCATCGCGCCGAAACGCGAGGACGTGACTGGCGAGGTCGAACGTCGCGTCGTCGCCCAGCTGTTGACGATGATGGACGGCTTGGAGACCCGCGGGCAAGTGATCGTCATCGCCGCGACGAACCGCGTCGACAGCGTCGACCCCGCGCTTCGCCGTCCCGGACGGTTCGACCGCGAGATCGAGATCGGCGTCCCCGACGAGATCGGCCGCAAGGAGGTGCTCCAGATCCACACCCGCGGGATGCCGCTTTCCGACGACGTCTCGCTCGATCACCTCGCCGATGAGACACACGGATTCGTCGGTGCCGACATCGAGAGCCTCACCAAGGAGGCCGCGATGAAGGCGCTGCGACGGTACCTCCCGGAGATCGACCTTGACGAGGAGGACATCCCGCCGAGCCTCATCGACCGGATGATCGTCAAACGGGAGGACTTCCGCGGCGCGCTCGGCGAGGTCGAACCGAGCGCGATGCGCGAGGTGCTCGTCGAACTGCCGAAGATATCCTGGGACGACGTCGGCGGGCTGGTCGACGCGAAACAGCAGGTGAAAGAGTCCGTCGAGTGGCCGCTCTCCTCGCCCGAGCGGTTCGACCGGATGGGCGTCGATGCCCCGAAGGGGGTGTTGCTGTACGGTCCGCCGGGCACGGGTAAAACGCTCATGGCGAAGGCGGTCGCCAACGAGACGAACGCGAACTTCATCTCCGTCCGCGGCCCGCAGCTGCTCTCGAAGTGGGTCGGCGAGTCGGAGAAGGCGATCCGACAGACGTTCCGGAAGGCCCGACAAGTGAACCCGACGATCATCTTCTTCGACGAGCTCGATAGCCTCGCACCCTCCCGCGGCCAGGAGGTGGGCAACAACGTCTCCGAGCGCGTCGTCAACCAGCTACTCACCGAGCTCGATGGGTTAGAGGAGATGGGCGACGTGATGGTGATCGGCGCGACGAACCGCCCGGACATGATCGACCCCGCGCTCCTGCGCTCGGGTCGGTTCGACCGGCTCGTGATGATCGGCGAGCCCGATCAGGAGGGTCGCGAACGCATCCTCGAGATCCACACCCGCGACACCCCGTTGGCCCCCGACGTCAGCCTCCGGGAGGTCGCCGAGATCACCGACGGCTACGTCGGCTCCGATCTGGAGGGGATCGCCCGTGAGGCCGCCATCGAAGCGCTCCGCGACGACGAGACGGCGACGGAGGTGGAGATGAAACACTTCCGCCGGGCGATGGAGTCGGTCCGGCCCACGATCACCGACGACCTCATGTCCTACTACGAGGAGGTCGAACAGGAGTTCAAAGGCGGCGCGAGGGACACGCTTCGTGATACCGGCTCCGGTCGGATCGGGTTCCAGTAGCGGATCGGCACGGTTCCGATGGCGGACCGGCGCGGGTTCCAAGCGAATCGCCGCGATTTTCAAGCGAATCGCCGCGGTTCCAAGACGGATCGGCGTGGCCCCAGCAGGGCGGCAGAGACGTTTTTCGACGGCCGTTTTCGGTGAAACATCCGACCGACAGTGACGTGTCGGTCATCCCACGGCGGGTTCGGATCGGGCGGTCGGGAGGTCGTCAGGCTCGTCGACGTCGACGAGCGATCGACGGAGTGACTTCCCAGCGTGTGTCGCCGGGACGGTCACGAGCGGCGAGAGCCGCTCGATCACCCCTCGTAGGCTCGTCCGTTCACAGGCGTCGGCGACCGCCCGTTCGAGGGCATCGGTCCGATAGACTCCATGGAGCGGCTCGGGCCGACCGTCGCGAACCGGGACGACACCGTCCGGTTGCAGCCGCTCACACCGGGTACACAGCGACCGGATCGCTCGCTTCGAGAGCCACGGCATGTCGCCACCGCAGACGAACGTCCAGGGCGTGTCGACGTGTGGAATGGCCGCGGCGATCCCGGCCACGGGGCCGGCGTACTCCGGGTGATCGTGAACGAAACGAGCCTCCACATCCCGAAGCGCGCCGACGAGTCGCGCTTCGTGTGTCCCGTCGTGGGTCGCAAGCAGCGGGTCGGAGCCGACGGCCTCCGCGGCCGCCGTCGCGACGTGGTCGATGAGGGGGCGTCCCGCATGTCGCGCGACGAGCTTGTCCGCCGTGCCGAACCGCCGGGAGCTTCCCCCGGCGACGACGACGGGGGTCACCTCGATCCCCATCAGCCAAGCACCCCCGGTGTATCCGCCGGATCGTGACCGACCGCGTCCGGGTCGTCGATCCATTCCGGATCCGTGTCGGATCCGGGTGGGAACGCCACCGGCTCTAGCCGGACGAGATTCTGGACGGTCCGTGGACCCGGGATCGACTCCCCGATGAGACGCGGGAGTCCGTCGGAGGCCTCGTCGAGCCGTTCGGTCGCGACGATCGCCGTGAGCGCGTCGGGGATCGCCACCGGCGCCCGATAGCCGTCCGCCGAGACGGCACGGAGATGGGTCGTCTCGGGCGGTGCGTCGGCGAGCAGATCGGCGACAGGAACCCCGCGCCACTCCCCGGAACGCCGTCCGCCCGATGCACACCGATACGTACACGCGAGCGTGACGATCCCGTGTCGTTCGGCCGCGTCGTTCAACGATCGATAAAACGCTGCGGCGGCACGAGCCTCCGGGCCGGCCCGACGGACGAGACGGGATTCGCTCATTCGGACACCCCCGGTTCATCGACCGCCCTTTCCCGGCCAGGGATCCCACTGTCGTCGAGCGTCTTCCCGGCTGAGGCCCTCACCGCCACGTCTGCACGGACGGCGGTCGGTCGTCGCCCGGAATACGGCCGTTCGCGGGGGACGCCAGCCATCCACGGGCGACTCGAAGTGTGCTCACGCGTCATTATCCTGACCGACGTACCCAGAAACCCTCTCAATACCCCTTCATGCGTTTCGGTTTTTATAATCCCCGGGCGGAACACCGGTCCTGCCTCCGAGTGGACACGGGCGACCTACTGTGCCGTGAGGGGGGCCGATCCCGCCGTCTCCTCATCCGCGCTTTCGGCCACCTTCCTGAGGTTCGCCTCGCTTATCGCGTTCACGATGTCCTCGACGAGCGATCGCAGCGTCCCTCGAAGCTGGTCGCCCGCGGTCCGGATCGCCGGCCCGTCGTTCGCTTCGGTGTCGAACGCCGGATGGATGGGGAGTCGTCCCAGCACGTCGACGCCGTAGCGCTCACGGAACATCCCGACCTGTCCCTCGCCGAACGGGTCGTGTGCGTCGCCACAGGACGGGCAGGTGAACCCGCTCATGTTCTCGACGACGCCGAGGAGCGGGGCGTCATGCCGCTCGAACAGACGGATTCCCTTTCGGGTGTCGTCGACGGCCATCTCTTGTGGCGTCGTCACGGTGACGACGCCGGCGAGCGGAAGCGTCTGGAGCAGGTTCAACGAGGCGTCCCCGGTCCCCGGCGGCAGGTCGACGACGAGATAATCGAGCCGTCCCCATTCGACGTCCTCGACGAACCGGCGCATCACGTCGTTCACCATCGGCCCACGAAGGATCGCCGGGTCGTCATCGTCCATGAGGAACGCCGCACTCATCACGTTCACCCCCGCGGAATCCGGAGGGATCATGTCGCCCTCCGGCGTGACTCCCGGGTCCCCTTCAACGGGGAGGACCCGGGGAGCGTTCGGACCGTGTACGTCGGCATCGAGCAGCCCGACGTGTGCGCCGAGGTCGTCGAGGCCGGCCGCGAGGTTGCCCGCGACGGTCGTCTTCCCGACGCCGCCTTTGCCGGAGGCGACCGCGACCACGTTGCGGACGCCGGGGAGGACCTGATCGTCGAACCCCTGCTCGGAAGTGACGCTTGCACGGAGTGTGGGGTCGAAGCCGAGCGCCTCGATCGCCTCGCGGATCTCGGATCCGAGCTCGGTCTCGATGGGCGCAAACGGGGTGTTCACCGCGAGGGTGACGGTTACCTCGGAGCCGTCGCGAGTGACGTCGACGACGAGGCCCGTCTCGACGATATCGCCGTCGATGGCGGGATTTGATATCGATTCGAGCTCGGTGATGATCTCGGTTGTGGATGCGGTCATGATGAGCGTCCTCCCGGCTCGGCTCGCGGCCGTCCGACCGCTATCACCTCCGGGCGACATGTAGTATTTAATGTACGTTCCCCTTCAAGCGCGGTCATCGTTCCCGATCGATGGGAATCGAGCACGCTCGCTCACCGAACGATCGATGCAGGTGGACAACCCGTCTGTTCGTCCGGAAGTCACCGGAGCAGCCGACACGGGGCCGAAACGGGCCGGAAACGACCTACGAGGACGAGGCCGTCATCTGGATGTTCAGGCTCTTTTGGACGATCTGGGTGAACGCCATCGAGCAGAGGAAGTACCAGACGATCCACACCTGGATCGGCCCGATCACGCCCGTCGTCCACTCGACGGTTCCGGCGAACGGGATCACGAGGGTCTCAAGCGAGTACTGCGCCTCGGTGCCGCGGTAGCCGACGACCCAGAACATCCAGAGGAACGCCGGGATGGTGAGGAACATGATCCAGACCATCGGGCGGAACTGCTCTTTGAACATGCCGAGCTGATCGCCCATCGCCTCCATCTGCTCCTCCTGAATGGCTTCCATCGCCTCGTCGTCGTCCCGCTCTTTGGCTTTTTTGCGACGCTCCTGAATGTCTTTCATGCGGTCCTGATAGACGCTCATCTTCTCCATGTCCATCAGCCCGGCGCGCAACAGCGTCGAGTAGAGGCCAGTCGCGAGCGCGACCACCATGATCACGACGTAGAAGGGAACGAGCGCCATGAGCGGCCCGAAGACGAGGTCGATGGCCCCAGCGATAACGGCTCTGACGGGTTCGAAGGCGTAGCCGACGAAGAACCCGACCGTCGACAGCGCGGCGAGTTTGTCCCACGTCGTCCATGTCGTCGTTTCCGGGGCCTCGAAGTCGCTCCCCTGGGTGAGGTCGTCCTCGACGTCCAACCCGTCCTCGATCCCCTCGCGGTCGGCCAGCGCGAACCCGCTCTCGCCGTCGACGAGGATCTCCTTTTCGATCAGTCGGCCCCACTGTCCGCTGGTGATCTCATCGCGGACGTCGATCCACCGCACCTCGTCGTCAACGCCCTCGCCGTTTTCGGCGGCATCGAGGACCACTTCGATGGCGCCGCGGAGCTCGCGGTCCTCACGGACCAACGAGCGGACACGCCGTTCGACCTTGCTCATTACGCCGGGATTGGCGGTCGACGGTTAAGAACCTTACAGGATCTCCCGGCGGATATCATCCCTCGATGACGGCTTTCAGACGCTCGAAGACCTCTTCCGGAGGGGCCTCGCCGTCGACCTCGACGAGGTCCCCTCGGTCGCGGAAGTGTGAAATGACGGGTTCGGTGTTCTCCCGATAGACGCGAAGCCGCTCGCGAACGGTGTCCTCTTCATCGTCCGCACGCTGGACGAGCCGCTCTTGGACCGCCTCGTCCTCGGGCCAGTCGTACTCGACGTGATAGATCTCGCCGGTCTCGGGGTCCATCCGCCGGCCGGCAAGCCGCCCCACGAGCTCCTCCTCGCTCACGTCGAGGAAGATGACCGCATCGAGATCGGTGATTTCCGAGAGATACTCCGCCTGTGAGAGGTTTCGTGGATAGCCGTCGAGCACGAAGCCGTCGGCCTCCTCCAGTGCCACCTTTACGATCTCGTTGACCACCGGATCCGGGACGAGTTCGCCCGCCTCCATGAACGATCGGGGCGTACCGTACTCGGTCTCCATGTCCTTGTTCGCCCTGAGCGCGTCGCCCGTCGTGACGTGGTCGATCCCGTACGCATCCGCGAGCAGCTTACTCTGTGTCCCCTTGCCGGCACCCGGTGCCCCTAATAACAGGATTCGATGGCTCATACGTGGCGGTGGCTCCCCGGACGTAAAGTCTTGAAGATCACGGACGGCGTCGCCGCCACGGGAGCTATCCCGTCGGCGGGTTGCCGCCAGATCGGATGGTCGGTCCCGTGAAGCGGATCGTCGTCACATCGGGTGGCCGGTCCCGTTCGGCGGGTCCACCGTACGGCGACAGCCGACGGTCGTCCCTGGCGGACGGCCGTCCCTAGCCGACGGTCGTCTTCACGATGCTAACGGGGGCCGCCGACAGCCGCGAGACGCGCTCGGTGACCGATCCAAGCATCCGTCGGTAATCGCCCGGGCGGTTCTTCGAGCCCATCACCGTGAGGTCGATATCCTCCTTGTCGATGTACCGGAGGACCTCCTCGTGTGGCACCCCGTACACGATCGCCGTGGTGGCTTCGACCCCGGCGGCGGCCGCCTGTTCGGCGACCGTCTCGACCGCCCGACGGCCGTTCTCCTCCAGCGTCGACTCGGCACCCTCCGCCTCGTCGACGTACTCGTCGCCGGAATAGGCGTTGACGATGTCGCTGTCGACGACGTACAGGACGTGTAGCGTCGCGTCGTAGCGGTCGGCCGCGTCGATCGCGTGATCGACTGCACGGTCGACGCCCTCACTGCCGTCCGTCGGAATGAGTATTCGGTCGTACATAATCGACCGTTCAGCGCGCGACGGGATAAAAGTGGACGGCGTCTCCCATCCGACGGGATCCGTCCGTGCCTCTCAGAAAATATTCGCCTGTCGATACACGGAGATCCCGTCGTCGGTGATCTCGTACGGCTTGGCCTCCCGGGAGTGATTCGCGTTGCGGATCTTCAAGATCTCAACGGCCAGCCGCGTCTCCTGAAAGTTCGAGGTACGAACGTACTGGAGGATGACCACAGCGTCAGTGAGATACTCGACGATTCCGTGTCTCGAGGTGTACGGGCTCTCGTCGCTGGCTTCGGAGGTGAGAAGCGTCGTCACCCCCGCACGCTTCAACGATCGGGTGAAATCGAAGACCTCCGAGCGTCGCTTCGCGGGGTGATCGTACATCATCTCCAAAAGCGAGACGGAGTCGAGGACGAGCCGCTCCGCCCCGAAGTCGGTGATCAGCCGGGAGAGGTCGTTCCGGAGCGATGAGAGCGAGTTCGCCATCTCGACTGGGTCGAGCGAGACGAGCGCGAGCAGGCCGTCATCGATGTACTCCTCGAACGGCCAGCCACGCTCCTCGGCGGTGTCGATGATCGCCTCTCGGCTCTCCTCAAGCGTGATGTAGACGCCCTTTTCGCCGTTCCGAAGCGACTCGTTGAGGAACTGCAACGCGAAGGTCGTCTTGCCCGTCCCGGCGGAGCCGATGATCGACATGAGCGATCGGCGGGGGACGCCCCCGAGGATCATCTCATCGAGGCCGTCGATCCCGAGGACGATCCGATCGATCTCCGAGTCGAACTCCTCGTCGTCAAACGTTTCGACGCCGGTTCCGTCCCGACCGCCGAACTCCGAGAAGCCGAAGTCGTCGCCGCCGGCGAAGCCGCCGAACGGATCCTCGGCGCCCCCGAGCGGGCTACTGTCCGTCGGGCCGGCTCCCACTCCGGTGTCCCCACCGAACGGATCCGCCCCACCCTGAACGCCCCCGCCGAACGGGGCAGCATCGGCGCCGGTGCCATCGACGAACGGATCGGTGACGTCCCCGGCGCTCCGGCTCGGTGGCGTCTCATCGTCGTCCCGAGCGCCGCCGAACGGATCCACCTCGTCGTCCTCCCGAGCGCCGCCGAACGGATCCACCCCGTCGTCCCCGGAGGAACGCCATGCGGTGTCCGCCTCAGTCGTTCGAGCGGTACCGACCTCGCTCTCTTCGCTACCGCCGACCTCGCTCTCGTCGCTACCGCCGACCTCGCTCTCGTCGCTGTCGGCACCCGGATCGTCGCTGTCAACTTCCGGACCCTCATCGATCGCGCCGTCGCCGTCGGACTGTTGCGCTCCATCGAGCCCGTCGTCGATCCTCATCGCCTCATTCGCGTCGCGGTCGGCGTCTTCAAGGGACTCCTCCAACTCGACGAGTTCGTCGCTCTCGTCCGACTCCTCGAGTTCGCGGAGAGTCCGTTCGAACCAATCCTCGTCGTCGTCGCTCATTGCTCCGATCGCCCCCGGGGGGCAGTCATGTTTTCCCTCATGAGGCCCGGTGGCTTGAAGCTTTGCAGCCTGGACGGCGTTCCGGCCGGTGTGAGATGATGCGCGTGCATGAAACGGTTTTTGCCCTTGGGTAGCCGTGTTCCTCCATGTCCGAAACCGTCTTGATCCCCGGCGCACGGGACGTTCGTGCGAGCCTCGATCGGGCGGTACACGGTACCGAGGGGTGGTTCGAAGCGGAGAAGTCGACCGACGCGGCTGACCGGACGAGCAACGCGGCTGACCGGGCGAGCAACGCGGCTGACCGGACGAGCAACGCGGCTGACCGGAAAGCGACGGGTTCGATCGTCGTCGCGTGTCCGCCGGATCCACGGCAACGCGGCCACCGGGGTGACGGACGGCTCCGGGCGGTGAGCGACGTCCTCACCGCCCGCGGCGTCGACTGTCTACGGTTCGATTACGGGGCCCACGACGACGGCTACGGCGAATCGACCGATGCCGATCGGGCGGTCGGCTGGGCGCTGGAGCGGTACGACCGGGTCGCGCTCTTCGGCTACTCCTTCGGCGGGTGTATCGCGCTCGTCGCGGGTACGAGCCGTCCCGAGTGTGTCGGGACCTGTGCGCTCGCACCCACCGCCCGATTGAATCCCGACGTGGACGCGGTCGCCGCGCTCGACTCCCCAACGACACCGGTGCAGGTCATCTACGGCACCCGTGATGAGACGGCCGAGTGGCGTCCCGTCGTCGATCGCGCCCGGGAGGTCGGCGCCGACGTCGTCGCGGTCGAAGGCGATCACTTCTTCGTCGGCCAGACGGGCACCGTCGCCGAGATGGCGGCCGACTGGCTCGTCCCGCGTTGTCTGGGTGAGCCGCGATAGGATCGGGGCCGATGCACCTGCTCTGTGATCCTATTTGTCGTCGACGGCTCGGACGATGAGTTCGCCCCACGGGTCGAACCCGTGACGATCATAAAAGGCACGGGCCCGCTCGTTCGCCGGGTCGACGTCGAGGAGGATCCGATCCAGAGGAAGGTCCTGGTCATCGGCAAGCGCAAGCGCTTCGTCCATGAGGTCGTCCGCCAGCCCCGTGCCCCGATGTGCCGGTGCGACGTAGAGTTCGTTGATCACGGCGGCGTCCCAGATCATCGACAGTCGCTCCGGGAGACAGAACACGTAGCCGACGACCGCGCCCTCGTCGTCGACGGCGACGGTGACACACCGGGGCTTGTCGGCCACACAGCGGTCCACCCACTGAAGCCAGCGTTCCCGGTAGGCGTCGGTTAGCTTCCGATCATAAACGGCAGCTTTCTCCTCGCCGCCGGTTCCCTCCCCCAATCCACGCTCGAAGGCGAGTTTGCAGTCGTACAGTCCGTCGGCGTCCGTTGTCGCGTCGTATGGGCGCATTTCGAGAGCCATGCTCCTCCGTGTGCGGGCCGCGGCGTAGCGGTTTCCGCTTTCGGCAATCGAGGTGCCGTTTTCGGCGATCGAGGTGCCGTTTTCTGGGGTCGAGACACGGCCGTCGTCGGCCGAGACGATCCCATCCAGCGAAACCGCGTCTCGGGCCGGAGCGTCCCCTCCGGAAGCAACCATTTAACCCACGCCGGACCCGTTCTCTCGGCATGATCGACGAGCTGCTCGGGCGCGCCGAGTTGAAGGAGCGGATCGCCGAGTTGGAGGAGGAGAAACGGCACCTCGAACGGCGCGCAGAGGCCGAGGCGGAGCGCCGTGCGGACGCGGTCGCGGACCGACAGCAGGCCGAGGAGCGGGTCAACCGGCTGGAGGACCGGATCGTCGAGCTTGAAGATCGGATCGAGCGGGCCGAATCGGGCGAGGTCGACGTCGAGTTTCGGCGGGTGAGCGACCTCCGCGGCGGCCGGCTCCGGGACGTGCTCGGCCGGCTCCGGTCGATCCGCAGCGACGACCCCGAGGCGCTCTTTACCGCCTGTGTCGTGGACGAGGACGCCGTCCCGGGATCGGTGGCGGACCTGCTTGGCGACCGCAGCCGGCTCGTCAGACGTGCCGCCCCGACGGTCGTCCTCGCCGACGAACTCGGTATCCTGAGCGCGGCGATCTCGCCCGCGTTGCCCCCGGAGCCCTTCGACGGCTGGGACGACCGCTTCCGGCTCCCCGCGGAGTGGTTCCTGCCGACCGGACGGTTCGCCTTCGCGCTCGTGCGGTCGGACACGTTCGCGCTCGGCGTCTACGAGGGCGACGAGCGCGTCTCCTTCGAGGGGTTCACCACGGACGTCAAGGAGGCCCACTCGAAGGGTGGCTTCTCGCAGGGCCGGTTCGAGCGCCGTCGCGACGGACAGATCGCCGACCACCTCGGCGACGTCAGGGACGCGCTCGAAGCCGTCGAGGACGTCGAGCGGACCATCATCGTCGGCGAACGGAGCGTGCTGGGGGAGGTCCGTTCACACGCCGATCACACCGACGTCTCCGACGCGACCGGCTCGCCGGAGGCGGCGCTCTCGGACGCGTTTCGGGACTTCTGGACCGCCCGCATCCACGCGATATAGGGGCAGTCGCTCATCCGTTCATCGTGTTTCGGCCGAAAGATTCGGCCAAAACCTATGTTATTTGAAGCCATAGCGCACAGTGGAGGGACCCGTCACACGCTCCCTCCCCCCTTTCTCACCCGATGTAATCGAACGGATAGGGATAAATTTGGTCACGACGTGGGGCCCGTATGAATCGGTCACAGTCCCCAAACATCACCGAGGGATCTCCGTTGATCCTGGTGTTGTGGACGCTCGTGCTCGCCCTCCTCGTCGTCGGGGGCGCAGCAGGGGTTGCGGCGGTTGACGGGACAGTTGGGGTCGCCATTGGGGAGGCGGCGGGGGCTGAGGTCGACGCGACAACTGAATCCGGCCTTTTGGGCGACGACGCGATCGGGGCTGATCCCACCGTCCGGACGACCGATCCGAATCACGGCGTATCTACCGCCGGGTCGACCCGTTCCGCCGTGTTTCATCCCGACCCGATCCGCCTCCACGACGAGCTCTTTCTCATCGACGAGCCGGGCTACGTCGGGGTGCGCGCGACCGTCGAGGTCCCCGAAACCGTTCCGGCGCTGCGTATCACCCTGCACGACGCCAGCGGCGATCCGATCGACGTGAACGGCTTCGAGCGCGTCGAGGACGCCGAACAGGGCGAAGGAACCTTCGAGTGGGACGGGGAGACCGACCGACCCTCGGTGACGTATCGCATGGCGGCCGACCATGCGGCCGACGGCGAGGGTCCCCTCGACGGCGGCGGGTCCTATCGATTCGTCGACGCCGGCGATTGGGCGCTCGTCGGGACGCCGGTCTCGGACCTGCATTACTCCTCCGGCGGTGGCGAGGTGGCAGTCGTCCGCGAGCGCGGCGTCGAGGGCGAGGGGGTCGCCTCCCAGGCGATGGCCTTCCTCGGACCCCACGAAGAGTACGTTCACGAGGCGGCGGGCCAACGATTCCGACTCGTCGTTCCCGAGGCGGCAGACCCGGTCGCATCACCGGAGGAGGTGTTCGACGCGTTCGAGTACGCGGCGACGGCGTTGCAGGTCGGTGCCCGTGATACCGAAGTGGTCGCCATCGTCGCGCCGACGGACGAAGTCGACTGGGCCGCCCGCGGGGTGCAGGCGGGCGACCGCGACCTCTGGGTTGCCGCGGACGAACCCGTGGGAACCGCCGACGACGTCTGGACACACGAGTACGTCCACACGCGCCAGGGGTACGACACGGCGGGGGAGACCTCGACCGACGAGATCCCCGCCGACGGGAGCGCCCGGTGGTTCACCGAGGCGACCGCGACCTACTACGCCGCGCTCTTTGCCGTGGACCGCGGCAAGGCCGATTTCGACGAGTTCCAGCGGATCCTCGTCCGTGGCGAGCGCCAGCCCGCGGCGACGGCGATCCTCGATGACCCGACGACCTGGCGAGGGACGCCGGATTACACCAAGGGCGCGCTCGTCGCGGGCGAAGTCGATCGACAGCTGCGCGTCGCGACCGACGGCCGGGCCTCGCTCGCGACCGTCTTCCGTGAGCTCAACGCCGCATCCGAGCCGGTCACGAACCGTGACTTCCTCGACGCCGTCGAAGCCGCCGCGGCCGAACACGCAGACGCGTCAACTGCGGCCGCGATCCGGGACGATGCCGAACGCTACACGACGACTGATGCCGTCCCCACGGTCTGGGATCGGGGGACACACGCCGAGGCGTTCGGCGCGCCGCCGGCACAGGTAGGGTACGAGGTCGCCGAGGACGGCGTCCGCGCCACTGGCGAGTATCGGGATCGACCTACCGAGCACGACCCGGTTCGGCTCGTCGCCGGCGAGACGCTCGCGCTGGAGGTGTCGGTTCGCAACACCGGCGGCGAACCGGGCGCGTACGACGTCGAGTTGCGGGTCGACGGCGAGGTGGTCGCCGCCGAGGACGGAACCATCGAGCCCGACACCGAGCGGACGGTGGAGCTGACCCACACGTTCGAGACGCCCGGCGAACACGAGGTCACAGTCGGTGACGAGACCGTCTCCGTCGTCGTCGCCGAACCCGCATCCGTGACCGTCGACGACCTCTCGGTCGAGCCCGGTACGATCGAGGTCGACGACGAAGTCGTCGCGACCGTCTCGGTGCGCAACGACGCGGATCTGCCGGCGGGCGGCGAGATCCAACTGCTCGTCGATGGCGAGGCCGTCGCGACGGACACAGTTCGGCTGGACGTCGACGGATCGACGACGCTCGAACACGAGATCACGCTTGAGAGCCCGGGGACGATCCAGGTCGAGGCCGTCGGGCCTGCGGACGCCGCGACGGCGACCGTGACGGTTGAGGGTGACGGCCCGCTCGGCGGCGTCGCTGACGACCTCGTGGAGACGGTCGATGAAGTCCCCGGCTTCGGTCCGGTCGCCGCCATCGTTGCGGTGATCGCGTTCCTCTCGACCGCAGCCCTCGCTCGGCGGAAGCGCTGAGCCGCGACGTGACCGGGACCCGATCAGCGCGGACGGCTGGGAGCTGGGTAGATAACCAATGGGTCGAGATCGATATATAACTCATACCGACGAGATCGGTATATAAACGACTCCGGCGGATCGGTATATAAACAGCGGTAGCGGCTTGGGCTTATAAATCGGGTCGGAGAAATCGACAGATAACCACTATCGACCGACTCAAGGCATCCATCGAGCCGACGACCCGGCAACTCGATCGGAACCGACGACCTGGATTAAAAGGGTGCGGCGGGTCCCTCGTCCGGCTCGTGTGCGTGTCCATCGCCCTCTCCACTGTCGGATCCCGCAGCGCCAGACGGCTCGGTCGGCTCCAGTTCGTTCCCCGCGGCCTCCCACGCCTCGATACCGCCCCGGAGGCTCTCGACGTGTGCATCGACGGTCCCCTCGTAGCTCCCGATCAGCTGTGCGGCCTGTCGGCTGGCGATCCCGTGGGGACAGACGGTGACGATCCGTTCCGCGCCGGTTAGCTCGGCGACCCGCGTGGTCAGTTCCGGAAACGGGATCGACTCGCTTCCCGGAAGGTGACCCCGATCGTACGCTCGCTCGTCGCGGATGTCGACGATCCGAACCGGCTCGTCCCCCTCGAGGAGCGTCGCAAGCTCCTCGACCTCGATCTCGGCGACCGTCATGGAAGCGGACAGAGGCTGGCGGTGATCACGGCGCGCCGATCCGTCTCGTTGCGGGCCCCGTGGATCGCCCCACGCTCGTTCAACACGACCGCGGGTGCCGCGAGCGTCTCCGTCTCGTCGTCGCGGATCACCGTGGGCTCGCCTTCGATGACGTGAAAGACGTTCGTCGAGTCGGCGTGTTCGTGGGGGTTGATCTCCCCGCCCGGCGCGAGGACGAACGCCTTCACGAGGACGTCGTCGGTCACGACGAGTTCGGCGGATTCGGCCGTCCCCTCCTCGGGATCGAGGCCGTCGATGGCGGAGGCGTAGCGGTCAAGCGTCATACCGTACGGATCGGTGCCCGAGTACAAAAGTCGTCGGCGTCCAACTGGGAGAGGATGTCACGGCCGGGTCCGCCCGCCGGCGCGTGGGTGGCCCTCGCAATCGAGCCACTCACTCGGCGTGCGGGTGACCCTCGACGCGGTTGCGGATCTCGATCCGACCCTCGATGGCCGGGTCGATGCCGTGTTCACGGCCGTAGTCGGCGAGCACCTCGTACTGGATGTCGGCCTCGCCGATCCGGTGACGCTGTTGCAGCGTCGGGAACTCGTGTTCGGAGTGCAACAGGTACTCCGAGGTCGCGAGCGTGTATCGGCCGTCGGGATCGATCGGCTTCCCGCCGACGGTCGCCTCGACGAGCCGGTCCGCCGTCGCATCCCAAACGACCCGGGCGTTCGAGACGTGTCCGTGCCACCAGTCCGCCTCGCCGAAGTCGACGTCGGGGGCCGCCATCTCCCGCAACACCGCCCGAAGCTCCCGCCCGGAGAGCGAGACGAGCACCACCGGCTCCTCGAAGGGGATCAGGCTGATCAGGTCGGCTTTGGTCACCTCGCCCTGCCACGGATCGCCCTGACGCAACCCCCCGGCGTTCGAGAGGCCGACATCGGCGTCGTGGGCCCATCGGAACGCGTCCGCGACGAAGTTCCCGACGCGACACTCCCCGCCGTGGACGACCGCGCCGGTTCGTTCGATCGGTGTCTCGACCCGGCCGATCACCTCGTCGAGGTCGGCGGCGGCCATCCGCGCTTCGAGCGTCCCTTTGAGCGGTTCATACGGGGATGCACCCGTCGGTTCGTGTAGCGTCGCCGTCGCGCGTGACCCGTCGAGGTCGACTTCGATCACCGTCTCGCCGTTCACACCCGGCCGCACGAGCAGCGTGTCGTGGACGTACTCGTTTCGTCGGCTGTGAACGTGTCCGCCGAGGATAGCATCGACGTCGAGGGCGGCCGCGAGGTCGTCATCGCCCCCGCCGAGATGGGAGAGGACGACGAGGCGATCCGGCTCGCCGGCCGTCGTACGGAGGTCGGCGATCGCTTTCCGGGCGGCCGTCACGGGCTCATCGAACGAGAGCGGCGCGGCCATCGGGTTCAACGAGTCCGTCGCCGGATCCGTGAGTCCGACGAATCCGACCCTCGTCCCGTCGACTCGACGGGTCGTCCACGGCACGACGCCCTCGGAACGGCCGAACGGCCCGCCCTCCTCATCGCGCACGTTCGCGGAGACGAACTCGACGGGTGCGTCGGCGACGAGTTCGCGGAGCGGATCCGGCCCATAATCGAACTCGTGGTTGCCGAAGGTGTCGAGGGCGGTGTCGGTGGCGGCGTAGAACTCGAGGATGTGCCGTCCCTTCGCGACGAGCGAGAGCACGCCCGGGGCGGTCGTGTCGCCCGTGCCGACGACGAGCGTGTCGGGGCCCGAAAGCGCCCGGATCTGCCCGGCGAGTCGGGCCGCACGCTCGGGGGCGTCGAAGACGTTCTCGATATCGGAGTAGTGGACCAACCGGGCCATCTACCCGGATCGAGTCGCCCGAAGCGGGTAAAGGACTCGAAGGAGGACGGCACGGGGGGCAAAGGACTCGAAGGAGGACGGCGGCGAGAGTCGATCGACATGTCGACGAAGCGGACGAAACCGCACGCAACGGACGGCGTGCGTCCGGCTCACATGCCCGGATCGCATTGGACACGCTTTTATGATGCCCTTGCCAATTCCGGGCTACAGCCTCTTCGGGGTTGATGATGTGCCGTTCCGTTAGGGACCGACCACGGGACGGACACGCGAGCCCGCGGGGAGGATAGGTGAACAACCATGGCAGTTTACGTAGATTACGACACCCCAGCCGACCTCGCAGAGCGAGCCCTCGAGGCGCTCGAGGTCGCCCGAGACACCGGTACCGTGAAGAAAGGAACCAACGAGACGACCAAATCGGTCGAGCGCGGCAACGCCGACCTCGTCTTCGTCGCCGAGGACGTCTCCCCCGAGGAGATCGTGATGCACCTCCCCGAACTCGCCGACGAGAAAGGGATCAGCGTCGTCTTCGTCGACACGCAGGACGAAGTCGGCCTCGCCGCCGGCCTCGAAGTCGGCTCGGCCGCCGCCGCCATCGTCGACGCCGGCGACGCGAGCGACGACGTCGAGGACATCGCCGAAAAGGTCGCGGAGCTTCGATAACCCACCATGAGCGCAGAAGAGGGAACCAGCGACTCGACCACCGCGGAGGTGATCGAGGTCGTCGGCAAAACCGGGATGCACGGCGAGGCCATGCAGGTCAAATGCCGCATCCAGGAGGGATCAAACCAGGGACGTATCATCACCCGAAACGTCATCGGTCCCGTGCGGCTGGGCGACGTGCTTCAGCTGCGTGAGACCCAGCGTGATGCGGACTCCATCGGAGGACGATAACATGGTCGAGAAACGCACCTGCGATTTCACCGGCGAGGAGATCGAACCCGGCACGGGCACGATGTACGTGAAGGTCGACGGAACGGTCCTCCACTTCGTCGACTCGAAGGCGGAGAAGAACTACTTCCTCGGCCGCGAGGCGCGCGACCTGGAGTGGACCGAGGAGGGACGCGCGGAGGGCGGTAACGAATGAGCCACCACGACGAGCGCACCTTCGTGATGGTCAAGCCCGACGGCGTCCAGCGCGGACTGATCGGCGAGATCGTCTCGCGGTTCGAGGCGCGCGGTCTGAAGCTCGTCGGCGGCAAGTTGATGCAGATCGACGAGGACCTCGCACACGATCACTACGGCGAACACGCGGACAAGCCCTTCTTCGACGGGCTCGTCGAGTTCATCACCTCCGGACCCGTCTTCGCGATGGTCTGGGAGGGAGCGGACGCGACGCGGCAGGTCCGTTCGATGGTCGGCGAGACCGATCCGGCCGAATCCGCGCCCGGCACCATCCGCGGCGACTTCGGCCTCGATCTGGGCCACAACGTCATCCACGCCTCCGATCACGAGGACGAAGGCGCGAACGAGCGCGAGATCGCCCTTTTCTTCGACGAGTCGGAACTCGTCGAGTACGACCTCGACACCGCGGTCTGGGTGTACGAGGACGAAGAATAGCTCCCGATCCGCCGTTTTCGTGTCGCTGTATCCGACGTCTCCGCGAGTACGCTCTTCGTTCGTGGCGCGCGTCGTTACCTTTCGCTCACGTCACCGTCCGGTCGCACGGTGACGACGGGCGTGTCGGCGGTTCGGACGATCTTCTCGGTCACGCTGCCGATCAGGATCCGATCGAGTCCCGTCCGGCCGTGTGTGCCCATCACGATGAGATCGGCGTCCTCCTGGTCGGCGTACTCGGTGATCGCGGCGTGCGGGGTACCGGTGAGGACGACGGGCTCGGCGTCCGCATCGAGCGCTTCGGCACGTTCGGCGACGGCCACTTCGGACTCCTTGACGAGCTGTTCCCGCTCGGCTTCAGGGTCGGCCTGTGAGCCCCCCATCGCGACCGCATCGGCCCCGTGATGATCGCCGCTCATTCCGGGAGAGACGTCGGTGATGCCGGTCGCCATGAGGCCGAAATCGACCGGCCGATCCTCGACCACATAGACCACGTCGACGGTGGCGTCGAAGCTCGAAGCGAGCGCTTCGACGTGTTCAGCGGCCGCTTCCGCGCCCTCGCTGCCGTCGGTCGGGTAACAGATATGGTCGTACATGACAACTGAGTGTAAGTATGCAGGGGGTAAAATAGCAGCGAAAAATCAGTCCGTGATACATGTGATACATAGGTTCACACCTCGATCCTGTCGTCACGCCGCCAATGCGATGACGGTTCCGTCCTCGGTCACGATGAGCGTCTCATCGGTCCCGTCCCCGGTCACGTCGGCAAACAGCGGGGCGGCGTAGACGACGACTGAGCCGGCGTCCCCGCGGAGAACCACCTCGCCGTTTCGGTTCATTGCCGTGACCTCGCCCCCCCGGTTGACCGCGACGACCTCGGCGGATCCGTCGCCGGTCACGTCGCCGACCGCCGGCTCGTTCACCCGGGTTTCACCGCCGTACTGCTGTTTCCAGACGACCTCGCCGTCGAGGAGATCAACCGCCCAGATGTCCCCGACGCCGCCGACGTGGACCCGCCCCGAATCCGCGTCCCCGACGTCGACGGGCACGTCCTGCAGGCCGACGTCGTACCGCGTCGAGCCGTCCGACGCCTCCATCGTCTCCAGCATGCCGTCCGAACTTCCGAGGGCGATGATCCCGCCCCGACGGCTGTCCGCTGCGTTCCAGCTCAACGTCGTCCCCTCGGGCGCTTCGGCCCAAACGACCTCGCCGGCCGCGTCGAGAACGGTGACCTGCTGGACGCCGTCGCCATCGGTGAGAAGGGCGATCCCGTCGTCGACGAGCGTCCCGGAGTCAGCGTCGGCCGAATCGTCGACCGCCGACTCCTCGCCCGTGATGGCCAGCGGTTGCAGCGCCGCGTCGCCTTCGATCTCCGTCTCGAAGAACGTCTCGCCGTCCCCACCGATAGCGAGGGCGGTCCCGTCGTCGCGAAGCACCACGAACTCGGGCTCGCCGTCGTCCGTCAGGTCGGTGGCGACCGGTGCCAGCGTCGAACCGGAGCCGAGCGACACCGTGAGGCGCGCCTCGCCATCGGCGGCATCGAGGACGACGAGGTCGCCCGCCTCGGTGGTGAACGCGATGACGGGCTCATCGTTCATTTCGGTAGCGACGAGATCGCTCGTCCCGTCAGGTTCGACGTCTCCGGGGACCGACACGGTCCACGCGACTTCCCCGGCCATATCGAGCGCCCGGATCGCGGCCGCGTCGTCATCGATGGCCGGCTGTATCACCGAGGGATCGCCGTCGACGGTGGCGACGACGGCCCCGGTTCCGTCGTCGCCTTCTGCGGGATCCGACTCCCAGATGATCTCGGCGCCGGCAGTGTCAGCATCGAGGCCGACGAAGGCAAATACGGCGACGCCAACGCCGGCAGCACCGCCGGCAAAAAGGATCAGGCCCGCGAAGAGGACGCGCCGGTCCATTGGAGTCGATTAGGCCGTCGAAGGGATACCGCTGTCGGATGCGAGCGCTTCCGCGCCCCATTTATATCGACCAGGGACATGAAATCGGTTATCGTGTACGATCCGGAGGTCGCCTATAACGCAGGTGCTTCGTTGCTTCCGGCCGGTCGGTGCTGTTGTCCACCTTCCGCTCCGAGGGAAATATAAAGTAGGCCGATCACAAACCTGTCGCATATGACCGTGGTTAGCGAGTCGATACGGATCGATGTGCCGGTCGAAACGGCGTTCGAGTATCTCGACGACCCACACAATCACGCCGAAGTCACTCCCAGCGTGTCGGACGTACAGAACGTCGAACGTCTCGACAACGGCGGAAAACGATTGGACTGCCGGTACAAGATGGCGGGCATTGGTCTGGAGACGGTCCTCGAACAGACGATACACGAGCCGAATCACCGGATGGTCTTCGATATGCGCAGTGGGGTCGACGGGGAGATAGACCTCCAGTTCGCGGAGGCGAACGGCGGGACCGAGGTGACATACACCGCAACGTATGAGATTCCGGGCCGTGTGCTGAACGCGGTGGTGGAGCCGTTCGCGATCAAGTACAACGAACGGGAGCTCCGAACGGCGTTGGAGAATCTGAAACAACGCCTGGAACTCGAAGACGAAACCGAGGCGTGAACGAGAGGGGTACACGGCCGACCGCGGGAGCGGATAGATGACAATGAACCACACGACCCCTCCCTGCTCCGATCGTCTTATGAGGAGGCCACGTCGCGTCAGTCGTGCTGGCTCTTTATGTGTGCCGCGTAGAACAGCGGCACGAGCAGCGCGCCGGCGGCGCCGAACGCGAGCGCGAGCGCGCCGATATCGTCCGAGGTGAGCTGTCGGCCGGCGCCGTTCTCGTCGCCGTCGGGGTCGATGATCTCGTCCTCGGTGTCACCGACCGCGACCGTTCCCTTCATGCCCACCGCCTCGTGGGGCGTACAGACGTAGTTGAAGAAATCGCCCTCCTCGGCGTCGTCGAAGGTGTGTTCAAAGGTGTGGCCGGCGTCGTCGACGAGATCGGACTCGAAGCTTCCGTCCTCGGCGGCGACGTTGTGCTCGCCACCCTCACCGGTCCACTCCCAGACGACGGTCGCGCCCTCGTCGATGAGGACCGCCGCGGGTTCAAACAGCAATCCGTCGTCGCCCGCGCCGACCTCGACGGTCACCTCGTCCTCCTCGCGGAAGTCGACCGTTCCCTCGTAGTTCGACACATCATCTAGATAGCCGTCGTATGCGGCCGCCACGTTTCCGCTCCCGGCGGCCACGGCGCCCGTCGCCGCGGCGGCCCCGACGCTCGCACGGAAGAACCCGCGTCGGCTCATCGACGTGTCGTCCGCGTTCGATCTCATATCCGCACCGTCGGACCGTGACCGTATTTAACCTCCCGATCCACGGAGGACCGCACACCCGGCCGACCCCGCCGGCGGTCACGGCGGGACGAAGCGGCCGGTCGCCACGACGGGGTGGAGCGACCCGTCCGTCGTAGAACCCGGTAGTTTTTAAGATGCGCCCCTGTACCCTCGCACATCACACTCCCGCGGGACACGGTGAGCCGATCGCGGCTCGGCCGTAGCGGGGCCTTAACCGACGCGCGATAAAACGCCGGGGCAGACGGCCCCTCCATGCGGGTTTCAGTGACAACGCGCCGTTTCGCGGCGCCAGACACACCAACTATGGAAATCGAAATCGCGACAATCGGCGGCTATGAGGAGGTCGGTCGGCAGATGACGGCGGTGCGGGCGGGCGACGACATCGTCATCTTCGACATGGGCCTCAACCTGAGCAAGGTCCTGATCCACGACAACGTGGAGACGGAGAAGATGCACAGTCTGGACCTGATCGATATGGGCGCCATCCCCGACGACCGGGTGATGAGCGACCTCGAGGGCGACGTGCAGGCGATCGTCCCCACCCACGGTCACCTCGACCACATCGCAGCCATCCCCAAACTGGCGCACCGATATGACGCGCCCATCGTCGCCTCCCCGTACACGATCGAGCTCGTCAAACAGCAGATCCAGGGCGAGAGCAAGTTCCAGGTCGACAACGACCTCGTGAAGATGGAGGCGGGCGGCACGATGGCCATCGGTGACTCCGAACAGGTCGAGTTGGAGTTCGTCAACGTCACCCACTCGATCATCGACGCGATCAACCCGGTGTTACACACGCCCGAGGGGGCCATCGTCTACGGGCTGGACAAGCGGATGGACCACTCGCCGGTCATCGGCGACCCGATCGACATGAAGCGCTTCCGTGAGATCGGTCGCGAGGGCGAAGGCGTGCTCTGTTACATCGAGGACTGTACGAACGCCGGTCGGAAGGGTCGAACGCCCTCCGAGTCGGTCGCGAAGGAACACTTAGGTGACACCCTGCGATCGATGGAGGACTACTCCGGCGGCATCGTCGCGACGACGTTCTCCTCACACATCGCCCGCGTGAAGTCGCTCGTCGAGTTCGCCCGCGAGATCGGCCGCCAGCCGGTGTTGCTCGGCCGCTCGATGGAGAAGTACTCGGGGACCGCCGAACGGCTCGACTTCGTCGAGTTCCCCGGCGACCTCGGCATGTACGGCCACCGGAAGTCCGTCGACCGGACGTTCAAACGGATCATGAAGGAGGGGAAGGGCAACTTCCTCCCGATCGTCACCGGTCACCAGGGCGAGCCACGGGCGATGTTGACCCGGATGGGCCGCGGCGAGACGCCCTACGAGCTTGACGACGGCGACAAGGTCGTCTTCTCCGCGCGGGTGATCCCGGAGCCGACCAACGAGGGACAGCGGTATCAGTCCGAACAGCTGCTTCGGATGCAGGGCGCGCGGATCTACGACGACATCCACGTCTCCGGGCACCTCCGCGAGGAGGGGCACTACGAGATGCTGGACGCGCTCCAGCCCCAGCACGTCATCCCGGCCCACCAGAACCTCAAAGGGTTCGCCCCGTACGTCGATCTCGCCTCCTCGAAGGGGTACAGCCTCGGCCGTGACATCCACGTCACGAAGAACGGAAACACGATCCAGCTCGTCGAATGACGAGCGAGACCACGGAGGCGCGGGTGCTGGACGCCATCCGCGAGCGGCGTGATTTAGTCAACGCCGCTATCGATGAGGAGCTTCCCATACGGCGTCCCGAACGCCTCTATGAGGCGTCGCGGTACATCCTCGAAGCGGGCGGAAAGCGGCTCCGGCCGACGGTGACGATGCTGGCCGCCGAGGCGGTGACGGACGTCGATCCGCTGTCGATGGACTATCGATCCTTCCCCTCGCTTTCGGGGGATCCCGTCGACGTCATGCGCGCTGCGGTCTCCATCGAGGTGATCCAGTCGTTCACGCTGATCCACGACGACATCATGGACGAGGACGACCTCAGGCGTGGGGTTCCGGCAGTACACGAGCAGTACGATACGTCAACGGCCATCCTCGCGGGCGACACCCTCTATTCGAAGGCTTTCGAGATGATGACCGAAACCGGGGCGGATCCCACCGATGGACTGGAGGCCATGCGGCTGCTCGCAACGACCTGTACGGAGATCTGTGAGGGCCAGGCGCTCGACGTCGCCTTCGAAGCGAGAGACGATATCGAACCCGACGAGTATCTCGAGATGGTCGAGTTGAAGACGGCGGTCCTCTACGGCGCGGCCGCCGCGACCCCCGCGGTGCTGCTCGGCGCGGACGAGGAGGTCGCCGACGCGCTCTATCAGTACGGGATCGACTCCGGTCGGGCGTTTCAGATCCAGGACGACGTCCTCGACCTGACCGTCCCCTCCGAGGAGCTGGGCAAACAGCGCGGCTCGGATCTCGTCGAGGAGAAAGAGACGTTGATCACTTTACATGCCCGTGAGCAGGGCGTCGACGTCGACGGGCTGGTCGACGCCGAGACGCCGGCGGCCGTCACCGAGGCGGAGGTCGAGGCGGCCGTCGACGCGCTTTCGGCCGCCGGTTCCATCGATTTCGCGCGGGAGATGGCGGTGGACCTGACCGAACGGTCCAAAGAGCACCTCGACGTCTTGCCGGAGAACGAATCCCGACGGCTCTTGGAGGACATCGCGGACTACCTGATCGCACGGGGCTATTGATCACCTGACCGCGAATCTCTGATTCGTTAATCACGCGCTTCCGATCATCTGATTGCGCGGGGTACCGTCGGTCTGGCCGCGCGATGCTACTGCGGTACGCTCCCGGTCGGACAGTACTCGTTCGACCGGAACGAACATCGATTTATATCCGTGCCGCCTTTCTTGGCTGTGTCACGGTACCGAGACGTCGTCCTCTTTTTTCTGCTCGCGGGGCTGTGGGGCGGGTCGTTCGTCGCCATCGAGGTCGGCCTCGAGTACTATCCACCGGTGCTGTATGCAGCGTATCGGTTTTATCTCGCGGCGGCGTTGCTCGTGACGTACGTCCTCCTCACCGAATCCGGTCCGCTTCCACGGACGCGTGGGGACGCGATGGCCATCCTCTTCAGCGGGGGGCTCTCCGTCGCGGCCAACAACACGTTGCTGTTCGTCGGTCAGCAGTACACGACGAGCGGCATCGCCGCGATCACGTACAGCCTCGTTCCCATCGTCACCGCGGCGGTGGCGGCCCTCTGGGTGGGCGAGTCGAGCCTCGACCTTCGGGGATCGATCGGGGTCGTGCTCGCGTTTCTCGGGGTTGCACTGGTCGCCCAACCGGACCCGGCGAACCTCGCGGGCGGCGTGACGATCGGCGTCGCGCTGATATTCGTGGGCGTGATCGCCGTCTCGATCGGTAGCGTCGGCCTGCGGACCGTGGAGACGAGCTTCTCGAGCGTCGCCCTCACCGGCTGGGCGATGCTGTTCGGCGCGGTGGTCATGCACGCGACGAGCCGCGGCCTCGGGGAGGGACAGCGGCTCCCCGCCACGGAGCTGCCAGCCGTCGTCGCGCTCGTCTTCCTCGGTATCTTCTCCTCGGCGCTCGCATACAGCATCTACTTCACGCTCCTCGGGCGTCTCGGCGCCTTCCAGATCAACTTGGTATCGTACGTCGTTCCCGTCGTCGCCACGGTCGCCGGCGTCGTGCTGCTCGCCGAGCCGGTGACCGCGTTTACGATCCTCGGGTTCCTCGTCATCGTCGCCGGCTTCGGGCTCCTGAAACGACACGCCATCGCCGAGGAGGTCCCGAAGCTGGCGGCGAAAGTCGGCGGGCTGTTCTGACCTTAGTCGCGGGTCACGCCCGGGTCACTCCCGGGTCAACCGCGGATTCGTCACCGCCCCCTCGGAGGCGGAAGCGAAGTCGCGGGCGTACTTCGCGAGCACGCCGCCTTCGTAGGGGGGCTCCGGTTCGCTCCAGTCGTCGGCGCGCTCGGCGATCTCCGCGTCGGTGAGATCGACCGCGAGCGTGCGATCGGGGATGTCGATGACGACGTGATCGCCGTCCGCTAAGATACCGATCGGGCCGCCGACGGCGGCTTCGGGCGCGACGTGGCCGATCATCGGGCCGCGGGTGCCGCCGGAGAAGCGGCCGTCGGTGAGCAGCGCCACGTCGTCCTCGTGACCCGCGCCGACGACGGCCGCGGTGACGCCGAGCATCTCACGCATGCCGGGGCCGCCGCGGGGGCCCTCGTTACGGATCACGATCACGTCACCGGAGTCGACCGCGCCGGTCTGTACGTACTCCATCGCGTCCTCCTCGTTCTCGAAGACGCGCGCGGGCCCCTCATGATGGAACTCGTCGTCGCCGGTCACCTTCAACACGGAGCCGTCGGGCGCGAGGTTGCCCGTGAGGATCTTGATCGCCCCCTCCTCCTCTTTGGGCTCCTCGACGGTGTAGAGGAAGTCGGCCTCGATCGTCTCGTCAGGTGGGAGCGACCCGTCCTCCTCCAAGCGTTCGATCTCCTCGGCGACCGTGTTGCCGGTGACGGTCATGGCGTCGCCGTGGTACAGTCCGGCGTCGAGGAGCCGGCGGATCACGACCGGGACGCCGCCGACCTCGTGGAGGTCGTTCATCACGCGGCTGCCGCCCGGCTGGAGGTCGGCGATCTTCGGGGTGCGTTTCGAGATCGTATCGAACTCCTCGATGTCGAGGTCGACGTCGGCTTCGGCGGCGAGCGCGAGCAGGTGAAGGACCCCGTTCGTCGAGCCGCCGATCGCGGTTTGAAGCGCGATGGCGTTCTCGAACGAGCGTCGGTCGATGATGTCGGAGGGCCGCCGGTCGTTCTCGATACAGTCGAGCACCAGCTCGCCGGCGCGTTCGGCGACCTCGTAGCGCTCGGCGTCCTCGGCCGGCGCGGAGGCGGAGCCGAGCGGCGCGAGCCCGAGCGCCTCGGAGATGGACGCCATCGTGTTCGCGGTGAACATCCCGCCACAGGAGCCCGCCCCCGGGCACGCGTGGCGTTCGAGTTCGTCGAGTTCCTCGCCGCTCATCTCACCCTGCGCGTACGCGCCGACGCCCTCGAACACCTGCACGATGGTGACGTCGCGCCCGTCGTGTTGGCCGGGCATGATCGAGCCGCCGTAGAGGAAGACGGACGGGAGGTCGGTCCGGATCGCGGCCATCATCATGCCGGGAAGGTTCTTGTCGCAGCCGGCGACGGTGACGAGCGCGTCCATGCGCTCGCCGAAGGAGACCAACTCGACCGAGTCGGCGATCAGCTCCCGGGAGATGAGGCTCGCTTTCATCCCCTCGGTTCCCATCGAGATGGCATCGGAGATGGTGACGGTCCCGAACTCGATCGGCATCCCGCCGGCGGCGTCGATCCCGTCGATGGCCGCGGCGGCGACGTCGTCGAGGTGGACGTTACAGGGCGTGATGTCCGCGGCGGGGTTGGGAACGCCGACGATCGGCGAGGCGAGGTCCTCGTCGTCATAACCCATCGCCCGGAACATCGATCGGTGTGGGGCGCGTTCGGCGCCCGCCGTCACGTCGTTGCTCCGCAGGGACGGGTCCTTTTTTCCGACAAACGGCTCGTCCGTCTCCCCGTCGGCCGACGACTCGGCCTCCGATCGGGGGGGCTGTTGGCTCATACTCGCCCGTCGCGCTCACGGTTCTTAAATCGCCGCACCCGGGCAGGGGTTGCAAGCGGCCAGGAGGTATCATCCGTCCCCGACCAGCGGCCGAGTCGATCGGTCGTTTTGGGACCCCCGACCGATCATCACGAAAACGATAATTGTGTACACTATTTTCCGTAATCGTGGATAAGCTATTTATCCGCGTTCGCCGTGGATCTGGGTATGACGGCAGGACCACCGATCGAGGAGATCCACTTCGATGACGCGCCGAACGTCGACGCGGTTCCGGGACCCGAGAGCACGCGGCTCTTGGAAAAACAGGAATCGATCGACAGCGGCGCGGTCGCGTATCCGAACGACATCCCCATCGCCTTCGCGGAGGGGAAGGGGGCGACGCTTCGGGATGCCGACGGCAACACCTTCATCGATATGTTCGCGGGCATCGGCGTCTTAAACGTCGGCCATTCGAACCCGTACGTATTGGAGGCGGTCCACGAACAGACCGACCGGCTGGTTCACACCGTCGACTTCCCGACCGAGGAACGGCTCGAACTCATCGAGAAGCTCGGCGAGATCGTGCCGCCGGGGCTGCGCGGCGAGAGCAAGGTCGTCTTCGGTGGGCCGACCGGCAGCGACGCCGTCGAGGCCGCGATCAAACTCGCGAAGTACAACACCGGCGGAACGGGCCTTATCGCGTTCCGGGGGGCGTATCACGGTGCGACCTCCGGGGCGATGGCGCTCACCTCGAACAAGGGTTTTAAAGACGACTACACCCCGCTCATCCCCGACGTCGTCCACGCCAAATACCCGTCGCCGTACGCCGACCGTCACGAGTCCGGGGATGCGGCGTCGATCTGTTCACGCCCGGCGAGCGAGTGTTGCGGGGCCGTCTCGTGTGCGCGGGCGCTCCGCGAAGTCAAAGAGATCGTCGAGGACCCCTACGGCGGCCTCGCGAACCCCGCGGGCATCTTCGTCGAGCCGATCCAGGGCGAGGGCGGCATCATCGTCCCGCCGGAGGGCTTTTTAAAAGGGCTCCGCGAGATCGCCACCGAGAACGACATCCCGCTCATCTTCGATGAGATCCAGAGCGGATTCGGCCGGACCGGCAAGTGGTGGGGCTGTGAGTGGCACGGCGTCACGCCCGACATCATGACGACGGCGAAGGCGCTCGGCGGGATCGGCTTCCCGCTCTCGGCGACGATCTACCACGAGGACCTCGACACGTGGGGGCCGGGCGGGCACGCCGGCACCTACCGCGGGCACGTCGTCGCGATGAAGGCCGGCTCGCGTGCCATCGAATACATCGAGGAACACGACCTGCTCGCCCACGCCCGCGACCTCGGCGACCATATCCGCGGTCGCCTGGATGCGGTCGCCGCCGGAAACGATCACCTCGGCGACGTACGCGGCAAGGGGCTATTTATCGGCGCGGAGTTCGTCGACGACGACGGCGAGCCGAGCGCCGAGATCGTCAAGGCGATCCAGAAGTACTGTTATGAACACGGCGTCCTCGTCTGGAAGGCCGGCCGGCACAAGAACGTGCTGCGGCTCCTGCCGCCGCTCGTGTTGACCGAGGACCTCGCCGACACGGCGCTCGACGTCATCGTCGAGGCGATCGAACACGCCACGGCCGACCCGGCCGCGATCGTCGGCGGGGCCGGTGGCAGCGAACACACGCTGTAGGCGGGACGGTTCGCCTTTTATCCTCGGTGCGGCGCATCGCCAACCCTTTTATATCCGATACGGCACACCTCGGATCGATCGTCCAGTCATTCAAGATCACCCGCTCAATAGTCATCGAGCAGCGGCTGTTCGATCGGTGTATAAAAACGCTCGGTAGATGGCGGAAGTGATAGCAGCTGTCGTCGTGAGCGTTTGTACGTGATCCCACGGCCTCCCTCCGCTTCCGGCCGACGGGACAGGTTATATACCTCGATGGCATACCGCCGACCGACCGATGTCCCACGACGTGCGCACCCGACTGTCGGCGATCCGCCGGGAGTTCCATCGCCATCCCGAGCCGAGTTGGTGTGAGATCCAAACCACGGCGCGGATCGTCGAGGAACTCTCGCGGATCGGCGTCGATCGGGTCGCCATCGGCCGCGACGCGCTCGCCTCCGATCATCGAATGGCGGTTCCCTCCGAAGAGACGCTCGCGGAATGGCACGACCGGGCGGCGGCAGCGGGCGTCGACGACGACGTGTTGGCGGCGACCGCGGACGGCCACACCGGCTGTGTCGCCGTCGTGGAGCTTGGGGAGGGCCCGACGGTCGGGCTCCGGGTCGACATGGACGCCGTCTCCATGGTCGAATCCGACGAGCCGGGCCATCGACCCGCCGACGAGGGGTTCCGCTCGGAGACGGCGGGTTACATGCACGCCTGCGGCCACGATGCCCACGCCGCGATCGGACTCGGCGTCGTCGAGGCGGTGAAGGCGAGCGACTTCTCGGGGACGTTCAAGTGCTTCTTCCAGCCGGCCGAGGAGGTCGCCGGCGGCGGCAAACCGATGGCCGAGAGCGGACACGTCGACGACGTGGAGTACCTGTTCGCGTGCCATCTCGGGCTGGGCTACCCGACCGGAACCGTCGTCGCGAGCGCGACCGAGCCGCTGGCGATGGCGCACCTCACGGCGACGTTCGAGGGCGCTGCCGCCCACGCCGGGAAGGACCCGAGCGGCGGGACGAACGCGATGCAGGCGATGGCGACGGGCGTCCAGAACGCCTACGGGATCGCCCGCCACGGCGACGGAATGACGCGGGTGAACTTCGGCCGGGTCGCGGGCGGCTCCGCGAGCAACGTCATCGCCGAGGAGATCACCCTCGACGGCGAGGTCCGCGGGGAGACGACCGCGCTCATGGAGTACACCCGTTCGGAACTGGAGCGGATCCTCTATGCGGCCGCGGAGGTCCACGGCTGTGACGTCGTCATTCGCCGAATCAGCGAGTCGATCCGCGTCGATAGCGACCCCGTCCTCGGGGCCCTCGTCGCGGACGTCGCTCGGGGGGTCGACGGCGTCGACTCGGTCGTCCCCGAGGCGCCGCTCGGCGCGAGCGAGGACGTGACCTTCCTCATGAAACACGTCCACGACCGGGGCGGACGGGCCGCTTACGTCATCGTCGGGGGCGACCACCCGACCTCCCATCAGACGCCCACGTTCGATGTCGACGAGCGATCGCTTGGGGTCGCCGTCGAGCTACTCTCATCGGCGATCGTAAACGTCGGAGCGAACCGTCCGTGATTCGTGACCGTCGCGGCGAACCGGCCGTGACCGACGATGACTGGTTCGTTTTCGACATCAATGGGGCTCCATCGCTCTCGCGACCCTTAGATCGACCCCAACAGTTAATCCCGAGAGCGCCCGCCTTCCGGGTATGTCACAGGACGAGGTGCCTCCGGCGCTCGAGACGGCCGCGGACGCCGAGCGGCCGCGCGGGATCTTGACGCCCTCCGACCGGGACTTCCTCCTCGGGCGGAAGACCGACTACACCGAACACTCGAAAAAACAGAAACGCAACCGGATCCGTCGGCGGGTCAGAAACGCGATCCTCGATTTCTCTATCCTCTACGAATGTCTGGAGGACCGGGATCGCCGCACCGTCTTCGACCCGGACGATGCCGACCGCGACGCCTACACCCGGGGGATCACCGATATGCTCGCGTTCCTCCATCTGGGGACGATGGGCTATGTCACCCCGTTTAAAGACATGCTCTCGGAGGGGGTCGCGAAGTCCGAACAGCGGCTCGCGGGCTCGGATTATCGGATGGTCACGGTGGAGTTCAACGTCGAACCGGTCGGACGGATCGACGTCGACGAGGTGATAGCGAAGATCGAAGCCGACGAGTTCGAACGGATCACCGACGAGGAGCTTCGCGCGTTCGTCCGCCTGCTCTCGCTGTCGGGCGAACTCTCCCCGGAGGCCGCTCGTGAGGGGATCAAAGAACGGGTCGACGAGTTCGCAACCGAGATCCGTGACAGTGAGGATCGCCGTGACCGCGCCGTCGAGGAGCTGACGAACTGAACTCCCCGTCACAGCGCGGGCGGACGCAGCATTCCCTTATTTACCCGTGGTATGAACTCGGTGAGCCGCGGGTGCGGCGCTCCATGGCGTTCCTCGGAGTTGATATCGGAGATAGATACACGAAAAATGTGGATCATAACTACAAAATCAGAAACGCTTATGTGTGATAATTTCGAGCACAGTGGTATGGCACAGCAGGGCACGAAATCTGTGCGGGGGAACCGAAAGTCGAGAGGATACCGATCGATAGGCGGCCATTCATTCGGGGTGAGACACGATGGCTGATCGAACGGGCGAAAAGAAGTCGGACGGAACCGTGGCGGGCGACGGCGAACGGGAGGAGACGCCGGGGACGACCGAAGCGGAGCCGTCTTCGGTCGGGGAGGCCTCCACGGAGACGGCTTCGCCGGCAGTCCGAACCGACGGTGGCGCGGAGGCGGGGAGCGAGCTGGGGGCGTTGGGACGGTTCCGCGAGGAGCTCGATCCGGTGGTGTTCCTCTTCGGGGCGGGGCTCACGCTCGGGCTTATTGCCCTCTATTTCATCGACCCCGCGCGGGTCGAGACGGCGATCGGGGTCGCCGACGCGTTCATGCTCGATTACTTCAACTGGGCGCTCCTCGTCATCGTTTTCCTCGTCGTGACCTTCCTCGTGTTCCTCATCCTCGGGCCATGGGGTCGGCTCAGGTTCGGCGATGAGGACCCCGAGTATAGCTTCTTCTCGTTCTTTGCGATGCTGTATTCCGCCGGGTTCGCCGCCGGTGTGGTCTTTTGGGGGCCGACGGAGGCGCTGTTTTATTACGACAACCCATCCCCGCTTTTCACCGTCGAGGGGGGAACCGCCGAGGCGATCCCCATTGCCATCCAGCAGACGCTGTTCCACTGGGCGATCCCCCAACTGGCCGTCTTCACGATCATGGGGATCGCCATCGGCTACTTCGCGTACAACTACGAGGACGTCCCGCTGCGGGTTTCCTCCGCGCTGACGCCGCTTTTGGGCCGTGAGAACCTCGATGGCCCGGTTGCGAAGCTCATCGACGTGCTCGCCGTCTTCGCGACGATCGGCGGCGTCGCGACCTCGCTCGGGTTCATCGGCAGCCAGTTCGTCGAGGGATTGGCCTTCCAGTGGGGCCTCGATCTGGGCACGACCGGGATCATCCTCGTCGTCACCGGCATGACGCTGCTTTTCACCGTCTCGATGGTGCTCGGGGTCGATCGCGGGATCCGGCGGCTCTCGAATTTCAACATGGTGTTGTTCGTCGCGCTCATGCTCGCGACGTTCATCGTCGGCCCGACCGCGTTCCTCGTGCTCGTCGGCACGGAGGCGATCGGCGGGATGTTCAACGACTTCGTCTCGATGAGCCTCTTCACCGGTGCAGGAACCGAGGGCGGCACCGAATGGATGAACGCGTGGACCGTGTTCTACTGGGCGTGGGCGCTCTCGTGGTCACCGTTCGCCGGCCTGTTCATCGCGCGGATCTCGCGCGGCCGAACGGTCCGTGAGGTCGCGTTCACCGGCATCTTCGCCACCTCGGCGGCGACGATCCCGTGGTTCGTCTTCGTCGGCGGCACCGCCGTCTTCTTCCAACACGAGGGGGTCGCCGACTTCAGTCAGGTGATGGCCTTCGAGTTGGGTGCTGAGGTGTCCGGGTTCATCCTCTTCGAGGCGTTCCCGCTCGGCACCGTGTTCATGATCGCCTTTATGATCCTCGTGACGACGTTCTTCGTTACCTCGGCGGACTCCTCCACGCTTGCCGTCTCGATGATGACGACCGGCGGCAAGGCCGTTCCCTCGAACATCAACCGGATCTTCTGGGGGGCGATCCTCGGATTGACCGCGGCGATCCTCATGACGCTCGGTGGGGTCGACGCGCTGCAGTCGGCCGCCATCATCACCGGCGCGCCGTTCGCGTTCGTCTGTCTGCTCGCGATGATCGGGCTCTTGCTCCGATTCTCGAAGGACGGCGAGCCGCTCCTGTTACAGGAGAGCTCGTGGCTCTTCGGCGAACCACCCGAGGAGGATCGGGTCGCGACCGGCGACGACGACTGATCCGTCCACAGCCGTTCGCTGGCTGCCGAGGAGAACATTTTAGGTGACACCGTACACACTTACTGTGTATGGATAGGGATACAGCGGAGCCCGACACCGGGGGGTTACCGGGGCCGAACGCGGCCCGGTGGGTCGAATACCATGGCACACACGCCGCGCCGAGCGAGTACTCCCACGAGTTCGTCTGGGACATCACTCGGGAGGCGGACGGCCCGTTCGTCACCGACGTCGACGGCAACGTGCTGTTGGATTTCACCTGCCACATCGGGGCCGCCCCGCTCGGCTACAACAACCCGAAGGTGCTCGATAAACTCGCCGCGTTCGACCTCGTCGAGCCGATGAAGATCGCGGGTCAGGACCTCTATTTCGGGGCGGGTCCGGACCCCGATGACTCGCTCGTGCCCGGATCCAGCCACCTCATGGAGCGGCTGACCGAGGTCTCCGCCGAATACGGGATGGACACGGTGTTCCTCTCGAACTCCGGCGCGGAGGCCGTCGAGAACGCGATGAAGGTCGCACACGACCACAAGCCCGCCGCGAAGTACGGCTACGCGTTCGGCGGGAGCTTCCACGGGCGAACGCTTGGAACCCTCTCGCTCACCAAATCCAAGGAGGTCTACACCCGCCACTACCCACAGATCGCCGGGATCGAAACCGTGCCGTTCTGTGCGGACCGCACGTGCACCGCCGAGACGTGTGCGTGTGGCTTCCTCTCGGAATCCGGCTCACAGCTCCGACGGTCGCTCTCGCCGGAGGGCGGCCACGTCAACCCCGAGGAGGTAGCGTTCATCGTCCTCGAACCGATCCAGGGCGTCGGCGGCTACCGCTTCCCGAGCGAGGCGTTCATGCGCGAGGTGGGCGCGGTCAGCGACGAGTACGACATCCCGCTCATCGTCGACGAGATCCAGTCCGGGATCGGCCGGACCGGCGAGTTCTGGGCGGCCGACCACTACGACATCGAGCCGGACGTCATCGCCGCGGCGAAGGCGCTCCGCGTGGGCGCGACGGTCTCGCGCTCGGAGCTGTTCCCCGCCGAGAAGAACCGGCTGGGCTCGACGTTCGGCGGCGGGGACCTCCTCGGATCGATGATGGGAACGTTCACCATCGAGGCAATCGAGGAACACGACCTGTTGGCGAACGCGCGGTCGCGCGGACGACAGGCGAAGGAGCTTCTCAGGGATGGCGCACACGACTCGGTCGTCGACGTGCGGGGAAAGGGGCTCATGCTCGCCGTCGAGTTCGACACGCCGGCGCGACGTGATGCGGTCGTCGCGGAGGCGCTGTCCCGCGGGCTGTTGACGTTGGGGTGTGGCAAAAAGACGATCCGGCTGTTGCCGCCGCTCGATTCGACCGAGCGCGAGATCGACTTGGGCGTCTCCATCTTCCTGGAGGCGGTCGAAGCGGCGGGATCGGTCACCGCGACCGCCTGAGCGTGAACGAAGCGGGTTCGGAAGCCAGAGCGGGGATTTGAACCCCGGAAGTCTCGATTACAAGTCGAGTGCATGAACCGCCCATGCTCCTCTGGCGCGGACGGTGCTACTCGGTGCACCTTTGAGAGGGTATCGTTTTTCATCGTCCCGTCGATCGGTCAGCCGCCGTCCGGGGCGCCGTCATCGTCGTTTTCGCCCGCCGTCCCGTCTGGGTCCACGGTTTCGACGTCCTTCGTATACGTCACCCGGTGAGGAGCGTAGCCGCGTGTCCGGTAGAACGCCCGAGCCCGTTCGTTTTCCGCCATCGCTTCGAGCGTGATTGTCGTCGCGCCGGCACCGTGAAGCGCCCGTTCGGCGGCATCGAGGAGCCGGGACCCGATGCCCTCGCCACGGCGCTCGGGGACGACGAAGAGGTTGGTGACGGTCCCACGTGTCCGTTCGCGTTCGTAGCGTCCGTGATCGAGCGAGAAGCTCACGAACCCGAGGAGGTCATCGCTCTCGCGGGCGAGCAGCAACTCTCCCGCGACGGCGGCCTGCGCGAAGGAATCCCGCACGACCGCCCGGTTTGCCGCCCCGAGCAGCTCCGATCCGTGTGTTCGCTGGTCGCGGACAAGTTCGACCCACAGGTCCGCGACGACGTCGACATCCGCGGGCTGCGCCGGAACCAGATGGACCGTGTTCTCGGCCGCCATGGTTGCCCTTCGCGTCGGCGGATGTTGAGCCTGCCGGCCGGGAAGCACCAGAGAATGACGAGCAGCGAGATTTCTTCCGGAACTCAGACCCCTCGACAGGCCGGACAGACTGCCTGGCCGTTCGAGTTGGCCAGCGAGGAGGTAAGCGATCCACACATCTCACAGACGCCCTGTGAGACCGGTTCCGCGGCGTTCGTTTCATCGGCGGCCATCGTCGTCGACATGGATCGCTCCTCGCGCTGACCGCCCGGCATCTCGTTGGCTTCCATGCCAGCGGGATCGACGCCGATTCCGAAGTCGCGCTCGGGGTCGCGCGGATCCGCCTCACGTGCTATCTCCGCCGCAAGGGCATCGTGTTCGGTGACGACGCCCACAGCCTCGCCGTCGTCGATGACCACGAGCCGACTCACGCCCTCGGCGACGAGCCGTTCGCGGGCGACCGACAACGGGTCCGCCGGCGTGACGGTCGGAAGCGGATCCCGCATGACCGCGTCGACGGTCGCGTCGTCGTGGCCGTTGAGGACCGCGGCGAGCGCGTCCCGCGCCTCCAAACAGCCGATCGGCTCGGATCCACGCACGACGATCAGACAGTCGGTCCCTTCGTCGATCAGCAGCTCCGCCGCGTCCGGGAGCGCGTCCGATTCGCTCACCCCCAGAAACTCCCTATGCATCACGTCCCGGACCATGGTATCGGTACGCATACTCTTGCGTTCCACACGGAGGGTGTAAAAGCTGCCCCCGTCATTATTATACCCCTACAGAATCTACAATACGGATCGGATTTTCGGGGAGAAGGGGAGGGTTGAAAGGGTCGGCCGCCGGAGGTCACGACATGTCCACCCCCTCGTTCGTGATCGGCATCGCGGGCGGGACCGGAGCCGGCAAGACCACCATCTCCCGGCTCGTGACGCGAAACGTCGAGGACGCGGTCACCCGGATCCCGCTCGATAACTACTACGTTGACCGTTCGGACCTGACCTTCGAGCGGCGGCGTGAGCTTAACTACGACCACCCCGACGCATTCGAGTGGGATCTCCTTCACACACATCTCGAGACCCTGGTTTCCGGCCAGCCGATCGAGATGCCGCAGTACGATTTCGAGACCCACGATCGAACGTCCGAGCGAGTGAGGGTCGAGCCGACCGAGGTCATCGTCCTCGAGGGTATCCTTGCGCTGTATGACGCCGATATCCGCGGGCTGCTCGATCTCAAGGTCTATGTGGAGACGGACGCGGACGTGCGCATCCTCCGTCGCATCCGGCGGGATGTCGGTGACCGCGGTCGCGATCTCGACGGCGTCATCGATCAGTACCTCTCGACGGTCAAACCGATGCACGAACGGTTCATCGAGCCATCGAAGCGACACGCGGACCTGATCATCCCCGAGGGGGCAAACAGCGTCGCCGTCGATCTCCTCGCGGGAAAGCTTCGCATGGAGATCGAAGACAGCGGCGACGGGGATCGGGATACCGAAGCGACGAGCATCGAGTCGCCGATCGGCGGCGACGGATCGTCGTAGACGCTCCCTCGGCGACGCCCCCGCTCACTCCCTCGGCGACGCCCCCGCTCACTCCCTCGGCGACGCCCCCGCTCACTCCCTCGACGACGCCCCCGCTCACTCCCTCGGCGACGCCCCCGCCCACTCGCTCGGCGACGCCCCCGCTCACTCCGGGTACAGCTCCACCGTTCGTTCGATCGAATCGATCGCGTCGATCTCCTCGGGCCGCAACGTCAGATCGGTCGCAGCGAGGTTCGCCCGGAGGTGTGGCTCGCTCGACGCCTTCGGGATGGCGACGGTCGGCTCCTTCGAGCGAACCCACGCGAGCGAGACCGTCGCCGGTGAGACGCCGTGGCGGTCCGCGATGTCGACGAGGGCGTCGACGCTCCCCGCCTCCCCGCCCGCAAGCGGCGAGTACGCGACGACCGTGTAGCCGTGCTTGCGGGCATGTTCGAGAAGCTCCGGTCGGTACCAGAGCGGATGCAGCTCCGTCTGGTGGGCCGCAAGCGTGAGCCCGCGGTCCGCGAGGGTCTCGATCGCCGCATCCAGTTCCGCGGGTTCGAAGTTCGAGACGCCGACCGCGTCGATGAGCCCCTCCTCGTGGAGGTCCGCTAGCGCACCGATCGTCTCAACCGGGTCGTATGGCTCGTACGGCCGGTGGACGTACAGGAGGTCGATCTCCTCGACGTCCAATCGCGCGGCGCTCCGACGTGCCGCGGGCGCGACGTCCTCGCGTGCGAGGTCATCGACCCAGAGCTTGGTGGCGAGCGTCACCTCGTCGCGATCGACGGCGCTCCTCGCGAGCCCCTCGCCGACGACGGCCTCGTTGTCGTAGATCCGTGCCGTATCGAGATGGCGATAGCCGAGTTCGAGCGCGAGCGAGACCGTCTCGGGGTCGTCGATCCCCATCGTGCCGAGGCCGACCGGCGGTAGATCCATATCGGGCGATCTGCGTGGCGTATATAAATAGCGTCGACCGTGATTGTATCCTACTCGAACTCGTCGAGCGTCGTCGGCATCCGTCCGCGGACCTCGCTGACGAGCCCGTCCGGTTCGATCCCGAGCACCGCGGCTGCGGCCCGCCCGACGCGCTCGGTGTCGCCAGCGGGGGTATATACCCCGAGTCGCCACTGGTTCCGCTGGACGGTTCGGAGGGCCTTGACCAGCGGCGACTGCCGTTCGAGCCGCCTGAGTTCCCCGTTGACGGTCACGCGCGCGGTCGACTCGCGCATCGACGGCTCCGGTGGGACGTCGAGGATCACCCGCCCCGGCGCCACGCCGGCCTCCTCGGCGATCTCCCGCTCCAACTCGCGCTCCTCCTCCCGGTCCGCCTCGTGGACGGCTTCGGGCACGTCGTCGTACTCCGCCCACACCGAGCGCTTGTAGAGGTCGCGCTCGTCGTATCGGCGCGCGATCGCGGCCGTCTCCTCGCTCGTTCGAAGCGCGACGAGGAAGTCCGCATCGTCCATCCGGCGTAACCGCTCGGCGGTGAAGCCCGTCTCATCGAGCAGCCGCCGCGCACCGCGGCGCAACATCGCCTTCGAGATCCGGGCGACGTGGTGTGTGTAGACGACCGGATTCATAAGCGCCCGCGCCAGAAGCAGGCTCTCGGCCGTCTGAACGTTCCCCTCATCGAGCACGAGCCGCGGGGAACCGTCGTCGTCGGTGAACGTCAGCTCGCGAACGAACCGCTCGGTGTCGATCGTGCCGTACGGCACGCCGGTGTGATAGGCGTCGCGAACGAGGTAGTCCATCCGATCCACGTCGAGCTCGCCGGAGACGAGCCCGGCATAGGGAGCCTCGCCGGCGACGATATCGGCGATCCGTCGGGGATCGAGGTCGTGATCACGGAGGACTTCGCCGACCGATCCGCTCGCGAGGAGCTCCTCCACGTCGTCGTGATACTTCCCGGTTCGACGGTGTGTCAACGCTTCGAGGTTGTGGCTAAAGGGGCCGTGGCCGACGTCGTGGAGGATCGCGGCGGCCTCGATCCGGTCGGCGTTTCGCCCGTCGATGCCGAGGTGTTCGAGCGCTCGGCTCGCGAGGTGATAGACCCCGACGCTGTGTTCAAATCGCGTGTGGTTCGCCGAGGGATAGACGAGTTGGACGGTGCCGAGCTGCGAGACGCCCCGGAGCCGCTGGACCGTCGGCGTATCGAGGAGGTCGGCGGCGACGCCGTCGATCTCGATGTGATCGTGAACGGTGTCTTTTATCGTTATCATAGGACCGCTTCGTCGGCATCGGATAAAAACGACGGGAGCGACGAGGCGAGGAACGCGGTCGAACCGTAACAAGCGGTGGGCCGCCGGGCGAGGGCTACGGGCGCACGGTCGACCGCTTGTTCCTCGGTGCACCGCGATCGACCCGACTCACCCGTGAACGCCGCACCGACCCTCGAAGTTAGCCGGTCAGAACGGTGAATCGAGCGCCGTCGTCGTTCTCCACGGACAGCTCCCAGCCATGGGCCGTCACGATCTGATGAACGATCGCCAGCCCGAATCCCGTCCCTCGTGTCCGACTACTCACGCCGTGTTCCATCGCCCGCTCGGGGTCCATCTCGAAGCCCGGTCCGTCGTCGGCGACGACGAACCCGTCCTCGCTCGCGGAAACCGTTACCGTGACGTCGTCGCCGGCGTGCTCGACGGCGTTTCGAAAGAGGTTCTCGAAGAGGGTACGAACCCGCTCCGGGTCCGCACGAACGACCGCGTCCGCCGTCTCGGTGTGTAAGGTGGCATCGTGGGTGGGCACGGTCGCCCAAGCGGCGGCCGTCACCTCGTCGAGCCAGACTCGCTCGAGGGTATCGACCGCCCGGCCCTCACGTGCCAGCGTAAGGAGGTCATCGATGAGTCCCGCCATTCGACCGTGTGCGTCAGCGACCTGATCGAGGTGGTGGATCGTGTCAGGATCATCGATCCGGTCCTGGGCGATAGCGAGCCGTCCCGTGGCCACGTTGAGCGGATTTCGGAGGTCGTGTGAGACGATACCCGTGAACGACTCCAGCCGTTCGACCTCACGTTTGAGCGCGGAGTCACGCTCCCGGAGCCGTTCGATCTGTTCGGCTCTATCGAGCGCAACGGTGACGTTCGCACCGAGCAACCGGGCGAGTTGGACGTCCGTCTCGTCGAAATATGAGGGCTCTTCCGAACCCAACAGGAGGACCCCATGCGTGCCGAGCGGCACGACCACGAGGCTCCGGAGCGCGCCGTAGCCGATCGCCGTTTCCACCGCATCGAGGTCGCTTACGACGGCAAGCTCGTCGCCCTCAAACGCGTCCCAGATCAGCCCATCGCCGGGGCCGAACGGCGGTCGCTCGCCGATGGCCGCCGTGGCCTCACGACTTATCGCCGTGGGCTTCAACGCCTCCGTGGACGGGTCGTACAGGCGAACGCCGCTGTTCGGGAAGTCGATGATATCGACGGCCGCTCGGGTTGCAACGTGAGCGACGCCCGTTCGATCCTCCTCTAAAAACATCCGTCGGGTCACCTCATGGAGGCCACGGAGGGTCCGCTCGATGCGTTTTTGTTCGTCGATATCCGCATACATCGCGTAGACGAGCGCACCCTCCCGGCGCAGCGTGGGGATCACATGAACCAGGAACTCTCGGGAGCCATCGACTGTTCGTCGCTTGACTTCGGCCCGTACCGGCTCCTCACCCTCGGCGACCTCCGTTGGATGGACCCGCTCGGTCCCCTCCGGCACGATCCGATCGAACGTCTCGCGATACGAATCCTCGCCCGCGGCGGCCCCGAACGTCTCCTCGAAGGCGTCGTTGGTGGCATCGAACCGCCGGTCGCCCGCTTGGTCGATCACGATCCGGGCGATGGGAAGCGGGACGTTCTCGAACAGCGCGGCGAGCCGATCGCGGCCGGCGCGGAGCTCCGCCTCCGTCCGTATCCGCTCGATGGCGTCGCGCGCGTGTGAACAGACGAGTTCGGCGAACTCGACGTCACGATCGTCGAACTCACCATATCCGGCTGAAACCGCCTGAAACCCACCATACGAGCCGATCGGGACGCTGATCGCGGACCGAAAGTCGTCGGAGACGGGATCGGCAGCGCTCGCTCCCTCGCTTGCTTCATCCGCGTCGAGGTCATCGATGACGAACGTTCGCTCCTCCGCGACCGTCCTCCCGAGCGCTCCCTCCCCCAGTTTGAACGTCCGAACGTCGTCGGGGGTGACCGACGCGGACCGTACGGCGGGGACGATGACGTCCCCCTCCCGACGTGCGGTCATACTGCGGTCGAATTCGAGGATCTCCTCGCTGGCGTCGACGACTCGCTCGAACACCTCCTCGACCGATTCGGCGCTCGACAACTCCGTCACAAAATCGTGGATCGCGGTGACTTTCCTGTTCGTCTCGGTGAGTTCGATCTCCGCGTGTCGCTGCTGGAGCGCATTCGCCACACGGTTGGCGAGGACCTCGTACTGATCGGGACCGACGCGTTTCTGTAGGTAGTCGGTGACGCCCGCAGAGATGGCCTCGCTCGCGATCTCCTCGCTTCCTTTCCCCGTGAACAGGATGAACGGGATCTCCCCTTCCGTCTCACGAACCTCACGGAGGAGTTTCAGGCCGTTCCGACCCGGCATGTCGTAATCGCTCACGATACAGTCGACGGGTTCAAGATCGAGGTGGTCGATGGCCGCATCGGCGCTCGTTACCGTCGCCGTCTCGATGTCGGTGAGGAGCCGTTCGAGATATGTCGCCGCGAGATCCGCCGCGTCGGGCTCGTCGTCGACGATCAGGATCCGGCTCGTTTGAAACCCAGAGGCTCGTCGACGCTGCTCCCCAGTCGCCTCGACAGGGGATACCGATGACTCATCGGGGTCGTCTCCCTCGCCGGGGGCAGCACGACGACTGGGGTCCATAGGATAACGATTACCCCGGGGAATGTCAACGTTTCGTGCCGGTATCAGGTATACTATTGGACCCCCATCAGATCGACGAATAGTGGGCGAATCGGAGTCGAACCCCGGCTACCCGAACTTTCCGGTGATGTAATCTTCGACCCGCTGGTTCTCCGGGTTCTCGAAGATCCGATCCGTATCGCCGAACTCGACGAGCTTGCCGCCGGTGAGGAAGACGGCCGTCTTATCCGAGATGCGGGCGGCCTGCTGCATGTTGTGGGTGACGATCACGACCGTGTACTGTGCGGCGAGCTCGTCGATCAGGTCCTCCACCTTCGCCGTCGCCACCGGGTCGAGCGCGCTCGCCGGCTCGTCCATGAGGATAACCTCGGGATCGGGCGCGATGGCACGGGCGATACAGAGCCGCTGTTGTTGGCCGCCGGAGAGGTCGAGCCCCGAGGAGTCGAGTTGGCCTTTCACTTCCTCCCACAGCGCCGCGCCGCGAAGCGCCTCCTCGACGCGGGCGTCCATGTCGCCATCGAAGCCCTGGATCTTCAACCCATACGCGACGTTGTCGTAGATCGATTTGGGGAACGGGTTCGGTTTTTGAAACACCATCCCGACGCGGCGCCGTAACGCCACCGGGTCCACGTCCTCGTCGTAGACGTTCTTGCCGCGGAACCGGAGTTCGCCGCCGACGCGGGCGGCATCGACCATGTCGTTCATCCGGTTGAGACATCGGAGGAACGTCGACTTTCCACAGCCGGACGGGCCGATGATCGCCGTCACCTCGCGTTCGGGGAGCCGGACGTTTACGGGCTGGAGCGCCTGTACGTCCCCGTAATGGACCGTCAGATCTTTCGCCTCGATGACGGTGTCAGTCTCGGGGATCTCCTGTATCGATGGGGTCGTCTCCGCGACCTGCCCGCCGTCGGTTCGGAGTGAGCCCTCGGTTCGGCGTGGGCCGTCGGTGGCCGTCGGTGCGGTGTTCCTCCTCGGAGTGGGAGCGGTCACGTCGTCGTCCGTCGGTGTGTCTTCGGGCATGGATTATCGGGTCTCGTACTTGTTGCGGATCAGGATCGCGGTCACGTTCATCAATAAAAGGACGGTGAGCAACACGACGATGCCGGCGGCGGCGACGTGCTGAAACTCCGCCTCGGGGAGCCGTGCCCAGTCGAAGATCTGCATCGGCATCGCCGCGAACGAGCCGAACAGATCCGGCACGGGAACGCCGCTTACCTCGCGGACCGGCGCGACGAACATCGAGGTCGCCGCGCCGACCATGATGAGCGGGGCGGTCTCGCCGATCGCCCGCGAGAGCGAGAGGATCGTCCCGGTCATGATCCCCGGCAGCGCCGCGGGGAGGACGACGTCCCGGACGACCTCCCAATCGGTCGCGCCGACGCCGTAGGCAGCCTCGCGCTGGGAGTCCGGCACCGCTCGGAGCGCCTCCTGTGCGGAGACGATCACGATGGGTAAAATAAGAAGCGTCAGGGTCAACGCGCCGGCGAGCAGGCTCTCGCCGAAGCCGACGGCGCGGACGAACACCGCGAGTCCGAGGAGCCCGTAGACGATCGATGGGACGCCCGCGAGGTTGGCGATGTTCGCCTCGATGAAGCTCTTCAGCCGCGACTCTGCGGCGTACTCCTCCAAGTAGATCGCCGCGCCGACGCCGATGAACATGGTGAAGACGGCCGTCAGCGCGATGAGGAGGATGGAGCCGATGAGGGCGGGATAGATCCCCGCGCCGCGGCCGCCCGGGTAGTAATTCTCGATGAATCGCGAGGGTGGATAGGTGAGGAAATCGAGCGTCACCCAGCCCCAGGCCTCATAGAGCACGTCACCGATCAGCGCGACCAGCGCGACGATGCCGACGAGCGTCGAGGCGAAACAGATCCCGACGAACACCCGGCCGAGCCGCTGTTTGCGCTCGATGTTGCCGCCGACGGAGGCGAAGGGATCCCCGCCATCGGCGCGAACGTCTCCGTCATTATCGCCCCCGACGTTTCCGTCCCCATCGCGTTCGGACCCAGTCATCGGTACGCCTCCCGATAGCGACCCTTCACCCACAGGCTCAACAGGTTCATCGCGAGCGTCATCACGAACAACACCAACCCGACCGCGAAGAGGCTCTGATAGCCGATCGATCCCACGGAGACGTCGCTGATCCCGACCTGCACCATGTAGGCGGTCATCGTCTGTATCGGCTCAAGCGGGTTGAGCGTGATGTTCGGCTGCATCCCGACCGCAAGCGTCACCGCCATCGTCTCGCCGATCGCCCGCGAGATGGCGAGGATGTAGGAGGCGAGCACGCCCGAGAGCGACGCGGGGACGACGACGTCCGTCGACACCTCGAACTTGGTCGCGCCGAGACCGTAGGCGGCGTTTCGGAGGTCATCGGGGACGGCCGACATGGCGTCCTCCGAAAGCGAGGAGACCATCGGGATGATCATGACCCCGACGACGATCGCGCCGGCAGCGGCGTTGAACGTCCCCGTCTCCGGGAAGAACCGTTGAATTATCGGGGTAATGAACGAAAGCGCGAAGAACCCGTAGACGATGGTGGGGATCCCCGCGAGCACTTCGAGGGTTGGCTTTATCACCTTCCGGACACGCCGGTCGGCGTACTCCGAGAGGTAGATCGCCGTCGCGGTCCCGATGGGCAGCGCGATGAGCGCCGAGCCGACGACGATGATCATCGTCCCCCACAGGAGCGGGATGACGCCGTACGACCGCGGGCGGATGATCGGCGACCAGTCCGTTCCGAAGAGGAACTCCCGTACCGTGACCTGCACGCCGAGCCCGGAGCGGGCGGCGGCCCACGCCTCGGCGGGACCACCGGAGAGGAGTCCGCCGAGGATACCCGAAAGCAATCCAAGGAGCGTCTCCTCGCGGAAGAAGCCGAGCGCACCGTCTACGAGGACGACGATGATCCCGAAGGTCGTCAACACGGTGATCAGCGCGCAGGTAAAAAAGACCGCCCGGACCGCGAGGTTCTTCGCGGCCGGGATGTCGGAGCCCGCCCGCGTGAGGTCGACCGCGCCGCTCGCGTCGCTCATTGCGGTTCCTCCTCGACCGTCTCGATCGCTTCCGCCAGCTTCTCACGACCCGCCTCGACGGTCTCGTCGGGGATCCCATAAAATCCGACCCGCCGGGCGGCCCACTGCGTCCATGTCAGTGTTTCGTCCCCCTCGACCACCGAGTCGTCCGCGTCGTCGTCGATCTCCTCGAAGTAGAACTCGGCGAAGGCCCGCACCTCCGGCCGTGCCAGCGCCGGAACGCTCACATAGAGGAGCATCGCCCGTGAGAGGGGCGTGTACTCGCCGCTTTCTATCGTCTCGCGGGTCGGACGCACGCCGTCGTTGTCGTCGTCGACGGCGACGAGTTTGAGCTCGTCTTCGTTCTCGTAGTAGTAGCCCGCCCCGCCGAACCCGAGCGCGTACCGGTCGCCACGGACGCCGCGGACGATGACGTTCGTGTCGGCGCTCGCGGAGTAGTCCGAGCGAATGTTCCCGACCTCCCCGTTTATGGCTTGGGTGAAATAATCGAACGTCCCCGAGGCCGGATCGCGACCGTACAGCGAGATCGACTCGTCGCCCCACGGTTCGTCGGCCCACTCCTCACGGAGGTCACCCCACGTCTCGACGTCGGACCCGGAGCGCCAGAGCCGATGGATCTCCTCGACGGTCAGCGTGTCACACCAGTGGTTGTCCGGATGGACCCAGATGGCGACCCCGTCGAGGGCGGTTTCGAGTTCGAGGTACTCGACGTCGTTGTCGCCACATATCGCCTCCTCGTCCTCGACGATCTCGCGGCTGGCGTTCTGAAAGTCCGTGTCCCCGCTGCAAAACCGCTGGAATCCCGCGCCGGTTCCCGAACCCCGAACGGGGATCTGGACGCGGTTGTTACGCCACTGGAACTCCTCCGCGACTGCCGCCCCGTGCGGTAACAGGGTGTTGCTTCCGTCGACAACGACTCGGCCCTCCAACCCACGTTCACCCGCCTCGCCGCGCACGAGACAGCCGGAGAGGGCGACCGCGGCCCCGCCCGCCGCCGCCAGATAGGCCCGTCGGGAGAGTCTCCCAAGGCCCTCACCGGTGGTGTCGCGTTCCATCGTCTTAATCGTGGGATCCTGGGGACTAAATACGCTACTATAATTACTATATAGTACTAAATAGTAGTATGGCGGGTTCGCCCACTGGATCTGGGACGATGATTTATTCGCGAGTATCGGGCGTCTACCGGGCTACTGCTTGACGATCATGGTCAATACGAGAGTATATATTTTGCACACGTTTAACATACGTGCGCCTCGAAGGATGACTATGGAGACGCGGAAGGTGCAAGTCACCGGCGGCTCGACGTACACCGTTTCGATCCCGAAGTCGTGGGCGACGGAGAACGACGTCGGCGCGGGTACCGAAGTCGAGTTCTATCCGGACGGCGATTCGCTGTTTCTCACCCCACGGACCGACGAGGAGCGAACGCGGGGGACCCTCGACATCACGGATCTGCGGGGACAGGAGCTCACTCGTGCCGTGACCACGATGTACGTAAGCGGGTTCGACGTCATCGTGTTGGAGGGATCGGAGATCGCCGCCGAACAGCGCTCGACGATCCGGGAGGTCGTCCAGAGCCTCGTCGGGTTGGAGGTGTTAGAGGAGACGCGCGACCGGGTCGTGATCCGCGATCTGCTCGACTCCTCGGAGCTGTCGATACACAACGCCGTCACGCGGATGCGGCTGATCTCGCTGTCGATGCTCGCCGACGCGATCACCGCCCTCTCGGAACTCGATCACGACCTCGCCCGTGACGTGATCGGACGGGATGACGATCTCGACCGCCTCTGGCTCGTCGTCTCGCGCATCTTCCGCGCCACGCTGCGCACGCCGAAGGCGGCCGAGGAGCTCGGGTTGCCCCGCGAGGAGTGTTTCGATTATCACTCGAGCGCACGGCAACTGGAACGCGTCGGCGATCACGCGACGAAGATCGCCTATCTCACGCTGAGCTTCGAGGAGCCGCTCCCTGAGACCGTCATCGCCGCCATCGAGGACCTCCACGAGGACGCCGTGGAGGTGATCGACTCCGCGATGGACGCGCTCTTGGAGGACGACACGGACGCGGCGGGTCGGCAGGCCAACGTCGCCCGTGCCGGGGTCCGGGCGATCGACGAGCGGGTCCGTGCCATCGACGAACTGCTTCGCGACCTCGATCCCGCCCGCGCCCAACTGCTCGGGCTGGTCGTCGACTCGGTGCTCAGATCGGCCGATTACGGTGGAAACATCGCCGAAACCGCGTTGCAGAAGGCCGCCCCGACGCCATAGGCGTTTCGCGCAGTTGTCCGTGGGGTCGCGCCGCCCTTTTTGTGCCCGCCGTTCCTCGATCGGGGTATGCCGGAGATATCCCTCGGGATCCCGAAGGGGGTCATCGAGTCGCTCCCGGAGGAGGACGGAACCGCCGAACAGGACATGCGTCGAGCGATCGTGGGGATCCAGACGCGGCTCAACGAGGAGATCGAGGCGACGGATCCCGCGGAGGCCGCGCCGGTCGTCGTCGACGCCATGGAGCGGATGGAAGCACAGGCCGAGACGTATCACGAGTTCGTCCCGGAGCTTCGCGCGTGGGGGCAGTCGCCCATCTACGCCATCGCCTGGCGAAACCTCTATATCGAACTCATCGGCCAGCTGGCGGAACACGAGTGGCTCGCCGAGGAGATCGACCGCGAACGGCTGTATCGCGTCGTCGACGACGGCATCCGGCTCTCGGATCTATAAGCAGGGAGGACAGCCCGCTCGTGCTCGCCACGGGATCGCCGTCATCCCACCGGGCGATGGCGACCGCTTTTAAGTGACTCGGCCGCGACGTCCGAGCATGGAACTGGAGCTACGGTTCTTCGCGACGTTTCGCGAGGCCGTCGGGACCAAGACGCTCCCGTACGAGACCGCGGACGGGGCGACCGTCGGCGACGTTCTCCGCGACCTCGAGGCCGAATACGCCGACCTCGAGGATCGCCTGATCGTCGACGGCGGGCTCGCGCCACACATCAACGTCTTAAAAAACGGCCGCGAGGTGCTCCATCTCGACGGGCTGGAGACGTCGCTCGCGGACGGGGACCGTCTCGCGGTGTTCCCGCCGGTCGCGGGTGGCGATGAGTAATCCAAATGGAAACGGCGGCGACGACGACGCCGACACCGCCACCCTCCCCCCGACGGAGCCCGGGTGGGTCCGTGAGGAGCGTGCCTATCGCGGGATCTCCCGGCGGCTCGCCGCCCACTACCTCCGAAACCTCGGCGGGACCCTCGTCGACGCCGACGACCCCGCGGAGGCGACCCGCGTCGAGGGTGATGGGTGGCGCGCGGGCCTTCGGACCGAGCCGGTTCACGTCGCCGGCTCCATCACGCTCACCGAGGTAACGGTGGCGTTCACGGGTGAACCGGCCGTCATCGAGGAGCTGATCCCGCGATTTAAACGCAAGGCCATGCGGGCCGGCGGGTGAGCCGTCGACCATGCCAGCCGAGGACGGGTCGCCAACGGACGGCGATCGAACTGACGGTGAGAGCGAAGACGCCGGCGACCATCCCATCGCCGGGACGGCCCTGTTAAAAGCCGGGGCGCTCGCGAGCGTCCCGCTCGCTCGCCTTCCGTCCCTCCTCGCGGAGGTGCAGGCCGACCTCGCCCCCCGGCTGGATTCGTATCGCCGACGGTACGAGTGCATCGACGCCGACGACGAGCGCGAGGCCTTTCTCGTCGAACCGGATCACTGGGACGTCGTCGGCGACCGACTCGGCTTCTCCGAGCGCGAGCGCAGCGCCGTCAAGCGCTCCCACGAGGCGACTGTCGAGCGGATCGGCTCCACGACCGATCGACGCGAGGAGTACGACATCGCCCTCGAGATCCGCACCGGCGTCGTGATCGGCGTGCCGACCGGGACGGATCGGGGGCGGGATCCCGAGGACGATACCGAGCACGACACCCACTGATGACCGACGTACTTTTTATACCTCCCTCGGTGCTCCCCGCATGCGACTTGCACGCCTGCTCACCGCCGAGGGTCCCGTTTCGGGACGGTATGTGGACGGAGCGGTCATCGCCGCCGACGGGCGCTACGAGGTCGGCCGTGACGGCCGGCTTCTCCCGCCGTGTTCGCCGAGTGCGCTCTACTGTGTCGGGCGGAACTACGCCGCCACGCTCGACCAGATGGACTACGAGCGGCCCGAGGAACCCGACTTCTTCATCAAACCGCCAACGAGCCTCCTCGCACACGAACGGCCGATCCGGTATCCGGACTGGACCGACGAGCTGACCTACGCGGGCGAACTCGTGGCGGTGATCGACGAGCGCTGCCGCGACGTCGCCCCCGACGACGTGCCGGGGATCGTGCGCGGCTACACCATCCTCAACGACGTCGACGCGCTCGATCAGGCCGGTCGCACCGCCCGAAAGGCGTTCGACGGTTCGGCTCCGCTCGGTCCATGGATCGAAACCGAGGTCGATCCGACGGATCTCGATATCCGGACAACCGTCTCCGGGGAGGTGCGGCAGGACGCGAACACCGAACTGATGCTTTTCGATCCGTACGAAATCGTCTCGTTCCTCTCGAAGCGCTTTACCCTCCGTCCGGGCGACTGCGTCGCCTTCGGCAGCCCGGCGAACCCGGGAACGATCGAGCCGGGCGACCGCGTCGAGATCACCTACGAGGGCGTCGGCACGCTCGCGAACGACGTGATCTAAGGTGATGCGCGTCGGGAGGTGTTCGGGGGACTGATCGGTCGTCTTGCCCCGTCTAGACCGCTCCTCAGGTCCGGATCTCGATGAGCAGGTCCGCCTCCGGCGACTCGCCCATCCGCTCACGAACCGCGTCCCACGAGAGGTCGACCCGGGCGGTGACGGCCCGTGCCGCGAGCGCGCCGCACGCGTTGCCGACGAGCAGGGGCAACTCGTAGTCCCGTGGATCGTGTGAGAAGCCGTCCTCCACGATCGCCGGCTCGCACAGGGCGGTCGCGAGGAAGCCGGCGGCGAAGGCGTCGCCGGCCCCGGTGGTATCGACGGGCTCGACGGGGAAGCCCGGATGTGAGACGTCGCCGTGTGGCGTCCGGATCGATGCGCCGTCGCCGCCGAGCTTGATCGCGACCACGCGATCCTCGGGCTTCCATGGGTCGATGTCGGTCGTCTCCGCGACCGCCTCCGCCTCCCGTGTATTGAGGAAGAGCAGGTCGGCCGAGGCCAGTACCTCCCCGTAGGCCCGCTCGCCGACGCGTCTTCCGGGGTCGAAGCTCAGGGTCGCGTCCGTGTCGTGGGCCGCGTTCGAAAGTTGGGTGGCCGTCTCCGGCTGCTGGCTCGTGAGATGGAGGTGGTCGGCCGCCGCGAGGGTATCGCGGTCGAGGTCGGCCGCCGAGAACGCCTCGTTCGCGCCGTCGTTCGCGAGCATGCACAATTCCCCATCGCCGTCGACGATCACGTATTTCACCGAGGTCGGCTGGTCGGCGTCGATGAGCACGTGGCCCGGGTCGACACCGGCGTTCGCGAGCCCGCGGAGCGCGAGCGCCCCCGACTCGTCGCCGCCGACGCTCCCGTAGACGATCGCCCGTCCGCCGAGGTCGACGAGGCCGACGGCCACGTTTGCCGCGCTGCCGCCGCCGGACTGTTCGAGTCGGTCGATCCGCGTCTCGCCGTCCGGACCGGGAAGCCGGTCGACGTACATCGTCACGTCCCAGTTGAGGTGGCCCGCCGTGATCACCTTCGGCGAGCGCGTGGAGGAACCGTCCGTCGCGTTCGTCGTTCCCCCTGCGTCCCCGTCGGTTCCGTCCGCTCCGCTCGCTTCGTCCGCTCCGTCGGTTCCGTCCGCTCCGCTCGCTTCGTCCGCGTCGAGCGCCTCACGGACGTCCTCCAGGTGTGTCTGGCCTTCCATATCCTCCTCGGCACCGGCCGCACCATCCCCACTCATGGCTCGGCCCACGGCTCCTCGGCACCCTCGCCGAACAGCTCGCGCATGAGCGTCACGATGCTCTCGGGTGGGAACTGCCCGTGTTCGGTGACGATGGCGTCCATGTACCGCGGCGGCGTCACGTCGAACGCCGGGTTCTCGACGGCGATCTCGCCGATCTCATCCCGAACCACCGGATCGATCACCTCCTCTTCGGCGCGCATTTCGATCTCCACGGTGTGACCCGTCAGCGTCTCGGGGTGGAGTTTGATCGTCTGGGCGGCGGTCATGATCGGGACGCCGCGCTCACGGGCGTTGACCGCGAGCCCCGAGGTGCCGATCTTGTTGATCACGCCGCCGTCGGCGGCGATGGAGTCCGCACCGACGAGGACGTGGTCCACCTCGTCGAGGTAGCGCCGCGCCGCGGAGTCGACGATGAGCGTGACCGGGACGCCGGCGTCACGGAGCTGTTCGGCGGTGATGTGGCCCTGGTTCCGGGGCCGGGTCTCCTTGACGACCGCCGAGATGGACTTCCCCTGGTCGACCGCCTCCTCGATACAGGCCAGCGCGTCCGTCGAGTGACAGTGGGTCATCACGGTGTCGCCGTCGGCGAGCCGGTTCGCGCCGACACGCGCGAGGTCCTCCTGCGCGCGGTCGAGCTGGTCGACGAACGCGGCGCTGGCCGAGGTGACGCCGCGGCGGAGCTCATCGACGGTCCGGCCGTTCATGCGTTGGAGGACGTACCGAAGCGCGTTCGGCAGGGAGACGGCGGTCGGGCGAGTCTCATGGAGGGTCCTCGCGGCCGCACGCATCGACGCACGAAACGCCTCGGGGTCGTCGACGTCGATCGCCTCGGCCTGTGTCGCGAGCGCCCGGGCCGCCGCGTCCGCGATGGCCGCCGCGCCGCGGATCTCCATGGTCGCGATCTCCTCCGCGGTCGCCGCGACCGCGGGAACCGGCTCGTGATCGGTCATGCCGATACCGTGTCCGGCACGGTATTTATATGGCCGGGAGGGTTGCCGGGTCCCGGGGTCACCTGAGCACCGTCGCGAGTTCGTCCACACTCCGCACGAGGTGATCCGGCCGTTCCGTGGGTGGGAGATCCGTCACGTCGATAGTTCCGTCGCCGTCGTCGTTTGTGTCGTCGTCGTCGCTGCTTTCGCTGTCATCCGTACTGCCACCGCCGTGGCTCCCACCGACGCCGCGCTCGGCTGCGCGGGCGTCGAAGAGGACGGTGGCGGCACCGATCGCGTTCCCGCCGCCGACGTCCGCGGTCGGGTTGTCGCCGATGACGACCGCCTCGCTCGGCCGGCGATCGAAGGCGGCGAGCGCGGTCGTAAACGGGAGCGCGCTGGGCTTCTCGCGACCGACCTCCTCCGACGTCACGACGAGATCGATGTGGTCGTCCAGGCCGAGTCGGGTCAGCTTCTTCAGTTGGATCCGTGTCGTGAGGTTCGTCACGATCGCCACGTCGATCCCGGCGGCCTGCAGCTCCGCGAGCAGCGCCCCGATCCCCTCGAACGGTTCCATCGCGTCGAGATACGCCCCCCAGTAGGCCTCGCCCAGCGTCAACGCCTCGGTGGCGTCGTGTGTTCCGGTCTGCCGCCGAAGCGCCTTTTTATAATAGATGAATCGCTCGTGTGAGGCCGCCGTCCCGGCAAGCTCGCGTTTCGTCTCCCGTCTTCCGGCGGCGTACAGCTCGTCGTACCGCGCGCGGTCGATATCGTAGCCCAACTCCCCGAACGCCTCGAACCCCGCCTCCTTGCCTGCCTCGTTACAGGGTGGATACGGATAGAGGGTGTCATCGAGGTCGAAAAGGGCCGCCTTGTGGCGCATGGTCCGGAACCACACGAGCGGGGCTTAAGAAGCCACAGGTGGTCGAGCCGACCGGTGGGGGTAATCTTCATGCTCTTGGAGCCACAGGTTGTGTCATGCACGGCCAAGACGACCGCGACGGGACGACGCGGCTCGACGTCGCGGCCCGCGACCGCGGGATCGAACCGCCCGAACCGGGCGACGGGCCGCGGGTGTCACGGGTGCCTGAAACACACGTCCACGACACCTTCGCCGTCTCCGGGATCGAAACGAAGCGCCGGGAAGCCCTTCTCGAAGCCGTCCTCCTCGATCACGACGACGTGAGCGCCGCGTCCGCGACGAAGCGCAACGGGACCGTCGGGATCCACCACGACCCGGCGACGGACCGCGCGGCGCTTCGGGCCACGCTCGAATCCTATGGGCTGCTCGTCGACCCCGGCGACGAGGCGTTCGAGCGCCGGCGGGCGGCCCAGTTCGACTCCGCCCGGATCGCCGTCGCCGTCCTGTTCGGGTTGATGGTCGCCACGCCGTACATCGGCGTCCTCTACCCGACCCGCGTCGAGTGGCTCTTTTATGACCCCGTCACGGTCGCGTACCTGCAGTCGCTCCTCGATTCGCGGGTCGCGACCCACTTCTACGTGAACCTCGCGGCGCTGTCGGGCATCGCGTTCCTCGTCGCCTGCGGCCCGGTCATCCGGCGGGCGTGGGCATCGGCGCTGGACCGTCAGTTCACGACCGAGTCGGCGTTCGTCGTCGGGGTCCTCGCCGTCTACACCTACAGCACGCTCGCGGCGTTCACGGCCTTCGGCGGCAACGTCCACTACGACCTCGTCGCCTACGCCGTCATCGGCGCGACCCTCTGGACGCAGGTCGTCGCCGATCCCGCGGCCGACGCAGCCGACGATGGCGTCGAGGACCGGGTCACCGACGACGAGCCGATCGCGTTGACCGACGGCGGTCGGTGATCGCCGGCGGACGCTGCTCGGCGGTTCGGCACGGCAACCCCTCTCGGCTGTTATCGATCGGGCCGGCTCCCGGACGGACGGTAGCGCTTACGGCGTTCCGCCGTGCCGCCCGACCCACAGCGATTTACATCGTCCCTGAAAAGGGCCTCTATGAAGGTTCGTGGAGAGCGGGAGTGCCAGTCGTGTGGCGCGCGCTGGTCCTACTACGACATCGGGGAGGTCTCCTGCCCGGAGTGCGGCAGCCTCCGAAGCGTCGGGGTCGGCTCCCGAAGAACCCATACGGACGCGCCGGCGACGCTGGATCTGACCCCTCACCGTTCCCAGTTCGGCGAGGCCCAGGGGATCCTCCCGTCGGCGGGCGTCCGCGATCTCAAGGCCGACCTTCGCGCATACCTCCGCCGGCGCGGGTTTATCAACGACGGCACGCTCCAACCCCTCGATACGACGTATCTCGCCGCCCGGGAGCTCTTGGAGGCGGCCGACGCCTACGACAGGCTCGTCGATCCGACCGACGAGGACCGTGCCTACCTTCTCGCGTTGCTCGCGGGGGCGGACGACGGCGACCGTCCCGAGACGGCCGCGGTTCCCCGGACGCTTCGGGAGGCCCGTGGGATGGCAACGGTGCATGCCTGCTCCGCGTATCGCGACGACCTCTCGACGTTCCTCGATGAGCTGTCGAACACGGACGGGGGAGCAGGCGACGAAACCGGCGGAGCCGGTGGTGGCGGGTCCACCGACGCTGACGATGATTCGCGGCACATCGTTGCTGATGATGATCCGGGACCCGCCGTCACCGTCGAGGGGACGGATCCGACCGCCCGCATTCGCCCGGCACGCGACCGTGCCGAGACGCTGCATGACCGGATCAAACGGGTCGACGCGCTCGGTGGCGACGTCGACCCCGCGGTCGCAGATGCGCTCGTCGACGCCGCGAACGCGCTCGGCGAGTTCGTCCGAACCGGCGATCAACGGTCGCTCGATCGCGTCGACGACCTGTTCGCCGATGCGGCAACGGGCGGCTCCGAACGTACTCAGGACTGATACCGCCGGGGTCGCCGTTTATATACACCGGGCCGAACCGGCGACCATGAGCGGTTTCGACGTCCACGATCATCGCCATGCGCTCAAACAGCTCCGTGATACCGGCGAGACGAGCCTCTGGGAGAACCGACGGGAGGTTCCCTGTCCCGCCTGTGGGGAGCCGTTCGTTCGACTGTTCACGACGCGTCGGGAGACGACCCGGTTTCCCGAAAACGACGGCGCCAGATTCTGTCTTCTCCGGGACGACGGTGCCGTCCATCTCTTCCGACACTGAGGTGGCGATATTGGTATATTAACGGTCCAAATCGGGCGTTTTCATCGCTTGGTCCCTGTCAGAAGCCTCTTCAGTCTCCGTCCGAAGAGTAGGTATGGAAGATACATCCCGTCGACACGTGTTGGCCGCCGCCGCGACCGGCTCCGCGTTTTCACTTGCGGGCTGTGCCGCACTCGATAACGATGACGATGAGGTCCCCGAGGATGGCCCCGCCGACGCGGACGACGGCGAGGTCCCGGAGCCGGAAGGCGAGGCCGCCGCGACGATCGCGGTCGACGTCGAGGCGCGCATGGCGGAGATCGAAGCCGAGATCAGCGAACGGGTCGAGGAGGGCGAGATCGATCAGGAGGAGGCACAAGCGGAACTCCAGGAGGCACAGTTGGAGGCCGTAGAGGAGGGTGTGGGGGCCGCCGAGTCGTTCGTCGAGGGGATCGACGGCGTGACCACCCTCGACTCGAACGTGCAGGCAGGCGCGATCCTCGTCGACGGCGACGCGGCCGCGATCCTCGAAACGCTCGACGGGGACGATGTGGCGGCGCTCCTCTCCGCCGCCGAGTTCGACGCGCTTCGGTGAGCCGGGACCGTAGCACCTAATTCCTCACCGACCACAGGTCCGATATGCAGATCGAACCGTTCGGCCTCGAGCGCTGGTTCGCCGAGTACGAACACGAGGCCGAGATCATGTTCGCCGAGAGCGGCATCCGGTCGATCGAAGCCGACCGGTTCGACCTCGATCCCGGACCGCTCGACTACGTCATCCCGACGAACGGCGACCCATCCTTTCGGGCGTCAGTCGGCGAGAGATACGGCCGAAGCGGCGACGAGGTGATCTTCACGTGCGGCACCCAGGAGGCCAACCTCCTCGCGTTCCTTTCGCTGCTCGGCGACGACGGCCCCGTCGACGGCGCGGGAGTTCCGGCCGGAACCGGATCGGGAACTCACGCCGTGGTCGTCACGCCGACGTATCAGGCGCTCCATGCCGTCCCGGCGGCCTTCGGCGAGGTGACACGGGTCGAGTTGGAGCCACCCGCGTGGCGGTTGGACCCCGACGCGATCGCGTCGGCGACCCGCGATGACACGGCGGTCATCGTGATCAACAACCCGAACAACCCGACCGGGCGCTATCACGACGAGACGGCCATGCGTGAGGCCTACGGGACGGCGGTCGAACACGACGCCTATCTGCTTTGTGATGAGGTCTACCGGCTGCTCGCCGAGGATCCCCAGCCGCCGGTCGCGAGCTACGGTCCGAACGGGATCTCGACGACGAGCCTCACGAAGGCGTACGGGCTCGCTGGACTCCGGTTCGGCTGGATCGCGGGCGCGCAGCCGGTCGTAAATCGCGCGTGGGGGTGGAAGGATTACACCACCATCTCGACGGGACTGATCGACCAGCACGTCGCGAAGCAGGCGCTCGGCCGACGGGAAAAACGGATCCTTCAGGAGAATCGCGATCTCGCGCGGCGGAACCGCCGACGGGTCTCCGAGTGGGTCGACCGAATGGGCTTGGAGTGGCACGAGCCGGTCGGGGTGAACGGCTTCGTGACGATACCCGAGGGGTTCACCGACGCGGAGGCGTTCTGTCGGACCGTCGTCGAAGACGAGAGCGTCGTGCTCGCGCCGGGGACGCTCTTCGGCCATCCGGACCGTTTCCGCGTCGGGTTCGGCCTCCCGACCGAGGAGTTGGAGGAGGCGCTCATGCGGGTTCGACGCGTCATCACGGACCACGGGAACGCCACCGCGGACGACGGAGGTACGTGAACATGGGATTCATCGACGAACTCAAAGCCGACGTCAAACAGGTACTGACGGACCCGACAGACGAACAGAAGGCGATCATCGCGGCGGTGATCGCGATCATCATCGCCGATCGGTACTTCCTCTGGATCGAGTTCCCGTTCGTCGTGCGGACGACCGCCGCGGTCGGCGTCGGGTTCATCGTCCTGTTCATCGTGAGCTACCTGCTCACCGGCCACTTCGTGCCGCCCGATGAGGAGGAGGAAGCGGAGTACGAGGACGAGTTCCACCCCTGAGGGCCTCTCATCCCCTTTTTGTCGGCAAGACATCGCCCCCGCGCCAGCGTTCCAAACCGTTTATACCCGCGCCCCGGGAAGGCGTGGATATGCCGAGAGAGCAGAAGCAGGTTCGGGAACTTCAGGAGGGCAGCTACGTGATGATGGACGACTCGCCCTGTAAGATCAACCACTACAGCACCGCGAAGCCGGGCAAACACGGCAGCGCAAAGGCCCGGATCGAAGGGAAAGGCGTCTTCGATGAGAAGAAACGCTCGCTCTCACAACCGGTCGACGCGAAGGTGTGGGTCCCGATCATCGAGCGGAAGCAGGGGCAGGTCGTCTCCGTCTCCGGCGACGACGCCCAGGTGATGGATCTGGACACCTACGAGACGTTCACCATGCTGATCCCCGAAGGCGAGTCGTTCTCCTCGGACGACACCATCGAGTACCTCGAGTACGAGGGCCAGCGGAAGGTCGTCGGATAGCCATGTTCCCCGGGGCGAGCGCCACCCGCGAGGAGGCGTCCTACGTGATCCTCGGTGCGCCCCTGGACGCGACCACCACCTTTCAGCCGGGCACCCGATTCGGCCCGGATCGGATCCGACGGTTCGCCGAGACCTACGACGATTACGAGCGACGGACGGACGGCTTCTTCTCCGGACGCGGGGTCCACGACGCCGGCGACGTCCCCCCGTGGGACGACGTGCCCGCTTTCCTCGACCATCTCGCCGCCGAACTTCGGAGCGTCGTTCTCGACGGTGCGGTTCCGCTCATGCTGGGCGGCGAGCATACGGTGACGTATGCGGGCGTCGAGGCCGTCGACCCGGACGTCCTCGTGATCTGTGACGCCCACCTCGACCTCCGCGACGAGTACGACGGCAACCCCTGGAACCACGCCTGCGTGACGCGTCGATCCCTTTCGATCGCCGATCGTGTCGTCGTGATCGGCGCCCGAACCGGATCTCCGGAGGAATGGGAGCGGGCCGACGCGGCCGACGTGGAGGTCGTCGCCCCCGAGGACGCTCGCGGCTGGATAGATGGGCTCTCCCCCGACGCCTTCGCGGGGGAATCCGTCTACTGCTCCGTCGATATCGACGGGCTTGACCCGGGCTTCGCGCCGGGCACGGGGACGATGGAGCCGTTCGGCCTTCACCCCCGCGAGGTCCGTGACGTCGTCCGCGCGGTCGCCCCACACGCGGACGGCTTCGACGTGGTCGAGGTAAACGACCGCGACGACGGGCAGGCGGCGGCGGTCGCCGGGAAGCTCCTGCGGGAGTTCGTCCACGGCCACGCGGCGGGCCGGTAGGGATCCGATCGGTTCACCCGTCCGTCCACCCTTCACCGCCGATTATCAGCACCGAGGGTCGAACCCGAACGCCTAATTTCCCGCCCCGCCGGAATGTGGATATGTTCGCGAGTTTCGCGACGGTGCCGGACCTCCTTCGGCTAGTCGTCGTCCTCGTCTTCGGCTGGGCGGCGGTGCGGGACGTTCGGACCCGTCGCCTGCCGAACCGGATCTGGCCGCCGCTGTACGCGCTCGGGTTCTTCCTCCTCGCGTTCGAGGCGGTCCAGCACCTTCCGTTCGCCACCTTCGAGGGTCGGCTCTTTCTGATCCAAGCCGGGATCAGCCTGCTTTTCGTCGCGCCGCTCGGCTACGCGTTCTGGTATCTCGGCGCGTTCGGCGGCGCCGACGCGAAGGCGCTCATCGCGCTCGCCGTCGTCTTCCCGACGTTTCCGACCTATTTCGTCGGCACGACCGCCTTTCCGCTCGTCGTAACCGATCTGGGCGTCTTCTCGCTCACCATCCTCACCAACACGGTGCTTCTGGGATTGGCCTACCCCGCCGGTCTCGGCGCGTACAATCTCGCGTCCGGGCGGCTTCGTCCCGCGGCGTTTCTCGCCCGACCGGTCGCGACCGAGAGCCTGCCGAATCGACACGGCCGCCTCTTCGAGGACACCTCGGGGACGACACGAAACGGGCTCGATCTGGACGCGCTTCGAATGTACCTCCGCTGGCGTGGGCTCACGTTGGCGGAGCTACGGGCGGATCCCGACCGGCTCCGTGACCCGTCGACGGTGACGGAGACGTTCGATCCGACCGATGGCGGAACTCACGTCGACCCCGCAACCGATGGCGGGGAGCTGATCGATGACGGTGAGTTGATCGATGACGGGAGCGATGGCGACGGGGACGGGGATCGTGACGGCGTCGACAACGACGAGCCGTTCGAGGACCCGTGGGCGGCCGAGCGGTTCCTCTCGTCGATCGACGGATCCGCGTACGGTACGGACGCGGAAACCCTTCGGGAGGGACTGGCGGTCGTCTCAGAGCGCGAGGCGGTGTGGGTCTCCCCCGGCATGCCGTTTATCGTCCCGATGTTCCTCGGGCTCGTCGTCGCGCTCACCTACGGCGACGTGCTCTTCGCGGGCCTCGAGCTGGTCGCCTTGGTGTGAGCGCGTTCCCAGCCCACACGTCGTTCACTCGGCGATCGCGTCGACGTCGACCTGAAGGTCGCCGACGGTTCGGACGCGGACGCCGATCGGTCGCTTGACGTATTCCCCGGTCTCCCGTCCGAGGAGTTCACCGACCCCGCGCTGTGCGCCGATGTCGAGTAGCCGCTGATCGATACGCCCGTCCACGATGACCGTGTGCGGCGGGTCCGAGGCCTCCGCTATCGCATCGAAGGCGGCGGTCGCTTCGACCTCGCGTTGGACCCCGAGGTCGTCCGCGAGCAGCCGAGCGAGGCCGCTACCGGCGTCGATGACCTCTTTGACGTGTTCTTCGAGCGACCGGGACTCGTCGTCCTGGACGACGGCATCATCGCTTTCGGCACCGACTTCCTCGCTTTCGGCACCGACTTCCTCGCTTTCGGTGTCCGTGTCTTCGGTTTCGGCGCCCGTCCCGCCGATTTCGACGTCGGCTTCGCCTTCCGCCACGTCGTCGGCCTCATCCCCGTCGTCCACGGCGTCGATGCCGCTGCTTTCCTCGGAGGATCGATCCGTGTCTCCGTGGTCGTGTCGATCGGTACTGTTGAACGCGCCAGCGCCGGCCTCGCCTGTCCCAGGATTTTCAGCGCTGTCTGTCCCTTCGGGATCCTCAGCGCCGTCTGTGTCTTCGGGATCCTCAGCGTCGTCGGTGTCTTCAGGATCGCCGGTTCCGTCTGTCCCTTCGGGGGCACCGGTTTCGGCATCGGCCGAGGAACCGGTTGCGTCGGTCCGTTCACGCGTCCGGTCGGCTGCCGCCCGCCTGAGGTTCGGCTCGTCAGCCAGCGTCTCGTAGGGGATCTTTCCGCGAAGCGCCTCGAAGACGGCGCCCCGGTTCAGGTCCTCGACCGACTTTCCGGGCGGCGCGAACGCGACGTAGTCGATCTCGCCGACCTGCGTCAGCTCCCGAAGGATGAGCTCGCCGCCGCGGTCACCGTCGAGGAAGGCCGTGACCGTCCGGTCCCGCGTGAGATCGGCGACCGTCTCGGGGACGTTCGTCCCCTCGACGGCGACGGCGTTTTTGATCCCTCCCTCAAGCAGGGTGAGCACGTCGGCGCGTCCCTCGACGACGATGACGGCGTCCGAGTCGCCGACGCGGGGGCCGGCGGGCAATCCCTCGTACTCGTCGATGCCCTCGACGCGGGCGGCGTCGCGGACCTCCTCCAAGACGTCCGTGCTCGCGAGGCTCGTCTCCTCGAACCCCTCCGCGAGCAGCTCCTTCGCGCGCTCGACGACCTCCCGACGCTTGGCGGCGCGGACGTCCTCGATGCTGCGGACCTCGACGGAGGCCCGACAGGGGCCGATCCGGTCGATCGTCTCGAGCGAGGCGCCGAGGATCGCGGTCTCGACCTTATCGAGGCTCGACGCGACCGTCACCTCGCCGAAGGACTGGCCGTTTTCCGACTCGACGTCGACGTCGATCCGGCCGACCTTCGAGGACTCCTGGAGGCCGCGAAGATCCAACTCGTCGCCGAGGAGGCCCTCGGTCTGGCCGAACACCGCGCCGACGACGTCACTCCGCTCGACGACGCCGTCGGCGGCCATCGTCGCGTGGATCAGGTACTTTGCCGTATCGTCCATGGGTCCAGTCGTTCGTGTGTGTGCGTGTGTGTGATCATGATGGTGAATATCGAACGTCGCCAGGTCGGCGTCGCTCGGGATATTACGTACGTCTGTGCGCGCAAAATAGTTGTCGGGTTCCTCCCCGAACCGGTGTTATGAAGAAAAATTTTCTTCGAAGCTCTCAGTCGAAGCACATCGATACTTTTTAATCCACAATGACCTAATTGTGTTATAATGAGGCGGTCTAGAAGAGATCTCGTATGGATACCGATCCTCGCGGTGCTCATCGTCTTCGCCGTCCCCTGGCCGCTGTGGGGCGTCGATCTCGTCGTCGCCGGGCTCCCGGTCTGGATCTGGTGGCACATCGTGTGGCTCGGGATCTGTTCGATCCTCTTCTGGCGATTCGTCGCAAGCGGCGCGTGGGAGCGGGGCATGGGGTTCGATCCGTCGGTCGAGGGAGGTGATCGACCGTGAGCGTCGCCGTCCAACTGGGGATCATCGTGGTCTACCTCCTCGTCGCGCTCGCGGTGGGCCTGCTTGCGTACCGGCTCACGGAGGCGACCGCCGAGGACTACTACCTCGCGAGCCGGTCGTTCGGCACCCTCGTCCTCCTGTTCACGACGTTCGCCACGTTGCTCTCGGCGTTCACCTTCTTCGGCGGGCCGAACCTCGCGTTTTCGGCCGGTCCCGAGTGGCTGATCGTGATGGGTGCGCTGGACGGCGTCCTGTTCGCGGTCCTCTGGTACGTCATCGGCTACAAGCAGTGGCTCGTCGGCCGACGTAACGGCTACGTGACGCTGGGCGAGATGCTCGGCGATCGGTTCGGCTCGCCCGGCCTCCGCGGGCTCGTCGCGGGCGTCAGTCTCATCTGGCTCTTTCCGTACGTCATGCTCCAGCAGATGGGGGCGGGCGAGGCGCTGGTTGGGCTCTCCGACGGCATCGTCCCGTATTGGGCCGGTGCCGCGCTCATCACGGCGTTCATGATCCTCTATGTCGTGCTCGCGGGGATGCGTGGGGTGGCGTGGACCGATACCATTCAGGGGCTCTTCATGCTCTCTATCGTCTGGATCGCGGCGATCTGGGTGCTTGCCGCGGTCGGCGGGTTGGGATCCGCGACGGGGTCCATGCTGGAGGCGCGTCCCGACTTCGGGAGCTTCGGCGGCGGCCTCTACACGCCCGGGTTCATCATCTCCAGCGCCATCACCATCGCGTTCGGTGTGACGATGTTCCCACAGATCAACCAGCGCTTTTTCGTCGCCGAGAGCGGCGCGGTCCTCAAGCGCTCGTTCGCACTCTGGCCCGTGCTCGTCCTCCTCCTTTTCCTTCCGGCGTTTATGCTCGGGGCCTGGGCCGCCGGCATGCCCATCGATGTCGCTGAGGGCGCGAACGTGCTCCCCGTCGTGCTCAACGAGTACACGCCGTTCTGGTTCGCGGCGCTCGTCATCGCGGGCGCGATGGCCGCGATGATGTCCTCCTCCGACTCGATGCTGCTTTCCGGCTCGTCGTATTTCACCCGCGACCTCTACCGACCCCTTATCAACCCTGACGCCAGCGCGAGCCGGGAGGCGTGGCTCGGGCGGGTCGGCGTGGCCGTCTTCGCGACGCTGGCGTTCTTCGCCAGCCTCCTGCGTCCCGGCACGCTTATCGAGGTCGGTGACACGGCGTTCTCCGGGTTCGCGCTGCTCGCGCTCCCCGTGATCTGTGCCCTCTATTGGGACCGAACGACCCGCTCGGGGATGATCGCCGGCGTGGCGGTGCCACAGATCATCTACCTCGCGCTCGTGTTGATCCCTACGCTGCCGCGCTCGTTCGGCGGGTGGGACTACGCGCTCGCGCTGATGGTGCTCTCGGCGGCGCTCACCGTGGGCGTCTCGCTCGTCACCTCACCGACCGCCGAGAGCGACGCCTCCCGGTTCGCGGTCGCGGGCGACTGAGGGGCTGATCGGCCTTCCCACGAAACGGGAGCGAACGAAACCGAAAAGCCCTTTGACGCCATTTGATCGGACATGAACGAGCCCGGCACCGAGGGCGTGCTGTTGGATCAGGAGACCCTTCACGAACGGCTCGACGACGCGCCTGCATGGCTGTCCGAACACTACCGCACGTTCCGTGAGTCGATGCTTGCCGACCACGACGGCTCGCCGTTCCCCTGTTATTTCGGGATCGAAGTCGAACGGCGTGGCGAACTGCTCTATGCGGCGTGTGAGTCGACGACGGAGCCAGCTGCACTCCTCCGGTTCCGGGACGTCCTCCTCGAATATCTCGACACCTACCGCGATCACGCCGAGCGCGTGCCGCTCGCGGTCTTTTTTAAGCCGCTTGCGGACGACGCCACGGAGGCCGACTTCCACGAGGCGCTCTGGCACGTCCTCGAATTCCTCCACGTTCACGACCCCGAGCCATGGCCCGAAGACATTCCGACCGATCCCGACGATCCCTACTGGGAGTTCTGTTTCGGCGGCGAGCCGCTCTTTCCGACCTCGCGGGCCCCGTTTTATGACGAGCGACGAAGCCGGTACTCGCCGGTCGGATTGGAGATCACCTTCCAGCCGCGGGCGGTCTTCGAGGGGATCACCGCCGACACCGAAGCCGGGCAGCAGGCCCGGGAGGTCATTCAGGAACGGATGGCCGAGTACGACGGCGTCTGTCCACACGCCGACCTCGGCGACTGGGGTGCCGAGGGCGACCGCGAGTGGCCGCAGTATCTCTTCCGCGAGGACGACGCCGAAAGTCCGGACGAGTGCCCGATGAATCCGACCCGTGAGCATCCGAAGGCTCCCGCCGAGCTGCTCGAACCCGGCGCATGGCAGCGCTTCTCGGCGGCCGGCGACGCCGACAGCGGCGGTCCGTCCCCCACTATCGTCGGTGCGGACGATGACTGAGGGGGCCCCCGAACTTCGGGATGACACCCCCCTCCCGGACGACGCGGTCCTCCTGCTCATCGACTTCCAGACGGGGTTCGACGAGTCGGGGTGGGGCGCACGCAACAATCCCGAGGCGGAGTCCGTCGCGGCGGCGTTGCTCGCGGCGTGGCGAGCCGCCGATCGCCCGGTCGCACACGTCCGCCATGCCTCGACGGAACCGGACTCGCCGCTGCGGCCCGACCGACCGGGATTCGCGTGGAAACCCGACCTCGCGCCGTTGGAGGACGAGGTCGCCTTCGTGAAGTCGGTCAACGGCGCGTTCGTCGACACCGACCTCGACGCGTGGCTTCGCGAGCAGGGCTCTGGGACGCTCGTCGTCTGCGGGCTGACCACGGATCACTGCGTCTCGACGAGCGTTCGGATGGCCGAGAACCGCGGCTACGAGGTGTACCTCGTCGCCGACGCGACGGCGACACACGACCGCGAGACGCCCGACGGCGAGCGGGTCGACGCCGAGACGTCCCACCGCGTCGCGCTCGCGCACTTGAACGGGGAGTTCGCGACGGTCGTGGACGCGGCCGACCTCCTTGATCGGTGAACGAGTGTTGGTCGACACGGAGACAGCGTCCACCGATCCGCGTCCTTATAACGAGACGACGGCGTTCAGCGTGATCCGGATCGCGCGCTCGACGTTGTCCTTTGCCTTTTCCGGCAGCTCGTCGTCGGAGTCGGCACCCTTCTGCGTCCCCTCGACGAGGTTGCCGTCGACGGTGCAGATCGCGCCGGCTCGGAGCCCCTTGCGGCGGGCGAGCGCGAAGACGGTGGCGGCCTCCATCTCGATCGCGAGCAGGTTCGCGGCCTCCCAGTCGGCGACGAACTCGTCGCTCTCGTTGTAGTAGGCGTCATCGGAGACGATGGGGCCGACGTGGATCTCCTCGTCGTTCGCCTCGGCGGCGTCGACGAGCGCGGAGAGCACGTCGTAGTCGGGGACGGCTGGGTAGACCGCGTCCTCATAGCGCTTGCTCGTCCCCTCCTCTTTGGCCGCGCCGGTCGCGACGACCATGTCACCGATCTCCATGCCTTCCTGCAGCGCGCCGCAGGTCCCGCAGCGGATGAAGTTCTTCACGCCGACGCGCGCGAGTTCCTCGACGGCGATGGCCGCGGAGGGACAGCCGATGCCGGTCGAACAGATCGTGAGCGGGTCGCCCTCGTAGCTGGCGTTGACGACCTTGTACTCGCGGTTTTCCGCGACGAGTTCGGCGTCGTCACAGAGGTCCGCGATGCGGTCGACGCGACCGGGGTCGCCCGGGATGATCGCGGTCTCGTGGACGTCGCCCTCCTCGATCAACAGATGCGGCTGTTTCGCCATACGCCCGACTGCGGCGGCCGCCCGCAAAAACGACCCGGTCCGGGTCCCACGGGGGCGCGCACAACGGCGCGCCTTTTAAGTGAGCGGCGGGAGGCGATCGGCCATGAGCGGATCTAGCGGCGGGGAGTCGGCGGGACCGGGCCTCGGGTCGGTGATCGCCGCGATGGTGTTCACGTTCGTGACCGTCTCGCTTCTCGGGATCTATCTCGGTGATATCAATTCGACGCAGGCGGTCCTGATCGGCGGGGCCGGGGCGGTCGTCTCCGCCATCGTCGCGGTGAAAACCGGAAAACGGGCGGCGGGATAGTGTGCGCTGCGCGATCGAAGGACGGACCGATGCCGCCGATCGCGTATCAATGTTGAGAGCGCGGGTGCGGAATTTATAAGGGTCGGTCCCGGACCGTGGATCATGACATTCATTCACGACCGGCGGGGGCAGTCGGTCGTGGTCGGGGCCGTGGTCCTTTTCGGCTTTCTGATCATCTCGTTGGCCGTCTATCAGGCGTTGGTTGTACCACAGGAGAACACCGAGGTGGAGTTCGAACATAGTCAAGAGGTGGAGGGTGATTTCGTCGATCTCCGGAACTCGATCCTGAGTGCCGGGCGCTCCGGTGATGGTCGATCGACATCAGTGAAACTCGGGACGCGGTATCCACAGCGGACGTTCTTCGTGAATCCACCCCCTGCAACGGGAAGCCTCGAAACAACTTCTGACCAAGAAATCGATCTCAATGATATCACGATCAATGAAAGTGCTGCACACGAGAACATTGTTAGCTTCTGGAACGACGGTGGAGCGGAGTACAGAACGCGGTCGGTTCGATACACTGCGAACTACAACGAGTTCCAGAACGCTCCAACGCTTATTTATGAACACTCCATCGTCGGTGCCGAGTTCCCGAGCGATGCGACGTTGTTCAGAACGGATCAGACCGCTGTCCGGAGCGACCGGATCTCGTTGACAACTCTGTCTGGAACGGTCTCTGAGGACGGTGTTGAAGCACGAAGCGTTGATCCGGAAGCCGTCTCTCAGGGTGCTCGAACGGTGCCAATAGACGTCGAAGCTGGTGACAGTATCGTCCTTCCCACCGCTTTGAGTGACGAGACTCGTGCCGCAGAGTTGTGGACTGATAGGTTTGAACTCAAGGACATCCCGGTGACTGCCGAACCTGTTGAAGGAAACGGGGAGATACGAATCGAGTTCATGGAATCTGACCAGTATGACCTCCGCTTATCGGAGGTCTCAATCGACGGTCAGGGAACGAGTGAACCGGCGTACATCGTTCCGGTCGGCTCAGAAATCGTATCACCTAATAGTGAGATCGGTGTCGAGGTGCGAGATAAATACAATAATCCGGTTTCCGGCTCAACAGTGACAATTGATGGAGGCTCCTTTACTACGAACGACGACGGTCGTGTGTTCACTAGCATTGGATCCAACGATGTCACTGCAAGCATTGGGGAAGAAGACTGGCAGTCTGTAGAATTTGAGATCAGTGATACTGAAGAACGTAGTGGTGATCCTGAAGGATTGAATCCTAGCGGGGGAGATAACAGAGTAATTTTGGATGATATAAGAGGAGGACAAAGTAGTGGTGTGAGCAACAGTGAAGTGGAACTCACCTTCCGCAACGATGCTGAAGAGAGTATTGTGTTTGAAGAAATCGCATATAATTTATATTATGATGGTTCGGCGGTTAAGAATTCATTTACGATAGAAGAAATTGACATTGAGCTTCGTGGTGGCTTCAAAGACCTCCCGGAGCCTCTTTCGTTTGAAGAGACAGGTGACACAAATACAATAACACTCGAATTTGACAGCGATGCCCGAGGATCCATGATCGGTATAACGTTTATTGACGACGATAACCGTAGAACAATATATATTACGGGTGTCCCTGGTCCGGGTAACTAGCCGTCTAGCCGAAATATCTGAAAGTAGCCCATAATTATGAAAGAAAATAGTCACGGTAAAAATCGAAAGCGGTACGCCGATCCAAAGACGGTCAACTGTTCCTAACAAACTGATAACTTCATTTATTATTATTATCAGTGAAAACGTCAACGTTCCGTACTCGCTTCGACCTCACGCGACCGTTAGCGACCGCAGAAAGTTCGCTGTCTTCAGTCACCAGTGTCGTCTCCACCATCTCAGCACATGCGAGATATCCGGCGTCGTAGAACGTCAAATCCGTCGCCGTTGCGACCCTCATCACCGTATCGACGCCGATCTCCTCCAGATCGTGCACGACGAGTTCGCGCCGAAGGTCCGCAAGCAACGAGATCAGTTCCGCGTGCTCCTGTTGTGTTGTTCGTCCCTGTAATGTGTGGATCTTCCAGAGGACGTTTCCCGCCTCATAAATGGTGAGATCGAGGACGTGACCGTCGAAGAGGACCGATATCGGGGGTGTGTCGTCATCGAGTAGGACGGCAATGAGACTGCTCGTGTCGAAGACCGGCGTTCGGCCGGGCTCGCCGTTTGCATCGTCGCTCATCGGTCGTGTTCCGTTCGGTCCTCGCGCACCAACCCCGCGATCTCATCGGCGTCGACTGGGTCTCTCGTGTCATTTTTAAGCTCCGCCGCCCGCTCGCACAGTCGCTCCCGTCGCCGTCGACGAACCTCAGCCTCCAAGGCCTCGCGGATCGCCTCGCTTACGTTAACGTTCTCGTCCTCCAACTCACGCTTGAGTTCCTCCGGAATCTTCGCGGAAACCGTCGTTGACATGTTTGTAATACGTATTCGTACTACTATAACGTTTACCGCGGGTGCGGCTCATTTATATCCCTCTCCCCCAATTCGTTTCCACGATCGACGTAACTCCCATCGACAGGCCCATAAGCCCGCTGTATGAACGACCATGTATGACCGCAGTGGGGATCGACGCGATCGAGATCCGGACGGGGAAGCTCAAACTCGACTTACCGAACACCTTCGCGCCGGAGAAGGGCGACGATCCGGCGAAGTACACGAAGGGGCTCGGGCTCAACAACTCCTCGTTCCCGGACGTCTACGAGGACATCGTCACGATGGGCGCGAACGCCGCCAAGACGCTCATGGACCGCAAGGGGCTCGTCCCCGAGGACATCGGACGGATCGACGTCGCCACGGAGTCGGCGTTCGACCACTCGAAACCCGTCTCGACGTACATCGCGGGCTGTCTCGAACAGGTCTATGACGGCGATTTCACCCACGCGAACAAAGGCGAGCGCAAGTTCGCCTGTGTCGCGGGGACCCAGGCGATCGACGATGCGTACAACTGGATCCGGGCGGGGCGGAACCGTGGCCGCGCGGCACTCGTGATCGCGACGGATACGGCGCTGTACGCCCGCGGCGACCCCGGCGAGGCGACCCAGGGTGCCGGCGCAGTCGCGATGCTCATCGACGAGGATCCCTCGATCGTCGAACTCTCGACGCATCAGGGGTATGGCTCGAAAGACGAGACGGACTTTCTGAAGCCGAACCAGCAGTTCCCCAGCGTCGACGGCAAGCGCTCGATGCAGGTGTATCTCGCCCGGATGCGCGAGGCGTTGGAGGACTACCAGTCCGTCGCGGGCAAGGTCGAACTCGACGATTTCGCGTACGCGCCCTTCCACACCCCGTTCCCGGGCATGGTCCGCAAGGCCGCGCTGCTCGCGTACCGCCACGTCATTCGCGATACGAGCTATGAGGACGACCTCGCCGGGGAGATCGGCCGACAGCCCCGTGAGGCGGAGTACGATGACCGCGAGGCGTTCGAGGAGGCGATCCGCGAGTACATGGACGAACTCAAAGGAACCGACCAGTACCAGGCGTGGTACGCCGACGTCGTCGAGCCGACGCTGGGGCTCGCACGAGAGGTCGGCAACTGGTACACCGGCTCCGTCCACGTCGCCCGCACCAGCGCGCTGCGTGACCTGCTCGAGCGCGACGGCGACGGCGTCGGCGAGACGCTGCTCGTCGGATCGTACGGCTCCGGCGCACAGGCGGAGATCCACGCCGAGACGGTGTGTGAGGGCTGGCAGGCGGAGATCGAGGCGCTCGACATCGACGCCCAGCTCGCCGCCCGCTATGACCTCTCATGGGAGGAGTACGAGGACGTCCACGACGTCCACGAGTACGACAAGGAGCTCGACCGCGAAATAGAGGAGTTCACCGCGCCGGAGGCGGAGTTCGTCTTCACCGGCTGGGGGCGCATGAACGAGCGAAAATACGCGTACATCGCGTAGAGGGATTACATCCAGTCTCGCGCGGAGGTTGATTCATCCCCGGAAAATTAGTTTCTCAAGTGATGATTTTGGGGTTGGAGCCATCAATGCTGATATTTTCGGGCGTAGGTGTTTATATTGGGTTTAACATCCAACGGGTAGGATGTCTTCAGAACGTGCGGTGGAGGGTGGGAGCGTCGCTGGTGAACTGGCCGCGTTCATCGCGGCGATTCCGGATGGCCACCGCGTCACCGAGCGCGACTTCGAGCGACGCCATCGGATGATCCTCCTCGGTATTCTTGCCCAGCTTCCGGTGCTGCTCGTCATCAGCCGTTTTGAGGGAACCGGAACGCTCACGGGGGCGGCGTTTCCGGAGATCCCGATCACTCATGCCATCGGCGGCGTGGCGGCGGTCGGGATCCTCGCCGCGCTCGCCGCGATTCCGGCCCTTCCACGCCGGGTTCGATCCACGCTCGCATCGCTTTCGTTCATGTCGGTCGCCGCCGTCCTCGCGTACTTCTGGGGTGGATTCATCGAGGCGCACTTCCTCTATTTCGTCGGCGTCGGCGTCGTCGCGCTGTATGAGGACTGGGTGCCGTTCGCGGCCGCGATTCTCTACGTCGTCTTTCAGCACAGCCTCTTCGGGATGGTCACCGGAATGCACGTGTACAACCATCCGGCGGCGATGGACCACCCGATCGCGTGGGGCGTGATACACGGGGTCTTCGTCGCCGGCCTCGCGGTGGCCATCCTCTTTCACTGGCGCTCGCTCGAGGCGACCTACAGCGACCTCGACGATCGGCAGGACGACCTCGACGCGTTGGCCGAAAAACAGGCGGAGGTCGAACAAGCCCGCGAGGAGGCGGAAAAACAGCGTGAGCAGGTCGCAACGCTCAACGAGACCCTTCGCTTGGAGGCGTCCGAGCTGGCCGATGCACTGTCGGCGGTCGCCGACCGTGACCTCACCGTCGAACCGCCGCGCGACAGCGACGTCGAGGCTATCCGGCAGTTGAGCGACGCCTACCGATCGATGACGGACGACCTCTCCGACGTCATCATCCAGCTTCGGACGTTCGCGGCCGACGTCGAATCGACGACCGACTCCGTGCAGGCCCGCGCGGAGACGCTCCGTGAGACACAGCGCGAAAGCGCCCGGGAGGTCCGCGATCTCTCCGAGCGGCTTCGTGACCAGGCGACGGCCTTGGAGACCGCCGGCGGGGAGATGGGACAGCTCTCGGCGACGATCGAGGAGATCGCCGCGAGCGCGGAGTCCGTCTCGACGGAGGCGACCGAGACGGCCGATATCGCCAACGACGCGGAGGACGAGCTTCGCGATGCGGTGACGGTGATGGACGCCGTCGAGGAGAGCGTCGGTACCGTCGTCGACCTCGCGGAGTCGATGGACGAGCGGATGGATGCCGTCGAGGAGACGACCGCCGCCATCGAGGACATCGCCGACCGGACGAACATCCTCGCGCTCAACGCCGGCATCGAGGCGGCTCGCGCTGGAGGTGGCGCGGTTGCGTCCGGGTCGGCGACGGATGGCGGCGTGGACACGGGAGCGGGTGGAAGCAAGCGTGCAGGCGCCGGCGCGACGGGCGACGTCGGTGCCGGCTTCGCGGTCGTCGCCGAGGAGGTCAAAGCGCTCGCTGACCGCACTCAGACGCACGCCGCGACGATCGGCGAGAACGTCGATCGAACGCTCTCGGACGTGACGGCGGTTCGGACGGACGTCGGCGAGCTGCAGTCCTCGGTCGATGACGGCCGCCAGCAGGTCGACGCCGCGGGGTCGACGTTCGGGACGGTGACGGAGGCGATGGACCGTCTCGACGACTCGATGGGCGAGGTCGCGGATGCGACGGACGACGGCGCCGCGTCGGCGACCGAGGTGGCCTCGACCATCGCCGACGTGGCCGATCGTGCGCGGGCGTTGGCGGAGACGGGCGACTCGGTCGCCGATGGGGCCGAGCGAACCGCCGACGACATCGCCGAGATCGCGACGGAGATCACCGAGCTGCGTGATGGTGCGGGGACGCTCGTCGCCGAACTCGATCGGTTCACCCTGCGGAGCGCGGGGGACGAATTCGTGTTCGACGGGCCCGAGACGGCCGGTGAACGGCCCAGCTAGGCCGCCGAAGGCGGTCGTGGTTGCGTCGAGCGTTTCGACGGGGATCGACGCCAGAGCCCGTGAAAACGGGTCACACGGCACCTCCCGAATACGATGGGTTTAAACGACGCAAGGCTGAACTTCCCCCAATGGTTACCATCTACGACGTGCCGGCGGACGCCCTCATCGAGGAGGTCGCCGCACGACTCGAGGACCGGATCGACGAGCCCGACTGGGTCGCCTTCAGCAAAAGCGGCGAGGGTCGCGAACTCCCCCCCGAACAGGACGACTTCTGGTACGTCCGTTCGGCGAGCCTCCTCCGAAAGGTCGCCAAAAACGAGCCCATCGGCATCGAGCGGCTCGCGACCGAGTACGGCTCGAAAAAGCGCGGCTCCAACCGCTACTCGGTCCGCCCCGGTGAACACTCCGCCGGCTCCCGGAAGCTCATTCGCTCCTCGCTGCAGGCGTTAGAGGAGGAGGGACTCGTCTCGACGGCCTCCGGCGAGGGTCGCCGGCTCACCGACGAGGGTGAATCGTTCCTCTCCGGGGTCGCCGCCGACGTCCTCGAGGACCTCGACCGACCGGAACTCGAACGGTACGCCTGAGGTCAGAACCCGAACTGGACGCCTGAAGCCGGAAGCCCAACGGGACGCCTGAATCACACGCCCACCCGGAGCCGATCGGCCTTCCGGGCATTCCTCCTTACCCTCCCACGCGATCCACGACGGATCAAGAGTGAGACCATCTCTTCGTATCGATCCTCCAGTCGGCGACTCACGACGAGGGTGGCGAGCGCATACGTGGATTGCTGTGATGGTTCCCACGCCGTCGACCGCTCAGCCGTCGAACTCCATCTCGATCAGGTGCGCCTGAAGGTCATCGCCGGCCCGCCGTGGGTTCGTCGGCAGTCGGCGCTCTTGCACGAGCGTGTTGGCGACGATCTCGTCGACGTCAGCCCGATCGAAACCGAGATCATCCATCCCGGTCGGGAGGCCGAGGGATCGTCGAAGGCGGTCACACTCGTCGACGAGGGCAGAGGCACCGTTCCGAGTGCTTGCGGGATCGTCGAGATCAAGCAGCCGGGCGACCGAGGCATACGCGTCCCGACGGACCGGGAGGTTGTACGTCAACCCGGCCGTGATCGATGCCGCGAGACAGTCGCCGTGGGGCGCGTCGACGAGTCCCCCGAGCGCGCTCGCGAGGGCGTGGACGATCCCCAGTCCCGATGCTGAGAACGCCGTCCCAGCGAGATGGGAGCCGAGGCTCATCGCCCGGCGCGCGTCGCGATCGTCGCCGTCGAACGTCGCCCGTTCGATCGCCCCGTGAACCTGCACGAGCGCTTCGCGGGCGAGCGACCGGGAGACCGGGTTCGCCCCTTGATACGTGATCGGCCGTGGGTCGATCCACCGATGATCGCGGGCGGTCAACGATTCGAGCGCGTGGACAAACGCGTCGAATCCCGACCGTGCGGTGACGCTCGCGGGGAGCCCGAAGGTGAGCGTCGGGTCGACCAGCGCGTAGTCGGGCCGGAGGTACTCGTCGCTCACGCCACGTTTGATCCCGTCGTGGGTGAGGACGGCCGTCTGGGTCGCCTGCGAACCGGTGCCGCTCGTCGTCGGGATCGCGACGAGCGGCGCGACGCGGCCGGGGACCGTGTCGACGCCGAGATACTCCGCCGCGTCGCCCCCATGCGCCAGCAGGGTCGCGACGACCTTTGCGGTGTCCAGACAGGAACCGCCACCCACCGCGACGACGCCGTCGGCGGCGTCCGTCGGGAGCGCGTCGAAGTCCGCCGTCGACGGTTCGGTCGTCGCGTAGTGAACGAGCGGATCGCCCGTGATCGATTCGAGCACGGGATCGAGGACGCCGGCCGCCTCCACCCCCTCATCCGTCACGACGAGCGGGTTCTGGACTTCCGCGCGGGCGAGGACGTCGTCGATCGCCCTCGCGACGCCGTCGCCGAACCTGACGTGCGGGGTGGTGAACGTGAACGCGTCGCCGCCGATCCGACCCCCGTGGTGGCCAACTCCGTGCATGCATTTCCGTGTGGGACCGATGCTAAAGCAGTACCGGCCGAACGTGACCTCGCCCTGCACGTCGGACGATTCATACCCTGCCGGGTCAAGAACCGAGCATGGTCTCGGAGATCTTCGACCCCGACGCGTGGGAGCCCGTCACCGAGGAGTTCGACGACATCACCTATCACCGTGCGGTCGACGTGCCCGCGGTTCGGATCGCCTTCGATCGCCCCGCCGTGCGCAACGCCTTTCGACCGGGAACGGTCGACGAGCTCTACGCCGCCCTCGATCATGCCCGCAAGCGGGCCGATGTCGGCTGTGTCCTCCTCACGGGTAACGGCCCGTCCACGAAGGACGGCGGCTGGGCGTTCTGTGCGGGTGGCGACCAGTCGGTTCGCGGCGATTCGGGCTACGAGTACCGCGACGGCGACGAGGCGGATGCAGCGGACGACGACCTCGTCCGAGAGGCGCGAGCGGGTCGGCTGCACATCCTCGAGGTCCAACGGCTGATCCGGTTCATGCCGAAGCCCGTCGTCGCCGTCGTTCCGGGCTGGGCCGTCGGCGGCGGTCACTCGTTACACGTCGTCTGTGATCTGACGCTCGCAAGCACGGAGCACGCGAAGTTCCTCCAGACGGACCCGGACGTGGCCTCCTTCGACGGCGGGTTCGGGTCCGCATACCTCGCCCGACAGGTCGGCCAAAAGAAGGCCCGCGAGGTGTTCTTCAGAGGCAAGACCTACTCGGCCGCCGAGGCCGAGGAGATGGGGATGGTCAACGAGTCGATCCCTCACGAGGACCTGGAGACGGTCGCGCTGGAGTGGGCCGACGAGATGACCCGTAAGTCGCCGACCGCGATGCGGATGTTGAAGTTCGCGTTCAACCTCGCCGACGACGGCATGGTCGGCCAACAGGTGTTCGCCGGCGAGGCGACCCGGCTCGCGTACATGACCGAGGAGGCCTCCGAAGGGCGTGATGCCTTCCTCGAAAAGCGCGAGCCGGCCTTTAGGGAGTATCCGTGGCATTACTGAACGACCGTCCACGATGAGACCACGTCGCCGTCGCGGGAGGATCATCGCCTCCAGAAACGAGGGGTTTACCCGGAATCACCCTGTACGACCGGTAATGACTCATCGCTCGGGAGGCGACGCGCGCGTGAACGACCATCGGTACGGTCACCGGGACCCCGACGCCCTGGCGCGCCGCGCGGGGACACGAGCGAACCCCACTCACGATCAACACTTTCTCGTGGACGATCGGGTGCTCGATCGGATCCCGACGTATCTCCCCGAGGGGACGGACTACGGACATCTCCTCGAGGTCGGCGGCGGCGCGGGTGCGCTCACGGACCGGCTGCTCGCGACGATCGTGAACGTGCCGGGAAGTGAGACGGGACACAAAAACCGCCTCTCGGTCATCGAACGCGACCCCGCGTTCGCGGCCTTTCTTCGGGAGGAGTTCGCCGAGGCGATCGCCGACGACTTCCTCCAGGTGATCGAGGGGGACGCGCTGTCGGTCGAGTTCCCGCCGTTCACCGCCTGCGTCGCCAACCTGCCGTACGGCGTCTCCTCGGAGATTGCCTTCCGGCTGCTGCCGGCCAGTAAGCCGCTCGTGTTGATGTTCCAGCGGGAGTTCGCCGAACGGATGGTTGCCGACCCGGGAACGAGCGAGTACGGTCGGCTCTCGGTTTCGGCGGGGCATTACGCCGACGTCGAACTCGTCGAGCACGTCCCGAAGGAGGCGTTCGACCCCCAGCCGGCCGTCGAGAGCGCCATCGTCCGCTGTACGCCCCGAACGCCCGAGTACGAGGTCGGCGACGAGGCGTTCTTCCTCCGATTCGTGAAGGCGCTTTTTACCCAGCGACGAAAGACGGTCAGAAACGCGATCCGAAACACCGGCCACATCTCCGGGCTCGCCGACGCCGATGCGGTCGTCGACGCCGCCGAGGAACGGCTGCTCCGACAGCGACCCGGCGACCTCGATCCGGCGGCGTTCGCTTCGCTCGCGGAACTGGCTCGAACACACGGGTCGCCGGAGGGATGACCCCGCATATGCCGCCTTCGATCGGCCCTGAACTGCTCGCGGTCACGGATACCATCGCGTCCATCGAGCAGTTGGCGGGTGGAAACGTCGAGCGGATCGCCCTCTCGCTCGCCGTCTTGGGGATCGTGATCGGGGTTCGACTCGTGAGCGGACGGTTGAAAAAACACAGCGAGGAGCTCTCCTCGAAACGACGGCTGCTGCTCTCGACGACCGTCGCCGGAACGACGGCGCTCGCGGTCCTCGCGGTGCTTGCCATCTGGGGAATGAGCGGGGCGCTGGTGAGCGCGCTGGAAAACGCTGCCATCGCCGATCAGCTCTCGAACGTCGTGCTCGCGATCGTATTGCTCGCGAGCGCGTACGCGCTGACGGACTTCCTCGGCGGGGTCATCCGTGAGCTTTCGATGGAGAGCACGGCGATCTCGGAACATCAAGAGGAGATCCTGCTGCGGACCCTGCAGGTGAGCGTCTATACGCTCGTCGTGCTCGTCATTATCGGACTGTTCACCGACAACGTCGGCAGCCTCCTCGTCGGGGCCGGGTTCCTCGGGATCGTGATCGGGATGGCGGCGAGACAGACGCTCGGGGCGGTGCTCGCCGGCTTCGTGTTGATGTTCTCGCGGCCCTTCGAGGTCGGTGATTGGGTCTCGATCGGCGACCACGAGGGAACGGTGACGGAGATATCGGTGATCAACACGCGGCTTCGCTCGTTCGACGGCGAAGTCGTCACGATCCCCAACGACGAGGTGCGTGCGCGGCCGGTCATCGACCGCTCGAAGCGGAACCGCCTCCGAATCGAGATCGAAGTCGGCGTGGATTACGACGCCGATATCAACCGCGCCGGCGCGACGATCCGCGAGGCGGTTCGCGACATCGAGGGCGTCGCCTTGATGCCGGAACCCGACGTGGTTACGAAACGCTTCGCGGACTCCGCGATCGTCTTGGGGGTCCGCTACTGGATCACGGAGCCGAGCATGCGCAAGCGGTGGCGGACACAGACGGCCGCGATGGGTGCCATCAAAGCCGGCCTCGAGGATGAAGGCATCACCATCCCCTTCCCACAACAGACGTTGTCGGCGCGCGAGGAGGAGTTCGGTGTGCAACTCGACTCCTCGATCGGCCGTGATCCGACGCGGATGCGCCGTGCAGAGGATGTGCCACGCGGAGACGGTGGGGATCGGTCATCGACTGCCGGGAACGGTGACGATCGATGAGCGATCTCGCGGAACGACGCGGGCTCGACGTCGATGTCTATCAACCCGCGGAGGACTCCGGATTGCTCGCGGAGGGCGCCGTCGAGGTCGCTCGCGAGCGTGCTGCTGGGGCCGGAGCCACCCCCGACCGAGTGCTGGAGGTCGGCACCGGCTCCGGCTGGGTCGCCGCACGGATCCGCGAGCGGTGCGGCGTCCGGACCGTCGGCAGCGACGTCAATCCCCACGCGGCACGGGAGGCCCGCGGCCGGGGCGTCGAGGCCGTGCTCGGGAACCTACTCGATCCCTTCCGCGACGACGCGTTCGACGTCGTCTGTTTCAACCCCCCGTATCTGCCGACTGACCCGGAAAACGAGTGGGACGACTGGATGGAGCGGGCGTTGTCGGGCGGGGAGTCCGGACGGGACCTCATCGAACCGTTTCTCGCCGACGTCGGGCGGGTGCTCACGCCCGGCGGCAGCGTCGTCCTGCTCGTCTCCTCGCTCACCGGCTACGAGGAGGTGCTGGCGCTCGCGGAAGCCGCCGGCTTCACCCACGAGGTCGTCCGTGAGGAATCGTTTCCCTTCGAGACGTTGAGCGTCGTTCGGTTCGATCGGGACGATGGATAAGGGGTGATTGAGCGCTGGTGTGCAGATACGGAGTACAGAATAAACAGCGGACGTTTTCAATAAAACGTCGCCCGAGAACGAGTACTTCACCGACCGCTTGGACGACATCGTCTCCGCGGTAAGATTACTCATTTACGTGGATGGCCGCAATCGGCTTTCTCATGAATCCCCGGTAACAGTAAATGGCGGACGGATGTAGTGGACCTATGGAGCCAGTGTCATATCTCGAACAACTCATGAAGATCGAGAGTCATGAAACCGTCTCTGAAATCCAGAACTATCTCCTCGAAACGATTGCGAACGCGGAGTTGGACGAGACGGGCTGTATTCATGCAACAAAAGAAGGGGCCGCGAGTGGCCCAGAACTCGTTTTCAACACCCACATGGATGTCGTCTCTCCACATATTGCATTCAGTCGAGATGACGAAACGATCTATGGCAGAGGTGCGTGTGATGCCAAGGGCTCGCTCGCGGCGATGGTGGCTGCCTTCGACCGGATTGATCCCGAGAGAGGAACGATCACGTTGCTGGTCTCACCGGACGAAGAGACGACCCAGCGTGGTCTGTATGAATACCTTTCAGATGGGATCTCGGCTGACTTTGCCATCGTGGGAGAACCCACTGGGTTAGATGTCTGCTACGGAGCCCGCGGACACTACGATTTGCTGATCGAATTATCCGGTGAATCCGCACACGGTGGCACACCGGAAAGTGGAATAAACGCGACTATGTGTGCCGCTAGGGCTATCCATATTATACGCAACTTACGGCCACGAGAGGACGACGAACTGGGACGAAACGATTTCACTCCAACGATTATCGAAGGGGGGAATCGTCCGAATCAGGTCCCGGAATACGCAAAATTCGTTGTAGATTATCGGACAATACCCGGTGAATCCCGTGAGGATGCGACAGAGCGGATCAGAGCCTGTCTCCAGGATCTCGACTGCGATCACGCGATCACCCAATATGATGCGGGATCCTCGTTGGACTCATTTAAAACAGATCCGGCGAACGCGTTCGTCGAACGGTTTACGCAGGTGGCGAGTTCAGTAACTAACCGATCAGTGGAGACTCGTCCGTTTGAAGCGGCCACCGAAGCGGCTTTTTTCTCCCCTTCGATGCCGGTTATCGTCTTTGGCCCGGGCCTGATACATGATGGAACGGAACCGATCGCTCACTCCGATGGCGAGTACGTACCCATCGCCGACGTTGAGTCGGCAGCAGCGGTACTGAGTGCGTTTCTCGAACAGCTCCTTTCGAACTGAACCGGGTGTTCGTTGACGACCCATGACGGATGGCCGATGCTGGACAAGGATATGGGATCGATATTCACTATCTCACAGATTAACTGTTGTAGTGTTGCGGGGGATCGAAACAGAAGTCTATTCGTTGCTATTTTCGGACACGTTCACTTGGTACTACGATCCGTATTTCAGAGAAATCTATTTGTACTATTGCTGTTTCGACTGGGCCGTGGTACTAAATGACTGATGCACAAAACGATACTACAGAAACCGATCCAGAAGCCGAAGGGGCGGATGAATGGGATCCGATACGCACGACGGGCCGATGGGAATTCCACTTAAAAGCACACGCGGTGGTACTCGCTATCGTCGTCGTCTCCGAATATATTGGGACGTTCGAATACCCGATCGGCGAGGCCGCGATCATCATTCTCCCGATGTTGTATGCGGTCGTCTTTGGAATGCTTATCAGCTTCAGATTCTTGGGGGCTTATCTCACGCAACTGCAGAAGGTTGCACCTCCCGAGGTAAGTCGGATCAGCACGCCAATGATCTTGATCTCGCTGATGCCATTGGGGGTGATTTATGGCACACTCGTCGGGCCTGCCTTCTGGGAGATAATTCAGGCCGGTCCGGCGTTCGTGTTACAGGAAGTGGGGAACCTCGCAACCATCGTGATCTCCTTACCGGTTGCACTCCTGCTGGGAATGAAGCGTGAGGCGATCGGCGCCACGATCAGCGTTGTTCGGGAACCGGTCTACGGGATCGTTACGGAGTACTACGGTCCCAAATCCCCGGAGGGGATCGGTGTCCTCGGAAACTACTTGATCGGCACGTTCATCGGGACCATCTTTTTCGGCATTCTCGGTGGGGTCGCCCCGCTGTTCGGACTGCATCCGTTATCACTCAGTATGGGATGCGGAATGGGAAGTGCAAGCATGATGACGGCCTGTGCGGGCTCGCTCGCTGCCGTGTCGCCACCCGGACTTGAGGACCAAATCTTGTCGTTCGCCGCGACCAGTAACACGCTCACGAACTTCACCGGACTGTGGATCGTCCTGTTCGTCGGACTGCCATTCGTCAACTTCCTCTACCGGAAACTGAACCCCGTTCTTGGGAGGGGTGAGTAACATGGACCGTATTGAGTATATCATCGAGTCGCTGAAGATGCTCATCATCGTCGGCGTCATCACGATTATCGGCAATGCTGTCGGCTACGACGCCGGTATCGTTGAGTCCATTCCAGGAATCCTGATGATCATTGCCATCGGCCTCGTCTCGCTCATTCTGGCACGTGAAATCCCCGTTAATTTCCCCGGAATCGCCTGGGCGATCCTCGTCGCAACGATCCTTTCGCTTCCGTTCTCCCCGGTTCAAGAGCCGTTTCTCTCAGCCGTCGGTGAGATCAATTTCCTCGCCACGGCGACGCCAATCTTGGCATATGCTGGCCTTTCTGTGGCGATGCAGTACGACAGGCTCAAAGAGATCAGCTGGAAGATCGTGATCGTCACGGTCATCGCGATGCTCGGCACGTTCATCGGCTCCGCATTGATAGCTGAATTCGTCCTTCGGGCTCAAGGGATCATCTAACTTTTCGCGTTCTCTAATTTTCGTGCTCTTTTGTCGTTTTGTGGCTGATCGGCGGTGATCATATTGGGCTCGAACCGATGGCTGACGACAGTCATTGCTTTCACCGTGACTCAACTCTGTTGAAGCGTCCACTGTAGAGTCGAAATACCTATCCTTCGTTGTGGAGTTGGATTTGTTAATTAATGCCATACGATCTTCTGACGTCGACGGACAACGCCATTGGGGACGCCATCGAACGGGAACACCAGTTACAGCGACGGAATTTGATGATGATCGCATCCGAAAACGAGGCGAGTGATGCGGTAAAACGGGCGCAGGGAACGATGCTTACGAACAGAAACGCGCTCGGATATCCCGATTCGAGGCTGTATCCCGGATCACAACACATCGATGAGATTGAATCGCTGGCAATTGCGTACGCAGAGGAGTTGTGGAGCGCCGAACACGTCAATGTTCAACCGCACAGTGGCTCGTTGGCCAATCTCGCGGTGTACTTGGCGGTGCTTAATCCCGGTGACAAGATTCTGGCATTGGATCCGCAGGACGGGGGTCATATCACTCACGGTAGCGACCATCACGTCAGTGGTGAACTGTACGACACTGAATTCTATCACCTGGATCCGGAAAGCGGTGCGATCGATTATCGCTCGCTCGAGGAGCGTGCTGATCGAATCGATCCGGATCTCATCATCTCTGGATACTCGACGTATCCCCGTGAGATCGATTGGCAACGAATCCAAGCGATCGCTAACCGGACGAACGCGTATCACTTAGCAGACATCGCTCACCTCAGCGGACTGATCGCGGCTGGACGGTTCCCCTCGCCGGTGGGAATCGCCGATTTCTGTACAAGCTCTACGTACAAGACAATTCGAGCGGGTCGCGGGGGCATGATCCTCTGTGATCATGCGTACGCGGAAGCCGTTGATAACGCGCTCTTTCCGATGCTTCAGGGTGGTGCAACGATGTCGAATATCGCCGGCAAAGCCATCGGGTTCGCTGAAGCTCGTACGGATGCATTCAAAACGTACATCGATCAGGTGATCGCTAACGCACGAACCCTTTCAGAGGCCCTTGTTGAACGTGGACTGGAGATATTCACCGGTGGAACGGATACCCACATCGTTCTCATCGACCTTCGTCATGCTGACGAGGGGCGATCCGGGAGGGACGTCGAACACGCGCTAGAAAAGGCCGGTATTATCGCGAATCGGGTGTCGCTTCCACACACTCAGCACGCGACCAATACCGACGGCATTAGACTAGGTACCACCAGCATCACCGCTAATGGACTGGAAACACGGCATATGGAGCACGTTGCAGATTTCATTGCCCGTGCGATCGAAAACGTCACCAATGATAGCGCATTGGAAACCATCTCACAAGAGATCACGGAATTCACCGAGACCGCATATCACCCATCCCCCTGAAACGGATGTATCAGATCGGTTCATCGGATGAGCGCTCCTACCCCTCGACGCCCGGAACCGTCACGCGACGAACCCGCTTTTCAACCGACGAGTCCGCGATCCCCTCGCTCACGTGCTTCTCCACCGCCACCGAGGCGTCCGGCGAGCGGATCACCTCCGCAAGCGTCTCGAGCGCGTCGACCACGCGATGGCTGTGTCGATTGAAGTGGGCCGCGCCGTCCATCGCGTAGACACGTCCCGCTTGGACGGCTGCGACCGTCTCGAACGCTTCGCGCACGAGCAGTTCCTCTGTGGCCGCGGTCGACTCCGCGAGGTCGTAGCCACAGGGAGCGACGACGAGCACCTCGGGATCGAAGCTCCGGAGCTCCGCCGAGCTCACTTTACCGGCGCGGCTGCCGGGTTCTGCGAGGCCGCACTCGCCGCCCGCCGCCTCGATCAGTTCGGGAACCCAGAGTCCGCCGTGGCGGATCGGGTCGGTCCAGTCGAGAACGGCCACGCGCGGTCGCCGCGAGTTCGATGGGGGAGCACCGTCCGCCGTTTTGACTCGCTCGATCCGCGATTCGAGATCCGCACGGAGGGCGGTGGCCGCCCCGGAACGACCGATCGCCTCCCCGACCCGATCGATGTTTTCAAGCACGTCTTCGAGGGTCTCGGCGTGGACATCGAGGACCGTCGCGTCGAGATCGAGTCGCTCGACGGCCTCGTGGGCCAATCCGGCGTCGAGCGCACAGACCGCACAGACCCCCTGTGTGAGCACGACATCGGGATCCGCGTCGGCGAGGACGTCGCCGTCGAGGTAGTAGACGTCATCGAAGGCGACGATCCGGTCCGCGTTCGCGGGATCCGCATCGAGATCACGGACGAGGCCGGTGAGCGTCGGTCGGTCGCGCACCGCCGGGGGATGGTCACACTGGTGTGAGACCGCCGCGGGGACGACCCCCAGCTCGGCGGCCACCTCCGAGGCCGAGGGAAACAACGAGACGACCGAGTGCGTTGACATGGCTGGCCGTTTCGCCAGACGCAGCATAAGCGTACCCGCCGCAGGTATCGCAGGTGGGCGCATTCCCCCGTCCCGTTCATCCGGAATTGGATTACCAGTAGTCATCAAATAGGTTCGCAAATATTATACAGCGGCATAGCGAAGCGCCGGTGATGACTGAACGAGTCGCGACCACGCCGGGGTTGTTTCCCCTCCCGGACTGGGCGAAGGACACGCTTTCGGACCTCAAAGGTCACCAGAAAGGTGATCTGTTGAGCGGTGACGAGGGCGCGGAGATCACGGAGACGTACGACGAGGTTCGCGGCGAACTGGTCGAGGATCAGCTCGACGCGGGTCTCGACCGCGTCGGTGAGGGCCAAGGCCGGTGGGACGACATGATCGCTCACCCGTTGACGATCCACGAGCACGTCGAAACGGGCGGGATCGTCCGTTATTATGACAACAACAACTTCTACCGAGACCCCCGCGTCGTCGGCGAGTTGACCCCCTCCGGTGACGTCGCTGCCGACCTGGAGGCCGCCGCCGACGTCCTCGCGGGCGACGCCCCGCTGCAGGCGGTGTTGCCCGGGCCGTACTCGCTCGCGGACCTCGCGAGCGACGACTACTACGGCGACGAAAGCGAGTTCCTCGCCGCAGTCGCGGAGTTCCTCGCGGGCGAAGTCGAGGCGTTCCCCGCACACGAGACGCTCTTCCTGCTGGAACCCTCGCTGATCGAGAACCCGCCGGCAACGGATACCGAGGAGCGGGCGACCGATGCGATCCGGACGGTCGCGGAGGCGACGGACGCCGAGGTCGTCGTTCACACGTACTGGGGCGCGCTCGACGAGAAACTCTACGCGCACCTCGTCGACGAGGCGGGAGCCGACGCGCTGGGGCTCGACCTCGTCGCCGGCGACCGTGACGCGACGGTTTATAACGTGCAGGAGTACGGCTCGACCGACTCGCTGGCGCTCGGGCTCGTCGACGGGCAGAACACGCTCGTCGAGGAGCCGGCGACGATCGCCGAGCGCGTCGAGTGGTTCGAATCGCAGGTCCCCGTCGAGTCCTTCGAAACGACGTATCTGACGGCGAACACCGAACTGTTCCATCTGCCCTCGAACAAGGCGACCGAGAAACTCGCCGCGCTCGCCGCGGCGACGGAGGTGATCGACTAATGGCCCGAAATCCCGAGAAGAACCGCGAGCAGTTCCGCCCGCACGATCACCCGAACGACTCGTTCCTGTTAACGACCGTCGTCGGCTCCTATCCGAAGCCGAAGTGGCTGAATCGAGCGGACGAACTCGTCGACGACCCCGACTCGAAGTTCGATGAGGCCCACCTCGCGGAGGCCCACGACGATGCCTGTCGGATCATCACCGACGAACACGAACGTGCGGGACTCGACACGGTCGTCGACGGCGAGATGCGCCGCAACGAGATGGTCGAGTTCTTCGCCGAGCGCATCCCCGGCTACGAGTTCAACGGCCCGGTGAAGGTGTGGGGACACAACTACTTCGACAAACCGAGCGTCGTCGAGGAGGTCACCTACGACGAGCCGTGGCTGGTCGACGAGTTCGAGTTCACCTCGAACGTCGCCTCCCGTCCGGTGAAGGTACCGATCACGGGACCGTACACCCTCGGCTTCTGGGCGTTCAACGAGGCGTACCCCTCGACGGAGGAGCTGGTCTATGACCTCGCGGATCTGGTGAACGAGGAGGTCGAAAAGCTCGTCGAGGCGGGCGCACGCTACATCCAAATCGACGAGCCCGCGCTGGCGACGACGCCGGAGGACCACGCCATCGTCGGCGAGGCGCTCGAACGGATCGTCTCGGGGATCCCCGAGGAGATCCGGATCGGCCTGCACGTCTGTTACGGCGACTACTCGCGGATCTACCCCGAGATCAACGACTATCCGATCGACGAGTTCGACGTCGAACTCTGCAACGGCGACTACGAGCAGGTGCCGGTCTTCGAGGACCCCGAGTTCGAGCCGGACCTCGCGCTCGGCGTCACCGACGCCCACACCGCCGAGGTCGAGAGCGTCGAGGAGATCAAGGAGAACATCCTCCAGGGCCTCCGCATCGTCCCGCCGGAGAAACTCACCGTCTCGCCCGACTGCGGGCTGAAGCTCCTCCCGCGGGAGGTCGCCTACGGGAAGACGAAGAACATGGTCACCGCCGCCCGCGAGGTCGAAGCCGCGATCGACGCCGGCGAGATCGACCTCGACGACCCGCTCGCCGGATACTGAGCGGTATATAAGGGGTTGGTCGATACTGATCGGCTTGTCAGATCAGATCGAAGACGGCCGATCGGTCTTTCAGCATCGAACGGTCCAGATACAAACGCGTTAATCCCACCTCCCGGGCGTGTTCGACCACTTCCCCGTACTCCTCCTCGGTGATGGGGCGGCCGATCTCCTCGTAGAAATCCTCGCTTTCGGCCTTGTAGTAGGGCTGATACTGGGCCATGATGTCGACGAAGGTATCCTCGGAGATCTCCTCGGCGATGAACTCCATCACCCGCTTTCCGCTCCCGACGTGGTTGGGCATCACGAGGTGTCGAACGAGCAATCCGTCGGTTGCGATCCCCCTATCGTTCATCCGCAGGTCACCCACCTGCCGGTGCATCTCCCGGAGCGATTCACGGATGTTCGACCAGTAATTCGGTGCCTTCGAGTACAACGCCGAAGCCCGATCGTCGGCCCACTTCACGTCGGGCATGTAGATGTCGATGATCCCGTCGAGTGTTTCGAGGATCTCGGTGCGTTCGTATCCGCCGCAGTTCCAGACGATGGGGAGATCGAGTCCACGGTCCTTCGCGATCTTGATCGCTTCGACGAGGTGGGGAGAATGGTGGGTCGGAGAGACGAAGTTGATGTTGTGACAGCCCTTCGATTCGAGTTCCAGCGCCATCCCGGCGATTTCCTCCGGGGTCGCCGGATCCCCTTCCGCCTCGTGGCTGGTCTCGAAGTTCTGGCAGAAGACGCATTTCATGTTGCAGTTCGCCAGAAATATCGTCCCGCTACCGTTGTGGCCTTTCAAACACTCCTCTTCGCCGAAATGCGGGAAATAACTCGACACGTACGCGGTATCGTCGACCTGGCAGGTGCCTTCCTCGCCTCGTGTTCGATCGACACGGCAATCGTACGCACACAGGTCACAGTCGGCGTATCGCTCCCAAAGATCGGCAATGCGCTTTTGGAATTCGCTCTCGGGAAGCGTCCGGTAGTTGGGCGGAGGTGATTCGACGCTCATGTGCGTGCGGTTCGTTCTCGGGTATGATACGTGTGTTGGCGAGTATCACCGCCGTTCTTTTAAACGGGAGTCGGTCCTCCGGAAGAACTCACCACGAACTGATCGAGGCCCCTTCGTACCGATCTGTATGGGCCCGCCGATCGAACCGCAAAACTATAGAAATTCAGCACATACCTGCAGTCATGCGATTTGTCTACGAAAGATTTAAATATTTTCTTGCCTAACTTGGAGTTAGCACAATCATGAGACTCACCCAATCCGTCGGCGGGGATGCGTTGCTTCGTCGGTACGAATACGAGGACCGGTGGGTCGTCGCCGCCGATATCGGCGTCGACGACGAGGCCATCAGCGTCGACACCGTCGGCGAGACGGCCATCGTCGTGATCGAAAGTCACGGCGAACCGGTCGAATCCGAGTTCGAGCTTCCCGGGAGCGCCGATACCGTTTCGGTGTCGAACGGTGTATTGACCATCGAGGGCGCGCTATGAAACTCACCGTCAAACCGTTAAAACAGAAGGACGCCGGCCGTCGGCTGGCCGCGATCGACCGCGTCGCCGCAGAGGAGCTCGATCTCGCCGGCGGCGACTTCATTCGTGTTGAGGGGCCCGAGGGCGCGGCGATCGCCCGCGTCTGGCCCGGCTACCCCGAAGATGACGGCACCGGCGTCATCCGTATCGACGGAAAGCTCCGTCAGGAGGCAAGCGTCGGGATCGATGACCGCGTGAGCGTCGAGGCGGTCGATGTCGAGCCCGCCGATCGGATCACCATCGCGCTCCCCCAGCGACTGGGGATCCGCGGCAATATCGACGCGCTGATCCGTCGGGAACTCGGCGGCCAGCCCGTCACCGAGGGCCAGAACGTCCGGCTTCCGCTCGGATTCGGCTTCATGGGCGGGCAGACGCAGGCGGTCCCGCTGAAGATCGCGTCCACGTCGCCGTCAGGGACGGTCGTCGTCACCGACTCGACGGAGATCACCATCTCCGAGAAGCCCGCCGAGGAGATCATGGACGCGGGCGCACGGGGCGGCGCGCCCGGCGACGGCTCGCTCGACATCACCTACGAGGACATCGGTGGGCTCGACGACGAACTCGAACAGGTCCGGGAGATGATCGAGCTGCCGATGCGGCACCCGGAGCTGTTCCAGCGGCTCGGCATCGACCCGCCGAAGGGCGTGCTCCTGTACGGCCCGCCGGGTACGGGCAAGACGCTGATCGCGAAGGCCGTCGCCAACGAGATCGACGCCAGCTTCCACACGGTCTCCGGCCCGGAGATCATGTCGAAGTACTACGGCGAGAGCGAGGAGCAGCTCCGTGACGTCTTCGAGGAGGCGACCGCGGAGTCGCCCGCGATCGTCTTCATGGACGAACTCGACTCAATCGCCGCCAAACGCGAGGAGGCCGGTGGCGACGTGGAACGCCGCGTCGTTGCCCAGCTCCTCTCGCTCATGGACGGCTTGGAGGAGCGCGGTGAGGTCGTCGTCATCGGCGCGACCAACCGCGTCGATGCTATCGATCCCGCGCTCCGCCGTGGTGGACGGTTCGACCGGGAGATCGAAGTGGGCGTCCCGGACCGCGATGGCCGCAAGGAGATCCTGCAGGTCCACACCCGCAACATGCCGTTGGCCGACGGGATCGACCTGGACGAGTACGCCGAGAACACCCACGGCTTCGTCGGCGCGGACTTGGAGTCGCTCGCGAAGGAGTCGGCGATGCACGCGCTGCGTCGCATCCGCCCGCAGCTCGACCTCGAAAGCGACGAGATCGATGCGGACGTCCTCAACGCCATCCAGGTGACCGAGGGCGACTTCAAGCAGGCCTTAAAAGGGATCGAGCCCTCGGCGTTGCGTGAGGTCTTCGTCGAGGTGCCCGACGTTACGTGGCACGACGTCGGTGGACTGGGCGATACTAAGGAGCGGCTCCGGGAGACGATCCAGTGGCCGCTCGAGTACCCCGAGGTGTTCGACCAGCTCGACATGGAGGCCGCAAAGGGCGTCCTCATGTACGGCCCGCCCGGGACGGGCAAGACCCTGCTCGCGAAGGCGGTCGCCAACGAGAGCGAGTCGAACTTCATCTCGATCAAGGGCCCGGAGCTGCTCAACAAGTTCGTGGGTGAGTCCGAAAAGGGCGTCCGCGAGGTGTTTAGCAAGGCCCGCGAGAACGCGCCCACGATCGTGTTCTTCGATGAGATCGACTCGATCGCGACCGAGCGCGGATCGAACACGAGTGACTCCGGCGTGAGCGAGCGGGTCGTCTCCCAGCTGTTGACCGAGCTCGACGGGCTCGAATCGTTGGAGGACGTCGTCGTCATCGCGACGACGAACCGCCCGGACCTCATCGACTCGGCGCTCCTGCGTCCCGGTCGGCTGGACAGACACGTCCACGTGCCCGTCCCCGACGAGGAGGCGCGCCGGAAGATCCTCGAGGTCCACACACGCGAGAAGCCGCTCGCGGAGGACGTCGACCTCGACCGGATCGCCCGCGAGACCGAGGGCTACGTCGGTGCCGACCTCGAGGCGGTCGCCCGCGAGGCCTCGATGAGCGCCTCCCGGGAGTTCATCGCCAGCGTCTCGCCCGAAGAGGTGGCCGAGTCCGTCGGCAACGTCCGCGTGACGATGGCGCACTTCGAATCGGCCTTGGAGGAGGTCAACCCGAGCGTCACCCCGGAGACGCGCGAACGCTACGAGGAGATCGAAAAGCAGTTCGAGCGCTCCGACGTCGATCGGCCGGCCGAGGCCGAATACGGCGGCGCGTTCCAATAGCCGGGTCGTCGTCCTTTTTATACTCGTCCGATCGCTGGATCGATGTGACCTCCGTGTGTCTCCGATTCACACACGCTTTTATCGGCCGTCCGCGTGGGTCGTTTCATGCAAGCCGTTCGATTCTCCGAGCATGGCGACCGTGACGTGATCGAGTACGGCGAGATGCCGGACCCGGAGCCCGCCGCCGACGAGGTGCTCGTCGACGTCAAAGCCGGTGCGCTCAACCATCTCGACGTCTGGACGCGACGTGGGCTGCCGGAGATCGACCTCGAAATGCCGCACATCCCCGGCAGCGACGCGGCCGGCGTCGTCGAGCGCGTCGGCGACGACGTGTCCCGCTTCGAACCGGGCGACCGGGTCGCCGTCAGCGCCGGCGTCTCGTGTGGCTCGTGTGAGTTCTGTCGCGACGGCGAGGAGTCGCTCTGTGTCTCCTTTCAGATCATTGGCGAGCATCTGCCGGGCGTTCACGCGGAGTACGCCGCGGTCCCCGCGGACAACCTCGTCCCCGTCCCCGAGGGGGTCGCGTGGGAGGTGGCCGGGTCGGCCTCGCTCGTCTTTCAGACGGCGTGGCGGATGCTCCACACCCGGGCGGACATCGAGGCCGGCGAGTCCGTCCTCGTGCTCGGGGCCTCCGGCGGCGTCGGCCATGCGGCCGTCCAGATCGCCGATCACGCGGGCTGTGAGGTGATCGCGACCGCCTCAAGCGAGGAGAAGCTCGCTCACGCCGAGGCGTGCGGCGCGGACCACGTCATCGATTACGAATCGACGGATCTCGCCGAGGAGGTCGCGGCGATGACCGGCAAGCGCGGCGTCGACGTCGTCGTCGACCACGTCGGCGCGGCGACCTACCCGGACTCGCTGCGGTCGCTCGCGAAGGGCGGTCGGCTCGTCACCTGTGGGGCGACCACGGGACCGAACCCCGATGCGGGGCTGAATCGGATCTTCTGGAACCAACTCAGCGTCATCGGGTCGACGATGGCGACGCCGGGGGAGGTCGACGACGTGCTCGAACTCGTCTGGGACGGCACCTTCGAGCCGCGGATCCGTGAGACGCTCCCGATGAGCGAGGCGGCCCGCGCCCACGAGCTGATCGAAAACCGTGAGGGCTTTGGCAAGGTAGTCGTAATCCCCGATAGTGAGCGCTGAGAGCGACCCGGACAGCGGTCCGGGCACCGACGGCGGCTACGTCCACACGCCCGACGGCGAGCGGGTCGACACCGGTCCCGACGAGCCCGCAGCGGATGGCTTCGGTCGACAGGGATGGGCGCTGACGGCGGCGCTCATCGTCTGTGTGCTCGTGATCCCCGGGATCATCTACGCCTATCCGTACGCGGCCGGATCGTTCGGCCTCAGTTTCTTTGGGACCTATCTCGTTTTACCGCTGATCCCGGCCGTGCTGCTCGGCCTCATCGCCGTCTGGTCGATGACCGCGGCGACCGCCGCCGACGGCGATCGGTGATCCCAGTGGGGGTATCGCAGTGAACCGACGAACGACAACGGTTTTGAGCGATACCGCCGGAATGGACATATGCTGATCACCGTCTCCGGCCCGCCGGGAAGCGGGAAGAGCACGAACGCCGCGGGGCTCGCGGCGGCACTGGGGCTCGAACACGTCTCCGGCGGCGACATCTTCCGTGAGATGGCCGCCGAGCGCGGCATGACGCCCGTCGAGTTCAACGAACACGCCGAAAACGACGACGACATCGATCACGCCCTCGATGAGCGGCTCTATACGATCGCGACGACGCGAGACGACCTCGTGTTGGAATCACGGCTTGCGGGGTGGCTGGCGGGCGATCACGCCGACCTCCGATTCTGGTTCGACGCGCCGGTCGCGGTTCGTGCCGAACGGATCGCCGCGCGTGAGGACAAACCCGTCCCCCGTGCCCGCGAGGAGACGAAACGTCGAGAAGCGTCCGAGCGGAAGCGCTATCTGGAGTACTACGGGATCGACATCGATGACCTCTCGATCTATGATGCGGCATACAACACCGCGCGCTGGGGCCCCGATCGGTTCCTTGATGCGCTCGTCGCGACCGTGGAGGCGTATGAACCCACGACGGACGAGGGAAAGGTCCCGGTCGTGGGCGTCACCCACGACTTTTAACCACGCCCCGCCTCGAATCGATAGCACATGAGTGATCATCCCGGCGGCACGCCTCGGGAGCACGCCGCCGGTGCGTCTCGGGAGAACGCCGCCGATGCGTCTCGGGAGAACGCCGTCGCGTCTCGGGAAAATGTCACCGACGCCTCAACGGCGGGCGACACCGCGGCTGACACCGATGTCGATCGGCTGCGGGCGCCACCGACTGCCCGGAGCGTCCCCGAACTGCTCCGATTCGGCGTGATCAACCTCGATAAGCCGGCCGGCCCGTCCTCCCATCAGGTCTCCGCGTGGGTCCGCGATCTGATAAACGAGACGCTGGCGGCCATCGATCCGGAGGGCCCACCGATCGCGGGTGTTGCACACGCCGGGACGCTCGACCCGAAGGTCACCGGCTGTCTCCCGACGCTCACGGGGACCGCGACGCGTGCCGCACAGGTCTTTCTTGCGGGGCGAAAGGAGTACGTCTCGGCGCTCGAACTCCACGGGCCGGCACCGGGCGACCTCCCGGAGGTGATCGCCGAGTTCGAGGGGCCGATCTATCAGAAACCGCCACGTAAAAGCGCGGTCAGCCGACGGCTCCGGGTACGACGGATCCACCGACTCGATCTGCTTGAGCGCGACGATCGCCGTGCCCTGCTCCGGATCAGCTGTGAGTCCGGGACCTACGTTCGCAAGCTGTGCCACGACATCGGCTTGGCCGCGGGCGTTGGCGCGCACATGGGCCACCTCCGGCGCACCGCAACCGATCCGTTCGACGACCGTGATCTCCACACGCTTCAGGAGTTGACGGACGCGCTCGTGTGGGCCGCCGACGGCGACGAGACGTTCCTGCGTGAAATCGTCCGTCCCGCGGAGGCGGCGTTCGTTCACCTCCCGTCCGTGACGATCGCGCCCTCCGCCGCACGCGCCGTCGCCACGGGCGCGCCGGTGTACGCACCCGGCGTGATCGATGTCTCGGAGCCAGCAGCCGGCGTCTCCGGTGCGGTCGGTGACGGCGACGCCGACGGCGACGCGGGCAACCACGAGGGTGCGGAAGAGAACCCACTTGTCACCTGCTACACGCCCGACGACGTAGCGGTCTGTCTCGGACGGCTCGTGGGTCACCCGGATGCGGATTCCGGCGTTGTCGTCGAGCTTGAGCGAGTCCTTTTATAATCTGACTCGTCGCAGATGGGGGCATGCAACTCGGAACCGCGACCGCCGAGCCCGGCACGTTCGCACGCGGCTGGTTCGAGGTCGCCGACCTCCCGACCGGAACACCCGAGCGCCTGCCGGTCCTCATCGCCAACGGCTCCGAACCCGGGCCCTCCCTTTGGCTGACCGGCGGCGTCCATGGCGACGAGGCGACGGGGATCGCGGCCGTGCTCGACGCGATGGCCGCGTTCGAGGCGTCGCTCTCGGCCCTCTCGGGTGCGGTCGTCGCCGTGCCGGTCGTCTCGCCGGCCGGGCTCCGACGGAGCGTTCGCCACACCTACTACGACGACGCGGACCCGAACCGTCACTTCCCGGACGCCGATGCGAGTGCCTCCCGGCCGCCGAAGCTCCAGGAACGGATCGATAGGCGGCTCTACGAGGCCATCGTCGACGGCCCGACCGCCGCGGACGCGCTCATCGACTGCCACACCGCGGGCGTCGCCAGTGAGCCGTTCGCGATCCGCGACCGTGTCCTGTACGGCGACCGCCGAACCGAGGCAGAGGCGAACGCGCTGGCGGACGAACTGGAGACGATCGTCGACGCGTTCGGCTTCCCGATAGTGACGGAGTATCCCGCAGCGGAGTACGTCGAGGAGAACCTCCACCGCTCCTTGGCAGGTGCCGTCCTCAACGATGCCGGCGTTCCGGCGTTCACCGCCGAACTGGGCGCGCATAGCGTCGTGGATGACGAACTCGTCGCGGCCGCCGTCGACGGGATCCACCGGATTGCCCTCGACATGGGCCTCCTTACGGGAGACGAGCTGGAACACGAGGCAGGCGTCACGGCTCCGTCCGTCTCCTTCCCCGTTCGACGGTATCGCGGACCGACCGCTGAGGTGGCCGGCCTCGTTCGTCACCACGTCGGCCCCGGCGAGGTGTTCGAGGATGGCGACGTGCTCGCGCAGGTCGTTTCCGCCACCGGCGAGCCCCGAGCGACGATCCGGGTCGAGCACGACGGCTACATGCTCGGCCGAACCGATGGGCTCGCCGTCTACGAGGGTGACCCGATCGCGAGCCTCGCGGTGCGTGATGACGGTGACCTCGTCGTGCCGCGCGATGTGACGGAGTGACGCGAAACCGCACCCGTCCACGAAACGAAGTTCTTAATTACCGAACGCCCATCCGTCCACATGCAGCTTGGGACCGTGGGGTAGTGGTATCCTCTGCGGATGGGGTCCGTAGGACTCGAGTTCGACTCTCGGCGGTCCCATAACGTCGCCTTTCGCGTCAGAAACCGGCGAGCCCTTGGTGTCGGTTTCGGCGGCACTAGTCCCTGGTATCGGTCTTGATGTCCTCGCCGCCGGTGTCGGACCCGTCACCCGTTCTGTAGGCGTCGCTCTCGACATCCCGCGTGTCGTACTCCTCGGAGTGAAGCAGACACGCGGACCGGTGATCGTCGTCGTGTTCGGTGAATCCCGGCTCGGTCTCCTCACAGGGCGTCGTGAAACGGTCCTCGAGGACCGAGCGAGCCTCGTCGGTCTTACCGCGGACGAGCGCCTCCATGGCTCGATCCAACGCTTCATCCGCCCGCTCGTCCGGTAAGGGTTCGGTGAGCCCGTATTCCTCGCGCACCTGCGCTTCGAGGTGAGCGGGCGTCGCCTCCGATCCGTCCGCGACGGTATTCTCCTTGATCCCGTCGATATCTATCGCACCGCGGCTGACGTGTTCCCGGAAGTGCATCACGCGCCGCCACCCATCCTGTGGCAGCGAGACCCCCGCCGGCTGGATGATCCGGTGACATCTCGTGTGGAACCGGCAGCCGGACGGCGGGTCGGCCGGGCTCGGGACGGTCCCCTCCAACGTAATGTTTCGTCGCCTCCGTCGAGGGTCGGGTGTGGGAATGGCCGAAACGAGCGCTTCCGTGTAGGGATGTCGTGGGTCGGTAAAGAGCCGCTCCGTCGGGCCGATCTCGACGATCTTCCCGAGATACATCACGGCGACCCTGTCACAGATGTGTTTTACGACGGACATATTGTGGCTGATAAAGAGGATCGAGAGGTCGAACTCCTCCTGGAGATCCGAAAGCAACGAGAGGATCTCCGCTTGGATCGAGACGTCGAGCGCCGAAACGGGTTCATCGGCGATCACGAGTTCCGGGTTCAACACCAGCGCCCGGGCGATGGCTATCCGTTGTTTCTGCCCGCCGGAGAACTCGTGTGGATAGCGTTCGTAATCGCTCGCCGCGAGGCCGACGCGCTCGAGCAGGTCCTCGACGATGGCTCGACGCTGTTTCCGATCCGTCATCCCGTGTACTTCCAAGAGCTCCGCGACCGACTCGCCGACCTGTTTCCGCGGGTTGAAACTGGATGCGGGGTCCTGAAAGATCATCTGTGCCTCCCGGCGGAACCGCTTCAACTCCCTCCCGCCGAACTCCACGACGTTCGTCGGGCGCGTCGTCCCCGCCGGCGACTCCTCCGTCCGGCCCCCGCCCCGAAAGATCACCGCCCCCGATGTGGGATCCTCCAAGCGGACGATCGACGCGGCGGCGGTGGACTTTCCACAGCCGGATTCACCGACGATCCCGAGCGTCTCGCCGCGTTTGATATCGAAGCTGATCCCGTCGACCGCCCTGACGCGGCCGACTTCACGGTTGAACAGCCCCCGCTTTACCGGATAGTGCTTCTTGAGGTTTCGGACCGACAGTATCGGCTCGCTCATCGGTGCCCCCGATCGGATCCGGGCGTGGCGTCCCGGATCGGCCCTGCATCGCCCTCGGGTCCGTAATGAATGCAGGCGACGGTGTGGTCGGCCGCCGTCGCCGGCAGCTCCGACGGATGATCGCCCTCCCGGCAGTCGGGGACGACGAACTCGCAGCGATCGGCGAACCGACAGCCCGGAGGTGGTGCGGTGGGATCCGGGAGGATACCCGGTATGCCGCCACCCGCGCCCCCGTATTCCGGGAGACAGCCCAAAAGCGCCTGAGTGTAGGGATGTGACGGACGCTCGAAGATATCGTAGACGGAGCCGCGCTCCATGACCTTCCCCGCGTACATCACGATGACTTCGTCCGCCAGTTGCGCGACGACGCCGAGGTCGTGTGTGACGAAGAGGATCGCCATCCCGAACTCCCCTTGCAGCTCGGCGAGGAGGTCGAGGATCTGTGATTGGACGGTCACGTCGAGCGCGGTCGTCGGTTCATCGGCGATCAGGAGGTCGGGGCTCGTCGCGAGCGCCATCGCGATCATCACCCGCTGTTTCTGCCCGCCGGAGAACTCGTGTGGGTAGTCATCGAAGCGCGCGCTGGCGTTGTCGATCCCGACCCTATCGAGGAGCTCGATGGCCCGCTCGCGGGCCGCCGCCTCCGGGACGTCCTCGTGGATCCGGATCGCCTCGACGATCTGCCAGCCGACGGTGAAACAGTGGTTCATCGCCTCCTGTGGGTTTTGAAAGACGTGTGCGATCTCCCCGCCGCGGACCTCCCGAAGCGTCCGCTCGGAACACGCCGCGATGTTCTCACCTTTGAACCATACCTCGCCCGTGATCCGTCCCGGGGGCTGGTTGATGATCCGCGTGATCGACTCGGTGGCGACGGTCTTTCCCGATCCGGACTCCCCGACGATACACACGGTTTCGCCGGGATCGACGGTGAAGCTCACGTCATCGACGGCGGTCAGGGTCCCGTTTTCGGTGTCGAATTCGGTGGTGAGCGACTCGACTCGCAGCAGCGGCTCATCGGTCTGTTCCCCCGTGGCCGCGTCGGCGAGCCGTTCGTCCGTTGTGCTGTTTGCGGTCATCGTGTGTTATCGGTCGGTTTCGGCTTCCGCCTCCGGATTGATCGCATCGAGGATCGCGTCCCCGAGGAAGTTGAACGCCAGGATCGTCAAAAAGAGCGTGAATCCCGGGGCCAACACGATCCATGGGGCGAAGTCGATCGAGGTCCGTCCTGCGGAGATCAGTTGCCCCCACGTCGGGACGGCGGTATCGCCGATCCCGAGGAACGCCAGCTGTGCTTCCGCGAGCAGAAAGCCGGGAACGATCAGCGTGAGTTGCGTGATGATGCTGCTCGCGGTGTTGGGGATGACGTGCCGTCGAACGATCGTCGGCGTCGATGCCCCGCTGATCCGGATCGCTTTGATGAACTCCTCCTCCGAGATCGAGAGGGCCTTGCTGCGGACGTAGCGTGCGGTTGCCCCCCAGCCGAACGCGGCAAAGACGAGGATGAACATTCCGAGCCCGGCGCCGTAGATGTAGAGGATCAATAAGAAGAACACGAAGGTGGGGAACGAGAGCACGATGTCCGTAAACCGCATCATGATCTCGTCGGCCCACCCGCCGAGATACGCGCTCACCGTCCCGAACGTGATCCCGATGATGGCGACGATGGTGGTCGTAATAAAGGCGATCTGCATCGTCACCGTCATCCCGTGGACGACGGAGGCGAAGACGTCCTGTCCGCCACGGGAGGTCCCCAGCGGGTGCTCCCACGTCCCGTAACACCGACCGTCGCGTATCTCGCCGACGCACCCGGTCGTGTGGACGAGATCGATGGAGGCGAACACGGGGGGTTGATAGGCGGCGGCGAGGTCCTGTTCCGGCATCGCGATGAGAAACGGGCCGAGGACCCCACCGACGAAGATCAGTCCGAGCCAGACGAGGCTGATCACGGCGGGGCGGTTTCGTTTGAACTCCCGCCAGTAATAACGGGTCATCCGCCCGTTCCGATACAGCGGATAGCCCACGTACGCGATGAACAACACGATGGTAAACATGAACAGGAAATCCAACGACCCCGGATCGAAGTCCACCCCGAGGGTTTCGAAGGGCCCGCTCAGCCCGAGGTCCGAACCGAGCCTGACGAACGTCGCTTCCCTGTCCCCGACGACGAACTCATCGTAGAGGCCCAAAAGTACGATCGGCAACCCGGCGAGAAGGGTGATCTTGAGACTCGGCGTTACTGAGAAGAGGCCCGGTTCCTCGTAGTCGTCCCAGTCGATCTCGTCGAACCGTCGTGCGGAACCCGAGGTCGCTCGGACGTCGTCCGCGCCGATGGATTCGTCGTTCCCCGTCATATTATCGGTCGTCGTAGCTGATCCGCGGGTCCAAGATCGTGAACACGATATCCTCGACGAGGTTGCCCATCACGGCGATGAACGTGAAAAGCAGCGTCGCCCCGAGGATGAGGTTCGTGTCCTGGTTGATCAACGCATCGAACGTGATCCTGCCGAGCCCGGGGATCCCGAAGACGATCTCCACGAGAAGCGAGGATCCCAAAAATATCACCAGGATCTGCCCGACGAGCGTCGTCGAAAGCGGCACCAATGTCGGCCGCATCACGTGCAGGGCGTAGGCCCGAAGCGGGCTCACGCCCTTCGCTTTCGCGGTCTTCATAAACGCCGCGTTCTGGAACTCCGCGGATTCGTTCCGGGACACACGCATTATCGCCCCGATGGATCCCGTCACCAACACGAACACCGGGAGCACGAGCTGGTGGACGTTCTGGAGGCTGAACACCGGGGCTGACGGGTCGTATGAGAGCGGGAACAGGTTCAACCAGACCGAGAAGATCAACACCAAGATCAGCGCGAAAAAGAAGTTGGGGATCGCCCAGCCGGCGAAGGCGAACCCGGTCGCGAGGTGGTCCTTCCAGGAGTACATGTTCGCCGCCGAATAGAGCCCGACGATCGGGCCGATGATGATCGTTAAGATCGTCCAGGGGATCGAGTACTGCGCCGTGTAGTAGATCCCCTCCAGTAACGCCTCCGTGACCGGCTGTGCGCGATTGTCGGACCAGCCCCATTCGAGGGTATACACCCCCTGGAGGAAATCGATGTATCGGATATGGAGGGGTTGATCGAGCCCTCGCATCTCGGCTTCACGTTGGGCGGCCTCCGTCGGATCTCCCCCTTGAAGCGCGGCCTGCGTCGCCGCCTGCGAGATGTTCGGGTCGGGCGCGAGGGCGATCAGCAGGAACGTGATCGTGACGATGATGAACGTCACGGCTACCGCCCATGCCGTCCGTGCGAGGATGTATCGGAGCAGCCCCATCTGTGTGTTATTTCAACGCAGTCGGTCCCGCATACTAACGCTGTCGAGGGATCCGGGTGGGGATGTCGTCCAACCCATCGGCTGGATCACCGGTCGTCCCGGTGCCAGCCGGCGAAGTCGAATCCACTACTGAAGTTCTCGAACGGTCCCCTGATGTCCGGCTGATAGCCTTCGATGTCGTCGCCGAACGCGAGCATGATGTACGGCTGTTCCTCGTTGAGTCCAGCGAACAACTCCTCCGCTGCCTCCGTGAGTTCATCGCGGGTCTCCGCGTTCCGCATTCCCTGCAGCGCGCCGGCGGCGTCGAACTCGGGGTAGTACCCTACCGGATTGTATTGGCTGTTCGGGCCGTCGAAGAACACCTGATTCGTGATGGGGTTGCGCGGATAGGTGTTGAGACCGAAGATGGTCGCGAGATCCCACTCATTGTCGCTGGTGACGCTCCGCGGACCGGGGTTTTGTGGGGCCGGTTCCTCCCAGACGACCTCCTCGCCGTCGATCTCGGTACTGCTCCCCGGCTCGGGCTCGGCCTGCCAGTAGTTCTCCGAGAACGTCGTCCCGTCGATCGGTTCGGCATCCAGCTCGATCCCGAGATTGTTCTCGAACTCACGGGCGATGAAGTCGGCGGCGAGCTCTTGGGTCTCACTGGCGGCGTTGTACAGGACGGTGAGCTCTACCTGGTTCCCCTCCGGGCCAACGAGCACGTCGCCGTCGTAGCTGTAGTCCTCGTCGATCTGATCGAGCGCCTCCTCGGCGAGTTGGCGTGCGGCCTCCGGACCGTACACGCCATCGTTCGGGTCGCCCCATCGGGTGAGTTCAAGGTCCTCCGGGAACCACTCGGAGAACTCCGGCTGCCACGTGAAGTGGGGTTCGGCGAATCCCCGCAGGATCCCTTCGATGAACTCCTCTTTGTTGATGGCGGCGGCGATCGCCTGACGAAACGCGGTCACCGTGAACAGGTTGCCCGGTCCGTGGGTCCACCCGTTGTCACGCATGTTGACCGACAGAATAGTATTGAACGGGGTGGGCTCGAGGATCACCATGATCTCTTCATCCTCGATGAACTCCTGGGCGCGGTCCGGTGGGAGCGTGACGTTGTCGGTCTCGCCCTGTGCGAGGGCTTGCACCCGTTGCGCCTCCTCATCGAGGATCTGGATCGTCGCGTCCTCGAAGTACGGCGCGTTCCCAAACAGCGAGCGGTCGTCGTTCCGCTCGCCGACCTCACGGAGGTAGTACTCGTCGTTTCGTACGTACCTCGTTCCTCCATCCCTGATCCACTCCTCTAACGTGTACGGCCCGAGGTTGCCCGCGAACGACAGGTCGAGTAACTCCTCGTGTTCCCGAAGTCCCGCTGCGTCCTCCTCCGCGACGTACGGTTCGAGGAGGTCCTTCGGTATCGGGTACTCCAGCGGATCGAACGTTTCCGGCCAGATGATGTTCGGATCGGCGAGCCGTGCGTGAACCTCCAGTTCCCCGGTCGCTTCGACCTCGACCCCCTGCCAATCGGTCGCGTTAGCGGTGTTCGCCCAGTCGCTTTGATGAACCTCTTGGATTAGATACACGTAATCGTCCGCCGTGTACGCCCCGTACGGATCACTGAACTCCAAGTTCTCACGGAACTGGATGCGCCACTCGCTTCCGTCGCCGGCGACATCCTCTATCGTTTCGAGCAGCAACGGGAACACCTCGTTCTCCCCGTCGAAGGTGTATCCTTGATCGAGGGCATATCCGATCGCCGTGCCTGCACCCGATTCTGTGTTGTAGAGCGGGTTGATCGTATCGAAGGAGGACCCTTGGACCGCGTGATACGTTCCTTCCACCGGGGGTGGATCCCGACTGAGGTCGAGCTGTGCACCTTGATCGCCGGCAGGGACCGCGTCATCGTCGTCCGTCGGGTCGCCCTCGTCGGCACAGCCGGCGGCGGCTGTGACACCCGCGACGCCCATCGCCGAGAGCCACTGTCTACGGCTTATCCCGGTATGAGCGAACTCCGCGGAATCTGGTGGCATGTGTCAACACCTATCGGCTATATCGACATAAGCGATTTTGACAACGATCGGATGCTTTTGGCGCTTCGGCCTCCCAGCGCTATCATCCACCCGGACGCTCGCCGTCCACGAGGCTGTCGGCTTTTAAGCCAGCGGCCGTTCAGGTGGATACATGCAGACCCACGTCGTTCCGGTCGGGTTCGACTACGACCGGCTTATCGCCCCGCTCATCCGGGACCAGTTCGACGTCGACCGGGTGATCCTCCTAGAGGGCACCGTCGGCAGCGAGGCGAACGTCGAGTACTCCCGAAAGATCGCTCGCAAGCTCGAACAGGACTTCCGGAACCTCCTCGGCGCCCAGACGGAACGTGAACGGCTCGAGGACGTCTACGACTACGACGCCGCCTTCGAGCGCGCCTTCGATCTGATAAACGCCGAACTCGATGGCGACGTGGGTGATCGTCGCTCCGATGGCGCCGCAACCCCGGAAGCGGACGAGGAGCGCGAGGTCTGGGTCAACGTCTGCTCGATGCCACGACCGGTCTCGTTCGCGTTCGCGACCGCCGCCCACTCGATCATGGTCGAGCGACAGGCGGACCGTGACCGGATCCACACCTACTACACGGCTCCCGAGAAGTACCTCGAAACCGAACTGGCCGAGGAGCTCCGCGCCAACCGTGACCTCCTCGGCGAGTTACACGACTCGGGCTCGGTGACGGACGACCGGATCGACGAACGGCTGCGGACGACGACCGACCTCCTTGCGGAGTTCGACGAACGGGGAACGACGATCGGCGCGAAGCGGATCGGGGAGAACCACATCGTCGAGCTCCCGGTCGCCTCGTTTCAGAGCGTCAAACCGTTCGAGGAACTGATCCTTTTTACTCTGGGCGAGCACGGCGAATTCGCTTCCGTCTCGGAGCTCGCGGAAACGCTCGCGGCCGACCTCAACGAGGAGTACACCGACTCGTTCCGCTCGAAGGTCATCTACAACGTCGACCGGCTCGGACCCGGCGGAAAAGGGTACATCGAACAGGAGGAACACGGGAAGTCCTACCGGACGACCCTCTCGCGGATCGGCGAACTCTGGGTTCGCGCTCACGCCGGCGACGATCGCGAGTTACATGCTCGATGATTGGACGTGGCAACGCGTTGTTCCCCGTCACTCCAACGAGGTCTCCACGCCGGCCGCCTCCGCGACACGCGCGGCCTCCCTCGTTGCCCGCTCCCGGATCGCCGCCGCGTCGCCGTCGACCAGTTCACCATCGGCGTAGCGAACCTTCCCGTCGACCATCGTGAAGATGACGTCGTCGCCGTGGGCGGCGTACACGAGGTGTGAGATCGGGTCGTGAAGCGGGGTCGCGCGGGTCCGATCGGTCGTGAGGCCGATCACGTCCGCCCGGTAGCCCTCCCGAAGCGCGCCGATCCGCTCGAAGCCGGCCGCCCGCGCGCCGTGTTCGGTCGCCATCCGGAGGACGACCGGCGCGGGGAGCCGGGTCGGGTCGAGTGCGTCGACCTTTCCGAGGAGACTCGCCTGCCGCATCTCGGTGAACGGATCGAGCGTGTTGTTACACGGGGGCCCGTCGTTGCCGAGTGCGACCGTGATTCCCCGATCGAGGTAGTCCTGTATCGGGGCGATCCCCGAGGCGAGTTTCATGTTCGAGGAGGGACAGTGTGTGACGACGGTGTCCGTCTCCGCGAGGACTTCCCGCTCGCGATCGTTCGTGTGGACACAGTGGGCGAGCGTGACGTCCGGGCCGACGATCCCCACTTCAGCGAGCCACTCGATGTTCCGCTCGCCCGTCCGTTCCTCGACCGTTGCTATCTCGTCGCAATTCTCGCTCGCGTGGGTGTGGATCGTCACGCCCTCGTGTCGATTGGCGAGTTCGCGACATCCTCGGAGACACGCCTCCGTGCAGGTTACCGCGAACCGCGGCGTGATCGCATAGCGGACCCGACCGTTCGCCGCGCCGTGATAGCGCTCGATGAGCCGTTCGCTCTCCTCCAAGCCGACCTCGGTCGGCTCCTGCAGGCCGTCGGGTGAGTCGGTGTCCATCAACACCTTCCCGAGCCGTCCCCGGATCCCCATCCCGATCGCCGCCTCGAACGCCTCCGCGGCGTGGTTCACCGAGAGGTGGTCGACGACGGTCGTCGTGCCCGACTCAAGACATTCGAGGTAGCCGAGTTCCGCGGCCGCCCGCATCGCTCGGGCGTCCATCGCGGCCTCCATCGGGAGGACGGCCTCGAAGAGCCACTCCAACAGTGCGTCGTCGTCGGCGATCCCGCGCCCCAGCGACTGCACGGAGTGGACGTGTCCGCCGACGAGCCCGGGCGCGACGAGGTCGAACTCGCGTCGCTCGTGCTCGGGATGGGTCTCACGAAGCGTCTCCGCGTCGCCCACGGCGACGATCCGGTCGTCCGCTGTGACCACGGCTCCGTTCGGGATGACCGTGTCGGCGTCGGCGATGACGGTTCCGGCGATCAGCATCTCCGTCCGTCCCTGTCGGTCGACGCTTAAGAGGGTGTCCGTTGGGATCGACGGACCAGTTACTCGAACTCGTACTCCCGGCCGGTCTCGTCGGTGTGGCGCATGCGGTCGGTCTCGTCGGTGTGGCGGTTCCGCTCGGTCGTGGACCGATCACCCGACAGCTCTTCGGTCTCAAGAAGCCGGTCGAGCCGTCGTTCAAACTCCCGTTCGTCGATCTCGCCGGTCGCATACCGTCGTCGGAGCGTCGCGACCGGATCCTTCTCGGCGGCTTCGGTTCCCTCGGCCGTGGATTCGACGAGCGGGAAATCCTCGCCGAGGACGAGCACGAGGGGAATGAGGATGAAAAAACCGATCACGAACGTGACGGGGACGAGCGCGTTGAATCCGAGGACGGCGAACAGCGACGTCAGTCCGAACGAGAGGACGCCGAGGAGGCCGATGAGCCGCTTCTTTTCGAACGTCGGGAGGGACGACATACCCCACACACGCCCCCCGAGCGATAAAATCGTACCGACGGCTATTCCTGACGCCACCCCCGAGAGCGACCATGCTCAGATACGTCACGACGAACGAGGGGAAGGTTCGGGAGGCCGAGAGCTATCTCACCGATGGAACCGTCCGCCAGCTCGATTTCGACTATCCGGAGATCCAGGCGGACGAACTCGGACCGATAGCCGCGCAGGGTGCCCGCGAGGCGTTCCGTCATGCCGGCGAGCCCGTGCTCGTCGACGATGCCGGCCTCTTTATCGATGCGTTGAATGGCTTTCCCGGTCCGTACTCCGCGTTCGTCGAGGAGACGTTGGGGATCGAGCGTGTCGCCGCGCTCGCCGACACGCTCCCGGACACGCGAGCCGCCTTCCGCTGTACGCTCGCCTACTGTGATGGCGGGGCGTTCGCCGCCAGCCCGGACCCGATCGACCGGAACGACCGCGTCGCGGCGGCCGCGGCTGGACCCGGAAGCAGCGACGCCGGTGAAGCTACCGCCAGTGACGGCTCACCGGCAGCCGCCCGAGCTGCGGACCCGCTCCCGGTCAAGCTCTTCGAGGGGTACGTTCCCGGCCGGATCGTCGCCCCACGAGGAACGGGTGGGTTCGGCTACGACCCGATCTTCGAACACGGCGGGGAGACGTTCGCGGAGATGGACACCGAGCGGAAGAACGCCGTCTCACACCGCGGACGGGCCTTGGAGAAGTTCGCCGAGTGGTACGCCGACCGGGAGGTGCCCGAATAACGTTCCCTTACTCCCGGGGGTCGCGGTCGGGCCCCGGGTACTCACCCTCGCCGACCTCCGGATACAACCGTTCGGGCGAGAAGACGGTCGCGAACGCCCGTGGATCGCGGACGCTCACGGGCATCGCCCCCTGTAACCCGGCGGCCGTTCCCGGCCGGGTGAGTGCGGGGTCGTCGCTGATGACCTGCATCGCGCCGCCGCGATACGCCGATGCCAGCGCCGGATGATCGCCGGGCGGGTGGGTGACCGGCTCACGCCAGCGCTCCATTCGTTCCCGCCAGTCGCCTGCGAGCGCGGCGTCCCCGAGGGTTTCGACCATCGCCGTGGCGTCCGCGATCAACACGTCGCTCGCGACCACCGTCGTCCACGAGTGGCTGCGGAGCTGATCGAGTGCCTCACGAGCTGGCCCATCGAGGAACAGGTCGGCCGCGAGCACGTCCGCGTCGGCGACGACACGGGCGGGGCTCGGCGTCGGTGGGGTCGATGGCGGGTCCGCCGCAGGCGTCCCGTTCCCTTCGTCCACCCCTTGTGAGGCGTCGGACTCCCGATACGAGGTGAGCGCTTGGCGGATCGCCGCCTCGTCGACGTCGTACGCGGCGGCACGGTCGAATAGCGATCCGAACGTCACTCCGGAAGTCTCCTCGGTCACGGACGGACCCCCGATCTTAGACGAACGCCCGAAGCACGCCCTCGCCGTCGGTGCTCCCCGCGACGTCCGGAAGGGTTGCGCGCTCGGGGTGGGGCATCAGCACGGCGACCGTCTCACGCTCGCCGAGGACGCCGGCGACGTTGCCGGTGGAGCCGTTCGGGTTGGCCTCGTCGGTGACGGTCCCGTCGGCGTCACAGTAGCGAAAGAGCACACGATCGTCGGCGACGAGGTCCTCGTAAGCGTCGTCGTCGATCTCGAACCGGCCCTCGCCGTGTGCGATCGGGACCTCGATCACCTCGCCCTCGTCGTACGCACGCGTCCAGGGCGTGTCGGCGCGCTCGACGCGGAGGGACACGGGCTCACACTGGAACCGGGCGGAGGCGTTCGTCGTGAACGCCCCGGGGGTCAGCCCCGACTCCGAGCCGATCTGTGCGCCGTTACAGACGCCGAGGACGGGGACCCCCTCCTCGGCGGCGTCCCTGACCGCGGCCATGATCGGGGCACGGGCGGCCATCGCGCCAGCGCGCAGGTAATCGCCGTAGGAGAACCCGCCCGGGAGCACGATCCCGTCAAGGTCCGGGGGAAGGCCGTCCTCGTGCCAGACCCGCTCGGCGTCGACGCCGAGATGTGAGAGCGCGCGGACGGCGTCCCGATCGCAGTTCGATCCGCCGAACTGCACGACGGCGACCGTCATTTCTCGGCGACCGCGACCTCGTAATCGTGGATCGTCGGGTTGGCGAGGAGTCGTTCGGCCATCTCCTCGGCGCGGTCGGCGGCCTCGTCGGCGTCTTCCGCCTCGAGGTCGATGTCGAACCGGTCGGCCGACCGGAGCCCGGCCAGCTCGAACCCGAGCCGTTCGAGCGCCCGTCGGGTCGTCTCCGCCTCGGGGTCGAGCACGCCCCGCTTCAGCCGGACCGTCACGGTCGCGGTGTATGCCGTCATTACCCGTCGGTGCGGAGTCGTGGGCAAAAACCGTTTCGGAGCGGTTTCGATACACACGGATGTGCATAACGTTTGGTGGCCGTCACGCCGGGGTCCGGCTACACGCGAGGCGAGGGTGGTCGAGGTGGGCGGTCGTCGACGCCCGATCGTTTTTATCCCTCGGGGCGTATCGTCACGCGACCATGTGGCTGAAGGGGTGGTTCGAGTCGTTTCTGGCGGCCAGACGGGCGATCGTCCGAAGCGACGAGCGGGCCATCCTGTTCTTTTTAGTCGTTATCTCGGTGCTCGGACTGGCCATGCTGCTTTATTACACCCTTCTCGTTCTCGAGGGGCTTCCGGATCCGATCCCCAACACGCCCTAACCCCCTGACGTCAGCCAGTTCCGTCTCGGGTCGTGGCACCGAACCCGCGGTTCCCCGTCAGTGTGAACCCGCCGCCAAGGCTATGTGATCCCGCCGGCGACGGCCACCCATGCAACTTCCCTTCGGCGATGGGCGGATCGAGGCCGACCTCTCCGCGTACGAGACGACCGTGGCCGAACCGCCGCCGATCGATCCGGTGGACGTTCGAACAGCCGCGACCGCCGCCCTCGATGCCCCACACGGCCCCTCGCTCGAATCGTTGGCGGCGGACGCCGAAACCGTCGCCATCGTCGTCACCGACGTCACCCGTGACACCCCCGATGACGTCCTCCTCGACGCGCTGTTGGAGCGGGTTTCGGTCCCCCGCGAGAACCTCACGGTCGTGCTCGGGTTGGGCCTTCACCGCCCGATGACGGACGCCGAGATCCGCGAGGGACTCGGCGACCACGCCGACCTCGCCGTCAACCACGATCCGGCGGCGACGGTGACGGTCGGTGAACTTGCAGTCGAGTCGTTCGCGGGTGGTGATGGCGATACCGGTGAGCCGGTGGCCGCCGACCACGAATCGATCCCGATCGAGGTCCATCCCGCGGTCGCCTCGGCCGACCTCGTTCTCGCGACCGGTATGGTCGAGCCGCACCAGTATGCGGGTTTTTCGGGCGGCGCGAAAACGGTCGTCATCGGCGCGGGCTCGGAGTCGATCATCCGCTACACCCACGGGCCCGACCTGCTCTCCTCGCCGGACGTCCGGTTGGGTCGGATCGAAAACAATCCGTTTCGCGAGACGCTTGATCGCGCGGGCGACCTCGCCGGCCCCGACTTCTGTATCAACGTGGCCGGCACGGCCGAGGGGGTCGTCGGGGTGAGCGCCGGTCGGCCCCGTGCGGTGGTCAAGGAGCTCGCCGCCGTGGGCCTTGAGGCGGTCGCCGCACCCGTCGAGGGAACCTTCGATGCCGCGATCACCTGTGTCCACGCGCCGAAGGACGCCAACCTCTATCAGGCGAGCCGGGCGGCGACCTACTGCTGTCTCGGCCCGCACAATCCGGTCCGTGCCGGTGGCCGGGTCGTCGTCCCCGCCCGTATTCCCGAGGGGGCCGGCGAGGGGACCGGCGAGCGCCGGTTCCACGAGTGGCTGCGCTCGGCGACGAGCCCCGAGGCGTTATATGCGGAGATGCGGCAGGGGTATGAGGCGGGCGCCCAGCGGGCGTTCGTCCTTGCGCGCGCGCTCCGTCGCAACCCCATTCACGTGACCAACAGCGACCGACCCGAGGTCGTCGAGGAGTGTCTCATGACCGCCCACGACGACGTGGTCGACGCGCTGGAGCCCGGATCGCGCGTGCTCGTCGTCCCTGATGGTATCCACACGCTGTTGACGCCGGCGTGAGCGTCGACGGCTATCGTGGCGTATAAAAGGGGCCCTCCCCTCGGGGGCGACATGTCCGGTCCCGGACCGCAGCGGCCCGCCGACATCGGTGCGCCACGCATGGTGGCGTACGCGCTGCTCGTCGGGAGCGCCGCGTACGTGCTGACGGTCGCGTTCGGACCCGACGGCCTCCTGCTCCGGGTCGTGACGGCCGCGCTGCTGGGGGTCGGGTACGTCGCCGCCGTCCACGCCGTTGGAACCCTCCGTCGCCGCCGGGCGATCCGCTGATCGGCCTACGCGCCGAGTTCGGCAGGCATGCCGCCGCCGACAGACGCGCCGAGTTCGACCCACAGATCGAGCGATCCTCAGTCGTTTTTCTACCCACGCAGCTCGTCGAGCTCCGAGAGGACCTCCTCGATCTCGGGCCGATCGAACGTGGAGGTGCTGTCGTAGACGTACGCGATTTCCGGCTCCTCGCCGCGTATATCGACGATACAGACCTTCGGCATCCGGCCGAAAAAGTCGCTGAGTTTGCCGAGGATGCCGAAGCGAACCGGCTGATCGTAGGCGTCGCCGATCGACGCATCCGGATCGGCCAACAGCGGATATGGAAGGTCGTACTGTTCCTGCCAGGATTCCAGCCGCTCGCGAGGCTCCGGGACGATGGAGACGACCTCGGCGTGACGCGCCGTGAACTCCCCGTACCGCTCCGCGACCGCCTGTACCTGCTCGCGGCAGTTCGTACAGTAGTGATCCCGCTGGAAGAACAGGACCACGAACTCGACCTCCTCGTCCAGCGTCGCGATCGAAAACGGGTCCGGCCCGGGGCCGACGTTCGGCAGCGAAAACGCCGGGATCGTCTCGGTCATGTCCACCGTAGCGCCCTCACGGACAAAGCCTTCACCCTCCGTCCGACGCCTCGAATCGCTCCTCGACCTCCCGTTTGACCGCCGCGATAACCTGCCGTTCCGCCCGGGTCATCGCCCGGATCGCCTCCGACGTGTACTCGATCTGCACAGCCGGCAACGTGGGCAGAAACGGGCTGTCGAGCAGCTCGTTCGGGTCGGCACGCACCTCGAAACAAAAACACGACCGATGGCTTCGCAGCGGGCCGGTGAACGGGAACGCGTCCTCGACCAACGAGAGCGCCTCCGGCCGGTCCATGGCCGCGACGGTCGCCGCCCAGAAGTCGTCCTCGGGTCGCTCGACGATCGGTTCGATGCCCCGACCGAGCCGGTCCAACCGTTCGAGGATTGCCTCGGTCACGGCCGCCCGCCGTGTCGCCGTGACCGACGGGTCGAGCGCCTCGACGTAGCTGTCGTGCGCGAGCAGTTGCGACTCGACCGACTCGATCGAGTCCCCCCGTTCGACCGCATCGAGCAGGACCCCGAACTGATCGAGCGACCGTTCCCGATAGCGGTCGAACTCCGGCTCGACGAGCCGGCGTTCCAGCGTGTCGGCGTTCCTCCGAAGCCGGTCGACGACGTGCCCTCCCGGGCCGAGCCCCGTTCCCCGGAGCGCGCGCCCGACGCTGAACTCCCGTCGGACCGCCTCCATCGTCGGATCGAGAAACCGCCGAAACCCCGCTTCGGCCGCACGTCGGCTCATATCTGGGCTATGGAATGCTCGGACAAGAGCCTCGTGGTGGCATCGACCGGCCCGGAGCGGTTCGCCCGGCGGACAGGAAACGAAGAGCTAACCCTCACGGGACGAACACAATGTATCTGTCGATGATCGGTTCCCGGCTCGCCGCCCGTACGCCCCGCATCTGGACCCTCTGGGCGGCGAGCCGTCCGAGCCAACTCGCGCTCATCCTGCTTTTGTATCTCCTCGGCATCGGCATGTCGACCGCGGGGTCGCCCGTCGTCGCCGGCGGCGCGTCCGCGTCCACGTGGGCCGACCTCCGTTCCCCCGAACCCCTCCGCCAAGCACTCGTCGGTGCCGCCGCGCTTCTCCTCGTCGCAACCGCGGTCCACTACGGGAACGAGTACGCCGACGTGGACACCGACGCGCTCACGGAGCGGACCCCCTTTTCGGGCGGCAGCGGCGCGCTGGTCGACACCGGCCTTCCGGCATCGATCCTCGGCCGGGCGACCGCCGGCGCGTCCATCGTCGCCCTCGCGACGGTCGCCGGCGGCACGTTGACGGGCGTCATTTGCCCGCTCGCGGCCGCCCTGCTTGTCGCCATGCTCATCTTCGGGCTCGCCTATTCGTTGCCGCCGATCGCGCTTATCAGGCGAGGAGTCGGCGAGCCGGTCAACATGGTCCTCGGCGGCCTCTGTGTGCCCGTCTATGGCGTCGCGGTCGTGGCGAGGCCGACGGTCCCCGCCGCGCTGGCGGTCGTGCCGTTCACGCTCGTCATCGGCTGTAACCTGCTCGCGGTCCACTGGCCCGATCGACGGGCGGATGCGGCGGTCGGGAAGCGAACGCTCGCGGTGCGATGGTCGCGGCCGCGGCTCAGGTCGGCGTATGTCGTGTGTGCGGTTGCTTCGGCTCTCTCCGTGATCCTCCTCCGAAGTGCCGGGCACATCCCCGACTTCGTCGCGCTCGCACACCTTCCGGCGGTCCCCTTCCTGATATGGGGCTGGATCACGCTCACCCGACGGCGGACGCCGTTGCCCGCGGTCGCGGCGATGGTCGTGCTCGCGGCGGCAACGACGTTCGCGTGGTGGTGGGTCGGGATGGGCTGAGGGTTCTGGAGCTTTGATGAGTAGTGACGACCGCCGGTCGGCGCACAACCGTTTTGTCGCCCGTATCCATACCGGATCCAATGGCGCGAGCTCCCGAGCGGTCGGAGTCGGATCCCTCCCCGGCGACGCTTTCGCGTCGGTTGCTCGAAGGCGTCCGACGGGAGGAATCGGTCGACCCGATCCGCCGGCGGCTTGCCGACCTCTCCGAACGGAAGCTCACCCCGCTCCGTGAGAACCGGCGGGTCGCGCTCGCGTTCTGGTTGAACGTGTATAACGCCGCGACACAGCTGTTGTTGGCCGACCAACCCGAGTTGTTCGGGCGCCGACGGCGCTTTTTCACGACGACGGCGATCACGGTCGCCGGCGTCGACATGTGCCTTGACGACATCGAACACGGGATCCTGCGCGGACAACGATCGAAGTACGGGCTCGGCTATCTCCCGAGACTCGCCCGGTGTGGCTGGTCCCGCGAGTATCGGCTCACCCCGGACCCACGTATCCACTTCGCGCTCAACTGTGGGGCGGAGAGCTGTCCGGCGATCCTTGCGTACGAGCCCGACACCGTCGATGACGTGCTCACCGACGCCACGGCGGCAGCGCTCGACCGCTCCGTCACGTACGACGCCGACGCGAACAGTGTCCATCTGCCACGGGTCTGTCTCTGGTTCATCGGGGATTTCGGCGGCCCCTCCGGGCTCCGTTCGTTTCTCTACGAGTACGAACAGGTGCCGCCGGGCTCGAAGCCGTCGCTCCGATTCGAGGGCTACGACTGGACACGCGCCCCGCGTCGATTCGCCGACGACCTCGGTCGACCGCCCAAGTGACCCGGGCGCGCCGGTGTGTCACACCCCGCGATCACTCGTCCTCCACGGCGGTCCCCGCCGGCGGCTCCTCGCCGATCTCCTCGCTCACGCGGGCGTGGAACTCCCGGAGGACGGCTGACTGATCGTCGGCAAGGACGACGTCGGAGTCGACGAGCGTCGCCAGCCCGAACGAGAGCGGCGAGGGCGAGTCGACGGTGTACTCGACGACGGTCGTCTCACCCGCCGCGACCGACTCGATCACCGAGCGAATGCCCGCGATGTCGAGCCGGTCCTCCAACAGCTCGCGATAGGTCTCCTCCATGACCGCGAAGTCATCGAGTCCCTCCGCGAACGAGAGGAGCATCTCCGCGGAGACCTGCTGTTCGGCCGCGCTCTTTTCGTATCCCTTGTAGCGTTTCAAGATCATGAGCGAGCGGCCGGCGTTGATCCGGAAGTACCGTTTTAAGAGATCCGTGTCGGCGAGCGCTTCCCGAAGGTCCGCCCGGACGGTCTCCGGATCGAGTTCGCGAAGGATCGCGGCGACGTCCACCTTACGGTTGAGCGGCAACGCGATGCTGAACCCGTCGTCGGCGACGGCGACCGCGACGTTGGCGTTCGTGCGCTCCGCACAGGCTGCAGCGACGAGCCGCGAGAGCCCGTCGTTGAACCGCCGTCCGTAGTAGGTGTGGACGTAGAACCGTCGTTTATATGCGGCCCGATCCAGCTCCTCCTCGACGACGATCCGGTCGGGCGTCGAGACGGACTCCGTGCCGGCATAGCGGATCTGCTCGTCGTAGATGCGTGAGAGCGCCCGGACCGCGTTGCCATCGAGCGGGAGGTCACGGAGCCAGGCGCGGACGGCCGGGGGCCCACCTGCGTCGGCACGCCTCAGAAGCTCATCGCGAAACGCGAGCACTTCACGCCCGAGGTCGAACGAGAGCGGGAGGCGTTCGGCGTACCACGAGGGAACGTTCGGGCGCTCGTCCGTGCGGTCGACGTACACTTTCGACCCACGTCGATACCGGAACGCGAGCCGTTCGCCGCCGAGCGCGAAGACGTCGCCCGGCTCGATGGTGTCGAGATAGGTCTCATCGAGCGTCCCGACCCACTCGTCGTTCCGAGTGAACACGTCACAGGTGAACGAGTCGGGGATCGTTCCGATGTTCGTCATATAAATAACGCGGGCGAGTCGTCCCCGCTTGCCGACGAGCGTCTCGCCGACGGGAAATCCCTCGTGATGATGGGCGCCGTCCGGTGGGTCGTTTTCATCACGCCACACCTTGGGATAGACGTGCTTCGATTCGAGCCCCTCGTACGCCGCGGTGAGATACCGCATGAGCGTGTCGTACGCCTCGCTTCCAAACGCCCGATAGGGATAGGCACGCCTGAGCGTCTCACGAACCTCCCGATCCGGACGGACGTCGCGTATCGCCATTCCGTAGACGTGCTGGGCGGCGACATCGTAGGCGCCCATCGGCGGAAAGACGCGATCGATGAAGCCCTCTTCGGCGCACGCGAGCATCGTGGCGCACTCCGTGAGTTCGTCGCGGTCGAGCGCAAATATCCGTCCCTCGACGGTCTCACCGGGGCTGTGACCGGCCCGCCCGACCCGCTGGAGCAGGGCGGCGACCGACTTCGGCGAGCCCACCTGCACGACGAGGTCGAGGTGTGGCATGTCGATCCCGAGTTCGAGGCTCTTCGAGGTCGTGACGACATCGAGGCTGCCGTCCTTGAGTCCCTCCTCGACGCGCAGCCGCTGTGCCTGTGAGAGGCTCCCGTGATGACACCCCGAGTTCGATTCGTCGTAGTCGTATCGCTCGCGGAGATCACGCAGGACCCGTTCGGCGCCCGATCGGGAGTTCGTGAAGACGAGCGTGTTCTCGTGGTCGTCGATGAGCCCGTCGAGCGCATCATAAAAGCGATCGGTGATCACCGACCGTGGCGTGTGGATGAGGTCGGCGGCGGGCGTCCGTAGTTCGAGGTCGAACTCGCGGACGAATCGGGTATCGACCAGCTCACACGGGCGGGCGGCGAACCCGTCGGGGTCGCCGACCTCGCCCGAGACGCGCTCGCGGCCGACCAGGAACGAGGCGATCTCCGGGAGCGGCTCGACGGTCGCCGAACAGCCGATCCGCGTCGGCGACTCCTCGGTGAGGTCCTCCAACCGCTCCAGTGAGACCGCGAGGTGGGTTCCCCGCTTTCCGGCCGCGAGCGCGTGTATCTCGTCGACGACGACGTAGCGGACCGTTCGGAGGTGTTCGCTGAACTTCGGGGCGTTCAACAGGATCGCGAGCGTTTCCGGCGTCGTGTTGAGGACGTGTGGGGGGATTTCGACCATCGCCTGACGCTCCGCGGAACTCGTGTCGCCGTGGCGGATCGCCTGTCGTACCGTCGTCTCCTGGCCGTCCGCGGCCAACTCCTCGGCGATCCCTGAAAGCGGCGCGGCGAGGTTGCGCTCGATGTCGTTCGCGAGCGACTTGAGCGGCGAGACGTACAGACAGTGGACCCCCTCGGCCAACCCCCCGTCGCGTTCGCGGAGGAAGAGGTCATCGAGCACCGCGGTGAACGCCGCGAGGGTCTTTCCGCTGCCCGTAGGGGAGGCGACGAGGCAGTTTCGCCCAGCTTTCACGTGTGGGATCGCCTCGCGCTGTGGCGGCGTGAAGAAGCCGCCGTTTTCGGCGATGTGCGGCGCGAACCGCTCGACCCACCATCGCCGAACCGCGGGCGAGAGCCCCTGCAGCACGTCCGCGTCCGCGATCGGCACGGCCGCTGGATCGAACGGGAGCTCGCGCTCCGCCGCGATTTCCTTCAACAGGGCACGGGCCGCGCGTTCGGCGGACGTACCGGCGGTCGATCCGCTCACGACCGGACCCACGGTCTCCACGTGAAAAGCGGTTGTGCCGACGGACGCGGGCCGCCAAACCGCCCGCTTTATCAGGCCGCGTACGGATCCGCGAGCCATGCGACCGCTGGAGACGACCACCCATATTCCGGACCGGGAGATCGACTGTAACCTCTTTATCACCGTCTCGGGACCGCCGGGGTGTGGCGCGACGACGCTCACCGAGGCGCTGGCGACGATGCTCGATTGCGGCTACGTCTCCGGCGGCGAGATCTTTCGGGGGATCGCACAGGAGCGCGATATGAGTCTCTCCCAGCTCATCGCTCGGGCGGGTGAGACCGACGAGATCGATCGGGCGCTGGATCGACGACTCCGGCGGATCGCCGAAGAGTGGGGGACCGCGAACAAGCCGTTCATCCTCGAATCCCGGCTTGCCGGGTGGATCGCGGGCAACCGTGCCGACCTGCGGATCCGCCTCGATGCGCCCGAGGACGCGCGGGCGGCGCGGACCAGCACGCGAACGGAGATGACCTCCGAGATGCAGGTTCGGGAGGTGATAGAGGCACAGCGATACGAGTCATACTATGGGATCGATCTCGAGGACCGATCCATCTACGACCTCATCGTCAACACCGGCCGGTGGGGACCGGCGGGGACGGTCGACATCGTCGCCACCGCGATCGAACGCTACGACGTTGAGGCGGACGAGGGGGCGTTCGAGACGCCCGAGTTCGAGATCTGAGCGGCATGCCGTCATCCCTCCGCGCTCTCTCGGGCGCTGATCCGAGAACCGGCGGGCTTGGCGGGGGTTCATTCGGCTTATATCCGCGCCTCCGGTAGGAGCCATTGTGGAGTTCGTCTATCTCGCGGGGATCCTGCTCTCGCTGCTTGCGGCCGGATTCTGGGCCGTTCATAACCTCGCGGTTCGGATCGCGACCGCGGGGACCGGCGTCGCGGACGCCATCACGGTCGTGATGGTCACGAACGTCGCCATCGTCGCGCCCGCCGCGGTCGTGTTTCATTACCCCGATTACGGGCTCTCTGTGCCGTCGACGGGAGCCTTTATCGCCGCCGGCGTGACGGGTCTCCTCCTCGGACGGATCTGTCTGTTCAGGGGGATCCGCACCGTCGGCGCGAGCCGAACGACCCCGGTCGTCGCGGCCTCGACGCTCGTATCTGCCGTGCTCGCGGTCTGGTTCCTCGATGAGACGCTTCCGCCGGCCCGCATCGTCGGGATCATCCTCATCGTCGGCGGTATCGCGATCATCTCGTGGCTGATGGCGACCGACGACGGCGCCGCACCGTCGTTTCGGGAGGTCGGGGCCGCGTTGAGCTTCCCGCTCGGCGCCGCGCTCTTCATCGGCGTCGAACCGATCTTCGTCCGCTTCGGCCTCGACGCCGGCACGCCGGTTCTCGTCGGCTTAACGGTCATGTCCATCACCGCCCTCGTCGGCTACCTCCTCTACCGCCGGCTCCGTGGCGACGTCATTCGGATCCCGGCACCGGGACGGGTCCGCCGGTGGTACGTGGTTGCGGGCGTTGCGAGCACGCTCGGGTTGACGACCTACTTCGCCGCGCTGGAGGCGGCACCGGTCGTGATCGTGATCCCGATACTCCAACTCTCGCCGCTTCTCGTCATCGTCGCCGCGGCGATCTTCCTTCCGGAGTCGCTCGAACGCGTGACGTGGAAGCTCGGGATGGCCGCCGTGCTCGTCATCATCGGGGCGACCCTTGTCTCGTTGACCGGGTGAGTACCGTCTCGTTGACGGGGCGATCACCGTCTCGGCGACGATGTGTTCCGACACCATGCCGCCGATCCGATCCGTGTGGCGGCCGTCGAACGGACGGCGCATCGTCGCACCGAGTGGGTTAACTCGTCGTCTCGGAAGGGACCGCTGCGACCGCGCGGATGGGTGCCCCGTCTCCGCCCACGATGGGCAGCGGAAAGGCATAGAACGTCCACCGCTCCGGGAGCGCATCGAGACCGGTCAGGTTCTCGATGATCGGCAGTTCGGCACCGAGGAGGGTGTGGTGGACCGGAAACCGGTCGGCTTCCGTTCCGTCCGTCGCCGATGGATCATCGCCTTGCGGCGTCGGGTCCGGATTCAACGTGTCGACGCCGAGTCCACAGCCGGCCGCACGGAGCAACCGCGCGGCATCGGCCGTCAGGTAGGGGTGATCGACGTACTCAGGCGTGTCCCACCGCGTATCCCAGCCGGTTCGGCAGACGATGAGGTCAACCGTATCGTCGATCCGGTCCGGCAGCTGCTCCGGACCGATCGCTTCCCGCGGGCTGCAGGGCGTCACGTCGACGAGCTGGGTTTCGAACACGTAATCGCTTACCGGCCGATCGGTGACATCCTGGCCAGCCGGCACCACATGACTTGGGGCATCGATGTGCGTTCCGGTGTGCGTCCCACAGCAGAGTGAATGGACGGCGAATCCGTCCGACTCGACCGTTGAAACGCGTGAAACGGTCACTTCGGGGTCGCCGGGAAACGTCGTCATCCCAGTCTCGATCGGCCACGAAAGGTCGATATACGACCGCGGATCCTCGGGCGGCATGGTCAATGACACGACATGGCGGGATAAAGCGTTCTCCGTCGTTCGAATCGACCCGACTCGGTCGGCTCCAGCGCTCTGGGCTGTTCTTGGGCGCCAACATCGAACAATCCGCCGTTGAGAGACGGAGCCGCGGCTTCAAGGAGCGAGGCCACGAGGCCGAGCGACGAAGGAAGGGGCCGGTTACGGTTGAAGCCACGATCCTTCCGCGAGTTATCCTCGTGATCCGAGGGGAAACGCGGCTCCCCCGCTCTGAGACCACCGTCGACGACGAGATCGTGGCCAGTCACATATGAGGGATCCCGACTCGCATCCGTCCGCGTCTCGATCACGCCGGTCGGAAGACGACCATCCGCTCGTCGTCCGTCTCGCGACGCTCAACACCCACGGTTACATCGAGCCCGAGGTCGATCACGTCGTCATCGGGCTCGACACCTCGGAGCACGCCGGTAAGCCGGATCGGGCCGAACGACGCGATCGCGGTCACATACGGCGCGTCCTCGGCGAAGGTCGGCGTCGGGACGGACACGACGGTGAACGTCTCCACCGTTCCCGTCTCGGGAAGCGGTCGCTCGGTAAGGTCGGTTGAGCCGCACTCCGGACAGACACGCCGAGGTGGCAACGATCCGTGGCCGCACGGCGATTCGAGATAGTACCCCTCGCCGGCGTCGAGCGCGTCGATCCATGCGTCGAACCCCGTGCGGGTGGCCTCGTCCGCGCCCTCCGCATTCGAGCCGCTCATTCGGCCACCTCCAGCACGTGGACGACCGCGCTCGCGACGGTGCCCCCCGCGTTGTGTGCGATGGCCGTCGTCGCGTCGTCGACGTGCTCGCTGTTCGGGTGGTCCCCCCGGAGCAGCCGAACCAGCTCCGCGATCTGTGCCGCGCCGGTCGCGCCGACCGGATGGCCCTTCGCTTTGAGGCCGCCCGAGAGGTTCACCGGGAGGTCGCCGTCGGCGGTCGTGAACCCCTCGCGGGCCGCACGGATTCCCTCGCCGGGCGCCGCGAAGCCGAGCGACTCGATCGCCAACACCTCCGCGATGGTGAAACAGTCGTGGACCTCCGCACAGTCCACGTCCTCCGGGCCGATACCGGCCTCCTCGTAGGCGGCGGTCGCCGCGTCGCGGGCGGCGGGCGTCTCCGTGAGCGATTCGCGATCGCCGAGCGCCATCCTATCGGTTCCCTGCCCGGTCCCGGTCACCGCCACAGGAGCATCGAGGCCGTGTTCCTCGGCGTACGCCTCCGAAACGATGACGACGGCGCTCGCCCCGTCGGTGATGGGACAGGCGTCGAAGAGATGGAGCGGGGTCGCGACGGGCGGGGAGTCCAGCGCCTCCTCGACGGTTATCTCGCGTCGGTACTGCGCGTACTCGTTGTCGACCGCGTTCGCGTGGTTCTTCGAGGCGATGTGTGCGAGGTCGGTTCGGTCGCCCCCGAAGGCGTCGAAGTATGCGCGCGCCATCAGTGCGTACGCACCGGGAAACGTCACGCCCGAGCGGACCTCGAAGAGGTCGTCCGCGGCGGTCGCCAGCCCACGGGTCGTCGTCGGGGTGTCGACGTGCGTCATCCGTTCCATTCCACCGGCGAGTACGACGTCCGCCTCCCCACTACGAACGGTCCGAACGGCCTCACGGACGGCGACACCGGCCGAGGCACACGCCTCCTCGTAGCGGGTCGCCGGACAGCGGAGCCCGGCGGCCTCCGCCATCAGCGGCGCCTGGTGGCCCTGGCCCTCGGCGAGCGCGCCGATGAAGTTGCCGTAGTTGAGCCCCTCGACGTCCGCACGCGGTACTTCGGCGTCCTCGAACGCCCGAAGCGCCGCCTCGGCGAAGAGATCCCGTCCCGTTCGATCCGGGTGACGGCCGAAGCGGGTGAGTCCGACACCGGCGATCCGAACCTCGGTCATACACGATCGTTGATCGTCGACCCGATTTAGCTGTACCGGAGCGGGTGGTTTCGGCGGTTCCAAAGCAATATGCACGCTACGCGTCCGACGCAGTTCAAAGACCGTCTCACCCGATATACCGAAGCTCGTCGTCGGGGACGCTCGGGCCCTCCTGCATCTCGCGGATCTTCCCGATCACCTCCTCCATCTCCTCGGCGCGGTCCTCCAAGCTGGCGTAATCGACCTCGAAATCGAGCAGCGATTCGAGCGTCTCAAGCACCGCCCGGGCGCTTTTGGGGTCGACGAGGTAGCCGCTGGTCTCGCCCATCAGACACGCCGCCTCGAAGCCGCGGCGACCGCCAAGCCCGAGGATCAGTCCGGAGACGCCGACGATCCCCCCGGCCGGTTCGTCCGGACGGAACTCGACGTCCGCCTCCTCCAGTTCCTCGATAAGCGTCGCGTCCGTGACCGCGCCGAGGACGGTATACTCCTCGATGAGCTCACCGGTAGGGACGCCCCCAAGTGCGAACGCCCGGGTCGCCCCGAACTCCTCGGCGACATCGAGAAACGCCGAGGTGAGCCGATAGTGCCCCTCGTTCGTGCCCGCCTGATGATCGCCGGTCAACACGAGGAGATCCGTGCCGTCCGTCTCGACGGCGTGAAACTCCGCGCAGGTCAACTCGCCGACGCCATCCCCGTCGACGTTCACCTGCGGCGGGAACGCCGTCGAGTGGACCCGTCGGACGAGCTCCCCGTCGAACTCCTCGAGGAGGTGTTCTGCGGCGAGTTTTCCCACGTGGCCGACACCCGGAAGCCCCTCGATGAGTACGGGTTCCGAGAGCGTCGGCGTTGCGACCTCGTCGATCTCGATGTCGTTCATACCAATACCCTCCGTCCGGCGATCACAAGAGCGTGGCTATCCGTTCGCTGCCGGCAGGATGCCCAAGGCGTGTTCATGCCTGTCCCGTTTTGCCGTAGTCCGGGCCCCTTTTTTCGATGCACACGTGTCCCTATCACATGGACGATGACGTGTTGGAGACGCTCGGTTCGCCGCTCGTGCGGGTCGATTCGCCGCCGGGGACGACCGTCGCCGCGAAGATCGAGTCACGGAATCCGGGCGGCTCCGCGAAGGATCGCCCGGCGGTGTTCATGATCGACGCCGCCGAGGAGCGCGGCGAACTCACGCCGGGCGACGGACTCGTCGAACCGACCTCGGGCAACACCGGGATCGGACTGGCGATGGCGGGCGCGGTCAAAGGCTACGACGTCACGCTCGTGATGCCGACCTCGAAGTCACCGGAGCGCCGACAGGTGATGGCCGCCTTCGGGGCGACGATCGAACTCGTCGACGGCGACATCTCGGCCGCGAAGGCGCGCGCGGACGAACTGGAGCGGGAGGAGGGGATGGTCCAACTGCGGCAGTTCGAGAACCCGGCCAACCCCGACGCACACTACGAGACGACCGGCCCGGAGATCCTTGAGCAGGTCGACGGTCGCCCCGTCGACGCCCTCGTCGCGGGCGTCGGCACCGGCGGGACGCTCACCGGGATCGGGAGGCGGCTTCGTGAGGCGTTTCCGGATGTTCGGATCGATGCGGTCGAACCCGCCGATAGCGCCGTCCTCTCCGGGGAGGAGCCGACGGGCGACAGTTTTCAAGGGATGGGTCCAGGGTTCGTCTCGGACAACCTCGACGTCGACCTCATCGACGAGGTGCATGTCGCCGATATCACGGACGCCGAGGAGGAGTGTCGCCGTCTCGCCCGCGAGGAGGGCATCCTCACCGGGCAGTCCTCGGCCGCCTCGAACCTCGCCGCCAAGGACGTCGCCGCCGAGCTTCGTGACGCAGGTGAGTACGCCGGCGAGGAGCCGCTCGTGATCACCGTCTTCTGGGACAGCGGGGAGCGTTACCTCTCGACCGGACTGTTCGACGCGGAGTGAGATATCCGTAATTGAGGCCGGCAAAATCGGACCAGATCACTTCAGTACCACAACAATAATTATCGTTCATGTTGAAATCGGGACGGGTTACGTTCCATGGTCAACGCCGACATCCACGTCCTCGATCGGGGTGCACTGAAATGCGACTACAACTACATGATGGAGGGGCACGTCCTCGCGACGTACGACGAGCAGAATCCCGATACCGACTATTCGGAGATCCCCGTCTGGAGCCTCGTCATTGACCATCCGGAGGGGACGATCCTCTGGGACACCGGTTCCCACCACGACGCCCTCGACGGGCACTGGCCGGAGGGACTCTCACAGGCGTTCTATCCCTACGACGCCCACGAGCACCGTCTCGATGACGACCTCGAAGCGGCGGGATTCGGTATCGACGACATCGATTACGTCTTTCAGACGCACCTGCATCTCGACCACGCAGGCGGGCTGGAGTTCTTCGATGGAACCGACGTGCCCGTGTTCGTCCACGAACGGGAGATCAAGTTCGCGTATTACAGCGCGAACACGCCGAAAGGAAGCGGGGCGTACATCCTCGACGATTTCGATCACGACCTCAATTGGCAGATCCTGCACGCCGACCGTGAACAACACTTCACCGACGTTGAATTCATCCGTTTCCCGGGTCATACGCCAGGGCTCACCGGAACGATGATCCACCTCGACGATCACGGCACGGTGATCTTCACCGGCGACCAGGTCTATATGACCGACAACCTCGAACACGAGATCCCGCTCGGCGCGCCGTTGATCTGGGGAAAGACCGAATGGTTCGACAGCCTCCAGCGGATCAAAGAGCTTCAACGACGGTATGAGGCCGAGGTCGTCGTCGGACACGACCCCGAACAGTTCGAGACGATACGCGAGGGGTGGGTCTCGTGAGCTACGACCGATCGGTTTCAGCCCCCGAGCGTGAGCTCTCCCCGGAGACGGTCTGGCACATCCAGATGCCCGAGATCCGCTTTGGGCGGGATTCGATCGAGGAACTGGGCTATCAACTCCGCGACAGCGGTGTCGATCGGGGCGCGGAGGGACTGATCGTTACCGACGAGACGCTCGTCGAGATCGGCCACGTGTCACGGGTCTCCGACGAACTCGAAGCGGCCGGTCTCGCGGTCGACGTTTGGGACGGGACCGAACGCGAACCCTCGATCGCGAACGTCGACGCCTGTATCGAATTCGTTCGCGACCGAGCCGGAGATGACGGCTATGAGTTCTATATCGGGCTCGGCGGCGGCAGTTGTATGGACGTCGCAAAGGGTACCCGAACCATCGTCGCCAACGGCGGGGAGGTGCTCGATTATGTCGCGGAGCCGACCGGTGAGGGGAAACCGCTCACCGAGCGGGGCGCGCCGTTGGTGTTGCTCCCGACGACGGCGGGCACGGGCTCGGAGATCTCCCCCGTTGGGATCTACTCCGTCGAGGAGAAGAACATCAAGGAGGGGATCTCCAGCAACCACATCCGGGCCGATGCGGCGATCCTCGATCCGACCCTGACGACGACGCTGCCGCCCGAAATAACGGCGAAGACCGCCATGGACGCGCTTGGGCACGCGATCGAGGGCTACACGACCCATCCGCATACGAGCCTGCTTCGGGCGAGCAACCCCGCCTCTCGCCCTGTGTATGCGGGTCGCACCGCGCTCACCGAGATGTTCAGCGAGAAGGCGATAGAGCTGTTGTCCGGTAACGTTCGTCGGGCGGTACATAACGGCGACGACCTCGAAGCACGTGGAAACATGCTTCAAGGGGCGCTCTTCGGGGCGATCGCGGGGCTCACCGCCGGTGCGAGCCTCTGTCACGCGATGGCGTATCCCGTCGGAAATCGGTATCATACCTACCACGGCGAGACGATCGCGGTGTTAACCCCCGCCAGCACGCTCGGATACAACGTCGCCAGCGAACCCGAGCGTTTCGTCCGTGTCGCCGAGATGCTCGGAGCCGACACGTCGGGACACAGCACCCGTGAGGCGGCTGATCTGGCGCGTGAGGAGTATGTCCGACTCCAGCGGGATCTCAACGTCCTACCGAGCGGACTCGCGGAACTCGTCGATATCGACGAGGAGGCGATCGACTGGCTCGCCCAACAGACGGTCGACACCCAACAGCGTCTCCTTCGGTGCAACCCGAGACCGGTGACGAAAGCGGACGTCGTCGGCATCTTCGAGGACGCGCTCTTCAACTGGGAGTGAAATCACCCTACTGCGACTGGCCACACCCTACCGCGACTGCCGATAGATGAGGTTCCGCTGGATCTCGTTTGCTCCCTCATAGATCACCGGGATCCGGCAGTCGCGATAGACGCGAGCGATCCGTCGGTCGGTCAGGATCGACCGACCGCCGTGAAGTTGCATCCCCCGCTGGGCGCAGTCGACGGCGACCTCCGTCGATTTGGTCTTCGCGAGCGCCGCCCAGTAGCCGGGGTTCTCCCCATTGGCCACCTTCTCGCACGCACGCCAGTTGAGCGCGCGGGCGGATTCGAATCCGAGCCGCATGTCCGCGATCGAGTGTTGCACCGCTTGGAACTCGTTGACCGTCCGGCCGAAGGCGTTGCGGTCGTGAACGAACGCCTCGGCCTCCTCGATAGCCGCGGCAGCGAGCCCGAGCCCGTGGCCGCCGACGACGATCCGGCCGTGGTTGAAGAAGTCCGCGAGCGCATAGAAGCCGCCGCCCTCCGCGCCGACGACGTTCTCCGCCGGCACGAAACAGTCCTCGAAGACGATATGACCCTGTTTCGAGGCACGCATCCCCATCTTCTCCGGGATGTGTTCGGCCTCGTAGCCATCGGTGTCGGTCTCGACGATAAAGAGCGTGTAGTTCGAGTAGCGGTCGCTCCCGTCGCCCGTCTTCGCATAGACGGTGAGCCAGTCGGCCTCGACGGCGTTGCCGACCCAGTACTTCTCACCGGAGAGCTCGTAGCCGCCCTCGACGGCCGTCGCCGTCGTCGACATGCCCGCGAGATCGGAGCCGGTCTCCGGTTCCGAGACGGCAAGCCCGGATATCTGGTCGTTCTCGGCGACGGGTCGGAGATAGGTCTCCTTCTGCTCTTCGGTGCCGTACGCCTCGACCATCTCACAGCCGAAACTCGCGAGCTGGAGGGTGAGCGCGATCCCGGCGTCCGCACGGTAGAACTCCTCGGCTATCGCGAGGATCTGTGCGAGGTCGTATCCCTTTCCGCCGTACGCTTCAGCGATATCGCCGGCGACGAGGCCAGCGTCCATACCCGCCTCCAGGACTGGCCAGGGGTATTCGCCGGACTCGTAGTAGTCCGCCGCGTTCGGCGCGATGTGTTCCTCCGCGAACTCCCTTGCCTCGGATTTCACTTCCCGGGCATGTTTCGGAACGACGCTGTCATCAAGCAGATCCATGCCTCCCATGTGGACCACGGCTGCATAACGTTCGTGAAACAACAACGAACTGAGTTGTTGTTTATGCCGACGTCAGCAGCTCAGGTCGATTCGCCCCCGGATGGATCGGGCTCCGCGTCGTCCGCTCCCGTTGCGTCCTCCACCGCCGCATCTCCGGCTGCTTCTTCCGCCGCGACGGCGTCCGCATCGGACATCTCGCTGTCATCGTCGACCGGTTTCGGATCGACTGGCTCGAATCCAGCATCGCTGAAGCGATCTTCCGGATCATCCGGGGGGGATCCGCGAGAAGTGAGGATCTCACGAACCGCCTCCCTATCGACCGTGCCGGAGACGGTTCGTGGAAGCTCGTCGATGTATGCGATCGTGCGGGGGATCTTGAATCCCGCGAGGTGTTCGCGAGCGAGTTCGAACAGCGCACGTTCATCGATCGCTTTCCCGGCGACGGCGTCCGGATCCCCGAACACGCCCTCTCCGATCGCCTCGTCCTCGCCGTCAGTATCGTCCTCTCGTCCCATCGTGTCCGCGCCTCCAGCGTCGTCCGCGCCGTCAGCGTCGTCCGCGCCGTCAGCGTCGTTCAGATCCTCTCCGGCGCGGCCCGTCTCATCGTCGTCGGGTTCACTTCGATCCGTTCGCGGTGTCGCGTCGGCGTCACCGCTTCGAGCGCGCTCATCGGGATCGATGGGACCGTCGACGGTATCCGCCCCATCCTCACCAACGAGATCAGTTCCGGTGTGCCCAGTAGTGCCCGGCCAGCGATCGCCGATCTCGATCAGGGCCGCCACCTGCTCGCCCCAGACATCGTCGGAAAGGCCAACCACGGCGACGTCGAGCACCTCCTCGTGGCGGCGAATGATCTCCGCAACCTCACCAGGCTCGACGTTCTCGCCTCCCGTGATGATCCGGTCGTCGACCCGGTTGAGCACGTAGAGCTGTCCGTGTTCATCTATCCGCCCGCAGTCGCCGGTGTGGAGGCCGAACGGTCCGAAGGCCGCGTCGTTCGCTTCCGGGTCGTTATAATAGCCGGGCGTAATGGTCGGGCCGGAGACGACGAACTCACCCGACTCGCCGGGTTCGACCGGTGATCCGTCTTCATTGACCACGGTGACGTCGGTCCCGAATAACGGACGACCAACCGTTCCGAGGTGGTCGCGCGCCTGATCGGGGGTTGCCGTCGCGATCTGTGACGCCGACTCCGTCATGCCGTAGGTCGGATAGACCGGCACGGAGTAGTCGCGACAGCGCTCGATCAACTCGTCGGGTGCGGGAGCGCCCCCGAGCAACACGACGCGAAGCGAATCCGAAAGCGTCCCTCGGCTGTCGAGGGTTTGTTGGAGCATCGTCGGAACCATCGAGACGCCGGTCGCCTCGTATCGGGCGATGTCGTCGGCCACGCCGCCGGGATCGAACCCCTCACGCATGATGACGGTCGTACCGTACAGTACCGACCGATAGACGGGTGCGAGCCCGCCCATGTGATTGAGCGAGAGGGCGACGAGCCACCGATCCGTCGGATCCACCCCGAGCCTGAACCCGGAGGCGACCGCGGAGGCGTAGACGTTGCTGAGGGTAAGTTCGACTGCCTTCGGCTCGCCGCTCGTTCCGGAGGTGAAAAGCAGACAGAGTCGATCCGATCCGCTCCACGTCGGGGGGTCGATCTGAATCGGATCGACACCGTGTACCGATCCCACTCCATCCTCGGCGGGCTCATCCACGGAAAGCACGGGAACGTCCCCGGCAGCGGCGACGGCTGCCGATTCCGTCTCTTCGGAACAGACGAGCACGGTGATGTCTGCGGCCTCGATCCGGTCGCGCAGCTCGTTTGGGGTGAGCCGTTCGCCGAACGGGACGAACGTCGCACCGAGTCGCATCGACGCATGGACGAGGCCGACGGTGCCGACACAGGCTGGCATCAGCACGCCGAGATGATCCCCCGGTTCGATCCCGTGTGCGGCGAGCCGTCCGGTCGTCTCCGAGACGAGTCTGTCGAGGCCGTCGTACGTCCACGTCTCGCCGTCCTCCGCGCGGACGAGGGCTGGGTCACTCGGCGAGGAGACGACCCGGTGGGAGAGCCAGTCGCGCATTGCCGGGCTATTTGTGGGCGGCTACAATTGCCTTGTGGTCGCTGGCCCCCGACCCATTCTTTCCGATCTCACCATCCCCGTTATCTCCGGTGGACGCCACGAGGAAGCATCCATCGGCCGTTCCAACCGCTCCACCGGACTACTCCTCCGGCGGCTGTCGCACGGTCAACACCGGAACCGGTGACGTCCTGACTACACGCTCCGTGACGCTGCCGAGCAGATATCGGTCGAGTCCGGTGCGTCCATGCGTTCCCATGATGACGAGATCGATCTCGTTCTCGGCGACGTACTCCGTGATCGATCGATAGGCGGTACCGGTCGTAACCGTGGACTCACAGTCAACGCCGGCCTCCTCGGCCATCGCCCTGACGCGATCGGTCGCACCTTCGCCTTCCGATTGGAGGGCTTCGATGACGATCTCGGAGCCGGCCTCGAGCGTCGAGTAGGCCGCGCCATCGACCACATACAGCGCATGGATTCGGGCGTCGTATCGGCTCGCCAGATCGACCGCGTGCTCGATGGCCGCATCGGAGGCCGGGCTGCCGTCTGTCGGGACGAGGATCTCGTTGTACATATCGACTGAAGCTTCACCGGTTGGGGACAAAAGCGTTGCCCGCGAGGAACTCAGCGGCCGTTTCCGGTCAATCGGCCGGATCACCTATTCCGCGCGGAGTGTCTCGACGACCGCACGCTCACAGCGTCTGAGGGCGTCCGGACGGGGGGTCCCGTCCAGCCGCTCGGAGGCGACGACGTTCCATTCCGAATCCGCGAACGCGAGTCCCTTCACCCACTCATCGGTCGCGATGATGATCCCCCCGGTCGGACCGGCCCGTTCGGTCGCCACCGCATACTGCAGGCCGTCGGAACGGTTCAGCGCCGCGACCTCCGACTCACGGAGCGGACGGGCGGGCAACGAATCGAGCGTTCCCATCGATTTGGGTTCAGTTAGCGGAACCCCATCGCCTCGATCTGCTCCTGATAACGGTTCCGAATGGTAACCTCGGTCACCTGTGCGACGTCGGCGACCTCGCGTTGGGTCTTCTTTTCGTTACAGAGCAGGGAGGCGGCGTAGATGGCGGCCGCGGCGAATCCCGTGGGTGATTTTCCGGAGAGGAGCCCTTGTTCGGCCGAGACGTCGATGATCTCCGTCGCCTTCGACTGTACCTCCTCGCTGAGCTCAAGCGAGGAGGCGAAGCGGGGAACGAACTGTTTTGGATCGACCGGTTTGAGTTCGAGCCCGAGCTCCTGGGAGATGTACCGATACGTCCGTCCGATCTCCTTCTGTGGCACCCGCGAAACCTCCGCGACCTCATCGAGGCTACGGGGGATCCCTTCCTGCCTGCAGGCGGCATAGAGGGCGGCGGTCGCGACCCCCTCGATCGAACGGCCACGGATGAGGTCCTCCGAGAGCGCGCGTCGGTAGATGACGGAGGCGACCTCACGAACCGACCGTGGGACACCCAGCGCGCTCGCCATGCGGTCGATCTCCGAGAGCGCGAACTGGAGGTTTCGCTCGCCCGCGTCCTTGGTTCGGATCCGTTCCTGCCACTTTCGGAGGCGGTGCATCTGCGAGCGTTTCTCGGAGGAAAGCGAGCGACCATAGGCGTCCTTGTCCTTCCAGTCGATGGTCGTCGTCAACCCCTTGTCATGCATGGTCTCCGTGATCGGTGCGCCGACACGGGATTTCGACTGTCGCTCGGAGTGGTTGAACGCCCGCCACTCCGGGCCCCTGTCGATCGTCCGTTCATCGAGAACCAGCCCGCAGTCCTCACAGACCAGCTCTTGGTCCGCGTCGGTGACGATATCGGTCGAATCACACTCCGGACATGTGACCGAATCCTCGTCCGATACCTGTTCGACGTCCCGCTCCTGCTGGCGCTGCCTGCTCGGACGTTCCATTATAAGCCTTCTGGCAATCGTCCTATTTAAACCTTGTCCACGCATAAAACTCATCTGAGGAGAATGGCTGGTTCCATGTCCATCGGCACTTTCCCACGTGGTGCCGGTCGAGTCGTGCGTTTTTGTTGAATATCACCCCTCGATCTGGCCCCAATAAGTCCCATAGAAACCGACAAGATACGAGAAGTGAACGGAACCGCGGAAATGATATATAAGAACTCTGGAACGGCTTCGTCGTCTTTACGGCACGTGATATTACTACTAGGCATTCAAAAAGACTTTTGTATAACTTGAGACAATGATGAGTCATGAGCACGACCGAACGGACGGGGGTTGAGGCAACGATCCGACGGTGTCGACCGGCCGATATTCAGCCGATCGTGATCGACGGCGACGACCTCGAAAGCACCGCACCGGGCCATCTCTCCGATCTTAAATCCGCACTCACGGAGCGGGGCTACCAGCCCGCGACCATCACGGTCGAGGCGTGTTTCGCCGCGGACTGTACCCTCGCGACCCAGGAGGAAGCCGATCGGCTCCGGGGCTTCGTCCGCGCCGCGGCGTTCCTCGGTGCCGGGAGAGTCGAACTCCGGATCGACGAGATAGCCGATCCCGAGCGCACCGAACCCGCGCTCGCGGCGCTCGCGGAACGAGCGTCACGTGAGGGCGTCGACCTCGTTCGGACCGGTGACCCGTCGCGAGCCGGGTAAGCGAATGGCATCCAGACGGTCCCTGGCAACGAAGCTCGGTGTCGTCGCCGGTTTCGAGGATCCCCACGCCGCGCTCGAGCAGTATCCGACACCGCCGGAACTCGCGGCCCACGTGATCCATCTGGCTGACCTCCACGACGACATCGACGGCCGGACGGTCGTCGACCTCGGTGCCGGAACCGGGATGTTCGCGCTCGCCGCGGCGTTACGAGGACCCGCCCGAGTGATCGGCTTGGAGATCGATCGTACCGCCCTCTCGACGGCCCTCCGGAACGAGCGTCGTGTCGCAGCAAGCGCCCCCGTCCACTGGATACAGGGCGACGTGGCGCACGGATCGCTTGCCATTCCGGATCCCGTCACCGTCGTGATGAACCCGCCATTCGGCGCACAGCAGGGAAGCCGCCACGCCGATCGCGACTTCCTCGAAGCGGCGAGCGAGCTGGCTGCTGTCTCATATTCCGTTCACAACGGCGGGAGCCGCGAGTTCATCGAGTCGTTCACCGCCGACAACGACGGTGAGGTAACACACGCGTTCGCGGCCGACTTCGCCGTCGAAGCCCAGTTCGACCATCACGAGGACCCGGTCCGGGAGATAGACACCGAAGTCTATCGGATCCGGTGGGATCGACGCTCCCCGCTTGAACGGACGTGAATGACGCCCGACGATCAGCTCCGTTCACGACCCTCATACCGTTCCTGTTCCGCGACCCTGACCTCCGTATCGCCCCGCTCGGCGAACACCGTCCCGTCCTCACGTGTGAACGTGACCTCTTGTAGCGTGACGCTCTCGTTCCGTTCGGGGATAGCGGCGGTTTCGTTCGTGCCCTCGTGTTCGACCCGTAGCTCGAATCCCTCCTCGATCGCTGCCACCGTAACCGTCCGTCCGTCTATCCGCGGCTCGGCCCGCTCGGGCTCGCTCACGAACGCCGTCGAACGGTCCCCATCGTAGATGAGGTCGACACGGTATGTCGCGCCCCCGTCGGCGGCGACCCACCCGCTTCGTTCCGCCCAGACGGTCTCACGCCAGCCGGTCCCACCGAGCTCAACCGCCCGATAGCCCCAGTGTTCGAGGGACCCCCGTGAGACCGCGGTGGTCCAAATCTGTCGCTCGGCGTTCTGGACGATCACTCCCGAGGTCGTCACCGACGTCGACCGGCCGAACGCCTCGATATCGATCACGTTCACCATCTGATCCTCGACGCCCTCCGCGTACGTGACCTGATACCCCTCGATCTCGATCGGATCGCCGGGGAGGTCGCCGTCGTCGACGGTGACGAGGTTCGGCAGGATGCCCGGCCCAGCGACGGCGGCCAACGCCAAGATGACGAGCAGCAAGCCGATCGCCGCGGGTGTGGCGGATCCGATCGCCGACCTGACGGTGTCCGGGTTCGGGTCCGCGTCGCTTCCGGCCGACGCAGTCGAGAGCCACGGGATCGACTCCCGAAGGGGTCGTTCCCTGCCGGCGACCGCGACCGCGACGATGAGCGCGAGCAACACCATGAGCGCCAGCCCAAGCGCGCGGTAAAGCTCGTAACGCTCGTTCCCGAGATACCAATAGACCGCCCAGAAGCGGCGCGAGGCACCGAAGAGGAGGACCGCAACGAACACGGTAAGCGCGGCGACATGTGCGTGCCCGGTTTCCGATCGCCGCCGGCGAAGCAACCAGGTCGCGACGAGTACGCCGGAGAGAAACCCGAGCGCGTGTCCCTGAATGGCGATGTTCGCCCAGCTCGGCGGGCCGTATGAGGAAGTCGCTGCGGCCAATTCGATAGGGTCCAAGATCGTCGAATAGATGACGCTCACGAGCGTCGATCCGGACAATGCCGCGATGGTGCCGATCGGATAATGGACCAACGCGAAGCCCCACAGCGCGAACACGACCCCCGAAAAGCCGATCACCGGTCCGAGCGCGAACAGCGAGGAGACACCGCCGAAAAGCAGGATCGCACCGGGGACGATACCGAACGCACGGACGTACGGGGTTGCCGTGAGCGGGGTTCGGGCTCGGTCACCGCCGTCGGTTCGTACCGATGGATCGGCGGCATCGGCGGATCGATCCGATCCGTCCGCCGAGGTTTCGCGCTCACGTGGGAAGTGGCCGTACGCGTACTCGGCGAGCGCTCCGGCGACGAGCGTTGAGAGGAGGTTGCCGGTAATATGGCTCCGACTGGAGTGGGCGTAGCCGGACCAGAGCATCCCCTCGGGATAAAAATACGACCAACCGCGGAAGGGAATCACGACCGGCCGGTTGGGGTTTTCGAGCCCGCCTTGAACGAACAGGTAGACGCCGATGACGAACGCCACGACGATCAAGGTGCCCCACGGCACGCCGTAAAGCAGCCGTGACTGTAGTTGTTGCTTCCACGATCCGGCCGGTGCATCGACCCGATGGACGATGACGGCGGCCAGGAGCACCGTCACCGCCGCGAGGATCAGGTGGGCGGTGTTGGACGCCAGCGCCTCCAGTACCATAGCCTGTGGAAAGCGCTCGGTCACATATCAATCCGCGGGTGGATGACACCCTCCCCGGCGTGAACGCCGGGGTTTCCTCCGTGGGGGTCTCAACTGGTCTAAGATTCCCCGGAGGCAACATTCCCGTCATGGTGGACGGTACTCGGGTCTGTTCGCTGTTCTTTGGAACGGTGAGAGCGTGGTGACTCCAGCCATTCGTGGCTGTCCCACTCGAACCGCACGGGCCGTGCCATCGGCCTGACTGGCTGTTCTGTCTGCCGGCTCAGGAACGTTTCCGACGCCGTAAGGTCGGCGTGGCCCTCGAATCCACACGGACAGATGAACGTGTCCTGATGCCGTGTCGTTCGGTCTGTCGAACCACACTGCGGGCACTCCTGACTGACCGACCGAGAAATTCCAGTCGCTTAGATCTTGCTCTCGGCGTCCTCAGCGAGCTCCTCCATCCGTTTGCCGACCCGCCCAGCGGGGGAGAACTCGTCCTCGCTCATCGCGCTCGCCAGTGCGTTGCCGAGCACGAACACCGCGTGTTTGTGCTCGCTTTTCGATTTATGAACGTGTGAGGGGTCCACGTCCAGTTCGTCGTACGGTTCAAAAAGCGTCGAGTCGACGCTCTCTTGGGACCGGAAGTACTCCATGATGGACACCATCTGTTCGTGAAGTTCCAGCAGTTCGTCCTTGTGCATACGAACGCTACGGTCGGACGACCATTTAACGGTTGTTGCGAACTGGCCCCTTCGAGGAGCACAGAACGCGAACCGGCGGACGATCACCCCTGCCGAATCAGGGAAGCCGACCGAATCAGCTGAATCGACCTATGTCGCACGCTCGATCACGGAAGTGCAAGAGGAAACCCACGAGTTCCGTCGTAGGTTATCGATAAGCGGTCCCACGGCCGATCGTAGCCATGTGCGCTCCCGATAGCTCAGAAGACGTACTCGTCCTCGTGGCCCATCATCCCCTCGTCCTCAAAGCCCGGTGTCTCACTGTCGTCGATCGGGCCGCTCGTTTTATACGCTTTGATGCCGGTGGACAGGAGCTCCTCGACCGCCTCCTCGCGGTTGAGGAACTCGCCCTCTTCGACCATCTGCGCGATCTGCATTTCGAGGTGTTCCGGCACCGTAATCTGGACTTTCGGCATTCTCTGCTCGGCAGTAATGCCATCGGCTATATAAACTTGGCGTCGGCCATCCCACACGACTCGTCGCAGCCGAGGGTGATCGTTCCTGCACTGTACAACGCTGGCACGGTTACGATCCCGCTTGGGGAGCGGCCGTACGACAGATAACATAGCTACTTTCGATGAGAAAGCTCGTCCGACGCACTTGACGATCACGGTCGAGAAGCGTTCGATTTCCAACCTTTATACCCCCAGCCTGCGTAAGCGCATGTGGTGTGTTTATATGAAACTCGTCCTGATCGGGATCGGCCAGGCCGGTGGAAAGATCGTCGACGAGTTCATCGCATACGACGCGGCGACGGGGGCGAACGTCGTACGCGGGGCGATCGCGGTGAACACGGCGAAAGCCGACCTCGAGGGGATCGACCACCTCCCGCGTGACCGGCGGATCCTGATCGGTCAGGGACGCGTGAAGGGTCACGGCGTCGGCGCCGACAATGAACTGGGTGCGGAGATCGCCGAGGAAGATATCGACGAGATCCAAGGCGCACTCGACGGCGTCCCCGTTCACGAAGTGGACGCCTTCCTCGTCGTGGCCGGGCTCGGCGGCGGGACGGGCTCCGGCGGCGCACCCGTGATCGCCCGCCATCTCAAACGGATCCACACGGAGCCAGTCTACGGACTTGGGATCCTTCCCGGGAACGACGAGGGCGGAATCTACACGCTCAACGCCGCACGGTCGTTGAAGACGTTCGTCGACGAGGTTGACAACCTGCTCGTCTTCGACAACGACGCGTGGCGACAGACCGGCGAATCGCTCAAAGGGGGATACGACGCGCTCAATGCCGAGTTGGTGAAGCGGTTCGGCGTGCTCTTCAGCGCCGGCGAAATCCGTGCGGGTGGCGATGTCGCCGAGAGCGTCGTCGATTCCTCGGAGATCATCAACACGCTCGCCGGCGGCGGCATCTCGTCGCTTGGATACGCCGAGGTCGACGTGGAGGAACCGGAACGGCAGGGGCTCCTCTCACGGTTTCGTGGCGAGGAGATTTCGCTTGACGCGACACAGACGACCAACCGGATCACAAGCCTCGTCCGGAAGGCGACGCTCGGCCGACTGACGCTCCCCTGTGATGTGAGCGGAACCGAACGGGCGCTGCTCGTCGCCGCCGGGCCGCCGGAGTACCTCAACCGGAAGGGAATAGAGCGCGGCCGGAAGTGGTTGGAGGAACAGACGGGTTCGATGGAGGTTCGCGGCGGGGACTTCCCACGACGCGGCGAGGGAACCGTCGCAGCGCTGGTCCTGCTCGGTGGCGTCACGAACGTCCCCCGGGTGAAGGAGCTTCAACAGGTCGCCGTCGAGGCACAACGAAACATCGGCGAGATCACCGAAGAGAGCGAGGACCGGTTCGCGGACCTCATGGACAGCGACGACGAACTGGAGTCGCTGTTCTGATCCGTGGGGTCGGACTCACCGTTCAAACGTCGTCGGATCGAACGATTCGGCGGACTCCCAGTAGCTCGTGAACGTCCCTTCCGCCCACTCGTGAACCGCCCGATCGGCGGTGTGTATGGATGCACGGAGGATCCCATCGTCGTCACGTACGAGCACCGTCACGGCGTCATCCGTGATCGTGACGGCGAGCGGGATATCCTCCCGACGGACCCGGATCGACGCGTCCTCGCTTTCAGCGAGCGACCGAAGCCGGTCCCACAGACGGTCATCCACCGCAAGCGCCTCGATCGCGCTCGCCGAGAGAACCGCCTCGAACGTTCCGTCGCCCGACTGTACACGATCGTGGGCCACCGACAGGCTCTGTTCGTTGAGCGTGTGTGAAAAGGCCCGAAGGCTGTCGGCGTCGGCCATCGCCTCAAGTACGTGCTGGAGCGGGGCGCTCGGGCGAGTTCGGGTCGGAACGACGACGTTCGCGTCCGCGAGTCGGCGCAGATCGAAGGACAACTGCGCCGTCGGGAGGTACGCGATCACGTCACGCAGTTTGGCCTCGGTCTCGAAGACGGTCACGAGGTCACCGATCCCGTCGGCGACCAGCACGCCGGTGGCGGTCGCGACGTAGCCGGCCCCCTCTCGGCGGACCCACGAACGCTCGGTGAAATCCTCCAGGATCCGCCCGAGGGTCGCCTGCGACGCCCCGGTGGCGGTTGCGAGATCCCTTCGCGTTTGCATTCCCTCCGCGACCAGCCGTAAGACCGCAACGCGGTTCTTCGAGCGAACGAGAAACTCGATCTCCTCAAGCGGGGCCACCATATCCGGTCCAATGCCCGATGAGATAAACCGGCTTCGGGTCGCTCCGTGGGAAATACCGTTCGCGGAAAACGGCCAATACTTCGTTATCAGCGGGTGTCGCGTGTATCGGTGAGATTTCATCCCGCGCCGACCTTTCACCTCGTGCAGATCCATCGTGACTTGCTAAAGGATCTTCGGCGTGCAATAATTCCTGAGATCCATTATACGTCTCCGAATTCTTCTTCACGATGTGACCATCGTACCGAAGATGAACGATCGTTCGTCCGCGAGCTATGTGGGGGTGTGGCGCTAACGTGTTCACCCGACGAACCGGGGCGCTGTTCGTCGTCTCCGCCCTGCTTTTCGGCGGAACGTTCGTCGCCGCGCGGATCGGGCTTGAGTACCTCCCGCCGCTGTTCTTCGTGGCCCTGCGGTTCGACCTCGGTGCGATCGTTCTCCTCACGTTCGCGGCAGCGACGCTCTCCCGGGAGGAGCTTCAGCCCCGAACCCTCGGCGACGTCGTCGGCATCCTCGCGACCGGCGTGATCGTCATCGGGCTGACGAACGCCCTGTTGTTCGTCGGCCAGCAGTACGTGACGAGCGGGGTCGCCGCGGTCGTCTTCAGCCTCAATCCGATCCTCACGCCGGTCTTTGCGGCGCTTTTGCTTTCGGAGGGACGTCTCCCGGTTCGTGGAGCTGTCGGTATGGGACTCGGACTGCTCGGTGTCGTGCTCGTCGCCGATCCCGGCTCCGTCGCGCTGCTCGGCGGCGGCCTCGGCGTGCCGTTGGTGTTCGGTGCGGCCGTCGTGAGCGCGCTCGGCGCCGTGGTGATCCGCCGTGCGGACGCAACGTTGTCGAGCACCGCCCGGACCGTGTGGGGCGTCCCACTTGCGGCCGTTCTCTCCCATGGACTGAGCTACGCCGCCGGTGAGTCGGTTATCGGGCTCTCGCTTCCGCCGGTCGCGCTCGCGGCGCTTTTATATGTCGGCGTGGGTTCCGGCGCGGTCGCGTACCTCACCTACTTCGCGCTCATCGACGAGGCGGGCGCGACGGAGGCCAATCTGATGTTCTACTTCGTGCCAGTCGTGTCCGCGATCGGCGGCTTCGTGCTCCTCGGCGAGACCCTCTCTATCGGATCGATCGTCGGTTTCGTGATCATCTTCGCCGGCTTCCTGCTCGTGAGCGGGCTTCCGGCGGCGTTCACGACGCCGTTCAAACGGAGCGTCCGTGACCGGCTCGCCCACCTAGGGATCTGATCCAGAAACGCCGACGTTCCGTCCGCGGCGAATCGGTTCCGGAACGGTCGGGCCGGCGAGGCCGGTTTCGAGACGACCGTTCAAGCGAGGTCCGACGGATCCTTGCGTGCCAGGGCCATATCACACGTCAGCGTTCCACGACTCCACGCGCGTCCGGAGCGGTACAGATAGGTGTGACGAACGGCTAGGTGGGCACATGACGGAGCATGAAACCGACGCCGTCACAGACCTCACCGACCTCTATGCAGCCTACGGGGAGGAGCGGCTGCCTCCGGGTCAACGGCAAACCGACCGCTTTCCGGTCCTCTCGAAGTCGGGGACGCCGTCGATCGATCCCGAGACGTATCGGTTCGAGGTGTGGGGGGCGGTCACCGAGGAACTCACCTACTCGCTGGCTGCGTTCCGCGACCTTCCGTCGGTGACACAACGGCAGGACTTCCACTGTGTAACCGGGTGGAGCAAGTTCGACTGTCGCTTCACGGGCGTCCCGTTTTCGGAGATCATCGACCGTGCCGGCGTCAGCGACGATGCCGCACACGTCCTCTTTCACGCCGCCGACGGCTACACGACGAACCTCCCGCTTGAGGCGTGCGATCGTGAGGGGGTACTGTTCACCTACGGGTACGACGGCGACGACCTTCCTCCCGATCACGGCGGGCCGATCCGCGTCGTCACTCCACACAAGTACGCGTATAAGGGGGCGAAATGGGTGACCGGCGTCGAGTTCCTCACCGAACCGACACTCGGCTACTGGGAACGACGTGGATACAGCGACACCGCGAACCCGTGGAACGAGGAACGATACGGCTGAGAGGTGATCCGTCGAATGCCACATGGTTATGTAAATGAGAACGACTCAGCTTGGTGCCGGGGACGACCGCGATAGGTAGCGTAAAGGCCACGCGGACCCGATCGATTTTCGATGGACCTGCCGCGCCCGACATCGTCGCCGGGGCTGATCAGCCGGAGCATCAGGATCGACCCGCCGACGTTTGGCGCGGCGTTCGAGGCCCTTCCGACGCCCCGCACGGGATGGAGCGCCCCCGACGATGCGCTGGTGCTCGGTGGCGACGCGGCCGCGACGATCACGGCGACGGGAACGGATCGATTCGCCGAGATCCGCATGGGTGCCGACGAACTCTTCGAGAGCGGCGATGTCCATGCGGGCACGGAGGCCGCGAGGCCGCGGTTATTCGGTGGGTTTGCCTTCCATGAGGGCGGATGCTCGGGCAGTCCGTGGGAACCGTTCCCGGAGGCACGGTTCGTCCTTCCGCGCGTCCAGGTCACGTTCGCCGACAACGGCACGTGGCTGACGGTGAACGACGCGTCCACCGACGCAACCGCCGCAACGGTCGAGGAGCGTCTCGATCGTGAGCGAACCGCGATCGAGGGTTCGACCGTGGTCGACGACCGGCCACCTCGGCCAGGGATACGTGAACGGCGACGAACGACGGATCGTCGCGCGTGGAAACGAAGCGTCGAAGCGGCGATCGAACGGATCCGGAACGGCGACCTCCGCAAGGTCGTATTGGCACAGGCCTTGGAGGCGGAACTCGCGGCCACGTTCCCGCGTGCGGCAACGCTCGAACGGCTCACAGCGAAGTATCCGGACTGTCACCGCTACTGGTTCGAGCCCGATGATGGCGAGGCGATGTTTTTCGGTGCGACGCCTGAACGGCTCGTCTCCCTCCGTGGACGGACCGTAGAGACCGACGCGCTGGCGGGTACGACGGGTCGAGGGGAGACCCCGGCGGAGGACGAATGGTTGGCCGAGGAGCTGTTGGCCGACTCAAAAAACGTTCACGAACACGATCTGGTCGCGGAGACGATCCGTGCGCAGTTGGAGCCGTATGCCGCCTCCATCGCCGCGGGAAGTCGGCGGGTCCGGCGGCTCGCGACGGTCCAGCATCTGCACACACCGATCACCGCCGAGCTGGACGCCGACAGACACGTGCTCGAACTCGTCGAGGCGCTTCATCCGACACCGGCCGTCGGTGGACTACCACCGGCGCAGGCGCTCGAAACCATCCACGAGACGGAGCCGTTCGATCGGGGATGGTATGCGGCACCGGTAGGCTGGATCGATGCGGCCGGAAACGGGGCGTTCGCCGTGGCGATCCGATCGGCCGTGGCGGAACCAACGCGGGCGACGCTCTTTGCCGGCGTCGGTCTCGTCGCCGACTCGGACCCGGATCAAGAATGGGACGAGATCCAACTCAAATATCGGCCGATCCTCGACGAACTGGAGGCTGACCGGTGAGCCGTCACTGATACATCTTTAACGGTTCGGCCTGTGAACTCTCCTCGTTCGCCTGTTGCATCCGCCTCGCAAATGCCTCCTTCGCCTCCTTGATCTCCTCCGCTTGGTCGGTGAGCCCCTCAATCGGCGTCTCAATGTCGGCGATCGGATCGATCCCGTCAACGATCAACGTCCGTGCCGCCTCCGGATCCGGAAACTGTGGGTCCGACTCGACGATGAGGCCCACGGCGGAAAGGTCCCGTCGCAACGCGTCCGCCAACATCGCGCCCGTCGGGCCGGAGATCAGTCCCGATTCCGGCGGTGCCTCGAGGTCGACGTCGGCAGCGCGGGGATCGGCGGGTCCCGCCGTCAGTCCGTAGAGATCGGGAGGGGAGACGTCCTTCTCTCGGGGGAGCCCCGAGAGAAAAAGCGGCAGTACCTCGGTCTCCTCATACCATCCCGCAAAACACTCGGCGAACTCCACCGCGGCTGCGGGGGTCACCGGCACGTCGCTCTGTAAGGCCATCAGTTCGGTTTCCGGATCCGCATAGAGCCGAACGGGCGTTCGGAGGGCACGGTTGTCAGCCGCATATGTCACGACAGGTGGCAGCCCCTCACAGTGGACGTTCGCGTGATGGACCATTCCATGGACGTCTACCAGGTGATCGGCCGCGATCTTTCCGACCAGACCGATCCCTGGGAACCCCTCGACGAGCACCGGTTCGTTCAACGGTACCTCCTCAACGACGGTGATTTGTGACATAAGTTGACATACCCGGGCATGGTACTTACCTCTGATCACACCTGGATCGACGGTGAGCGCTTGAACCACCGACGACCGTTCGAAACCCACTAAACGCGGCCACGGGTACGGGTGGTATGAATCCGCTTGAGCGGTATGCGCCGCTCGTCGACGACCCCGAGGCCTTTTTTACGGCCTGTGACAGATCGCTTCCGTCGGTCGTCCGTGTCAATACGGCGGTGACCACCGCGGAACGCGTGGCCGCGGCGTTCGATGAGGAGGGAGTCAGATACGAGCCCGTGGGATGGCATGACGGCCTCTTTCGGCTCCCCGACGGACACCCGGGGCGAAACTGGCCGCACTTTCACGGCTGGACGCATGGTCAGGAGGAGGTGTCCATCCTGCCCGGGCTCGCGCTCGATCCGCAGCCGGGCGACCGCGTTTGGGACGCCTGTGCGGCACCGGGAAGCAAGACGACACAGATCGCGGCCGCGATGGACGATGAGGGGACGATCGTCGCCAACGACGCCAACCTCGGCCGCCTTTCGGCACTTAGACACAACACCGAACGGCTCGGGATCACGAACGTCGTCGTCACGAACCAGGACGCGCGAAACTACTCGACGAAGCCGTTGGCGTTCGACGAGTTCGATCGGGCACTCGTCGACGCGCCGTGTTCGTGTGAGGGCACCTGTCGGAAGAACCCCGACGTGCTCGACGAGTGGACCCTCGAACACGTCGAGGCGGTCGCCGGGATCCAAAAGGGCATCCTCACGCGGGCGGTCCGGATGACGAAACCTGGTGGGACGGTCGTCTACTCGACGTGTACGTTTGCACCGGAGGAGAACGAGGCCGTTCTCGATCACGTCCTGGACCAAGTGGACTGTGAGATCGTTCCATGCGACCTCCCGGTGAAGGCGGTACCCGGCGTCACCGAGTGGGATGGGGAGACGTACGACCCGAGCGTCGAACTCGCGCGGCGGATCTATCCGCACCACAACGACACGGGTGGGTTTTTCTGTGCGAAGTTGCGGGTCGACGATGGGGAGGTGGGCACATGAGCGAGCGGACGAACCGCGGCCAGCGCTTCGATCGGCTGCCGGCAACCCCGGCGGAGCGCACGGTGGCAGGACGCGCGAGCCGGCGGGAGGTACTCGACTGGTGGGACGAACGATTCGGGATCCCACCTGTGACGTTCGAGGGGTACACGTTCTGGGAGAAGGGAGCGGGGAAGGTCTGGATCTTCAACGGCGAGGCAGCCGATCCGACCTCGGTTGAGGCCATCGGAATGACCTTCCTTCGAACTCGCCAGGAGCACTGGAAACCGACCATGCGTGCAGCACAGCGTTTTGGGCGTACCGCAACGCGGAACGTCATCGAACTCGATCCCGAGCAGGCGGCTCGATTCGCCGCTGGGGAGGATCAATCGATGCCGGGCTGGGATGGCGACTGGGGCTACCTGATCGTCACGCACAAACTCGCCGGCGAGCAGGCATCGCTCGGCGTCGGACTGTACCTCCACGGCGAGCTTCGCTCGGTCGTCCCGAAGGGGAGCCGGGAGGACCTCGCGGTCATCGATCGCGACTGAGACCAGCGGGTTTCTTCATACCCCACGATACGGGTGAGTGGCGAACAGGTGACGCCGCTTGACGCATCGATACACGACGGAGCGCCACACACCCGCGAGCCGTCGTGCCGTCGGCGGATCAGGTCATCACGGCGGAGTGGCCTCGTCATCGGGTATAAATGATCGCTCCTATCACGTGCGTTCCCCTTGTATTGCTGAGGAAACCACATAGTCGATCGATCGCTTATTACGTGTCCGGAGGCACAGCCTTGGATATGAGCGAGAACGATCGAATTCCCGTCACCGTACTGAGCGGCTATTTGGGCGCAGGGAAGACGACCATGGTAAATCATCTACTGGCCAACCCCGGCGATCGACGGATCGCCGTCATCCTCAACGATATGGGTGAGGTAAATATCGACGCCGAACTCATCGCGCGCGAGAACGACGAGGAAGGCGTCATCGACCTCTCGAACGGGTGTATCTGCTGCCGGTTACAGGACGATCTGTTGACCGAGGCGAGCGCGCTCGCGGAGGAGCGCGAGTTCGATTATCTGCTCGTGGAATCCTCGGGGATCTCGGAACCGATCCCGATCGCCCGCGCCTTTACTGAGGGAACGGAAGATTCGGAGATCGATCCCACCGAACGGTTCCGTCTCGACACGATGGTGACCGTCCTCGACTGTTTCGGGTTCTGGAAGGAGTTCGACGCGGGCGAGAGCCTGCCGGGTGGGGCGAACCCCGATCCGGAGCGACCGCTTTCCGACGTGCTCGTCGAAGGGATCGAGTTCTGTGACGTGTTGGTGTTGAATAAAACGGACATGGTTCCGGACGACGTGCTGGAGCGAATCGAGTCGGTCGCGGAACGTCTCGGACCACGGGCACGGCGGATCCGAACGAGTTTCTCCGAAGTCGATCCGGACGACGTTCTCGACACCGGCTCCTTCGATTTCGAGGCGGCGAAGCGGTCGGCCGGCTGGAAGCGCGAACTCGCCGCGAGCGAGCATGGCGATGGCGCTGGGGCGGAACATGACCACGCCCACGATCACGACCATTCGGAGGGGGCGGCTGCGGCCCACGGGATCGATTCGTTCGTCTACCGATCGGCCGATCCGCTCGACCCGGAGGCGTTTGCGGACTGGCTCGGCGAGTGGGACGGCGAGATCATCCGAGCGAAGGGCGTGGCCTACGTCGCCGGCACCGACGACGTGATCGGGATGAGCCAAGCCGGCCCGTCGGTTCGTGCCGGACCGATCGGCGAGTGGGGTCCCGATGACGACCGGAGAACCCGTCTCGTATTTATCGGACAGGGGATGGACGAGCGCCGTATCCGTGATGAGCTCGACGCGCTGACGGCGACGGGAGAGGACGTATCCGAGTCCGCGGTGGAGGGGGCGTTTCCCCTATAAACCGTCGCCGATCAGAGGCCGAGTTCGGCGCGTAGGTCATCCCAGTCCTCATGGAATCCATGTGTCGATTCGGTCTCTTGCCCGAACGCGGACTGATACACCTCATCGTATTTGAGAAGTTCCCCCCAGCCGTCGTGGAAGGCCCAATTACAGTATTGACACATGTGCAGTGAGAAGACGCCTGTCGGTGATAAGTGTTGAGACGACGGATCGAGGGGACGGTCGTCGATCCGACCGTTGAGCGATACGATAAAATATGGGTTGTAGTCTTCGGCAGGATTATTCTTATACGTCCGGTAGGATCGGCCACCGACAACGACGCTGTCGACACGTCCCGCCCCCATTGCCCGCCACGAGACGTCCCGCCCTCATTGCCCGCTTCGAGACGTCCTCCGTGGATCAGTAACGGCAGGTCGTTGTCGGGTCCCCACTGACGCACTCGTCCCACCAGGCCATCTCCATCGCTGGCCTCGGTGAACGAAGAACCGAACCAACAAACGTTCGGAACCGCTCGGATCCGTCTTCCGGCGATGCAGCGTGACTGCCCTCCGTGAGTATTGCGTGCTGTCTGGAGTGAGCGTTTGGTGATAGCTGTCGTGGCGACTGAACACGGTCGAACGCAACTGGACTGATCACGGTCGAGCGCAACTGAACAGATGGCGGCGTGCGATTCAAGTGTACACGCATCACTATTTCGAAAATGGTCCTCCAGAACACTCTGCGTTCGCTCCTCGTAGCGGTAGTCCTCGCTCTCGGCGCCGTTACTGGCGCCGTCGTGCTTGACGGTGTTCCCGGAGTTGGGTCCGAGGATCCCGATCCCGACTCGCTCGTGGAGCCCACGCTGGAGTCCGACGGCGCACCGTATGACACCCTGAACGCGTCTCGCGAGACGGCCGTGGAGACACGGGAGACACCCGGCGAGGAGTCCGAGCGCGCCGCGACCGTGGCCGAAGTCGAGAAGGATCCTCCGGACCGGCTTCGCACCGAGATACGGGCGGCCTCCGGCGTTGACGCCGCACCGGGCGACGTGACGGTCGTGGACGGCGACGTTCGGAAGCACTACTTCGCCGCCGACGAGCGGATGCTGGTCGATGACGAGAGCGACTGGACGGTGCCCTCGGGCTGGAGCGCGGAGCGAGTCGAGGAGTACGAGACGACCTACGTCGGGCCCGATGAGGTGGATGGTCGCGAGACCCACGTCGTCGAACTCGTTCCGGGTTCAGACGCGACGGGGGCGGTGTCGCTGCACGTCGGCAACCGGCAACTCGAGGCAACCGTCGGCGAGGACGCCGAGGAACTCGCCGATGCGCCCGGTCGGACGACATGGTGGGTCGACGAGGAGACTGGCGTCGTGGTCCGAGAGGTCGTGGAGCTAGCGGTCGCAGCGGACGACACGGCTGATGGCGCAGCACCCGAGGATGTCGACGGCGACTGGACCCGGCGGATCGTCACCGAGTACCGGAACCTGACGGTTGATGAACCGATCGCCGACGACCGCTTCGAGTTCGACCCGCCACCTGACACGGAGACGTATGAACCGGTCGAGTCGGTCGCCGTGGAGACGGTCGCGGAGGCGGACGCAGTCGTTCCGTTTGCCGTGCCCGAGCCTGACGTCCCGGACCGGTTCGAGTATCGGGATGCGAACGCCAACGAGTTCGAGGACGCGTACACGGCGGAGTTCTACTACCGTACCGACTCGGAGCCGGCTGAGGACGTGTGGGTCCGGATCACGGAGCGTCCGGCACTGTACGACGAGGACGACGTGCTGGAGCGGGAGGTCGGACCACACGACGGCGACCTCGCCGAAACGCACCTCGGGACGACGTACGCTTGGAGTTGCGACGGCGTCCGGCACGAGGTGAGTGTCGACCTCGCGGTGGAAGAGACGAACGTCGAAGCAGAGGACGAAAAGACGCTGGCGATCGAACTGGCGGCGACGATGCCCTGCGGGTGAGCGCGGCATGGGAGTCCATCGGAGGTCGTCAAGGGATTCGAAAACAGTGGACGATCACGGTGAGTCCTCAAGCGCGCCGCTCAGATATCCGTGTGTGAACACCGCGGCGTAGCCCGCCGAGACGACGGCGTCGAGCGCGAGTCGAACGGGGCTCGCCGTCGAGAGCCCGACTGACCGGAGCGTGACCGTCGTCTCCCACAGCGTGAGCTCGAGGACGGCGGGACGGGCCGTGGCCCCGGCCCCGGCGTCGAGCAACTGTCCGGCGAGAAACAACACGAGGAGTCCGGCAGTGAGTCCAATGGCTTTCCGGGTATGAACGGTCGTGATCCGCCACGTCGCGACGACCGCCGCGATCGGCCCGTAGCCGCCGACGAAACACGCTTCCGGCAGAAAACAGCACTTCACCAGCGTTGCGATGAGGACCGCGACGGTGGCGACGAGCAGCGCGGAGTCGACGTACGGAACCGCCCACGCTGCGCCGACGGCGGGGAGCGCGGTGTTGACCGCTTGGGACAGTCCCCTCGTGACGGCGATGACCACTGCGAAGAGCGCGGTGCCGACCACGGTCGCAGCGACCAGAAACGACGGAAGCCGGCGGAGCGTGACGGCGAGACTCGTGCGCGCACTCGAAAGCGTCGACGTGTTCTGATCACCGTCACCCTCGTTCGATGTCGACGCCCGAATCGCGGCCGTGGCGTGAACTCCTACGTACCCCCGGCCGATCACGACGCCGAGCAGCCCGACGCCCGCAGCCGCGAGTGCGGCGTCCGGGAGCACCCTGTCGGCGATCCCGACCCGCGACAGTGCGAGCTGTACGACGCCGAATCCGAGGAGTACGAGGACGGTTGAAGGATGGCGACGGAGGAAGTCGGTGCTCCAGGCGACGGCGGCGGGGCTTGACCGACGAATCACGTCGAGAGTGACGTTCTGACACCGAAGACAGCCGCAGCCGTCGACGTCGGTCCGACGCCGGACGGGTGAGTGCGTCCCCCCGTTTCCGCCCATGTGTGTGAACCCGTACGTCTACTGACTATTCGACCTTTCGACGCTGTCAGTAACCCACGACTTCAGTCGTGGGCTATTGAGACGGATCAGTGTTCCTGGACGCGCGTCGCGACGTTTGCGACGGATTCCCACGCGGCGATCAGGATCGCAGGCACGCCGATGACGCCGGCCATCCGCGCGAACGCCTTTCGCAGGGTTTGTTGATCGGCTTCGGTCCCGAGAACGACGACCTTCGGATCGCGCGTGACGGCATACACCGCCATCTCACGGCCCTTCTCGGAGTAGCAGGTGTCGACCACGGAGATCAACTCCGCCGCTTCGAGCTTTTTGAGATGGTAGCTGGTGTTCTGAATCGAGAGGTCCATCTCGGCGGCGATCTCCGAGGCGGTCGCCGTCCGCCGGTTCAGGAGCTGAAAGATATCGTAGCCGGTGTCCACCGCCAGCACCGAGATCATCTCCCGGGTTCGTCGATCATCGACGTACAGGACCGCGGGGTCATCGGTCCGTTCGACGGTCGTGTCGCTTCCCGTTGGCAGTAGCCGAGCCATGATCGAAGTATCCGTTCGCGTGGACGCCCCTCAGGGTTATAACTGCCGTGGAGGGTCAAACCGTCGTTTGAACCATTCGGGTCCGCCGAACCCGCTCTCCGATCCGCGACGGTGTACCGTACCGCGCCTCGACGGTCATCTGCGGCTTGCTTGCGTCTTCGTTCCACAGGGGAACCCCTCCGGGATCGAACCATTCACTTAAATCGATGTTTGAGCGTTCAACACCTACAATTCGGGCGGGAAGGATGGGTCGTTATGCATCGGCGACGGTTCCTCAGGTCGGTTGTCCTTTCGATGGGAGCCGCCGGCCTCGTCGGGTGCGTCGACAGGGGCGGTCGGAGCAGTGGCGAGCTTGATCGAGGGCAACACCTGGAGCCGTGTCCAGTCGACACGCTCGATGATCATGACCCGCCGAGTAACCTGGACCGCGAAACGGCGGAGCGATTCGTGCGGTCCTATGAGCCGAGCTACATCGAACACGTGCGGATCGACGTCGACCGATACGGTCGCGTCGAGGGACCCACGACCACGGTTGAAGAGACCAGAGCCGTCGATGACGGCTACGTGATCGTCGTGGACTCCCGCTGGAGGACGTCGGACCCCTCCCCGGTACGGTCGCTCGAGTTCGAGCGTGTCGATGAGACGGACGTCAAACCGGTTCCGATCGATCACGAGCGGTTAACCGAAAACGGGACACTCCGGCAGTTGGTAGAAGATAGCGTCGATGAGGGCCGGGGCGGAACCCTTTATCAAGAACACCCCGACTATCGACGGACTCGGGAGGGGATCGAGGATGCGGCCGGACGGGTTGACGGCGCGATCATCGAACACAGGGACAACCTGGTTCGCGTGTCCGAAATCGAACGGCCGGGCGTCCATGGCGACCGTGCCGAAACGGCTGCCTACTACGTCGCCCCCGGCGTCGTCTCCCGGTCGACCGAGCCGGATCCCGACCCCGAGACGGGTGATATCGTCGAGTGTTGAGCTGGGAATGGATCGGACGCCGGTCGACCCGGTCCGGAGACCGATCGGCGCTTCCGGCGAGATTAAAAGAGCGCGTCGCTCTCCCCAAGCAGCTGAGCCGGCCCGCCGACCCGCCAGACATCGGTATCGATACCGATCTCGTCGATCCGTGACCGAACGGCGTCGACGTGCGCTGGCTTGGTGTTTATATACACCGACGCGCCCGTGTCGGTCGAAAAGTAGACCGGGACGCCGCCCTCACGGAGTTCGCGAACGGCGTTGAAAACGGCGATCGTTTCGGGTTGCCAGTAGACCCAGCCCGCCGGTCCGGTCATCGTCGTCGCGGTCAACGACAGGGAGTCGTGTTCGGCGAGTTTGAAGATTCGGTCGAACGAACCCGCCCGCAGCGCGTCCGTCATCTCGACGAGTTGGTCCTGTACGTGGGCCATCCGCGCGTCCATCATGTGGCTCGCGGCGGCCTCCGCGTGGGCCTCCTCCGTCTCCTTATATGCAGGGACGTGTGCGGCGACGATCCGGAGGTCCTCCTCCGGATCGAACCCGTCCTCCCCGACCCCGACCTCCAGACGTCGTGAGCGGCAATCCGCGTCGTTGAGGCCGGCTTCGAGGAGTGAGTACGCGCCGGTGACCGCCCGGGCCGCCGAGGAAGAGCCGCGTCGAGCGATGGTCGAGACGTCGGGGAGGGAGGCGTCGAGTCCGGCCGCCTCCGCCAGCGCGAGTGCGGCCGCGGCGAACCCCGAAGAGGAGGATCCAAACCCGATGTTCGAGGGGAACGAGTTCTCGCTTTCCAGCCGCACGGCGTGATCGAACCCGGCGAGGTCGCGAACGTGGTCGACGACCGCCGCGATCCGTTCGGCGGCCCGTCCGTCCACCCGTTCATCGCCGATGACGTAGACGTCCTCGCGGGCGTCGGGCTGCCACTCGACCGTGGTCGTCGTCGCGGTCGGCGCGGTACAGACGCTGATGCTGTCGTGGTACGGGAATCGAAGCTCCGGATCACGCATCCCGTGGTACTTTACGAGCCCCTGGATCGGGTGGGCCTTTGCGGTCGCCTTGTCGGTCATTACTCCCGAAAGCGGCCGGCGGGGGATTAGTCGTTGCGATGGCGCGCGCCGGACCGGAAGTCGTCGTTTCCACTTTGGGTACCAACCGGAGGCGACCAATCCGACCGCACTGATGGGGCAACGCTTTTGCGCCGGCGACGGGAATCCCGGACAATGACCGAATATACCGTCGAGTTCGTCAGGACGGGAGAGACCATCGAGGTGTCGGACACCGAGACGATCCTCGGCCCGTGCATCGAGGAGGGGATCGCCCAGGAGTACTCCTGTCGCGTCGGCATGTGTCTCGCCTGCTCCGCGGAGATCGTCGAGGGTGAGGTGACGCAACCGGCCGCACGGGGCCTGACCGAGGAGGAGGCCGAACGCTTCGCGCTCACCTGTATGGCCCGACCGCAGTCGGATCTCAGGCTCGACCGCGGGGTCTATCCGCCGAGCATCGAGGACGACACCGCATCCGAGGACGCCGCGGCTGCGGACGATTAGGTTGCTTTTTTATGACCCGGTATCAGCCGTCCGGAGCGTCATCCCAGTCGGACCACTCGAGTTCGAGCGCCAGTTCCTCGAACCGTGGCCCCTTCTCGATTTCACCGCTCTCCGGGTCCCACTCGATGTAACCGGCCGCATCGAGCTTGGGTAGATGTATCTCCCGGAGCTCGGCTTCGACCTCGGCCGGGCTCGTTCCACGGGTCGAGAGGTCGCTCTCCTCCGCCACGGTTCCCTCGTATATCCCCGCGAGGATCCGGATCGTCCGTTCGTCCACCGGCACCTCGTCCGTGGGCGGACCGGACCCGTTCGCCGCGAGGCGATCCCGATCATGCGTGTGCGACATTATATCACAGCATCCGTGCTCAAGGATACTAAACGTATCCCCGCATCGTTACAGAGCGACGCAAACGCACGCCCATATCGCGACGAAACCGATATCCCTCCGGCTCGCCGACGGGCTACTGACGTGGTCTCGACCCGAACGGTATCGACTGCGAGGAGCGTGTGACGTGGAGCCGCTTGAGCCGACCGACGATCTGCTCGAATCGTTGTACGTCGTGAACAAGGTCGCAAAACAGCTCGCCGACGAGGCGACCGTCGCCTACGAGCGAGACGATGTGACCCGGAGCAACCGCTGTTCGGCCCGGAAGGAGGCCCTTTATCGGACGAAGACGACCGTCTTGACTCGCGTGGTCGCATACGACCCGACACGCGTGACCGGGGAGTACCACGCGATAAACGGCGATCCGTGGCTCCACCTCACCGTCGATGGGTGGCACTTCCACCAGCCGCCGCGGGCGATCGGCGAGGCGCTCACGGATCGGATCGAGGTGAAAAACACCGAGTCGACGCCCCGGGAAGCCCCGTACGTCCGCGATGCGACCGTGAAGCGTTCCGACCGTTCGCTCGAACGGGCGCTCATCCATTTGGCCGCCCACGGCGTCAACGCGAACGATCATCTCCCAGCGCCGACGATCAGCGGGACCGACGACCGACTCGTCGACGTCCGCTGGGCGTGTCTTCGGGGCCGCTGACCGACCGCCGACGATCCGAACGGTCGGAACAAACGCGGGCCGGTCTGATATATAAGTGGTTCCGACCCCAAAGGACGCATATGTCCACGCTCGATCCCGATACGTTGTTGCCAAACGAGCACGTCAAGGAGGCCGCCGTCCGCGGGGAGATCACCCAGTTGCATCGCGGGAACCGCTATGCCGATCCGGGCGACACCTTCGAGGTCGACGGCATCACCTTCGAGATCACCGACGTCGCGGAACGAACGCTGGGCGAGATGACCGACGCCGACGCCCGCCGCGAGGGATCACCCTCGCTGGAGGCGTATAAAGAACGGATGGTCCGCGTCCACGGTGGGAACTTCGAGTGGGACGACGATGCCACGGTCGTTCGCCATCAGTTCGAACAACGATAAGCCGAACGAGAACCACGGAATCCCCCTCCAGCGACCGCGGGAGTGTCGCTACCGACCACGGGAGTCTCGCCGCCGATCGCAGGAGCCGTCAACGCCTGCAGCAGCGCCACCGATCGCACGGAGAAGGTCACCGATGGTCGCGGGACCCGGCTTTGGAGTTCCGCCACCCCGATCGTTTTTATCATTCGCTGGTCAACCATCGACCATGCCACAGATACATCTCGACGAGGAGACGGTCGCACGTCTCGATGCGCTCCGGATCGACGATGAGGAGTACGACGAACTGATCAACGAGCTCATCAACATCTATGAGGCGGGCGAGCTGGCGTTGTTTCGCAGCGGCGACGCCGCCGAATGAGGGCGGAGGGAGCGGCCAACTGACGTGACCGGAAAATACTCCACCGGTCGGTTACTCCTGGTAGGCGATCCTGACCTGCTCCCACCGACCGGTATCCTCCAGATGCGCCTGTAGCCGATCGGCGTACTCCTGAACGAGCGCCTCGGCGGCTTCGAGTTCCTCGTCGTCCGAACCACCGGCGTCGCCGCCGATCCCGAGCGCCCCTTTGATCGCTCCGAGAATCCCGCCGCCAGATCCGTTATTCGAACCACCCGCCGATCCTGCGCCGCCCATCGCGGCCATGCCGGATCGGACGTTTTCGAGCTCGGGCATGATCGCCGGGAGATTCGAGGTGTCGGCCACGATACGGGCCCGCTCCGGATCGTCGGCGTGCTCGATCTCGAACTCCGCGGCGGTCATGATCAGGCCCCACTCCTGCGTCGAGAAGCGTGAGGACATCACGCGGTCGGTGAACTCCTGGTCCACCGTCATACGGTCCCCCACGATCGCGTCGGTCCAATCGCTCATGGACGGTGTTCGTGAACGACTCTTAAAAGCTCCATCCAATCCGTTCGCGGTCGACCCGGACGGAGGTCCCGTGAGATTCCCGTTCAGAGCTCGACGCCGGAGGGAATGAGGCTGTGTTCACGCAACAGGTTTCCCTCGTGGTCGTACACGAGGAACGTTTCCTTCTCGTAGTTCAGGAGTCGCTCGCCATCGATGTCGACCTCGATGTGATAGCGTGCCTCGCCGTCGCCGGCGTTTCCGTGTCGTCGCGCCGCCTGAATGAACGCGAAGACGTCGGTGGCGTTCTCGTTGAGTTCGAGGATGAAATCCCCCGTGTACCGGTTGGTTACCCCGACGACGCCCCCGACCGTGTCTCGGTCGGCGGCGATTGGCCGGTCCTCGGCGTCCGAAAGCGGCTCGCGTAGCCGGAAGGCGACGTCGAGCTCACCGGCCGAAAGAAGCTCCCCATCGGCGGTCGAGAGTCGATCACGGAGAAGTCCCTCCGGACCGTGGAAGTCGATCCGGACGAGCGGGACCGGCGGGTCGGCGTCCCCGACGCCCTCGACGCTCAACTCGAAATAGTCGCGGCGCATCTCGTAGACGGGTATTGCCGGTGTGGACCTATCAACCTGACGTTGAGCCGGTATAAAAGCCAGCCCGGTGCTGGACCACCTGCATGCCAGCCCGATCATGAACCCGCACGGACACCGCGTCTCACCCGGCACGGGGTCCTCGGGGCTTTTTATCGGTTGCGGCCATCGGAACCCGGTATGGTCTGGGTCCGATCGGAGTACGCCGGTGAACTCGCCGTCGTTTCGGCGTGGCTGGCGGCGCTTATCCCGTGGAACGTCACGTATTCGACGGCCGAGGGCATCGGCGGTGTCCTTTACATTCGCTTCGTCTTCGCGGAGTTCGTCTACTTCAGCGACCTCGAGATCGACGGGCGAAGCTTCGAGTTCCTCTCGATCAGACGGGCGGTCGTCCAGCAGACGGGCGAGTTCGTCTTTCTCGCCTACCTGATGTGGGTACTCGGCGCGGTGCTCATCGCCGCGGCGGTCGTCTTATCGATCGTCTATTATTTCCGTGAAACGCGGGTCGAGGCCGGTCCGATAGATCCCGTTCGGGCGATGGGGGCGCTCCTTTGCGGGTCCGGACTCGTCCTCGTCGTCGCGAACTATCTCATCGTGACACGGGGGATCCCGGGCGTACCGATCCCGATCGGCACCCTGTTGATACTCGTCCTCGGTGGCATGCTGTTGACGGCCGACCGCGTCACGGAGCCGGAAACCGAGCCGTCGTGAGTCGAGCGGACCGGATGAGACACGTTCGACGGGCCGTCGCCCGTCCGTTCCGATTTCCAACGGTGATAGCTGCGGAAGCGCATTTAAGTCATGGTGGTGTTATACTGTGAATACGATGGCGGGCGACGCTTCAAGAAACGGGATGGACGGGTCCGTCGATGGGTTCCGAGACCGTCTCGTCAATACGTGGGATATGCTGGTCGGATCCAACATCGACGTCCGCCCGTTCCGGCCCGGCGAGGACGGACCACTGGCGTCGTTCACCGTTCCGGCTGGGGAACGGGAGGTCGAACGATACTGGGTAAACGCCCCGTACGCGTACGTCGTGATCACCTACGACGATGAACGAAGTGAACACCGGTATTACGCGGTCGAACCGGCGCTCGATACCTTCGAGCGGTCGCTTCTGGATCGGGTGAGCGACGACATTCGGGACCCACTGTTGTACCGCGAAGGGGCCGGACAAACCGACGAGGAAACGCTTCGAACGGAGGTAGAGACGCTTCTCGAGGAGTATGGTGTGGAGGTCGGGATGGACACGTTCCACACGCTGGTCTATTACTTGTATCGCGACTTCCGGGGCTTCGGAAAGATCGACCCACTGCTTCACGACCCGCGGATCGAGGACATCTCCTGTGACGGGTATGACCTCCCGATCTTCGTCTATCACGACACCTACTCCGACGTCGAGACGAGCGTCTCCTTCAGCGAGCGCGAGCTCGACAGCTACGTCATTCGGCTCGCTCAGCAGTCTGGCCGGCACGTCTCGGTCGGCGATCCGATCGTCGAGACGACGTTATCGGACGGCTCACGGGCCGAACTCGCGCTCGGAAGGGAGGTGACCCCGCGCGGTTCCGCGTTCACCATCCGACAGTACGCCGACGACCCGTTTACGCCGATCGACCTCATCGACTACGGGACGTTTTCGGTCGAACAGATGGCGTACTTCTGGCTCTGTATCGAACACAACAAGAGCCTCATCTTCGCCGGCGGGACCGCCTCCGGAAAGACGACCTCGATGAACGCGGTTTCGATGTTTATCCCGCCGCGCGCGAAGGTGCTCACCATCGAGGACACCCGCGAGCTGTCGTTGTATCACGACAACTGGCTCTCCTCGATCACCCGCGAGCGGCTTCACGAGAGCGCCGACATCGACATGTACGACCTCCTGCGATCCGCGCTGCGACATCGCCCGGAGTACATCATCGTCGGTGAGGTTCGCGGTGAGGAGGCCGTCACCCTCTTTCAGGCCATGAACACCGGCCACACGACGTTCTCGACGATGCACGCGGACTCGATCGAGACCGTGATCAACCGGCTGGAGAACGACCCGATCAACGTCCCCCGAGCGATGGTTCAGTCGCTGGATATGCTCTCGATTCAGACGCTCGCTCGGATCGGCGGGGATCGGGCCAGGCGGGCGAAGGTGATAGGCGAGATCGGGAGCATCGATCAGCGGACTGGCGAGCTCGATTACTCCTCGGCGTTCAAATGGGAGGCGGACGCGGATCGATTCCGACGCAACGACTCACGGCTCATGGAGGAGATCAAGACCGAGCGGGGATGGACGCGCGCGGAGCTGTTGCGTGAGATCCGCCGTCGGGAACGCTTCCTCGATCTCTTAGGCCGACTCGGCGTGAACGACTATCGGCAGTTCACCGCGCTGGTGAACGAGTACTACGCGGATCCCGAACGGGCAATGGATCGGATCGAAACACGGGCCAACGAGGCGGACGTCGATACGGCCTCGGCACCATCCGTCGACGTCGATGTCGAGACTGCCGCCGCTGGTGTCGCCAATACCGCGGCCGTCGACGAGACGGAATGATCCGGCACCTTCCGCTCGCCGTCGCCGTGCTGTGCTGTATTCTCTTAGCAGCGGGGCTCGTGAGCAGACGCGTCGACCTGTTTATCACTCGCATTTCGCTCCGGTTATTCGGCGAGTACGTCGCGGGGGATGAAACGCGGCGGGAACGCCAGCGCCAGCTGCTTCGAGCCGCCCATGTTAGCGGCACACATCGCGTCTATGCCTCGAAGACCTTGCTGTATGCGGGTATCTTCCTGTTCGTGGGCTCCGTCGTCGGCGTGTATCTCGGTGGACCGCTGGTGCTTCTGATCGAGGCCGTCGGCGAGGAGGTCACGCTGACGCTTCCCCCGTCGCTCGCGTTTCTCACGGTCTTGAACGACCTCCCTGATGCGAGCTTCGCCGAGTTGCTTGTGGTATATCTGCTGTCGTCAGTAACGCTTGGGGCCGCCGTCGCAGTCGGTACCTATTACGCACGCTGGGAGCTGCTCTCCCAGCGGGCCGCCGCCCGAGCGTCACAGATCGACGCCACCCTCCCGCGGACCGTCGCGTTCATCTACGCACTCTCGCGGTCGGGAATGGCGTTTCCCGCGGTGATGAACACCCTCGCCAAACACGAGGAGGTCTACGGCGAGGCGGCCTCGGAGCTGGCGGTTGCGGTTCGTGACATGAATGCGTTCGGGACGGATGCGCTCACCGCGCTCCAACGGACCGCCAAGCGGACGCCGAGCGAGGACCTCTCTGAGTTCTCGGAGAACCTCGCTGCCGTCCTCGGGTCGGGACAGTCGCTTTCGCGGTTTCTCCGTGCCCAGTACGAGCGGTATCAGGCGGAAGCCGAGTCGAAACAGGAGCAGTATCTCGAGTTGCTCTCCACGTTCGCGGAGGCGTACGTCACCGTGTTCGTCGCGGGACCGCTTTTTTTCATCACCATTCTCGTCGTGATCGGGCTCGTTCTGGAGGACACCCTCGCGCTGTTGCGCGTCATGGTGTATCTCGCGATCCCGCTCGCGACGTTCGGCTTCGTCGTGTACGTCGACAGCGTTACCGGCGGCCCCGGCAGCTCGAAGACGGTCACCCTCGAGGAGCAAGCGACGGACGAACGCACGGTCGGCGTCACCGACGGTGGCTCAGTACGTGAGGGCGCCGTCGATGGACAGTGGGAGACGAACAAAGAACGGCTTGCGGCCCACGACCGGCTCCGGTCGGCGCTTGATTGGGTGGCCGCTCCCGTCGACCACGTGCTCAGAAACCCCGCCTCGACGGCGGTGATCACCGTGCCCATCGCGGTGATCTGGATCGGGCTCACGGCGTTTCCGGTGACGATCGGTTCGCCGACACGAATGATCGCGCAAGTCGACGGGGCGATCATAGGGGGCGTGGCCTTCGTGCTGCTCGGCTATGCGGTCGTGTACGAGATCGACAAGCGCCGCACGAGGAAGCTTGAGGTCGAAATCCCGGACTTCCTCGACCGCTTCGCGCGCATCAACGAGGCGGGGACGTCGATCGTCGGGAGCCTTCGTCGTGTCGCTGGCTCCGATCTCGGCGCGCTTACCCCGGAGCTTCGCCGGACCGAGCGCGACGTGAACTGGGGCGCCGACGTCACGACCGCGTTCCACCGAACCGCCCGACGCGTGCGGTCCTCGACGCTCACGCGGGCGGTGGCGCTGATCACCAACTCGATGCAGGCCAGCGGGGATATCGGCCCAGTGCTTCGGATCGCGGCCGATGAGACCCGGGCGACGGAGCGGCTCCGGCGCGAGCGAAAGCAGGTCATGTTGACCTACCTCATCGTCATCTACCTCTCGTTTCTCGTCTTTTTGGGGATCATCGCGGCGCTTACCGTGTCGTTCATCCCGGCCATCGAGGGGGCGAACATCGGCGCAACGGGCGACGTGAGCCCGGACGGGATCGCCGGCATCGGCGGCGACGGCTTCGAGGACATCGACGTCTTCGAGTACGAGCTGATATTCTTCCATGCCTCCGTGATCCAGGCGATCTGTTCGGGACTCGTCGCCGGTCAGCTGGGGGAGGGATCCGTTCGTGACGGCGTCAAACACGCGGTGATCCTCCTCGCGATAACGGGGATCGCGTTCGTCCTGATGGGACTGTGACCGGCGAGACCGAGGAACGGGATTATCAACGGCCCCGACGAGACGGGAACATGGACCCGCAGTCGACGTACGACCGGATCGCCGAACATTTCTCGCAGACGCGTGAGTATGCGTGGCCGGAGGTGGAGACGTTCCTCGCCGGTCGCTCGGTGGATTTGGCGCTCGACCTCGGCTGTGGCAACGGGCGCCACATGGAGGCGCTCATCCCTCATTCGGGGACGGTCCTTGGGTTGGACGTCAGCCGAGGGCTCCTCCGGGAGGCGAGCGCCCGGGCACGCGAGCGTGGATATGCCGATCAGGTGCGCATGCTGCACGGTGACGCGTCGAGGCTGCCGATCCGGACGAACGCCGTCGACCTGGCGGTGTACGTCGCGACCATCCACCACCTCGACACGCGAGCGTTGCGAATCGGGAGCCTCGACGAGTTGGCCCGTGTCCTTCGGCCGGACGGTGTCGCCCTCGTCAGTGCATGGAGCACCGAACACGATCGGTTCGATCGCGAAACGAGCTTCGATACCACGATCGATTGGACGCTCCCGGGTGGCGAGACGGTCCCCCGCTTCTATCACATATACTCGCCGAGGGAGTTCGAGGCGGACCTCGAGGAGAGCGCGCTTGACCCAGTCGAGGCCCGGGTTTCGAGCGGGAACTGTTATGCCGTCGTCCGCCCACCGGCCGAAAATATCGGAACTGATACGTAGGGCCACAGGTTGAATAGGCCAACCGTAGCCGATGGGGTCAATGGCAGATCGTGCCCTCCGTCGTCGTCTCGGCCGATTGGTACCGGACGTCATCGCACGTAGTTATCTCGTAAAGTTCCTCGCCGTGTTGGTGCTGATACTCGTCCTGATCGGCGGGGTTGGGGCGGTCACGTACGCGGATACGACCGCGGAGCTCGAGAGCGACGCCGAGGCCGAGTACGTCGCACTCGCACAGCTGATCAGCGCCGAGACGACCGCTTGGGAGGCCGAACGGGCCGATATCGCACAGGAGGCAGCGAGCGACATGGTCGACATCGACGACCCCGCCGACGCCATGAGGGAGCTGCGCTGGGTCCAGCAGGAAGCGCCTCCGGACATCCTCGGTATCTACCTCGTCGAACGCGAGAGCGACACCGTCCTCGCGAGCAGCACCGACGACCCCCCGGAGGTGTTCGACCCGCCGCGGTTCGATCACCGTACCGTCGCGGATGGAAGCGTCGCCGTCACAGAGCAGTATCAGCCGGGACACCTCACCGGCGGGTCGGTACGGAGCGAAAATCGCCTCGCGTTCGTCGCCGGCGTCGACGAGGATCACGTCGTCGTCGTCGAGACGAACATCGACCGGGCGATAGGCGATCTGAACGCCAACGACGCCGCCGTCGCGCTCGTGGACGAGGACGGGTCGATCCTCGGGGCCGACGGGAGCCTCCGGGGGAGCTACGATGCAGACTCCTGGGAGGTCATGGAGGGGGCCACCGAGCCAGCCTTCCTCGGCACGATACAGTCGAGCGTCACCGGTGGGGATGAGCAGGTCACGGCGTACGCCCCGGTCGATGGAACCGACTGGACAGCCGTCGTCCACGTCTCACCCGACGTCGCCTTCGCGATCGCCGACAGCGTCGCACAGAGTATCCTGCTTATCCTCGGGGTGGCGGTGGTCGGGCTCGGCCTCCTCGGAGTTACCCTCGGCCGCGGCACGGTCGCGGAGCTGAACCGGCTTGGAGCCCGCGCAGGGGACCTCGAAGCCGGCGAGCTGGACGTCGACCTCTCCACGAGCCGACGGGACGAGTTGGGGCGGCTCTACGGCTCGTTCGACTCGATGCGTGAGTCACTCCGGGAACAGATCGAAACCGCTAGCACACAGCGTGAACGGGCGGAGCAGGCGAAAGCCGAAAGCGAGGCGTTCGCCGAACGGCTGGCTCAACGCGCGGCGGAGTTCGGCGAAACGATGCGGGCGTGTGCCGATGGCGACCTCACGGCACGGATCGACTCGCGGCCGGACGACCCTGAGGCGTTGCGCGCGGTGGCGACCGCCTTCAACGAGACGATGGCCGACCTGGAGGGAACGGTCGCGGAGGTCGACGCCTTCGCCGAGGAGGTCGCCGACGCGAGCGAGGCGCTCGCCGCCGGCGCTGACGAGGTCGTCGAGGCCGGGCGTGAGACGAGCGACGCCGTCGATGAGATATCCGCCGGGGCGGAGCGGCAGAGCACGGATCTGGGGCTGGTCGCCGACGAGATGGAGGACATGTCGGCGACGATCGAGGAGGTCGCCGCCTCGGCCGAGGAGGTGGCTCGGACCTCGAAGCTAGCCGACGAGCGGACCGTCGAGGGACGCGACGCGGCCGCCACAGCCGTCGACGAACTCCACACGATCGATCGTCGGTCCCAGTCGGCCGCGGAGACGATCGCCGCGTTGGAAGCGTAGATGTCCGAGGTGGATGCGATCGTCGAGGCGATCGCGGAGATCGCGGATCGAACGAACCTGCTCGCGCTCAACGCCTCCATCGAGGCCGCCCGTGCCGGCGGGGCGGGATCCGGGTTCGCGGTCGTCGCCGAGGAGGTCAAACGGCTCGCCGAGGAGACCCAGTCCTCCGCGGCGGAGGTGGAGTCACGTCTCGCGGACCTCGGCGAGCGCACGGACGCGAGCGTCGAGGAAATGGCGGCCATTCGCGCGAGCGTCGAGGACGGCGTTGCAGTCATCGAGGAGGCCGAAACTGCCCTCAACGACGTTTCAGAGCGGGTCGCGGCGGCCGACGACGGCGTTCAGGAGATCACCGGCGCGATGGACGCGCAGGCGACCGCCGTGAGCGAGGTGACCGGCGCGGTCGACGAGCTCGCGGGCATCAGCGAACAAACGACTGCGGAGGCGACGACGGTCGCCTCGACGGCCGAAGAGCAGGTCGCCACCCTCGGCACCGTCTCCGAGAGCGCACACGATCTCGAACGGCGGGCGAGCGCGCTCCGGGAACGCGTCGGTCGTTTCGAGACCGCGTCGGCGGGCAGCGTCTCGGAGATCGACTCCTCCGAACCCCCAACGATTACCGATCCGGCGCATGAAGACGACCGCGAAACATCGGGCCCCGAACACCTACACGGGGATGACTTGGGCGTCGAGCCCGCAAGGAGCGACGGCGGCGCCGACCCACATTCCGAACGGTAGAACCGTCCGGCGTAACGTTCTCCATGTATGCCTCCGTCTACTGGACCGATGCATACCAGAAGACCGAAGGTGGAACGAAGCCCTCCCGACTTTCCCGCCACATGCGGACCGGATCGACGATACCGACGAACCCACCGGGGAGCCCCCGGCGACGATGAGGGGAACGGATGAGGGACTACGCCACAGGCGGGACCAATAGACCTCCGGACCGGGACGTCGAGATAACCGACATCCGAACCTGCGTCCTCGAAGGGAACTTCGAGTGGAACCTGATCGAAGTCGAGACCGACGCCGGAGTGATCGGGATCGGCGAGGCGTATCGGGGTGGCGGGGTTCCGGAACTGGTCGAATACACGAAGCGATTCCTCCTCGGGGAGAACCCGCTCGATGTCGAGCGGCTCGGCCGGTTGATCGTTCAGGAGATGTCGGGGCACGGCGGAACGACCGGGAAGGTCGTGACGGCGGCCTCGGGGATCGAGATCGCGCTCTGGGACGCTGCGGGCAAGATTTTGGGGCTGCCGGTCTACCAGCTGCTCGGCAGTAAGTACCGTGATGAGGTCCGGCTCTACTGTGACTGTCACGCCGGCGAGGCCTACGCGGTGGAGGACGGCGCGACGGCGTACGCCGATGTCGGGGCGTATACGCCGGAGGCGTACGCCCGTGAGGCCGAGCGAGTCGCGGAGATGGGGTTTTCGGCGCTGAAGTTCGACCTCGACACCCCAGCCGATAACGATCCGGATCCGTTCAACGGACGGCTGACCCGCGAGGATGTCGCCCGAAAGCGGGCGATCGTCGAGCGGGTCATGGACACGGTCGACAGTCACGTCGAGGTCGCCTTCGATTGCCACTGGGATTACACGGTCGAGAGCGCGAAACGGCTCGCCCACGCACTCGAACCGTTCGATCTCCTCTGGCTCGAGGACGTCATTCCGCCGGAGAACATGGACGCACAGATCGAGGTGACGAAGGCGACACGGACTCCGATCGCCACCGGTGAGAACCGGTTTCGAGTGCACGAACTCACCAAACTGGTTTCCGAACACGGCGTCGACGTGATCACTCCGGATCCGACGACCGTCGGCGGGCTGATCGAGACCCGTCGGGTCGCCGATCGAGCGCTGGAACAGTACGTCCCGATCTCCCCACACAACGTCTGCAGCCCCGTCGGGACCGTCGCGTGTGTCCACCTCTGTGCGACGCTCCCGAACTTCGATCTCCTTGAGTTCCACGCGCTGGAGGTCGACTGGTGGGAGGACTTGTTGGTTCGGGAGACGCCGCTGATCGAGGACGGCCGGATCGCGGTCCCTGAAGCGCCGGGACTGGGGATCGAACTCGATCGGACGGTTCTCGCGGAGCACAGTTTGGACGGTCGCGGGTTCCAGTAGCGGTCGATCGACAGCGGAGTGGGCCATACGTTTATTCTACCGTCGGTCGAAGGGGGTGACATGTCATCGGAGGAATCAGCCGAGGGATCGACGGCCGAGCGCGTCATTGAGGGGCTCACACGGCTGGGGGATCGATTCAACGAACTACAGTCCCGCGTTCGAAGCTACACGCCGCCCATCGTTCGGGCGATCGAGGTCGTCTTGGCCGTCGCGTTGTTGGCGGGAGTCACGTACTGGGCCTACCTGTTCCTCAACGCGTAAGCGAGGCAAGCCCATCCTGAGCGCCTGGACATGGATACGCCGGTCTTCGTGGACCATCTCGCCGTCCTCCGTCCGTACGCCGCTCGTCACCGGCCGCTCGTTCTTTTTAATTCGCGAGGAGGGGCCATCACGGATACGACGCACGGGTTGTGGAATACGGCGCCGCCGATCGCGAGGATCCACCCGTCAACGGGATTGACACATGTCTACACATCATGTAATTAACTGCCAAATGACAAAAACACCCCCGAGGACGAATAACATGCTCGAAGGTTATATATAGAAGGTTGCACAAAGGATCGCCTATAGCATGACGATCGATCGTTCCAAACGTCGTCGCTTCCTGCAGGCGGCGGCAGCAGCAGGTGTACTGGGAGTAGCTGGCTGTCTCGGCGACGAGGATGTCGATCCGGAGGATGACGATCCGCTCGACGATGACGACGACGACATGGACATCGGCGATGACGACGACGATGTCGACGAGGACGTCGACTACGAGATCCGATGGGGGACCTCGACCGGCGGAACCATGGACGTCGGGCTCGCGGTCGAAGCCGCGGTATCGGAGGTAAGCGATACGCTCGCGTACTCCACGATCGAAAGCCCGGGATATATCGGAACGACGTATCGGGTCGCGGACAACGAGTTCGATGGCGGCATCATCGACACCAACTCGCTTAACAACGCTCGAACCGGTCAGAGTGACTTCGCGGATGATCCCGTCGACATCCTCCCCTGGCAGGGATTCCTGGCGTTCCCCTACGGGATCTACGTGATGGCCCGCGAGGACACGGACATCGAGACCTTCGACGATCTCGCTGGCGCGAACGTCTATCCGGCCGAGCCCGGCTTTTCCACCCGGGATACGACCCTCGACGTCTGGCAGCAGGACCCGATCGCCGACATTTACGAGGAGATGAACATCGTCGATATGGACGTCGCCGACGCGCCGGGAGCGATGGAGGAGGGTTCCATCGACGCCGCGATCGCCTACGGTACCCCGGGTGTCGGAAACACCGGCTGGGTCGTGGAGTACGACGCCCGTGTCGACGTCCGGTACGTCGAACACACCGACGATCTGATCGAAGCGATCGAGACCTTCCCGGGTGCGAGCCTCAACGAGTTCGATAACGCACAGGAGGAGTTCGCCTGGGACCAGGACATCGGAACCGACGAGATCGTCACCTGGGACCTCAACATCACCTACGCGTTCCACCCCGAATGTCCGGAGGGGGCGGCCTACGAACTCACGCGGATAGCCGCCGAGGAGAACGACGTCATCCGGCAGTCCGAACAGCGGTTCACTCCAGAGAACGCCGAGGACTTGGTGACCGGCGCGCTCGATGACTACCCGTTCCACCCGGGTGCGGCGGAGTATTACCAAGACGCCGGCGTCTGGGACGATGATTGGGTGATCGGTGACGTCGATCAGATGGGCGAGTACTTCGAGTAAGGTTCCGCTCTCCCCGGCTCTCCGGGTGAACCGCGGACCATCACCACCAACGCAATAGACGATGGAAACCGAAAGCGAGTCCGTTACCGCGTCCGGTCCCGGAGAGGACAGCGAAAGCCTCCCGCCGCTCGATTACGCGATCACCGCGGCGGCGGTGATCTTCTGGCTGTACATGATGTGGGAGATCTCCGACGTCGCGACGATCCAGCGACCCTTCTTCGCCGTCGCGTTCCTGTGTGGGATCCTCCTTATATATCTCTTGACGGAAGCGAAGGAGTCGATCCTGGATCGGGACTATCTCGATTTGGTGTTGCTCGGGGCGATCGCCGTCGTGTTGATCGTCGCGACGGTGTACATCCTGCAGGATTACGACGCGTTTTATCGCCGACAGGGGCGGGCCTTCGATCACGAATACTGGCTGGCGTGGCTCGTGATCGCCGTGATCTTGTACCTCACATGGCGGTCCTATGGCAACGTGTTCCTGCTTTTGATCGGCGGGACGATGATCTACGCGCTGTATGGGAACTACGTCCCCGGCCTGTTCGGTCACGGCGGGATCTCGACGACCTTCATGCTTCAGATGCTGATCACGGACCTCGCCGGCTTTTATGGCTCGCTGACACAGCTGACGGCGGTCTGGATCGCTCCATTCTTATTGTACGCGGGGTTGCTGTTCGCGTTTGGCGCGTTCGAGCTTATCCTGCGGGTCGCGATCTACAGCGGCAAGTTCATCTCCTCGGGTGTCGCCCAGACCGCGGTCATCGCCAGCGCGATCATCGGCTCGGTCAACGGGTCCAAGGCGGCGAACGCCGGCATGACCGGCTCATTTACCATTCCCACGATGATGAACGCCGGCCTGCGTGGTCGGACGGCCGCCGGCATCGAGGGGTCGGCCTCGATGCTCGGGCAGGTCCTGCCGCCGGTGATGGGTGCAGCCGTGTTCGTGATGGCCTCGACGCTCGGTATCGCGTACGTCGACGCCGTTATCGCGGGGTTGATCCCGGCGTTTATCCTCATTGGGTGTATCCTCTTGGCGGTCCATTACACCTCCGTCACCGAGATCGGGGCCCAGCGGATGCGGTTCGAGGACTACTTCGATGAACCGCTCACCCGCTCGGAGAAGATCGTCGAGGGAACCAGGTTCGGTGTCCCGTTTTTCATCCTCATATTCACCCTCGGTTATCTCCAGTGGACGGTGCCGACGGCGGCCTTCTGGACCGTCGTGACGATGATCGTCCTCGGCATCACCACGCCGGTGTTACAGTCGAGCTATGGAGTGCTGACCCGAAGCGATCCCGAGGAGACGTCGCTATCGGCTCCGGCATACACCCTGCTCGATGAGATTCGACACGTCATCGACGGCTGCCGACGCGGGGCGATCATCCTCGCGCCGATCGCGATCATCCTCGCGGCGGTCAACGGCATGATCGACCTGCTCATGACGACCGGCATGCCCTCGCGGATCGCGATCATGTTGATGCAGATCTCCGGCGGCGTGTTGATCGTCGCCGTCCTCTTCGGGATGGGCGTCTGTATCGTCATGGGGATCGGCATGCCGACGGTCGCCGCCTACGTGATAGTCTCGACGCTCGTCGCGCCGACGTTCATCCAGGTGTTCGAACTCCCGCATTTGGCCGCCCACTACATGGTGTTTTATGCGTCCGTGCTTGCGGGGATCACGCCGCCGGTCGCCGTCTCCGTCGTCATCGCCTCCGGGATCGCCGGCTCGAACTTCTGGCGATCCTGTGGAAAGGCGCTCGTTATCTCCGCGCCGTTCTTCGTGCTCCCCATCAGTTTCGTCTACCACCCGGAGCTGGTCTCGACGGTGATCGACGGTGAGACGATGATCACCGCGGCGCTCGTGATGACCGGGGCGGCCAGCATCATCTACGGATTGAACTACCCGTTCAACATGAGCCGATGGTGGCGAGCACCGATCCGCGTGGGGATGTTCGTGCTCGGCGTCGTCGTCATGGTCTATCCCAGCTGGGTCGTTCAGGGTGCCGGTGCCGCTGTGCTCGTCGGTATTCTCATCACCCAGCGGACCCTCGGAAGCGGCCACGCCGCCCCGATCGTCTCGGGTCTCCGTGAGTCGGACGACTGATCGCGTCCGTTGATCCGGTAGCCAGTCGATATCGACATCCGGTGACCTCGGTTTTATCCTCGGATCCCAATTGGGATAGGAAGAGTCTTAAAATCGAACCGGCAACGATCGAGTGCGCGCGAGTGGTCTAGTGGCAGGACCTGAGCCTTCCAAGCTCATGGCCCGGGTTCAAATCCCGGCTCGCGCACTCACTCTCGTTCGTTTGCGAGCCGTACCTTCAGTCCCTCCGCTCGCGACGATCCCGGCTCGCGCATTTTTTATTCCCCGCCGCAAATCACGAATCACCCGTGACCTCCCGACTCGCCGCGGCGATCGTCGTCTTCATCGTCGGTATCCTCGCGGATATGCTCTCGACGTACGTCGCCATCACGACCGCGGGGTTCATCGAGGGGTCGCCGGTCGGTTCCATGTTTATGACCAGATTCGGACCCGTGGCCGGGATGATCCTCACGAAAGCCGTCGGAATGGTCGTCATCGGCGTCCCGATCGCGATCGCGGGTGGGAGCCGTCGCCTCGTCGCCATCGCGATGTTCGGGGGCGTCGGGATCCTTTCGCTGCTCGCGGCGGTGAGAAACACGCTCCTCGTGGTCGGGGTCTAGCCGTGGCGGTTACGCCGGATCGAACGTCCGCAGGACGCCCGCGAGCGCGGCACCTAACTCCTCAAAACGGTCGATGTCCATCGCGTCCGCCGTCACCCAGACCCCGTGGTTGTTCGCGATGACCCGCGTCAGGTAGCCGTTTTCGAAGACACGCACGGTGAACCGATACTTTCCGAGCTGGGTGCCCGTATACAGCGACTGTGATTGGAACCCCTGCCGCTCGTTCTCGGCGAACCCTACGAGGTCGGCCGTCCGATCCAAGTCGCTTCGGAGATAGAGCTGTTCGACCGCGTCCTCGGTGAAGTAGGTGATGCTTCGGATCTCATCGCCGGCAGTCGTGCGTGCCGCGCTGCACAGTTCCTCCCGGTGCGTCTCCGCCAACTGTGTCATGGGATCACATTCGGCGTTCAGGCACATGATTGTACTGGTGGGGGCACCGCGTGCCGGACAGGAGGGACAGAGTTTAGCAAGACGCGCGAGTTCCTCCGGACATGGTCGATCTCGATGACGTCTGTGTCCTCCTCCCGACGCTCGATGAGGCGGCAACCGTCGAGGAGGTCATCACCGGCTTCCGTGAGGTCGGACTGTCGAACGTCCTCGTCGTGGACGGTGGGTCGACCGACGATACCCGTGAGATCGCCCGTGCTGCCGGTGCGCGGGTTCTCAGACAGTCCGGACAGGGGAAGGGACAAGCGGTTCGTGAGGCGGTCCGGGATCACATCGACACCCCGTACGTGCTGATGGCCGACGCCGATGCGACCTACGAGGCGACCGACGCGGAGGCGATGTTGGAACCCCTTCGTGCGGGCACCGCCGATCACGTGATCGGAAACCGGTTCGCGGACATGCGTTCCGGGGCGATGACGCGCCTGAACCGGTTCGGCAATCGGATCATCAACCTCACCTTCAGACTGGTCCACGGCGAGAGATACGAAGACATCCTCTCGGGTTACCGTGCGTTCACCCGCGAGTCGTTCCTCCGGATGAACCTCACCGCCGACGGCTTCGGCATCGAGACGGAGATGGCCGTCGAGTGCGTCAAAAACCGGGTCCGCGTCGCGGTCGTGCCGATCACCTATCGTGCCCGTCCCGACGGCTCCGCGACGAACTTACACCCGATCCGTGACGGCGGGGTGATCTTTCTCGAACTCTACCGAAAGGCGAAGACCAACAACCCGCTTTTTTATTTCGGAAGCATCGGCACCGTCTCGACGCTGGCCGGCGTGCTCATGACCGCCTACGTGCTGTATCGATGGATCGTCCGGGGGGTCGGCCACGAGATCATCGCGGTCGGCGCCGCCGGGGCGACGATCCTCGGCATTCAACTGTTGATCTTCGGCGTCCTCGCGGATATGATCCTCACGCTCCACCGCGAACAGCTCGCCCACCGGGAGCGTGTCGCTGAAGGTGAACGGGTCGCCGAAGGTGAACGGGTCGCCGCCGACGACCGGAGTTCGGACGACTGAGTGGATCGGTGGACGGCAGAGCGGAGCGGTCGACCGCTTCGGCTCCCCGATGCTTTATATCTGCCGCCGGATACGGTGGCGCATGGACGAGAAACGGTTCGTGATCACCCTCTTCGGCATCGTCGTCGCCCTCATCGTCGGTTTCATCGCCTATCGATTCGTCGCCGCGCTCACCGTGGCGGTCTTTCTGTACTACTGCACGCGTCGGTTTTATTATGGGCTGGCGCGGCTGCGGCTTCCCGCACGGATCCGCGCAGCGGCGGCCATCTCGGTCATCGGGCTGCCGCTGATCCTGCTTTTAAGCTACACGCTCGTGCTGCTGGTGATCGAGGCGCGACGGTTCATCGAACAGTATCCCGTGACCGAGTCCGTCGGCGGGGAGGTCGCGTGGGTTGACGGGCTCGCCGACCTCTCGGATCCGACTGTCGACGGGTTGATCACGACGTACCAGGAGGGCGGCTTCGATCCGCTCATCGACCTCCTCTCGGAGCACGCCGGGCTGCTCACCTCGACGGTCACCGGCTTCCTGTTGAACGTCCTCATCGCCGTGATCGTCACCTACTACCTGCTGCTCGATGGGTCGAAGTTCCACGAGTGGCTGTTGAGTTTCGACGACGAAGCGATCGTGCGTGAGTACCTCGAGGCGGCCGATGCGGAGCTTGAAGCGGTCCTATACGGGAACCTCCTCAACGTCATCGCCATCTCGCTCATCGCCGTCGCGACGTACACGGGATACAACCTCCTCGCTCCCGCCGGGGCGACCGTCCCGTATCCGGCGCTTGCGGGGGCGCTCACCGGCATCGCCAGCCTGATCCCCGTGATCGGGATGAAGATCGTCTATATCCCGCTCGCGGCCGCAGCGGCGACCCCCGCCGTGTTAGCGAACGACATCACGGCGCTCCTATATGTCGGTCTGTTCGTCGCCGTCGTGGTCGTCGTCGTCGATACGATCCCCGACATCCTGCTTCGCCCGTATTTCAGCGGCAAGACCACCCACGTCGGCTTATTAATGTTGGCGTACGTCTTCGGGCCGGTCGTTTTCGGGTTCTACGGACTCTTCCTCGCACCAATCATTCTCGTGTTGGCGCTGACATTCGCGTACACTGCACTCCCACGGCTGCTGGGGGCCGACCTCGAAGACCCAGAAAAGCGTGTCGGTCCGAATCAGTATCGTTTGGACGAATTCTGACCGGGCCGGCGCGATGACGGTTTATAAACCACCGCTCGAATCGATCACGTCGAGTTGCACTCGGCGAGCCACTCGGTGGCCCACTCGCCGATCTCCTCGAAGATCGGCGCGAGCGACTCCCCTTTCGCGGTGAGGCTGTAGTAGGTCGCGACCGGGGCGTCCTCCTCCAACCGCCGATCGACGAACCCGGTCTCCTGTAGGTCGTCGAGCACGCGCGAGAGCGTCCTGGCGTTCGCGTCGGTTTCGCGTTTGAGCTCGTTGAACCGCCGTTCCCCGTTCTGTAGTTCGTGAAGCACGACAAGTCGCCATCGCGAGCCTATCTGGTCGATCGATTCGACGATCGGACACGGTGTGTCGCTGATTTGGGAGTGTGACCCGTCGTCATCCGCCGTTCCGACTTCAGCACCGCTCTCTGTAAGTTCCTGCGAGGACATTGATGTTACCTGCTAACCCTTTTGTCCGGGAACCGATATATAGGTTACGCTCGTATATGTGGTTGCACAATGATAGCTGAATTCGCAACGATACCACTACAGTTCGATACCCCGCTCTCCGGGGAGTTGTTCCTCATCGGCCGTCTGCTGTTTGGCGGCGTACTCGCGTTCATGGGACTCAATCACTTCCTCGACGTCGACACGATGGCCGGCTACGCGGAATTTAAAGGGTTGCCGGCACCCCGCTTTTCCGTCATCGCCTCGGGCGTCCTCCTCGTCTCCGGGGGGTTGGGAGTCGCGCTCGGGCTCTTTCCGGTGCTCGCCGCCGGCGGCTTGGCGGTCTTCCTTCTCGTCTCCGCGGTGACGATGCACGACTTCTGGTCGGTCGAGGATCCCGAAGGGCGCCAGTCGGAGCTCACGAGCTTCCTCAAGAACATCTACGGCGCGGGTGCTGCCCTCGCGCTTCTCGCGATCGGCGGCACGAGCTGGCCGTACGCGGTCGGGATCGGTCTCTTTTAAGATAACGTTCCCATCGCGATGGACCCGCCCACAGAACTAACCGATTCCTCCACGAACCGACCCGTATCGATGACCGATGCCCCACCGACCACCGGCTTACATCACGTGACCAATATCTGTACCGATATGGATGCCACCGTCGCCTTCTATGAGGACGTCCTCGGCTGGCACACGGTCAAACGGACGCAGAACTACGACGACCCGGGAACGTTACACTACTACTTTTCGCCGACGCCGGCCGGCGAGCCGGGAACGACCGTCACCTACTTCGAGTACCCCGGGTCGCGGGGCGCGCCCGGTCCCGGCGCGAGCCATCACTTCGCGTTTGGGGTTGAGGACGAGACCACGCTCGCGGAGTGGCGCGAGCACCTCCTCGCTCACGACGTCAACGTCTCGACCGTGAAGGATCGTACGTACTTTAAAAGCATCTACTTCACCGATCCCGACGGGCTCGTCTTCGAGTTAGCGACGCAGGGGCCCGGCTTCACCGTCGACGAGGAGGTGCCCGGTGCCGAGCGGATCGACCCGTTCGCCCGCGAGGAGGAACGGTGAGATCCGGCGATCCCGACGCCTTCGGATCACCGTATCGACTCCTCTCGACGGCGGTTACACCCCGACCGATCGCGTGGGTCTCCTCACGCGGCCCGGCCGGCGAGAACCTCGCGCCGTATAGTTTTTATACGGTCGCCGCGGTCGACCCGCCAACGCTGCTGTTCGCCCCCGTGGCCACCGCCGCGGCACCGAAGGACACCCTCGCGAACGCCGTGGCGACGGAGGCGTTCGTCGTCAACGTCGTCACACGAGATCTCGTCGAGGAAATGAACGCCTCAAGTGCGACGCTGGAGCCGGAGGAAAGCGAGTTCGATCACGCCGGCGTGACCCCGGTCGAGGCGGTTCACGTCGATGCTCCCCGCGTCGCCGAGGCGTCGGTCAGTATGGAGTGCCACCTCACGGAGGCGATCGAGATCGGTGGATCGACCGTGGTGGTGGGTGAGGTCGTGTACGCCCACGTCGACGACGACGTCCTCGCCGACGGGAAGATCGATATCGACCGGCTGGAGACCGTCGGCCGGCTCGCCGGAAACCGGTATGCAAGCACCGAGGATCGGTTCACGATAGAGCGGCCGCCGTAGCCGGGACGTGCGTGGGGTCGACGTGTCCTCACCAAGTTTAAAACGCGTCGCGTTCGAGGCCGTCGGCGAAGCGCCGGAGCGCACGCTCACAGGTCGGCACGTAGGCGATCGCCGGCAGCGGGACCTCGATGATGACCCGACAGCGGTTCGGCTCTCCGACGTACGCCTCGATCGAATGCCCGGTCGCCGGCAATCCGGCGACGATCCAGTCCCAACGCCTGCCGTTGAAACCCGTGACGCGGAATGGAACCCAGCCACAGCCGATCCGCACGCGGCCGCGGGTCCCCTGACGCACGTATCGATCGTCGCTCTCGACGCCCTCGATGACCGGGCTCCAGAGAGGCCACGTCCGAGTATCCCGTAGCGTCTCGGCGGCAACGCTCGGGGACACGTCGACATCGCAGGCGACCTCAATGATCGCCGCTCGCCTCCTCCGAACCACGTCGCGCGCGGCGGTGTTCACATCGTCACTAGACTCGCCACGGTGAAAAGCTGATTGTCCACCACGCGAATGGCTGTCCACCACGTGAATGGCTGTCCACCACGCGAATGGCTGTCCACCACGTGAATGGCGCATCCGTATCGCGTGGACGTGCGCGCCGTTCGTTCACCTGCCGACTCTCTCGGCGGATCATTATACAATATTATGACATCGGCGTATCCCTGCCGAAGAGTTAATATGTCGGTCCGTGGTAGCAGGGGACAATATGGCAACCGATGACCGCGGCACGATGAAAGACGTCTCACACACCGCGCCGGACGGAACCTCCGCGAAGGCCGTCTGGGAGCGGGGGAAGCGACCGGAAATAGCTGAAGAATAGCTCGTCGAGCGCGGCGAGTAGTTTGCCCTTCTCCACAGTTCTACCACCCCCACTCCGACATGGGATGACAGGGCTGTCTCGGAACCATTCTCCGGACTGATAGCCACAGCCGTGAGTTTAACCCTGATGCCGGCGCAGGGACGGATATGATCGAGGTGAGGGGGTTGAAAAAGACCTATGGCGGGTTCGCCGCGGTCGCGGACAGCACCTTCTCGGTGGCGGAAGGGGAGGTGTTCGGCATCGTCGGTCCCAACGGGGCGGGAAAGACGACGACCCTCAAGATGCTTGCGGGACTCATCGAGCCGACGAACGGTGAGGCGAGGGTCGCCGGATTCGACTCGACAGACCCAGAAATGCGCCAGCAGCTCGGCTTCCTGCCGGAGGAGTCCCCACTTTATGAGGAGATGACGCCGCGTTCGTACCTCCGATTTTTCGCCGACCTCTATGCTGTCCCCCGCGACGTCGCCACCGAACGCGTCGAGACGACGCTTGACCGCCTGTCGCTCGATCACCGCGAGCGGCGACTCGGGGATATGTCGAAGGGAATGAAACGAAAGGTCGCGATCGCCCGGTCGCTCGTCAACGACCCGGACGTGGTGATCTACGACGAGCCCGCCTCGGGACTCGACCCGGTGACGACGAACACGGTCCTCGAGTTCACCCGCGAGCTTCGTGCCGAGGGAAAGACCGTCGTCTTCTCCGCGCACAACCTCCACCAGGTCGAATCGGTCTGTGACCGAGTCATCATTATGAACGAGGGACGGATCGTCGCACGCGGTAGCGTCGAGGAGATCCGGGATCGTCACGGCGAAACCACCTATCACGTCTACACGGACGTGTCGGTTACGGTGCCTACGGACGGAACCGAATGGGATCCGAACGAGGGTATCACCGAAGGCACACCGAATGAGGATGTCGCCGGCGCGGACGGCCGAAGGGCCCCTCTTCGCTCGGAGCCGGTCGGGGACCGGTATCGTGTGGCGGTGCCGAGCATGGCCACCGTCGAGGACGTGCGGGAGGCGGCCGACGCCGTGGGTGGTGAGGTCGTCGACATTCGGAGCCGTGAACCCAGCCTTGAGGATATCTTCCTCGACGTGGTTGGACGAACGCCCGACCGGCCACGAACCGTCGATGATGACTTTGTGCGAGGAGACGGACAGGATGCTTCCGCGGAACCGCAGCGTGGAGCCACGGCCGAGGAGGAACGACGGTGAGGGATCGTCTGCGGACGATCCTCCGGATCGCACGCTGGGAAGCCGGTGGTGTGAGCCACGGGCTCGACCGGCGAACCCTGCTCGGAGCGCTCGCGCTCGTGTTGATCATCGGGGCGGTCGTCGGCGGTGGCGTCGCCGTCGGCGTGGCCGGGTTCGAGGTCGACCGCGATATCTACCACGTCGGCGTCGAGCCGAACTCGCCGTACGCCGACGCCATCGAGGCCGATCCTGCGCTCATCTCGGTCGGACTGGAGCGCGCGGAGGTTGGTGAGACGGTGGACGTAGCCGTCTATGAGACCGGCGAGGGGGTGGCCGTCACCACTGCGGAGACCACGAAGGGCGAGGCGGCCGCCGAGGCGGTCCGGGCAGCGATCGAAGCCCACAACGAACGGCGGATGGCCGCGGAGGAAAACCAAACTGCCGCCTTTCCGGTGACCGTCGAGCTGCGATATGAAAGCCGGACGGTCGCCGGCACGGACGGGCCGACGCTCGGTGAGGACCCGATCGACGAACCCGATGGGGCGGACGCTGACAACACGGTCGACAGCGGCCCGACCGATGACGAGAGTACGGTCGATAGCAACGACGCGACCGATGATGATAGCACGGCCGACAGCAACGACGCGACCGACGGCGAAGACGCGACTGCGCATACCGATCCGGCTGACGGGGAAGACGGCTTTGCCGTACCGTCCATCGGCGACGGTGGGGGCGAGGCGTTCGGCGCTGACGCCGTCGGCTCCCCGGGATCGATCACGCCGCCGTTCCCGTTCCTCTCGCTCCTGTTGGCGTTCGTCTTTCTGGTTCCGATGAACTTCCTCATTCAGGCGTACGGTTCCTCGATACTCAACGAACGGATCAACCGTCGCGGCGAGTTGCTCCTCGTCGCGCCCATTCATGCGGTCGACGTGGTCGCCGGAAAGACGCTTCCGTACGTCGGTGCCGCCGTGGCAGTGACGGCGATCATCGCGGTCGGGGTCGGCGGGGGCCTGCTCTCGGTGCTCGCGATGGTACCCATCGCGCTCACGTTCCTCGCGGCGACGTTCGTTGGCGCGATGTTCGCCCGCTCGTTCAAGGAACTCACCTTCGTCACGGTCGCGGTGAGCGTCCTGCTCACCACCTACGCGTTCATTCCGGCAGTGTTCACGAACGTCACCCCCGTCGCGCTTATCTCGCCGCTGACGATCGTCGTTCTCGACCTACAGGGCGAGGCGGTCTCGATCGTCGAGTTCCTCTTTTCGACGGGACCCGTCACGATCGCGGCTGGGCTCCTCTTCCTGTTAGGCGTCGGCGTCTATCGCGAGGAGGACATGTTTACCCAGAAGCCCGTTCCTCGAAAGCTCCTTGACGCGCTCGCGGTGCGACTGGCATCGGTCGGACGGGTAGACGCTTCCGCGGAGGCCGACGTCGAGTCGACACACCGATGGGGCATACGGCGTCGAGTTCGCGGCCTCGCGACGGTCGCGTTCATCACGGCCTGTACCGTTCCCTTCGTCTTCGTCGCCGAGTTGCTGGCCGTCGCGGTGCTCTTTGCGCTGCCGGTGACCGTCTCGATCCCCGTGTTGCTCGTGACCCTCGCGTTCATCGAGGAGGTCGCAAAGAGCATCCATCTCTATGCGGGTTTTGAACGCGACATCTTCGCGCGGACCGATCGGGTCGCGGTGGCGGTCGGACTCGCGTCGGGGCTCGGATTCTTCCTGGCGGAGAAGGCGACCGCGGTCGTTCAGGCCGTCGGACTCACGGATCTGTTCATCGGCCGTGCGGCGTTCGGAGAGGTAGCAGGGCTTGATGCTTTACCGCTCCCCCTCGCGATCGGGCTCTTCTTTGCGCCGCTCGCACTCCACGGGTTCGCGACCGTCGTCGCGGCCGTCGGCGCCAGCCGTAACCGGGCCTATTACACGATGACGCTCGTGATCGCGACCCTGCTGCATGCGGCGTACAACTTCGGGGTGGTGAGCCTCTATGGATAGTCGATTCACGATCGCGGGCCGGGAGCTCGCCGGACTCCGTGCGGAGAAGACGATCCTGCTCGCGATAGGAATCCAGCTGTTCATCGCGGCGTTCTCCTCGTTTCTCGTCGTCGGACTCGTCTCGATGTACGATCCGAGCGGCCTCGATGGCGCCGAGATCGAGATCGCGGGCGCCGGCGACGCCGTCGCGGACCTCGAACGGGCGGCCGATTCGGTGCCCGGGGCGCGGGTAACACGGTACGAGGATACGGCCGCAGCTCGCGAGGCCTTCCAAAACCACGCGGCCGACGCGGTGGTGATCGCCACCGCAACCGATGACGGCGGGGTGTCCACGGTCGTCACCGTCCCGGATTCGAACGTCGAGACGACGGTGATCGTCGTCCAACTGCAGGAGGTGTTACAGGTCTATGAGTCGAACGAACGGGACGCCAGAAGCGGGTCCTTGGCGGAACCGCCGTTGCCGCTTCCCGAACGGACGGGCTCAAGCCCGTATTTCACGTTCACGTACACCGTGTTGATCCCGCTTTTAGTCTTCTTACCGGTGTTCATCTCCGGCTCCATCACGGTCGATTCGATCACCGAGGAGATCGACCGGGGAACGCTCGAGCTCCTCCGGGTAGCGCCCGTCACGTTGACGGACATCGTCGACGGCAAGGCGCTCGCGGCGGTGGCGATCGCGCCGATACAGGCGCTCTGTTGGCTGCTGTTGCTCGAGGTGAACGGAACCCCCGTCTCCAATATCGGCCCGATCCTCGCGTTGATGACTGCACTCACCGTCGTCGTCGTGGGTGTCGCCGTCGCCATCGCGCTCGTCGCACCCGATAGACGGGCGGCACAGCTCCTGTATTCGATCGCCGTCCTCGCGCTGTTCGGCGGGGCGACGGCGATGGCCGGCGGGCCGACGAACGCCGTCGCACGGCTCGCGATCGACAGCGCCGACCTCACGACGTATCTGACGGTCGCGGTGTACGCCGTGCTCGCGCTCGTCACCTCTCTCGGGGTGCGTGGATTCCTGTCCCGGATCGATATCGACGCGATCCGATAGCGCCGTGGGCGTCCCTCGAAACGGGCTACAGCGTCCCTACCGTGTGGGCCCCGTTTGGGAGACGATGGTGTACACGGCGGGCAACAACGCGATGGCGATCAGGAGTTCGAGCCCGCCGACGACCAGAAAGGCGGGACGGTAGCCGAACGCGCCGGTCGCGGCGCCGCCGACGAGAAACCCGGTCAGAAAGCCGAGCGAGCCGAACACGTTGAAAAGCGCCATGGCGGCCCCGCGCGCCTCCGGGTCGATGATATCGGTGACAAGTGCCATCGTCGCGGGGGCCAACAGCGCGCCACAGACGCCGACGAGAATCATCAAGCCGGCAGCAACCGGATAGACCGGTGCCAGCCCGACCCCGATGATCGCGACTCCGTACGCCAACGACCCACCGATGATGGGGTAGAACCGACCGATCCGATCCGAAAACGTCCCGAACGGCGCTTGCAGGAGCGCGAATGGAATGAAAAAGAGCGCGAGGGTCGCGCCCGCCCCCGTCGCGGAGAGCCCGAACGTCGCCGGGTCCTGAAAGTAGAACACGCCGACGAGCGAGAAGAACCCGGCCGTGAGGCGGTCGATGAAGCCGAACGCACAGGGAACGAGCAACGCGGGGGCGGCCCGTGTTCGGGCGAGCACGTCACGGATACCGGGGCTCTGAGGCTCCCCCGGGGACGGTTCCGGAGGGTGTGACCCCGCGGCGGCACCGTATTCGTCGCCGACGAGGGGATCGGGGACCGTCGCCGCGACGAGCCCGGCGCTGAAGAGGACGATCGCCCCGGCATAGACCGGGTAGAACACGGCAAGGTCGGCAAGGATGCCACCTCCGACGGATCCGACGGCCGCTCCGAGACCGATCGCGAGGCCGGCAATGCCCATGTTTCGACCGTGGCCGCCGCGCAGATCCATGAGCGTCGTGATCGCGAGCGAGAACGCGCCGACGGTGAACGTCCCGCCGACTGCACGGACGACGAGCGCGGCCTCGAAGCCGGCATCGGTCAGGGGGACCAATGCGAGCGCAACGTAGGCGACCGCTCCGCCGAACGCGCCGAGAACGATCAACGGGATCCGGCGACCGAGCGCGTCGCTCACGGTCCCCCAGACGATCGCGAAGGCGACGAAGGCGGCGAACTCCGCCACCAGAAACCACATTCCCGCGTCGATGCCGGCGGGCGCACCGAGCGCGACCGTGAGCGACGGGACGCCCGGATAGATGAGCACCTGAGAGATCAGTACCGCCAGCACGACGACCCCGAGTCGGCGGCGGTTCCGTTGTGCGCGATACGCAGGTTGCTGTACGTGCTCCGCTCCGCCGTCGCTCACGCTATGACAGAACCTCGTCTACGGCAGTCGAAATGGCCTCGGCGGTCGGATCGACCTCGTCGCCGTTTACGTAAACGGTCGGCGTCGCGGAGAGCCCGCGTGCTTCCCCCTCCGCGCGATCATCGCCGATCGGGGTCGCGTAGGTTCGGTTTTCGGCGTCGGCGATCGCCGCACAGGGATCGGCACCCGCCTCCTCGGCGGCAAACCCGATCGCGTCCTCGCTATAGTTCCCGATGAACTCATAAATCGTCTCGGCAAAACTAAAGAAGGCTGCATCCCCCTCCCGGGCACCGACACCGCGCGCCGCGCTCGCCACGGGAACCGCCCACTCCTCGTTGACGGGGATCGGGAAATCCCAGTGTTCATACCGGATCTCCTCGGTCTCGATGTAGGTCTCCGCTATCGTCGGAAAGACGTCCGCTTTGAACGTCGCGCACCCGTCACAAGTGAAGTCCTCGAACACCTCAACGAGGACGTCGGACTCGGGGTCGCCGATCATCGGTCGGTAGTCCGTATCGGGCTCCGCCGGCTCCGTGCCCTCACAGTCGTACTCCGGGGTGTCCGGGGCGTCATCACCGAGGCAACCCGCGACGCCGACGACGCCCGCGACACCCGCGGCGAGCACCGTCCGTCGTGAGTGTTCCATAGTCGGCGATCGGTCCGGCGGCTATTTAACGACACCGAGGGTAGATACGGACATGACCTATCTCGTCGCGACCGACGGATCGGCGGTGAGCGACCTCGCGATCGAACACGCGGCCGTGGACGCGGCCAAACGCGAACTCGGGCTGGAGATCATTCACGTCCTGCAGCCACACGCGGAGATCGTCGACGGCGAACTCGTCCTCCCCGGCGGTGCCAAGGCGGCCGAACGGGGCGAACGGGTGCTTTCCGAGGCGGCACGAGTCGCCGAAGAACACGCCGAACAGTACGGATCCCTGCCGTCGGTCGCGACGGAGCTCCGCGGCGGCTCGCCCGCGGAGACGATCGCGAAATACGCCGTCGAAGCGGATGTCGAACGCATCTACGTCGGTCACCGTGGCAAAGCCGCCGACCGTGATCCACGCGTGGGTAGCGTCGCCAAGACGGTCGTTGATAAATCGTCCGTGCCGGTAGTCATCGTCAAGTGATCCGCAGACTGGACGTCAGCCTCGGGTCGCTTCGACGCTGACGGTGGAACGGGACGGACCGAACGCTTTTGCTGGCGTGTGATGTGGGTTCGCATATGAGCGACTGGGACCTCGACCTCCGTGACGCCGAAGAGCAGATGGAGGAAGCCTTTTCGGCGGGCGGCGACGTCGTCCTCGGCGTGTTGGATGGAACGACCGACCCGGAAGAGTGGGTGCGGAACGTCGATTACGGAAACACGCTCGTGCTCTCCATCGACGGGGACCTCAACGAACTCGCCGCCGGCTTCGCGAGGGAGGTGAAGGACATGGGCGGCGAGCTAATGCACTTCCGTGGGTTCCTCATCGTCACGCCGCCGGGAACGTCGATCAATACCGATAAACTCGGCCGGTGAGCCGACCGCCGGTGAGGGATTCAAAAGGATCCAGCACCGAGTATCCGTATGGGAATGAAGGAGGTCGGCGACCCGATCGTCCACGAGATCGACCGGTACGATCGTGGTGTCGGTTGGATGGCCTACCCGGAGGAGACGATGGAGCGGGCGAGCCACGCGTTTGCGGTGCCGAACGACGAGCAGGAGCATGACGACGTCTGGGTGGTCGACCCCGTCGATGCCCCCGGCGTGGACGACCTGCTCGCGGAGTTCGGCGAGGTCGCCGGCGTCGTCTGTGCGCTCGATAGACATAAACGCGACTGCGCGACGGTGGCTCGCCGGCACGATGTCGCCGTCCACATCCCCGAGTGGATGACCGGAGTGGCCTCGGAACTCGATGCGCCGGTCGAACGATTCGGTCGCCGGCTCGCCGACACCGGCTTCGAGACGATCCGGATCCGGAACTCCTCGGTGCCGCCGTGGCAGGAGGTCGGTCTCTTCGACGGCGAGACGCTCATCGTGCCCGAGTCGCTCGGCGCGGCGACGTATTTCCGGGGCGACAGGGAGCGCCTCGGCGTTCACCCGATGTTGCGGCTGTCGCCGCCGCGGGCCGCGCTCTCCGGGATTCGACCCGAGCGCATCCTCGTCGGGCACGGGGTCGGTGTCCTCGAGGACGCCCCGGAGGCGCTCACAGCGGCCCTCAAGGGATCTCGAAGCAAGGCACCGGGACTGTACGCGAAGACGGCACGGTCGCTGCTCGGTCTGTAAGGACGTTCCGACCCCCGCATCGACCCGGCGATGGGAAGTTTAAGGGACGGAGGTCCCCAAAAAGCGCCAATGGAAACGGAGATCTCGCGTCGCCGCGCGTGGCTGATGGCCGCTCGGCCACAGACGCTCCCGGCGGCGTTCGCGCCCGTGGCCGTCGGTGTCGGCCTCGCGATCGATGCGGGCGTGTTCGCGCCGCTCCCGGCGCTCGCCGCCTTGGTAGGTGCCGCCCTCATCCAGATCGGAACGAACTTCGCGAATGACTACTACGACGCGGTCCAGGGCGCTGACACCGAGGACCGTGAGGGCTTCACCCGCGTCGTCGCGAGCGGGCTCATCGCGCCCGCGGAGGTGAAACGCGCGATGTGGCTCACGTTCGCGGCAGCGATCCTCGTGGGTACCTACCTCGTCGCCGTCGGCGGGGTGCCGATACTCGTCATCGGGCTCGCCTCCGTCGCCGCGGGGGTCGCCTACACCGGCGGGCCGTATCCGTTGGGCTACCACGGGCTCGGTGACGTGTTCGTGTTCCTCTTTTTCGGCGTGATCGCCGTGGCGGGGACCTACTACGTTCAGGCGGCGTCGCTGGCTACGGGCCTGTTTCCACTCTGGGTCCCCCCGGAAACGGTACCGACCGCGGCCATCATCGCCTCGCTCCCGATCGCCGCGCTCTCGACGAACATCCTCGTGATCAACAACGTGCGTGATCGCGAGGAGGACGCAGAGACCGGCAAGCGGACGCTGGCGGTCCGGTTCGGCTACGGCTTCTCGCGGGTGCAGTTTCTCGCCCTCCTTGTCCTTGCCTACCTCACGCCGTTCTGGTTTCTCGCGTCCGGATACGGGGCCGCCGTGCTGTTGCCGCTCGTGACGCTCCCCCTTGCGGGTCTGCTGGCCCGTACGGTACTCACGGAGACGGCCGGGGAGGCCCTCAATCCGGCGCTGGAATCGGCCGGAAAGCTGCTCGCGGCATACGCCGTCGCCTTCGCGGTGGGGCTCGCGATCTGATGCGACGACGGTTCTCGCTTCCGCTCTCGACGCCGCTTGCGACCGCGCATGGAACCATCACCGAGCGCGAGGGATTCCTCGTCGCCATCGATCCCGAGGGGTCGGCCCCGGCGCGTGGGATCGGCGAGGCGACGCCGCTGCCCGGTTGGACCGAGTCGCTGGAGGCGTGCGTTGAGGCAATCGACCGGTTCGGCGTCGATCCCATCCGCCTCCCGCCCGCAGGTGAGACGCCGGCCGCGAGACATGGCGTCGCGCTGGCCCGCGACGACGCAGCGGCCCGGGCGGCAGGGATCCGGCTCGCCGATCGGCTGCTCGCCGTCTCATCGTCGGCCGAAGAGACGGAAAGGGGACGCGACGCCGGTTCCCTGCCCTCGTCCATCCCGGTCAACGCGACGGTCGGCGACGGATCGGTCGGGAGGACCGTCGAGGCCGCCGAACGCGCGGTCAAGGACGGATATGGCTGTCTCAAAATCAAAGTCGGTGCACGGGAGGTTGAGAAGGACCTCGATCGGGTTCGGGCGGTCCGCCGCGCCGTCGGTTCCGCGGTCGACCTGCGTGTCGACGCGAACGGGGCGTGGTCACGTGAGGCGGCTCGTGAGGCGCTCGATCATTTCAATGACGTGAACCTCGAGTACGTCGAACAGCCGGTTTCAGGGACCGATCTGGCGGGCCTCGCCGCCGTCCGTGACGGGAGTCCCGTGCCGGTCGCTGCGGACGAGGCCGTCGCTGCACACGGCGTGGAAGCGGTCCTCGATGCGGCGGCCGCCGACCTCCTTATCCTCAAACCGATGGCGCTCGGTGGGCCGGACCGCGCGGTCGCTGCCGCACGGCGCGCGATGGCGACCGGCGTCGATGCGGTGGTGACGACGACGATCGACGGGGTCATCGCCCGAACCGCGGGGGTTCACGTCGCCGCCGCGATAGAAACGCTCCGAAAGAGCCGGGGACGGCCACTGCGTGCAGCCGGCCTCGCCACCGGACACCTGCTCGCGGAGGACCTCGCACCCGACCCGTGTCCGGTCGAACGGGGCCGGATCGCCGTTCCGTCAGGGCCTGGGCTGGCGGGGTCGGCCTTCGACGACGTTCAGTTGTGATGACGGGACGGGGAATCGGCGATCATCCGGCGATGCCGCTTCGGACGGCGTGGCCCGCCGCACCACTATATTGAAACGCGCCGGCGGCCTACCCGGACTATGTCACGACGGGTCGTCGCGGACGTGTTCGCCGTCATCGCGCTGATCGTCGTGATCGCACTCGTCATCGGGCAGCTGACGGGCCAGCCGGTATTGCTCGGATATGTCACCAGCGAGAGCATGTCGCCGACGCTCGAAGCCGGTGACGGGTTCATCGCGGTTCCCGCGTTCGCCGCCGGTGAGATCAGGTCTGGCGACGTGGTCGTCTTCGACGCCGTGGAGCTACAGGGCGGCGGGCTCACCACCCATCGGGTCGTCGAGGTGACTGACGAGGGCTACGTGACACGGGGTGACAACAACCCCTTCCGGGATCAGGAGGGCGACGAGCCGCTCGTCACCGACGATCGAATCGTCGCCACGGCCCTCCAGGTGAACGGACAGGTGGTCCGCATTCCCGGGTTCGGCACCGGCATCGAGACGGTCACGGGGGCCGCCGAGAGCGCCCAACTGACGGCCGCGACGGCGCTCGGGGTCTTCGTCGTGACGCTGTTCGTTGCCGGGTTGCTCTCGGGTGCGGGCATCGTCGGATTCACGCAGCTGATCGCGGTGATGGCGCTCTCGGGGGCCATCGGGGCGGTTACCGGCTATCGACTGCTGCCGGCGCTCGGGCTCTCCGCGATCACGCCGGACGCTTGATCTGGATGGAAAACCCGTGCCGACTCAGTCGACGACCTCGACGGTGCCGACCATGCCGCTTGTCTGGTGTGGGGTACAGACGTACTCGTAGAAACCGGTCTCCTCGAAGGTGTGTTCGAAGGTGTACCCGGCCTCATCGACGAGGTCGGACTCGAAGGCGCCGTCGACGTCGACGACGTCGTGTGCGCCCCCGTCGCCGGTCCACTCCCAGATCACGGTCGTGCCGACGTCGATGACGATGTCCACGGGGTCGAACTCCAGCCCATTGCCCGCGCCGACGACGACGTCGACCGTTTCCTCGCCGGTCAAGTCGACGACATCCCCGTCGCCGTCGTCGTCATCACCTAAACAGCCCGCGAGCGCGACGACGCTCAGCGCACCCGCTGCGCCGACGAACCCTCTCCGCGTTCGTTCGTCCATACGGATCGGTAGGGGACGGCGAGTTAAACGCTCACGGTCGCTCCCAACGCATGGGAACGGTCGACCGCGATGGTGCGCCGGTTTCTCGCGACACCCCACCGATAGTAACCCACTTTAGGCTGCCCGAGGAGTGTGGGACATGGACGTGGTCATCGTCGGTGCCGGCGAGGTGGGAACAGCGATCGCCGCCAACCTGGCGTCCGATCACGATGTCGTGGTCGTCGACCTCGATCAGGACCTCACCGACGAGTTGACCTACGATCTCGACGTGCTCTCGATCGCAGGGGACGGCACGACCCTGCCGACCCTGCGGGCGGCGATGGTCCCCGAGGCCGATATGTTCATCGCCTGTACCGACGACGATCGGACGAACCTCGTCGCCTGCGGCACCGCGAAAACGCTCGGCGACCCGTTTACCATCGCCCGCACGAAACGAACGGACTATCTCCGTGTCTGGGAACACGACGAATCCGCGTACGGGGCCGACTTCGTCGTCTGCACGGATCTGCTTACCGCCGAGAACATCGTTCGTGTCATCGGCCTCCCGGCCGCCATCGACGTCGACCCGTTCGCCGGCGGACTCGTACAGATGGCCGAATTCGACGTTACGGAGGAAAGCCCAGTCGCCGGTCGGACCGTCATGGAGGCGGACCGGTTCGAGGCGCTCACGTTCGCCGGGATCTTCCGCGACGAGGAGCTGATCCTCGCCCGCGGGGATTCGCTCATCCGTGCCGGCGATCGCGTAGTCGTCATCGGGAGCCCCGAGAGCGTGCAGTCGTTCGCCACGGACGTCGCTCCCGAGACGACGCCGGATCACGCCGACGAGATCGTGATCGTCGGCGGGAGCGAGACGGGCTATCACACCGCCCGGCTGTTGGAGGAACGCTCGCTTCATCCCCGGCTCATCGAGCAGGACGGGGATCGCGCGCGCTTTCTCGCCGAGAATCTGCCACACACGTTGGTGATGGCACACGATGCGACCGACACGGAGTTTCTCGTCCGTGAACACGTCGACGACGCGGACGTCGTCGTCGCCGCGCTCGCGACCGACGAGCGGAACCTGCTCGTCTCCGTCCTCGCGAAACGCCTCGGGGTCGATCGGGTGATCGCGGTCGTCGACAGCGCCGACTACGTCACCCTCTTCGAGGAGATCGGTATCAACGTCGCGATCAACCCGCGGTTGGTCACCGCCGAGGAGATCACGCGATTCAGCCACGAAAGTATCGCCGAGAACATCTCCGTGCTCGAAAACGACAGGGCGGAGGTGGTAGAGATCGAGCTCGCGGCCGACTCGCCGCTCGTGGATCGACCGATTCAGGAGATCACGGCGGAGTTGGAAGCCAGGGTGGTCATCGGCGCGATCACCCGAAACCGAACACACGTCACGCCACGCGGTGATACCGTCTTACGATCCGGCGACCACGTCGTCGCGTTCGTCGAGTCGTCGTTCGTGAACGAATTGACCGCCCTCTCCTCGGCGACGTAGATGTACGGAAACACGCGTATCCGGGTCGATTGGCGCGCCAGCGCTGAGCTGATGGGTGTCGTATTGATCTATTTCGCGGTCCCGCTTTCGTTTCCACTGCTTTTGGCCGTCTACTTCGAGGAGCCGCTGACGCCGTTCCTCGTCGCCATCGGTGTCACGCTGGCGCTCGGAGCCGGCCTTCGGCGGCTCGGCGACCCGGAGGAGAACCTCGGCCCACGGGAGGCGTTTCTCGCGGTCGCACTCATCTGGCTGCTCGTCGCCGTCGTCGGAGCGGTACCCTTCGTGGTCGCAGGCGCCGGGACGATTGCCCACCCGGTGAACGCGCTCTTTGAATCGATGAGCGGGCTGACGACGACCGGCGCGACGGTGCTCGTTGACTTCTCCGTTCACGACCGGTCGATCATGATGTGGCGACAGCTCATCCAGTGGCTCGGCGGGCTCGGGATCCTGATTCTCGCGACCGCGGTCCTCTCGGAGCTCGGGGTCGGCGGGGCACAGCTGATGGAGTCGGAGACGCGAACGCGTAACGTCAACAAGCTCACGCCGCACATCGCCGAGACGGCACGTCTTATCTGGGGGCTCTACGTCGGCCTGACGCTGCTCGCGGCGGTCGTTTTTTTCGTGCTCGGACTCGCGTTCGACCCCCGAATGGGGCCGTACAACGCGCTTGCACACGCGTTCACGTCGGTGGCGACGGCGGGCTTCTCGCCCGAGCCGCTCTCGGCGGGGGCGTTCCATCCCGTGCTACAGTGGGCGATCGTCCCGTTCATGATCCTCGGATCCACCAGTTTCATCCTGCTCTACGTCTTTATCAACGGCGAGCCGAGGCGGCTGCTTCGTAACGAGGAGTTCCGGTTTTATGTAGGGGGGCTTGGAATCTTCGCGGCGCTCGTCGCGCTCGTCCTCTTTGTCACCGGCGAGCAGGGAGGGGCGATCGAACCGACGATCCGCCACGCCGTCTTCAACGTCACCTCCATCGTCACGACGACGGGCTATGCGAGCACGGACTTCAACCTGTGGTCGCCTGCCGCCACCTATCTCCTCTTTCTCGCGATGTTTACGGGCGGGATGGTCGGGTCGACAACCTGTTCGATCAAGTCGTTGCGGTGGCTCGTCGCGCTCAAGTCGCTGCGCCGGGAGCTCTTTACGAGCGTCCACCCCGAGGCCGTCCGTCCCGTACGGGTCTCCGGATCGCCGGTGGCGGAGGACACGATCCGCGACGTCTACGCCTATCTCCTTTTGGGGATCGTGATATTCGTAGGCCTCGCCGTCTTCGTCGCCGTCGACGCCGCACGGGTGGGGATGGACCTCTCGGCGTTCGAGGCGATGGGCGCGGCCGCCTCGACGTTCCTGAACATCGGACCCGCCTTCGGGGAGGCCGGACCGTACGGGACCTATGCCGCCTTCCCGATGAGCACCCGAAGCGTCATGATCGTCTTGATGTGGGTCGGCCGGATCGAGATGATCCCGGTCCTCGTGTTGTTCACGAGGACGTTCTGGACGTCGTAGTCCACCGGGAGTGGTTCTGGACGTCGTAATCCACCGGGAGCGGTTCTGGACGTCGTAGTCCACCGGGAGCGGTTCTGAACGTCGTAATCCGCCGAGCGGCCGCCCCGACCCCTTTTTGTTCCTCCCGATCCATTCGTGCGGATATATGGCCGCGAAGCCGACGGTCGGGGAGTACATGACCCGTGATGTTGAGACGGTCTCGGCGGAGGACACGGTCGCTGAGGTGTCAAAGCGGATGGTCGAAAGCGTCGGTCACAACGGGTTTCCGGTCACGAAGGGCCGAAAAGTCGAGGGGTTCGTCTCCGCACGCGACCTCCTGCTCGCCGACGATGACGCGCCGATTTTCACCGTCATGGCGACGGATCTGGTCGTGGCCCACCCGGATATGAAAGTTACCGACGCCGCGCGGGTCATCCTTCGGTCCGGGATCCAGAAGCTCCCGGTCGTCGACGATGCGGACAACCTCGTCGGGATCATCTCGAACACCGACGTCGTTCGATCCGCGATCGAGCGTGCGACACCCGGTAAGGTCGGAAAGCTGGTTCGCACGTTGGAGCAGATACACGGCGTGGACTTGGATGAGGACCGACGCATGGTGTCGCTGGCGACCCTCACGCCGACACAGGACCGCGTCTACGCGGACGAACTCGAGGGACGACAGTACGAGCTTGAACGTGGACTCGCCGAACCGCTCGTAGTCATCGACAACGACGGACAGCTGTATCTCGCTGACGGTCATCATCGGGTGATGGCCGCCTCCGCGCTCGGTATCGAGGAGATGGACGCGTACGTGATCGTCCCGGAGCGGCGACTCGATCTGGGGATGGCGAAAACCGCCGAAAAGGAAGGGCTGCGAACGATCTCCGACATCGAGATCGTCGATTACGCGAAACACCCGCTTGTGGAGACGACGCGGCGGTTGCAGTGAGGCCGGAACCCACGGCGGTGCACCGCTCCGGGAGCGGAACTGCTAATTCGAACGTCGACCTAATTGAGGCGTGCAGATCGTCGGCTACGAGACGGACCCCGGAGACGGCTCACGCGATCGCGACACGGAAGCGACCGGTGCAGGACTCTACGTCGCCGACGGGGAGGCGATCGAGTTCATCGACGCGGGGGCCGGGACGGAACTCTCGTTCGGGCTCGGCGAGCGCCACTGTGCGGGAACGATCCACGACGGTCGCCACGTTCCCTGCGGGGAGCGCGACGCCCCGTACTGCGAGGCGCATACGCACGTATGGGTCTGTGCCCGGTGTACGGGGACCTGTTTAAAAGACGAGATGGACTGTCACGAGCCGCACGCGATGTATCTCGCCGCGTTCGCGCCTGACGTGTTCAAAGTCGGCGTGACACGGGAGTGGCGGCTCGAAACCCGGCTTCGCGAGCAGGGTGCGGACCGGGCGGCTCACATCCGGACGTTTCCGGACGGGCGGATCGCCCGTGAGGTAGAAGCGGGACTCGCCACGCGTCCGGACCTCGTCGACCGCGTCCGAGTCCCGACGAAGATCGCCGGCTTGCACCGAACCGTGGATATGAACGCGTGGGCCGAGTTGCTCGATCGGTTCGATCCGATCGAGACGTTCAGCTTCGAGGACGGACCCGAACTCTCGGATCGACCGGTCCCCGAGACGATGGCGGCCGGAACCGTACTCGGCTGGTCGGGACGCGTACTGGTTATCGAACGGGATGGCTCGACCTACGCGGTCGATGCGCGCGATCTCGTTGGCCACGAACTCCTCGCGGAGCCCACGGAACGCGATCTGCAGTCGAGCCTCGGCGCGTTCGGCTGAGCCCGCAAAGACGCGGTCGGTTCCCGAAAACTCCACGACGACGATCGCCGAACACCAACACGAGAAGGGGCCGGCCGGGCCGATAACGCAACCCTATTACTCGGGCGCGACGACGGATCGACTATGTGCTCCTCCGTATCGTTCCGGCCGGGAATACCTCCGATTTCAGCGGCACCGACCGATCCCATCGCGTCCTCCGTCGCGTCCGCATGAGGGAGCTTCTCGGCGTCAACCCACAGGTTCTCGCGCTCGCGTTGGCCCGGATGTCCGAGTCGGTCGGGAACTCCTTTCTCATCGTCGTCCTCCCGCTTTTCATCGCGACGGATTTCATCACGGGCGCGACGTTCGGGCTGACGGAGGTCTTCATCACCGGCTTCATTCTTTCCATCTTCGGGTTCGTAAACAGCCCGCTGCAACCGTTTACCGGACGCCTCTCGGATTCGACGGGGCGACGAAAGGTGTTCGTCCTTTTCGGATTGGTCCTGATCGCGGCCGCCAGCTTCGCGTACTCGCTCGCGACCACCTACTGGCATCTCGTCGGATTGCGGGTGTTACAGGGTATCGCCGGCGCGTTCATTATCCCGACGACGGTCGCGCTCGTCAACGACCTCGCGACGGAGGACAACCGCGGCGGCAACATGGGGACCTACAATACGTTTCGGCTGGTCGGGTTCGGGGTCGGTCCCGTCGCCGCCGGCGGCGTGGTGGCGGCCGGCCCGTACTCGATCCCGTTCGGCGCGTCGACGGTGACGATCACCGGCTTCGACGCCGCGTTTTATTTTGCGGCTTCGACGGCGACGCTCGCGTTCCTTCTCGTGTTGACGCTGATCCGTGACCCGGAAATCGAGCCGAGCGAGGACGAAGGGTCCGTGTATTCTGCCTTCGTCGTCTTCGATAAACGCGGCGAGAACCTGCTCGATCCGGTGTTCGCACTCGGTGCGGTCTCGTTCTTTCTGGCGGTGGGGATCGCCGTCTTCGCCACGCTCGGAGACATCGTCAACACACGCCTCGATCAGGGTCCCGAGATGTTCGGCCTCCAGTTTGCGGCGTTCGTGCTCGCACAGATCCTCTTACAGGCACCGATCGGTCGCGCGACGGACTTCTACGGCAGGAAGGCGTTCATCGTCGCCGGAACGATCATGTTGGTGCCGACGACGCTGATTCAGGGACTGATCCCGGATCTGACGCTGTTTTCGGGGCTCATCTCCGATCCGTGGTTGATGTTCCTCGCGCGGTTCCTGCAGGGCGTGGCGGGTGCGATGGTGTTCGCCCCCGCGCTGGCGCTCGCCGGCGACCTCGCGACGAAGGGCAACTCCGGCACCACGCTTTCGGTGTTGACGATGGCATTCGGCTTCGGCGTTGCGTTCGGGCCGCTTCTCTCCGGGTTTCTCGTTGCATGGGGGTTCGTCGTGCCGTTCGCGTTCGCCGCGGGGCTTGCGGCGATCGGCGTCGCCATCGTGCTCACCCAGATCGACGAGGTGATCGTTCCGAAGCGGGCGATCCCACTCCTCGGCAAGGTCACCTGAGCGACCTCGCTGGTCGTCCCGTTCGCGCATCTATCCTTCGATTTACTCGACCGTCCCTTCGACGTATGCGACCGCGGCCTCCGGGTCTTCGACGGCGACGACGCCAGTGACATCGTGTGTGTCGAGTCCGGCGACCGGCCGGGCGAACGCGAGCGCGAGGCCGATCTCGGAGAGGGTTCCCGGGCCGCCGTCGACCGCGATAACCGCCTCGCCGTTCATCACGACGAGCGCGTTGCGGGCGTGACCGAGACCGGTCGCGATCGGGACGGTAACGTACTCGTTCGCGTCGGCGAGCCGGTCGGTGGGGAGGATCCCGATCGTCCGCCCATTCGACGACGCCGCACCACGACAGACCGCGGTCATGACGCCCCCGAGGCCGCCACAGACCACGGTGTGTCCCCGGTCGGCGAGCAACCGTCCAAGCCGTTCGGCGATCGCTTCGATCTCCGCCGATGCCGTGCTTCCGCCGATGACGCTGACGCGCATGCCTCGATATCGACGGAAGGGATGATAAACCGGTGCGGGTAGGATGGCGTTGAACCAGTGGCGTCGAACACGATCGGTGACATCGAAGGTCCGATCGAGGCCGGTCATCAACGTTCGACCGAGGTCAGCGGCGGTAAGACGATACACAGGAGGATCATCACCCCGCTGGCGCCCGCGAGCAGCCAGAACGCCTCATCGAAGTAGCCGGCATCGCCGAGCACGCCGATGAACAGCGGGCTCGTCGATCCGAACAGGATGTAGCCGGTCCGCAGGATGCCGAGCCCGGTTCCGCGGATCTCCTCGGCCAGGGACTCGGTCAGGTAGGTGAGCGCCAGCACCGCTCGGCCCAGCAGGCTACTTAATGCGACTGTCATGGCGAGGAGTGGCCAAAACCCCTCGATAGTGGGCAGGAGTGCAAGCGCGGCCGAGATAAATATCAGCAGGACGAAGAGGGTGCGTCGCTCGCCGAACCGGTCGCCGGCCATGCCGATGAGCGGCTGGATGACGATCCCGCCCGCGAAGAAGACGGCAAACAGGAACGAGGCGTCCCGCGACGATAATCCCTTGATCTCGATGAGATAGGTCGGATAAAAGCCCGTAAACCCCTGATAGGTAAACGAGCCGAGCATCTGAATGGCCGCGATAACGAGGACGGAGCGGACCGCAAGCAGCGAGAGGACGTGTCGTGCGGACTCCAGCGAGATCGACTGGATCGGGGATTCGCTGTTTCCCGCGGCCGAGCCGGTCACCCGCCATGGAACCACCCGCCAGATCGCCACCGCGACGAGGACGAAGAGCGGAATAAAGAGCAACGCTCCGGCCTGCCAAGCGACGACACCGGCGATCACGCCGACCACGAACGGGAGGATCGTGTTCCCGAGGTTCCCGGTGGCCTGTGTGATCCCGATCGCCGTACCGGATCGTTCGGGGAACACGCCCGAAAGCAACGGGAACCGGGCGGGACCATACAGCGCGGTGCTTGCGCCGAGAAGCGCCGTGGTGGCGAACAACAACGCCGCGGTCGGCGAGATAGAGACGAGCAGGATCATCACCGCGGATCCACCCGTGCTGATGACCAACACGAGTCCGGGACCCCAACGATCCGCGAGGAACCCACCGGGGAACTGGCCGACCGCGTAGGCCATCCACAGGACGGTCAACAGCAATCCAGCCGTCGAGAGATCAAGCCCGAGATCCGCCCGGACGTGTGGAAGGATGACGGGATAGCTGAGTCGCACCCCCATCGAGAGAAACCAGCCGAACGCGATGGCGACGAGGATCCGACCGCGACCGTCCTCACGGAGATAGCCGACGGTGTCGCGGAGTTCGGCGACATAGCGGTCGAACAGCGCCTGCATTGATTTCGACCATCTCTTGGAAGGCAAGAAAACCGAGCCCTCCGGCAAGGGAGTCCGGCAGCGGGCTGTCGAAGGGTGGCACGGTTCACGGTGAAACCCTTTTAAATACGCGGCGTGTGTGAAGCATATGACCTACGATACCGTCGTATTCGACAACGACGGTGTCCTCGTCGGTCGCACGCGATTCGGCGTCCTCCGGGAGGCGACCCGGGAGACGTTTAAGAAGTTCGGCGTGACCGACCCGGACCCGGACGACGTAAAGCGAATGACCATCGGCGCGACCCCCGGCAGCGTCGGGACCGTCTGTCAACGGTACGACTTCGATCCCGGCACCTTCTGGCGAACCCGCGACAGCACCGTCTCGAAGGCCCAACAGGTCGAAGCCCGCGAGGGACGAAAGACCCCCTACGACGACCTCGACGAGCTGGAGAACCTCGAGGTCGAGATGGGGATCGTTTCCTCGAACCAGCAGGAGACGATCGATTTCATCGTCGATCACTTCGACGGCTTCGATCTCTTTGGGGCCGCATATGGCCGGGAACCGACGATTCACAGCCTCCAACTTCGCAAACCGAACCCGCATTACATCGAGCAGGCGCTCGCGGACTTGGATGCGGAGAACGCGCTGTTCGTCGGGGACAATGAATCGGACGTGCAGGCGGCACACAACGCCGGCATCGACTCCGCGTTCATCCGCCGGCCCCACCGCGATGAGTGGGAGCTGAACGTCTGGCCCACGTGGGAGATCGACTGTCTCGCCGACCTCCACGACATCTGCACGCCGTAAAAGCCGGAAGCTGCACGGCATAAAAAAAACCGAGGCGGCGTCGGTGCCCGCCTACTCGGGGAAGATGCTGTCGGCGATATAGGCCGTGACGATCCAGTTCGGCGCGTCGACGACCTCGCTGACTTTCAGGTCCATCGCGGCCGAACAGAGGATGTACGCCTCCCCGCGGGTCAGTCCCCGGTTTTCGGCGAGATGGTCGATCATGTGTCTCGTCGCCTTCTTCGTCGCGTCCATCAGGTCGTCGCTGATCCCAGTCGTTGCGTACATCGGTTCGTCGTGGCCGGTCGGCGTGAACGGCCCGGTCGTCTCGAACTGCGGCTGTTCGATCGACATGTCCTTTCGTACCGAAAACCGTGCCGTCACGAACATCGGGGCCTCGATCCCGGTCACACAGACCTCGCCGTCGCCCTGTGCGGCGTGGCAGTCCGCGGTCGAGAAGAGCCCGCCCTCAACCTCGACGGGCAGGTAGACGGTCGATCCCGCGGTCATGTGTTTCACGTCCATGTTGCCACCGGTCGAAAGCGGCGGAAGTGTCCCATGTTCGCCGTCCTCGCCGGGTGCGACGCCGATCACGCCCGGGAAGGGATCGAGTGGCACCTCGATACCGTTCACGAAGTGGCCCACGTCGCCCTGGAGATCCCAGATGTGGACGTCGGCGTCGGGGAAGTCCTCGGGGAGGAGCCCAAGGCCCATCTCGCCGGGCATAAAGCCGGTGTAGCCCCAGCCTTTGTGCTGGAAATCGAGGAGGTCGACCTGCAACACGTCACCCGGCTCCGCACCCTCGACGGCGACCGGGCCGGTCAGCGGGTGGACGGGGTCGAAGCTTACGTTGCCGAAGTCCTCAGCGGTCGACTCCACGTCCAGCTGTCGGTCGACCGCGTCGCGACACTCGAACCGGACGACGTCACCGTCCTCGACGGTGAGCACCGGATCGAGGGAGTTGTCCCACACCCGGTGGATGTTCTCCTCGGCGTCCGAGAGGTGATGGTCGATCGTGTACTCCCGGCGTGCCGGCTCGCCGTCCGACGTGCCGTGGGATTCGTGGTGTGTCATGCGTTCACAGTCAGGTCGGCCATCAGTATAAATGCGCACCTCGCGGGCGGTTCCGCCGGAGGGTCGCTCTCGGCGAGGGATCCCTGCGTGAGGCCTGGTCCGGAAGCGAGAACGTTTAGGTTGGTCCGCCCGGCCGCTTTTGTACGGCCGTCGTGTAGCCGCCGCACGGATGAATCCGGTCGTTCACCCCGTCGTCGGCTATCTCTGTTATGCGGCGTACGCCCGCGTCCGTCACGGCCGTCCGCCCGACGGCGCCCCGGCGGCCGTCGCGATCGTGGCCGCGGCGATCCCCGACCTGATCGACCAGCCGCTCTGGCTACTCGGGGTGACGCCGGTCGGGCGAACGATCGCACACTCCCTGTTTGGTGCGGCCGTCGCGGTGGCGGTCGCGGTCGCGGTCGCCCGGCTCCGCGGCCGGCCGGAGCTCGGCGTCGCGTTCGCGGTCGGCTATCTGTCGCATCTCGCGGCGGACGTCCCGTGGCACGTGCTGGCGGGCGACTACGACGAACTCGGGTTTCTGTTGTGGCCCGTCACCCATATGCCGCCGTACTCGGGCGTGAAAGTCCTCGGGGAAATCGGCGGGGTGGCGGTGACGACGCTGTGGCTGGAGATCGTGATTTTCGTGGTGGGTGTGGCCGTCTGGGTGCGTGATGGCAAGCCCGGACTGGGGCTGGTTCGGCGGTGAACACTGAACCAGTCACATACCGGTGACACGGTCGCGAAAGACCTCACCCTCCCCAGCCGCCACCCGACGGTCTCCACGTTGCTCCGTCCGTCGGGGTGGACCCTCGCGGGCCGCTCGCGCCCTTATTACGGCGCGAGCGGGCGCGCCGGAGGGGCGTGGAACAGTCAGCAAGGGGACGCTGCAGCGCGGTCATTCGCAGCGATCACATTCGGAGCGATCACATTCGGCGTGGGTTATTGGATCCGATCGAGGCTGTTGGCGATGGTTGTGAGGAGGTAGATTCCGGCGAGGGCGATACCAACCCAAAACCACGTGACGAGGGTCCCAACGTCGTCCGATACGCCACCGACGAAGATCCCGATCGCGAGACAGCCTCCGAGGAGGGCCAATACCGGAACTCCGTGATTGGCGGGCGTGTTGGGGGACATACCGTCGCGCTTGTTCACGTCGCTATTGACGTTTTTGTTCCGGAACGTCGACCTCCCCTCGAAGAAATACCGCGAATCCAAGATTCGCTGGCTTGACGAGCCTTATGGCTCGTCAAACAACTCCTCACCGTCGACCATATGCGCCTCGACGACGTCCATATCGAGGGTCAGACCGAGACCCGGCTTTTCAGGAATTTCGATGTATCCCTCCTCGATGACGTCCTCCTCGACGAGGTCTTCCCACCAGCCGAGTTCATACGAGTGGTACTCGACGGCGAGCGAGTTGGGGATCGCGGCACCGACGTGTGCGGCCGCCATCGTCGCGATCGGCGAGGAGACGTTGTGCATCGCAACGGGCACGTAGTACTGGTTGGCCACGTCGGCGATCTTTCGGGTCTCACGCATCCCGCCGACCTTCGGCAGGTCGGGCGCGATGATGTCGACCGCGCCGTTCTCGATGAGTCGCCGCTCTTCGGTGACACGATAGCGGTTCTCCCCGACGGCGATCGGCGTCGTCGTCGACTTCGTGACCTCCTCTTGCACCTGCAGGTTCTCAGGCGGCACGGGGTCCTCAAGCCACCAGACGTCGTACTCCTCCAACGCGGCCGCCAGGCGCTTCGCGGAGCCACCGGAGAACGTCCAGTGGCAGTCGAACGCGACGTCGGCCTCGTCTTTCACACGCTCGGTCACCTGCTCGACGATCTCGGCTTTATGTCGGATCTCGCCGGGGCGAAGGTGTCGGTTCGCGCGATCCTTCTCCAGCCCGCTCGGCACGTCGAGATCGAATTTCAACGCGTCATAGCCCAACTCGTGGACCACCCGCTCTGCCTCATCGGCACACGCCTCAGGATCGGCTTCCTCCTCCGTATGACAGTCACAGTACACCCGCATGCGGTCTCGATATTTCCCACCGAGCAGCTGATACGCCGGGACGTCGAGGATCTTCCCCGCGAGATCGTGCAGCGCGACCTCGATCCCCGAGATGGCGGTGACGGTGACGCCCTCGACGGAGCCCTCACCGGACATCTTCTGGATGAGGTGTTCATAGAGCCGGTCGATATCGAGCGGGTTCTCGCCGACCACGAACGGCTTCATCCGTTCGATGAGTTCGGGAACGCCAGCACCCCAGTACGCCTCGCCGGTCCCCACGATCCCGACATCGGTGTACACACGAACCAACGTCCACGGGAAGTTTCCATCCACCATGGTCGTCTGCACGTCCGTGATCGCTACGTCGCGTCGGCCCCCGCGAGCCCCGGTGACGCCCATCGTCTCTGCGGAGAGTTCCCGCATCGTATACTCCGCGTTCGGATCGTGTAACGACTCGTAATCCCGGCTCATAGTGAGGACTTATTTCGAATCATAGTAAACATTTATGCTCGTCACCGGAGGCGGTTGCTCACGGAGCCCCGTCGGACGGCGGATCGCCGCGCGAGAACAGCCGTGACAGGTGCTCACGGGAGAAGAACGAGCTCGGTTCGTCCATGTGGACGCCGATCTCGCCCGAAAGCGCCCATAGACCGAGTCGTTGGACCGGTTCCGGAAGCGAGTAGCAGCGGCGGATCGCCGCGCCGAGACGGATCTCGGTCGCTAACTCCTCGCGCCACCCCTGCTCATACGCCTCCAGCGAACGTGGCTCCAGCGGATCGATCCGCTCCGCAGCGATGTCGGCTGCGGTCATCCCGTAGCGGATCCCGCCGCCCGTAAACGGCTTCGTCTGCGCGGCGGCGTCGCCGACGAGGAACGTGCGGTCGCTCGTCGTGCAGGTCGGCGGCCCCACCGGAATGGCGCCCGAACAGAACCGGTCGGTCGTGACGTCGTAGGTTTCCGTGAGCTGATCGAAGAGGACGTTCACGTCCTCGCCGGGCGGGGCGGCCAACCCGTATTCAACGCCGGCGTCCCCCCGTGGGATCCGCCACGCGAAGAAGGTCGGCGCAGTCAGGTGGACATCGACGAAGTCGCCGTGATCGGGCGACTCATCGAACGCTAACACCCCGTGAAGGGTCTCGGACGGCTCGCCCAGCCCGACTGAGCGTCTCACACGGGATGTCGGTCCGTCACAGCCGGCAACCAGCCGGCCGGTAAAGCTCTCCGTGCCGCCGTCGGGGACACGCACCTCCAGTTCGACGCGGTCGTCGTGCTCCGTCACATCGAGAACGGTGTGTTCCTCGCGGAGGTCAGCACCCGCCTCGCGGGCACAGCGCGCGAGCGTTCGGTCCAACGCCACGCGGTCGATCACGTTCGAGACCTCCTCGCGCTTATAAAACGGATAGGCTGTCGAGTCGGGGCCGCCGGTGTGGAATCGCGCGCCGAACACCCGGTTTTGCAGCAGCTCGTCGCGGGCATCGTCGGGGACGAACTCCCAGACGTCGGTGGAGACGTGTCCGGAGCAGGCGAGCGGCCTACCCACCTCACCGCCCTCTAATAAGAGTACCTCGTGGCCTCGCTCCGCCGTTCGTCGGGCGAGCCGTGAACCCGCCGGCCCCGCGCCGACGACGACGATGTCGTACATGTCCAAACTGATCGGCCCGCACAATATAAGGACACTCGATCAGGAACGACGGAGACGGTAAGCTTTAGGCGGCTATGCGCGCTCGGGTCGCGTATGACGGAGACCGTACTACTCGTGGGCGGCGGCGGTCGAGAACACGCCATCGCCCGGTCGCTCGCGGACGACTGCGATCTGTACGCCTGTGCGAGCAACCGAAACCCCGGTATCCGAAGCCTCACGGACGGCTTCGAGGTCATCGACGAGACGGACGCCCGATCGATCGTCGACTTCGCTGACGACGTCGGCGCGATGCTGGCGGTGATCGGACCGGAAGCCGCACTCGCGGCGGGCGTGGCGGACGCCCTCGACGATGCCGACGTCTATACCTTCGGTCCCCGCGAATCAGAGGCGCGCGTGGAGACCGACAAGGCGTACCAGCGACGATTCATGCGGGACGCCGACATCCCCGGCTGCCCCGACTTCGAGACGTTCGACGACATGGAGGCCGCCTGTGCGTATATCGATTCGTATGACGACGACCTCGCGGTGAAGCCCGCCGGATTGACCGGCGGAAAGGGCGTGAAGGTGATCGGCGATCAGGTGACGCCCGAGGAAGCGAAGACGTACCTCCGCGAATCGGATTACGACCGCGTCGTTCTGGAGGAGCGCCTCGTCGGCGAGGAGTTCACCATTCAGGCGTTCGTCGCAAACGGCGAGTATCGGCTGACACCCGCCGTGCAGGACCACAAGCGGGCGTATGTGGGAGATGACGGTCCCAACACCGGCGGAATGGGATCGTACACGGACACGACCGATCACCTGCCCTTCATGACCCCCGACGACTACGACGCCGCAGCGAAGGTGATCGACGCCGTCGTTGACGCCCTGCCGGGGTACAAGGGGATCCTGTACGGACAGTTCATGCTCACCGCCGAGGGGCCGAAGGTGATCGAGTTCAACGCGCGCTTCGGCGACCCCGAAGCGATGAACACGCTCCCGGCGCTTGAGACCCCATTTATTGAGGTGTTGACCGCCGCTCGCGACGGAGATCCACTCCCGTCGCTGGCGTTTTCCGGCGAGGCCACGGTGTGTAAGTACGCGGTTCCGGACGGCTATCCGACGGACCCTGATTCGGGGGCCCGCATTACCGTCGATGAGGAAACCGTCGGCGACGCGCTCCTCTTCTATGCGAGCGTCGACGAGCGTGAGGACGGGCTCTATACGACGACGTCACGGGCGTTCGCCGTCGTTGGGATGGGCGAGTTGATCGCGGCTGCCGAGGAACGGGCGGAGGCGGCGCTCGCGGCCGCGGGAGACGGCGTCAGGATCCGACACGACATCGGGAAGCCGGATCTCGTCCAAAGCCGGATCGACCACATGGACGAGATCCGCCGCTGAAGCGGGAGACGGGAACTGTCGGTGAGCCGGCTTCGGCACGAATGACCGATAACGCCGAAGACGATCCGGGGTTGTTCCCATGTTGATTGCGAACAGGCGATGATGGAACCGATCCGCGTCAATCGATCCGCGTCGGGTCACCGCACGACCGCCTCGCCCGATCGCGGGCAACAACTCAGGGCATACCCTGGGGTGGAGCCGTCACCCTTGAAAAAGTGTGACGCCGACGTTTATATCCGGATAGGGCGAAGCGATACGGTGTGACGGATGAACGAGTCAACTCCGAACCTCGGCGGGAGCGATTAGCGCGCCATACGACACCCGGTCGTCGAAACTCGCTCTGGTCGTGGCCGACGGCGAAATCGCCGCTCACGATCGTCCGCAACTACATCGTGATCGTGCTCGCGCGGATCAGCCCCAGTCTCCGGCTGAAAAACTGGCTGTTGGGTCGGATCGGCGTCACCGTCGGAGCGGGGGTCGCTTGGGGGCTCGAATCGACGCCGGACGTCTTCTGGCCGGAGCGGATCACCGTCGGCGACGACGCCATTATCGGGTACGACGCAACGCTGCTCTGTCATGAGTTCCTCCAGGACGAGTATCGTCTCGGCGACGTCGTGGTCGGCGAACGGGCGATGATCGGCGCGGGCGCCATCGTCTTACCCGGGGTCCAGATCGGGGAGGGTGCCCGGGTCGCCGCGAACTCGCTCGTCGCCGAGGACGTCCCGCCGAACACGACGGTGGCTGGCGTTCCCGCGGAGGTCGTCTCCCGGGCGGACTCAGAGTGAGCGTGCCGTGCGAAGCCGCCGTCGACGGGCTCGTGGACTCGGCGTTCAGCCGAACGCGACGTAGAGCTGTCCGGCGCCGGCGAGGGCGATCAGGATCCCGGAGAGCCGGACGAACCGTTCGACACCGCCGGCGACCCGTCCGGCGGCGAGCCGGTGGCCCATCGCGGTGGTGACCGTCGCCGCGAGCATGAGGGTGGCGAACGCGCCGGCGTAGCTCCCGACAACGAGAAACGCTTCGCCGGGGGCAAACGAGAGCGACTGCAGGACGATGGCGAGAAAGAGCGGAAAGACGCATGCGGTCGCAGCGATCGCGTAGACGGCTCCGAAGACGACGAAGCCGAGGACGCTCGACCGCCGCCGTGGGAGCGCGACGTGAAGCGGCAGGGATCCACGGGAGAGGACGATGATTCCGAGTACGATGAGCGCGACGCCGACGACCGCCTCGACGGTTGGGAGGATCGCCCCCAGCGACTGGCCGACGGCGACCGTGATCGCGATGCCGACCGCAAAGACGGCCATGACCCCAACGGTGGCGGCGAGTCCCCGGGCGACGACCCCGGCGTTCGAGGGGCGCTCGTCGCCAGTTGCGGCCACGTAGTAGCCGACATAGCCGGGGAGGAGCGCATATGCACACGGCGCGAAGAACGTGGCGACGCCCGCGCCGACCGCGAACGCCACGCTTGAACCGACGCCCGTCATGGACCGAACCACCTCACACGGATTTCCAACCGGCCGGTCACGGCGCGGGTCGGCCGAGCGCTCCAATGTCGACCCATTGCTCGACGCACGAACGAACCGAGGCCCCAGTCGGTCGCCGAGTCGGATCCCTTTCGTGACGGAGGTGGGGTAAACCGCACGATAAGTGGGGTTTGCGATAGCGACCGATAAACCTGTCCGGCGTTCTCACCGACACGGAGTCCCGTCATCAAACAACACTTATGCCGCTCGTCCGGCTTTCCGGTGATATGAGCGAGACCGACGCGCAGGCCGAAGTGACGGTCGTCCTCCCGGACGGGTCAGAACTCTCCGTTCCATCGGGTTCGACCGTCGAGGACGTCGCGTACGAGATCGGCCCCGGCCTCGGACGCGACACGGTTGCGGGGAAGATCGATGGGGAACTCGTCGAGCGGCACGCCACCGTCCACGACGGTGCACGGATCGAGATCGTCACTGACCAGAGCGACGAGTATCTTCAGGTGCTTCGTCACTCCGCCGCACACGTCTTCGCACAGGCGCTCCAGCGGCTGTTCCCGGAGGCGACGCTGACGATCGGGCCGTACACCGACGAGGGGTTCTACTACGACGTGACCGACGTCGACCTTGACGAGGACGACCTCCGCGAGATCGAATCGGAGATGGACGCGATCATCGAGGCGGACTACGACATCGAACGCGTCGTTCGGTCCCGTGAGGACGCCCTCGAAATATACGCGGACAACGAATTCAAACGCGAGATCCTCGACGAGGAGGCGGCCGGCGAGGAGGTCACCTTTTATAAACAGGACGGCTGGCAGGACCTCTGTCGGGGGCCACATGTCGAATCGACCGGCGAGGTCGGCGCGGCGAAGCTGCTCGAGGTGTCTGCAGCCTACTGGCGCGGCGACGAAGAGAACGAAACCCTCACGCGGGTGTACGGGACGGCGTTCGCCTCCGAAGCCGACCTCGAGGAGTATCTCGACCTCCGCGAGCAGGCGAAAGAGCGCGATCATCGAAAGATCGGCCAGGAGATGAACCTCTTTTCGATCCCGACGGTGACGGGGCCGGGGCTGCCGTTATATCACCCGCCGGGCAAGACAGTCCTCCGCGAGCTGTCCGACTTCGCGAACGAGCTGAACCGCGAGCACGGCTACGAGGAGGTCGAGACGCCACATCTCTTCCGGACGGAGCTGTGGAAACAGTCGGGCCATTACGACAACTACCACGACGACATGTTCATCCTCGACGTCAACGACGAGGAGTACGGCCTGAAGCCCATGAACTGTCCGGGCCACGCGACGATCTTCGATCAGCAGTCGTGGTCCTACCGCGATCTGCCGAAACGCTACTTCGAGAACGGGAAGGTCTACCGGAAGGAGCAGCGTGGAGAGCTCTCGGGACTCTCCCGCGTCTGGTCGTTCACCATCGACGACGGGCACCTGTTCGTCCGGCCGGATCAGATCCGCGCGGAGATCGAGTCGGTGATCGAGATGATCTTCGAGGTCGTCGAGACGCTCGGATTGGAAGTCGACGTCGCGCTCGCGACGCGCCCGGAGAAGTCCGTCGGCGGTGACGAGATCTGGGAAACCGCGGAGGAACAGCTCCGGGAGGTGTTGGAGTCCGGCGGCTACGACTACGACATCGAGCCGGGCGATGGCGCCTTTTATGGCCCGAAGATCGATTTCGGCTTCGAGGACGCGCTCGGGCGGGTCTGGGACGGCCCGACCGTCCAGCTCGATTTCAACATGCCGGAGCGGTTCGAGCTGACATACACGGGCGAGGACAACGAGGAACACCGTCCGGTGATGATCCACCGCGCGCTCTACGGGAGCTACGAACGCTTCTTTATGGTGCTCATCGAGCACTTCGACGGCAACTTCCCGCCATGGCTCGCGCCCGAACAGGTCCGTGTCCTTCCGATCTCGGATGCGACGCTCGGCTACGCACACCGCGTCCGTAACGCGCTCACCGAGGCCGGGATCCGCGCGGAGGTCGAGGACCGCGACTGGACGATCGGGCGAAAGATCCGCCAGGGACACGACGATCGGCTGCCGTACATGGTCATCGTCGGCGATGACGAGGCGGAAGCTGGTACCGTCTCCGTACGGGACCGGTTCGAAAACCAGCAGTCGGACGTCGACCTCGACGAGTTCGTCGACCATCTCGTCACGGAGTACGAACAGCGACGGACGGAGCCGACGTTTATCCACTGAGCCCAGCGAGGTGACCCCTACTGGGTCGCCCCTTTCGCCGTGTTTTTCATGACCGAATCGGTAGTGCTGAGCATGAGCGAAACACCTGAGCTGTCGTCGCAAGGGCCAGCGGCGCCCGCAGTGAGCGAGTTGAATCCGCCCGACAGAACGCTGATGGGCCCCGGACCCAGCGACGTTCACCCGCGTGTGTTGCGGGCGATGAGCACCCCCCTCGTCGGGCACCTCGACCCCACCTTCATCGAGGTGATGAACGAGGTGCAGGAGCTGCTTCGGTACACGTTCCGGACGGATAACCGGTGGACGATCCCGGTCTCGGGAACCGGCTCCGCCTCGATGGAGGCGGCGATCGGGAACGTCGTCGAACCGGGCGACACCATGCTCGTCCCGACGAACGGCTACTTCGGCGGCCGAATGGCCTCGATGGCTCGGCGGGCCGGCGGCGAGGTCGTCGAGGTCGACGCGCCGTGGGGCGAGCCGCTCGACCCCGCCGACGTCGAACGGGCGTTCGAAAGACACGATCCGGACGTGTTCGGATTCGTGCACGCCGAGACCTCCACGGGCGTCCTCCAGCCCGAGGTCCCGACGCTCACCGACATCGCCCACGAACACGGCGCGTACGTCATCGCCGACTGTGTCACCTCCCTCGGTGGCGTCGAGATGCGCGTCGACGAGTGGGACATCGACGTCGCCTACTCCGGGCCCCAGAAGTGTCTCTCCTGCCCGCCGGGTGCGAGCCCGTTGACGCTCAACGATCGGACGATGGAGAAGGTGCTCTCACGGGAGGAGGAGCCACGGTCGTGGTATCTCGACCTCTCGCTTCTGGAGGGCTACTGGGGGGAGGAGCGGGCCTATCACCACACGGCGCCGATCACGAACGTCTACGCGATCCGGGAGGCGCTCCGGCTCGTCGCCGAGGAGGGGATCGAAGACCGCTGGGCGCGACACCGCGAGGTCGCCGGCGATCTCAAAGCCGGCCTGCGAGCGCTCGGATTGGAGATGAACGCCCCGGACGACTACTGGCTGCCGAGCCTGAACGCCGTCCGTGTCCCCGACGGCGTGGACGACGGCGCGGTGATCGAGTACCTGCTCGCGGAGTACGACCTCGAGATCGCCTCGGGCCTCGGTGACCTCGCGGGCGACATCTGGCGGATCGGCTGTATGGGCTATTCGGCGCGCCCGAAGAACGTCGAGTTCCTCCTCGCCGCGCTCGAGGAGGCGTTGTCGGCACAGGGATACGAAGGGTAGGCGAAAAGCGACCGGACGGAACGGTGTGAGCGCCGGACGCGTTCAGTCGTCATCGGCGACAGAGGAGGTCTTCGGGTGAGTTCCTGCGGATTCAACGAACCAGCCGTCAGTCGCCGCCCGTTCGGCCACCCGCGGTTGGAACACCCACGCCGACAGGACGAGGATCGGGATCATCGTGACGCCCACGGCAGCGTATCCCAGGTGGAGATTCGGGAGGTACGGCGCGGCAAAAATAAGCGGGTAGATGACGCCGCCGACGGTGCCGATCCCGCCGACGAAGCCCGTCACGGTTCCGGTGTTGTTCGGGAACATGGCCGGAACCTGCGCGAAGATGGCCCCCTCCGAGAACGCACAGCCGAGCCCGACGAGGAATCCGGCGGCGACCGCGAGGTAGATGTTCCCGGTGAGCCCCGCCGCGGTCATGCCGAACATCGAGAGCGTGACGAACACGAGCGTCACGAAGGTCCACTGTTCACGATAACGCCCCTCGAAGGCCGGGAGCAGCGCGATCTCGTTGCGCGCGACAACGTCGCTGATGTAGCCGCCGATCGGCCGGAGGAGCCCGGCGGCGATGGAGAACGTCGCCGCGAACGTCGCGGCGATCACGATGTCGCCCTGCCCGAACGCCTCGCGATAGTAGGTCCCGAGCCAGCCGTTCATCGCGAGCTCCAGCCCGAAGGTCATGATGTACGCGACCGACAGCACGACCGCGCCGTACCGGGTACCGACGTAGAGCCATTGTCGAACGCTCACGTTCCGTTTCGTCGCCTGCCGCTTTTCCGGGCTTTTCGCCGGTTGGCCGAACACGAAGTAGCCGATGCCGACGAGGATCGCCAGCAGGCCAGTATAAAAGAACGCCGCACGCCAGTTGGTCGAGAAGATCGGTCCGGACCAATCCGCACCGAAGATCCGCGGGAGCGTGAAGTAGGCGCCGAGGCCCGCGCCGGCGTTGCCGATCCCCGCGTAGATCCCCTCCGCGAGCCCGAGGTTCTCCGCTTCGAACCACTCGGCGACGTGCTGGATGCCGATGACGAAGGTGATGCCCGCGAGCGAGGCCAACACCCGTGAGGCGACGAAGACCTCGTAGGACTGCGCGAACGCGCTGACGATCGCGAAGACCCCGACGACGACGAGGGTGACGCCGCCGGTGATGGGCGCGCCATACCGATCCGTCATGGGCCCGATGACGATCCGTCCGAGCGGAACCGCCACGATCGCCGCGCTGGAGACGACGCCGAGTTGGGCGATCGAGAGACCGAACTCGTCGGCGATCTCGCCCGTGTACGGCGCGAACGAGAACCAGATGACGAACCCGAGGTTGAACATGACCGTCGCCAGGATGAGCGTCCGCCACTTGCCGGAGACGGCCGTCCGGAGGCGGGCCCTACTCATGGCGCGTCCTCGAGACGCATCGGCGACCGATCCGCATCCGTCTGCATGACCGGTCGGACCCCAATGGGGGGACGCGAGCCGTTATCGCCCCGGAGCATTCGGCATGAATCCGATCCCGTTCTTCCATTGATGACGGAGCCGACCCCGTCCACAAACGCGCGGATCATACGTCGATCATGTGGACTCAGAGATGGGGTATTATAGCGTTTCGGCGGATTCTCAGACGACGGGGTCGGTGTGCGGGTGACTGCCGCGGATCCGAAAAATGGGCTGGTGAATGACGGGGCGAGGGCGACTGAGGGAGGGAACGTTAGTGAGCGGGCTCCTCGACCGGCGCGCGCATGTCGACGATGCGGAGGATGAGCACGTTCGCGGTTTCGTCCTTTCCGTCGATAGTTCCCTCGATCAGGAGCTTCGAGAGCGGGGTCGGGCCGACCGTGACGGTGTCGCCCTCGCTGAACTTCTTCACCGAGCCCTGCACGTGGATCTCGGCACGGCAGAGTTCGGGGTGATGGACGCTGGAGAGGTCGATGCCGTCGACGTTGGCGCCATCGACGGGCTCGCCGTCGTGTGAGAGCGGCACGTTCGCGGGGTCCTCCATGCGCTGCACGTCGAGGGCCTCGTATGCGTTCGAGGTCGGTTTATATCCGCCCTTTGGACCCGGGACCCCCTCGACGAGCTGCAGGGCTTTGAGCGACTGCATCTGGTTGCGGATCGTGCCGGGGTTGCGGTCGACCTCCTCGGCGATCGCCTCGCCTTTAACGGCGTCTTCCTCCCTCCCATAGAGGTTGATAAGCGCCGTGAGGATGGTTTTCTGGCTCGATGTGAGCTCTATCGATGACATATGCACGCTTACATGCCGGCCCGGCTTAAAGGCGATGGAAGGCGGTTATAAATCCCTCCGAGCGTTTAACCAGCTACAAGGTCACGAAATCGGATGTATGCGACCGGGCTGGCAAGCACCACGACGAGCCCTAACACGGCGAACACGAGCGCCGCGTCGCCGACGAACACGGACAGTCCGAACCCGAGGAAGGCGATCACCGCGCCCGTGAACGCGACCGCGATCATCGCCCCCATCGGCCCGATGTCGCTCGGCTCCACGTCCTTCGTGGTCACGTCCCGGGCCCCGCTCGGCTCTGACCTCACCCCATCATCGCTGCCGCCCTCGCCGCCGGTCATGGTCGATCGTATGCGGCCGGAAGTGAAACGATGACGGATCGGGGACGCGACTCGCGAAGCCCGATCCGGTGAGCACCACGAAAGAACCGGTCCCCGACATCGCACCCCGCCCCAGCCCGTCCGAACATCGCCCCAACCCGTCCGAACATCGCACCCCACCCCAACCCGTCCGGGCATCGACCCGCCATCGAAACCCACGCCCTCTAAACCCCCACCGGTCGCGGTTTCGACTATGACGACCGTGGAGATCATCGGCGTACCGGCCGATTATGGCGCGAACCGACGTGGCGTCGACATGGGACCGTCGGCGATCCGCTACGGCGGGCTCGCTGCCGAACTCGAAGGCGCGGGTATTGACTGTATCGACGGCGGCGACCTCGCGGTTCCACGCGCCGAGGAACGCGATCCAGACACCGATCAGCCGACCGTGGGAAAAGCGAAGTTCCTTCGCGAGACCGCCGACGTCTGCGGGCGGCTCGCGGATCGCGTCGAGCGGACCCTTGCGGTCGGCACGGTTCCGCTCACGCTCGGGGGAGATCACTCCATCGCCATCGGATCGCTGGTCGGGGCGGCCCGTGAGGCGTCGATCGGCGCCGTCTGGTTCGATGCGCACGCCGACCTCAATACGCCGGAGACGACCCCGTCGGGCAACGTCCACGGGATGCCGCTGGCGGCGGCGCTCGGCATCGGCGCGTTCGATGGCGTCGAGTGGGCGAACGCGCCCGGGCTCGCTCCGGAGAACGTCGCGCTCGTCGGGCTTCGCTCCGTCGACGACGCGGAGGTGGAGCTGATCCGCGAACGTGGGTTTGCCGCCTACACGATGTCCGACATCGACGAGCGCGGGATCACGGCGGTCACCGAGGAGGCGATGGCGACCGCGAGCGAGGGCGTCGACGGCGTCCACGTCAGCCTTGACCTCGACTGGCTCGACCCCAACGAGGCCCCGGGCGTCGGGACGCCCGTCCGCGGGGGCGTCACGTACCGGGAGGCACACACCGCGATGGAGGTCGTCCACGGGACGGGCACGCTCCGCTCGATGGAGCTCGTCGAGGTGAATCCGACCCTCGATCAGTACAACGAGACCGCCGAGCTGGCGACCGAGCTCGCCGCGAGCGCCTTCGGGAAACGAGTGTTATAAGCGCCGTTCCTACGGACGAAACCCACAGGTAACCCGAGCCCCTACGGATCCGCATGTACGCCGGCTTGAAACGAACCCCGTGTTGTCTCTGTGCCCGTGAGGAGACCCACACCCGGATCGCGGTGCCGCCGCGAGCGATCACGCTCATGAAAAACGGCGAGCCCATCGCTTGGCGTGACGTCGTCGGGACGGTGACGCTCCGGTTCTGTCGGGACGACTGGGAGCTGGTCCGCGATCTGGCCATCGAGATGGACACCCATCCGCTCTCGCGGTGTAACGCGGCCCACGTTTCGCTCGACCTCCGTGAGGATCACGAGGCATTGTTGAGCGCGACCAAGGAAGCGACTGACCAGACGGAGCTGGAATCCACGCTCGAGGCGCGCGCGGAGGAAACCCTCGCCGCCGCCCAGGACCCGCATACCGAAGCGCGCGACGTCGTCGAGGCGATCGTCGTGTTGTGTGCGCTGGAGGACCTCGGCGTGCGTAGCGGTGACGCGTCGACGCCGGCGACGAACGCCTCGACCGGCTCGCACCCGTAGCACCCCACGGATGTGCCGGCGGGGTCATCACCCGAAATCAACGTGCCGGACCGACGGCTACTAACTCCCGGCGATCGATCCGCCGATATGAACCTATTTGGCACGGCCGGCATCCGCGGCGACGTGACCGAGCGGGTGACGCCCGAACTCGCGCTTGCGGTCGGCCGGGCGGTGGCGACGGAGATCCGCGCCCCCGAGCGGATCGTGGACGGAGAGGACGCGGGGTCGCGAACGACACCTGCGCCCGAAGTCGTCCTCGCACGCGACGGGCGGGTCTCGGGCGGTGCGCTCGCGGCGGCGATGGAGGCGGGACTCACGGCGGGCGGCGTCGAGGTCCGACGCGCGGGGCGACTTCCCACGCCGGCGCTCGCGTACGCCTCCCGTGGCCGCTATGGCGTAATGCTCACCGCCTCACACAACCCGCCGACGGACAACGGTATCAAGTGCTTCCGCGACGGGAGGGAGTTCTCGGACGAGCTCGAGGCGGCGATCGAATCGCGTGTCGAGGAAGGTGTCTCTCCAGCGTCGTGGGACGAGTGGACGGAGGCGCACCGGATCGATCCGCTCGCCGACTACCGGGCGGCGGTCCGTGAATACGCGACGGGCTTCGGTGCGAACCTCGACGGGCTTCGGATCGCCGTCGACTGTGGAAACGGGATGTCCGCGCCCGCGACGCCGACGGTGCTCCGCGAACTCGGCGCAGCGGTCGTCACGCTCAACGGCAACGTTGACGGGTACTTTCCCGGCCGGGGAAGCAAACCGACCCCGGAGACCCTTCAGGACCTTCGGTCGTTCGTCTCCGACGCCAACGCGGGCATCGATGAGCCGGGTCGGGCCGGTCGTGACGACGACGGATTCGCGTTCGGGATCGGCCACGACGGCGACGCCGACCGGATCGTGATCGTCGACGCCGCCGGGGAGGTCGTCCACGAGGACACCGTGCTTGCGATCCTCGCGGAGGCCTATGTCCGCCGGAGTGAGGCCGCGGAGCCCGTAGTGGTCACGACGCCCAACGCCTCCGGGCGAATCGATGAGCGCGTACGAGCCGCAGGTGGGCGGGTCGAGCGCGTCCGGCTCGGCGCGTTACACGAGGGGATCGCCCGCGTCGAGCAGGGATCGGAGGACGGGGGGGAGGGCGGTCGGACCGTCGCGTTCGCCGCGGAGCCCTGGAAACACATCCACGTCCCGTTCGGCGGCTGGATCGACGGCGTCTGCTCGGCGGCAGTGATCGCTCGGCTGGTCGCCGACGAGGGGCTCGACGCGCTCCGGGAGCCCGTCACCGAGCGGCCGTATCGAAAGCTGAGCGTGACCTGCTCGGACGAGCGGAAACGACCCGCGATGGACGCGCTCGCAACGTCGCTCCCCGAGGCATTCCCGGAGGCGAGCGTCGACACCGACCACGGCGTTCGGCTGGAGTTTCCCGACGCCGCGTGGGCGCTCGTCCGCCCCTCGGGCACCGAGGCGTACATTCGGATCTACGCCGAAAGCGACGCGGTCGACACGCTCGTCGAGGACGTCCGAGCGGTCGTCGAGGACGCGATCGCGGACGAATAGAGCCGATCCGTTCCACTCGGGATATATAAGCGGCCGTTGAGCGTCCACGCCGGTGTTAACCGTCTTTTCCGGAGGTCAGTTGATAAACGGAACTCGCTGGGACGGTTTATAAAAGAGCGGTGGATCCGATCGTCGGCGAGTGGCGGCAAGCGGTATCCGACCGTCAGCGGTCCTCGTTCCGGACGGTGCTCCCGATGACGAGCGCCGCGCCGATGATGACGAGGTTCTTCACGATGTACTGTCCCTCGACGGTGAGCGCGTACGGGAACGTGAGGAACGTCACTTCCGGGAGCAAGATGAGCGGGAGGAACGTCCCCGGCAGCTGTAGCGCCAAGAGCAGGATCCCGAGCCGGATCAGCGGGCGGTAGAGCAGACAGAGCCCGATGATGACCTCCCAGACGCCGAGGACGGGGACGAACACTTCCGGCGGGACGACGTAGACCGTCGAGGCCACCAGCTCGGCCGCCGGCGAACTGCCGACCACCTTGAGCGCGCCGAACCAAATGAAGACGATGCCGACGGCTGCCCGAAGCGTCGGGATCCCCCAGCGCTCCATGAGCTCCGCGATCCTCGAGTCGATCTCGTCGAACCGCTCGCGGTACATCTCGATCCGATCCGGTTCGGCGGCCGATTGGGTGGCCATGAGTACGGCGTAACGTAGGGCTTGATGCGTGATAAGGGCTTTTGCCGGTGATAATCCGTTGAGGACGGGCATCGATCGTGAATGATACACATCGGCGTCGGGGACGCGAGTTGGGATCCATGGAGTATATAAACACCCACGGAGGGCGCTCGTGAGAGGTATATAAACATCCACGGAGGACGCTCGTGGAGGATATCAAAAGCGACGACGGCAGCGAAAGCGACGGCGATCAAAACGACGACGGGGCCGTTCAGTCGTCGTCGGTCTTGATGTCCGCCGAGAGGCCCTGTGCCATCTGGATGTCCTTCGAGTTGTTGAGCGTCCACGCGGTGCGGTCGGTGACCGCCTCGATCGCCTCACGGGCGCTCGGGTAGCCGTTCCCGGACTTCTTCACGCCGCCGAACGGGAGTTGGACCTCCGCACCGATGCAGGGAAGGTTGCCGTAGGCCAATCCGATCTCGGCGTGATCACGGTAGTAGTTGATCTGCCGGTAGTCCTCCGAGATGATCGCCCCGGCCAGCCCGTAGTCGGTATCGTTGTGGATCTCAACGGCCTCTTCGATGTCGCCGTCGTACTCCAAGAGCGCAACGTGGGGGCCGAATACCTCCTCGTGGGTACAGCGGAGGTCGGCGTGGGCGTCGGCCTCGTAAACGAACGGGCCGATCCAGTTGCCGTCCTCGTGGCCGTCGGGGATCTCCTCGGGGTCGAGTTCCGTTCGATCGACGAGCACGTTGACGTCCTCGTCCTTCGCGAGCTGGTTGTACGAGGCGACCTTCTCGTAGTGTTCCGGCTCGATGAGCGGCCCCATGAACGTGTCCGAATCGAGCGGGTCGCCGACGGCGACGTTCTCGGCGAGTTCGACGAACCGTTCCTTGAACTCCTCATAGACGTCGGTGTGGACGATGAGCCGCTCGGCGGAGACACAGCGCTGGCCGGTCGTTTTAAACGCCGACATCACCGCGGAGTGAACCGCGATGTCGAGGTCGGCCTTCTCGGTGATCACGACCCCGTTCTTGCCGCCCATCTCGCAGGCGACCCGCTTGCCCGGGACGCCGCCGAGTTTCTCCTGGATCGCGTGGCCGACCTCCGCGGAGCCGGTAAAGAGCACGGTCGACACATCGTCGCTCTCGACGATGGCGTTGCCGGCGTCGCCGAAGCCCTGTACCATGTTGAACACACCTTCGGGGAGGCCGGCGTCCGCGAACATCTCCGCGACGATCTGTGCACACCACGGGGTCTGTTCTGCCGGTTTGAAGACGACCGTGTTGCCCTCGACGAGCGCGATCGCCATGTGCCAGTAGGGGATGGCGACGGGGAAGTTCCACGGCGTGATACAGCCGGTAACGCCCCGCGGCTTCCGACGCATGTAGGCGTCCTTCGCGGCGATCTCCGAGGGGACGATGTCGCCGTTGGGGTGACGCGCGTCGCCCGCGGCCCACTCCACCATATGTGCGGCCTCGACGACGTCGGCTTTCCCCTCGCTTATCTCCTTGCCACACTCCTTCGTGACGATCTCGCCGAGTTCGTCGGTCCGGGAGCGCAGTTCGTGATAGACGTCCCAGAGGTACTCCGCCCGTTCGACCCGCGAGCGGGCGCGCCAGTCCTCGAACGCGTCGGCTGCCGCGTCGATCGCTCGGTCGATGTCCGCTGGAGTTCCCCGTTGGAATTCGGCGAGCGGCTCGCCGGTCGCCGGGTTTTCGCTCTCGAAGGTTTCGGTTCCCTCGCCGTCGGTCCAGTCACCGCTGATGTAGTGGTTGTACACCTGCGTCATGGATCGATGGTGAGTCGCCAACGGCTAACTATGCACCCCGACCATGGACGGTAACGATGGGAAACGCTAAGCCGCCAGCGACCCTTCCGTGAGACATGAGCGAGGCCGAATCGATGGGACGAACCCGACTGACGCTTGACCTGTGGCATCCGAGATGCTGGGCCATTGAGGCGACCGACCGGACCGCCGGCGGCATTCTCGCGCACGCCGTCTACGGATCTCCCGGTGTCGGTGGGGCCGTCGATCGGACGAACGGAGATAGCACGTCGAAGCGTGGAATCCACGCGGATGACGACGGCGTACCGTCCACGGTTACCGGTCTGTTCACGGCGTTCGGGGACGATGAAGAGGAGGTGGAGACGCTGTTAGACGCGGTCGCGGAGTCGCCACACGGCGGAAATCCCCTTGAGTTGCAGGAACGATTCGGCCGCGCACGAAACGCACCGGGAAGCGTGGTCCGTGAGTTCTTCCTCGAATACGACCCCGCAGACATGATCTGTCCGACGCTGCTTGAGCAGGGGTTCGTCCACAGCGCGCCGGTGCGCATCGAGGACGGGAGCGAGGAGTGGCAGGTGTTATTCACCGGGGATCGGAACGAGATCGAACCCGCACTCGACCGAGTGATGCAGCGATCGGGTGCCGAAGTCGAGGTTACCGCAATCACGTCGACGAGCGGAAACGGTGGTTCAGCCCGGGAACACAGGCTCGATACGCTCACACCCACACAACGGAAGGTGTTCGAACACGCCCGCGAGGAGGGATATTATCAGTGGCCACGTGGGACGTCGACGCGTGATCTCGCCGCGGATCTCGATATTTCCAAGACGACGCTGCTTGAACACCTCCGAAAGGCCGAGGCGAAGCTGCTTGACCCCTGATCGAGGTGGTCGCCGGGGACACCAGCCGGCGAAGCTGCTGGGCGACGACGAGGGCTCCCGACGCTATCTCGGCGGCTGACCGATCCCGTCCCTTAAAAACCGTTCGTCGCCGCGCCCCCGTCGTCGGAACCGTCGATTTCGGCGTCGGTCGCACGCTTCTCAAGTTCCCCGTTCAGCGAGGCGGCGTCGAACTCGTGGTCGGGTCGGATCGCCACGAAATCGAGGAACCGACGGGCCGCGAGTAGCTCCGGCGCGGAGTAGCTTGTCAGCGCCGCGTCCACCGTCGCCCCCGGCCCGATAAGCGGTTCGAGCGCGGCGAGCGCGCTCGCGAGGTCGTATGAGCGAGCGCCGTCCCGTTGCTGATCGTTGACATTCGTCGCGTCGATGAAATAGAGATCGCCGTCGCGGACCAACACGTTCTCCGCACGGAGGTCGCCGTGTGCGAGCCCGGCGTCATGGACCCGACGAAGCGTCTCGAAGAGCTCCGGGGCGGCCGTCGCGGCCTCCGCCTGGGTGAGTTCGGTGAGCGTCGAGAACGCCGGGAGATACTCCAACACGACCACGCCGAGGTCCCCGACCTCGAACGCCTCGACCGGCTTCGGGGTGTTGACACCGATCTCGCGCATCCGCTCGGTCGCTTCGAGCTCGTGACGGGCCATCTCGTACGGCGTCTCATACCGCTCAAAAAAGCCCTCTGTGCCGGCGGAGAACGCCCCGAGGTTGCGACCGGTGGTAAAGAGTGTGTGAACGAGGGTGTTCTGTCTGGTGATCACCTTCACGAAGAGGTCCTCATCGACGACCATCGGCGTCGAGAGCCAGTTGTCGGCCTCCAGAAACCGGACCGACATTCCATCGCGATCGTAGCGGTCCGCCAACTCTCGGGCGACCCGTTCGATCTCGGGCCACTCGACGCGACCGCGGACGAGTCGACGGAGTTCCATATCTATGGTGGAGACGCCACCGACGGTTAAATGATCGCCGGCGAAACTTAAAAGGGACCGAGTGGGGGGATCACGCGGCTGTTCGCATACGGCCGTTCCTCACGGACGATGCCGATCGTTTATGCCCTTCGCTCGCAAGTATTGCCCATGGACTTCGAGCTACCCGCGGAACATCGCATGATCCGGGACACCGTCCGGGGGTTCTGCGAGGAGGAGATCCGGCCGATCGCTCAGGAGATCGAGGACGAACACCGGTTCCCCGACGAGGTGTTCGCGGCCCTCTCGGAGCTCGATATGATGGGCGTTCCGGTGAGCGAGGAGTACGGTGGGCTCGGTGGCGACCAGTTGCTGTATGCGGTGGTGACCGAGGAGTTGGGTCGGGTGTCCGGCGGGATCGGGCTCTCGTATGCCGCGCACACCTCACTGGGGGCTAAACCGATCGACCATTTCGGGAGCCACGAGCAGAAAGAGCGATGGCTCCGTCCCCTCACTGAGGGTGGTGAGATCGGCGCGTGGGCGCTCACCGAACCCGGGAGCGGATCGGACGCCTCGAACATGGACACGGTCGCCGAGTACGACCCCGACACCGAGGAGTACGTCCTGAACGGCACGAAACAGTTCATCACCAACGCGAACGTCGCACACAGCGTGCTGGTCAAAGCCGTTACTGACCCCGATGCGGGGTACGACGGCATCTCCACGTTCATCGTCGACCCCGAGAACGACGACGGCTTCGAGGTGACGACCGTCTGGGAGAAGATGGGACTGAACTGTTCGCCGACCTGTGAGATCGTTCTCGATGATGTCCGCCTTCCGGCGGACCGGCTCCTCGGCGATGAAGGCGATGGATGGAAACAGACGATGAAGACGCTCGACGGTGGCCGGATCTCCATCGCCGCCCTTTCGGTCGGTCTCGCACAGGGTGCCTACGAGGCGGCCAAGGAGTACGCCGGCGAGCGCGAGCAGTTCGGCCGCCCGATCGCGAAGTTCGACGCCGTTCGCGACAAGGTCGTCCACATGTACCGACAGATCGAGCGGGCACGGCTCCTCACCCACAAAGCCGCCGTAACCTATGGCGAGGGCGAGCCCGTCACCCGGGAGTCCGCGCTGGCGAAACTCGACGCGAGCGAGGCGGCCCGAAAAGTCGCCGAGGAGGCGGTCCAGACGCTCGGTGGCTACGGCTACACGACCGATTTCGCCCCACAGCGCTTCTATCGGGACGCGAAGCTGATGGAGATCGGCGAGGGGACGAGCGAGATCCAACACGTCGTGTTGGGTCGGGAACTCGGGCTCTAGCGCTTCTTCGACGTTGTCACGTCATCGGGTTTCCGCCGTGATCATGGGGGGCGTCGATCGGTCACGTCGGCCGACGCGTATTCGACGACGACGCTCGATGCGACGTAACCGATCGCCCCGATCAGTAAGCCGGCGACGATCGCGACTGGAAGCTCCCTGGCGACGACGTATGCAAGTAGAAAGCCGACCATGCCGGCCGCGTTAGCACAGAGTAACCGGAGCGTCAGATAGCTCGGTTCCGTATGCGTGGGCGACATGTCTGGGTATCCGACGGCATCGAAGGGGGAAGCCGGAGGAGGGATTTGAACCCTCGACCTATTCCTTACGAAGGAATCGCTCTGCCAGCTGAGCTACTCCGGCGCTCACGTATTCGTATTCCGAAGAGCAAAATAAGGGTTCCGAAACGACCGCCCACCTCCGTCCGTCCGGTTCGACGGATCCGGGGCACGGCCGGCCATTCCGCCTCCGAACCTGCGTGGCCGTCGGTTAGAGATCCGGCATCGCGAGATGGAACCCGCCATCACGCGACTCGGCGAGACAAAGGTGATACCCCTGCTTTCGTGAGAGCTTGACGAAACTTCGCCGCTTCGTGCCGAACAGTCCACCCCCCACGGCGTCGCCGGCGGCCTCCAGCGCGTCCGGCTCGAAGAAGCTCGCGGTGACGGCGAAGGCGGCCGCGAACGAGTCGTTCGACTCGGATACGTCACGCCCGTTCGAGATGAGCGATTCGAGGGTTCCGCCGCCGGTCGGTGCGCGGCTATCGTTGAGATCGGCGATAAAAAGCGGGTTACCCATGCGATCGCGCAGGACGAGGTCGAAGGTCCGCTGTTCGCGGGTCTCCTCACCGCCCTCGGTAAGCCGCATCGAAACCGACCCGTCGATCTCGGCTCGATCCACCTCCGGAAGCGCATCATAGAGGTCACGCAGGGCGCTCTCGTTGTCGGTGTCACGGATCTCGAACATGAGTTCCTCGACGAGCCACCGAATGAAGCCGTACTCCATCGTTCCCTCAAGGAACTCCCTGTAGGGCAGCCCGTCGACCGTCACGTCCTCGCTTTCGAAGCTCGTGTGGTGTTCTATCCGCAGGTTCTCACGGAGCGCGTCACGGTCGATCTCCCCCTCGTGGGCGTCCGCGAGCGTCTCGGCACCTTTCGATCGATATCTGATGAAGAGGTTCGTCTCGCTTCGCGCCTGCGCCGCCGGCACGGTTCGCTCCGCATCCGGAAGGTTCGCACGGGCCTCATCGAGTTGGTCCCGGAGACGGTCCCGTTCCGCACGAAGCGACTCGACTTCGGCCTCCAGTCGTTCACGCTCCGCTTTGTGCTCGTCGCGGTCGGCCGCGACCGCATCGCGCTCCGTCGAGAGCGCCTCCCGTTCCGCTTCGGCCCGCTCGAGTGCCGACTCGAGTTCCGCGATCCGCTCATCCTCCGTGGTTCGCCTCGAGACCGCCGCACGGCCGCCGCCGTTTCCGCTGCGCGGATCCGGGGATCCCTGCTCCGGTGTCGACCCGGAACGACGCCGTCGGGGACCCCCCGACTCGTTCTCGGTTCGAGCGTTGCGATCCCGGTGGGCACGACGGGAATCGGGCTTCGTGTCAGGCGCTGGGCTCGCGTCCTGTGGATCGAGCGCCGGGATCGATGTCGCCTCGCGCCACTGTGCTTCCTCGGAGAAGACGTCATCGTCGCCGGACCCCGAGTCCTGTTCGTCCGTTCGTGGCTCAGCCGGTGGGGTGGCGACGGCTTCCGCCGCGGAGGCCGGCTTCGCCCCATCCACATCGGGGGTAGTTTCGGCCGTTGCTGGCTCGGTCGCAACCGTGTGTGCGTCCTGATCGGCTGCAGCGACGCTCGTGTCGGTCGCTTTTGCGTCGAGATCGGCCCCCTGCGAGTCGGCATCGGCCGCAGCAGCGTCGGAGTCCTCGCCATCCCCGGACGGCCCGTCTTCTGCTCTCATCCCTGCGGGGTTCGTGCTCGCTTCCACGGATGTCGTCGCTCCCTCCGCTGGCTCCGTTTCGGCTTCCGACGCCTCGCTTCCGGCTCCCTGTGCCTCCGTCGTCCCCGTTTCTGCGGGTGCCGCGTCGTCCGTGCGGCCCGGATCCGGGGTGCTTGTCGGTGTAGTCGAGTCGTCCGCTTCGGGCTCCGGAGCAGCCTCATCGAGTTCCCCGGACGTCCCGTCAGGTCCGTCCGCCGGTCGATCGTCCGCCCCTGATTTCGCCGTCGGCTTGGGGACCTCCTGGACGTCGAGATCGACCTCGTAGACGGTGTAGATCCCGATCTCGTCATCGGCCAGTTCGAAGGCGTCTGCACCGGTTTCGACCCGCCTGGCGTTGCCGACGAACGCGACCGCACGCGATTCCCCGCCGGTGTACGTCACGTAATAATCGCCCGAGAGGACGTTCTCGGAGAGCTCCACGTAGCCGGTGAACCCGCCCGCAGAGAGCGTCCGATCCGCCTCCGTGAGCGACGTATCGTTGGTGTAGTACTGTGCGCGCTTCGTGCCGCCGACCTCCTGCATAGCGAAAAGGAGGGGAAGGCTCTCGTCGGGTGCATGATAGGCCGTCCCGGAGGCCTCGGCGAACGCCTCGAGCTCGGTGTCGACGATCCCGACGATCCGTCCGTTTAAAAACAGTAGCCAGCCCGATCCGTCCGTGGCCGCCCCCGAGAAGCCCCGATCCGCGAGCCGTCTGAGGTCGGCGAATCCGTCCGAGAAACGCCGCGAGTCCCACTCGGTGACGTCCTCGATACGCTGGGCATCCATTTAAACAGTATTCGCCGAGGACGGCTCAAATACTTTCCGGAGCGGATGACGGCCCTTCGGTTCGGTGTGGGCCGCATCTGCCGGGGAACCGACCGCGTTAGCGGTGAACCGGACACACTGCTCGTCGGCACGAACAGCGACCGGCGTGCCGATCAACGGTTCGCCGCCTCCACGGCGTCGATAGCCTCGCAGCCGAGCGTGACGACGTCGGCATCGAGGCCACTCCCGTGGAGATCCGCCCGCGTGTACCATGCCCAGTCGGCGGCGTCCGCCTCCTCTGCATCGGTGGGATCGATCCGACGGCTCGGAACCGACGCGTAATATAGGTGGTCGATGTGCTGATGGCCCACCGAGCCGTCCGGATGGACGTTGATGTCGTGAAGCATCAGGTGGGCGGGCTCAGGCAACGGGCGGCTGTTTGGCGCGTCGATCGTCGCGTGCTCCCCGACGAGCGTCGGGTCCAACCCGGTCTCCTCGCGGACCTCGCGGATCGCCGCCTCATGTGGGAGCTCGTCCCGCTCGATGTGTCCGCCGGGTGGGAGTCGGATCCCGAGCCGGCCGTGTTTATGAAGCGCGGTCGCGCCGTCGTTGACGATGTACGTCGTCGCCGTGAAATGCCGAGTGGTTTCCATGGCTTCCGCTCCGCGTTCTGGAACCTGAAACGTGTCGTTCGACGGTGGCGGGATGGAACCGTACAAAACGGCGCGTCGAACCGCGAAAAATCAGTTCATCGCGACGCCGTCTTCGGCCTCAAGCAGCTCGTGGTATCGGTTGCGGATGGTGACCTCGCTGATGTTCGCGACGTCGCTCACCTCGCTCTGGGTGACCTTCTCGTTGGTCAACAGGGCGGCCGCGTAGACGGCCGCGGCGGCGAGCCCGACCGGTGACTTTCCGGAGTGGATCCCCGCCGATTTCGCCGTCCCGAGAAGGGCGCGCGCGCGGCGCTCGGCCTCGTCGGAGAGGCCGAGGTCGCTCGCAAACCGGGGGACGTAGCTTTCGGGGTCCGCGGGGCGGATCTCCAGTTTGAGCTCGCGGACGACGTAGCGGTACGTTCGGGCGATCTCGTCCTTCTGGACGCGGGAGACGCCGGCGATCTCATCGAGGCTCCGTGGGGTACCGGCCTGTCGGGCGGCGGCATAGAGGGCGGCCGTCGAGACGCCCTCGATGGACCGGCCGGGGAGGAGGTCCTCATCGAGCGCGCGCCGGTAGATCACGGAGGCGGTCTCACGGACGTTGTCCGGGAGCCCGAGCGCGCTCGCCATGCGGTCGATCTCGCCGAGCGCCTGCTTGAGGTTCCGCTCCTTCGAGTCGCGGGTGCGGAACCGCTCGTTCCATGTGCGAAGCCGCTGCATCTTCTCGCGCTGGCGGCTGGAGAGGGACTTGCCGTAGGCGTCCTTGTCCTGCCAGCCGATGTTCGTCGAGAGCCCCTTGTCGTGCATCATGTTCGTCGTCGGGGCCCCTACGCGGGACTTTCGGTCCTTCTCGCGGGAGTCGAACGCGCGCCACTCCGGCCCGCGGTCGATCTCGTTCTCCTCGACGACGAGGCCGCAGTCGGCACAGACCGTCTCGCCGTGTTCGGTGTCGGTCGCGAGCTGGCCGCCACACTCCGGACAGCTCAGCTCCTCCGTCGTGGAAGGTCGCTCCTCCCGCTCATTGTCGACGTGTTCCGCCGTATACGCTCGGACGTTCTCGCTCATTGTGTTGGGAAATGGGGGACGGGATCAGGGGTCCGAGAGAAGGGTCTCGGATCTACTCATCCTCACAATTTCAAAGGGCTTGAAGCTACTTAAATCATTGGTCGAATATCGAGGCTGAGAACCCACGAAAAACGGTCGGAAAACCGATCCATTCCGTGAGAATGTGGTAACGTCCCGGGCGACTCCCGGGAGCAGGTTCGAAGCCCCACTACCGACGACCACGAATATATAATGGTTTCGCACATCGAGGGACCCTCCGACGGATCGGAGGGGAATTCATATCCCGGCCGCAACCGACCGAGCGGTATGGACCGCTCACGCCTCGATGATGCCCTCTCGACGACCGGCACGGACGGTTATCTGATCGACGCCTCACAGGAGGACGCCAACCAGTTCTACCTCTCCGGGTTCACGGGTCCGGACCCGTTTCTCACCCTCGCTGCCGACGGGGAGACGTCGATGCTCGTCTCCGGACTTGAGTACGGCCGTGCGCGATCGGAGGCGACCGTCGACGTCGTGAAACGACACGCCGACTACGACTACGAATACGGCGGCCGGGAGGAGCGATACGACATGTACGCGGCCTTCATGCGTGGGAAGGGCGTGGAGTCGGTCTCGATGCCCCCGCGCGGCCCCGTCGGGACCGCCGACGCGCTTCGTGAGCGCGGCATCGACGTGCGTGTCGATCACGAGGACCGCCTGACCGAGGTGCGGGCGGTGAAGACCGACGAGGAGATCGCGGCGATCCGCGAGGCCCAGCGGGCGAACGAAGCCGCCATGCGGGCCGCCGAGGAGCTCTTGAGGGAGGCGGACGTCGCCGACGGGCACGACGGGGACCTCGTCGAGGAAACCCTCCTGTACGACGGAACGCCGCTGACAAGCGAGCGGGTAAAATCGACGATCGAGATCGAGCTGTTGAACCACGGCTGTGCGCTCGACGAGACGATCGTCGCGGGCGGCGAACAGGCGGCGGACCCACACGATCGGGGAAGCGGGCCGCTCCGAGCCAATGAGGCGATCATCATCGACATCTTCCCACGATCGAAGACGACCCGGTACAACGCGGACATGACGCGGACGTTCTGCGTCGGCGAGCCGAGCGACGAGCTGCGGGAGCGGTACGCCATCACCGAGGAGGCGCTTTCGGCCGCACTCGAGGCCATCGAACCGGGTGCGACCGGCGAGGACGTCCATGCCGCCGCCTGTTCGGTCTACGAGGATGCGGGCTACCCGACGTTCCGGACCGACCCGAAGACGGAGGTCGGATTCATCCACTCGACCGGTCACGGGATCGGCCTCGACGTGCACGAACTCCCGCGGCTGTCGAGCGGCGGCGGCTCCCTCGAACCCGGACACGTCGTCACCGTCGAACCGGGCCTGTACGATCCCGCGGTCGGCGGCGTCCGGATCGAGGACCTCGTGGTCGTCACGGCGGACGGCTACGAGAATCTCACCGAATACCCGATCGAGTTCGTGATCGATTGATCGGCGGGTTGGAGCGGCGAGCTTTTCTCAAGGCGAGAATCCCGCCGTGTAGGGCGAGGAGGACGTCACCGATGTGTACCATGCTTAAAAACGCGGAGCGGATCCTCGTCGATGTGCCCGAAATTATCGTATCCGATATTCAGGTCAACGGGTACTTACCGCTGTCGCGGCAGTTACGTAACGATGACAGCACGGAGGCGGTCGGCGAAGACGCAGTCGGACGGTGGAAGCGAGGACACAACCACTATCGGTGATCGTGATAGCGACCGCGTCGTCAACGACGATGTGACGGTCTCTTTCGACGGCGGACGGGTCGAAGCCGCGACCACGGAGACGGACGCGTTGCCCGCCGCGTCGGGGACTGGTGACGAACTCGCGGGCGACTCGGGTATCGCCGACGTCGACCGAATGGTCGATGAGGGCGATGCGTCAGCCGAGGACGAAGACGCCATCCGTGAGTCGATGAGCGGCCTCACCGAACTGCACGACGCCGCCGTCGAGGTCGTCGATGGGACCGACGACATCGCCGAACTCTCGGCCGAGCAGTTCCGCGGGATGCAGCAGGTGAGCGACGAGGTCGCCACGATGAGCGCCGCCGTCGAGGAGGTCGCCTCCTCCGCGGAGGAAGTTGCCAACGAGGCCGACGCGGTAAACGAACTCACCGCGGAGGGCCGAACCGCCGCGGGGGATGCACGCGAGGCGATGGATCGGATCGATGAGACCGCGGAGGCCCTCGGGAACCGGGTGGAAGCGATCGAAGCCACCGTCTCGGAGATCGACGAGATGGTCGAGGCGATCAACGCGATCGCCGAACGAACGAACCTGCTCGCGCTCAACGCCTCCATCGAGGCGGCGCGCGCGGGCGAGGCCGGTGCCGGATTTGCGGTCGTCGCCGAGGAGGTGAAAAAGCTCGCCGAGGAGGCACAGGGCCGAACGGGCGCGATCGAGGAGCTCGTCGAATCGATCGACTCACACACCCACGGCGCGGTCGTTGAACTCGAAGCCAACGAGGATGCGGTCGCCGACGGAAAGGATGAGGTCGACGCCGCCGCGGGCAAACTCACTGATATCGACGACTCAATGACCGAACTATCGGCCGGGATCGGCGAGGTGGCGGCCGCGACCGACGAGCAGGCCGCGAGCACGGAGGAAGTCGCGGCGATGGTCGATCAGACCGCGAGCAACGCCGCGGAGATCCGAAACGAAACCGACGAGATCAGCGAGGCGGTGCAACGGCAGGCCGCGATGATCGTCCAAGTGAGCGACGGGATCGAGGAGATCGTCGACTGAGCGGGCGACCCCGATCGCCGTCGGTTCCCCTTCGCCGGGATCCGAACGGATTTTTAACCCGGTCCGAAACCATTCGTGTGAACTGGCGGTACGCCCACACGGCCCTCGTGCTCTGTACGCTCGCGTTCACCGCCACGATGGTCGCTCGGCTCGTTATCAGCCCGCTGGTCCCGGCGATCACCGACGCCTTCGAGGTGCGAAACGCCACGGTCGGGCTGGCGCTTTCGGGCATGTGGTTGGCGTACGCGCTCGCGCAGTTCCCATCCGGCGTGCTCGGGGACCGATACGGCGAACGAGCCGTGATCCTGACCGCCGTCGGCGCCACGGCTGTCGCCTCGTTGCTGCTCGCGGCCTCGCCGACCATCGGGGTGTTCATGATCTTTACCGTCGTGTTGGGCGCGGGTGCCGGGCTCCACTACTCGGTCGCGACGACCTATCTCACGAAGCAGTTCGACGACATCGGCCGGGCGATCGGGGTGCACGTCGCCGGCGGGCCGATAGCGGGGCTCGCTGCACCCCCGGCGGCCGCCCTCGTCGGTGCCCGCTACGGGTGGCGGACGGGGGTCGCCCTCGGCACGCTCGTCGCCCTGCCGGTGTTCGTCCTCTTCGCGTGGCGGATCCGTCCGACTGAGCCGGTCCGACCGGATCAGCCGCTCCGCGAGCGGTTCGCAACCGGACCCCTGGTCGACCTGCTTTCACGGCCGTCGATCCGATACACGACCGTGCTTGCCACGCTCGGCGCGTTCACTTGGCAGGCGACCGCATCGTTCCTCCCGACGTTTCTGGAGGTGCAGGGCGGCCTGTCGACGGCCCTCTCTGCGCTCCTCTTCTCGCTGTATTTCCTCGTACATGGGGGTACCCAACCGGTCACGGGGGCGCTCTCGGATCGCTTCGATCGCGACACCGCGGCGATGCTGACGATGGGAACCGGTGTCCTCGGATACGGGTTGTTGGTTCTGGCCGGACGGAGCGACGCGGGCCTCGTCCCGTTGCTCGTCGCCGTGTTGCTCGTCGGCCTCGCGATGTCGTGGGGCGCGCCCGTCCAGTCACGGTTCATGGACCACCTCTCGGAGGCGGAGCGTGGAGCCGGCTTCGGGCTCGTGCGCACCGTCTACATGGTCATCGGCGCGTCGGGCAGCGTCGTCGTCGGCGCGCTCGCCGACGTCGCCGGATGGGATGCCGCGTTCGGATTGCTTGCGCTCGTGATGGCGGTGGGCATGACGACGCTGCTCGCGAATCGGTTGCTCGCGTTCGACCTGTGACTTCGTCCCTAGCGCGCTCGCTTCGCCACGAGGTTGGGGTCGTCAACCATGATCCCGTCGACGCCGCGCTCGCGAAGCCCCACCACGTCGCTTGGTGTCTCGGCGGTCCAGACGTTCACCCGGAGCCCGAACGCGTGTGCGAGCGCGACGACGTCGGAGCCCAACGCGATCGTTTCCTCCGTGTCGAGCCCCGCGTCCAATCGTTCGAGCGCGGCGGGCAGCCGAAGGTTCCCCGGATCCGACCAGGTCTCCACCAGTTCCATCGACGGGTGAAACGCCTCCGCGTCGAGGTCGCCGGCCAACGCCAGTCGCTCGTCGATCGGCTGCACCTTGTGACACAACACCGCGAGCGGCGCATCGGGGGCGACCGCCCGGATCTCGCGGATCGCATCGTCATAAAACGACGAATAAAGGGCGTCCGTTCCGTGCGCTCGGCACGCGTTGACGACCTCCTCGCCGATCCCGTCCTCCTTCAGCTCGACGTTGAGGAGAACGCCATCCGGGACGGCCGCGAGCAGCTCGTCGAACGTCGGGATCGGCTCGCGAGAGTCCGCCACGGTGAGTCGTTTCAACGTTCCGAGCGAGGTCTCGTCGATCCGTCCCTCCCCGTCGGTCACGCGGTCCAATTCGTCGTCGTGGAAGACGACGAGTTCGCCGGTTCCGCACCTGCGGACGTCGATCTCGACCGCGTCCGTGCGTTTCGCGGCCGCACGGACCGCGCCGACCGTGTTCTCCGGGTATGTATCGGCAAACCCACGGTGGGCGAAGATCTGCGGCGCGGTCATCGGTTACCGACGATACGACGGGGGAGTATTAAAAGCGTCCGCAGGCGGCGTCCGTACAGGACCCCCGCCTTCCCGAGAGGACAGTACCGGAACTACCGTCTCCCGAGCAGGATAGCGCCCACGGTAGCGAGGAAAACCGCCAACGCGGTCACGCCGACCCCAAAGCCGGGTGCTGAGACGTCGGTTGCATCGTCATCCGGTTCGGGTGCCGCTTCGGCGTCGTCGTCCGGTTCGGGTGTCGCTTCGGCGACGTCATCCTCGTCCGTACCCTCGTCATCGGCGGCCACTTCTTGATACGTTTCGGCGGCGTCGGCGAGCGTCCGTGTCGATTCCACGACGCTACGCGGGGCGGGCTGGTTGAGGTAGTGGACCTCCATCTCAACCGTATTGCCCTCGATTCCGGCCGTCGTCTGCGCGTAGGGCTCCTCGTCGATGATCCCGGCGGTTTCGCCGGTCACGAGGATCAACTCGGGGTCCGCCTCGATCACGACTTCGTCAGAGAGCTGTGGGTATCCGGTGTGTTCGGCGGCCGCGACGTTGTCCGTCCCGCCGATAGTCATGATCTCGTCGGTGAACGTGTCGCCCGCGACGACGAAGCCGTCACCGAGCGGATAGAGCGCAGCGGGACGGTCGAACTCCGCCGTGCGTTCCTCGACGGTTTCGACCTCCTCGTACATCCACGTGTTCGTCTCCTCGGCTTCCGCGCACGCATCGGCTACCTTGCCGATGGTATCAGTCTTGTCGGCGATGTCGTCGACGTCTTTCGCCTCGGTGAAATGATAGACGGTATGGCCATCGTTTCGAAGCGGCTCGACGTCCTCGGCGGAGGCGTTCGGCGCGAGGATCAGATCAGGGTCCGCGTCGGCAACCAGCTCGCGATCGATCCCGAACTCGGCGGAGACATCCTGTTTCTCCGCTGCCCCATCGAGATACGCCGCGAACTGCGTCACGCCAACCACCCGATCCTCCACGCCGAACTCCCACAACACCTGTGCGGCCGAGGGGTTCGTGGTCACGATCCGCTCCGGGGGTTCCTCGATCGTCAGCTCCTCGCCGGTCGCGTCGGTGATCGTGAGCGGGAACTCACAGGTCGGTGCGGTGGTATCGGCGGTCGCCTCACCGCCTTCAAGGCCGTTCGCGCCGCCATCGATGTCAGCGACGTCCGCATCCGCGCCATCGCCGGCAACGATCGCGGATGGCCCAGATCCCGTCGCCACGCCCGCCGTGCCACCCACGAGGGCGGTCACGACGATGGCGGCGACGAGGATCGCGTTAATCCGTGTCATCGTCCTATCGACGCCCCGCGCCCAATAAGTATTTACCTACTACAATTTCTGTTGAAGTACGAATGCGCGTCGTGCGGCGAGCCGCCGGATGGTCGGGGGCGTTAGCCGCGGTGCTCGTGGCGGTGGTGGTCGTCAGCGCCGGGATCGGTCCGGTCCGGATCCCGCCGGCGGAGGTCGTGAAAGTCGTCTTGAACGCCCTCGTCGTCCCCGCCGGCATCGAGACGGGCTCACGCGGAGCCGGCACGCTCACGCTCCCTACCCTTGAGGTGGTCTACACGTCGCCGTTCGCGTTCCCGGTCGCCGACGTTCACCACCGGATCGTCATGTACGTTCGGCTGCCGCGGATCCTGCTCGCTGCGACCGTCGGGTTCGCGCTCGCGGCCGCGGGTACCGTGATGCAGGGCTTCTTTCGAAACCCCATGGCCGACCCCTCGATCATCGGCGTCTCCTCCGGCGCCGCCGTCGGCGCGGTCGGGTTCATCGTGCTCCCGATCTCGCTTTCGGCGACGGTCGCGCTTCCACTCGTCGGCGCCGTCGACCTCGGGATCTCCCGTGGCGTGGGAGTGAGCCTGTTTGCGTTCATCGGCGCGCTCGCGGCCGCGTTCGTGGTCTACGCCATCGCGACACGTCACGGACGGACGCCGGTCGCGACGCTCCTGCTCGCCGGCATCGCCGTCCAGACGTTCCTCGGCGCGGTCATCTCCTATCTGCAGCTACAGGCCGGCGAGTCGTTGCGACAGATCGTCGCCTGGCTGATGGGTCACCTCTCGGCGGCCTCCTGGGGCGACGTCGCCGTGACGGCCGTGCTCGTCCCGCCGCTTTTCCTGCTGCTGCTCGTGCACGCCCGGGACCTCAACGTGTTGCTGCTCGGCGAGGAGGAGGCTCAGGGGCTCGGGATCGAAGTCGAGCGCACGAAGCGGATCCTGCTCGGGGCCTCAGCGCTCATCACCGCCGCGGGGGTCGCCTTCGCCGGCGTCATCGGCTTCGTCGGGCTGATCATTCCCCACATGCTCCGGCTTGTCGTCGGGCCGGATCATCGGGTGTTGCTCCCGACGGCCGCGCTCGCCGGCGGGTCGTTCCTCGTCGCCGCCGACACGCTCGCCCGTTCGGGGAGCGCGGAGGTGCCGGTCGGGATCGTCACCGCGGCGGTCGGCGCCCCGTTTTTCATCTACCTGCTCATGAGTCGGGAGGTGCACGAGCTGTGAGCGACCCGATGATCGAGGTCCGTGAACTCACGGTCGCCTTCGGCGACGAGCCGGTGTTTTCGGACGTCGACCTGACCGTCGACCGTGGCACCTTCGTCGGACTCGTCGGCCCGAACGGCGCGGGAAAGACCACGCTGCTGCGGGCGATCAAGGGCACGCTGAAACCTGACCGCGGAACGGTCCGGCTCGCGGGCGACCCGCTCTCGACGCTTTCGGCGAAGGCGGTCGGTCGGCGGGTCGCGAGCGTCCCGCAATCGACGACGCTCTCGTTCGACTTTCCGGTGCGGAACGTCGTCGAGATGGGTCGGACGCCCCACATCGGTCGGTTCGGAAGCCACGACGCCGACGATGTCAGCGCGGTCGAGGAGGCGATGGCTGCTACGGGGGTCGCCCGGTTCGCCGATCGCCCGATCACCGAGGTGTCCGGTGGGGAGCGCGGACGGGTGCTGCTCGCGCGCGCCATCGCACAGGGGACGCCCGCGCTTCTCCTCGATGAACCGACCGCGAGCCTCGACGTGAATCACGCCGTTCGGACCCTCGAGTTGGTCCGTGGGTTCGTCGACGACGGGCGAACCGCGGTCGCCGCGATCCACGACCTCGAGATGGCCGCACGGTACTGTGACGTGGTCGTCCTCATCGCCGACGGGGGGATTCAGGCGGTCGGTGCCCCTCATGAGGTGTTCACCGCCGAGTCGATCCGCGCGTCTTTCGACGCCGAGGCGTTCGTCGGCACCGACCCGACGACGGGATCGCCGGCCGTCACCACGTATCCCACGAGCGAGACCGACCCGCGGCGCGTGCACGTCGTCGGGATCGGACGACCCACGGCGCGTGTGGTCGCACGCCTCGTCGCGGCCGGACACGACCTCTCGGTGGGCGTGGTTCCCGCAACCGGCGCGGTCGCGGGGGTCGCCGCCGACGCCGACGTTCCCGCGGTGACGGTTCCACCGTTTGAGGACCCGGAGCGGTCACAGGTCGCCGCGGCGGCCGATCTCGCCGCGGACGCCGACGTCGTGATCGTCGTCGGGGAGCCTCACGAGCACGTCCGGCCCGTCACGGAGACGGCGACGCCGACCGTGCAGGTTCCGGCGGACGTCGATCCGACGGAGCTGCTTGAGACGGTTGCGGCCGCAACGCCGGACGAGGGCGAGTCGACGGATCACCCCGACGGTTCGGCGGAAGCGGCGTGAACAGGAGCCCGTCGAACGGCGCGGATGAACGAGACGCCTACGAGCCCGACGAAGCGTCAAGCTTTATCCAGGTGACCGTCTGCATCCACCGATGAGCGTTCCCTGTGTCGCCGTCGATCGCGAGCGTGGCGAGGCCGTCCGCACACGGCTCGCTCAGGCGGACGTCCTCGACGGCGACCATCGGATCGAGGTGGTCGGGGACGTGATCTATCTCCCGGTCACGGACGCCGAGGCCGTCCCGCAAGCGCTCCGCGATCGGGTGGTCGAGCGCGATCCGGACGCCCGTGATCGGCCGCGGACGCCGGCCGAGATACTCGGCTATGAGCCCTCCCTGGAGCGGCTCGGCGACATCGTCATTCTCGATGAGGACGACCCGGATCGGGCCCGGGAGATCGCCGACGCGGTGATGACCTCCGACATCCCGTGTGAGACCGTGGTGAATCGGGCCTCCCCCATCGAGGGCGAACTCCGCATCCGCGAGTGGGACGTCCTCGCGGGCAACGGAACCGAGACGACCCACCGCGAGTACGGTCACGAGTTTCGACTGGACGTCGCGTCCGTCTACTTCTCCCCTCGGCTGGCGACGGACCGTCATCGGGTGATCAGTCGAGTGGAGGCGGACGAGACGGTCATCGACATGTTCGCCGGGGTCGGTCCGTATGCCATCCCCATGGCCTCACGTGGGGCGGACGTCATCGCCTGTGATCTGAACGAGGTCGCGATCGAGTACCTCATCGAAAACGCCGCCCGGAACGGCGTTGCCGACCGCGTGACGGCGATCGCCGGCGACGTGCGCGACCTCCCGACGGAGTACGCGGACACCGCCGATCGACTCGTGATGAACCTCCCGCACTCGGCCGACGAGTTCCTCGACGTCGCGGTCGCGCTCGCGGGCGACTCCTGTGTGATCCATTATTACGACATCCAACACGAGGACGACCCCTTCGGTCCGGGCATCGCGGCGATCCGTGAGGCGGCCGGCGATGCGTACGCCGTCGCCGTCGAAGCCGAGCGTGTCGTCCGATCGTACGCGCCCCACGAGCACAACGTGCGGCTGGACGTGCGGCTTACGTCTCGTTGAGGCGCTGCAGTCGCTCCGTCCGTTTCCATCATTCGAACGAAAACGCGCACCTCACCCGGTGGGGACGGGCGAGGTGGCTACGGCCCGTGACATGACGAGGGTCCGCGGTCGTGTTCGCTCGGACCAGAGGCGACTTCGCGCTTGGGCACGCCGGAGACGTGGGATCACACACGACGACCGCGACCGACGGCTGACCGATGAATCCGCTATCGCCCGGTACGGGCTCCGACCGGGCAGACGTCGCCGAGGGAGTCGATCCCCACCGTCACGGCACGCGACGACGCGGGTACACATTGAGACACGATCCCGGATCGATATTTAAAAATTGTCCTTATATGCACATTACTATCCTATATGTTATCGACGAGGGCGTATTGCATGAGCTAGTTCGCCGATTCTGTGATATAGTAGATCAATCGTCTAAAAATCTTCCGTTGGTGCATTAAACCCTTCTTAAAACAACCCGGTCGGACAGCCAGAGGTGCACCTCCACCGTCGCCGTTGCGGTCGCTATAGTCCGTGAATCTCACACGAGCGGGCCCTCGCCGATGAAACGGAATGTGCCCTCGAAACGTTAGTTCTCGACTTCCGCGGTGTCGTCGATCCGCATCGTTCCCAGTTTCTCGACCGTCTGATCGAGTTTCTCGCCGAGCTCGTCGACGAACTCGTGGGTCCGTTCCGTCGTGATCGCACCCTGACTCGACGGCTCGATAAGGTTCTCCTCCTCGAGGACACGCAGGGAGTAGCGAACCTTGTGATGCGGGTAGCCGGTCTCGTTCGACATCTTTACGATGCCGATCGGTTCGTTCTCGATGACCATCTTCAGCACCTGAAGGTGCCGTTCCAACATGTCCACCTCTTTCTCAAGTCGATCTATCATGCCACATGTTAACTTGTCATGGCACCTTTTAAACGTTCCTGTCGAGGCCGCCAGAATAGCTGCTCAACCCGATACATTGGTATGAGGGAAATTAACTATGCTGGTCGCCGTCGCGCCCACCGATCGTTCCGGACCTGCACCGGTTGCGGCGGAGGGAGCGCACGGGCGATGAGAGGTTCGGGCCCGCAGCGAGGGACCGATCCACGGTCGTGCCGTCTCGGCCGCCACGGACCGTAATCGGTTTTACCCCCCGCTTGGAACGGGGGACCGGTATGACTGTCACCATCGTCGGCTCCCAACTGGGAGACGAGGGCAAGGGCGCGCTCGTCGACCGGTGGGGAGGGGACGCGGACGTCGTAGTCCGTTATCAGGGCGGCGACAACGCCGGCCACACCGTCGTCGAGGGCGGCGACGAGTACAAGCTGTCGCTCGTGCCGAGCGGCGCAGTTCGGGGCAAAGTCGGGATCCTCGGCAACGGCTGCGTGGTCAACCCACGCACGCTGTTCGAGGAGCTCGATACACTCAGGGAGCGCGGGCTCGACCCCGACGTGCGGGTCGCGCGCCGGGCCCACGTCATCCTCCCGTATCACCGCGTGCTCGACGGGATCGAAGAGACCGTGAAGGCCGACGACGACGCCGGGGAGGAGGTCGGCACCACCGGCCGCGGGATCGGCCCGACCTACGAGGACAAAGCCGGCCGACGCGGGGTGCGCGTCGCGGACCTCCTCGAACCGGATGTCCTCCGTGCGAAACTCGAATACGCGGTCCCGCAGAAGCGCGCGCTCGTCGAGCGCGTTTACGGCCTCGATATCCAGGGATCCGAAAACGAGGCGGCGTTCGACGTCGACGCGCTCTTCGAGGAGTTCGTCGCCGTCGGCGAACGGCTCGCCGACGAGGGGATGACCGTGAACTGCTCGGACTACCTCTATCGCCGCGCACAGGCGGGCGACCGGATCATGTTCGAGGGTGCACAGGGCACCCACATCGACGTGGATCACGGGAACTACCCGTTCGTCACCTCCTCGAACCCGACCGCCGGCGCGGCCGCGGTGGGTTCCGGAACCGGCATCACGACGGTCGGTTCCGGCGAGGTCGTCGGGATCGTGAAGGCGTACCTCTCGCGCGTCGGTGCGGGACCGCTGCCGACGGAGCTCGACGGCGACGCCGACGAGGAGGCGCTCGCGGACGAGATCCGCGAGAAGGGCGGCGAGTTCGGGACCGTGACGGGTCGACCCCGACGGATCGGCTGGCTCGACCTCCCGATGGTTCGCCACGCCGCCCGCGTCTCCGGATTCACGGGGCTCGCGGTGAATCACGTCGACGTGCTCGCGGGGCTTGAAGAACTCAAGGTCTGTACCGCCTACGAACTCGACGGCGAGGAGATCGATACGGTGCCGACCTCGACGGAGCGGTGGGAGCGCTGTGAGCCGATCTACCGCGAGTTCGATACGTGGGAGGAGGTCGATTGGACGACCGTCGCGGCCGAGGGCTACGACGCGCTGCCCGAGGCGACGAAGGCGTACCTCTCGTTCCTCGCCGAGGAGACGGAGACGCCCGTCTACGCCGTCGGCGTCGGTCCCGACCGCGAGGAGACGATCGAAGTGACGAACCCGTTCGAAGTTGAGGGGTAAGTTGCCCCCGAGCTAACGGTATTCCGTTCAGGCGTCGGTCTCGACGGTCGCGCCGAGATCCGTAAGCGTCGAGAAGAAACCGGGGAATGAGACGTCGACGTGCTCGCCGCCGCGGATCGTCGTGGTCCCCTCCGCGACGAGCCCCGCGATCGAAAGCGACATCACGATCCGATGGTCGCCACGGCCGTCCACGGTGGCGCCCACGAGGTCGCTCTCGTCGCCGTGGACCGTCAACACGTCCGGCTCCTCAGTCGTCTCCGCGCCGAGCTTGCCGAGCTCCTCGGCCATCGCGGAAACACGGTCGGTCTCTTTATACCGGACGTGTTCACAGTTCACGATCCGTGTCTCACCGTCGGCGATCGCCCCGAGCGTCGCGATCGTCGGGAGGAGATCGGGGGTGTCCCCGACGTCGACCTCGACGCCCGAGAGCGGGGCGCGTTCGACGGCGATCACGCCGTCGTCGCGGTTCCACTCGATCGACGCGCCCATGCGCTCGGCGATCTCGACGATGGCGGAATCCCCCTGTGCGCTCGGCCGAGCCCCTTCGATCCGTACACCCGCGTCGCCCTCGCCAGCGACGGCACCGGCCGCGACGAGGTAGGAGATCGAGGAGAAATCCCCCGGCACAGCGTAGCTGCCCCCCGTCGGCTCGTACCGCTGGTCGCCGGGCACGGAGAACCCACGGGCCCCCTCTGCGGTCTCGCTGCCCATTGGCGTCGCCTCGACGCCGAAGTCGGCCAGCAGCTCCAACGTGATGTCGACGTAGGGGGCCGATTTCAACTCGGTCGTCAACTCGACGTCGATCCCTTCCTCGGTCACGGCACCGGCCATGAGCAGCGACGTCACGTACTGTGAGGAGACGTCGCCCGGGATCGCGACCTCCCCGCCCGAAAGTGGGCCGAAGACGACGAGCGGTGCCTGGCCGTTGCCACGGGTCGACTCCGCACGAACGCCGAGATCCCCGAGCGCGTCGAGGAGCGGTCCCTGCGGCCGCGAGCGGAGGGACCCGTCCCCGGTCAACACCGTGCCGCCGTCACCGAGCGCCGCGGTTCCCGTGACGAGCCGCATCGTCGTCCCGGAGTTCTCACAATCGATCACGTCGTCCGGGACGGTCGGGCGACCGCCGAACCCGGCGACCTCGAACGTGTCGGCTCCGTCATCGCGCTCCACTTGTCCACCAAAGGCGGTCACCGCCCGCGCGGTCGCCCGGGTATCCGCGGAGACCAGCGGCGATCGAACCGTCGCGCCGTCGCTGTATCCCGCGGCGAGTATCGCGCGATGGGTGTAGCTCTTCGAGGGCGGCGCCCGGGCGCTTCCCCCGACCGTCGAGGAGGTTACGTGTACGTCCATGTTCCACCCTGCCGTCCGAAAGGGTAAGTTCCTACCGGCCGCGGCGATGGGACGGTCATCGGACCGGCGGCGTACCCTTTATACGACCGGGAGCGTTAGCGTCGCGTATGCCCCAGTGTGAAATGTGTGGCGCCGAGCAGTCCTCGTTAACGACCACGAAGGTCGAAGGTGCCGAGCTGGAGCTGTGTAGCTCCTGTACGGACTTCGGAACCGAGGTCCGTCAGGACACGGGCTCGTCGGGCGGGAGCAAGTACTCGACGACGTCCAGCTCCGGTCGCGCGTCGAGTGGCTCATCGGGGTCGTCAGGTGCGTCCGGCGGGAGCGCCTCCGGTGGCACGACCCGCCGACGCCGAGACATGTTCGACGATATGGACGAGGTCGCGACCGACTATGACGACCGGATCCGGAGCGCGCGCGAGTCACGCGGACTCAGTCAGGAGGAACTCGCCAACCAGCTCAACGAGAAGGCGAGCCTCATCCGAAAACTGGAGCGCGGCGACGTCCTCCCGAGCGACGAGGTCCAACGGAAGTTGGAACGCGAACTCGACATCACGCTCGTCGAAGGTGGGGAGGTCGATGCCGACTGGGAAACGGGGAATACGGGGACGATGACCCTCGGCGACGTCGTCAAACGGAAGGATTGAGATCGGTCAAGCCGGGCCGCCTCGGTTTTAAATCCGGTCCGAATCGACGTAGACGTCGAGCTCGACGTCCCGTCTCGATCCCTCCAGATCGGTAACCGCGCGCTCGACGACCCGTTCGGCCTCCGTCCGAATGAGCGGAATGGCCTTCTTTAACACCCAGTCGAACGAGACCAGCCGCGGGAGGTTGAGCGCGTCCGGACTGGCCGAGCTTGGGTCGAACTCGACCTCAAGCGAAACCGTGCAGGTCGGCGTCCCGTCGGTGCCCTCGTGGGGGGTGATCCGCCAGCAACCGCCCGCGTCAATGTCCTTCGTGATGGTCCAGTCGATCCGTCCGGGCGGTTCAACGCCCGTCACCCGCGAGTGAGCCGTGTAGGTGAGTTTCCACCAGGCGAACCGCAGCGCGTATCGGGTTCCCGGGCCACCGTCGCCTTCGAGCGTCCGCACCTCGGTTAAATACTCCGAGTACCGACCGTATCGCGGGAAATCGAGCAGGAACTCGTAGACCGTTTCGGGCTTCGCAAACACCTTCGTCCGCACGACGAGTTCGTCCACGTCCCTCCTTCGGGGACGGGAAGCCTAAATGATGCGGCCCTCTGGCCTCCGGTCACCCCACCATCGACCGTCACATGACAGCGTTCGGCCGCCGGATCGGTTTTATTCGGCTGGGCCTGAGCCACCGCTAGCCGCGCCCTCATGTACGTCCCAACCGACGTTCCCGACCGCTGCCCCACGTGTGACCGACCCTATGAATCCGTCTCACGTCATACCGGCGGGTTCAGCGTAAACTTACTCGACAACGATCGATACCAGCGGGTCTGTTTTCATCCCGTAACCGACGGGGAGAACACGCCAGCGATGGACTGCTATCACCACACCCATGCGGAGGCGGGCGTGGACGGATCGACCGCCGGCGTAGACGGATCGACCGCCGGCGTAGACGGATCGGCCAGTAGAGAGTTTGGCGGGAGCGATGCTCATAAAAGGGAGCGATAAAAGGGACCTTCGCCCGCGACTCAGTCCTCGATCACCGACGTGTACTCGCCGACCAACGAATCGGTCAGTGAGACGCCGTCGAGTCGTGCGTGTTCGTCGACGACCGTCTCGGTCAGATCCGCGTCGGTAACGGTCGCGTTCGGGAAAACGACGGTTCGTTCCAGCGCCGAGTCGGTGACCTCCGCGCCGTCCATGACGTGGACGACGTCGCCGATCTCCGAGTCCGTCACCGTCGCCCCGTCGTCGACGAGCGACTCGCCATCGAGCGCGTACTCGACGGCATCGAGATAGCTCCCGATCGTGCCGATGTCGAACCACGCGCCATCGAAGGTGAACGCGTGGACGGCCTGTCGGCTCTGGAGCCACTGGAGGAACCAGCCTGGCTCGTCGGGGTTCTTCCCGTCCGCAAGGTAGGTTTCGAGATCCGGAAGCGTCTCCGCCGGGAAACAGTAACACGCGATGGAGACGAGCGTGCTCTTCGGGTCGTCGGGCTTCTCCTGAAAGCTGACGACCTGATCGCCGTCGAGTTCGACGAGCCCGTAGGACTTCGCCCGCTCCAAGGATCCGACGTCGTAGGCGGCGAGGATCGGGCTTTCTTTCTCCTCGAAGAAGTCGGTGAACTCGGCGAGGTCGAAGCTGATCAGGTTGTCGCCGGCGACGACGAGGAGGTCGTCATCGACGCCCTCGCGCTCGACGAGCTGGGCGAGCGCGCCGACAACGCCGAATTTCTCGTCCTCCTCGACGGTCTCTTCGATCGAGAGCGTCGGCTTCTCGAATTCGCTCTCGTCGAGGTATGCCGCGAACGTCTCCTCGAAGCGTTCGTTCGTCGAGACGAACACCTCGTCGACCCGATCGTCGGCCTCGAGGTCCGCGAAGATCTCGTCGATGACGGTGTGTTCACCGACCGGCAGGAACATCTTCGGACGGTCCTTGGTGATCGGCCACATTCGTGTCGCATAGCCCCCGGCAAGCACTACGGCCTTCATACCGCTATCCCCGACCGCCGACCCTATACTTCTTTTGTCCGTGTCAAGTTGGGGGAGATCCCAGCGCGGCAACCACGATCGAATCAGGGTTTATATTCGGGCGGGCCATCCCCCGGCTATGGCGACGACACGGCAACGGATCGCGGAACGTCTTCGTGAGGGGCCGGCGACGGCGAGCGAACTCGGCGAGCGGCTAGCGCTGCCGACACCGGTCGTGTACGATCACCTCGAACACGTCTCGAAGTCGGTTTTCGACGACGAGGAGTTTCTCGTCGCGCCGCCCGAATGCCGCGAGTGCGGGTTTGACCGCTTTGACGACCCTGTGAACTATCCCTCCCGCTGCCCGGAGTGTAAAAACGAGCGGATCGAGGAACCGGCGTTCGTGATTCGACGCCCGTGATCGATACCGGAGCCGACGTTCGTGCGTTATCGACGGTGCGCACGGGATGACCGACGCGACGCCACGCCGACTCTAACAGTGGCCTCAGTCGTCGTTCTCGACACCGATCTGCTGTCCCGTGCTCGACACCGATCAGCCGTCGCCGTGCTCGTCGACGACGACCACTTCGCCGTCCTCGACGGTGACGTTGATGAGCGTTTTGACGTTGTACTCGGTGCCGTCGAGTTCGTTCTCGCCGGCCTTCTTGATGACGGCGATGACGTCGACGACCTCGGCGCCGATCTCGCTCGTGAGCGCGTCGAGGATCGCCTTCATCGTGCCGCCCGTCGAGAGCACGTCGTCGAGGACGAGGACGCGGTCGCCCGCCTCGACGTCGTTGATATACATCTCGGATTCGCCGTAGCCCGTCTCCTGAAACAGCGGCACCTCGCCGTCGAGTCCGTACTGTCGTTTCCGGATGACGACGAGGGGGATGTCGGTCATCAACGAGAGCGCCGTCGAGATGTGAATGCCCATCGCGGCCGGCGTGACGATCTTGTCGACGTTTTCGAGGTCGGCTTTCCGGATCATCCGAATGACGATCTCCCGGAGCAGTTCGGGCTCAAGCATCGGAACCCCGTCGCTTATCGGATGGACGAAATACTGGTACTCGCCTTTCTCGATGATCGGTGCGTCGAGGAGCGACTGCCGCAACTGGTCCATATCGCCGGTACTCGGGGGAGTTCATAAAGGATGGCGGTTGCGTCGGGGGCGTGCGTCGGGATCACACCTCCTCGCGGGCGTCGATTCCGGTATAAATGAACCACGCGGCCGCATACACCGCGACGAAGAGGAGGTAGCCGACGACGAGGCCGACGAGCTGCCGATCCCCGAGCCCACCCGGAAGCGTCGCCGAAAGGACGAGCAGCGCGACGACGAACACGACGAGCGAGAAGAGCCCCGAGAGAGCATACACGCCGAGGTCGGAGGTGAGCTGTTTTCGCACTGGCAGGCGGTACGGCGGCGATGTTTATAAACGCCCGTCGTCGTTTGTCGACGCGCTCCGATCGTACGCGCCGTGTTTCCGAAGCCGCCCCGCGTGCATCAACACCGACGGCGTCCGGCAGACCCCGGACTCCCCGGCGGCCTGTGCGACCGCACAGTTGTTACAGTTCTCACAGACGGCCCGAACGCCGGGGTCGACCTCGCCGAGGAGCCGCGCCGGAAGCTCGGGCTCCGCATAAAACGGGCGGCCCATGCCGACGAGGTCCGCGTCTCGGTCGAGCGTGTCGTCCATCTCCGCGCGTTCACGAAGGCCACCCTCACAGAGAACCGGAATGCCTACCCGCTCACGCACGCGTCGACAGAGCGAGCGGTTCCAGCCCGGCTCGAAGTCGTACGCGAACGACTCGATCCAGTTGCCTATCGCCACCGCGGCCGCGCGCGGAAGCGACCCGAACGCCTCGCGATAGCCGTCACGGAATCGCGGCTCGCGCCACGCGGCCGTCGGAAACTCGCCGCGCACGACGCTCATATCCCAGAACACGCTCGTCCGGACGGGAACGACCCCGTCGTACCCGGCCTTTTCGAGCCGTTCACAGACGCGGACCGCGTCCACGTCGGTCAGATGTGGACCGATACCCGGGAACGTGGGTCGCTCCGAGGGTACCTTCGTGATAAGCGGTACGTCGCCCGCACGCTCGCGGATCTCCTCGGCAAGGAGTTCGAGGAACGCGACGCCGGCGCCGACGTCCGGGTCGATCCCGAACCGGTCGTCGCGGCGATTATAAAACGGCGAGAGGAACTGCTGGACGATCCCCATGTTCGCGCCGGCGATGTGGACCATGTCGTAGCCGGAATCGACCGCCCGCGCCGCCGCCCGACCGAAATCGGCGGCGAGTTCCTCGACTTCCGCAGTCGAGAGGACGTGTGGTGACAGATCGAGAAATCCCACGCGGTCGAGGAGGCGGAGGGGCCATGGCGGCCGGGAGACGGCGAGTTGATCGAGATCGGGATGTTCCGTCCGGTAGCCCGCGTGCCAGACCTCCATCGACCGCAACCCGCCATGTTCGAGCTGGATCGCGATCCGCGCGCCGTGTGTATGGATCGTCTCCGTGAGTCGGGAGAGATCCTCGATGAACGCCGGATCGTGGACCCGCGTCATTCCCGGAGCCGCACAGCCGCCCTCGCCGCTGATGATCGTCGCCCCCTGATGGATGAGCCCGGCCCCGGACGCGGCCGCCGGTTCGAGGTCGGCGATCAGCGTGTCGACCGCGTCGGGTCCGTTGCCGGCACATTCCAACAGGGGTGCGCGATAGAGCCGATTACGGAGTCGAAGCCCGCCGATGGAGACGGGATCATCGAGGGTTACCGCGGCTCGGTCCATACACGTATTCGGTCGGCACGTAACTTGACGGTTCGGCCGAAACGAGTCGCGGACGTCCGGCCAACCCGATCCGACCAACCGCTTAACGCTATGTGGCCGATCCCTTAACCCCATCCGCCCCCACGGTCGTCCATGGAACGGACGCGACGTGGATTTCTCGGGCTCGGCGGCGCCGCCATAACCGCCCTTGCCGGCTGTCTGGCCCCGACCGGCGACGGTGGACGCCTCGGGGTCGATGCCGCTAACGAGCCCCCGGAACCGACCGACCCGGCTCGGGTCGAGGTGGATTCGGCGATCGATTACGGCGAGGTGTACGAGGCTGTTTCTCCATCTGTCGCCCGGATCCAGATCTACGTCGAGGAGGGTGCGGGCGGTTTCTTCGGCGGCGACGAGGGCGGCGAGGCGGGACAGGGGTCCGGGTTTCGATACACCGACGACATGCTGGTGACCAACGATCACGTCCTCGCCGAACCCGACGCGATCCGGGTCCAAACCGCGGAGGGGACGTGGCTCGACGCCGAGGTTGTCGGCCGCGACCCGTTCAGCGACCTCGCGGTCATTCAAACGGACGGAAGTTTACCGGGTGGACCGCTGCCGGTCGCGGAGTCGATCCCGCCGGTCGGGACGGACGTCCTCGTCGTCGGCTCCCCGCTCGGATTGTCGGGAAGCGCCACACAGGGGATCATCAGCGGGACGAATCGGACGATCCCCGGGGAGGTGACCGAGGCCGGCCAGTTCTCCATCGCGGACGCGATCCAGACCGACGCCGCATTGAACCCCGGCAACAGCGGCGGGCCGATCGTCACCCTCGACGGCAACGTGGTCGGCGTCGCGACCGCGACACAGGGCGAAAACATCGGGTTCGGCGTCTCGGCGGCCCTGCTGAACCGGGTCGTCCCGGAACTGATCGAGACCGGCGAGTTCGAACACTCACACATGGGGGTGAGCATCGTCGAGGTCGACCCCCTGCTCGCCGAGGCGAACGACCTACCCGAGATGCGCGGAGTGTACATCGTCGATGTGGACGGGACGGGACCATCCGCGGATCTCCTGCGTGGAGACGATGAGGAGGTCGTCGTCGAGGGGGCCCCCGTCCCCACCGGCGGCGACACCATCGCCGCGCTCGACGGTGAGGAGATAGCAACGACCGACGACCTCTCGCGATACCTCGCGCTGGAGACGGATCCCGGCGACGACCTCGCGGTGACGGTGTGGCGTGACGGCGAGGAAGAGACCGTCGATGTCGAGTTGGGAGTCCGACCCGAGGCATAACCGCTGTCGCCGACTGTAACCGCTGCCGCCGACTGTAACCGCTGCCGCCGACTGTAACCCCTAAATGCCCCCGCCCATAGGTAGGGGTATGAACGGGAATCGGTTCGGTCGGCTGTTTCAGGTGACCACCTACGGCGAGAGCCACGGCGAGGCGATGGGCGTGACCGTCTCGGGCGTTCCGGCGGGCGTCGAACTCGATCAGCAAGCCATTCAGGCACAGCTCGACCGGCGAAAGCCCGGCCAATCGATGATCACGACCTCGCGCGGTGAACCCGACGAGGTGACGATCAACTCCGGGATCCAGGACGGCTACACGACCGGTACCCCGATCGGGATGGTGATCCAGAACAAGGACGCCCGATCCGGTAAATACGAACCGTACGTCACCGCTCCACGCCCCTCCCACGGCGATTACACCTACTCCGCGAAGTTCGGGACGCGAAACTGGGGCGGCGGCGGCCGCTCGTCGGCACGTGAGACGGTGAACTGGGTCGCCGCTGGGGCGGTCGCAGAACAGGTGCTCGACGCCTCCCCGTACGACATCGAGATCAAAGCGCATGTCAATCGCATCGGGGACGTCGAGGCCGGTCCGGTCACGTTCGAGGAGATCCTCGAACAGAGCGAGGAGAACGACGTTCGGTGTGCGGATCCGGAGGCCGCCGCCGAGATGCAGGAGCTGATCGAGGAGTATCAGCGCGAGGGCGACTCGATCGGCGGCTCGATCTACTTCGAATGTCGGGGGGTTCCCCGCGGCCTCGGTGCACCGCGGTTCGACAGCTTTCCGGCCCGGCTCGGGCAGGCGATGTTTTCCATCCCGGCGACGACCGCCGTCGAGTACGGCCTCGGGAAGGAGGCCAGCGCCGCGGCCGGCAAGGACCGAAACGAGGACTGGACGTTCGACGACGGCGAGTCCTTCGATCACGTCGTGAGCGAGGCGGGCGATCCGGTTCCGGTCGGCAACGACCATGGCGGTCTTCAGGGGGGAATCACCACCGGCGAGCCCATCTACGGGGAGGCCACCTGGCACGCGCCCACCTCCATCCCGAAAAAGCAGCGCTCGGCCGACTGGGAGACGGGCGAGGAGAAGGAGGTGCAGGTCGTCGGTCGACACGACCCCGTCCTCCCGCCGCGTGCGGTTCCCGTCGTCGAGGCGATGCTCACGCTCACCGTCCTCGATTTCATGCTGCTCGCCGGGCGGATCAACCCCGACCGCGTCGACGGTGCCGTCGGCGAATACGACACCGAGTACCATCCGAGCAGCCCGCGGAACGAGTGAGTCGGCGGGCGGTCGGCCGCGGATGGCTCCTTAGGCCGATTCGACGGCGGCGAGGTCGCCGGCCTTCGATCGCGCCTTCGCGACGACGGTCGGTCTGGCCTCGAACGCGACGGTCACTTGATCCTCGGCGTATGTCTCCTCCTCGACGTGACCGTTGTCGTAGATCCACGAGACGAGACTCATCGCGTCGTCCGAAAGCGGGAGGACGAGCCGTTCACGCTCCCATGGCGGCAGCTCCGCTTCGACACGGTCACGCAGCTCCGCGATCCCGGCGCCGGTTCGCGCGGAGACCGCGACGGGGTCCGGTGCGAGTCCCGAGAGGGCGGCCCGCTTGTCCGCGAGTTCGCCCGGCGCGAGTCGGTCGATCTTGTTGAACACGGTGAGGATGGGTGCCTCGTTGCGCTCGTACAGCGTCTCGTGGCTGGTGACAAGCTTCTCACGCATCGCCTCTACGGATTCACTCGCGTCGACGACGAGGAGCACGAGGTCCGCGCGGTAGACCGAATCGAGCGTCGATCGGAACGACTCGACGAGCCAATGTGGAAGGTCCGAGACGAACCCGACCGTGTCCGTGAGCAGGACGTCTCGCCGCTCCATCGCGGCCCGCCGGGTGGTCGTGCCGAGCGTCGTAAAGAGCATGTCCTCGGATTCGGCGGTGGTCACGAGGTCGGGATGCCGGTCGGCGTTCTCGTCGACATCGAGTTCGGCGGCGAGCTGCCGCATGAGCGTCGACTTGCCGGCGTTGGTGTAGCCCGCGAGCGCGACGAGGTCGAACCCGGATTCGCGACGTTTCTCCCGGCGGGATTCCTCCTTTTCGGCGATCGAGGCGAGTTCGTCACGGATCTCGGAGATCTGCCGCTTGATATCACGCTCGACGCTTTCGTCGTACTCGCCGAGCCCCATGAACCCCGGGCGCTCATCGCGCTTCGCGAGGCTCGCTTTCGCCTCGGCGCGCGGCAACTCGTAGCGAAGCTCCGCGAGTTCGACCTGTAGTTGTGCCTTCCGGGTATTCGCCCGCTGGCCGAAGATCTCGAGGATGAGCGTGAACCGATCGACCACCTCGACGCCGTCGGGCAGCTCGCTGCCGATGTTGAACGTCTGGTAGGGCCCGACGTCGTTGTCGATGATCACGAACCCTGCGTCCCGGGCGATGACCAGGTCGCGAAGCTCCGAGACCTTTCCTTCGCCGAACATGAACGCGGCGTCCTCGGTTCGGCTCTGTGAGAGCTCGCCGACGACCGTATAGCCCGCCGCGGCGGCGAGGTCGCGGATCTCCGTCAGGTCCGGATCCCCGAAATCGACCCGCTTCGCGACGACGGCTCGGCGTGCGTCGGCGTCGGTCTCGTCGCTCATCATCGGAGGAGGTCCCGCGCGGCGTAGGCGGCGTGGTGGGCAGTCTGCACGGTAGCGCGTTCACCTATGCTCTCGACGTATTTAAACTCGGGTCGGAAACTGAGCGCGACCAGCTCCGCCGGCTCGCCGTAGAACTCGCCGCCCTCGGAGACGATCGGACAATCCGGCGGCTCCGGGAGGTTCCCGACGGCCTCCGCGGTCAACGCGAGGGTCGCATCGAGGGTCGGTCCCTCGCGGACGCTCGCGAAGCCCATGCCTTCGATCGACCGGATACGTGAGGAGTCGATCACGGCGTGAACGGCGGCCGCAACCATTAGATACTCGCCGTCTTCCTCGTGGCGGCCGCTGATGTCGACGCCGACGACCTCAGGGGCGGGGATCGTTCACCTCGGCTGGTCGGGAACGCGGATTCGATGCCATATTCGCGCGTATGTCGGGGAGTGGCTTGAAACTTCCCGACCGTACTGGAGATCGGGGTCGCCCCCGGGCCGTCGAGATACCCACCGAACGGATCGCCCCGATCCCAACCCTTAGGCGACGGCGTCGGGTGGCTACCGACGTGACGGGGCGATCGGATGGACGAGATGAGGGAAGTCTGTCACGGACTGAAGAGGCCGATCGCGGCGTCCTTCAGGCGATCCTCCACGATCCACGGCGACGACGGTGGGTCGCCTGGGGCGCGCTGGCGCTCGTCTTCCTCCTCGTGAACCTGCATCGGCTCTCGACGGGCGTGCTGTCCGAGGAGTTGACGGCGGGATTCGACCTGTCGGCGGCACAGCTCGGGACGGTTCATGCGGCGTTCTTCGTCGTCTACGCGGTCGTGCAGATCCCGACCGGCGTGCTCGTCGATCGGGTCGGCCCACGGTACGTCGGCACGGGCGGTGCGATCGTGCTCAGCATCGGTGCCGTTGGCTTTGCACTCGGTGACAGCTATGCGACCGCGCTTGCCTCCCGGGCGGTGATCGGGCTGGGAAGCGGCGTGATCTTCGTGTCGATCCTTCGGTTCTGTGCGAACTGGTATCGAACCGACGAGTTCGCGACGATGACCGGCATGACCGCCTCCATCGCGGGGCTCGGTGCGATATTCGCGACGTTACCGCTGGCGGTCGCAGTCGATGCGGTCGGCTGGCGATCGTCGATAACCTTTCTGGCCTTCATCGGGCTCTGTTCGGGCGCCGCGGCGTACGGGCTCGTGCGGAATTCCCCCGCAAGCGCCGGGCTCAAGCCGATCGATAACGTCCCCGAACAGCCGTCGATAAGCCTCACGGAGACCGCGAGACACCTCCGCCGACTGATCCGCGATCCGGCACAGTGGCTCCTCTCGGCCGTCTTTTTCGCCGTGAACGGCTCGTTCCTTACGTTGATCGGGCTCTGGGGGGTTCCCTACCTCGTCGTCGTCTACGACATGACCGTCCAGACCGCCTCGATGTTCACGCTGATCGGCGCCATCGGGACGCTCGTCGGCGGACCGGCGATCGGCTGGCTCTCGGATCGATACGAGACGAGACACCTCCCGATCACGGCCGGGGTCGCGCTCTTCGCGCTCGCACACGCCACCGTCGCCGCGACGGGTCGTCCGCCCCTCACCGTCATCGTGGTCGTCTATCTGCTCTCCGGGTTCCTCGTCGGCGCCGGCGTGTTGACGCTCACCGTGGTGAAAGAGCGGTATCCGGCTGGGGCCAGCGGCGTGGTGACCGCGACGGTCAACGCAGCGGGATTCGTCGGTGCCGCCGTCCTCCCGTGGGCGATGGGGACCGCCCTCGACGCCTATCGAACCGGCGAGGTCGTCGGCGGGACCGTCGCATACACGGAGTTCGGCTACCGCGTCGCCTTCGGGATCACCGCCGCGGCGCTCACGATAGGGTTTCTCTGTTCGGTGGTCCTCTGGCGGACGGAGCGGCGTCGTGAGGGGAGCGAGCACGGATAGCCTACGCCACAGCGCCGAGGACCGATCCACCGGCGACGCCGTACCCTTATAAGCCGTGGCGGCCTGCTTCAACACCCATGCGCAAGGCCGCCGACGACGTCCACGTCGAGCGACGTGAGTACGACCCCGATGCCGATCACTCGTTTCCCGATGAGCGCTTAAATACGGTCCTCGAGCGGATCACCACGGATCCGGAGATCGAAACCTATCTCGAGGCCCAGAACGTGAACGCCGTCACCCGCAAGGGATACAACGATCACGGGACGAAACACATCCGGATCGTCCGTGATCGCGCGCTGCGACTCTATGAGCTGTTAAAACGTGGCGGGGTGGAGTTCAACGGCGCGCTTCAGCAGGGGCTCGAGGAAGCCGATGAATCGGTCATCATCGCGCTCGCGGCGACGCTTCACGACGTCGGCCACGTCGTCCATCGGGACGATCACTCCTATTACTCCATCCCCATCGCCGCCGACATCCTCGACCGGTTCCTCCCCGAGTTCTATGACGTCCCCGAGCAGGTGCGGGTGAAAGCCGAGGTGCTGCATGCCATCCTCTGTCACCACACCGAGGAGATCCCGCTGACACGGGAGGCCGGCGTCATCCGGATCGCGGACGGCCTCGATATGGAACGTGGGCGTTCGCGCGTGCCCTACGAGAAGGGCGGTCGTGGGATCAACACCATCTCCTCGCAGGCCATCGAAAGCGTGGCCCTCTGTGAGGGCGAGCGGGCCCCGGTGCTCGTCGAGATCCGGATGAACAACGCCGCGGGCGTCTATCAGGTCGACTCGCTGTTGAAAGCCAAAGTCGATCACTCGCTGCTCGAAGAGGAGGTACGGATCGTCGCCATCAACAGCAAGGAGAACGGCGAGGATTCGCTCGTCGAGCGGATCGAACTCTGAAACGACGCTCCGCGCGCCGCACGGAGCCTATTCGACCGGCAGCTTCTCCTTTTTGAGCACCCGAACGTCCTCGATCCGCGTCTCCGGATAGTTCCCGTCGGCGTCCTTCTCGGCCGCTTTGACCATGTCCCAGACGACGTTGAGACCGGTGGTGACGCCCTGAAGGGCCTCCATCTCACAGCCGGTTTTGCCGGTCGTCTCGACGCCGACAGTGAGCACGACCCGATCGGCGTCGACATCCAAGGCGACGTCGACGTTCGTTACCGGGATCTGGTGACACATCGGGATCGTCTCCCAGGTGTGTTTGACCGCGTCGATGGCCCCGATCCGGGCCGTCGCCAACACGTCACCCTTCGCCACCTCGTTCGCGCGGATCGCCTCGATAGTCCCGGGCGTGAGCCGGATCGTCCCACGGGCGACCGCCCGGCGATTCGAGTCCGGTTTCGAGCCGATATCGACCATTCGGGCCGCGCCGTCGGCGTCGGTGTGTGTCAGATCCGTTCCGGTCGCGGCGACCGAGTCGGTGGCCTCGTCGGCAGTCGTTTCGGGGGATGATCCGTCACTCATGGATATACATCCCGTGTGGGATCAGATCGATTAAATCCGTCGCCACGAGCCCGTTGCCGTATTCTTCGGCGGCCGCGTCCCCGGCGCGTCCGGTGACGTACGCGCCCACCGCCGCGGCCTCGAAGGGATCGAGTCTCGCCGCGAACGCGCCGACCGTCCCCGCCAACACGTCGCCGGTGCCGCCGACGGTCATCCCGGGGTTGCCCGTGCGGTTCAACCTGACGTCGTCGCCGTCGTGGGCGGCGATGACGTCGACGGCCCCCTTCACGAGCATCGTCGCCCCGACCTCGGCGGCGAACGCGCCAACGAGGTCGACGCGTCGATCGGGATCCTCGTGGGTGCGGCCACCCATGCCGACCAGCTCGCCCTGATGCGGCGTACAGATGAGGTCGGCCGCCGTGTCGATCCCGGGAACAACGGCGAGGGCGTCGGCGTCGATCACCGCCCGTCCCGCATACCGAGCCAGGAACGCGCCGACGAACTCCCGTGTGCCCGCCGAATCCCCCATTCCCGGACCGAGCACGACGACGTCAACCTCGGCGGCACGCGCAAGAACCGTCTCCACGTGGCTATCCGCTATCGATTCGCCCGGAAGCGGATGCACGATCAGGTCCGCGGCGTATCCTTGGACCTCCCCAGCGATCGTCTCCGGGCAGGCCACCCGGGCGAGGTCGGCACCCGCACGGAGCGCCGCCCGCGCCGTCAGCGCCGGCGCGCCAGTGTACGGACCACCACCGACAACGAGGACGGTCCCGTTGTCCCCCTTATGTGAGGTCGGATCGCGGTCAAGCGATTCGAGGTCTCCGGGGCCGGTGAACCGTTCCGCCGCCTCGGGGATCCCGATATCCGCGACGGTCACCGGGGTATCGAGCGCGGCGAGTCCCGGCTTTTCGTCGTGGAACGTGACGATCCGGTCCGCCTCGACGACGATCGGCGAATCACACTCCGTGGAATCGTCCGCTGCCGTCGCCGGCGACGTCGTATCCGTCTCATCCTCCATCCCGGCCGGCTCGCCGGTGTCCGCGTCGACCCCGGAGGGGACGTCGACGGCGACCACGGTCGTTCCGCGCTCCCTCGCCTCGTTGATCGCCGACGCCGCCGTCCGTTCCGGCTCGCGAAGCGCGCCGGCGGCCCCGGTGCCGAGCATGGCGTCAACGATAACGTCCGGTTCGTCGATCGCGAACGATGTGGCGTCGGTGATCGCCGTAGTCGGGATCGCTGCGGCTCTTAGCGCGTTCCAGTTCTCGCGGGCGATCCCCGTCGCGATCGACTCCGGACGGCCGAGGAGGTGAACACGCACGTCGTACGCCGAGAGGAACCGCGCGGCCACGAAGCCGTCGCCGCCGTTGTTGCCCCGGCCACAGACGATTACGACGGACGCCCCCGGATCCGCAACCTCCCTGACGGCCCGTGCGACGGCGTTTCCCGACGATTCCATCAATTGTTTCTGTGGGACGCCGAGGGCAGCCGCGTTGGCATCCACTGCCGCCATCCGTGCGCTCGTGATCATGGCGGGGCGTTCTCGTGGGGACGGATTAAGCGTGCGGGGATATCACCCTCGAAGGCGATGGGTGCGATGCCTACCCCCGAACTCGATCGAGCAGCGCCGGCAACGCGTCGGTCACGTCCGCACGAATGTCGTAGGCCGCGGTATCGGCGTATCGCGTCCGTTCGAGGTTGATCACGGCGAGCGTTCCGTCGCCGATCCGGGTCGGAAGGGAGGCGGCAGGGTCGACCGTCAACGACGATCCGGCCGCGATGAAGACGTCGCTCTCGGCCGCCAGCCGTTTCGCCCGGCGGTGTGCCGCCGCCGGCAGCAACTCGCCGAACAGGACGACGTCCGGTTTGAACGGCCCGCCACATTCACAGGTGGGCGGAAGTTCCCCGCCGCGCGCCCGCCGACGGACCGGCGTCGCCGTACGGCTACGATCACACTCGACACAGACGACCCGTGCGTTGGTTCCATGGAGTTCGATCACGTCGGCCGTGTCCGCGGCATGGTGCAGTCCATCGGTGTTCTGGGTGATCACCGCCTCGAGGAGTCCCAGGTCGACGAGTTCGGCTAAGGCCCGATGAGCCGCGTTCGGTTCGGCACCGCCCTGCGGCTCCATGTGGTCATACAGCGCGAGCCGGTCACGCCAGAACCCGGCGGGATCGCGCGCGAACCGGGACCGATGGAACGCCGACGGGTCGAAAACGTCGCCCCAGATACCGTCCTCGCCGCGAAACGTGGGGATTCCTGAGGCCGCGGAGAGCCCGGCGCCGGTGAGTGCGACCGCGCTCCCCGCAGCCCGGAGATCTTCGGCGAGCCGGTCCAGAAGTGTGTCCACGTCGCCGTCACGATCCGAGTCGACCACGTCCATATTCGATATAGCGTTCTGAAGTGTATAAGTCCGCCTCCCGACAGGGTTCGTGATCGCCGCGGGTCCGATGGCGGTACGCTCGCGACGACTTCGCAACCGTTAGGGACGGGAGCGGAGAACGGTTATCCATGAGTTCCGATTGGGACGACTGGCTCCCACGGGCGGTCGCGGCGGCCGAGCCCGACACCGTGGCATGCTGGTATCTCGGCTGTAACGGGTTCGCGATCAAGGGTGCTGAGGGGACCGTCCTCTGGATCGATCCATATGTCGGTCTCGGCGACCCGCCACGGACGGTCCGGATGATCCCCGTCCCCTTCGACCCGGAGGACGTCGAGCACGCCGACGCCGTGCTTGCGACACACGAGCACACCGATCACGTTCATGGGCCCTCCCAGGCGCCGATCCTCGAGAACACGGGCGCCGAGTTCATCGGACCCGACGATACCATCGCGGTCGCACGAGAGGAGGAATCGTGGAGTGAGGACTACGACGTCGAGACAGAGCAATTCCTCGAGGTTGCCGAGGGTGACGAGGTGCGCGTCGGCGAGTTCACCGTACACGTCGTCGAGACGTACGATCCGGACTCGACACATCCCGTCGGCTACGTCATCGAACACGAATCGGGAACCCTCTTCCATGCCGGTGACAGCAAGCCCTCCCCGTCGTTTGAATCGCTCGGCGAGCGCTTCGATATCGACCTTGGCATCCTCGCGTTTGGCTCGATCGGCAACGTGGCTGATAAGGAAACGGGGGAGCCGGTACGAACGAAATGGTACAGCGACGAAAACGAGATAATCGAGGCCGCGAGCACGCTCGAACTCGATCGACTCGTCCCCACTCATTGGGACATGTGGAAGGGCCTAACGGCGGATCCAACCGTCCTGCACAAACATACTGCAAGCTTCGAGTATCCGTGCCACCTCGAGATCGTCGAGATCGGCGATCGGATCGACCTCTGAGTTCGGCACCCGGATCGACCGCTGAACGCGCCACCCGGATCGGCCATTGATCCCTAGGAGCACCGACCACGCCGCTCGGTGAACGCTCATCGGTGTCACCCGACGACGACGCCCGCTGAGACGGATATCACTCCTGAAAGCCGGCCCGTGGAATTTAAGCCCTTGGTTGCGAAGGATGCGTTTATGAGCGAACGGACGGCAGAGGCGGCCATCACCGTCGAGGAGGACGGGATCCGCGTCGATAAGTCCTTCACCGACGACGACTTCCCGGTACCGGCGATCCGATATGAACTCACCTCCAGCCGCGAGGAGGCAGCACGGGTCCGGATCGTCGATACGATCCCGGATTCGTTCCCGATGGACCGTGTCGGGTTTCATCCGGACTACGAGAGCAACAACTGGACCGCATACAAGGACCATCGCGTGGAGTTCGAGCGGGTCATGGAGCCCGACGAGTCCGTCGTGACGGTCTTCGGGATCCGATCCGACGATCCGGATCTTGACGGCTTCATGGCCACACCGATCATCGAGCATGTGCCTGCAGGTGAGGAGATCGAGGACGTCCTCGGCACCGCCGAGACCGACGCGGTTCGGGAGGTACTTTCCGGCGAGCGGGCGACCTTACCCGGAATGGAGGACCCCGTTGACGCGGCCGAGACCGACTCAGAGGCGGACGTTGCAGGGACGGAGAGGGAAACGGAGTCGGGAACGGCGACGGCGCCGACCCCGCGTGCGACCGACCACGAAACGACAGCCGCCGTGACTCGCCGATCCGCCGATGAGGAACTGAAAGCGGATATCGCCGTCGACGCGGACACCCCCGATGCCGAGCCGGACGCCGTGGCCGAATCAGACACCGAGGTCGAATCGGACACCGAGGTCGAATCGGACGAGGATGAATCCGTACGCGATGACCAGGATGGCGGAGCGGATCAGCAGGCCACCCCGGTCGCCGCGGAATCGGCGGAAGCCCCATCCGACACCGGGGACGCTACTGATGAGACCGCGGTGCCGACCGGTACGGGGAGTGTCGCGGCAGCGTTGGCGGCGGAGATCAGAGACGGGCGCGTCGAGGATGACGACCTCGCGGTGCTGCGATCCGAACTCGATCGCAAAGTTCCACGCAGCGTGGACGTGCGGATCGGGCGGCTCCAATCGAGCGTGGCCGACATCGAAGCGTACGCGGACGCGCTCGCGGAGTTCATCGATGACGAGGGAACCGCACGCGAGGTCCTCGAAGGGCTTACAACCCGGGTTGAGGAGGTCGAATCGGAACTGTCCACCGTCTCCGAGCGGCTCGACACCGCGGAGACCGAACGGGAGGACGTTGCCTCCGATGTCGAGACGATGGCCGGCGCCGTTGACGACCTCGAGGACAACGTCGACACGTTGACGACCGATGTCGGGGTGATCGAGGGCGATATGGGTTCATTGACGGATGACGTCGAGGGCACTCAAGAGGAACTCACACGGGTGACGGACCGGGTCACCGGGATCGAAGAGGACGTATCCGGGGTGGAAGACGACGTCGCTTCCGTCGAATCCGACGTCGAGGTGCTCGAAACGTCGCTCTCGGAGACAACGACGGGGCTCACTGAGGTGGAGACGGAGCTCGCGGAACTCGTCGAGACGGTCGATGACATCGATGACGATATCGAGACGCTGTATGAGGGCGTTGATGACGTGGATGCGGCGGTCTCCGGAGTCGAAGGGAGCATCGACGGGATGAAAGACCGCATGAATCGGTTCGACGAGGAGTTCAACGATGTCTGGGACGACATGGCGGAGGTCGATACCAGGCTAACCGACGTGGAGGGCCGCCTCGGCGACGACGTCGCGGACGTGGAAGCCGAGATCGACGAAATACATGAGCAGCTCGAACGGCTCGAGGCGTTCAGGAAGCGCCTCAACGAGGCGTTCGGGCCCTGATCGACCCTCTCGCTGACGAATCACGCGAAAACGGAACCCGTTTTACCCGTCGTATCCCACGCCAATCAATGACCGATCCCGTCCCGATCGCCGTGCCGCGGAAGGGCCGTCCACTGGAAGCCGTTCTCGAACGTATCGCCGCGGCGGGCCAGCACGAGGCACTCGATCGGCTCGCGGATCGGGTGAGCAACACGCTTCGATACGAGAAGGCGATCACGAAGGGCCGGCTGGCGGGCGATTCGGGACCATATCAGCGGCTCGCGGAGTACTCCGAGCCGGGGGAGCCGAACGAACCGGAGTTCACCTTGATGCGGGATGACCGGAAGGGGAAGCCGCGTCGGATCGTCTTCGACTCGGCGACGGTGGACCTCGGCGGCGTCAAGCTCAAGCTCGTCGGACGAGAGGAGCCGTTTCGAGCGCTCAGGACCCACGAATTCGCGCTCGGGTTCGACTCCGCCGATCTCGTGTTAGAGGAGGTCGTCGGCATCGAATCGACGGGGATCGACGACCTTGCGGCCGTCAACGACCGCATCGATCCGCTCGATACCGACGTTCGAGTCGTGAGTGGGCTCGGGGACACCGTCTATCACACCCTGATGGCACGGCCAGAAGTACTTCCACCCGGTGCCGAACTCGACCGTGCGTTCGTCGCCGAGTACCGGGGTAAACTCTGCATCTCCCCACGATATGAACGGTTGGTCAACGCGATCCTCGGAACGGACGCCCTCGCCGGGATCGAGTTCGTCTACCCGAGCGGGGACGAACCTGAGGAGGCGGCCATCGCACGCGTGGACCTCGGGGTGTATCTCACCGTGACTGGATCTACCGCCCGTGAACACGGTCTGGTCGTCGGTGAGCATCTCTTTCCGAGCGAAACGGTTCTTATGAGTAACGTCGCGGAGGACACGCCAGCCGTCGAAACCGTCCGTGAGCTGCTCGTTTCGGAACGACGGAACTCAAAGATCACGGTGTAGATCGAGCGGATCGAGCGGACGAAGGCACACGACCGGACGCGACCCGCCTACACTTGCAACCGTTCGCGTCGGTGTTCGATCACGAGACGCTTGAAGTTCTCGAAGATCGCCCCACCGTCGATTCCACCGAAATCGAAACCGCGTTCCTCCCAGTCGAAATCGGCCTCTAGTCGGTCGCGCAGCGTCGCCGTGATCTCCGGGTGAAATTGGACCGTCCACAGGGGAGCCGTGCGGTGACGCGTGCCGAAAACGGGCGCGTGCTCGGCCGATGAAATGATCTCGAGGTGCTCCCCGACGTCGATCACCTGGTCGCCGTGAAGCGAGACGACGATCGGTTCAAGCCCGTCGAAGAGCGGGTCGTCAGAAAGCGTCGCCTCCACGAGTGCGGCCTCCGTGCCGACGTGTTCGACGGTTCCACCCAGCGCCGTATTGACGATCTGGTGGCCGAAACAGACGCCGAGCGTCGGGATCTCCCTCTCGACGAGTTCACGAACGAGCGCCTCCTGTATCGTGATCCAGTCGTGTGTGTCGGTTTCATAGACGCCCGCGGTGCTCCCGGTGAGCACCACGCCGTCAGCGCGTTCAACGGGCACACGTTCGCCCGCTGGATAGTCGACCTCCTCCGCATCCGGGAATCGGGCCGCTAGCGCGTCACAGTGATACATATACTCCGGATCCACCTCGTTTCGGACGACGTAGACCTGCGGATCCGACTCCACGCTCATGTTCACATGCTATGGCGGCGACCCGTTTATATAATCCGGCCGTAATCGAGCGCGACGGCTCCTGACGAGTTCACTAGCTTCTGCTCATTTCATTAGATCATAATGGTTCTTAACTCGTAGGATATTTAGCTACTCTCTTGATCGGTCAGGTCAGGGTGTACAATGACCAAAGTAGAACATCTCTCTACAAACGCTCGACAGAAACAGACTTATGGGTTATCTCACCAAATTGCAAATAGATGGTTCCCGATATTGAAACGGACGGTGGGACGACCGAAATGAGTCGAGATGAGAATGTAGAGATGTCCCGAAATGCTGTCAGGGACGGTGTGTTAGATGCTATTGGAACCGTTTCTCTCCTTGGATTTTCTCTTTTAGCGCTCTTCATTGGTGTGAGAGGGTTTTCCATCGGTTCCTCGATGGCTATCAGCGGAGTGTTCGTTGTTGTTTCTTGCCTGCTGGCTGCAGCAGCATTCAATCTCATCCCACCCTTCCGCGATTAACATCACGTATTTACAACAGAATATTCTAAGCGGTCAATTCGTACACGCAGCTACCGTTCAGTACAGAGCATTAGTGCGGCACGATGGAAGGTTCATTTTGCCACAGAACTGTCGGATATAGGTTCGTTAAACGAATCGGCTGGGAGTACTGGAGTACACCTCAGATTTCATAGCCTTCCCGTCAGTAAATACACACCAACGAGTATAGCGGCAACGCTTGACAACAGAAAAACATCAATTTCTAAGGTAGTTGTCCGAAGGATCACCCCTATAAGACCAATAATGAGCAGAACGACTCCAGTAAGGGTTTTCCGCTGATCTTCTGTCAATTCTTCCATATTCTAACCTTGTACGTTTAGTCATTAATCCTTTGGCATTAGTTTTACGTTTACTCGGCAAATCCTCGTCCTGCACTGACCGCTCGACTTTCCGCGTTGATCGGTACTCACACCGTGCCAGATTCGCGCCCTGCATCTTGCACGGCACTTAGAACATCACTCGGAACTGGTAGGACTCTCGCCGCTAAATGAACAGCCGTAGTGATCTGCGGTCTCAAGAAGCAATATCTCGAAATAAAGTCACTCGGAGAGTTACTCCTTAGTGAAGAACTCATCATCATAATCTCGATCAGAGTCTTCACCGGAGAATCCCGTCACATCTTCACCGAACGGATCAACGTACGGATCGCTGTCACTGCGTCTCGCCAACTCCTCTTTCGTCTCCTCACCCTCAATCCACTCCACCAGCTCTTGCTTCCCACCCTCAACTTGTGCCTGCATATCAAGCATCGTCCGATACGCGTGGACGATCTCCAATCGCTCCATTTTCGCTACTACATACTGCCCACGCTCTGTAATCCGATACTGATTCTTCACCGATGTCTCCCGATTATCGATTTCCGGAGTAATCAGCCCAAGGTCTTTCGCTTCCCCGATCCGCTTCGACAACGTTGACGAACTAATCTGTAATCGCTCGTTCAGATGTTTGAACCGCTTGGAATCACCCTTCAGCACCACGAGGAGACCAATCCCGCCACGCAACTCAAAGAACTCCCTAAGCGTGTCTGCCATGTCTCACACGCTATACCCTGTTGGCATCCGTAGTCAAACTTTCTTCTACTCTGAACTCCACTTCGTTCCAAAATAGAGTTCGATTTGGAATAATTCGGAAATCGAATTATCCTGTACGCAAATCGCGTTTAACCACTCGTAGCGTAGGATAAGACAGGTTTCCGGAAACAACACCCCGAACCTTACACTTCGATTCGAAGTAAAACCACCTACCAATCTATGACGGCCACCCCCAACACGAAACAAACGGTCCTCGACTCCTTATATGAGTCTCACCGGGAGTGGCCATACTCGGAAGCCCACGACACGGTCAACGGAGACCCATGGCCGCTCGCGTGGGATGCCGCCGCATTCATCGAAGAATGGTTCGCACACCCAGAACACAACGACGTAGAAGAAGCGATCTGTTACGTCGAACTCACCCCGTCGAAATTCGGGTATGACGTGGCTGACTGGCATTTCAAACAGCCACCAGCATCGCTGCTGAAAGCACATCTGCTCCGTATAGTCAAAGGATGGGGCGGCGAGACTGCCCTTCACGACTATCTTGACAATAACCCAGAGCTGGTTGCTGAACTTGGATTTAAGGATGGGCTCGCATCGAAATCCACGCTCTGGCGGGTATGGAATGAAGATCGCCTTTCTGACGAACACAAACAGGTCATGCGGACTATCGGGCAGGTGCTGGTTGATGTCGCACGCGAACACGACGTGCCCGCACCGGACGAAGTCTTCCATCCTGATCCGAGCGTTGACAATCCTGATGGTGTCGAACAGGATAATTCAACAGTTCGGGACCGGACGATTGCGAAAACGCGGGAGATCTGGCAGCAAGCCAAGCCGATGGTGACGGAGAACTACGAGCTTCCGCGTGGCAAAAACACAGAGGTTCACGACAACGCATTCCTCGAAGCCCATGCGTTCATCGGTTCACGCGAAGAGATGTACGCGGAGAACGGTACGTGGAACTTCGCGGCAGAGACAACGCGTGACCGCGTTCAGACGGGCAGTACTCATCGCCATCATTTACAGAAAATTGGGCCGGATGCAGCTCGGAAAATGCATCGTGACACGACACGTGAGTTGATCGAGCGGGCACGCCGTGACTCAGAACTCGTTGACGGCGTCCTCGTGAGCATTGACATCACGAAGTCGAATCCGTATCGAACGAAACGGAAAATCGAGTCTGACGAAGACGGTAACGTGACGAACACGTGGTTGCTCGGGTACAAGGACGATGATGAAGACGAGTCTACGGAGTTCTACTTTCAGTGGGCGAGCATCCAAATTGTCGGATTAGATATTCCACTCGTATTGGATGCGATTCCCGTGCATCGTGGACTCTCACGTGTCGCTATCGTTGACCAGCTCTTGGAGACTGCGACGGACATGGTTGATATTGAGTTGGTGATGATGGATCGGGAGTTTGCCCACGATCCGGTGAAAGAGGTTTGTGAGGATCACGGTGTGTGGTATTTGAATCCGGGGAAAATGCATTCGAGTGAGCGTGCGACATGTACGCGTCTTCGCCGCCAAGGGAAGCTCGTCCATATCGAGAGTGATGAGGCCAGCACCGCTGACGCTGATGAGGGGACAACGCTTGATGACTTCACCGCTGAGGAGACAATCGACGATGATGAGGGTGGACGGAAGCGTGTGTATGTGCCAGCAATGAATGCTGAGCGGACGAATGACGCGATAGAGGACGATGAGGATACTGTAGATGACGAAGCAGGTGAGGAGTCAGGCGAAGAGGATGTGCTTCGTCAGGAGTTACTCCGCGATTTCGCAGAAGCGACTGATGCGGATACAAAAGATGTGGGGCAGATGTTTGGTGACGTGATTGATGAGGTGCGTGAAGAGGAAGAAGAGCAGGAGCTGCCGGGAAGTGAGGAAGACAAGGAGTTGTATATGCTGTTTGAGACGAATCACCCTGATCTCGAACTTCCGGGCGATACAGGTGAGGACGGTGACGAGATGTCCGAGTTGGAGAAGGCGCATATGGCGGCGCGGGTGATCAGGAAGTACAAGCATCGGTGGGGGATTGAGAACGGGTTCAAGCAGATCAAGAGTTTCCGTGTCCGTACCACGTCGATGAGCCACGAGTACCGGTTCTTCAATTTCCTGTACGCGTGTACGCTGTACAATGTGTGGCGACTCACCGATCTACTGGTGAAGTTGGAGCTACGGGCTGAGTCCGAGTTCCGATATGAACCACTCGTGACAGCAGATCTGTTCCTGACGATTGCGAAGGATTACGTCGGATTAGATCCCCCCGACTGACGTTTTTGGTTCCGGGTTTTCCCCTCGTTAGTGGCGACACTACTGTGTCGTCGATGTTTTCCGGGTTTCTTCTCTGAACTACCGACTGGTAGTGGTGATCGTTCTATCAGATATAATTTCAGCCAGTGTTTGGTGTTAGAATACTCCTGCATTCGACGTTTTGCTCTCCATCTTGTGAAATTGCCCAACGTCAGGGCTCCTTCTTCTGTATCGCAACATACGATTTATTCGATCGGGCCGGGACAGAATTTGTTGGATGGAATAAAACAGATAGTGAGGGGACATACATTATCAACCGAAAACACGGGGGGCAACCGCTTGGCCCGTGATGGGGTGTCCGCCCCGAAATTGGATGTGAAATATCACCGATCTCACAGGCCCACAGCCTCGCCGCCTAAATCCCACATACATGGACGCGCCGTAGCGACGTCGATCAAGTGTACGATCCCGAATGCGCCACATCGGTTCAGTAACGGCTCAGACGGGTACACAATAGATCTGAGGCAACAAGCGGCGGGGAACACGGCAAGAGAAAGCGACAAGCTTGGGGCTGATCGCCGGGTCATCACCGGGTGAGTCGCCTATTGGTGGTAATCCGTTCTCAACAGCGCACGACGCCGGATCGACGCCGCGGACACCCTTCGAGCCGGTATCCAGGACCGATAACCGCGTCACGTCGGGGGACTCAAGACGGAGAGCGGCTCTTACCCTGAAAAGGACCCGCACAAGATGTTCGCATACAGGGATCGATCGTTGAATCCACACGTTTCAATACACACATACCCATCACAGGAAGAAGGGATAACTGGGAACACACGGCTCCGAGGAAACCGCCGAAAATACTCTGGGGGAGATCCCACAGCGACCCGGAGCGAGGACGGCTTTAGCTTTGGATGCAGGCCAACTATCTGACCGATACTAAAAGACAGAATTAATCATATATTATAGTACTTCTGTAGGGAAAGCAATATAATAAGAAATAGGCCCTAGTTTGTATAATCCCATTTTATAGCACCTATCGACCGGGTTTAAAAGTCCTACAAACGAGTATAAGTGACCTTATCCAAAATGCTGGGACACATTGAAGTGACTGGCCTGCGAGGGACCGATATCGATGTCAAGCGAGAGGCGAACGGTCAAAACGTACGTTCCGGCGGCACAAAAACACGAGTGGGAGCGACACGCCGAGGAACTCGGCATGTCACAAAGCGAGTTCGTCAAAACGATGGTACAGGCCGGGAGACGTGGGTTCACACTTCAAGACCCCAATAACCCTCCGAAAGCGTCTTCTGATGGGTCTAACCCCAGGGGTAATGTGCTTGAAGAGCGGATCGAACGGGCACTTGCCGAGGGTCCACGGTCGTGGGACGATCTGATCGATGAAGTTCGCGGTGACCTCGAGGATCGGTTGGACTCAGCGCTCGATGCGCTTCAGGATCGAAACCGTGTGCGGTACAGCGGGCGGGACGGAGGATACGTGTTGATCGATGAGTAGTCGGATCACCACCGAAGAACCCGAGGATCCCATCGGGTACTTCCTTGAAGACCTCACCTATCATGGAAAGAGCGAACGAACGCGGACGTCCTACGAGCGCGTGCTCCGTCGATTCGAGGACTTCATCGAGAACAAATCGCCCGGAGAGGCGACACACAGGGACTGTATGGCGTTTATTCATTCGATTCGGGGGCAACTCGCCGACAGCACCGTCGCGACGTATGCGGCGTATCTCCATCGCTTCTACGCGTATATGACGCAGGTGGGCGTCTTCGAGGGGAACCCGATGACGCTCGTGATGGAGGAGATGGACGAAACGGTCGATAAAGACCCCACACGCCGGGATATCCCGATAGCGGAGATGCGTACGTTCCTCGCCGGAATCTCCCATCCCCTGCACCGTGCGTTGATCTGCACCCTGTTGAAAACGGGCGTACGGGTCGGCGAACTCTGTAACCTCGATCTTCGGGACCTCTCGATCGATGACCCGGAACTCGCTGCCGCCTACGACCTCGGAACCCGGCCGGCACTCGCGAACCGGCCGGATTCGCTGTACGTTACGCCGGATGCGACGGTTGGGGAGGTACTCAATGGCGAAGAGCGGACGGCCTCGAACAAGCGAAAACGGGAGACCGTGATCCCGATCGATGACGAACTGGCTCACGAGCTCAAAGCCTGGCTCGCGATCCGGCCGGATACGCCATCGCCCGCACAGCCGGTGTTCGTCGGCACCTCGGAGGGGTGGGGCCAGCGTCTGGATCCCGAAGCCGTCCGCCATATCGTCACTCGATATACGAAAGCGGTCGGATGGTATCGCCCCGGCGGCGGCGCGAGCGAAAACGTGACCCCCCATTACTTCCGCCACTTTTTCACCACACATCTGCGCGACCGTACCGGGGACCGCGGGATCGTGAAGTACCTCCGTGGCGACGTCGCCGACGACATCATCGACACCTACACCCACAACTGGGGCGATCAGGTGCGTGAGACGTACGAGCGGAACATCTACCGCTTAGTGTCGAAATCCGTCGTCTAGGAGCCGACCGATTTCTGTCCCGTGGTGAACTCATAAATCGTATATCGCAATAGAGAATTCGTGCACGGATCCGACGCACGATCTCGTGCATGTACGTAACGCTGACCGCCAGAGAGATTATGAGGGCCGGGAATCGAGGCCGTATATGGCCCGTTCAATTCTCGTCGCGATGGACGATTCACCGCTCGGTCGCAGGGCGCTGGCGTACGCACTGGAGACGTTTCCGGACGCACACCTCGTGGCCGCACACGTTGCGTATCTCGAGTACGATATGCTACCGACGGATACCCCCGAGGTGTATGAAGCGGCCGTCGACGAATTGGACGAGGTGGGGGATGAAACCGCACAGCGAGTCTTCGAGGCGATCAAGGAGATGGCGGACGACGGGGCGGTGACGGTGTCGTTTCTCACCGGTGAACCGGAGGAGCGACTCGTCGAGTACGTCGACTCAGCCGGATTCGATGGCGTCGTGATGGGCACACACGGTCGCGACGGTGTCGCACGGCTGTTCATCGGAAGCGTTGCGGAAGCGGTCGTCAGGAAAACCGACGTGCCGACGACGTTGGTAAAATAGGGGATTGGATTGACAAAAGAGCGGTGCGGTGAGATAATGGAGGGATCGTCGACCCCTTCGTCGGTCAGCCCTTTTTATATGAGACCCCGGCGCCGCGGGTCGGGTAGTTCCACTCGACGTTGCCGTGTGGACACGCCCACCGGCAACTCCCACACTCGAGACAGTTCTCGTAGGCGATGTGTGGAACCCCGTCCTCGCCCTCCCGCCAGACGTCTGCGGGACAGACGGACGTGCAGTCGTAGCTGTGACACTTTTCGGCACAGATACCCGGGAGCTTCACCCCGAGGTGTGAGTCACCGGCGTCGTCATACCGGACGGTGTAGAGCCGGTCTGCGAGCGAGTCGTTCGTGACGGACGGTTCCTCCGGCGTGACGTTCGGAACGTTTGGGGTAGTGGTACTCATCGAATCACCTCACGGTAGCGGTACGCGAGCTTTGCGGCGCCACGCCACCCGCCGACCGCCTCCAGCACGCGGTCACGGGCCGCCTCGGCGTGATGCTCTTTCGGCTCCCGGTCCATCCGGAAGTACTCCGCGCCGGCATCGGCCAGCGCGTGGGGCAGCTCCTCGAAGATGAGGTCGCGGTCGGCCTCGACGCGCTCCATCAACCAGCCGTACCGCTCCAAGTTCTTGACGACGAACGACGCCTCAAGTCGCTCCGGATACGATCGCAGCGCGGCCTCGTCGGTTCGCCCCCGCTGAGCGGCCGCCGCAATGGCCTCCCCGGCGAGATGGCCGCTCTCTATCGCCATGTTCGTCCCCTCGAGGTGGACACCGTTGTTCAACACGAGACCGGCGGCGTCGCCGACGACGACCGCGCCGTCGTGGACGAGCTGTGGGACCGACTCGTGGCCGCCTTCGGGGATCGTCTTTGCGCCGTATTCGACGGTGCGTGCCCCCCGGACGAGGGGGGCGACCGCCGGATGCGACTTGAACGCGTTCAGCGTCTGCTCCGGTTTCGGCTGTCGGCCGCGGGCGTCCGCGAGACGGTACGCCAATCCGACGCTTATCGTGTCCTCGTTCGTGTAGATGAAGCCGCCGCCGACGGCGCTGCCGACGGCACCCTCACCGAAGTAGTGATACGACGCGCCGGCGTCGTCCGAGAGCCGGAAGCGGTCGGGGATCGCGGTGTCGTTCTCGGGGAACTCGAGGACCTCCTTGACGCCGACGGCGATGTTCTCCGCGCGCTCGACGGATTTGAGATCGGCTCCCTCGCTCACGAGCGAGTTTCCGCCCTCCGCGAGGACCACGTAGTCCGCGGTGATCGCGCCGTCGGGTCGGTCGGTTTCGACGCCGCGGATTCGTTTGCCGCTGTCATCACGGAGCAGCCCGGTGACCGTCGTCTCGGTGACGAGGACGGCGCCGGCTTCGACGGCCTGCTCGGCGAACCAGCGGTCGAACTCCCCGCGAAGAACGGTGTAGGAGTCGTTATGTGGCGGGTCGTGCCACTCGCCGGGACGGAGCGAAACGGCCGTCTCGTCCGTCTCCGAGAGCATACTGAACCGCTTCTCGGCGACGTATCGCTCGACGGGGGCGGCGGTCACGTCGACCAGCTCCCGCAGGGTCGGCGTGTACAGGACGCCGCCGAAGACGTTCTTCGCGCCCGGGTACCGTCCGCGCTCGATCACGAGCACGTCAAGCCCCTCGTTGGCCATGGTGACGGCCGCGGCGCTCCCGGCGAGGCCGGCACCCACGACGATCGCATCGAACGCGTTGTCGTAGTCGGGGGACTCGGCCTCCCCGGTGGTCGGTTCCTCGCCGTTGACGCGTACATCGTCGCTCATTGGAATACCTCCTCGGGATCGGCGGCCCCGGCGTCCGGGACCTCCTCGTCGCCCTCGAGGAGCGCCGTCAGTTGCGGCACGACCTCGAAGAGGTCGCCGACGATCCCGTAGTCGGCGTGGTCGAATATCGGTGCGTTCGGGTCGTCGTTGATCGCGATAACCGTGCCGGCGTCGTTCATCCCTTCGACGTGTTGGATCGCCCCGGAGATGCCGAGCGCGACGTAGAGATCGGGTCTGACCGTCTTTCCGGTCTGTCCGACCTGTCTCGCGCCCTCGATCCAGCCCTCATCGACCGCCTTGCGGCTCGCCGCGAGGTCAGCGTCCAACGCCTCCGCGAGTTCGATCGCCGGCCCGAGGTCGCCTTCGACCCCGCCGCCGACGGCGACGAGCCGGTCCGCGTCAGTGACGTCGGCCCGTTCGGTCACGTCGCGGACGAGGACCTCCGAGATGGTGTCGACCTCGTCGATGAACACCTCCACGGGTTCGATGCGGTCGTTGTCCGCGATGGAGTCATCGGTGGCGCGTAGCGTCGCGAGCTCGTCGGGGTCGGGGTCGGCAGCCTCGAAGACGCCCGCCCGAACCGTCGCCATCTGCGGGCGATGTTCCGGACAGACGATCGTCGCGAGGACGTTGCCGCCGAAGGCCGGCCGGCGGGCGAGCAGCTGTCCGTCCTCGTCGACATCGAGTTCGGTGACGTCGGCGGTGAGCCCGGCGTGGGCGGGGACTGCGACCCGACCGGCGAAGTCGCGGCCGGTGTGGGTGCCGCCGATGAGCACGATCGAGGGGTGTCGCCGTTCGACCATCTCCCGGAACTGCGTGCCGTACGGGTCCGCGCGGTACGGTTCGAAGACCGGATCGTCGGCAACGAGCACGCGGTCGGCACCGCGTGCGAGCGCCTCCGTTGCGACGTCCTCCAGGTCCTCGCCGATCGCGAGCGCGACGAGGTCCTCCCCGAGGTCGTCGGCGAGCCGTCGTCCCTCGGTCAACAGCTCCCAGGCGACCGGCATGACGTCGCCGGCGTGTTCCTCCAAGAACACCCAGACGTCGCTGGCGCGTTCGACCTCGTCGACTTCGGTTCCTTCCGCCGCCATCTCGTCGTCTTGTTGGGTCATCCGTCCACCTCCGCCGTCGCCGCGATCGGTTCAAGCAGGTCGGCGACGTCCTCGAGTATCTCGTTTTTCCGTTCGACCGGTTCGACCGTGTCCATCCCGCCGACCTGCGTCGGCGAGGCGTCCATGCCAACGTCGCCGGGATCGATCGAGAGGTCCTCGGCGGTGAGTTGATCCGGCTCGAAGTCGTTCTCGGCGAAGATCTTCCGATGTAACCCCGCGGGTCGGGCGTCGAACTCGCCATAGGCGACGGCCACGACGACGGGGAGATCCGCGGCAACTCGCTCATGACCGCCCTCGACGTCACGGCGTGCGGCCAATCGATTCTCCTCCGGAAGCGGCTCGACGTCCTCCACATAGGTGAGCTGGGCCCACCCGTTGTGGGCGGCGATCCCCGGCGGGACCTGCCCGGTCGAGGAGTCCGTCGTCTCCTCGCCGCAGACGACGACGTCCGCATTGAGGTGTTTCGCGGCCATCGCGAGCGCGTAGCTCGTCGGCCACGTATCGCTGCCGGCGAAGGCGCGATCGGTGACCAACGCCGCGTCATCACAGCCCATGGCGACGGCCTCCTCGAGCACCGCGGTCGCCGTCGGCGGCCCCATCGTGATGGCCGTGACGGTTCCGCCCACGGCGTCCCGAATGGAGAGCGCCGCCTCCAGTGCGTCCCGGTCGGGGCCGTTGAGCACGGCCGGGGCGTTCGCCCGGTCGAGCCGGCCGGTATCGGGATCGATCCTGACCTCGTCGGAGTCGGGGACCTGCTTGACCCCGACGACGACGGTCCATCCCTCGGCGTTCGGGGACGTCATCCCGACACCTCCGTCCCGTTTTCGATGAAGCCGATGGACGGACGGGACGTCCCCGGCAGCTCCGGTGTCTCCGGAATCGGCTGACAGGTGATGGATATCGCATCGACTCGCTCGGTCACCCGATCGACGAGACGCTGTCGCAGCCTCGAGGAACGACATTCCTCGGGCCCGACGGTGAGTTCGACGATCAGTCGGTTCGGCGCGGATCCCTCGACCTGCTCGTTATCGACCCGACGAACGTCGGGGTCGGCTATCCACCCAAGACACCACTCAAGCAGCCAATGGTCGTCCATCGGTGGATCGGGCTCGTGATAACGGATGACGTATCGGCAGCACTCACCCTCCGATACATCCGAGTCGTTCGTTCCGCCCTCCGGCGGCGGTTCGTCTCGGTTTCCCTCCATACATGTGAGATCGGTCCGAGCCCCCCTACCGGTTCATACAGATTATACAGCTTTTTTTATACTGGGAGGTGCGGATGACGGCCTCCCACTTCCGAGTGCTACAGTAGCGATGACGAGTGCTGGAGTGCAGCCGCCGGCGGTCCCTCAGCGAGTGATCACAGCCTGCGTCGGGGGTTCTTAGCGAATGAAAACATCCTCCGGGTACTAAACGTCAAGAACGGCGACGGTCACATATGATGTCGACGGACGCCATCGTCGGGACGGACGAGAGGGAGTCCCGGTCCGGGGGGGACGCGAGCCGGGGTGTAACGGAGGGGTCAGCTGACTCCAAAGAACCCTCGATGGACCGAACCGCCCGTCAGGAGCCGTTGCGTGCCGAGCTACGGGTTCGTCGCCGCGACCCGGCCGCGTGTCCACTCGTCGGCGACGAGGTGCGAACGGTCGACACACAGCGGCTATCGTGTCCCGACATGGGGTGTTCGACCGGAACCGAGACGGCGGACACGGTGGACGGACCGTTCGATTGTCGTGCGACGGTCGAGACCGATCGAGGCGTGGAGTTCCGCGGACGACGGACCGATGCCGGCTGTATCTGCCCGGTATTTCGGAGCCACGATTGTGTCCCGTCGATCGAGGGCGTCCGTCGCGACGAGTTCGTCGTGTCGCTCACGATCCCACATCGGGAACAGCTGCCGGCGATCGTGGATGCCCTCCGGGACCGCGGCGCGACGGTGGAACTCAGGCGAATCGCCCGCATCGATGGGGAGGGCCCGACCGACCGGGTCACGGTCGAAGTGGACAACATCACGGAGAAACAGCGGCAGGCACTTCGGGTTGCCGTCGAGGAGGGCTATTATCAACGGCCTCGTGGGGCTGATCTCGCCGACATCGCGGAGCGGCTCGGTATCTCACGCTCGGCCGCTTCACAGCGCCTGACGGGCCTCGAAGCGACGCTGGTCGAGGCGGTGTACGATCACGATTCGACGATCGGATCCCGGACGTACCGCTGATCGGAGCGCAAGCGGCCCGTCCGCGGAGTGACGGATCGTCGGGTGCGGGCGGGACGGCCACGGTATTCCCAGTACGTGAGAGCCCAACCCCGGCATTAAGCCGACCGCACGACCACTATCCTGTATGAGCGCTCAAAGGGATCGATCGGACCGGACGACGACGGAGGGAAAGCGGTCCGAGTCGTCGGGGAGCGCCTGCGGCGGCTGGGATAGCGGCCGCTGTGTTGGAACCCCGGTGTGTCCCCCCCGATGCCCACGGTTTCTGGACAAGGAGGGACGTCGATGGACGCTTCGGCCCGCAGCCGAAAACGATCTGGAGGCCTTACTCGAGATGTATGACGCCTTCGGGCCCGCCGACCGAGCTCAGGGAGTTCCGCCGATCGGTGCGCGGCGTCAACGGGAATGGATCGAACTGTTGTTCGAGGAGGGATGGAACGTCGTCGCCGAAGCCGAGGACGGCCGCCTGCTCGGACACGCGGTCTACACGCCGATGGACGTACCCGATCCGGAGTTGGCGGTGTTCGTCCATCCCGAGTACCGGGGACGGGGGCTGGGGACGGAGCTCTGCAGGCACGTGATCGCGACGGCCGCGGAGCGAGGTCGAGAGCGATTGGTGTTACACGTCGAGACACACAACCGGGCCGCCATCACGGTGTACCGTCGACTCGGGTTCGTCACCGAAGCCAGGGAGGTGGACCTTCGAATGGCGCTCGAACTGAACGAACCGATCGCGACCGACGTCCGGAGGCCACCCGCCGCACGCGAACGATAGCGACGATCGCGGCGGTTGTGATGGCGTTGCGGACGGGTGATCGACGGCCGACGATCGGGCGTGCGCGAGTTGCGGGTTTCAAGTACCGGCCCGGTGAAAGGAGGCCATGCGATTCGACCGTTCAAGCGGCGTCTTCTGTCACGTCACGTCGCTGCCGGGGCCACACGGCATCGGCGACCTCGGCGGCGGAGCACACGAGTTCATCGAGTTTCTCGGGCGCGCGGAGATCGATCACTGGCAGATCTGCCCGCTCGGGCCGACGACGGACGTGACCGGCAATTCGCCGTATCAGTCCCCCTCGGCGTTCGCTGGCAACCCGCTTTTGATCGACCTAACCGGCCTCGTCGAGGACGGCCTGTTGGACGAGAGCGATCTCGAACCGGTTCCGGATTTCTCACCCGATCGGGTGGAGTACCCGGCCGTCCGTGAATTCAAAACGAGCCGGCTCCGAACCGCCTTCGAGCGGTTTGCAGCGGCCGAGGGTTCGTCGGCTGAATTCGAGACGTTCAGGGAACGGGAGCCGTGGCTCGCGGACTACGCGCTCTTTCGGGCGCTTTCTACGGCCCGGCCGGAGGACACCTGGATCGACTGGCCGGAAGCGATCCGGACGCGTGACCCGGATGCCCTCGCCAGTGCGCGCGAGGAGCACGCCGAGGAGATCCGATATCACGAGTTCCTTCAGTGGATCTTCGATCGGCAGTGGCGGGATCTCCGGGAGACGGCGGCCGAACACGGGGTCTCCATCGTCGGCGACGTACCAATCTACGTCTCGCTGGATTCGGCGGACGTGTGGGCGAACCCGGCAGCATTCGCGCTCGATGAGGGGAACCGCCCGACCGCAGTCGCCGGTGTGCCGCCGAACGCCGGCGACGACGGCCAGCGCTGGGGGAATCCGGTCTACGACTGGGAGCGTCTCGCTGAGCGCGGATACGACTGGTGGATCGCGCGATTCCGGCGGTTGTTCGACCTCGCGGACGTCGCCCGCCTCGATCACTTCCTCGGCTTCATTCGCTACTGGGCGATCCCCGCGACGGCGACCTCGGCCGCGGACGGCGAATGGCGTGCGGGGCCCGGTCGGGAGCTGTTCGAACTCGTGGAGGCGGAGCTCGGCGACGCCCCGTTCATCGTCGAGGACCTCGGATTCGAGGAGCCGGAGATGGACGAACTCGCGTTCGAGTTCGGCTTCCCTGGAATGCGTGTTCCACAGTACGCGGACTGGTGTGCGGCCGGCAACGAGTACCAACCCATGCACTACCCCGAGGGAGTCGTCGGATACACCTCGACGCACGATACGAACACCTGGGTCGGCTATTATCAGGGGCTCGACGCGGAACAGCGGGACTGTCTACAGTATAACCTCGGGGTGGACGGCGAAACCGCGATCGAGTGGGAGATCATCGACGCGGTCTGGGCGTCGGAGGCGATCATCGCCATGACGACGATGCAGGATCTGCTCGGGTTGGACGGCGGCGCTCGGTTCAACGAACCGGGCACGCTCGAGGGCAACTGGGAGTGGCGTGTACGACGGGAGGCGTTCTCGACGGAGCTTGCGGATCGGCTCGCCGATCTCGCGCTGTATCACATCCGCTGAAGGCAGGCACGGACGATGCTCCACCGCTGAAGGCAGGCGCGGACGATGCTCCACCGCTGAAGCCACAGGGCGGGCGACGCCTCACGCCTGCGTGCGCCCGAGTAGCCAGTAGAGAATGAGCCCAAGGAAGGGCGCAAAGAAGACGACGAGCGCCCAGAGGACGGGAGAATGCGGGCTGTTGGTTTGCGCGTCGGAGTACACCCAGACGATGATCCCGATGTAGAGGACCAACATGGCGAGACCGAAGAGGGCACCGATGCCGGCTGCAGCGAGGGGAACGAGGGCCATGGAACGAAATTATTACATCGGCCGTATAGGTCTTCGGGTGGATAACCCCATCCGTTGGGTGATGGGACGGAGCGCGAACATGAAGGCGAAACAAACAGGGTTCGTGGTTGCTAATAACACGCATGGCATCGACCGGAGCGTTCGGAATGCCATCGGATGCAGGTCCGCAACGAAGCGTCGTCGAGACCACCATCGGGGCGGTGCTGCTTCTCGTGGCGGGGCGAATCGCGGGTGACCGCGGCGCGGGCTTCGTGGTTGGGGTGGCCATTGGCGTCATCCACCGCCATCTCATGCGCAACGGCGGTCGGGGCGGAGAGAAAACGAGACCGAATCCGCTTGTCCTCGCGCTCGCGTGGCTGCCGATCGTCGTTGCCACCGATCGGGCGGTCGGCGGGGCAGGGGGGCGGGTGGCGTTTTGTGCGGGGGTCGCGGTCGGATCGGCAGTCCGGAGACGGTTACGGTGAACGCGACGTCACGTCGACCGTCGGCGGACCCTTTTTTTAATTCCGGGGCGGGATATCATCATGAAGCTTCCCGTCGATGCGGATCGGCTACGCGCGGATATCGAGCGGAACGCCACGTTCGGCGCGATCGAGTACGACGAACCGGACAAGCGCGGCCGGACGAATCGAACGGGAACGCCCACGAACCGTCGCGCCCGCGACTATCTCACGGGGCGCATGGAGGCGGCCGGCCTCGACGTGACGGTCGATAGCGTGGGCAACATCGCGGGCAGATGGACCCCACCCTCAGCGGATCCGGATCGGTCGCCCATCGCGAGCGGGAGCCACCTCGACAGCGTGCCGGAAGGCGGGATCTTCGACGGTCCCCTCGGGGTCTACGCCGCTTTGGAGGCGGTTCGCACGATGCAGGATGCGGGTGTCGAGCCGGACCGACCGGTCCTCGTCGTGAGCTTCACCGAGGAGGAGGGTGGAACTTACGCCGATGGGCTTCTCGGATCGACGGTCGCCGCCGGCGAAATGGAGGCGACGGACGCCCTCGGGCTCACCGACGCCGCTGGCGACACCCTCGAGGAGGCGCTCTCGCGGATCGGCTATCGAGGAGAGGGTCGTCTCGATCCGACCTCCTGGGCCGGCTTTTATGAACTCCATATCGAACAGGACACGGCCTTGGAGCGGGAAGGAGCCGATGTCGGCGTCGTCACGGCGATCACGGGTATCACCCACTGTCAGGTCGAACTCAAGGGTGAGGCGAACCACGCGGGGGCGACGGCGATGGACGCACGTACTGACGCACTCGCCGCCGCGAGCGAGTTCGTGCTTGACGTTGAGCGGGCGGCCACCGATGTCGTCGAATCGGAGAGCGAAACGGCCGTCGCGACGGTCGGATCCTTTTCGATCTCGCCGAACGCAACGAACGTCGTTCCAGGCCGCGTCGAGGCCGGCGTCGATATCAGGGACGTCCGCCGGGAATCGATCGAACGGATCGTCACGGCGGGACGGGAGTCGCTCGCGCGGCTGGAGCGGGAACGGAACGTGAAGACGACGGTTAAACGGCCCTTCGACGTCGAACCGGAGTCGATGAGCGACCGATTGCGTGCGGCCGCACACGCGAGCGCCGACGCGGTCGGCGCGGAAGCTATCGACATACACTCCGGAGCCGCTCACGACGCGATGCGTATCGCGCAGTCGACCGACGCCGCCATGCTCTTTGCCCCATCACGTGATGGGATCTCACATAATCCACGGGAATGGACCGACTGGGACGCGTGCGCGACGGCGACGACGGTACTGACGGGCGCCATCGCCCGGGCTGCCGGGATGGACGCGCGGTGAGTTGTGGCTTCCCGCCTCGAACGGACCCCCCGGAGGTATCAACCATGAGAAGCTGTCCAGTAGGTGTATATGTGATCCGACTCTTGCACACCTATGAGCGCCCCTATCCGGCTCCTCCACGTCGATGACGACGCCGACATGGCGGAGCTCACCGCCCTCTATCTCCAACGGGAGAACGACGCGTTCGAGATCGAAACGGAGACCGACCCGACGGCGGCACTCGATCGGCTCGATTCGGACCTCGACGTGATCGTGTGTGATTACGATATGCCGGAGATGACCGGACTGGAGTTCTTAGAGGAGGTCCGTCGGAGCTATCCGGACCTCCCGTTCGTGCTGTTTACCGGACAGGGGAGCGAGGAGATCGCGAGCGAAGCCATCTCGGCGGGGGTCACCGACTATCTACAGAAGGGATACGGCTCGGACGTCTATGCGGTCCTCGCGAATCGCGTCACGAACGCGGTCGAGCAGCACCGGTCGAAGCGTGCGCTCGCGGAAAGCCGGAAGCGGCTTTCGATGTTTATCGAACACTCCCCGTTGGGGGTGATCGAGTGGGACGAGGAGTTCCGTGTCCGGCGGTTGAACGACGCCGCGGAGGAGATACTCGGCTACGACGGTGGGGAATTACAAGGGGTATCCTGGCGGCAGTTCGTCCCGGAATCCGCCGAGCAGGCCGTCGAGGAGGTCGTCTCTGACCTGCTTAATGTCCGTGGTGGATATCACAGCATCAACGAGACCGTTCGGGCCGACGGGACACGGATCACGTGTGAATGGCACAACCGCGTGATCACCGACGACGACGGCGAGGTAGTGACGATCTTCTCGCAGTTTCAAGACGTCACGGAGCGGCGGGCGAACCGTGAGCGGCTCGAACGGCTCGTCGACAACATCCCGGGAGTGATCTATCGGACGGGCACCGCACCGGAGTGGCCGTTCGAACTCGTTCGTGGCGCCTGTGAGGAGCTGACGGGGTACACCGAGGATGAGCTGTTAACGGACGTGGCGATCGCAAGGAAGCTCGTCCACGTCGACGATCGGGAGCTGGTCGAGACGGAGATCGCAAACGGCGTCGCCGAGAACGGGACCTACGACGTGGTTTATCGGCTGTCCCGCGAGGACGAGGATATTCGGTGGGTGTGGGAGCGGGGACAAGTCGTCGATGACGGGGACGAACGTATCGAGGAGGGACTGGTGATCGATGTCGACAGCCTCAAACGGAGCGAGTCGGCGCTCGATCGCACGAACCGCGTGCTGACGACGCTCCTCGAGAACCTCCCGTTCGGGGTGCTCGTCGAGGACGATTCGAGGAAGGTGCTGGTCACGAACGAGCGGTTCACCGAACTGCTCGATGTCGACGCGAATCCCGACGAACTCGTCGGTGCGGACTGTGCCCAAGCCGCGGCGGAACTCGCGGACCGATTCGCCGAGCCGGAGGCGTTCGTTAACGGGATCGCCGAACGGCTCGCCGACCGTGAGCCGGTACAAAACGAGGAGATCGTGTTGAACGACGGGCGTATCCTCGAACGCGACTACGTGCCCTACCGTCTCGCCGACGGCGAGGCGAACCTCTGGATCTACCGGGACGTCAGCGACGAACGCGAGCAACAGCTGCTTCTCAACGGACTGTTCGAGGAATCCCTCGACGGCATCGGGGTCAAAGGGATCGTCACCGACGAGGACGGGGAGCCGATCGATTACACCTACGAACGGGTCAACGAACGGTTCGAGGAACTCACCGGGCTCAACGCCGAGGACGTCGTTGGACGACGCGCTACCGAGGCGATCCCCGGCATCGAGGAGACGCCGTTCATCGACATCTTCGGGGAAGTGGGACTCGGTGGGGAACCCCGCACGTTCGAGCAGTACTCCGCACCGCTCGATCGGTACTACAAGATTTCGGCGTTCTCCCCACGACACGGACAGTGCATTACGATCTTCTCCAACATCACGGAACGAAAGCGCTACGAGCGGCGTTTGGAACGACAAAACGATCGGCTGGAGAACTTCACCGGAGTGGTGTCACACGACCTCAGGAACCCGTTGAACGTCGCACGGGGACGACTGGAGCTGGGCCGTGAGACCTCGGATAACGAACATTTCGAGGCCGTCTCACGGTCGCTTGAACGCATGGACGACCTTATCGATGACCTCCTGCTCCTCTCGCGTCAGGGTGAGGTGATCGGTGAGCCCGAATGGGTATCGCTCTCGTCGGTGGCGTCTGCCAGTTGGGACGGCGTGAAAACGGACGGGGCGACGTTGGAGATCGACGCCGACCTGGAGCTGCGCGCCGATAAGGGCCGGCTCCGACAGGCGATCGAGAATCTCATACGGAACAGCGTCGAGCACGGCATGAATGGACGCCCACGGGACGATCGGAACGACGAACGGATACACATTCGGATCGGCACGCTCCCGGACGGGTTCTTCATCGAGGATGACGGCGTGGGCATCCCGGAAGCGGAGCGTGACCGGGTCTTCGAACACGGGATGACGGCGTCGACCGACGGGACGGGCTTCGGGCTGAGCATCGTCGGACGGATCGTCGACGCACACGGATGGACGATCGATCTCCTCGACGGCGACGATGGCGGTGTCCGCTTCGAGGTCACCGGCGTGGAGACGCGACGCTGATCCATCTCGGAAATCGGCGCTCATCGGTGAATCGGCGTCGATAGCGGCGGGCTCAGTCCCCGACAATTATATATCCTTGAATGAACCCGTTTCGGGGTTATTTCGGTCTCGGATCCATCATGCTATTAATTCCCATTCACCGCCGGAGAATGGCCTGAAGACACGATCATGGTATATGCGCTGCTTCTAAAAAATACAAATTTTTATATACGTTGGGAAATAACTGTTAGTTAACGAGTCGAGCGTTAACGGCCTCGCATTTTTCGCCGTGACGTCGAATCGGAGACCACCCATGACAGAGACACGCATCAGGAGTTACGACGGAAGCACGGAACGGCATCGATCGACGGACGCGATCGAGGAGACGACGGAAACACAACAGGTCACGACGTGTCCGGAATGTGACGGCCGGCTCGCGACCGACACCGAACACGGCGAGACGGTCTGTACGGAGTGCGGGCTCGTCGTCGAGGAGAACGGGATCGACCGCGGGCCGGAGTGGCGCGCGTTCGACTCCGCCGAACGGGACTCGAAGAGCCGCGTCGGCGCCCCGACGACCAATATGATGCACGACAAGGGGCTCTCGACGAACATCGGCTGGCAGAACAAGGACGGCTACGGCAAGTCGCTGTCGACGCGGCAACGCCGACAGATGCAGCGGCTTCGCACGTGGAACGAGCGGTTCCGCACCCGCGACTCGAAGGAGCGCAACCTCAAGCAGGCGCTCGGCGAGATCGACCGCATGGCGAGCGCGCTCGGGCTTCCCGAGACGGTTCGGGAGACGGCCTCCGTGATCTATCGACGCGCGCTGAGTGAGAACCTCCTTCCGGGACGTTCCATCGAAGGCGTCGCCACCGCCGCGCTGTACGCTGCCGCCCGCCAGGCCCGAAATCCGCGGAGCCTCGATGAGTTCACCGCGGTTTCGCGAGTGGACAAAATGGAGCTCACCCGAACCTACCGGTACATCATCCGGGAGCTCAAACTGGAGGTCCAGCCGGCGGACCCGGAGAGCTACGTGGCGCGGTTTATCTCCCGGCTCGAGCTGAACGAGGAGGTCGATCGCCTCGCACGGGAGCTCCTCTCGACGGCGAAAGACGAGGGGATCACGAGCGGGAAATCCCCGGTCGGGCTCGCGGCGTCGGCCGTGTACGCCGCCGCGTTGCTGTCGAACCAGAAGGTGACACAGAGCCAGGTGTCAGCGGTTGCGGACATCTCGGAGGTCACCATCCGGAATCGGTATAAAGAGCTTCTCGAGGCGAACGGTCAACTCGAGGGCTGAGAGAGTCGCCGATGGGGAACGCCCGGGAGGTTCCCCATCGTCATGGGTGAGAAACACTCGCACACGTTTTTATCCATCCAGTGCGTATAGGTACGGTATGGTCGAGGCATTTATTCGACTGGTCTGTCCCGAGTGTCGGAAAGGCTGGCAGGACAACCCCGCGGACCTCCCGGCGTTGCGCACGAACTTCAACTGTCCCTCGTGTCATGCGACGCGGCGACTGACCGAATTTATGCGAACCGAGCGTGACCTCGAGGCGGTAAAACAGTTTCAGTGACCGCAGTCGGTGACTGCGGCGAGATCCCTTCGACCCTGATCGGTTCGTGATCCGGACCGCGCGTGATGAAGGGGCCACACGTGGGGTCCACACGATCGGAGTCGTATGATCGAGGATCGGCCACCGAAAAACGCAGGAGGCAGCGCGAGCAGCTTTTGATCAAGTGTCCATGTACTGTCGTGCATCCGCCGGCCGGCTGCGTACCGTATTGATCCCGATCGTTAACGTAGAAATACCGGCTAGACCCGCTGAAACCCTATTTTCCGGTAGGTGCGTGTTAACGCGACTCAGGATAATAATATAAGCCTTCGGTAGCAAGGGATGGATGCTTATGAAAAAGCAGGAGCTCATTCACCTTCACGGCCTCCTCGCTGAAGTACGAAAACAGTGCGAGTTTTGGGGAGAGGACCTCGACCTCGATTCGTACCAGGAACTTGGCGTGAAGCCCACATCGATCCACAAATCGAAGACCGACCACAAAGCCGCAGTGTTCGAACTCACAAAGGGGATCACCGCACCGATGGAGGAACCGAAATCCGAACCGCTGGCTGCGACCGCCGACTAATACTTCGATCGCGTTATCGTTGTCCACAACCAGCCAGTGGCTACGCTCACGTTCGCGTTACGCAGTCCCGTCCTATCGACCAGCGTCACCCTCGGGCGATCCGTCCGTGAATGTCGCCTATCCGTTCCCGGTCGGCCCGCCCACTCCGTCGGCTTCACCGTCCGTCACCTCGCCATCCGCTTCGTTCTCGCCATCCGCTTCCTCGTTGATCTCGATGACGTCGAGCACCTTCAGGGGAATATTGCGGAGGCGCTGTCCGATCTCCTTGCGAGCGATCCGGCTCGCGTGTTCCGGTCGGTCGACGTTGAAGACGTCCATCTCGAGTTCAAGGGCCACGAGCGCCTCGTCGGCCGCGATGAAGGCGGGCGGGAGCTCTTCGCCGCTCGGGGACTGACGGCTTCCCATCTCGATCTCCACGTAGTTGAGGTCCGGATTCAACATTCCGCCCGTCTTCGAGATGGCGATCCGCACCGCCTCGTCGGTGGTCTCGACGTCATACACCGGGACGGCGGCCTCCACGACGACTCGGCAGTTCATTGTGCCATCATCTACCGCACGGGCGAGTATGAACCTTCTCCCGGACGGTCGGTTCCCGTTCGGCCGAGCGAACAGGATCCCCGTGTCCGGGCGGTTCCGCTCACTCCCCGCCCGCCCGGAGATAATAAAACACGTACGTCTGTGCGTATCCGGCATATTCGCCGCCGAACCGCTCCCGTATCGCACGGGACGTCTCGGCGTAGGATCCCCGTTCGCAGTCGGGATAGTACTCCTCGATGGTCGTCCGGATCCACGTATCGAGCGGGACCGCCTGCAGGAAGCCCAGCGAGAAGAGCAACACGCAGTCGGCGACCTTCTCGCCGACGCCGACGAACCGCGTGAGCGACTCCCGAGCCTCCTCATACGGGAGGTCGGCCGCCTCGTGTGGATGGGCCTCACCGCCGACGACCATCTCCGCGGTGCGACGGACGTACGGCGCACGATATCCGAGCGAGAGGTCACGGAGCTCCGCCTCCGTCCGCGCGGCGAGTTGCTCCGGATTCGGAAAGGCGTGATACTTCCGGCCGTCGAGTTCGAGCACGTCACCGTACGTCTCCCGAAGCCGCCGCTGCATCCCGTGGATCCGCGCGACGCGCATCTGGGCGGAACAGATGAACGATATGAGGCACGGAAACACTGGGTCTCGGGTCAGCCGCATCCCCTCATATCTCTCGTACGCGCGCGACAGAAGCGGCAGATCCGGCGTCGATCCGAGGATCGCATCGAGGTCGTCATCCAGCCGCAACAGGTGGGTCAAAAGCGGAACGGCATCGGTCGATGCCTCCCACTCAAGCCTCCCATCGTGGACGTCGCCGATCTGTCGGACCCGAACCACGACCCGTTCATCGGTGAGCCCCGGGATCGGGTCGACGACGGTCTCATACCACTCCTGCCCGCCGTATGCGTGAAGCGAGTCGTATGTGCCGCCGTCGGCCCGGTTCCACAGGTAGCTCTGGCCGCTCTCGACGGTCGCCTGCAGGTCGAAGGGACCGACCAGATCGGCGATCTCGATCGCACCTCGTTCCATTGGATAAGGGTGTGGGCGCCGATCGTATTCGGGTTTCGGTGTGCTCCGAAGCGCCCGTGAACGGTCGCGGTCTGAAGGACTTTTCACCGGCGCGGTCATACCTATCCCATGGCAACATACCGCCGGGAGACGCGGGTACCGGCGCCCATCGAGAAGGTCTGGGAGTTTCACGCGACGATCGACGGGCTTCGCGCGCTCACGCCTGCGTGGATGAACCTCCGAATCGACGCCATCGAGGGGCCCGACGGCGCTCCCGCCCCCGACGAGCTCCGGAAGGGGTCGCGGATCCGGATGTCGATGCGGCCGTTCGGGATCGGCCCGCGACAACGCTGGGAGTCACGGATCATCGAGCGTGAGCCCGACGGCGGCCCCGTCGAAGGGAGCGCCTACTTCGTCGACGACATGGTCGGCGGTCCCTTCCGACGCTGGGTGCATACACACTCGTTTTATGCCGACGGCGGCGAGACGCGCCTCGTCGATACGGTCGAGTACCGCCTCCCGTTCGGGCCGTTCGGGGACGCGACAGCACCGTTTGCCAAGGTCGGGTTCGAGGGAATGTTCCGCGACCGCCATCGGCGGACCCGGGAGCGGTTCAGCCACTGAGGGGACAATCCCCGGTACCGGAGTTCCGTGTCGGCCGAAACCGGCAGCGAGACACGGACGTGTATCCCGGAGTAAACTTCAGGGATCATGCGGCCCACGGATCGGCATGGACCCCGACGTCGTCGACGTGGATCACATCGCCTTTCGGGTGACCGACCTCGAGGAAGCGCTCGCGTTCTATCACGACCTCCTCGGGCTGCCGATCCGGGACCGTGAGCGATACGACGCGGGGGACGTTCCCTTCGTCGCGCTCGCGGCCGGCGGCCGTCACCTCCATCTCGTCCCCACGGACGACCCGACGATCGATGGAGCTAGCGGGGACGAGGCTGCGAGTATCAGCACGACCGGGGACGAAAGCCCGAGCGATGGGGACGTGCCGCTCGGCGGCGACCATCTCTGTCTCCTGATCCGCTCCGAGGAAATGGATGGGTATGACCAATTGTGCGACCTCCTCTCGAGGATCGAAGCCGCGGGCTACGACGTCGATCCGGATGAACCGAAGAAACGATACGGTGCGTATGGGCGTGACTGGGCGGCGTACGTCCGTGATCCGGATGGACGCCGTGTCGAACTCAAAATACACTGATCGGTAGCTCGTGATCCGCAAGTCGGCGCGTCCTCACGCCCCACCTACCGCCCCGCGTCGCTACGCCTCATGCACTGCTCGGTCCGCCGGAGGGCGCACCTCACGTCCCGCGAACTCGAACTCGAAGATCGCACCGCCATCCGAGTCGACCTCCACGGTCCAGCCATGACCCTCCGCGACGCGAGCCACGATGGCGAGGCCGATACCGGAGCTACCGGCCGTCGAGAACCCGGACTCGAAGACCGACTCGCGCACGTCGGATGGGATGCCGGGGCCGTCGTCGGCGACATACATCCCGATCACCTGCCCATCGGACACCCGCGGACCGACCTCGACGGTTACCCCGTGACCGCCGTGATCGATCGAATTTCGAAAGAGGTTCTCGAAGAGCTGTCTGAGTCGACTCGGATCCGCCTCGATGTGTCCGAGCCCCTCCACGACAGCAAGGGTCGCCCGCGGTGTCCTGACTGAATGCCACGCGTCCTCGGCGATGGCCCGCACCGGAACGGGTTCCGTTTCACCGATCGCATCGCCACGTCGTGCGAGCATGAGGAGGTCGTCGATGAGTGTCTCCATCCGACGTAAAGCGTCATCGGTCGGCCGATAGTGCTCGGGAGCGAGATCATCAGCCGCGAGGTCGAGATAGCCGGCCATGACGTTGAGCGGGTTTCGCAGGTCATGCGAGACGACCGTGCTGAACTGTTCGAGCCGCTCGGCCTGCTGTCTGAGTTCACGTCGACGCTCGTTTCGGGCGAGCATGTGCGCGATCAGGTCCGCAAGCGTACGGTACAGGTCGACCTCGGCGTCAGCCCACGTTCTCGGCGTTTCGACCTCGAAGACGACGACACCGACGAGCTCCCACTCGCTGACGAGCGGAACGTGTACCGAGGAGAGCGGTCCATCCACGTCCGAATCGCCCTTCTCCGTAGAAATGTCCCCGGAGACGACGTTCTCGAAGCGTGCGAGCCGCTCCGGTGACGGAAACGACTCAAACGCCCGGGGATCCGGCCGCAGTGGCTCCGCTGCCCACGCGAAGGCCGGGTTGAACATCCCATCTACGTCCCGATATACCACGATACGATCCAGATCCGCGCTCGTCCCGACGTTTTCCAAGGTCCACTCGACCTTGGTCGCCACCTCGTCGGTCTCCGCGCCCATCAGTGTCGTCGCCGCGTCCAGCACGACGGTCCGGAGCGACTCGACCGCAATGGGCGGGAGTCGGCGATTCGTGCGATCCATCGCGTTCCGAAGCGCTTCCCGAAGCGGGTCCTCGTCGGCCGACCCCGTGTGCGGACCGAACACGTCGTCAGCACCGTGCAGAAACGCCTCACGATACCGCTCGGGGGTGCGTGAACGAGCGATGGCGAGTGTCGGCGTCGCGTGCAGCTCGTGCGGGAACCGATCGAGTGGGATGTCATCGAGCGAGTCGGCCGGAGCAACGACCGCGAAAACGTCCCCATCCAGCGCCCGTGGATCGAAGCCGTCGCTGTCGGCCGCCCCTGTGGAGAACCCTCCATCGACTTCCTGGAACGTCGCTTGGCAACGCTCCGTCGTGCTCCCGCCGGTGAACGGGACCGGTTCGACGGATGAGGACGGGACCCCTTCCAACGTCTCCAGTACCTCATGAACCCGGTGAGTGACCGATCGGTCGTTTCCAAAGACGATAATAATCGCCCGTCGGCACATATCGGTCACAGTCCGGCAGCGCTATTTATTCTTGAGCCCAAAATATCAATGCTGAGATGTTGTTGGCGACATGGCGGCGGCGTCGGACCAAACCCACAAAGGCACCGATCCCACTGTTCAGGAAACCGTACGCAGCAACGATATCGAAAGGGAGTCATCCGCCGGCATCGGTCGTCGTCAAATAAATACCCGTCAGGACGATGATTCCGCCGAACACGGTGTACACCGTGGGGAACTCGTTCAATAACATCAGCGCGAGGATCGTGGCTCCGACCGGTTCGCCGAGCAACGACACGGAGACGACGCTGGATTCGAGATGTGCCAGGGCCCAGTTGATGACCGTGTGCCCGAACAACCCCGGGCCGACTGCCAGTCCGACGAAGATCGCCCATTCGCGTGCCGGATAGTCGATGAGGGAGTGGCCCTCCACGCTCACGAGCGCGAGCAACGTGAGCGTACAGACGCCGTAGACGATGACCACGTATGGGACGAGCGCGACCCGTTGGCGTAACGACCGCCCGGCGAGCACGTATCCGGCCGCCATCACGGCCCCGATCAGCGCAAGGGCGTTGCCGTACAGCGGGCGGGGACCCACGAGCACGCCGCCGAGGAGGTCACCGAGGGACATCGCCGCCATGCCCGTGACGGCGACGACGATCCCGAGGACCATCCGACGGGTGACCCGTTCGCGCAGAAGCAACCACGCGCCGACGGCGACGAACACCGGCTGCGCCTGAACGAGCGTCGTGCTGGCCGCCACGCTCGTCCACTCCAGGCTCTCGAACCACGTGGCAAAATGCAACGCGAGCGCGATCCCTGCAAGGGTTGCAAACGCCAAATCACGGACCGTGATCCGGCGGAAGTGATCGCGATATCGCCAGCCGGCGATCGGGAGCAGGGGGAGCGTGGTGAACAACACGCGATAAAACGCCGCCACCGAACTCGGGGCGTTGCTCCATCGAACCAGTATCGCTCCCGCGCTCACGGCGATAACTGCCGTAACGAGGCCAGCGATCGGGGGGACACGGGGTTCCGTCACCACGAACTCGTTACCCCCCCTGTCGCTTACCCCTTTCGGCGCCGGACAAAGCGGATTCACACGACGCGGATGCCCCGCAGCCATCAGGCCGCCTCGACGGAGTCGCAACGATGAAGACGCAACGACGACGATGAACATAAACGAAGTGCGGTCGAACGACCGGACATGTCCGCGAACACCTTCGGCGTGAGCATCCACGTCACCGAAGAGGAGTTTCAGCTCCTCGTCCATGTTCCCTCGGAGATCGACGCTGGATGGACCGATCCCGAAGCGTTTCAGTCGCTCGTCGCGGACGTCCTCTGGGAGCGGCTCGACCGACGGGCCGTCTTTGAGACGATCGCTACGGAACATGATGTCGGAGACACCGTCACCCTTGGGACCGTTACGCTCACTCCGGATGGTACCGTCGCTGACTACACGTTCGCCCCACGATTCGAGGAGGCGACGAGCTCACCGAACCGGCACTGACAGCCGCGCGACGATCACTGTTCGATGTCGAGACGGTCGGTTGCGACGCCGAAAGCGAGACCGACCATCGTGAGGGCGGCGCGATCGTATGTGGTGAGATCATACCGTGTCGACCCAACGGTGTCACCCCACGTCCGTATTACCGAGAGCGAGGCGAGCCCGGACAGCGCCATCCCAAGGGTCCGGGATGTCGTGTTCGGATCCGAAAGACAACTGTGTACCTGTTTGGCCTGCGGATAGTTGCGGTCGCAGGCTTCGATCCCGCATCCGGCCTCGATCCAGTGTTGCCGCACGTACCCAAACGTGGTCGGATCGTTCCGCCGCAACCGTTCTACGGCTTCGATCGGTCCAACGTCGGGCATCCGCACGGTGGTGCTCACGTCGATGAGGCGATCGAGGACCACACCGTCTATCGATCCCGGCGTACAGCCGATGACGAGGGAGCCTCCGGCCGACGCGACCCGCTCGACCATCGCTTCCAAAAAGGCGAGACACGCCGACCGGTCCATCCGTGTGGACGTGATATCATCGATAAACACCGTTGGCGCGACGTCATCGGCCGTGTTGAGAAACTCCTCAACCGCCGCGATCACCGGCGTCGACGAGTCGGGTTCACCTAGAAGGGTGTACGCGATCCGTGGACTCGAGAGCACGTGTGTGGTCTGTGCCCCCGATGACGAGACGCTCCGGGTCGTCTCCCCCGCAACGACTACCCCTTCGTGTACCGGCGAGCGATCCGTTCCCCGCCATCCGCGCCGCCACGCATCCAGATCCGTATCGAAAAGCACGGACACGGCGTACTGTGGAAAGACCCCGCTCCGAAGTGGGCGGGCCTCAGAGCCAACGAGACGCAAACTGATCGTCCCGGCCTCCGGAGGAGCACTCATTATTACATCATGCCGTATAGAAATATAATAAGTACTCCGGTGAGGTAATCACGACTGATATCGACCGGATCCCACGCGATGGGTCCCGAACACACGTCCACCGACAAACACCGTCGACGTCCCGCCGTATCGAAACCGGAGTTCGTTCTTCGCATTCGATATCCGAGGTCGCACGTACGCGCTTGCGATGTCACTCGCCAACGCGAACGAACCTGTCGCTCGGTGGATAATGAATGTGGTATGAATGACGAGGCGGCGAACTGCACGTCCCAGAGGATCTCTCACTCCAGTACCATCCAGTACGCTGGTGAGCTTAACTTCCGTGTTCGGGATGGGTACGGGT